>NZ_CAMZOJ010000006.1:0-1061 GCF_947331485.1 Marinicauda sp. Alg238-R41 | reverse complement strand
CTAGAGCAATTTCATTGATTTCAGAGTCGCGAGGGATTCACACGGGGCGCGAAGTATGATTCTTGGAGTGTCATCGTTGAACCGGGAGGGTCTGGATGGCACGGGCGATGAGCGAGGATCTGCGCTGGCGGGTGGTACAGGCGGTCGTCGAGGACGGGGTGTCCACGGCCGAGGCGGGCCGACGGTTCTGTGTGGGCAAGTCGACGGTGGGCAGCTGGGTGCGGCTTTACCGGCGCACCGGCAGCGTGACGCCGGGCAAGAAGGGTAATCCGGGCCGGTCCTGTCTGGATGCGCACGAGGCTTTCCTGCTCGATCTGATCGATGAACGCGCCGACATCACGCTGGCGGAAATGGCCGAGCGCCTTGAGGCGGCCCATGGCCTGCGCGTGCAACAAAGCACGTTATGGTACTTTCTCGACCGGCGCGGGCAGACTTTTAAAAAAAGACGGGCCACGCGGCCGAGCAGACCCGGCCGGACGTCCATGTCCGCCGCGTGAGCTGGTTCGAGCGCCAGCCGGAGCTGGACCCCGAACGACTGGTCTTCATCGACGAAAGCGGGGTGTCGACCAAGATGGCGCGCTTGTACGGCCGCGCGCCGAGAGGCGAACGCTGCCGGGCCCCGATCCCGCACGGCCACTGGAAGACGATCACCTTCACAGCCGGGCTGCGCCTGAACGGTGTGGCCGCGCCCGCCCTCGTGGACGGCGCGATGAACGGCGAAACCTTCCTGACCTGGGTGGAGGGCATGCTGGTGCGCGAACTGGAACCCGGCGACATCGTCGTCATGGACAACCTGCCGGCCCACAAGGTCGCCGGCGTGCGCGACGCCATCGAAGCGGCTGGCGCCAGCCTGCTCTACCTGCCGCCATACAGTCCCGACTTCAACCCGATAGAGAAAGCCTTCTCAAAGCTCAAAGCCCTGTTGCGCAAGGCTGCCGCCCGCACCGTCGATGACCTCTACAGCGCTGTTGCCACTGCTATCGACGCCATCACGCCAGCCGAATGCATCAACTACTTCCAAGCCTGCGGATATGACCTCGATTAGAATGAAAATGCTCTAG
>NZ_CAMZOJ010000005.1:0-2639 GCF_947331485.1 Marinicauda sp. Alg238-R41 | reverse complement strand
GCAGCATCCTCGGCGGCGAGCAATTCCGCGTCAGTATCGGGATAATCCGGGCCTGTGAGGTCGGCATCGGCGGGAACGCACGGGACCGGAACCGGGACGCGGACCTCGACTGTCCGCACAATCGGCTCAGGAGACGCCACAGACGCGCATCCGGCCAGAGATAGGCCAAGGGCCGCAAGGATAGCTTTCATGGGTAGGAACCTTTATGATGGCGCAGCACTGAAAGGGTCAGACGATGAGCATCAATCTTCGCTGTCACGTGTTCGATGTGCCGAAGGGCTTTCGCAGCGCGGCGGATTATGGCCGGTCGCTCGGCCTGCGGTGGAGCGGCTTTCAGTCCCACCCAATTGCCGAGCAGGTATGGTTTCTTGATTGCGACCCTGAGACAGTTCCTGATCCTCTTCCGCAGGGCATTGAGTATATTGGTCCTGCGCCCGCAGCACTGGAGAGGTGAGGCAACCCAATGAGTATGACCCCGGACACAGCCCGCCTCGCGCCTCATGCGGTTCAGCGCGCGCTCGGCAAGGCCATCCCCTTTCGGGCGAACCTGGAGCTAAACGGGCGCACTCTCGGTCCTCTGGAGTTCATTCCGATTCAAGAGCACGAAGACGGTAGCGCGTCTTATCGGCTGCACACAGTGAAGTATGCCGAGGCTGTTTACGCTTATTCGTCGTTTGCGAGTGATGACTGGCCCGAAGTCCCTGCTCTTGAGCCTCCGGCCTAGCCCTCAAGCTCCGTCATTACAGCCGCATCTACGTCAAGCACTCGCTCACACACCGTCGCGCCCTGGATCGGCCGGTCGAGAATGTCCCGCGCTCTTGCCCTTGCCGCCTCGGCATCGGCCCTCGCCTGTGCGGCTGAGGCTTCATACTCGGCAATCTGCGCGGAGGCCTGCGCCTCCAGTTCGGAGACCGCGGCGTTCTGATCGTCCAGCGAGGCGGACAGCCCCGCGACATTGCCACGGCAAACCGCCAGGCGAGCGCTCATGTCCTCTATGCGCTCGTCCAGAGTTTCGATCCGGTCATGGGCCGATCCCAGCCGCACGGTCTGCACGCCCAGCGGCACGGCCATGAGCGCGACAGCGCCAGCGGCGGTCCATGCGGGCAAGGGTATGAGCTTCAGCATCCTTGCCTCCTTTCAATCTTCCAGGCGATCCAGCCCAACCCGAACGCTGCAATCACCAGCGCAACAGCCAGACCCGCGACCGTGAAGGCGAGCCCGCGTCTCAGCGCGGTGAGCACTCGAGTCCGTTTGGCCGGTCGAGGCGCGACGAGGTCATCTCGCATGTCCATCTGCGCGTCCTCTCCACATAGGTCCGGGTTTCCGCCGCGTGGCGGCCGGTCACCTCCGGCAGGCAGGGTCTGATGTCCTGCCAGTCGCGGGCCCCGTCGCATTCGGCCTGCGCGGCGATGATGTTGCCTGCGCCCGCGTTGTAGGACGCCAGCCCCAGATGCCAGCGTTCGAGGGCCGGACGCGGACGCCCGGCCCAGACCGCCATCATCCTCGCCTGGTAGTAAGCGCCCCATTCCACGGCGAGGTCGGAATGCGGGTTCGCGTCCAGGCCGAAGCGGGTCTCCATGTCAGACCACGTGGCCGGCATGAACTGAGCGATCCCCGCCGCGCCTGCGGGGCTGACGGCCTGGGGATCGCAGAGGCTCTCCTGATACATTTGCGAGAGCCATGCGCGCGGATACTGAAACCCGGCCGGCCAGTAGAGCTCGACGGCATCTTCAGCCATCGTCTCGTAGGGCGCGCAGGCAGCGAACCGGCCGGGCAGATCAGCCGAAGACGAAGGCGGTAATGAGAGCCCCGCCGATGGCAAAGCTCCCACGAAGCACAGCAAGAGAAAGCGGGTCATTGGTGATGGCCTCGTATCGAGCATCGTTGCGGGTGAAGAGCGCGCGCGCGTAGCGGGCGATTTGCAGGCCCAGCAGCCAGACCGCGACGGCGATCAGGGTTGTGGCCGCTTTGGCGAGTGCGCCACCTCCGACGAAGGCGGCGACACCGCCTGCCAAAAGTGCGAGCCCGGCCAGGACGGCAGCCAAGGCAGCCATCGTCCACGGGCTGCGCGCGAGCGCATCCATAAGGTCTTTCATCTCAATCTCCTGAAAAATGCGCGGCGGTCAGTATTCGCCGGGGCCGCGCATCGCCCGGTCGTCGGTCATTGCGGCCGGTTCCTGTCGGCCCTCTGATCTTCGCGCAAGGATTCGATCTGCGAGATGATCCGCGCTTCCATCCGGGCGATATCGTCACGGGTCGCGGCCCTGGTCAGCGCCATTGTGTTGGCGTTGATCTGTGTCTCATGACGCGCGAGGTTGTCTGTCACGACCGCCTGTTGAGCGTTCATGTTCCAGGCGAAGAGAAACGCCCCGATCACGCCGGGAACGGCCAATGCGGCGGCAGCCCTGCTCAGAAGCAAGACCCATTCGTTATCGGCGATTTGTCGGACTGTAGGCATGCCGGGTCTCCTGAGTTCGGGCATGAAAAAGCCCGCCGAAGCGGGCTGGAACGAACGGCGTTCGCTAGTGGGCGGTTACTCGGTGAACAGGAAGCGCAGCCGCCGCGCGGCCGGGATTGTGTCGTCAGCCAGCATGGCCGCACGCCACATGATCTGCGCGCGCCAGGTGCGGACCCCGGTC
>NZ_CAMZOJ010000004.1:0-148528 GCF_947331485.1 Marinicauda sp. Alg238-R41 | reverse complement strand
ACGATGACACTCCAAGAATCATACTTCGCGCCCCGTGTGAATCCCTCGCGACTCTGAAATCAATGAAATTGCTCTAGTCGCCGTCTACGGCGGCGCCCAGATGCGCGGTGACCTCGTCGAGATGGCCCTGGACCACGTTGCCGGTAGCGCCGGCATAGTCGGTCAGCGCGTCGACATCGCCGGAGGCTTCAAAGCCTTCATGCAGCGCGACCGCTTCGACATGCGCAGATTCCTGCTGGGACAGGAAGGCGGCATCGAAATCCATGTCCGCCGCGGCGTTCAGATTGTCGATCATGCCTTGCCGGCGGCCTTCAAGTTCGGTCGGCAGGTCAAAATCGAGACCCGCCGCCTCGACCGCGGTGCGCAGCTCGGTCTGGAGCTGCTCATGGTCGGCCGCGATCATCTCGCCGAGCTGGCGGACCTCTTCGGAATTACCCCGCTCCATGGCGATGCGTCCGGCCTGGATCTCATACTCGTTGCCAAGCGCGACATTGCGCACATAGGCGTCTACGTCGCCGCTCAGACCGGCCACGACCGCAGCGGTCAGGCCAGCCGGCACGGAGGCGGTGTCCTGGGCGAAATTGACCGGCGGGCTCTGACCCAGATCGTCATCGGCGGCGTCCTCGCCGCTCTCGTAGCGCATGCCCTCGTCGAGCTCGCCATCGGTCTCGCCGTCGGCTTCGTCACCCATCGCCGAATTCATCTCGGCGGACGTATCCATGTCGGTATCGGTGTCGGTCTCGTAGCTGTCGTCACTGCAGGCCGCGAGCGCAAGCGCGCTTACCGAGGCCAAAAGCGTGATCGTGCGGATCATTGAGCGTCTCCTTCAGACATATCCAGCAGGATGTACGCGTCAGGCCCGTCACAAGTTCCCCAGGGTGGCGCTGCAAGGACGCGTCAGGAGAGCGCTAGGCTTCGCGGGCGTATCGCTCCAGGAAGGGCAGTACGGCGGCGACGATCGCCTCCGGGGCATCATCGTGTACGAGGTGGCCGGCGCGCGCAATCGGCAGGAGCGATCCTGCCGGCGTCATTTTGGCGAAGCGGCGCCCGTGCGCGATCGGGATCCACTCGTCCTTTTCACCCCACAGGATCTGCAGCGGACAGCGTATCTCGGAATACCGCCCCTCGATCTCGTCGGTATATCTCTGGTCCATCTGCGTGATCTGGCGGTAGAAGCCGCGCTGGCCGGCCTCCCCGGTCCAGGGTGCGAGATAGTCGCCCATCGCTTCCTTGCCGAGTGGCCGGTGGGCCGCCGTCTGCAAATAGGCGCGCAGCACCGCCTCATGCATGTAGGCCGGCATGCCGGCAAAGGCGGCCTCATGCTCGCGCACATGCTGGACGAAAGGCGAGCCCCAGGGCCGCACGGCCACAGGGTCGATCAATGTCAGGCTGTTATAGTCCACCGCGTCGAGCAGATGGGCGCGCAGCGCGGTGCATCCGCCAAAATCATGGGCGACCACATCGGGGCTTTCGACCTGGAGATGCTCGAGCAGCCGGGCAAAGACCGCGTTCTGAACGCCGAGCGACACGTCCGCGTCCGGCTTGTCGCTTTTTCCGTAGCCCAGCAAATCGTGAAAGATCACGCGCCGGTCACGAGCGATCCAGGGAGCAATGCGCCGCCAGACCTGACTGTTGAACGGCGTGCCGTGCAGCAGGAAGACCGGCAGCGCGTCGGCCGGACCGATCGTGCCATAGGCGACGGCATGTCCGTTAAAATCAAACCGCTCGGTCAGCGCCAGCCGCCCGGCGCTCATCAGATCACCCCGAGCGACTTGCCGACCTTGGTAAAGGCGGCAACGGCGCGGTCGATCTGTTCGGAGGTGTGGGCCGCGCTCATCTGGGTGCGGATACGCGCCTGACCCTTGGGCACAACCGGATAGAAGAAGCCGATCACGTAGACGCCTTCCTCCATCAGGGCGTTTGCCATCTTCTGGCTCAGCGCCGCATCGCCCAGCATGACCGGCACGATCGGGTGCTCCCCGGGCAGAAGATCGAAGCCGGCCTCGGTCATCCCCATGCGGAAGCGCTTGGTATTGTCGAAGAGCTGCGCGCGCAGGGAATCGCCGTTCTCCACCAGGTCGAGCGCCGTCAGGCTGGCCCCGACGATGGAGGGCGCGAGCGAATTGGAGAAGAGATAGGGCCGCGAGCGCTGGCGCAGGATGTCGATGACCTCCTGACGCGCGCAGGTAAAGCCGCCCATCGCGCCGCCCAGAGCCTTGCCCAGCGTGCCGGTGATGATGTCGATCTTGTCCAGCACACCGCAATGGTCCGGCGTGCCGCGCCCCTTCTCGCCCATGAAGCCATGCGAGTGGCAATCATCGACCATGGTCAGCGCGTCATACTTTTTTGCCAGCGCCGCAATCTGGTCGAGCTTGGCGATATAGCCGTCCATCGAGAACACGCCGTCGGTCGCGATCAGGATGGTCCTCGCGCCGTCCTCGCGCGCCTGCTTCAGCTGGGCCTCCAGATCGTCCATGTCCGAATTGGCGTACCGGTAGCGCTTGGCCTTGCACAGGCGGATGCCGTCAATGATCGAGGCATGGTTGAGCGCATCGGAGACGATCGCGTCATCGGGACCCAGCAGGGGCTCGAACAGCCCGCCATTCGCATCGAAGGCCGCGGCATAGAGGATGGTGTCCTCCTTGCCGAGCCATTGTGCGAGCCGGGCTTCCAGCTCGCGGTGAATGTCCTGCGTGCCGCAGATGAAGCGCACCGACGCCATGCCGAAGCCGTGCCGGTCGAGCGCGATCTTGGCCGCATCGATCAGTTCGGGCCGGTTCGCCAGCCCCAGATAATTGTTGGCGCACAGATTGATGACGTGGTCGGTACCGCCGTCCGCCTTGACGTCGATCTCGGAAAACTGCTGCGAGGTGATGACCCGTTCGCGCTTGTAGAGCCCGTCGGATTCGATCTCTTCCAGGGTCTCTTTCAGACGGTCGTAAAAGCTCTCGGACATGTCGGGTCTCGTACGTTGCGGGTTAAATCTCGTTGGGGCTGGAGATAGCCGGTGCGCGACCCCGCTTCAATGCGCGTTCACGTCTGGCCGCGATGGCGGCCCTGAAGCGTGCGGCTCACATCGGCCAGGGTCAGCCCCCGTGCGCGCAGCAGCACGAGCAGGTGGAAGACCAGGTCCGAGGCTTCGCCCAGCAACGCGTCATCGTCCTCATTCGTTGCCGCGAGCGCGGTCTCCACGCCCTCTTCCCCGACCTTCTGCGCGACCTTCAGCATGCCCTTGCCCAGAAGGCGCGCGGTATAGCTGTCGTCAGGGTTGGCATCGGCGCGCTGCGCGATCACCGCTTCCAGCTCTCCGAAGAAAGCCAGCTCCGGGCCCGGCGTCTCACCGAAGCAGGACCGGGTTCCGGTATGGCAGGTCGGCCCGTTGGCACGCGCCTGAACCAGCAAGGTATCGCGGTCGCAATCGAGCGCGACCGAGACAAGCTCCAGCGTGTTGCCGCTGGTCTCGCCCTTGGTCCAGAGGCGCTCCTTGGAGCGGGAGAAGAAGGTCACACTGCCGGTCTTCAGCGTGTGATCCAACGCCTCACGGTTCATGTAGCCGAGCATCAGCACCTCGCCGGTCTGGACGCTCTGGACGATGGCGGGCACCAGTCCGCCGGACTTGGCGAAGTCCACCTGTCCGGCATCGAACTCGATTCTGCTCATAGCCGGACCTCCACACCCTGGTCTTTCAGCGCGGCCTTGAGTGCGCCGATCTCGATGATCTGCTTGTGAAACACGCTGGCGGCCAGCGCACCGTCGACATTCGCGATCCTGAAGACCGCTTCGAAATGCTCGATCGCGCCCGCCCCGCCCGAGGCGATCAGGGGAACCGGGCAGATCGCGCGCGCCGCGGCGAGCTGGTCCACGTCATAGCCCTCGCGCACCCCGTCCTGGTCCATACAGTTGAGCACAACTTCGCCTGCGCCCCGCTCCGTGACCTCCCCGATCCAGTCGAGCGTGCGGCGATGGCTGATCTCGGTCTTGTCGGGATCGCCGGTATTCTGGTGTATGCGCCATTCGCCCTCGATCACGCGGCTGTCGATGCCGGAGACCACGCATTGCGAGCCGAATTCGCGGGCCAGACGGTCGATCAGGTCCGGATCGCGCAGAGCCGGCGTATTGACCGAGATCTTGTCCGCCCCGGCAAACAGGCGCGCGCGCGCATCGTCGACGCTGCGGATTCCACCGGCCACCGCGAACGGGATGTCGATGGCACGCGCCACGCGGCTGACCCATTCCGGCTCCACGGCCCGCTCCTGCGGGCTGGCGGTGATGTCGTAAAAGACCAGCTCGTCCGCGCCCTCGCTCGCATAGCGTGTGGCCAGCTCCACGATGTCGCCCATGTCGACATGGTCGCGAAAGCGCACGCCCTTGACCACGCGCCCGTCGCGCACGTCCAGGCAGGGAATGATGCGCCGCGCTAGCATGACAAGGCTTCTTCCAGCGTGAACCGCCCCTCGAACAGGGCCTTGCCGATGATCGCGCCATCGGCGCCCGCCTCTTTCAGCGCGGTGAGGTCGTCCAGCGAAGACACACCGCCCGAGGCCTGCCAGCGCAGGTCCGGCCGGGCCAGCCCCAGATCGCGGTAGAGCTCGGTATTGGGACCCTGCAACATGCCGTCCCGGCCCACATCGGTGACCAGGGCGTGGCTCAGCTCGGCCCGGCGATAGTCTTCCAGCAATTCGCCGAGCGTACGCGCGGACACTTCGGTCCAGCCCTTGGCGGTCGGATAGGGCGTGGCGTTGACAATGCGCACGTCGAAGGCGGCGGTAATCGCCTCCGGCCCGAACTCGTTCAGCCAGCCGATCACGGTCTGCGGCGACGTCACGGCGAGGCTTCCCACGACGGCTCGCGATGCTCCCGCCTCCAGGATGGCCTCGACGTCGGCGCGCGAGCGCACGCCGCCGCCGGTCTGCACCTTGATGCCGGTCGCGGTGATCCTGGCGACCAGATCGCCCTGGCGCCGGGCGCCGTCGCGCGCGCCGGACAGGTCGACCATGTGCAGCCAGCTCGCTCCGGCTTTCAGATAGCCTTCAGCGACCGCGACAGGATCGTCGCCATACTCGGTCACGGCGTTGAAGTCGCCCTTTTCCAGACGCACCACCTGGCCGTCCAGAACATCGATTGCTGGATAAAGTATCATCTCTATCCCTTTATGAAATTAGAGAGAATCCGGGCGCCAATCTTGGCGGAACGTTCCGGGTGAAACTGGCATCCCGCGATATTGTCCTTGCGCGCGATGGCGGTGACCGGAGACCCGTAACGGGTCTGTGCGCGGGCATGTTCGCCCGGCGCCACATAGAATCCGTGCACGAAATAGACCCGGTCGCCGGGCGCAATTCCGGCCAGAAGCGGCTCGTCTTCGGCCAGCTCATCGAGCGCGTTCCAGCCCATGTGAGGCCAGGGACCGTCCGCGCCCGGATCGAGCCGTTCGACCCGTCCAGGGATCAGCCCGAGAAGCGCGACATCGCTTTCGTCGGAATGCTCGAACAGGAGCTGCATGCCCAGGCACACGCCCAGCACGGGCCGGCGCTCCTCGCGCAAAGCTGCGCTCCAGCCCGACGCGTTCAGCCGTGCCATGGCGGGCCCCGCCGCGCCGACGCCGGGCAGGATCAGGCGCGCACAGCCCGCTGCCTCCTCGGGTGTCGCCGCGAGCACGTAGGGCGCGTCCATCCGTTCCAGCGCAAAGCGCACCGAGGCGATGTTGGCCGTCGAGGTGTCGATGATGGCGGTGGTCATCCTCACAACACCCCCTTGGTCGAGGGCAGCGCATCGTCCTCGATCCGGATCGCCTGACGCAGGGCGCGTCCGAATGCCTTGAAGGCAGATTCGATGAGGTGGTGGGCATTCTCGCCATCCACCTCGACATGGATCGAAGCCTTGAGCGTCTCGGAGATCGAGCGAAAGGCATGCGGCGCCATCTCGACGGGAAAGTCGCCGACGCGCTCGCCGGGTATGCTGCCGTCGAAGCGGAAATAGGGCCGCCCGGACAGGTCGATCCACACGCTGGCGCGGGTCTCGTCCATGGGCAGCGCAAAGCCGAAGCGTCCAATGCCGCGCTTGTCGCCCAGCGCCTGACGCAACCCGTCACCGAGGGCCAGGCACACATCCTCGATCGTGTGGTGGGCATCGACCTCCACATCGCCCTCGCACGACACCTGCAGGCCGATACCGGCATGGCGCGCGATCTGCTCGAGCATGTGATCGAAGAAGTGGACCCCGGTGGAGACCGAGGCGCCTTCGCCGTCGAGGTCGATGGCAAGCGCAATATCGGTTTCCTTGGTCGTCCGGCGCACCGAGGCCGCCCGCAGGGAGGCCGACACGCCGAGATGCTGAGCCAGGGCGCGGGCCGCTGCCGCATCCTCGACATGGGCAATCGCGCGGCCGTCACGCACTTCGAGGCCCAGACCCAACCGCGTCGCGGCCTGATCTGTGATGTCGAGGCTCAACCCTTCGGGCACGCAGGACGCGCCGCCAAGGCCGGCTTCCTCGCCCAGGCGGGCAGCCAGCGTGGCCAGCACGCGGTCGCGTTCGGCCCGATCGGCCACGGCCTTCATGCGCGCACCGGGTGACAGCGCATCCAGCCCGGCCTGGACCAGCAGAGGCGGCAAGCCCGGCAGGCGGCCTGAAAGGCTATCGGCGTCAGCCGCGTTCGCAAAGACAATCGCGGTGACCGGGGCCGCCTCTGGCCCCACCTGGACCAGCGTTGTCGCGTTCCCGGCAGGGCGATCGAGCGACAGCGCGCCCTCGCCGGCCCGGTCCTCGTCAATGTCCAGCCCGGCACCGGCCAGCGCGCGCCTTGCCTCATCCGGGCTGATCGTAAGGGCCAGGCGTTCGGTCGGGCAGTCGAGAATTGCCGCCAGCCGCTCGCGCAGCCTGACCTCGTCACGTCGCGCCTTCTGGGCACTGCCGGCAGACAGGTCGAGAAATCCGCTCATTGTTCGGCCTCCGCGCGCTCGCGGCGCAGCTTCATGGCGATACGGTGGGCATCCAGCCCCTCCAGCCCGGCCAGGCGCTCGACCACGGGCGCGATCGAGCAAGCAGCCTCGCGCGACAGCTCAAGCACCGTTGTGGTCTTCTGGAACATCTCCACCGTCACGCCGCCATAGGCGCGCGCCGCTCCGGCGGTCGGCAGGGCGTGATTGGGTCCGGCGGCATAGTCCCCGGCCGCTTCCGGCGTCCAGGGGCCGAGAAAGACCGATCCGGCGTGGCGCACACGCTCGGAAAGGGCGCGCGGATCGCGAGTCTGGATGATCAGGTGTTCGGCGGCATAGGCATTGGCTGCGTCGGCGGCTTCCTGCTCGTCGGCAACCAGAAGCACGCGCGAGTTGGCCAGCGCTGCGCGGGCCGTCCCGGCGCGCGGCAGGTCTGCCAGCTGGCGATCCAGCGCCGCCTCGACACGGTCAACGAAGGCTTCCGAGAAGGCGATCAGTACCACCTGGGCCAGCACGTCATGCTCGGCCTGGCTTAAGAGGTCGGACGCGACGAAATCGGGATCGGCGTTGTCGTCGGCAATGACCAGAACCTCGCTCGGCCCGGCGGGCAGATCGGCAGCCGCTCCGCCCGCCGTCTGGGCCAGGATCGCCTTGGCCGCGGCGACATAGGCGTTGCCGGGTCCGAATATCCGGTCTGCTTTCGGCAGACCCGCCACGCCGAAGCCCAGTGCCGCGACGCCATGCGCGCCGCCAATGGCGTAGACCTCGTCCACGCCCAGCAATGCGGCAGCCGCGAGCACGGTCGGCTCCACGCCCTCACCCTTGCGCGGCGGTGCGATGACCGCGATCCGCGGCACGCCGGCAAGCTGGGCCGGAATGGCGAGCATGATGAGCGTCGAGACCAGCGGCGCAGTGCCGGCAGGCACGTAGAGCCCGGCGACATCGATCGGTGTTACACGGCGCTGCGCGCGTCCACCAGGCCAGGTCTCCACCTCATAGGCGCGGTAGCCCTGCTCGGCGTGAAAGCGGCGCACCGCATCGGCCGCCGCCAGGATGGCCTCGCGATCAGCCTCAGAGAGAGCTTGGGCCGCGGCCTCAAGCTCGCTGGCCGGTACGCGGAAGGAGGCCGGCGCCCAGCGGTCGAGCTTCTCCGCCCAGGCACGGACCGCCGTTTCGCCGTCGCGGCGCACCTCGTCCACGATGGTCTGCGCGGTTTCGAACGCCTCGGCGCTTTCGCTCGGACGCGACAGAGCGCGCGCGCGCTCCGCCTCGCTGGCGGTGTTCCAGACAATGCGGTCCAGCATGATCAGGCCATCATCTTTTCGATCGGCATCACGAGAATGGAGCGCGCACCCGCGCCCTTGAGCTGCTCCAGCGTCGACCAGAACACCGCCTCGGTGCACACCGCATGCACGGCGACCACATCGTCGCGCCCGACGATCTGCGCCACGGTCGGCGCGTCCGAGCCGGGCAGGATGGCGCGGATCTCGTCCAGCCGGTCTTTCGGGGCATTAAGAAGAATGTACTTGGTCTGGCGCGAGGCGATGACGCCCTGGAAGCGCTCGATCAGCAGCTCCGCGGTCTGGGCCGCGCCATTCTGAGCCGCCCGCGGACCCCGGATCAGCACGGCTTCGCTTTCCAGCACGGTCTCGAACGCGACCAGACCGTTGGCCTCCAGCGTCGCGCCGGTCGAGACCAGGTCGCAGATGGCGTCGGCAATACCCATGCGCGGCGCGACCTCGACCGAGCCGCCCATTTCGATGATCTCCGCCTCGATGCCGCGCTCTTTCAGAAACTTGTCCGTCAGGCCGGGATAGGTCGTGGCGATCGTCTTTCCGGCAAGGTCCTCGACCCGCTGGATCACCCCCTCATTCGGGGCCGCGAGCTTCAGCTTGCACTTGGCGAAACCCAGCTTCGTCACGGTTTCCAGCCTGGCCACGCGCGGCAGGCGGCTCGCCATCTCGTACAGCACGTTCTCCCCGACAATGCCGTAATCGCACGCGCCGCTCGCCACGAAGTTCGGGATGTCGTCATCGCGGATGAACATGACGTCCAGCGGCATGTTCTCGGCCCGGCGCAGCAGTGCATCACGCGCATAGGCCAACTTCACCCCGGCACGCTTTAGCAGGTCTTCGCTGCCTTCGAACAGCCGGCCCTTCTTCTGCACGGCCAGGGTCAGACGGTCGGGGCTCATTGGCCGCTCTCCTTCAATCGATCGAGCACCAGGCGGTATCCCTGATGCGGTTCCTGCGCGAGAAACCGGGCGACGCGCGTCACGGTCGTCGTGCTGACCCCGGTCTCGGCGCTGATTTCGCGATAGGATTTGTCCCCGGCATCGAGCTGCAGCGCGACCTGCCAACGTTCGGCCAGCGCGGAAAGCTCACCCGGCGTCGTCAGGTCGAGCAGGAAGCGGCGCATGTCTTCCAGCGTTCCCGTCGCCAGCAGGGCGCGGCACAGATCGTCAAGATCGGTTGCGTTCGACCCTGTGCGGCGCAGGCCGGATTTGTCCTCGGACCGAGTCATGTCGCGTCTCCCCGCTTATCCTGAGGTCGATATAGCGTGTTAGCGCGCTAACACAATAGCGGCGTGCAGATCTGCTTGATGCTGACACGCGAGGCCGCAGTTTCCACGGAGTCCAATCTGGGGGTCAGCTCTTGTCGCCGGGCCGTTCCGGCGCGTCGTCCTGGCCCTCCCACTTCTCGTCTTCATGCGGGGTCATGGGCTGTTCGGTGAAGCCGGACAGATCGCCGAGATCGTCCTTGTCACGCGGGATTTCGATCTCCGAACACACATAGGCGCGAATGAGACGAGCGACCGAGTGGAGCGAGTGGATATGCGTGCGCTCATAGCCGTGCGAGCTGTCGATCCCGAAGGTTACGAGCGCCGTGCGCACGTCCTCGCCGGACTCGATCGCGCTTGCCGAATCCGAGCGGTAATAGCGGAACAGGTCGCGCTGGAACTCGATATCGTTCTCTTCGCAAACCCGGATCAGCTTCTGGGTCAGATGGTAGTCAAACGGGCCGACTTGGTCGCCCATGGCGATCGTCACCCCGTACTCGCTCGAATTCTGTCCCGGCGCGACCGTGCCGTTATCGATGGCCACCAGCGAGGCCACGTCCTTGGTCAGGATGCCGCTGGCGCCCTGCCCGATCTCCTCGGTTATGCTCAGCAGGAAATAGGCGTCGACCGGCAGGGCCACATCGGATTCGCGGATCGACTTCATGGCGGCAAACATCGCCGCAACCCCGCCCTTGTCGTCGAGATGGCGGCTGACGATGAACCCGTTGTCGAAGAATTCCGGCTGCGGCTCGACCGCGACCATGTCGCCGATGTCGAAGCCGATAGCCTTGAGGTCCTTCTCGTCCTCGGCACGGACATCGACGCGGATCTCGAGATTCTCCCAGGACACCTCCTGGGTATCGATCTCGTCGTCGAACGTGTGACCGGACGCCTTGAGCGGCAGGATCGTGCCGCGATAGGCGTCGTTATGGATAGTGAATATCTTCACGCGGGCGCCCTCGGCAAAACGCGCCGACCAGTGGCCGATCATGCGCACTTCAAGCCGGCCATTGCTTTTCAGGCCTTTGACCTGCGCGCCCAGCGTGTCGATGTGACCGATAATGGCCCGCCCTGGCTGGCGCTCGCCGCCGCGGATCAGAGCGCGGATCGCGCCGCGCCGCGTGATCTCGTAGCCGATATTGAGCCGTTCCAGCTCCCGGCAGCACAGCCTTGTAATTTCGTCGGTATACCCGGTCGGGCTCGGTGTCTCCAACAGCTGCTTGAGCATGTCGGAAAGATAGCGGTCGTCGATCTGGCTCACGCGTCAGCCTCCGGCTGCTTGTGTTTGACCGCGGAGAGCGGGAAGAGAAGGTCGATAAACCGCTCCGCGGTAGGCTGGGGCTCGTGGTTGGCAAGCCCCGGGCGTTCATTGGCTTCGATGAAGACGTGGTCCGGCCCGTCCGGCGCGACAACCATGAAATCCACCCCGACCACAGGAATGCCGATGGCGCGCGCGGCCCGGACTGCGCTACGCGCGATATCGGGATGGAGCACATCGGTGACGTCGTGCAGCGCGCCGCCTGTGTGCAGGTTCGCCGTTTTGCGCACGCGCAGCGTTTGCCCCTCGTCCAGCACATCGTCGAGTTCGAATCCGCCATCGCGCACGATGCGGACCGTCACCTCGTCGAGGGGAATGGTGGATTCCCCCTGCGTCGCGGCTTCACGCCGGCGCGCCAGGCGGGCAATGAGATCGCGGACCGTGCGTTTGCCGTCGCCGCGGATTTCCGGCGGCTTGCGCAGCGCAGCCGCGACCACCTCGTCATTGATGACCACGACACGCAGATCGTCGCCCGGGCAGAATTCCTCGATGATGACTTCCGGACTGACCGACCGGGCCATCTTGATCGCCTCGTGTATGCCGTCCAGCGTATCGATGCCGACCACGACCCCGCGGCCCTGTTCTCCGCGCACGGGCTTGACGACCACCTGATTGTGCTCTTCCAGGAAAGCGGAGAGTTCCTCGTCGCTTGCATTGGCGCTGATCTGGCCTGGAACGGGAACGTGAGCGAGCTTCATCAGACGGCGCGTTGCCGCCTTGTCGTCGCAGCGGCTCATCGCGATCGCCGAAGTCAGGTCGCACAGCGACTCCCGGCACACGACGGCCCGCCCGCCAAAGCTGAGGCGGAAATACCCGCCTTCGACATCGAGGATCTCGACACCGATTCCCCGGCGCCGCGCCTCGTCGACGATGATGCGCGCATAGATATTCAGCGAGTCTTCGGGGGCCGTGCCGATGAACAGCTTCTCGTTGATCGGGTTCTTGCGCTTCAGCGTGAAGAAGGGAACGCGCTTGAAGCCGATCTTCTCGTACAGCGCGATGGCCCCGGTATTATCGTGCAGGACGGACAGATCCATGAAGGCGCAGCCGCGCGCCTGGAAGACTTCCGACAGGCGGCGCACAAGCGCCTCGCCGACGCCGGGGTGCTGGGTCCGCGCCTCGACGGCGAGGCACCATAGCGACGATCCGTGTTCGGGATCACCGAACGCGCGCTCGTGATCGACGCCGGTGACGGTGCCGATGATTTCTCCGGTCTCCTCATCCTCCGCGACAAGATAGTTCAGCGTCCGGCTGTCGCGCTGGTGCCAGAAGAAATCGGGATCGACGGGCACCATCTGGTGCGTCTCGTAGATGCGGTTGACCGCGATCGCGTCGGCTTCCGAGCATAGCCGCCGGATGAAATACCCGCGTGGCCGGCTTTTCCCGGCACGATAGGTGGCCAGGTCCAGGCGATAGGTGTGGGACGGGTCGAGGAAGACTTCTTGCGGGGCCACGGACAGGACGACGTGCGGATCGCGGATATAGAAGCCGATATTGCGCTGCGCCGAGGATTCGTCGCGCAGCGCGTCGATCACCGATTTGGGGTCGGTGAAGGTCTGCCCGAAGATGAGCTTGCCCCAGCCGCAATCGATCAGCGCATCCGAGCTGACGCGTTCGGAGAAGGTTTTCTCGCCCTTCGTGAACGGGTCTTTCAGCCCCTGATCGCGCATGCGCTGGAGGCGGTGCTGCACGGCCTTCGCCTTGCGCGGCGGGTCGGACGGTTTCCTGGCGGTCAAGAGATACCCCTTCCTACAGGCCGTGCGTCTCGAGCCACATCGCCAGCAGCCCGATCTGGTAGAGTTTCGAGCCGCGAAGAGGCGTGATGTGCGCTTCCGGATCGTCCAGCAGCCTATCAAGATAGGCCGGATTGACGACCCCCTTGTCCTGGAATCCCTTTGAATTGACCGCGTCGCGGACCTTCTCCAGATACGGCCCGCGCAGGTATTTCAGCGCCGGGACCGGGAAATAGCCCTTGGGCCGGTCGATCACCTCGCTGGGGATCACCTCGCGCCCGATATCCTTCAAAATGCCCTTGCCGTCCTGAGCGGTCTTGTACTCGGCCGGGACGCGCGCAGCAGCCTCGACCAGCTCATGATCGAGGAACGGCACGCGCGCCTCCAGGCCCCACGCCATGGTCATGTTGTCCACGCGCTTGACCGGGTCGTCCGCCAGCATGACCTGGGTATCCAGGCGCAGCGCCTGGTCGATGGGCCGCTCCGCGCCGCCCTTTGTGAAATGCGCCTCGACGAACTGGCGCGGCAGGTCCTCGCGCGTCATCCAGCGGTCCTTGAGCAATTCGCCCATCTCGGCCCGGTCGCGATCGAAGAAGGCCTTTGCGTAGGCGCTCACTGCATCGTTGGTGTCCAGCATGGGCGGATACCAGTGATAGCCGGCAAACACCTCGTCCGCGCCCTGGCCCGACTGGACCACCTTGACGCGTTTCGACACCTCCTCCGACAGGAGATAGAAGCCGATGCAGTCATGGCTCGTCATCGGCTCGGACATCTGGGCGATCGCGTTGTCGAGCTCGGTCAGCGTGCGGCTGGTGTCGATCTGAATCTGGGTGTGGTGTGTGTCGAAGTGCCTGGCCACGATGTCGGAGTATTCGAACTCGTCGCCCTTTTCTTCGCCAACGCTCTCGAAACCGATTGAGAACGTGTTCAGCCCTTTCTGACCGGCCTCGTGCAGCAGCCCGACGATCAGCGAGGAGTCCAGGCCGCCGGAGAGCAGGACCCCGACATCGACATCGGCGACCAGACGGCGCTTGACCGCCTGGCGCAGCTCGACATGGATCAGGTCCTTCCAGTCGGCGTAGGAATAATTGCGTTCGTCTTCCTTCGCCCCGAAATGAATGTCCCAGTACTGGCGCGTGCTGCGCTGACCGTCCGGCTCGATGCGCATCAGCGTCGCGGGGGGAAGCTTGCGCACCCCCTTCAGGATCGTCCACGGCGGGGGCACCACGGCGTGGAAGCTGAAATAGAAGGCGAGCGCTTCCGCATCGAGCGATTTATCGATGTCGTCATAGCGCGCGAGCGCCTGCAGAGAGGAGGCAAAGCGGAAAAACCCGTCGCTCTCGCTGAAATAGAGCGGTTTGATACCCAGACGGTCCCGGCCCAGCAGCAAACGCCCGCTCTCGCGTTCGGCAATGGCGAAGGCAAACATGCCGTTCAGGTGGTGGACGAAATCCTCCCCCCAATGGTGATAGGCCTTCAACAGGACTTCGCTGTCGCCGTTTGAGAAGAAGCGATAGCCCGCTCCGGCCAGCTCCGCGCGCAATTCGCGGTGATTGTAGATGCAGCCGTTAAAGACCAGAGACAGGCCCAGATCGGTGTCCACCATGGGCTGCTCGGCCGCATCGCTGAGATCGATGATCTTCAGGCGGCGGTGCGCGAACGCTGTCTGGCGTTGGGCAAAAAGTCCGGCTCCGTCGGGGCCGCGCCGGTTCATCGTATCGGCCATGGCCTGTAGACGACCCAGATCGGGTGTCGCCCCGTCGAAGCGGATTTCGCCGGCAATCCCGCACATATGTTATGTCCCTCGCAAGTCCGTCAGTTGAATAAACTGAAAGTCCAACGCGGCAGGCCATGGCCGGTTGCACCGTCTGCTGACATGTTTTCATGGTATAAGTGAAGTTATCCACAGTCGGCTGCAGCCGTCCAATAGAGGTAAATTTCTAGGAAAAAGCTGTGGAACGCTTGACCCGGTCTGACCGTTACTTACCTTGAAAGCATCGCCCATTTTACTGAATTAACCGCGCCCGTCAAAACGGCGCACTGGAGGATATATGGCCGGACCGAACCGGAACTTTCGTCAGAAGCGCATCGATCTCAACCAGGTCGGCGAAGCCGGCTTCGTGCTGGCTCTGCTGGCAGACGGGTTCGACGTTCCCGACTTCAATCGCGCCGCCCACGAGGCCGAGCGCGCCGGTTTTCGTACATTGATTGCCAGCCCGAACAAGTCACTGGTTTCGGGCCGTTCGGAAACACGTGAAGAAATGAACTTCGTCGTCGACACCCCCCCTGGCGACGTGAGCAGCGAGAAATTCGAAGGCCTGGTCATTCCCGGCGGCGAGCGCAGCACCAAGGCGCTGCTCGCCAGCCAAGACATCCGCCTTCTGGTTCATGACTTCCTGAAAAGCGGCAAACCGGTCTTGGTCACCGGTGAGGCACTCGAGCTGCTCTCCGAGCTCTCCGAGAAGGAAGGCGTCGAAGGCGATGCGGCCCTGGCTATGCGCGGCGAAGTCTTCGCCGGCTCAGGCGAGGATGCTGCCGAAAGCGCAACTGCGGCCTTTGCCGATGCGCTGAGCATGGTCTCCCAAGCGGCGTAAACGCCGATAGAGATCGCAGAACGAAGAAAGGGCGCGCCCGGCTGGCGCGCCCTTTTTCTGTTCGCGGCTGGGAGGGGCGTTAGCCCTCCCAGTCCTTCTGGATCGTCTTGGATGCGATCAGGAAGAGTCCGCCGGCGATCAGGTAAAGCGTCGAGCCGATGATGATCGACCAACGCAGCGCTTCGTCGCCCAGGTGCGGCGTCAGCAGCGTGGACAGCTCTCCGAGCACGTAGATCCCGACGCCGATCCCCAGCAGGTTGTTGAACAACAGGAAGACCGACGAGGCTGTCGTCCGCATCGAAGGGGGCACCAGGTGCTGGAAGGCCGACAGCGTCGGCCCGATCCAGGCCAGCCCCAGAGCGGTCGGCACCAGGAAGAGAATGACCGACATCAGCGGGTTCGGCGCCAGCACGCCCGTGATGTAGAGCGGGCAGGTGATCAGGAAGGCGATCGCGGGCACGCGCGCGTAGGCGGACAGCGATTTCTTGCCCAGGAGATCGCCCAGGACACCGCCCAGGATTATCCCCAGGCTGCCGCCGACGAAGAGGACGCCGCCGAACAACCAGCCGGTCTCGATGATCCCGAGCTGGAAGCTGCGCGCGAAAAAGCTCGGCAGCCAGAAGAAGACGCCATAGCCCATCATCGACGAGCACGAGGCCCCGAAGGTGAGAAGCCAGAAGGTCGGCTTGGTGTAGAGCTTGCCGATCACCGCAAAGAAGCTCGGCTTCTTGGCCGCCAGATCCATCTTGACGGTGTCCAGCTGTCCGCGGGCCGGCTCGCGCACGGTCAGGCGGAAGAGCGGCGCCAGAACGATGCCGGCCAGACCTACGATGATGAAGGCCGCGCGCCAGTCGAGATTTTCAGAAACCGCGCCGCCCGCAATCTGGGCGCCGGCAACCACACCGAACGCCGAGCCGACCGGAATACCGAGCGAATAGAAGGCCAGCGCCCTCGCCCGGCTCTGTGGCGGAAAGTAGTCGGCGATGAGGG
Organism: Marinicauda sp. Alg238-R41; assembly: GCF_947331485.1. Classification (NCBI taxonomy): domain Bacteria; kingdom Pseudomonadati; phylum Pseudomonadota; class Alphaproteobacteria; order Maricaulales; family Maricaulaceae; genus Marinicauda; species Marinicauda sp. Alg238-R41. The sequence goes on along the minus strand of NZ_CAMZOJ010000004.1, from coordinate 132,402 downwards.
AATAGGACGGGGCCACGCCTCCCGCCTCCCCGATGCCCACGCCGACGCGGGAGAGGAAGAGCTGGGCGAAGTTCTGGGTGAAGCCGCAAAGCGCGGTGAAGCCGCTCCAGATCGTCAGGGCGCCGGTAATAATCCACACCCGGTTGGTGCGGTCGGCCAGCCAGGCAATCGGCACGCCCAGCGTTGAATAGAGGACTGCGAAGGCAATTCCGCCCAGGAGGCCAAGCTGCCGGTCGGACAAGCCCAGCTCGTCCTGAATCGGTATGGCCAGAATGGAAATGATCTGCCGGTCCAGAAAGTTGAAGGCATAGACCAGGAAAAGCAGGACCATGACATACATGCGGTAAGCCGGGCGCGGCGCGCGCGCTTCGACTTGCGGCGGATTTTCAATCGCCATCAATTTCCTCCCCGAGAGATTCTTGTCAGTCTTGTCGGCGTCACCATGGACCGGGAAAACCGGCCTGCGCAAAGAAAAACGCCGCCCACCTGCAGCAGGTGAGCGGCGTCTGCCCGGCGCGAGCGCCTAGTAGGTAAAGCGCACACTCGCGGTGATGGTACGAGGGTCGCCGTAGAAGGCCGAATAGGCTCCGTCCACGCCCAGCTGATTGGAGCCGGCGAAATTATACCCGGCGACGCGGTATTCTTCGTCGGTCAGGTTGCGGCCGATCAGCGAGAAGCGCCAGTTTTCGGTGAAATCCCAGATCACGCTGGCATCCACCATGGTGTAGGAGGTGTTCTCGTCCAGAGGCGGAAGCGGCGTGCCCGGCAGGCCTGCCAGAGCGACCGGCTCGCCGGTATTGGGGACGTTGAACAGGTTGATGTCGTCGCGATAGCTCACGCCGGCCGTCAGACGAAGATCGCCATAGCCGCCCGGAACGGCCATGTCGTAGTTCGCCGCCAGGCGCCAGGTGTATTCCGGCGTGTTCTGGACCACGTACTGATCGGAGATGTCGACATCGACCGGGTCGCCCGTGACCGGGTCGGGCTGTGTGGTGACCAGCTCGACGATCTCGGCATCGATGAAGCCGATCATGTAGTCGAGGCTCAACGCGTCGGTCAGGAAGGCGCTGCCTTCCAGTTCGACGCCCATATACTCGGACTCACCGGCGTTCAGCACGGTGGACACGAAGCTGTCCAGGCCGGTGGCCGGGTCGACTTCGGAGGTCTGAACCGTGATCTGCTGGTCGGTGTATTCGGCGTAGAAGGCTGCTGCGCGGTACACGAGACGGCCGTCAAGCAGCGAACCCTTGGCACCGATTTCATAGCTGTCCACGATTTCCGGATCGAAGCCGCGGGTGATCACGTCATATTGGACCGTGCCCGCCGGGCCGGCATTGCCGCGCGGGTCGAAGCCGCCCGACTTGAAGCCTTGCGAGTAGGACGCGTAGAGCGACAGGTCTTCGAGGGGCTCGTAAGTCACGTTCACGCGCGGCGAGAACTGGTCGTCGGTGCGCTCACTGGTGAAGTTCGAGCCGGTGGCCAGCAGCAGGCCGCCCGGGCCGCCGAGGAAGGGCGTCGTCGCCGTGCCCAGATAGGTCTGCCGGATCACCGTCGCGCGGGTCGTGTCTTCGGTATAGCGCCCGCCTAGGGAGACCGACCACATGTCGTTGATGTCGTAGGTGACATCGGCATAGGCCGAGAGAGAGATTTTCGACACGTCGCCATAGGTCGGCGCGTTGACGCCGAGATTGCCGAGCACCGTGTCGAACGCGCCCTCATAGGCCCCGTTCAGATAGTAGAGGCCGGCGACGCCCGACCAGCGGCCGGTGTCGAACAAGGCCTGGAATTCCTGCGTGAACTGCTCGTTCTCGTAGAAGGCCGGCACGTCGAAATCGTTCACCGGAAGCGCGTCGAAATCGATCGGCGTCTGGGTGTAATCCTCACGTCCGGCGGTGATCGACTTCAGCGTCAGCCAGTCATTGGCTTGCCATTCCGCGGTCAGCGACAGGCCCTCGGTCTCGACGCTGTTCACGTCACCGGCGCCGCCGCGGGTATCGTAGACGTCGTCGAGCACCGGCTCGCCATTCGTGACGCCCGGGATCAGGCGATAGCCGTGCTTGGCGTTGGAATCGTCCTCGGTGCGGTCATAGGCCAGACGGAAGAACAGATCGTCAGTCGGGGTCCATTCGGCCGAAATGCGCCCGGCGATGATGTCCTTGTTGTAGTGGTCCGCGCCGCTATACAGGTTCTCACCGAAGCCGTCGCGCGTATAGCGCGCCACCGCGCCGCCGATCGCGAACGTGTCGCTCAGAGGAAGCGAGCCGCTGGCCATGTAGTCGAGCTGGTTGTACGAGCCCACGCTCACGCCAGCTTCGAATTCCGGCTCGTCGCTGAGACGCGCGGTAACGTATTTGATCGCGCCGCCGATCGTATTCCGGCCGTACAGCGTGCCCTGCGGGCCGCGCAGCACTTCGATACGGTCGATGTCGAAGATGTCGAGCACTGCCCCTTGGGGACGCGCGACGTAAACATCGTCGATATAGAGGCCGACGCCCGGCTCGAAGCCCCAGAGCGGATCCTGCTGACCCACGCCGCGAATGAAGGCGATGAGCGTGGAGTTGGAGCCGCGGGCGACTTCGATGGTGGCGTTCGGTGTCAGCTTCTGGACGTCGGTCAGATCGATGGCGCCGATCTGGGCCAGCGTGTCGCCGCTGACGGCAGTCACCGCGATCGGAGCATCCTGGATGCTCTCCTCACGGCGGCGCGCGGTCACGGTGATCGTATCGCGGGCCTGCGGCAGATTGGCGGACGCGTCCTGAGCCAGAGCGGCCGGAGCTGCAATGGACATGAACGCCAGGCTCGATACCAGAGCACTCGCGCCGAGAATCGTGGATTTCAACGACATTCTGAATTCCCTCCCATGGAATCGCTATGTTGCCCTTAGGGGCTTTTGACCCGATTACTTTCAACGTTGAATGAAAAGTCAACCCGAATTAGACTTTTCACCGCAAATCGGGGAGGACTGCTGCCAAGGCGACACACACGTTGCGCCCGGCATTTCATAGCCCGGAAAGCTGCGGGGAGGCAGACGAGCATGGCCGACGGCCGAATGAACAGGCGCGGAGAACGCACCCGGCAGCGCCTGCTGGATGCGGCCGAGAAGCTCTTTGCCAACAAGGGCTTCCATGGTGTCACAGTCCGCGCCATCGCCAAGGAGGCAGATGCCGACCCGGCCCTGGTGACCTATTATTTCGGCGGCAAGCGCGAGCTGTTCGACGCGGTCCTGCTACGCCGCGCCGAGGTGCTCAACCAGATTCGCATGGCCGAGCTGGATGCCTGCGAATCCGGTGCCGGTCCCGAGGGGCCGAGCGTGGAACAAATCATCGCTGCCTTCAGCCACCCCATGCTGGAGCGCTCGGCCAATGGCGGTCCGGGGTGGAAGAACTATTTCGCACTCGTCGCGCAGATCACCAACTCGCCCGAATGGGGCGGGGAGATCATGACGAAATACTTCGACCCCATCGCGACGCGCTTCCTTGAGGCGATCAAGCGTACCCAGCCGGACTGGACCGACGAGGACGTCTACTGGAGCTATCACTTCCTGTCCGGCGCCATGGTGCTGACCTTCGCCGAGACCGGGCGCATCGACAACCTGTCAGGCGGGCTGTGCAAATCCACCGACATCGACAGCGTGCACGCGCGCCTGCCCAAATTCATCGCCGCCGGCTTCGAACGCCTGCAGAGCGAACGCAAACAGACGTCCTGAGAAAGGCCTTTCATGACGCAATTCTCCGAGCATTTTCACACCGCCAGCGATGGCGTGAAGACCTATTACCGCCTCTACAAGGCGCGCACGCCCGGCGGCAAGGCGCCGGTGATCTGCCTGCACGGGCTGACGCGCAATTCGAAGGATTTCGAGGACGTGGCCCCGATGATCGCGGCGCTGGGCCGCGACGTGATGGCGGTCGATGTGCGCGGACGCGGCCGTTCGGACCGCGATTCCAACCCGGACAACTACCAGGTTCCGGTCTACGCCGAGGACGTCGCCGGCATTCTTAAAGACCTTGGATGGCGCCGCGTCGTCTCGGTTGGCACCTCCATGGGCGGACTGATGACCATGACGCTGGCGGCGATGCAGCCGGACCTTCTGCGCGGCGCGGTCATCAACGATATCGGCCCTGAGATCGACCCGGAAGGCCTCGGCCGGATCCAGCAATATGTCGGTCACGCCCCCACCTACGCCAGCTGGCAGGAGGCTGCCGACGGCGTTCGCGCCGTCAACGGCGACGCTTTCCCCGACGAGACCGGCGATGCGTTCTGGCTGGCCTTCGCCCGGCGCACCTGCAAGGAGCGTGAGGACGGACGTATCGTGCACGATTACGACATGGCCATCGCGCAGGCCTTCGACTCCGGCGATGGCGGCCTGCCCGATCTCTGGCCGCTCTTCGATGCGCTCAAGCCGGTTCCGGTCCTGCTCGTGCGCGGTGCGCTGAGTGATCTCCTGACCGAGGACACGGCCCGCAAAATGGAGCAGCGCCACCCCGATCTGCGTCTCGTCACCGTCGAGCGTATCGGCCACGCGCCCATGCTGACCGAGCCGGCTGCGGCTCAAGCGATCACGACTTTCTTGAAGGAATGCGACTGATGCTCCTGCGTATCCTGGGCGGACTCATCCTGCTTGTCGTGGCGGCCGCGGCCGTCTTGCTCTGGCTCTCGCGACCGGTCGAAACAGGCGAGCTGCGCGACACTTATCTGACTGGCGAGGACCGCTATGTCACTGCGGCCGGCTTAGACTGGCGCGTGCGCGAAAGCGGGCCCGAAAACGCTCCGGCGCTCATTCTCATCCACGGCTTTTCGCACAGCCTGGAGGCCTTCGATCCCTGGGCAGCCGAGCTTGACGACGCCTACCGCGTCATCCGCTTCGATCTGCCCGGTCACGGTCTGACCGGACGGCCCGCGGACGGTGCCTATTCCAACGAGGCCACGGTGGAACAGGTCTCCGCCCTGCTCGACGAGATCGCGCCGGAGACGTTTGCTCTTGGTGGCAATTCGCTCGGCGGCCTGGTTGCCTGGCGCTATGCGGCCGGTCACCCCGAACGCGTCGGCGCGCTCGTCCTCGTCTCGCCCGGCGGTTATTCGATCAATGGCGTGACGGCAGACCCGGTGCCGGTGCCCCAGGGCGTGGCCTTCTATCTGCGCACCGCACCGGAGGCCGGCGTGCGCGCCGCGACGGCCGCCCTCTACGCGGACCCTGCCCGGCTGGACGAGCGTGACGTATCGCGCATCACCGATCTGATGAAGCGCGAGGGTAATGGCGAAGCCATGGTCCAGCGCCTGGAGGTCTTCACCCTGCCCGATCCCGAGCCGGTCCTGGCGCAGATCGAGACGCCGGCGCTCATCCTGTGGGGCGAGCAGGATATGATGGTGCCGCCCGCACACGGTCCGCGCTTCGTCGAGGCCATGCCCGACGCACGCCTGATCACCTATCCCGATGCGGGCCACGTCGCGATGGAGGAGCGGCCCGAAGCGACAGCCTCGGACGTGCGTGCCTTCCTCGATGAGGTCTGGCAGTAGCCGCCTAGGATTTCGACCGCACCATCTGGCCGGTCGAGGGCTGGATCTGCAGGACGGCGAGGCCGGCCTGCTTCCAGCCCATCATCCCCTCGCCCATGTGCGCGTTCACGGCGATACCGGCCTGCTGGGCCATCTCCGCGGCCATGGCCGAGCGCTTCCCGGCCGCGCAATGGAGGACGACCCGGCGCGGCGAATCGACGGGAAGCGCATGCGGATCGAAGGTGGAGAGCGGCATCAGCAGCGCGCCGGGGATGCGCTCGGTCCCGTATTCGTGGGCTTCGCGCACATCGACCAGCAGTATCTCGTTGGCCTCGAGCGCCCGGGCCACTTCTGCCGGGCTCAGATCGTCGAGTGTGTCGGAATTCATCGCCATCTCCTGAAGATCGCTTATTCGAAAATGATTTTGGGGGCGGGCCGATGCGCATCCTCGGCCGCCTCGATCATGCGGTGGGCCGCGCGCACGAAGGCCTGCGCGACCGGGCCCTCGCCCAGCGCCGTCAGCTCGCCGGCATCGCTCGCCTCGCGCAGGGCCGGGTGCAGCGGAATCTCGCCCAGGAAAGGCACGCCCAGATGCTCGGCCTCGGCGCGCACGCCGCCCCGCCCGAAAATCTCAGAGCCTTCGCCGCAGTGCGGGCAGATGAAGAAACTCATATTCTCCACCATGCCCAGAACGGGAATCTGCGTCTTGTCGAACAGGGCCATGGCCTTCTTCGCGTCGTCCAGGGCGAGATCCTGCGGCGTGGACACGATCACTGCCCCGGTCAGCGGCGTGCCCTGCGCCAGCGCCAGCTGCACGTCGCCCGTGCCGGGGGGCAGGTCCACGATCAGCACGTCGAGATCGCCCCAGTTCACGTCGTCCATGAACTGGCGCACCGCCCCGGTCACCATCGGTCCGCGCCACACGACCGGGTCGCGCTCCCCGATCAGGAACCCCATCGACACCAGCTTGACGCCGTGCGCCTCCAGCGGCTCGATGCCCACATCGGTCTTCTTCAGGCCCGGCGCTCCGGTCAGGCCGAACAGGCGCGGCCCCGACGGCCCGTAAATGTCGGCATCCATGAAGCCGGTCTTCAGCCCCGTCTTCGCGCAGGCGGCGGCCAGGTTGGCCGCCACGGTCGACTTGCCGACGCCGCCCTTGCCCGACCCGACCGCGATAATCAGGCGGGCGGGCGGCTTGGCGCCGGCCGCTTTCCGCGCGGTGCTGGAGGCCGGCTTTGCCGCCGGTTTCGACTGCCTCGGCGCTTCGAAGATCACGCGCACGCGCTCGATTTCGCCTTGCCCGGTCAGCGCGCTTTCCAGCGTTCGCGTCAGGGCGCGGTCGTCGGCATCCGGCCCGCCGGGGGCCAGGATGATCGTGGCGATGCCGCCACGCAAATCCTGTCCCATAAGCCGTTCACTGCTGGCCAGCGGCGTGCCGGTCTGCGGGTCTTCGATACGGGCGAGAAGATCGGTCAGGGCTGTGCTCATGAGCGTTATGTAGACGAGCCCGCCGCCACCCGAAAGCCGGGCGCGGTGCGATCGCTGCCTAGCCCTTGGCGCCGGGGTGGCCGGTGACGTCGGTCAGCGTACCCTCGTTCGACCCGGGAGCGTTGGCGAGCACGCTGAACGTGCCGTCAGTTTCCAGGATCACCGCATCCACCTGATCCATGTCGCCCAGACCGCCGACGCGCGCCGCGGCCATCACCTCTTCCCGGCTGACGCGCTCCTTGTGCAGCGCGTCGTCCAGGTAGCGCCCCCTGAAGAACAGCATCGAGGGCTGGGCCTTGATGACATTCTCGAAGGTGTGAGAGCGCGACGAGGCGTAGGCGACCAGGAATTGCAGCACGCACAGCAGCGCGAAGGCGAGCACGCCCTCGCTCAGGCTCACCGTAGAATCCAGCATCACCGAGGCCAGCACCGACCCGAACGCGATCGTGATCACGAAGTCGAACGCATTCATCTTCGACAGCGTCCGCTTGCCGGTCGCGCGCAGCACGGCGATCAGGCCGACATAGGACAACACCCCGACCACAAGGATGCGAAGCAGGTCGTACCAGGTGTCAAAGAACATGAAGCCCCTCCCTTCGGTCAGCCATCAAGGTCGACCTTGCGCTCCCGGTCCCAATAGCGCAGCGCGCCAAGCGTATCGGCCAGGCCCTTCACGTCGCCGGGGGCCTCCAGCCTGATGCAGGCCTCGTCCATCGCGTCGCTCAGCCCGACATTGTCGAACAGGGCCTTCGCTTCGGGCGAATAGGCGATGTATTTGCAGTGGGCGAAGGCGTCGGAGACGAAATCGCGCGACGGCGCGTCATTCACGAGCTTCTTCACGCCGTCCTTCGACGCCAGCACGGCGACCGCATCGTAGAGCACCGAGGGACCGCCATCGATCTTCTGGTCGGCCGGGACGGTCTCGTCATTGTCAAGCGTGATCCCGCCGATTTCCGGGGCGACCAGCTCGACCATGCCGCCGGCATCCTCGATCTCGCTCTTCAACGCCTTGAACAGGTCGGCCGAGACCCCGTGCGTGGCCAGGATGCCGAGCTTGCGCCCCGCAAACGTCTTGCGCGCGCTTTTCAGGATCGAGAGCGCGTCCGATGCCTTCAGCCCCGTTTTCGGCTCGGAGGCCGGCTTGGGCTTGTCGGGCAGTTCCAGCGCGAGACGGTCGGCGACCGTGCCGGCCAGCCCCTCGTCGACATGGCGCAGATGGCCCAGCATGCGCGACCTGATGGCCACCGTCTTCAACTTGCTCAGCTCGAAGGTCAGCGCATCGGCCATGTGCTTCTGCTCGATCTCGGTCTGACTGACATAGAACTGGCGCGCCTGGCTGTAATGGTCGGAGAACGTCTCCGAGCGCGCCCGGAGCTTCGAGCCGGCAACCTCTTGGGGATAGCTCTTGAAGCCCTTGTCGGGATCCTCGCGCGGACCGCCCTCTTCGGTCCCCCAGCTATTGGGCTCGTAATTGGCGCGCCCTTTCGGGTTGGTCATCGCCATGTGCCCGTCCTGCTGGAAATGGCGCATCGGGCATTTGGGGGCGTTGATCGGAATATGGGTGAAGTTCGGCCCGCCGAGGCGTTTGATCTGTGTGTCGAGGTAGGAGAAATTGCGCCCCTGCAGCAGCGGATCGTCGCTGAAGTCGATCCCCGGCACGATGTTCTGCGTGCAGAACGCGACCTGCTCGGTCTCGGCAAAGAAATTGTCGACCACCCGGTCGAGCACCATGCGCCCGACAATGCGTACTGGCACATCCTCTTCGGGGATCAGCTTGGTCGCATCGAGCACGTCGAAATCGAACGTCTCCGCGAAGGCCTCGTCGAAGACCTGAACGCCCAGCTCCCATTCGGGATAATCGCCGGCCTGGATGGCGTCCCACATGTCGCGGCGGTGAAAATCGGGATCGGCGCCGTTGATCTTCAGCGCCTCGTTCCACACCACCGACTGCATGCCAGATTTGGGCTTCCAGTGGAATTTCACGAAGTGCGCCTTCCCGTCCGCATTCACGAAGCGGAAGGTGTGCACGCCGAAGCCTTCCATGAAACGCAGGGAACGCGGAATCGCCCGGTCCGACATGATCCACATGATCATGTGCATGGATTCCGGCGACAGGCTCACGAAATCCCAGAAATTATCGTGTGCGGTCTGAGCCTGGGGAAAGCCGCGATCGGGCTCGGCCTTGGCCGAATGGATGAGGTCGGGGAATTTGAGAGCGTCCTGGATGAAGAAGACCGGGATGTTGTTGCCGACCAGATCCCAATTGCCTTCCTTGGTGTAGAATTTCACCGCGAAGCCGCGCACGTCGCGCGCCAGGTCGGGCGAGCCCTTGTTGCCGGCCACGGTGGAGAAGCGGGTGAAGACCGGCGTCTTCTCGCCCTTGCGCTGGAACAGGTCGGCGCTGGTGATATCCTCCAGCGTATCGGTGCATTCGAAATAGCCGTGCGCGCCGTAGCCGCGCGCATGCACGACGCGCTCGGGGATGCGCTCGTGGTCGAAGTGGAAGATCTTCTCGCGAAAGTGGAAGTCCTCCATCAGCATCGGCCCGCGCGCGCCGGCCCGCAAATGGTTCTGGTCGTCGGAGACGGGAGTCCCCTGCTGGGTCGTCATCGTCTCGTAGCCATCTTTCACGGTCTGACGTGGCGCACCGCCCTTGTCGAGTTCGGAATAGTTGTCATCGCTCATCGGTCGGCTCTTTCTCAGCGGGAATACCTGCTGGAGAGAACCCGGCGCGGACCCATCGGTTCCAGCCGCGCGCGCATGTCTGTATCTGAACCGACAAAAACCGCAGCCGATACTTGATCGTCCGCGTCAAAGGCGGCTAAACCCGGCGATGGAGAGGTGGCCGAGTGGTCGAAGGCGCTCCCCTGCTAAGGGAGTATACCTCAAAAGGGTATCGTGGGTTCGAATCCCATCCTCTCCGCCATCCTCTTTTCAATTGCTGATCGTAGCCGCGGCGCGGCAGCGCGCGACTATGCGCGCACTGGATTGCTGAAAAATGCGGCGTCTCCCGGCCTATTTCTGCCAGGCGCGCGCGCTGACCGAATAGAGGAAGGTCGCCGACCAGGTCAGCACCATGAAGCCGCCCAGCGACTGCATCATGTTGATCATGCGGATCGGGCCGCTGGTCTCGATCTGGGTATAGCCCAGCGTGGCAAAGTTGATTCCGGAGAAATAGACCAGCCCGCTCCAGCTTTCGTCGAAACCGCCGCCGAAGCTTCCCAGTCCGCCCCAGGCGAGCAGCGCCTTGTAAGCCCCGGCAAACGCAAGGATTTCCACGGTGTGGATCGCGAGCAGGCCGAGAAAGGTCAGCACCACGACGCGGCGGGGATGGTTATCCGACCCCTTGGTCGTCTCGCGGACCACCAGAAGCCCGTAATGGTGGCCCAGGCCCAGGGCCGCCACGAGCGCGAAACCGATGAAAAGCGAGAGCATTGTCTCCTCCCTGCCGGGGGTGAGCCATATCCCGTGTGAACTTGCGCCGCTTGTCTAGGTTCCGGCCAGAAAAGCCCCCGCGCCGCTAGCGCTCTCCGCACCCGTTTCAAGCCTTGCCGCAGATGCAATCTCAGCGCGCGCGGGCGGAACGGGCCGCCTCGCCGCCCGGTTCTGTGTGGACCCCCCAAGCCACAGGAGCCCCCATGTCCGGCCCGATCAAGACAATCAACCCCGCCACAGACGAGACCCTCGCCGAATACGCGCTGATGAGCGACGATCAGGTCGATGCCGCCGTGGAGGCCTGCCACCAGGCTTTTCTCGACTGGCGCCTGAAATCGCTGGACGACCGCGCCGCGGTCATCCGCGCCATCGGGAAAGAACTGCGCGACAGCAAGGACGCGTTTGCAAAGCTGATGAGCCAGGAGGTCGGCAAGCTGATAAGCGCCAGCCATGACGAGATCGAGCTGTGCGCGGCCATTTGCGACTTTACCGCCGATAATGGCCCAAGCGAGCTGGCCGACGAGGAGCGCGAGATTCCCGGCGGCACCGGCGTCGTCACCTATTCGCCCCTCGGCGTCATCTACGGCATCCAGCCCTGGAATTTCCCCTGCTATCAGGCGGTCCGCTACGCCATCGCCAATCTCATGGCCGGCAATGGGGTCCTGCTCAAGCACGCCGCCAACTGCACCGGCAGCGGGCTCTTCCTGCGCGACGTGTTCGAGCGCGCCGGCCTGCCTGAAAACCTCTTCACCGTGCTCATCATCGATCACGACCAGTCCGACACGGTGATCGAACATGAGCGCGTGCGCGGCGTCACGCTCACCGGCAGTGACGGGGCCGGCAAGGTCGTAGCGAAAAAAGCGGCGGAAAACCTAAAGAAGACCGTGCTGGAGCTCGGCTCCAACGACGCCTACCTGATCCTGCAGGACGCCGACCTCGACGTCGCCGTCGATGCCTGCGTCACCGGGCGCATCTACAACAATGGCGAGACCTGCGTCGCGGCCAAGCGCTTCGTCGTCACGGCCCGTCACTATGACGAGTTCGTCGACCGGTTCACGCAGAAGATGCGCGCGATGAAGATGGGCGACCCGTTCGACGAGGACTCCGATCTCGGCCCCATGGCACGCGGCGATCTGCGCGACACGCTGCACGAGCAGGTCACAGACAGCGTGAAGAAGGGCGCGAAAATCCTTTGCGGCGGCGAGATCCCGGACCGGACCGGCGCCTACTACCCAGCCACCGTGCTGGTGGATGTCGCGCCCGGCCAGCCCGCCCATGACGACGAGCTGTTCGGTCCCGTCGCCTCGATCATCAAGGCGAAGGACGACGAGGACGCGATGCGCATCGCCAATGACAGCCGCTATGGCCTGGGCGGCGGCATCTTCTCGCAAGACGAGGACCGCGCGCGAGAGCTCGCCAGCCGCCATTTCGATACCGGCATGGTCTGCATCAACGGCTATAACTTGGCCATTCCCAACATGCCCTTCGGCGGCGTGAAGGATTCCGGGTATGGCCGCGAGCATGGCGGCTTCGGGATGAAGGAATTCGTCAACGCCAAGTCGCTCTACATCGCCTGAGCGGGGCAACGCTAAGCCCCCCTGAAAAGAACGCCCGCCCGGACCATCCGGGCGGGCGTTTTTCTTGGCCTTGACGGCAAGCGACGGGCTCTAGCCCTCGCCGCCCTCCTCGTCCCCCTCGCCGGTCCGGGACTCGATGGACAATCCCTCCTTGAAGGTGAGCGTGCGGTAGGGGAAGGGAATTTCGATGCCCGCGGAGTCCAGCCCGTCCTTGATCGCCAGCACCACGGCGGAGCGCGACTTGTGCTTGTCCACCGGCGCCGAGCCGGCCCACCAGCGCACGGTGAAATCCAGCGAGGAGGAGTTGAACTCGCGCGCATACACCTCCACGCCCTTGTCCTTGTCGATCTCGTCCGCCCCCTCGGCGGCCTGCTTGATCACGTCCAGCGCCGCACGCGCATCCTCGCCATAGGCCACGCCGACCACGATATCGTAGCGGCGCTGCGGCCGGTCGGTTTCGACCTCGACCGGATTCTTGAACAGGATCGAGTTGGGCACGATGACCAGCTCGTTGCTCTTCTGGCGGATATACGTGTCGCGGATCGTGACTTCCTCGATATCCCCGCTGACATCGTTGACCTCGATATGGTCGCCCTTGCGCATGGGTTGGCGCGCCAGGATGAAGATACCGGCGAGAAAATTCTCGAACGTGTCGCGAAAGGCGAGCCCGACCGCGATGCCACCAATCCCGAGCGCACTGATCGCCTGAGCCGGCGTGACGGAGGGAAACAGCACCATCGCCGCGATCAGCAGGCCGACAATCCAGATCGCGATGCTGGACAGGGTCTGGAACAGGTCGGCGAGCGCGCGCCGCGCGTGGGCTCGCAGGGCCGCCTTGTGCACGCCCCGGCTGACGAGCGCAGCCACGAGCCAGGTCACCAGGACGAGAAGGATCGAGAGGACGATTTGCGGGATGGACTGGACGAAGCCGATCCAGATCGAGTTCAGCTCCTCGAGCAGAGGCTCGAAGAATGAGATCGCGGTCCGGGCGGCCTCGGCCGCCTCCTGAGCCTCTTCCTGGCGCAAACGCCCCTCCCTGTCCGGTCGATGACAGGACTAACCGGCCCGGGCGTAAGAAGGTTTCACGCTGTTGGCGAGACCGGGCCATGCCGGCCACGAAAAAGCCCGCGCCAGGCCGGCGCGGGCTTTTATCGTCAGACGTGAAACCGCACGCCTAGATCTGCAGATTGGCGTGCAGCATGGCGTAATATTCGCGGATCTTGCGGACATACTGAACCGGCTCGTGGCCGCGCGCATAGCCGTGGCGCACCGTGGTGTAATACTCGCGCTGGCTGAGCAGCGGCAGCACCTCTTCCATGGCCTCCCAGCTATTCTTGTCGAGGCCGCGGCGCTCGGCCAGGCGGCGCGCATCGTAGATGTGACCCATGCCGACATTGTAGGCGGCCAGCGCGAACCAGAGCCGGTCTTCGCCCTCTACCCCGTCGGGAATGCGGTCATAGAGATTGGCCAGATACTCCGCCCCGCCCTGCACGCTCTGGCGCGGATCGAGACGGTTCTCGATGCCGACCTCCGACGCCGTAGCCAGGGTGAGCATCATGAGGCCGCGCACGCCCGTCGCGCTCACCGCGTCGGGATCCCAGTGCGATTCCTGATAGGCTTGGGCGGCCAGAAGCGGCCAGTCGAACGGTGTGTCCTGCGCCGCCATCTCGAAGAAGGTGCGATAGCGCGGCAGGCGCTCGTCCAGCCGCTCGATGAAGCGCACCACGTCAACATAGTCGAATTCGTCGAAATGGCCGTACCAGCGCTCGTCGAGCGCCTGCAGATAATCGTTCTGGTGAGCCTGCGCGAACCAGGCTTCCAGGCGCGGCTCCAGGCCCTCGACCTGCGTGCTGCGCACCCAGGCCAGCGGCTGGTCCCCGCTCAACTCCATCGGGACGACCAGATCGGGGTGGCGCCGGCGGGCATAGGCGACGAGGTTGGAATCCGCCACGGTGCAGTCGATCTGTCCGCGCTCGACCGCGGCGAGCAGCGGCATGGCCGACCCGGCCTGGCGCGTCGTCCAGCCAATATCGGGATTGTCTTCCTTCAGGCCCTCAAGCGTTTCGACATAGCTGGATCCGGCCACGACAGAAATCCGGGCCTCGTCCAGCTCGTCGATATCGGACGGGCGCACGGCGCCGCCCCGGCAGACCAGTTGCTGGCGCACATTCTTGTAGGCCGGCCCGAACTGGGTCTGCGCCGCGCGGCGGGCCTCGGTATTGGTCAGCCCGGCGGCGGCCAGGTGAACCTCTCCGTTCGCCACCGCGTCGAGCAGGGCCTCGATATCGCGCTTCACCACGAAGCGCACGGTCAGATCGTTGGCCGCGGCGAAGGCCTGGACGAGTTCGACCTCGTAGCCGGTCTCGCCCTGCTCGTCCTCCATGTAGCTGGTGGGGCCTTGAAGCGTGGCAACCACAAGCTCCCCGCCCGCTTCCGGGAAGGTCTCGCCGACGGTGAAGCTGGACGAGCCGAGCCCGGCCCCGTTCCCGCCACACGCGCTGAGAAGACAAGCCGCCGACACTCCGGCCGCGATGATGAACTTGCGCCGCATAGATAAGGTCATCCCTCTAACCTAATGAGTGGGACGTAAAATTTCAAATCGGGGCGTTTTTGTGTTCGTTTCCGGTGTCTTTTCGGGCACCTAGTTCATTACAAAACGGAAACGATTCGATTTTCCCGATTACTTCCTGAAATATAATGAATATTATATTCACTGCCGCCGCGCTCCAAACTGTTGAAGCGCGCTGCCAAGGCGCGTCCCCCGCAGCGCGACTCGTTCAACCCGCCTGGTCTTCGGGCCGGTTCAGCGACCAGTCATAGGCATGACCTGAAATCTGCGGGTTGGACCGGATGCGGGCCGCCAGCTCCGGGCGCGCGTAGTCCAGCAGATGGTCGATGACGCCCGCTTCGTCCCCGCCAAAGTCCTCGCGATACCAGCGATAGATGCGCGAAACGCGCAGGCCCTGCCCGGTCACGGTCACACCGCGCGGATCGTTGATATAGCCGCGTGCGGCCTCGTCCAGGTCGGCGTCCAGCGTCTCGCCGCGCCACGGCTCCGGTTGCAGGTCGGGACAGGAGATGGACGCGCAATTGACCGCATAGTGCACCAGGGCGGCCTCGTATCGCTCGCGCATTATGTCATGCTCGATCGCGTCCAGGCTCAGCGCCCGCCCTGCCACGGTCACCAGCTCCATGCCCCAGGGCCCGGCGGCAAACAGGTGCGGCCTGATCTCGCGGATCGAGTCCTGCGGATTTTCCTCCACGATCAGGCGCACCGTGACCGCATTGTAGAGATTGGCCCAGAAGGCGAAGGCCTCGTCGCGCGAAAGCGTGTCCGGATCGATGGCCTCCAGCCCGGCAATATAGGCGTCCAGAGCCTCACGGTCGGCTTGTGTCTCTCTCAGCGCCTGATAGTCGAAGCGGTTCGCGCCCTGTGCGTCCTCGCGAAGGTAGAGCGAGAGAAGCCGCGCCCATCCGGCGTGAAGGTCTGCGCGATCGCTGGCACGGTCCGGCGGTGGCCCGGGCTGGGTTTGCGCGGACAATGGCGCGGTCAGACAGGCCAGGCCAAGCACGGCAATCAAGAGTCGCATCCGCTGTGTCTCCCTGAGATACTTGAGCGTCCTGTCCGGACCGCCGCGGCGATTCCTTGCCGCAACTCTCTCGACATCTAGGTCCGGACCGGCCCAAATCGAGGATGCAAGACGCCCATGCCCGACCCCAGTGCCGCACAGCCCTCCCGCATCACCTTTCCGGTCCGCGGGGGCGCTCTGACAGGTTACCGCTGGGCATGCGAGGGCGCGCCGGTCCTGATCTTCGCGCACGCCAACGGATTTAATGCCTCGACCTATCGCCACCTGCTGGCGCCGCTCAGCGGCCAGGTAGAGATCGTCGCGGTCGATCTGCGCGGCCATGGCCGCTCGACCGCGCCGTGGGACCCGGACGCGCTGGATGGCTGGCAGATCCATGGCGAGGACCTCGCCGAAGTGGCACGCAGCCTCATGCCGCGCCCGCTCATCCTGGCCGGGCATTCGATGGGCGCGACCTCGCAGATTCTGGCGGCCGCGCGGCTTGACCCGGCCCCGCTGGGGCTTGCCCTGATCGAACCGGTCATCATGCCCGTCACTTTGCGCGTCCTGATGCACACACCGGCAGGACCGGCCTTCATGAACCGCTTCCCGCTCGTGACCAATGCCAAGGCGCGCAAGGACGGCTGGGCCGATATCGAAGCGGTCAAGGCGCGTTACAGCTCGAAATCGACCTTCTCGCGCTGGGCCGACGGCATGCTGGATGACTATCTCGAAGACGGGCTGGTTGAACAGGACGGCGAATGGCACCTCGCCTGCCCGCCCGCGTGGGAGGCGGCCAATTTCGCCGCCCAGCGCCATGCGCCGATCAAGGCGGCCCGCCAGCTGGCCTCGCCCATCCACGTGCTTCAGGCCGGACACGGCTCCACCCTGCGCGATCCCAAGGCGTTGCTCGGCGCCGGCGCGCAGATCGAATGCGCAGAAGACGACGGACACTTGCTGGCCATGGAATCCCCGGACGAGACACGGCGCTGGCTCTCGCGCACCTTGACCCGGCTCATGGCTGAAACCGATGACGGGCTGGCCGGGTGACCGCTTGCTCTCGAAGGCAGAAGCGCCCCTCCCCGCACTGAGAATTCACCTTCAGACAGGAAAAGCGGCGGCAGACAGGAAAAGCGGCGGCGGAGTTTGCACCCCGCCGCCGCTCCGCCCGGATATCGCAGGCGCACTCAGTCCTGACGGTCGAACGCGTCGCGCAGTTCCGCGCTGGCCTGGGTGATCGCGGCCTGCGCCGCCGGCGTTCCGGCCAGGGCGTTCAGCATCACGAAGTCGTGGATCGTGCCGATATAGCGCGTCGAAGTGACAGCGACGCCGGCCTGGATGAGCTTGCGGGCATAGGCCTCACCCTCGTCACGCAGCAGATCGTTCTCGGCCACGATGACCGTTGCGGACGGCAGGCCGGCCAGATCCTCGACCGGGGCTTTCAACGGGAAGGCCAGAACCTCGCCGCGGCGGTCAGCCGGGTAGTTGGCGTCGAGAAAATAATGCATCGCCGCCTCGGTCAGGAAGGGACCGTCACCAAAGAGCGTGTAGGACCCGTTGGCCGAGATATCGTCGGTCACGGGATAGAACAGCACCTGGTGAATGATTTCGGGTCCGCCGCGCGCCTGGCTCATCATCGTGATGGCTGCGGCCATGTTGCCCCCGGCGCTGTCACCGGCAACGGCAATCCGGCCGGCATCGAGATTGAGCGCCGCGCCATGAGCCGCGACGTATTCGAGCGCAGCATAGCCTTGCTCGTTATTGTCCGGATAGATCAGCTCGGGCGCGTTGTCGTACTCGACGAAGACGACGGCCGCATTCGCCTGGGCGGACAGCTCGCGGATCAGATGATCGTGCGTGTTGCGGTCGCCCATCACCCACCCGCCCCCGTGGAAATACATCAGGACGGGAAGCACGCCTTCGGCGCCTTCCGGCCGGACGATGCGCACGCGCACCTCACCGGTCGGCCCCACCGGCCAGGTCAGGTCTTCGACCGTCGTCGGGGCGCTGGCGATGGCCGGCGACTGGACCGAAGCCAGGACCGCGCGGGCGTCCGCGTAGGACAGGGTGTGGATCGGTGTGCCCGCGCTGGCGGCATCGACGAAGGCTTGCGTTTGCGGTTCGAGAACCGGCTGGGCGAAGGCGCTGGCGGACAAGAGGCTGGCCGCGGCGGCAGGCAGGAAGGTTTTCAACATCACGATCTCTCCATTTGTTTATTGCGATAACCATTATCGCGATGTTGTTTTGCGCCGTGCGGTTATCTCTTGTCAAGACAATCTTTATCGCGGTAGTATTTTTCTTGTAACGCATTGAAATAATATATGTGGAAGGCACCGATCATGGAGAAGCACGCAGGTTTGGGCGGGCCGCTGGCTCTGGAAGAACACGTTTGCTATGCGATCTACGCGGCAAATCTGGCCATCCAGCGCACCTACAAGCCGCTGCTGGACAGCCTGGGGATCACCTACCCGCAATACCTGACCCTCAGCCTGCTCTGGGAGCGCGACGAGCGCAGCGTCAGCGAGCTGGCCCATCGTCTCGACCTGGAAGCCAGCACGCTTACCCCGATGGTCAAGCGGCTGGAAACGGCCGGGCTGGTGACACGGGACCGCAACCCGCGCGACGAGCGCCAGGTTCTGGTGCGCCTGACCGAAACGGGCGCAGCGCTGAAGGAGAAGGCAACCTGCATCCCGGCAGCCCTGCTTTCAAACTCCCGCTTGCCGATGGGCGACCTGATGGAGTTGAATCAGCTGGTTCGGGAGCTGCGCAACCGCCTGGTCGAAAAAGAGTGAGGCCGCCTGCCGCGCTTTTACGGCACGCGCTCCGTGCCGGCATTCAATCGGGGAGACGATCATGACCGTCCATTACGAAATCCGCGATCGCGTGGCGGTCATCACGCTGGATCGGCCCGAGGCGCGCAATGCGGTCGACGGCCCGACCGCCCGCGCCCTCGTCGACGCCTTCGAGCGCTTCGAGTCCGACGACGGCGCGGACATTGCCATCCTGACCGGGGCCGGCGGCACGTTCTGCGCAGGCGCGGACCTGAAAGCCATCGGCACAGATAACATGAACCGGGTCGAGGAGACCGGCGACGGCCCGATGGGCCCGACCCGCATGCGCCTGTCCAAGCCGGTGATCGCCGCGATTGAGGGCCATGCCGTCGCCGGCGGGCTGGAGCTCGCCCTCTGGTGCGACCTGCGCGTCGCGGCAAAGTCCGCCGTCTTCGGCGTCTTCTGCCGGCGCTTCGGCGTTCCGCTCATCGATGGCGGCACGATCCGCCTGCCCCGCCTGATCGGCCAGTCGCGCGCCATGGACATGATCCTGACCGGCCGCGCCGTCGAGGCCGACGAAGCGCTTCAGATCGGCCTCGCCAACCGGGTGTGCGAGACCGGAGAGGCGCTGAGCTGCGCCCTCGACCTCGCCGGCCGGATCGCCGGCTTTCCCGCTCGCTGCATGCGCAATGACCGCATGAGCGTGCTCGAACAATGGCCGCTGGACGAAGCCGGCGCACTCGTCAACGAAACCCGCCGCGGCCTCGACACGCTCGCCAGCGGAGAGACCCTCGAAGGAGCAATGCGCTTCACCGGCGGCGAAGGCCGCGGCGGCCAGTTCTAGCGCCCATCACCCCTGAAATCCCGGGCGAGCGAAGCGCCGGGGCCTGATGATGGTATTATGAGCTCTCTTTCCCAGCGAAGGCTGGGACCCAGGAGAGGCCGCACTGCCGTCATCGGAGGGCGGCATTCCACGATCTCTGGATCCCAGCCTTCGCTGGGAAAGAGCATTTGTATTGTTTTGAATATCTGGCTCCCTTCACCCCACCCACACCCTCATGCTGAGGTGCGAGCATGGCGAGCCTCGAAGCATCGGATGGCGGGTGCGTCCCTCTCGACCGAGGCCCCGGATCGCCTGCGGCGTCCGGGGTTTCAGCCAATCATACACTCTGAAATCCCGGGCGGAGCGCAGCGCAGACCCGGGACCTTGCGGCGATTTGCGTTAGACCACCCCCGGTTCTCCCTCGGGTCGGTCAGAGTTTCAGCCAGCCCCCTGAAATCCCGGGCGACGCAGAGCACCGGCCCGGGACCAGGCAGTAGTCTCCCCTACTCCTCGTAATCGCCGAACGGGCGGTCGAGCAGGCCGGACAGGAAGATCGCGTTGGTCAGAACCCGCTCGCTGCCCGCATACGTGCCGCGGAAGACCGGGTTGTCGGCGATCAGGACAACCGAGCCCTGCCCGTGACGGCGCGCGACCACGGCCGGCGTGCCCGCGATTTCGCCGATCCGGCGGTCGGAGGCATAGCCGGACAGGAGCGGCGCGTCGGTGTACTCGGAGACCACCGCATAGGGATCGCCTTCCGGACGCGTGAGGGTCGCGGTCATGTTGCGGTTCACCGCGAGCTGGCGGTCCGACAGGCCGTAGCCGATCGGGTTGGTGATATCGATATCGGTCTCGAACAACGCCCCGCCGATGATGTGCTCGGCATCGCGCACGCCCATATCGGCAAAGTCGAGGCGTTCGGGCCGCGTCTCGTCGGGCACCGCCTCGCCGCTCTCGCCGGCCTCGGCGTCGCCGTCCTCGCCGGCCTCGAGCCCCAGAATGGCGCTCTGGGCCCACAGCGCGCCCTGGCGCGTCGCGATCAGCGTGCCGCCCTGTTCGGTGATCCACTGATTGACCCGCCCGGTGGCACTTTCGCTCAGCGCCGCATTACCGCCGACCAGCACCATGTGGGTGTAACGCGACCAGTCCAGCCCGCCCAGATCGTCCTTCTGACGCAGCGTCACCGGCACGCGCATGCGGTAATCGAGCGTCCACCAGACCTCGCCGGCATCGTAGCTGGCCAGACCGTCATCGAAGAGCACGAGCACTTCGGGCCGCTCGACGGTGCGGAACACGTCCGCCGCGCCGAAATCGGCGCCCGAGGTCGGGGTGAAGCCCGAGGTCACAGCGTGAACGCGGATGCCGGTATCGTCGGTGATCGAGCGCACCAGCTCATGGATGTCCGCACCGCCCATGTCCTGACGCGCCAGCGGCACGAAGACCGACCCGCGTGCAAACTCCAGCGTCCCGTCCGTGGTTTGCGCTTCGAAGGGCTCGGTCGCGACGCGCGCGAACAGGCCGGCATCGAGCACGGAATAGAGCGCGCGCGGGGCCAGGCTGTCAGTCCAGGAGAAGACATAGCCATAGCTGGCGCGCGGCGGCACCGCCGGAGCCATCGCCCCGGTCGCGGCATCGCCGACCAGGTTGGCGCTGAACTGGCCGCCCAGCGGGGCATAGTCCAGGTCGTAGGCCAGCGGCAGCGTCCAGCCGGACACGTCGTAGAAGATATTCTCCTCAAACTCGGTCAGGCGGTCGAACAGGCCCCGGATCATCCGGTACTGGGCCTGATTGAGGTCGACCACGAAGGAGTCCGCGGCAGCATAGGTCCGCCCGTCCACCTCGACATCGCGCGCCAGCGTATTGACCGCGATATCGTGCTGGGTCAGCAGCTCGATGAAGCGCGCGGCGCGGCTCGCATCGCCGGGCGCGGAGAAGACATAGGCGCGCGCGCTGTCCTGGCGGGCCAGCTGGGCCACGTCCTCGAAGAAGCCGCGCTGGAAGTCGGTGATCGCCTCGCGCTGGGCAAGCGAGCCCTGCACGGTGGTCAGCGAGGTGCGGAAATGGGTCCGGACGTTGTCGGCATGGCTCACCAGTCCGCGCTCGGACTCGATCTCCCCGCCCCTTGCCGCGCCGATCTCGAACAGGATGCCCAGCGAGCCGTTGACCTGGGGATAGGTCGAGCCCTTGCCGATGTAGAAATTGTCGAAGCCCTGCTCGGAGGTGTAGAGCCGCGCCTCGCTGTCCAGCCACTCGACATGGTGCTGGGCGATGCCCAGCGTCAGCTCGCGTGCGGTGTCGGGGATGAGCGGGTTCATGCGCGCCGGCTCGCCCGGGTGGAAGTAGAACGGGCTGTCGGTCCCCATCTCGTGGAAATCGGCCGAGACCATCGGCTTCCACTCATGCCATTTGCGGATCCAGGCCTGGGGTTCGGGCTGGGTCAGCAGCAGCCACTGGCGGTTCAGGTCGAACCAGTAGTGATTGGTGCGCGCCTTGGTCCACAGATCGTGCTGGGCATGATCGGGATCGGAGACATTGGTATAGCCCCAGAACGTGTTGACGTGATCGATCCGGCGCGTGTGCCCGTCCGGATTGAAGATCGCCGTGACCAGGAGGACCGCCTCGTCCAGCGTCTCGGCCACCGCCTCGTCATCTGCGGCGGCATAGTGATACAGCAGCGGGATGGCGGCATCCATGCCGGCGCTTTCCGCCCCGTGCACACCATAATTCAGCCAGATCGGCATCGGCGCGGCATCGGCCTCCGCTTCGCCCAGGCGGCGCTCCAGATGCGTCTCGCGGATCTCGTCCAGATTGGCGTGGTTGTCCGGGCTGGTGATGGTGAAGAACAGGATGGGCCGGTGCTCGTGAGAATAGCCGATCGTCTCGACATCGATCCGGTCGGACAGCTCGGCGAGCTGGCGCAGATAATCGACCATCTGGCTGTGGCGCACGGGGCGCTCGCCGATCTCGAAGCCGAACACCTCTTCCGGCGTCGGGATCGCGCTGTCATAGCGGACGCCCTCGACCTGGAAGAAGCCGATGGGTTCTGCGCTGGCCGGCGCCGTTACGCCCGCCAGCAGGCAAAGTCCAAGACCTGCACGCACCAGTTGTTTCATTGAATTTCCCCGCGTTTTTCGCAATTTCTTTGGGCGGGAGGGTACAACGCTCACCCCCCGCGTCCAGCCCCGGTGATCACCGGTGCTAGCCATCGCGCCCGACCGCCTGTATGAGGGCGCGCAAACACTCCCCCGTCAAGGAAAGCCCGCCATGACCAGCCCGGTCGAAAATCTGCGTAATATCGCCATCGTCGCGCACGTCGACCACGGCAAGACCACCCTCGTCGACAAGCTGCTGCGCCAGTCCGGCACGCTCGGAGACCGCGGCGAAGACGTCGAACGCGTCATGGATTCCAATGACTTGGAACGCGAGCGCGGGATCACCATCCTGGCCAAGAACACGGCCGTGAAGTGGCAGGACTACCGCATCAACATCGTCGACACGCCCGGCCACGCCGACTTTGGCG
The DNA here is from genome assembly GCF_947331485.1 of Marinicauda sp. Alg238-R41. Taxonomy (NCBI): domain Bacteria; kingdom Pseudomonadati; phylum Pseudomonadota; class Alphaproteobacteria; order Maricaulales; family Maricaulaceae; genus Marinicauda; species Marinicauda sp. Alg238-R41. The sequence continues at coordinate 109,729 of NZ_CAMZOJ010000004.1, read as the reverse complement.
GCGAAGTCGAGCGCGTCCTGTCCATGGTCGATTCGGTGCTGCTGCTGGTCGACGCGGTCGACGGGCCGATGCCCCAGACCACGTTCGTGACGAAAAAAGCGCTCGCGCTCGGTCTGAAGCCGATCGTGGTCATCAACAAGATCGACCGCCCCGGCGCGCGTCCCGACTGGGTCGTGGACCAGACTTTCGACCTGTTCGACCGCCTCGGCGCGACCGACGAGCAGATGGATTTCCCGATCGTCTTCGCCTCGGCCCTGCAAGGCTGGGCGACGCTCGACCCGGAAACCCCGACCGAGAGCATGGATCCGCTCTTCCAGACCATCGTCGACCGTGTCTCCGCGCCCGACGTGGATCCGGACGCTCCGCTCCAGCTTCAGGTCAGCGCGCTTGATTATTCCAGCTATACCGGCGTGATCGGCCTCGGACGCATCCGCCGCGGCACCCTGTCGAAGAACCAGCTGGTCGGCGTCGTCGGCGCCGACGGCAAGAGCCGCAAGGGCAAGGTGCTCCAGGTGCTCGGCTTCCACGGCCTGCAGCGCGTGGAGACCGAGAAGGCGAGCGCCGGCGACATCGTCATGTTCACCGGCGTCGATCCGCTCAACATCTCCGACACGGTCTGCCATCCCGACCATCTCGAAGGTCTGCCGCCGCTGGTCGTGGACGAGCCAACCATCTCGATGACCTTCCAGGTCAACGATTCTCCGTTTGCCGGGCGTGAAGGCAAGTACGTCACCTCGCGCCAGATCAAGGAGCGTCTCGACCGCGAGCTGATCTCCAACGTCGCCCTGCGCGTCGAGCAGCTGGACAATGCGGACAAGTTCCGCGTCGCCGGCCGCGGCGAACTCCACCTCTCCATCCTGATCGAGACAATGCGCCGCGAGGGCTTCGAGCTGGCCGTCGGCCGCCCCGAGGTCATCCTGAAGGAGATCGACGGCAAGATTCACGAGCCCTTCGAGACGCTGACCATCGATGTCGAGGAAGACCACCAGGGCTCGGTGATGGAGCGCATCGGTTCGCGCCGCGCCGAGATGAAGAACATGGTGCCGGACGGCAAGGGACGCGTGCGCCTGGAATACATCATCCCGACACGCGGCCTGATCGGCTTCCGCTCCGAATTCCTGACCCTGACCCAGGGCTCCGGCCTGATGTTCCACGGCTTCGACCATTACGGCCCGCGCGGCGAAGGCGATGTCGGCCAGCGTCAGAAGGGCGCCATCGTGTCGATGGCCAGCGGCAAGGCGCTCGCCTTCGCCCTCTGGAACATCCAGGAGCGCGGCAAGCTCTTCATCGGCCACGGCACCGAGGTCTATGAAGGCATGGTCATCGGCATCAATGCGCGCGACGACGACATGCTGGTCAACCCGCTCAAGGGCAAGAAGCTGACCAATATGCGCGCCTCGGGCACTGACGAAGCCGTCGTGCTCGTGCCGCCGATCCGCGTCACGCTGGAGTTCGCGCTTCAGTTCATCAACGATGACGAACTGGTCGAGATCACGCCGGAGTCCATCCGCATCCGCAAGAAGCTCCTGCTCGAACACGAGCGCAAGAAAGCCAGCCGCGCGGCGTAACCCCGTTCACGGCGCCACCTGACTGCTTCGTCATTCCGGGCGAGCCCGGGATGACGAAGGCGGGGCGGCTTGGGATAGCGCAGCGCCCTTCGCGATGCCGGGCGGGGCCGATCCTCTCCGGTCTCCTCCCACCCGTGAAATCCCGGGCCGCGCAGCGGACCCGGGACCTGACTGATCACGTGGCCCCGAGGCCCCGGCTCGGCGCCTGCGGCTTGGCCGGGGTTTCAGGTAAGAAAGCGAGCGTTTCGCCGTCTCTCAGATCCCAGGGCAAGCCGGGAATGACGAAGGCGGGGTGGCTTAGGATAGCGCGGCGCCCTTCGCGCTGCCGGGCGGGGCCGATCCTCTCCCGTCTCCTCCCACCCTTGAAATCCCGGGCCGCGCAGCGGACCCGGGACCTGACTGATCACGTGGCCCCGAGGCCCCGGCTCGGCGCCTGCGGCTTGGCCGGGGTTTCAGGTAAGAAAGCGAGCGTTTCGCCGTCTCTCAGATCCCAGGGCAAGCCGGGAATGACGAAGGCGGGGTGGCTTAGGATAGCGCGGCGCCCTTCGCGCTGCCGGGCGGGGCCGATCCTCTCCCGTCTCCTCCCACCCTTGAAATCCCGGGCCGCGCAGCGGACCCGGGACCTGACTGATCACGTGGCCCCGAGGCCCCGGCTCGGCGCCTGCGGCTTGGCCGGGGTTTCAGTTAAGAAAGCGAACGTTTCGCCGTCTCTCAGATCCCAGGGCAAACCCGGGGTTTCAGGTCAGTCCGGCAGGCTCAGATTGGACCCTTCCAGCGTGTAGAAGGTCAGCGAGAGCGGATCGCCCTTCACGTAATTATAGCCCTCCAGCCGGCCGAGCTCGACCAGCGTGCCGTTCGCCGCATTGACCGTGGAGGTAAAGACCGGCTCTTCGGCCGCATCCACGATGGCCAGCCCGCATTCGCGGTGGACCAGCAGGAAGTCCGCCGCCTGCTCGCCGTCATTGGCCAGCAGCGTGCCGGTCCCCAGATTGAAGGCGAGCGACGGCTCGCGATAACCGGCCACCGTGATCTCTACGAACTCGCAGCCCTCTGCCTCGATGGAGCGGGCCAGCACACCCATGTCGCGTGAGGTCCACAGCGGCGTCACGCCGGGAATGGCAAAGGCGAAGGCCGCGGTATAGGTCGCGGCCGCCGCCACCCCGGTGGCGACGAGGCGATTGACGCTCGGCCGTCGCGCCAGCGCAAACACCGCCACCGCAGCCACCACGCCCAGAGCCAGCGTGACCGGCGCGATAACGCCCACTTGCATCTCGAAGAAGATCCGCCCGGCCAGCGGCACGGCGGCGACCACCAGGCCCGCGGCAATCGCCAGCCCGGCAAAGATCCAGAACGCGATGGATGCGGCCCGCCGCGACAGCAGCACGTCACGGCGCTCCATCCCGATCGCGATTAGCAACGCAATCGCGGGAAAGGCCGGCAGCGTGTAGTGGGGCAGCTTGGTCGCGACCAGTTCGAAGACGATATAGGTCGGCAAGGCCCAGGCGATCAGGAACTTGACCCGGTCGTCGCTGCGATAGCGCCAGGCCGCGAGCACGCCGAGAACCAGCAGGACCGAGCCCGGCCAAAGCGTGACCGGGGACAGCATCAGGTGATAGCCTAGCGGCCCGCCATGGGCTTCGTGCGCCTCGGTCACCTTGCCCAGCAGCGACCAGCCGACCGCCTTGGCCGCGAACGCCCAGTCGGTCATCACATTGATCGCCAGGAACCAGGGCAGGAAGATCGCCAGCGCCAGCGCGATGCCCGGCAGCGGCCGGACCTTCAGCAGGATCGACGCATCGCGTTTCCAGAGCGCATAGCCGCCCAGCGTCAGCGCCGTGACCATGAAGAAGATCGGTCCCTTGACCAGCAGGCTCGCCCCGATGGCCGCCCACAGCAAGGCGGGCCAGCCCAGAAACTTCGGGCGTGCGGACTCCTCGCGCAGGACGATCATGGCGAGCGCCACCTGCGCGACCATGCCCAGCCCCAGAAGGATGGCATCTGTCTTCGCGGTGCGCGCCTCCAGCGCCAGCATCAGGCTGATCGCCAGCACCAGTCCGGCACTGAAGCCTATCGTGGGTGAGAAAAGCCGGGCGCCCAGCCAGGCCGTCAGGGCCACCGCCAGCAGGGAGAAGGCCAGTCCGGGCAGGCGATGGGCGCCGATGGGCGCGTCTTCGCCGCCGAACGGCGCGGCGGCGATCGATTGCAGCCAGTACGTGCCAACCGGCTGCTTGTAGCGCGGCTCGGTCTGGAAGCGGATATCGATGAAGTCGCCCGTCTCCATCATCTGCACGCTGGCCTGGGCATAGCGGGACTCGTCCCGGTCCATGGCCGGGATGGAAAACAGCCCCGGCACGAAGGCGGCCAGCGCCAGCAGCATCAGGATGAGCCAAGCGCGCGGTGACAGTGTCGAATCGTGTCCGGTCGATGCCGGATCTTCCAGTGGAGCGTTCACGCCGCCTCTCCCTCCCCTGGACGCGCCTCTCAGGAGGCCGCGCCCTGTCCGTCGCGCTGCGTGCCCGGCGGCGGGGATGTCCCGGCCCCCAGCACGAAATCGGGTGCGGGCACATGAGTGCGCCGCATGATCCAGATGACGCCCATCAGATCGAAGAATCCGGCCACGGCGCGTCCGAAATTGGTATATTTCGATTGTCCCGCCGCACGCGGCCTGTTGCGAACCGGCACGTTCACCGTCTCATAGCCCAGATGACCGCTCAGCGCCGGCAGATAGCGGTGCAGCGCGTCGAAGAACGGCAGCACCAGGAAGAGATCGCGCGGGATGAGCTTCAGCCCGCAGGCCGTGTCCGGGCAATCGTCATTCAGCAGAGACCGGCGCAGGCCGTTGGCGATACGCGAAGCTGTCTTGCGGCTGCCGCCATCGGTCCGGTTCTTCCGGTTCGCCGCCACGACGCCGACCGTGCCGATCGCCGTCAGGTCGATGGTGTCGATCATGTCGAGCATGGAGCGCGGATCGTCCTGGCCGTCCCCGTCCATCGTCGCGCACCACATCGCGCGCGCACACAGCATGCCGGTGCGCAGCGCGGCGCTCTTGCCCGACCTGTTGGGGTGACGGACGACGCGCACGCGGCTGTCGGCGGCGGCGAGCGCGCCAAGGGCTCCGGCGGTATCGTCCGCGCTGCCATCGTCGACCACGATGATCTCGAACGTCGCAAGACGCTCCCCAACCACGTCGAGCGCCTCGCGCACCACGGTCTCGATCGTTTCAGCTTCGTTGAAGGCAGGGATGACGATCGAAAGCTGGGGCGCGGTCATCGGATAACGCTCTTCGTGACGGGGCGGCGCGGCCCGGGCCGGCCGCGTTCAGATCAGCCCGCGTTCTACCGCGAAGCCTGACCGGATGCCACGTCTTGGGACAGAGTTTTTCAAGGCCGGACCCGGTTTGCGCCAAAGGCCTCACCCAGCGCCCTGCGCGCGGGCGGGCTTAAGCGCAGCGCCATCGCGTTCTCGCGCGCCTCGTAGGCCGGCCAGCCATTGCCCCACGCGAACGCCGCCCAGTTGGCGCCCGCCGTTTCGAACTGTGCGATTCGGCTCGCCAGATAATCGTCCTGTCCGGGCGCCACATTGACGGCGCCAAATTCCAGACAGGCCCAGTCTCCGGCGGCCCGGGGCAAGTCCAGCTCCGCCCCCTCCCACCGCAGGTCATCGCCCTGACCTTGATGGGTATAGTCGCGCGGCGTGTAGCTGTGAGCCACGATCACCGGGTCCGGCCCCACGCGCCGGCGCAGCGCGTCGGCGCCCGCCATGTCCGCCCAGCCGCCGGGGCTCAGCAGGAGCGGCACGCCGGGATGGCGCCAGTCCGCGGCGAGGCGTTCGGCCATCGCGTCCCAGCGTCCGGGCAGGTCCAGCCAGTCATCATTGGGTTCGACCATGGCGAGAATTCCGGCGAGCGCCGGGGCATCGCCGAAGCGCTCCGCCGCCCAGTCCACCATCTCCAGCCAGGCGGCCTGTTTGCGGGCCTCGCGCCACACGCTGTCGTCATAGAGATGGCGCGGATACCAGACGTCTTCGGGATGAAAGGCAAAGGCGCTGCGGCCCGGACCGGTTCGAAAGCCGAGCACGGTGTAGAGGCCCTGGCGCTCGCACCGCGCCAGCCAGGTCTCGATTTCGGCGACGATGGCCGGGTCGGGCGCGAACGGAGCCTCTTCGCTGAACGGGCCGGGCCCGGACCAGACGGCCAGATTGGCACCGGCCTCGCGCAGCCCGGACAGGGCCTCGTCCGTGATCGGAGCGCCGACCGGGCCGGAGCCCAGGAAATCGCGTCCGTCGAGATCGGGGTAGACCCGGCGCTGGGCGAAAACCGCGCCGCGAAGCGAAGGGCCATCGGCCACCGACCAGAGCGCGCGCCTTGAGGCTGGCTCTCCGGACGGCTCCAGCCTCAATCCGTCGGGGCGCGCCAAAGCGGGACTTATCCCCGCCCCCAGCAGCGCACTTATCCCCCCCGCGGCCAGCCCGGCGAGCAGCTCGCGGCGGCCGGTCATGCCGGCCGGAAGGAGGTCATCCGGTCGAGCCGGCGCATTGCCCGGCCGGGCAGAGTCGAGACCGGACCCAGCGGCAGGGCGCGCGCCGAAGCGTCAATGCCGTTTGCCAGCGTTCTAGCCGCACCGAGCAGGGAGGTAGTCGCGACATAGCCGGACAGTAGCGGAATCTGCCATGATGCCAGGTCCGACTTGAACGCATACTCGCCCGGCCCGAGATGGACTTGCGCGATGCCGTCCTGGCTGACGTGCTCGCAAATCTTCATCAGCAACGCGAGACCCGGACCGAAGCTGGAAAACTCCGGGTCATACACGGGAAACCAGTAGTGCAGGACCGAGCTGGAGCGCATTCCCACATGGATCGCCGCCAGCCTGCCGCCGATCTCGAGGCTGGAGACAAGTCCGTGGCAATCCTCCCCCTCGTCGTGGACAAGCGTTTTGAGGAGGTTTCGCGTCCAGTCCACTGAAAACGCATCGAAATGTCCGGTTCGCACATATTGCGCCGACTTCCAGGCGAGCGCGGTCTCGAAGACCTCCTCGCGCCGGTCGTCCGGCCGGAAAACATAGCCCCCATCGGCCTTTTCCAGCTTGTTCTGGCGCGAGCGCAGATTGCGGAACGCTTTCGGCTCGATGGCGCTGCGCGTCTCCACGAACGCGTCGTATCCGTCGGATAGATCGATCACCCAGGAGCCGTCCTCGCCGCGCGCGCCGGCCCGGAAGGCGCGCTGATGGCCCGGCACCCCGAAGAAATCGAAAACCGATATCCCCCCCGCACTCAAAAGGGCCTTCAGGTCGATGGCCTGTCCCGGCGCCGCGATCAGCCCGTGATGGTCGCCAAACGGCCCGCCGACCGGCCTTGCGTGACCCAGAATTCCAACCTGCAACGGCAGGAAGGCAATGATTTCATTGTTTTCACGCGCGACCAGAACTCGGACATCATTCCGCACACGGCTTACCGCCTCAACAAATCCGAGCGAGAAGTACGGACTGGCAAGGCCCGGATCGGCCGCGCGCAAGCGGCGCCACGCGGCCCGGTCTTCAGGTCCAAGCTCTTGAACCTTCTTGTTCTCCACCTGGAGCATCGGTCCAACGTCCTGCTTTAGCGGCTCTTTTGTCTCGAGCCAAACTGATACATCCCCGCCGGTTAAGGCAGTCTTCAGCCCTCTTCCTGCATACTTCGTACCGAATTGACCGGCCGGTCAGCGCCCTCGCCCCGGCCCGGAGTTTGCATCTTCGCCGGCAAATCTATCCACGTCGCGAAATCGGGACACCGCCGCCTCATGTTGAACCGCCATCTGATCGCATATTTGCCGGTATACCTGGCCCAGGCGATTGTCGGGTTCGGCGGCGTGGTGGTCTTCACGCGCATCCTGACGCCGGACGAATACGGCCAGTACTCCCTCATTCTGGTGGCCGCCTCGCTGATCGGGACGGCGCTGTTCAGCTGGCTCGACGCTGCGGTCGCCCGCTTCCACGCCCGCGCTGCGGCGCGGGGCCGCTTCAAACCTCATTTCGCAACCGCCATAAGGGTTTACCTGTTCCTCGGCGTGGCCACTGCCGCGCTGCTGGGCGTCGCCATCGCGTTCAGCCCGCTCAGCCCCGCCATGAAAAGCGCATCAGGCTTTGCGGTCGGTCATCTGGTTATCCGCTCCGCCCTCTCCCTGTCGCTGGTGACACGGCGCGCGGCAGGCGAAGCGGTGCGCTATTCCATCCTGCAAAGCCTTACACTGGTTGGCGGATTCGCGCTGGGCATCGTCTTCACCCTGGCCGGCGGGCTGGGTCCGGCCGGGCCGTTCGCCGGCATGGCCCTCGCCGCGCTCATCGCCTGCCTGATCGACCTGCCCGTGCTGCTCAGCGGCGCGAAGCCCGACCGGGCCAGCGGCGTGCGGGCCATGACCTTTCTGGCCTATGGCGCTCCCGTCGCCTTCTCCCTGATGTTCGAATATCTGCTGTCTACCGGAGACCGCTTTGTTATTGCAGGCTTTCTCGGCAATGCCGCGACCGGCGCCTACGCCGCGGGCTACGGTATTGCGGACCGTTCGCTCGACATCGTCTTCATCTGGCTCGGCGCCGCCGCCGGTCCGCTGGCGATCACCGCTCTGGAAACCGAGGGCCCCGCCGCAGCCCGGCGCGTGATGAAGCAAGCCGGCGCGCTGATGGGACTGATCGGATTTCCGGCCGCGCTCGGACTCGCACTCGTCGCCGAGCCTCTGGCCCGCCTGATGATCGCGCCGGAGATCGTCGCCCAGGCCGCGGCCATCATGCCCTGGATCGCGCTCGCCGGGCTCCTGAACGGGCTCATGACCTACTACTTCCACGAGGCCTTCATCCTGGGGCGTCAGCCGCGCGCGATGGCGCTCACCATGATGGCGGGCGCGGCTTTCAACTTGATTTTGAACCTCTTTCTGGTGCCGGCCTTCGGCATCGCCGGCGCCGCGATTGCGACCGTCATCGCCTATGCCGTCTCGCTTCTGGCCTGCGCACTGCTCGGGCAGCGCACCTTCGCCCTGCCCCTGCCTGTTGCCGACTGGATCAAGGCGGGCGCAGCCGCGGTCATCATGGGCGCGGCAATCCTGGCCCTGCCTGAGTTCGGCCCGGCCCTGGTCGACCTGGTGTCGCGCGTCGCAGTCGGCGTCGGCGTGTTCGTGCCGCTCGCCCTCGTCTTCAATATTGCCGGCTGCCGGAATTTCCTTCCCGGCATAGGCCGTCCGCTCCGGGAGGCCATCTCATGAGTCCGCCCCTCTTTCACGAAGTGCGCAACGCCCGATCCGCCCGGCAGGGGACGCCTGCCCTGTCAGTGCTGATACCGTTCTACAAGGACGATCCGCGTACGCTGATAGACGCACTGGCGCGCGAAGACGCCGATATCGAGATCGTCCTTTTCGACGACGGCCAACCGGACCCCGCGCTCAACGCCGCCGTAACGGCTGCGGTACTGGCGAGCCGCGCCCCGGCCCGCCTCGTCAGCGCGCGCACCAATCTCGGCCGCGCCTCCGGGCGCAACACGCTGGCAGGCCGGGCCCGCGCAGACTGGCTGCTTTTCCTGGATGCCGACATGTCGATTCCGACCGGCTTCATCCGCGACTGGCTTGACGCATTCGCACGCCAACCGGACTTCGATGCCGCATTCGGCGGCTTTGAGCTGCCCGACCGGATCGTCCGCGAACACCGCGTCCACGCGGCACTGGCAAGCGCCGGGGACGTGGCCTCGGTCGCACAGCGCACCCGGATCGGCACCTCGGCCTTCTGCAGCTCCAACCTGCTCGTGCGCCGCTCACTCATGGGCGAAGTGGCTTTCGACACAGGGTTTTCCGGCTGGGGCTGGGAAGATGTGGACTGGGCTGCCCGTGCGGCGCGGAAAGCCCGGCTGGTCCATCTCGACATTCCGGCCCGCCATGTCGGCTTGCACACCGTCGGCGAACTCCTCGCCAAGTATGACGATGGCGGCGCGAATTTCGCGCGCTTCCTGGAACGCAATCGCGAAATGACCCGCCTGCCGGGCGCGCGCTGGGCGCGTCTCGTACGCCGGCTGCGCCTCGCCAGCCCGATGAGGACAGTCATGCGCCGGGCAGCACTCACGGAGGCGTTGCCGGTGCGCCTGCGTGTCCTGGCAATCAAATTCTACCGCGCGGCACGCGCAGCGGAGGCCATGCAATGAACGACACCTACATCCCGTCCGGCGGCCCGGCAGGCAAGCTGCGCAGGCTCGCAGCCCGTCAGCTGGCCCGCCAGCCCTTGCAGATCGTGTTGAACCGCGCGCTCATCTCCTTCACATTCGACGACTTCCCGCGTTCGGCCGCCTGGACGGGCGCCGACATCCTGGAACGCTTCGGCTGGCGGGCCACCTATTTTGCCGCAGCCGGATATGCCGGCTCGCAAAACCATCTCGGCGCGCTGTTCAAGCCGGGCGATCTTCTGCGCCTTCGCACGGCCGGGCACGAGATCGGTTGCCACACTTACGGCCATCTGGATTCCGGTTGCGCGCCGGTCGAGGCTGTGATGGCCGATTGCGCCCGGAACCGGCGCGCCCTCGCCGCCATGGGCCATGAGAGCGAACTCGGCGTCTTTGCCTTTCCCTACGGCGAGGCGAGCCCGGCGACGAAGAAAGCCTTGTCGCAGCACTATCGCGCCTTGCGCGGCGTGCAACCCGGCATCAATCGCGGACATGCGGACCGCGCACTGCTGAAGGCCGTGCCGCTCGACGGCGGCAAAGCCGGTCTGGCACGCGCCCTCGACGCGGTCCGTGACGCGGCCGCCAACCCTGGCTGGCTCATCTTCTACGGTCACGATGTCAGCGAGCGGCCCAGCCAGTGGGGATGCACACCGGATTTCCTGGACGAGGTCTGCCAGCTCGCCGCAGACCTGTCCTGCCGCGTGATGACGATGGGAGACGCGCTGACCCGGATCGAAACTCCGCAGGCCGAGCGCGTCTCGTGAGCGTCACGGTCCTGGTTCCGACCTTCCGCCGGCCGGACGGGCTGGCCCGCGCGCTGCGCAGCCTGTTCACCCAGACCGTACGTCCAGACCAGATCGTTGTCGTAGACAACGCGCCCGAAGGCGGCGCCCGTTCGGTCACCGAGGCCCTGGCCTCGGCGAGCCCGGTCGTGATCGACTATGTCCACGAGCCCCGGGCCGGAGTCGCCAATGCGCGCAATGCCGGATTTGAGGCTGCACGTGGCCGCTTCATAGTCCAGCTCGACGATGATGAGAGCGCCGCGCCGCACTGGCTGGAAAGCCTGCTGATCGCCCGTGACAGGCTGAATGCGGCCGTCGTGTTTGGCCCGGTGCGCGCCCAGGCGCCGTCCTCGACCGGCAGCCACGCGAGCGTGCGTAACGCGTACATTTCGCGCCTCTATTCGCGCACGGGTCCGGACGTCGACCAGGTTCTGACCCGGCCTCGCGGATGCGGCAACTCGCTCATCGACCGGCGCGAGGTCTCTTTGCCCGAGCCGCCTTTCGACCCGGTCGCGAACGAGACCGGGGGCGAAGACGATATTCTGTTTGCCGCCTTGTCCCGGGACGGCGCGCGCTTCGGGTGGGCGGCCGGGGCCGAAGTCATCGAACATGTCGAGCCGCGACGCGCGAACTGGCGTCACCTGCTCTTGCGCAGCTTCGCCTACGGGCAGGGGCCGAGCCAGAATTGCTTCAGACGCGCGCAGCCGGACTGGGCCGGTCTGGCGGCCTGGATGGGGATCGGGGCGGCTCAGCTGGTGGTCCACGGCCTGTGTGCCCTCCCCGCCCGGCTGATCAGCGCTCGCGCGTGCGCGGCGTGTCTGGACCGGACCGCCAAAGGCGCGGGCAAGCTTGTCTGGATGGAGCGCTTCGAGCCGCGCTTTTATGGCGCCTCGCACGCCTGATCGCGCGGCGCGGCCAGCTTGGTCGTAACCGTCACCAGCAGCACCCAGACCAGGCTGTTTTGCTGGAGCATGTTGCTTTCGCTGACACTGATCAGACCCCAGGTCACCATGAAGGTCAGCGCGAAATAGGTTTCGTTGCCGGAAAGCAGGCGCAGCACGCCCTGCCCGACGGCGCGCAGGAAGACGAAGGCACCCAGTACGAGCCCGGGCAAGCCGAGCGCCAGCGCGGTTTCGATCCAGGCATTGTGAGCGGTAGGCACATCCCACTCCGTTGCCTTGCGCAGCCAATGCACCGGCCCGTCTTCGGCCGCCCAGAACGCGCCATATCCAAAGCCGGTCCACGGCGCCTGCCCGATCACATCGATCAGGCCCGCCCATATGGGAATCCGCCCCGTCAGGGACGGATCGCGGCCCAGCGCTTCGAGGATGGCTGCGGGACCGATAATCAGCGCGATCACACCCGCCGCCAGACCCAGTGCGGCAGTCACCAGAGTTACGGCGGCAAAGGTGAAATCGCGTCGCACCAGGGCGATGGCGAGCGGACCGCCCAACGCCACGAGGCTCGCCAGCAACGCCGTCTTCGAGGTGGAGAGCAGGACCAGAAGCAGCGCGAGCGGCGCCAGAGCGCGCCAGACCCATGCGTAGCGCGGGTCGATCGCACCGGCGGAGACGAAAACAAGCAGCGCCCAGGCCATCAGGGCGCCCAGCGTGTTCTTCTCCCACCACAGCCCTTTCCAGGCGCCGGGATGGATTTCTTGCATGATGCCAAACCCCGGCACCGCGAGACCGGCGACGAAGCTCATGACGGCAAGCAGGGCAAAGAGCGCGCCGAGGACACGCAGCAGGTCGCGCCATGAGAAGGCGGCGGCCAGCCAGATACCGAACAGCGTGGTCATGAAGATGGCAAAGCTGCGGCGGAGCGTCAGCGCCGGATCGAGCGACCAGGCCGTGGACAGCACGGTCAACGCCGCCAGGGCCAGTACCGGCCATCCGTAGGCAAGATAGCGCAATGAAGCGCCGGGCCGGCTCATCATCAGAACCAGGGTCAGCGCGTAGACCGGCGGCCAGATGAGCCGGAGGATCGGGGCGCCCTCGGGATCGGCAGGGTCGGCCAGAAGCGGACCGAGAAGCGCCTGGGAGAAGAGGAACAGCAGCACGACGGCAACGGCGCCTTCGATCACAGGCAAGCCGGTCAGAACAGGAGTCTGGCTGCGCCAGCGCTCGGCCAGACGGGCCGCGCTCACCGGGTGGCCTGTTCCGGGGCGCGGTTGAGGATCACCCCGAGTACCTCGCCGCCGGCGTGCTCGATCTCGTCAGCCAGCGAATCGGCCATCGCACGCGTGGTCGTCTTTGCATCGCCCACGAGGATTACCCCGTCCACATCCGCGCAAAGCGCTGTGGCCGCCGGGCTGTCGCAGGGAATGTCGATGAGGGCCAGCCCGCAGGCGTCACGGACACGGTCCCAATAGGCAGGAGCTGACGCGAACGTCACCCGGCGAACCTCACCGGGATCGCGTTCAAAAACCGAAATCAGGACCGGCGCCGCATCGACCTTGCGAAGCGCCAGGCGCCCAGCGCCCTCCGGCTCGGTGCGCCAGAAGCGTTCAGCACCAAGGTCCGCGCTATAGGCCGCCCCGTTCATCCGCGTGCGTGTGGACTGGGGGTTCGCGCCGAAATCGAGATCGAAAAGCCATACTGGCCGCGCCGATTCCCGGGCCGCGTTCGCGGCCAGGCGGGCGCAGATGAAGGACGCGCCCGCCCCCGGCGTGATCGGAACGACCATATAGGCACGCCCGCGCGCCTCACGCGTGGTGAGGCGCCGCGACAGATCTTCCAGTTGCGCGCGGGCGGACATGCTGAGCCAGGCTCCTTTATTCGAAGCCATCCTACCCAGTGACAGTTAACGAGGCGCTGACGCTGGCTCTTCTGCGACGCGCGCCAGAACCGGCATTGATCGCCGCTTGCGCGTAGGGGTCGAATGCGGGGCCCGCGGCGGCATGCCCTGAGACGCCGCATCGCGGTAGGCATGGGGCGGAGCGTCGCGCGACACGCGCGGCGGCGGCGAAGATCGCGGGCGGTAGCCGGTCAGATATCCGCGCAGCAGACCGGTCAGCATGGCCAGCCCCAGGGCGAACACCCCGGCACCGATCACGCCGATCTTGCGCAGCGAACTGGCCTGATCGGGCGGATAGGCGCGCTCGACGATCCGCACCGCCTCCGCCGCCTCGGGCGAACCGGCAGCCTGAGCGTCGGCATTGGCGACCTGACCAACCAGACGCTCGGCGGCGAGCGTTGCAGCCTGAGCCTCCCGATTGAGGCGGTCGTAGGCGGGGCGCAGGGCACGCAGGCGCGCCGACTGTTCGCGCGCATTCGCCAGTTGCCCGCGCAGGGCGCGCGCCAGACGCGCCTGGGTCACTGCCGCATTCGCCTGCTGCAGTCTTGTGGTATCGAGTTCCTGGTAAATCGGGTTCGGGCCCGTGCGGCGCTGGCCTGCACCCTCCGCGCCGCCGGACTGGATGAAGTCGCGCAACGCTTCGATCTCGCGTTCCACGGCGATGACCGGCGGTGCCTCCGGCAGATAACGCGCCAGCAGCTCCCGCCTGCGCACTTCAAGCGTCAGCAGCTGACCGGACACATCGTTCTCGACATATTGTTCGATCGTCTGAGGCAGGGTTTCGAGACGCTCGCGCAGCGCCGCAGCGCCAGCCTGGGCGGCATCGGCCTCGGCTTCAGCGGCAAGGAGCCGGGTCTGAAGATCGCTGATACGCGCAATAAGGGCGGCCTGCTCGGCTTCGAAATCACCGATGTCGTGAGAGATCAGGAAGTTGCGCAGATCGGCTGCCGCGCTCTCGGCCACGATTTCGGCCCTCGCCAGCCGTGCAGACAGACTGCCCGCCCCGTCTTCGAGAAGAATTTCCTGGCGATAAGCGAGATAGGCATCGACGATCGCATTCAAGGTCCGGGCCGCCCGCTCCGGGTCGGCAGATTCGAACTGCGCGATCAGGACGCTGGAAAACGGCGGGCGGTTGATGGAAAACCCGTCGCGAAGACGCTGCAACGCCGTGGGCGTCACCTCCGCTCCGCTGCGTTCCAGCGCAAAGCGGCGGACCGCGTCCGAATTCAGAATCTCGATCTCTGACTGCATGACCTGATCGAGCACGAACGCGTCGCCCGTACCGGCTGCCGCCGGAGTGGGGTTTTCCTCGTCGAGCAGAATCAGGAGCCGCGACTGGGCCTCGTAAGTAGGCTGGAGCAGGACGTAGGCGGCAATGGCAGCCGGAATGAAGAGTGCCAGGAAGACCAGCACAATGAGGATCTTTTCGGCCCAGGCCAGCGCAACGATATCGAACAGGTCCATCTCGCGGCGTGGCGAATTGGCGCCTGGCCCCCGGCCGGTGCTGGATTGCTCGTAATCGCTCATGCCCCCATCTCGCGCGCGTGCGCTTAATTTTTCCTTAGCCGTACCGCGCCACGGTGCAAAAATAGTCAGACTTCTTAAGAAGGTGCACGATGGTCATTTTTCGCCAAAGCCCGGTCGCGCTCGCCCTGCTTGCGTTGACCGCTTGCGCGGGATCGCCGCAGTCGGCGCCCTCGACCGGGTTCGATCCGGCACGCTTCGCCGAGTGGAGCTCGGAGGATCCAGCCTACCGGCTCTATCCCGGTGATGAGATTACGGTAACGGTATACACTGCGAACGAGCTGTCGGGCCCGGTCACAGTCGGTCCGGACGGGCGCGCGAACCTGCCCATGCTCGGCGCGCTGATGGTCGCCGACCTCACAGAGCCTGAAGCCGCGCGCCTGATCGCCCAGCGCTATTCGAGCGTCCTGCGCGATCCTATCGTGGAGGTTCGCGCCACCGGTGCGGCCTCCCAGAATATTTTCGTGGGCGGCGAAGTCGCGACCCCGGGTCTGTATCCGCTGCCTGACATGCGCACAGGCACGCTGGAGGCGGTGCTGCTTGCCGGCGGCTTCCAGAATACGGCCCGCCGAGGCGAAGTCGTGGTGCTGCGCCGGGCTCCGGACGGATCGGCCATGATGCGCACCGTCGACCTGCGCGATGCATTGAGCGGCCGGCCAGCCGACCAGGTTCCGCTACGCCGGCACGATATCGTTTTCGTGCCGCGCTCGACCATTGCGGAGGTCAACCTGTTCGTCGAGCAGTACATCGCCAACATCGTGCCGTTCAACGAAGCCTTCGGCTACGCCCTGGCGAACTCGATCCTGAACGACAACTAGCGTAAGCGAAGGCCGACCTACTTGGCTATGACGCCTAGTGGCGCGTGGAGAGCCATTCGCGCGCCGCGCGCTGAGCGGCCGCGATCTGGTCCATGTCCATTTCTTCGGAGACTTCGCGGCGGTAGTGCTTGGCCGGTTCGGAGCCCATCAGGGCTGCGAGGTTGAACCATTTGTGGGCCTCGACATAGTCGATCACACCACCCTGGCCCGTCGAATAGAGCAGGCCCAACTTGCACAGGTCATCGCCTTTCGGCTCGACCGTAACCGCTTCATGCACTTGCGCGGTTTCAACATCGGTGAAGGCCATTCTGCCATTCCCCTTTTCTGTCGCCGGGTGCCCGCATCTCAACGGTGTCACCGGGCTTTGCCATCCACTCAAGGCCTCTTCGAGCCCCTTCTACGAGATGGAGAATGTCGGCCTTTGGTATCCACACGGTTAAAGCGCATCAAGAATAACACAATTTAACCGTTTATTTTCGTTAGGATTTCCTACTTTCGATTAAACCGTATTCCTGAATCGTTAGCCCGCCCCGCCTGACCCGTGCGTGCGCCTGAGCGCCGCGCCGAGCGGCGCGCTGACGACCAGGAGCAATGCAAGAAGACCGCATGTAGCTGCGAGCGCGAGCCGCATTCTGACCGACCAGCCTGGCGCTGCCGGCATACTCATCGCGTCGAGCAGATAGGCCGCGTCGTCCCCGAACAGCTCGACCACCGCCAGCGTATCCGGACCCAGCAGGTTTGAGAGGAGCACGAGATGTTCAACGTCTTGAGCTGAGCGCACTGCGGGCATGACGCGCAGCGCCGGCCCCGCGCCGAGACGCAACCGCAACCGGTTTGCGCCCCGCGCCATGTCCAACAGCTCGTGCTCGCCTGCGCCTTCGACGAGACCGGCGGTGAGCAGGCCGGCCTGGTGCCCGGCGTACAGCATGCGGGCGCCGGCGCGAACACCCGGATCGCCGGTGCCTCGCAGGAGGCCGGCCAGATGGCGTTCAGCCGGGTCGCGCGTGTCAGGGCTCACACTCGCGTGCAGAAGCACCGCGTCCTCGACGCGGCCCGTCCAGCCGGGAAACGCAGCCAGCCGCAGGCTTCGGCCGGCCGGATCGACGAACCAGCGGTCGAACTCCGAAATCGCGCGCCCATAGAGCCGCTCGCTCTGCCGGGCCCTGCGCAAAATCGCCGGGTCGGCCAGGACAAGCTCGGGAGGGGCGATGCCGGCTTCGCGGGCGGTGCGCGCGAGACCGGTCAGCTCCGCCTCGATCAGGCGCTCTTGCTGCCAGACCGGCCGGGCACGCAAGCGGGCATTCGCCACGCCTTGCGCCCCCCCGTCGCGGAGCGAGAGCGCAAACGCCTTTCGCCCGGACAGAAGGTCAAGCGCCCCGCCCAGCGAACGCACGCCGTCGAGGTCTGGAATCGGAGAGCGGGACGGATCGACCCGCCGGGCCAGCTCCGAGTCCCAATAGGCGCGCGCGGCATCCACATTCCTGACCCGGTCCTCGATGAGAGCCTGGACGCGCGCCTCGCTCGTTCGCAGCACAGGCGACCAGCCTGTCTCACGGTAATGGATCGAGCCCGCCTGGTACGCCAAGAACACCGCAGACACGAGCAAGCAGAAAAAGGCAAGAGGGCGCAGAACGCGCAGCGCCGCGGCGGACATGCCGCGCACGGACCCGTCTTCCTGATTGGTTGCTCCCACCTCAGCCCCTCACGTCAAGCCCCGGCGGCAACAAAGCACGCAGACGCGCAGGCTTGAAGCAAAACCGGTGCGGGCCGGGTCCTTATTTGCGGGCCTTTTGCCCGAAAAGCACATCGCGGGCCTTCTTCATGTCTTCATTGTCGTCGGCCAGCGAGCGGCTGAATTCCTTGCCGACATCGCGTCCGCGGCGGAGCGCAGGGCGCTCTTTCAAGCGCTCGTACCAGGCCTTCAGCGCGGGGAACTCGGTCAGGTCCTGGCCTTGGCCGTCCGGCAGGATCCAGGGCCAGATGGCCATGTCCGCGATGGAGTAGGTGCCGGTCACGAAGGCCCGCCCGGTCAGCTGGGTGTCGAGCACGCCGTAGAGACGATTCACTTCGTTGGTATAGCGCGTCTTGCCGTATTCCAGTTTGGAAAGGTCAGGTTCGATCCGCGGGGCGTAGCTGCGGAAGTGATGAGCCTGTCCGCCCATGGGGCCGAGCCCGGCCATCTGCCACATCAGCCATTCATCCACCTTGACGCGCTCGCGCTCGGTCTCACCATAGAAGCGTCCTGTCTTGCGCGCGAGGTATTGCAGGATGGCTCCGCTTTCGAAGACCGAGATCGGTTTGCCGTCGGGTCCGTCAGGATCGACGATGGCCGGCATGCGGTTATTGGGGCTGATCGCCAGAAATTCGGACTTGAACTGCTCGCCAGCGCCGATATTGACCGGCTTCACGGCATAGGGCAATTCCATCTCCTCCAGTGCGATAGAAATCTTCCAACCGTTCGGCGTTGGCCAGTAATGCAGTTCAATCGGCGCGGTCATGAGGGCTCTCCGGGCTCTGAAGCGATGGCTTGCAGATTGGCCCCTGCGGCACTTTGGTCAACCCGGCCCTCTTCACGAGCGCGCGAGCCAGGATTAAACCGGGACTACCATGACAATATTGACCCAAGACAGCATCGCCCCGGTCTCCTTCGCCCAGTCGGCGAGCGATCCGGACGGATTTGCCGCCGCGCTCGGCCGGTCATTCCGTGAATACGGCTTTGCCGTCGTGCGTGATCATGGCGTGGACCAGACCATCATCGATCGCGCTCTGGCCGACGCGAAGGCTTTCTTCGCCCTGCCGCCTGAGACCAAGCGGCAATACCATCAGGAGGGTCAGGGTGGCGCGCGTGGCTATACGCCGTTCGGGATCGAAGTCGCGAAAGGGGCAACGGAACGCGACCTGAAGGAATTCTGGCACCGCGGCCGTGATCTTCCTGCGGGCCATCGGTATGCGCCCTCCATGCCGGACAATGTCAGCGTCGCCGAGGTCGATGGGTTGGACGCGTCAACCAAGGCGCTTTACGAAGCGCTCGACGCCATGGGACGTGTCCTGTTGCGGGCGATCGCGCGCGATCTCTCGCTTGAGGAAACCTGGTTCGACAACACGGTCGATCAGGGCAACTCGGTGCTGCGCCTGCTGCACTACCCTCCGATCGAGGGAGAACCGGGCGGCGTACGCGCAGGGGCGCACGAAGACATCAACGTCATCACCTTGCTGCTGGGCGCCGAGGAAGCCGGGCTCCAGGTCAAGACCCGGGACGGCGACTGGCTTCCCATCCAACCGCCGCGCGATGCTCTCGTGGTCAATATCGGCGACATGCTGCAGCGCCTGACCAATGACGTGCTGCCGTCCACAACCCACCGCGTCGTGAACCCGTCGGCCGAACGGATGAGGTATCCGCGCTACTCGACGCCCTTCTTCCTGCATTTCAATCCGGACTTTGAAATCAGGACGCTGCCCGGGTGCGTGTCTGCCGAGAGGCCTGACCGCTACGAGCAGCCCATCACCGCGGACGCCTATCTGGCCGAGCGCCTGCGCGAAATCGGCCTGATGTAGGCTGAAGTCACGGCGGGTACGCAAAACACCCGGCGCGCCAGCATTTTCTGCGAGGTGCGTTTCCTGAAGGACGGGATCCAGCTTCCCCTCCCCGCAGCGCGGCGACCGCTCTATATGTTGGCGGTCACTGCAGGCGGCCGGAAACCATTATTGCATGTCCCTTCGCATCCGCATGATCGAACGCCTCTCCGAGATCTCGCGCGAGGCCTGGGACGCCGTCGCCAATCCGCCCGGTGCCGCGTACGACCCCTTCCTCTCCTGGAATTTTCTGGAAGCACTGGAAAGTTCAGGCTGCGCGGTGGAAGAGACCGGATGGGGTCCCAAGCATCTTCTGGCCGAGGACGAGGCGACCGGCGCGCTCGTAGGAGCCTTGCCGCTTTACCTGAAAGGCCATTCCTACGGCGAATTCGTGTTCGATCACGGCTGGGCGAACGCCTTCGAAACCGCCGGAGGGCAGTATTACCCCAAGCTCCTGACCGCAATCCCGTTCACGCCTGCCACCGGACGCCGCGTCCTGGCCAGCAATCCGGACGTCCAGGTCGCCCTCGTGGAGGCTGCCCGCCATGTCGTGGGCGAATGGGGCCTGTCGTCCTGGCACGTGCTATTCCCTGAAGAAGGCGCCTGGCAGGCGCTCGGGGAGGCAGGTCTGCTAAAACGCTGCGATATCCAGTTCATCTGGACCAATCGCGGCTATGGCAGTTACGACGGCTTCCTCGCCGACCTCTCCTCACGCAAGCGCAAGTCGCTGCGCAAGGAGCGCGCCGCCGCATGCGAGGGTCTCACCATTGAGGCGCTTCGCGGGTCGGATCTGACAGAGCACCACTGGGATGTCTTTTTCGCATGCTACCAGGAGACCGGCGCGCGCAAATGGGGCACGCCCTACCTTAATCGCGAATTCTTCGCACTCATCCACGAACGCATGGCTGACGACGTGTTGCTGGTCATGGCGGGCAACGAGGCGGGTTATATCGCTGCGGCCCTGAACTTCATCGGTTCGCACGCCCTCTTCGGCCGGTATTGGGGCGCATTGGAACACCGGGACAATCTTCATTTCGAGCTCTGCTATCACCGCGCGATCGATTTCGCGATCGAGCACCGCCTCGAACGGGTCGAGGCCGGCGCCCAGGGCCCGCACAAGATGCCGCGCGGATACCGTCCCCAGGCCGTCTACTCGGCCCATTATCTGCCCAATGAGAGCTTTGCAGACGCGGTAGACCGCTATCTGCGCCGCGAGCGCGTCGCGATCGCTCAAGAGATCGAGGACCTGGAAACCGAAATGCCCTTCAAGCAGGATCATCGATGGCCGGCTTCGTGAAACTTACCACACCGCTTGGCGCCGGTCAGGCGCAACCGGTTCTCGCGGCTCTCCAGAAGGCGGGCATGGAGGCGTATGCCCATAACGAACAACTCGTCGGGGTCCTGTCGGGCCAGATGTCGGTGTCAGATGGCTTTCCTATCTATGTCCGCGCCGATCAGCGCGCGGAGGCAGAAGCCTATCTGCGTCGGGCCGGGCTGGACGCGGACAGCCTTGCGTGTCCTCGATGCGGCGGCTCCACGCGCGCCGTCGCCGGGCGCACCGCGCGGATCGGGACGCGTCTCCGGCAGATTGCAGGCCTGCCGCCTGCCCTGGCGGCCCGCGAATGCGTGGAATGCTGGCATGGCTGGTATCCTGGGAGCCGCAAACCCTTCACCCACCAGGAACTTGGCTACAATCCGGACGCCCCGCTGATCGATTGGCGGGCGATGGAAAAAAATTTCAAAGCCTTTTTGGCGTGGACGCGTTCGATCGGTTATCACGATCCTTCGCGCAGCGATGATGACAGGGAGCCGCCTCGATGAGCCTTCACGGCGACTATGACGACGACAATGTCTTTGCCAAAATGATCTCCGGCCAGATTCCGGCGGTCAAAGTCCATGAAGACGAGCACGTGCTGTGCGTCATGGACATCTTCCCCCAGAGCCCGGGCCACACGCTCGTCATTCCCAAGGAACGCGCGCGCAACCTGCTGGAACTCTCCGACGAAGCCGCCCAGGCGGCGATCACGCGGGTCAAAGCCATCGCCAGCGCGGTTGCCAAGGGACTGGATCCTGACGGCGTGACCGTTACCCAGTTCAACGGCGCGCCGGCCGGACAGTCGATCTTTCACATCCATTTCCACGTGATTCCGCGATATACCGGCCAGGCCATCGGAGAACACGGCCAGAGCGGCCAGGCCGATACCGAAACGCTCAAGGCCCAGGCTGAAAAGATCAAGGCAGCGCTTTAGCCGGGGAACCCGTCGCGGCATGACCCGTTGGTCTCGCCATGACATTCAGCCTCATTGCCAATCTGCCCCTTCCAGCCGTCATTGCCGGCTTCCTGATCTGCACGCTCATCATTGCGTCGGCCGGTGCGCAACTCGCCGAGCGGTGCGACGTGATTGCCGACCGCACCGGCTGGGGGGAAGCGCTGGTCGGCGCGGTGCTGCTGGGCGCGGCCACTTCCCTGCCCGGCATCATCACGTCGGTCGCAACCGCCGCACAGGGTTTTCCCGCCTTGTCGAGCTCGAACGCGGTGGGCGGCATAGCCGTCCAGACCGCCTTTCTTGCCATCGCCGATCTGGTCTACCGCCGCGCCAATCTCGAACACGCAGCGGCCTCTCTGGCCAATATCACCGAAGGGGCGCTGCTCCTGGCAATGCTGGCCATCCCGCTCGTGACCTATTCCGGACCGGATTTCACGATCGCCGGCATCCACCCGTCGACAATCGTCATGCTCGCCGCCTATGGGTTCGGGCTGCAGCTGGTGCGCCGCGCGCGTACGGCGCCCATGTGGACGCCCGAAATGACGCGCGAAACCCAGGAAGACGAAGCCGAGGGGGCGCCTGAGGCAAACGGCGAGACACCGGGCGCACCACCGTGGACGAGTTTCGCCCTTCTGGCACTGCTCACCGGACTGGCCGGCTTCGGCATCAGCCAGTTCGCCGTCGTGCTCGCGGACCGTACGCCGCTGTCCGAGGTCGCAATCGGCGGGCTGTTTACTGGCATCGCGACCTCCCTGCCCGAGCTGGTAACGTCAATTGCGGCCGTGCGGCGTGGAGCGCTCACGCTTGCAGTCGGCGGAATACTCGGCGGGAACGCTTTCGACACGCTCTTCCTGTCGTTTTCCGACATCGCCTACCGGGGCGGATCGCTCTACCACGCGATGCCGACGGGTGCGGTCTTCACGATCTCGATGTCGATCCTGATGACCGCCGTGCTCATGCTCGGGCTGCTGCGCCGGCAACGCGTGGGATTTGCCGGCATCGGCTTTGAAAGCGCCCTCATTCTCGCCTTCTATGCCGTGACCGTCGGGGTTCTCTTTTTCTGAGCCGCCCTACGGCTCGCACGCCTGTCCCGTGCGCCGCTCGAAGTCGGCGCACAACGCATCCGCCGCACCTGCATCTCCGGCGCGTGACAGGACGCCCGCAAGCCCGCGAACGGCCGCTTGGTTGAGCGGATCGGAGGACAGCACACGGCGATACCAGAGTTCGGCCTCGCCCAGCGATCCGCGCTCATCATGGCGGGCCGCAACCGACAGGCCGACTTCACTGTGCCAGGGCCGGATTTCCAGCGGCCGCGCATCATAGGTGCGCGCCATCACCTCATAGGCCTGTTCCAGATAGGACAGCGCGGCGGCCTCATCACCGCGGAAGCTGGCCATTTCTGAGAGATTGATGAGCGCCCCCCAGGCGTCGGGATCGATCACGAGGGCGCGCGCGTAAGCGTCTTCGGCGGCGGAAAATTCGCCTTGTGCCGCCAGCACCAGCCCGAGCGACCGATAGGCGCGCGCATGCGCAGGATTTTCCCGTATCGCCGCTTCGGCCAGCCTGCGCGCACGTGTCAGAACACGCTGCGCCTCCTCGGTGTCGAGATAGCCGGAGGCCAATGCCTCACCCAGGCTTGTGCGCTCCATCGGGGCACCCGCTTCGCCGCGCCAGCGGATGACCTGCTGTGTGAGCGCGTTCGACAGGCCGGCAAGTGCGGCGCCATTATCCGGATCACCTTCGAGCACCGCTTCGTAGAGACGCAGCGCCGCTTCGTTATCGGTTCGGGTAAACTGGTGATAGAAGGCATCGGCCCGGCGCAAGGTGACCGCATCCGGATTTTCAGGCGCGCTCTCTGCCTCCGGATCGGAGCCGGAGTCGGCGTCCGGGGCGTCCACCTCCGGACGCAGCATGAACATCGACGCAGCGATCAGGGCAAGGCCGATCACAGCGCCACCGGCGAGAAGCCGTCTGCGGCCGCGCTGCCGAGGCGGGGCGGCGAAGACCGGCGCCTGCGCGGGCATGACCTCGGGCGTCGCAATCAGACTGTAGCCGCGCTTGGGCACGGTTTCGATAAAGCGCGGTGTTCGCGCGTCGTCGCCGAGGGCTTGGCGCAGCTTCCACACCGTCCGGCCCAGCGCATCGTCGTTGACGTGAACGCCGCCCCAGACCGCGGCGCCAATCTCGGTACGCGACAGCACTTCGCCGGGGCGAGCCGCGAGCAGGACGAGCAAATCCATCACGCGCGGCTCGACCTCGCGCTCCCCGTCCGGCCCGATCAGGCGGTTGCGGACCGGCTCGACCTGCCATTCAAGCAGCTGGAAGGGCGCAGCCTCGCCCATCGCACACCCCTTTGCTCTTTAAAGATCCGGCCGGGGGAGAAAAAGGTCAGATGATCGGGAAGCCCCGGTCATGGCAGGTTAGAAGCGCTTGTGGCGAGGTGGAAGACATGTTCTCACCCGGCCGGACGACCCGGCCCGATCAAAAGAGGCCTGCCTTGAAACCCGTAACCTTGATATCCTTGATCTCGACCCTTCCCCTTGCGCTCTCCTGCGCTTCCGCGACCGCGCAGACATTGTCAGAGCAGGAGGCCGAAGCCGACCTCGCCGCCCTGTATGAAGGGCTCGAGACCGCACAGAACGACCTGTTCGTGCACACGCCCCGCTCGGCCTTCGATCAGCGCTATGACGAACTCATCCGCCAGATCGACGGACCGGTGGAGCTGGGTGAGTTTCACGAGATTGCCCAGCGCTTCGCCGCTCTGGCGCGGATCGCACACACCCGGATCGTGACGCCTCACCCTGACTGGAACGAACATCTGGAAACCGGACGATTCTTTCCTCTCAGCCTGCGCGTGCATGAAGGCGAGGTGATCGTCACCGAAGCCCCGGCCGACAGCCCGGTTCAACCCGGCGACCGCATCCTGTCCATCGATGGCCAGGCCAATCCGGTCTGGCTGGCCCGGCTGACGCGCAATATCGCCGCCGACACGCCCGCCCTGGCGTACAGCCAGCTTGAAGGCTCCGAACTCTATTATTTCTGGCTCGAATACGGCGAGCCGGACTCGTTCGACATCGCCTATGAACGCCAGGGCGAGCGGGCCCGGGCCTGGATCGCCGCCGCATCGCTGGACGAGCTGCGTAACTCGGTGGGTATCGAGAATGCCTTCTCCTTGGCGGGGCGCGAAGCCCGAATGGTGGACCAAACGATCGCCTACCTTCGCCCCGGTGCGTTCTATAATGTCGATGCCACGACGCCCGAAGAGGCCTATGATCCAGAGGCAACGCGAGCCTTCATCGCCTATATCGATGCTGCCTATCGGGACTTTATCGAAGCGGGCGCCGAGGCCTTGATCCTGGACCTGAGGGACAATCCGGGCGGGGATAATTCCTATTCAGACCCGGTCGTCGCCTGGTTCGCGGACGAGCCTTTCCGCTTCGCCTCCGACTTCCAGATCAAGGTGAGCGAGTCCACGATCGCCTCCAACCTGGCGCGCGTCGACGCCCTGACCGAAGGTGAGACCAGCGCTTCCTCCCGCCTGGCCGAACTCTACGCGGCCGCCGAGCCCGGCGAAACCGTCTCGTACGAGATCCCCTATGCCCAACCCCGCGAGGGCCAGCGTTTCGATGGCGAGGTCTACGTTCTGGTCAACCGCTTCTCCTTCTCGAATGCGGTATCGACCGGCGCCCTGATCCAGGATTGCGGCTTCGGCACGATCATGGGGGAGCCGACCACTGACATGGCGACCACCTATGGCGCCATGGAGCACTTCACCCTGCCCCATTCCGAATTTCTGGTCGGCTATCCCAAGGCGCTCATCATCCGCCCGAACGGGGAGCGCGAGACCCATCCCCTCACGCCCGATGTCTTCCTGCCCGCCCCGGCGATCCGCAGCGAACAGGACGTGATGCTGAACGCCGCGATTGCCTACATTCAGGAGCGCAAATGAACAAAAAAGCCCCGGCGCAAGCAGCGCCGGGGCTTTTTTCTGCCTTGCGGCCGGTGCGGCCTGGCTTAGCCGACGATCTCGTCTTCCTTGAAGAAGAACGGAATTTCCTGCGCGGCGGTTTCCGGCGCGTCGGAGCCATGCACGGTGTTGGCTTCGATGGACTCGGCGAAGCTGGCCCGAATGGTGCCCTCGGCGGCATCTTCCGGGTTCGTCGCGCCCATCACGTCACGGTATTTCGCGATCGCGTTCTCGCCTTCGAGAACCTGAACCACGACCGGGCCGGAAATCATGAAGGAAACCAGGTCGTTGAAGAAGGGGCGCTCCTTGTGGACGGCGTAGAAGCCTTCGGCCTGCTCGCGCGTCATTTTGATGCGCTTCTGGGCAATGATGCGCAGACCGGCGTCTTCGATCTTGGCATTGACCTTGCCGGTGATGTTGCGCGCAGTAGCATCCGGCTTGATGATCGAGAAAGTGCGTTGAACGGCCATCGGTAAATTCCTTCTGGCTGGATGGGGAGGAAGTTGCGGCGGCTTATAGCGGCGCTTTTCCGGCGTGTGAAGCCGTGCTAACCGGCATCGCCCATGCTGCACATCAACGACCTCACCTATCACATTGAAGGCCGGCGCCTGTTCGATCAGGCGACGCTCTTCCTGCCTGCCAAGACCAAGATGGGACTGGTGGGGCGCAACGGCACCGGCAAGTCCACCCTGTTCCGACTGATCCGTGGCGAAACCACTCCCGATGACGGGTCGGTGTCGCTGCAGCCCGGCGCCCGGCTTGGCTCGGTCGCGCAGGAAGCACCCGGCGGCCCGACTACGGTGATGGACTACGTGCTGGAGGCCGATACCGAGCGCAGCGCACTCCTGGCCGAGGCAGAGACGGCTACCGATCCCAACCGCATTGCCGACATCCAGACGCGCCTTGCCGACATCGATGCGCATTCGGCAGAGGCGCGGGCCGGCTCCATCCTGCACGGGCTCGGTTTTTCGCCTGACGCCCAGCTGCGCCCCTGCGCCGAGTTCTCCGGCGGCTGGCGCATGCGCGTCGCGCTGGCCGCCACCCTGTTCGCCGAACCCGATCTTCTGCTCCTGGACGAACCGACCAACTATCTCGACCTTGAAGGCGCGATCTGGCTGGAAACCCACTTACAGCGCTACCCCGGTGCCGCGCTCGTCATCTCCCACGACCGCGATTTGCTCAACGCCAGCGTCGACGCGATCGCGCATCTAAACGAGGGAAAGCTGACGATCTGGGAAGGCGGGTACGACCAGTTCGAACGTCAGCTGGCCGAGCGCCAGCGTCTTCAGATGAAGCTGAAAGAGCGCCAGGAAGAGAAGCGCCGCCACCTTCAAAGCTTCGTCGACCGGTTCAAGGCGAAGGCGAGCAAGGCCAAGCAGGCCCAGTCCCGCGTCAAGATGCTGGAAAAGATGGAGCCGGTGGCAACCAGCGTCGACAATCCCGTAGCCCCGTTCGAGTTTCCCGATGCACCCAGGCGCATGGGCAATCCGCTGATCCGGATCGAGGACGGCGCAACGGGCTACTCGCCCGAAAATCCGGTCCTGACCGGGATGGACTTGCGCATCGATATCGATGACCGGATCGGTCTTCTGGGTCGCAACGGATCGGGCAAGTCGACCTTCGCGAAGTTCCTGACGGGGCATGTCGACCTGCTGGACGGCAGTTTCCGCATGCACAAGAAGGCGGAAATCGCCCATTTCAACCAGCACCAGATCGACGCCCTGCATCCCAACCAGAGCGCCTACGACCATATTCTGGAGCTGATGGAAGATGCGACCGAGGCCCAGCGCCGCTCGCGCCTGGCCCGTTTCGGTCTGCCCGGAGACCGTCAGGAAACACCCGCCAAATCGCTGTCAGGGGGCGAGAAGGCACGCCTTCTGATGAACCTCATCAGCTTTCACGGCTCGCACCTGATGATACTGGACGAGCCGACCAACCATCTCGACATGGACAGCCGTCAGGCGCTGATCGAGGCAATCAATGCCTTCGAAGGCGCAGTGCTGATCATCAGCCACGACCGCCACCTGATCGAGGCGTGTGTCGACCGGCTCTGGCTTTGTGCCGACGGGACCATCGCCCCCTATCAGGGCGATCTGGCCGACTATCGCCGGCTTGTGTTGAAAGGTGAGGAAGAGACGCGCCCGCGAGGACAGGCCAGGCCGACGGGGGGACAGAAGACCGAGCGCCGGCGCGACGCCGCAGAAGCGCGCGAGCGTCTCAAGCCCCTCAAGGCCGAGGCGGCCAGATGGGAAAAGGAAGCCGAGCGGCTGAAGGGCGTCCTGGCCAAGATCGATGCCGGCCTGGCCACGCCCGGCCTCTGGGAAAAGGACCCCGCTCTGGCCACAGAGCTGAACAAGAAGCGCGCCCGGGCCGAAGATCTCATCGAAGAGGCAGAATTGAGCTGGCTCGAGGCCGAAGAAGCGTTCGAGACGGCCCGGGCCGAAGCCGGGCTCTAGACCGCGCCCGGCGAGCGAGACCCTAGCCGCACTTGACCTCCATCACCTCGCCATTTCCGCCAATGACGACATTCAGGCGCTCCGGGCGATAGTCCATGGTGACCATGTCGCCCTCGCCGTAAATCCGGTGCGGCTGCGGCAGGCTGGGCGTATGGACTTCTGTGCCCGGCTGACCCACCAGCATCTGGTATTGATCGGCCGCGCACTCGCGCGCCTCCGCGCCGTCTTCATCGAGTTCGGACATGTCCACCTCGGTCACGTCCTGGTTGGCCGCGCAGGCCCCCAGAACCAGTCCGGCCAGCGAAATCATCGCGAATATGCGTATCATGCTTTCTTCTCCCATCGCCCCTGGTCGTTCTGACGCCAGTAGGACACCTCGGCATCGCCCTTACGGGCCGCCGACCAGAGTTCTCTGGCCCAGCTCACGCCGCCCTCGTCCCGAGCTTCGAACATCACCACGACGCGATCCCAGTCTGCCAGCGTTTCGATCTCGATCGGTGTCGCGTCGAGAAGAAAAAGCATGCTGGCGCCGTTAACGTTCCGTGTCTCTGTGGAAAGCAAGACAGGTTGCCGGCTCGCCTGGGGCTCGCTGTCACGTCCATGCGGCAGAAAGGCATCGTCGCGGAACGTCCACAGATGTGCGTCCAGGGCCTCGAGCCGGGCCTCATCCTGGCTTGCGACCACCGCCCGCCCCCCACGCGCAAGCAGCTTGGTCAGCAGCTCGGGCAGGGCTTCGTCCACGCTGGCTTGCTCAAGATGGTAGAACCAGAGTTCGGCCACGCCGGCTGTCTCCCTTCAGGCATGAAAAAAGGGCGGCCCGTTCAAGACCGCCCTTTGGATCGTCCAGGCGCTAGCCCTCGTAGTAGTCGCGCACGAGCCGGTCGAGCAGACGGACCCCGTAGCCGGTTCCGAACGACGGCTTGCGCGGATCCTTCGATCCGGTCTGCATGCCGGTGCCGGCAATATCGATATGGACCCACGGCTTCTCGTTGACGAAGCGCTGCAGGAAGACCGCCGCGGCGATCGACCCGGCATTGCGGCCCTCGCCGAGATTCTTCATGTCGGCCACCGTGGAATCGATCTGACGATCGTATTCCGCTCCGATGGGCAGACGCCAGACCGTCTCGTCCGAGGCCTTGCCGGCCCGGGTCAGATTGTCGACCAGCTCGTCATCGTTGGAGAAGACGCCCGCATGCTCGTGGCCGAGGGTGATCAGGATGGCGCCGGTCAACGTGGCCAGGTCGACGATGAAGCGCGGATCGAAGCGCTCCTGCGTGTACCAGAGCGCATCGGCGAGCACGAGCCGGCCCTCGGCATCGGTGTTGAGGATTTCGATCGTCTGACCGGACAGCGATGTGACGATATCGCCCGGGCGTTGCGCATTGCCGTCCGGCATGTTCTCGACCAGACCGATCACGCCGATCGCGTTCACATTCGCCTTGCGGCCGGCCAGGGCATGCATCAGGCCAACCACGGCAGCCGAACCGCCCATGTCGCCCTTCATCTCTTCCATGCCAAGTCCCGGCTTCAAAGAGATGCCGCCGGTATCAAAGCACACGCCCTTGCCCACAAAGGCGAGCGGCTTCTCGCCGTCCTTGCCGCCATTCCAGCGCATGATGACGAGCTGGCTTTCGCGTACAGAGCCCTGGCCGACGCCCAGAAGCGCGCCCATGCCCAGCTTCTCCATTTCTTTCTCGCCGAGCACCTCGATCTCGACACCGAGCTTCTCCAGCTTTTCCTTCACCCGCTTGGTATAGGCGGTCGGGTAAAGGATGTTGGCCGGCTCCATGACAAGATCGCGCGCGGTCTTCACACCGTCGGCCACCGCTTCCCAGGATTTCCAGGACTTCTTCGCGGCCTTCTCGTCGGACACCACGAACTCGGCCGTTTTCAACGACGGCTTCTTGTCGGCTTTCAGCTTGGTGCGGTAGGCATCGAATCGATAGGCCGCCATGGTCGCGCCCAGAGCCGTGCGCGCCGCGCTCTCGGTGTCGGTCACACCGTCGAGATGGAAGGAGACCGTGTCGGCACCGGTATTGAGCAGGTGCTTGACCACGCTCGCGCCGGCCTTCTCGAACACATTGCCGTCCGCGTCCTTGCTCTCGCCCAGTCCGAAGACGACGATCCGCGCGGCATCCACGCCGTTAGGGCTGACGATCTCGACCACATCGCCGGCCTCGCCCTTGAAACGGGACGCCTTGATCGCGCGGCTGATCGCACCTCCGGTCTTCTCGTCCAGCGCGGTCGCCGGGTCGGACAGCGTGGTGCGCGAGTAGGCCGGCACGGCCAGCGTGTCACCGGAAGCGGTTTCAGCAAACTTGATCTTCATGTCACGTCTCTTTCTTGGTTCACGGGATTGAACGGCTCGTCCGATCTGACGCGTACCCGGGGTGGGCCGACAGGGCAGGAAAACCGGCTACACATTAACTCATGGCGTGAGTGGTATCCGATCGCGGGTCACGTTAGAAGTCTCTGCCTTCATGATCTGGCGCTCCGCCGCCACTTTTTCGACCCCGGACCTGCGCCACGATGACATTGTTTCAGCGATATTTGTTCAGGCAGGGTCTGTGGCCGCTCCTGACGGCCCTGCTGGCGCTGACCGGCCTGGCCGTAATGACGCAGTCCCTGTCCAATATCGAGCTGATCTCCAGCGAGCGCGAAACCGCGTTCGCCTTCGTCTGGATCACTCTGCTGGCGATGCCCCAGATCATCGCGATGATTCTGCCCGTCGCGGTCTTTCTTGCCGTCGCCATCTCGATGAACCGCCTGATCAGCGATTCAGAGCTGACCGTGGGGGCGGCCGCCGGCATGAGTCGCGGTCAGCGCATGTCGCCCTTCATTCGCATCGCCGTCTTCGCGATGCTGGGCAATCTGGTCATCAACCTCTTCCTTCAGCCTGTCGCCTTCCGGGAAATGCGCGAGAGCGTCTACGAGATCCGCAGCGATCTTGTGGCCGACTTCATGCGTCCGGGTGAATTCACCGACCTCGGCGGCAACGTGACCTTCTACACGCGCTCCCTCGACGATAACGGCGTGATGAGCGACGTGTTCATTCAGGACGGACGCGGCACGGAAAGCCGGGCCTATGCGGCCGGGACGGGGCTGATCACACGCACCTCTCGCGGACCGGTCATGCTGTTGCAGAACGGGCAGCTCTCCCAGACCGACGAACAGGGCGAGCTGTCCACACTCGCCTTCGAACGTTACGAATTCGAGCTCAACGCCTTCCTCGATCCGGCCTCGGCCTTCTTCTTCAAGGAAAGCGACCGCTTCCTGCCCGAGCTTCTGATGCCGACCGCCGCCGACATCGTCCGGGCGCGTTCGGCAGCCGTGCTGTATGCCGAAGGCCACTACCGGCTTGCCGCTCCGCTCTACAATCTGGTCTTCGCCCTGTTTGCGGCCTGCGCCTTCTTCGCTGTCGAACACAGGCGCACAGGCTACGCACGCTTCATCATTTTGGCCGGGGCCGGGGCCATGATCCTGAGGCTGGCCGGGTTTGCCGTTCAAGCCGCGGCCAGCGACAACATGGCGTATAACGTTGTCCAGTATGCGCTTCCGGTCGGGGGAATTGTCATCGGCCTGATTATCCTGAACCGCCCGGTCCGGTTCCTGCGCCGGTTCAGGCGCGCGCACGCGGAGGCATCCGCATGAGCCGCCTGGCGCGCTACCTCATCCTGCAGACGCTGCTCGGCATCCTCGCGTCGGCCGGCGTGATCAGTGCCGTCATCATCCTCGTCGACTTCGTCGAGACCTCGCGGGACATCTCGACACGCGCCGACCTCACGGCGCTTCAGGCTCTGGGACTGACCCTGCTCAAATCGCCTCTCCTCATTCAGGAGACCCTGCCCTTTATTGTTCTGTTCGGCACGCTCTGGGCCTTTTTCCGGCTCAACCGGCGCAGCGAGCTGATCGTGATGCGCGCAGCCGGCTATTCGGCCTGGCGCATCCTGCTGCCCGCCGCCTCTCTCGCCTTCGTGATCGGCGTGGCCGGGACTGCGGTGCTCAGCCCGCTGGGAGCAATGAGCAATGCTCGTTTCGAGACGATCCGCGAGACCATTCTGGATGGACAGACCGGGATGAGTTCGGTGTCGACAGGCCCGGTCTGGCTGCGCGAGACCTCGCCGGACGGCTTCAACATCATCACGGCCTCACGGTTCGACGCCGAGGAAGGCCAGATATTCACTCCGGTGTTCCGCATCTATCTGCGCTCCGAAGCGGGCGCCCCGATTCTCGTGCGCCGCATCGAAGCGGAGTCGGCCCGCCTGAGTTCCGGATTCTGGGTTCTCGACGAAGCGGTCGAGTTGACCGCCGACGCGCCGCGCGAAAGGCTCGGGGAAATTTCCCTGCAGACTTCGATCGGGCGCCAGGCCCTGTTCGAGCGCGCTCGATCGCCGGGCGGAATTTCGTTCTGGGATCTGCCCGGCGTCATCGCATCGGCGCGCGCTGCGGGTCTGTCCACGCGTCCCTATGAATTACGGTTCCAGAGCCTCCTTGCCCAACCCCTGACCATCGTCGCGGCGGCTCTGCTTGCCATCGCGGCCACTCTGCGCCTGGTGCGTCTTGGCGGCGCGGCCGGATTCGCGTTCGCCGGCGGGGCGGCAGGTTTCCTGCTCTACTTCCTGCAGGAGTTGATGCTAAGTCTTGGCCGGTCCGGGACGATCGATACAATCAGTGCAGCCTGGAGTGCACCGGCACTCTTTATTCTCGCGGCCATGTTCTACGTGGCCTACACCGAAGACGGTTGATGCGTGGACGCCTGCGCTGCGATTGGATAGACACGCAGGCTACGGGGTAGGTCCGGGGTGAAAGGGGTTCCATGCGGAGCTTGATGACGGCATGCGCTGTGGCCGCGCTTTTGACTGCCGGAGCAAAAGCGCAAGCGGTTGGCGACGCCGCCCCCGATGCGCGCGAACCGGTCTATCTCGAAGCCGGCGTGCTGATTGACGATCGCGACAACCAACGCCTCTTCGCGCGTGAAAACGTGCGCATGCAAAGCGGCGAGCGCACGCTTTTCGCCGACGAAATCGAATACAATCCGCAAACCGGACGCGTCATCGCCCGCGGCAATGTCCGTCTCTTTCAGGGAGACGAACCGGCAACGCTGGCGGAGTCGATCGAGCTCGACTCCGAGATGAGCGAAGGCGTCGCTTATGGTTTCGCCACCCTGCTCGAGAATGACGGAAAGGCCGCCGCTTCGGTTGCCGTGCGGCGCGCCGACGGCTCGGTGGAGATGACGCGCGGCTACTACACCGCATGCGATTTGTGCGAGGACGGCAGCGGCTCCCCCACCTGGCGTCTGCGGGCCAGCCGCGTGACGCGCGATCTCGACGACCAGATGATCTACTATCGCAATGTGCGGCTGGAGATCCTCGGCGCGCCCATTCTTTACGCGCCGATCTTCGCCCACGCCGATCCGTCTACGCCGCGCCGTTCGGGTTTTCTCATTCCCAGCGTCGATTTTTCCAACCGTCTCGGCTTCAGCTACAAGCAGCCGTATCTGTGGGTAATCTCACCGCATTCCGACCTCGTGGTGGCGCCGCGCTACATGAGCGAGGTCAATCCGAGCCTGGAGCTGCAATACCGGCGTCGCTTCTATTCAGGCGAGTTCGCCTTTTCCGGCAGTGCGACCTACGAGCAGGAATTCGACGAGGACGGCTTTTTCGGCGCCGAGGAATTGCGTTGGCACACCTTTGCGGAAGGCCGGTTCAACTTCACGCCGCGCTGGCGCTGGGGCTTCGGCGTTCAGGCAACGTCGGGCGATCTGTATCTGCGCCGCTACGATTTTTCAGAAAGCCCGGATATCGGCCGTGGCATTTACGAGATGCCTAACCGGAACCTGGCCTCCCAGATCTATCTGCAGGGGCAGGGCCAGAACTATTATTCCGATATCGCGGCCATTCGCGTGACGTCCTTGTTCGAGGGCGAGAACGACGACGCCCTGCCCCATATCGCTCCTATCGGACAATTGCTGACCGATCTGCCCTTCCCGGACTGGGCCGGCCTGCTGGAAAGCGAGCTTTCCACCGCGAACCTGGTGCGCGAGGACGGCGACGACTATCTGCGTGCCAGCGCCGGACTGCGCTGGAACCGCTCGACCATTCTGCCCCTCGGCGTACGCTTCGAGCCCTATGCGATCGGGCGGATCGATGCGTATGCGGTTACCGAGACCGACGGGGCAGGTGTCGAGACCGGCTCGCGCAACTTCACACGCGCCCTGGGCGCAGTGGGCACCGACATCAGCTGGCCTTTCGCTCGTATGGACAGCTGGGGGCAGACCATCATTGCGCCGCGCGTCCACCTGGTGTCGGCCACCGGTGTGGATGACGGCGAACGTCCGCCCAACGAAGACAGCCAGATCGTCGATATCGATTCGGTCTCGCTGTTCAGCCGCAACCGGGCCGGCGGCTACGACCTGTGGGAAAACGGGCAGCGCGCCGATGTCGGCATGCTGCTCGAGCTGGATACGGTCAGCGAGTGGCTGCCGGACGCAGAGGTCTTTGCGGGCCGGAGCTACCGTCTCGACAATGAGGTTCCGTTCGGAGCCGGGACAGGCCTCGACAACGAGAATTCCGACTGGGTCGCCGAATTCGGCATTGATCTCGCCGGCTTCTCGATCGACTCCCGCAACCGCTTCGACAGCGAGAGCGGTCGCCTGAACCGCAGCGACGTGCGCGGAACCTTCTCGGCCTGGCGCGTGGGCAGCGCGCTGCGCTATACCAAGCTGACTGCAGAGGCGCCCGGGCAAAACGACGATGAGGAGATCGCAGCCTCGGTGTCGTTCGAGCTGACCGATCGCTGGAGCGTCGGAGCGGCAGCCCGCCGCGACCTCGACACCGACGAAACCCGGACTGCGCAGGCCTCCCTCTCCTACGAGGATGAGTGCACCCGGCTGGACATCATCTACGAACGCGAAAACTACAACATCGGTAACCTCGGGCCGAGAACCTCGGTCCGCTTCCAGCTCACCCTCTTCACCCTAGGCGCCCTTCAGGACGATTGATCGCGCGACCGTCTTGCGTCATTGCTTCGCCCATATTGATCGGTATCTTCTCGCTTCCTTCTCCCGACCCGACAGGTTGTCATGGCGTTCAAGTCTCTCATTTGCTCTCTGGTGCCGGCATTCGCCGCGGCCATGCTCTTCGCCGCTCCGGCACCGGCCCAGCAGGTCGAAGGCATCGCGGCGGTCGTCAATGACGAGCCGATCACGACGCTGGACGTGCGCAACCGCATGATGCTCATCCTCACCTCGGCCGGCATTCAGCCCGACGAGGAAACGCTGGCCCGCATCCAGGAGCAGGCACTCGACGGACTGATCGAGGAAACGCTGCAGCTCCAGTCTGCCCGCGACTTCGAGGTCGAGGTCGAGGAAGAGGAAGTCACGGAATCGCTTCGCGACATCGCGGCGCGTAACGGATCGACCCTGGAAGAAATCGATCAGGACCTGGCCTCCGCCGGAGTCGATATCGAGACGCTTCGCCACCAGATTCGCGCTGAAATTGCCTGGCAGATTCTGGTCAATGGCCGCTATGGCAGCC
This sequence comes from Marinicauda sp. Alg238-R41, assembly GCF_947331485.1. Classification (NCBI taxonomy): domain Bacteria; kingdom Pseudomonadati; phylum Pseudomonadota; class Alphaproteobacteria; order Maricaulales; family Maricaulaceae; genus Marinicauda; species Marinicauda sp. Alg238-R41. The sequence goes on along the minus strand of NZ_CAMZOJ010000004.1, from coordinate 74,277 downwards.
GGGTGCGCGTGTCCGACAACCAGATCGAGGTGGCCCGTGAACGGGTCATCGAAGGGGCCTCCGAACCTCAGGTCCGTCTTGGGGAGATCCTTATCGAGGCCCCGGGCTCCGGCGATACCAGTCAGGCCGAAGCCGCGATTCAGACCGTCTTCCAGCAGCTCTCCCAGGGCGCGCCCTTCCCGGCGGTGGCCCGCCAGTTTTCCGCCGCGCCCAGCGCGTCGGCCGGCGGCGATACCGGCTGGCAGGCGATCAGCCAGCTTTCCCCGCAGGTTCAGCAGATCATCGCCCAGTTCAGCCAGCCCGGCCAGATTTCCCGGCCCGTCCGCGTTCCCGGCGGCTACCTGATCGTGGCGCTCATCGACCGCCGGGACAGCTCCGTGGTCGAGCAGCTCGAACTCATCCAGATCACGCTTCCAGGCTCGCGCATCACCGAGGATGCGCGCTCCCGGCTTTCGCGCGCGGTGGGCTCCATCGAGTCCTGCGACGCGGTCGAGACGCGCGTGGAGAATATCGAGGGCGTTCTGGTGACCGACCTTGGCACCATTGGCGCCAACGCGCTGGTCGATACGATCCGCAACGCCGTCACCGGCCTGGAGCCGGTCGAGGCCACGCCGCTTCTGGAAACCGCCGCCGGGCTCCAGTCCTTCGTGCTGTGCGGGCGTTCGATTGAAGGCGCCGGCATTCCCAGCGAAGACCAGATGGAAGACCAACTGCGTGGTCAGCAGCTCTCGCTTCTGTCGCGCCGCTGGCTGCGCGATCTGCGCCGCGAAGCGACGATCGAGATCCGGTGAAGCGCCCGCCGCTCGCGGTGACCCTTGGCGATCCGGCCGGTATCGGCCCGGAACTGACCCTCAGGGCCTGGGCTGCGCTCAAGGATCGCCGCCATGACTTCATCGCCTACGCCGATCTTGACCAGTTGCGCGAGATCGCAGATCGCCTCCACCTGCCCGCTCCGCGTGCCCGCGAGCCGGAGCAGGCCGGCGAGATTTTCTCTCAGGCGCTGCCCGTGCGTCCCGTCCCCTTGCCGGAACCGGCCCGGCCCGGACATCCGGCGCCCGCTAATGCCGCCGCTGTCGTCGCCTCGATCGAAGCGTGCGTGCGCGACACGCTGGCCGGACGAGCCGGCGGCGTCGTCACCAATCCGATCTCGAAGGCTGTGCTGTACGAGCAGGGTTTCCGGTTTCCCGGCCACACTGAATTCGTGGCGCATCTCACCGCGCATGCCGCCTGGGACGGACCGCGCGGCCCTGTGATGATGCTCGCCGCGCCCGAACTGAAGACCGTTCTCGTCACCATCCATCTCGGGCTTCGCGATGCGCTCGATGCGCTCTCGACCGAAGCGATCCTTCACACCGCGCGCGTGACGCTTGCCGCGCTGCGAACCGATTTCGGACTGGCCTCTCCGCGCCTGGCCATAGCCGGATTGAACCCGCACGCCGGTGAAGGCGGTGCGCTCGGCCGCGAAGACATCGAGATGGTCGCCCCGGCGGTGGAGACGCTGCGCGCCGAGGGTCATGATGTGGCCGGCCCGATGCCGCCGGACACAATGTTTCATGCCGAGGCGCGCGCACGCTACGATGCCGCGGTCTGCCTCTATCACGATCAAGGCCTGATTCCGGTCAAGACCCTGAATTTCCATGGTGGGGTGAACACCACGCTGGGCCTTCCGATCGTGCGCACCTCGCCCGATCACGGCACGGCCTTCGATATCGCAGGACGCGGTCTCGCCCGCGCCGACAGCCTCATCGCCGCGATCCGGCTGGCCTCCACGATGGCCGAGAACCGTCAGAGTGCGCTCACATGAGTGGCGATACCCTTCCCCCGCTGCGCGAGGTGATCGCGGCTCACGGCCTCAACGCCGACAAGCGCTTCGGTCAGCACTATCTGCTCGACCTCAACCTGACGCGAAAGATCGCGCGCCTGTGCGGGGACATGAGCCAGGCCACCGTGTTCGAGGTCGGCCCCGGTCCCGGCGGCCTGACGCGCGCCCTGCTGGAAGAAGGCGCCGGGCGCGTGCTGGCGATCGAGAAGGACAGCCGCTTCCTGCCCGCACTCGAGCAGATCTCTGCCGCCTTCGGCGGGCGTCTCAGCGTTCAGGAAGCCGATGCGCTGAAAGTGGACGAGCCCGCCCTCGTGCCCGAAGGCCCGCGCCTGCTCGCCTCCAACCTGCCCTATAATGTGGGCACGGCCCTGCTCATCAAGTGGCTGGAGGCCGATCCTGCCTGGTGGGAGCGCCTGGTTTTGATGTTTCAAAAGGAAGTCGCCGAGCGCGTCGTCGCACAGGTCGGCGAGAAACAATATGGCCGCCTGGCTATCCTCACCGCAGCCCGCGCAAGCTCGCGATACGCGATGACCCTGCCCGCGCGCGCCTTCACCCCGCCGCCCAAGGTGGACAGCGCGGTCGTGGTCCTCGAACCGCTGGCCGAAGCCGACCGGTTCCAGGATGTCGCGGCGCTGTCGATCGTGACCGAAAGCGCGTTCGGCCAGCGCCGCAAGACCCTGCGAAAATCTCTTGGCCAGGCCGCCAATCTGGCCGCGACAACGTCCGAAGCGCTACTGGAGGAAACCGGGATCGATCCGGGCGCCCGCGCCGAAACCATCCCCCCGCAGGGCTTCATGGATCTCGCCCGCGCCTGGCGCGCCGCCAAGGGATCGTGACGGCGTCCAAAGAGGACACGGACAAGAGGGCGGGCCCGGATTCAAGGGGCCGGCTCGATCCGGCGCCGACCACCTGATATCGCCCTCCTGCCGCGCCCCAGGGCGCCTCACCCGCGCCAGCAGCCGTGGAAGCCAAACGGGCAGGCATAGGGCAGGCGCCAGCTCGACTGGGGACCGGCCGACAGGTTGAGCGCGTCGAAAACGTGCAGCTCGGTCGCGCGGGCCTCGGCGTTGAGCGCGGTATGCACGATCCAGCCCTCGCCTTCCGCGGACCGGCGGCTGGCCGGAATGAAGAGCGGCTCCTCGACATAGACGCCCGGACCATGATCGTAGCGGTCGAAGGCACCGGTCAGCACGTTGCGGCGCGCGATTGCGGTGGCCCCGCGCGCCTGGTCCGGCGTCCAGTCGACATGCCAGGTATACTGGCGCCGCTTGCCGGTATAGCGCGGATCGACCTGGGGAAATTCGGCCAGTCCGTCGCCGGGCGTCTCGATGCGGAAATGCCCGCGCGACGAGAGCGTGACCAGCTGCATGCGCGAATTACCCGCCCGGGGCACGCCGCGCATGATGTCGCGGACATCTTCCAGGATGACATCGGCGTTCGGCGACAGCGCGGCGTCGAGACGGATCGTGCCGTCGCGTTCTTCCCAGCCGCCCCCGAAGTGGAACAGGAAGCCCGGCGGCAATTCCCAGGTGCGCCGCTGGCTCCAGTCATTCTTGTCGATGGCGATGGCCCTCATCGGCACGTCGTCGCGCCAGGCAAACCCGTCCAGGAAAGGCAGGCGCAGACGTTCGTGGTGCAGATTGCCGACCAGGAAGACCAGCGAGCGCTCGGTGATGATGAAGTCGTGGATCATGCCGGCGCCGATATCGTCGACCAGCCCGGCATCGATGAGATTACCGTCGGCACCGATCTTCCAGAGCACGAGGCGCTCGCCGTAAGCGTCCTGACCGAAATTCCACACGATACCGGTCTCCGGCTCGACCTTGGGGTGAGCGGAGAAATGCACGCCGTCCAGCCCGCTGCCCCAGCGGCGCGGCCCGCGGGCCTGCAGCGTCTCGGCGTCGAGCGACCAGGCCGATCCCCCCTCCCACAGGGCGAGGAGCTCGCCGTTCAGCATCATCACCGAGGTATTGGCGACATTCATATCATCCGGCCCGGTCAGGCCGCCCGCATCCGGCGGCATCGAACCGAAGGCCGGCGTCAGGAAACGGCCCGCCGCTTCCTCGGCCTGCCACTTGCTGGTTTCGATGAAGCGCCCGCGATGGGCGATGCGGTTGCCGTCAAGCTGCCAGGCCTGGAGGAAGCCATCGCCGTCGAACCAGTGGCGGTAGCGCCAGTCCTGGCGCGAATAGCGTCCCGGACCGTTGCGGTAGAGCGTGCCGGACAGGCCGCGCGGCAGGCGCCCGTGCAGGCGGCGCGCCTCGCCGTCAAAGCCGGAGGCCGGGGCATCGCGCACGCCCAGCGTCCAGGGGTCGTTGCGGGCATTGGCCTGATAGGCCTCGTAGATCGGGTCCCCCGACAGCGCCCTGACCGGGGCGCCGAGACCGGCTGCGCCACCGACAGCGGCAAACAGGGTCAGGGCATGGCGTCGTGACATCTCGGTCATGGAGACCTCCTAGCGAAAGCTGATGGTGTGGACGGTGTTCTCTTCGCCGACGCCGAAGGCGGCAGCCTCCCAGGAGGGCGGGCCGAAACTGCCCATCGCGCTATTGGAAAAGGCGAAAGGCTCGGTCGGTATGCCGACCAGATTGGTGTCCAGCTCCCCGTCCCCGTCCACGTCGTGATACATCTTGATGCCGTATTCGCCGGCCGGCACGGCGCCGAGCTCAAGTTCGACCTCGGAGCCCTCAACCGCGGCGCTGGCGGTGAAGGCGGGCTGTCCGCCCGACCAGCTCTCGCCATCGGAAAACACCGCGATCATGAGGCGGCCCTGCGCCTGCTCGATCTGTTCCACCCGCAGGGTGAGGACCGGGTTCTCGGACGGATCGGCCTCGGCCGCGACCGCGGTTGCGACGAGTGCGAGCGCCGCGGCACCGAGAATGTTTGTGAGCGTCAACGTGGTCATGGATACGGGCCTTTCGTGTGGGTTCTGGTTTCAGGTTCGAGACCCACACAGCCCGGGCCGGGCCGCCGCTTCCACCCGGTTTTCGCAAGCTGGCTGAAAGCGTTCGCGAATTACGCTAGATGTTCATTCACGCATCGCGAACGGCACGCGATCGGGGCGGGCAGTACCGGGGGAAGTGAATGAAAACGACACTGCGCAGGCTGGCACCGCCGGTAGGGCTGGTGCTCGTCCAGGGAACGATCCTGGCGATTCTCGGTCCCTACAACACCAACGAGTTCGGCATGCCCTGGGTGTGGATCTACTGGACTTCGCTGATGGGGCTCGGGTTGATCGCCGCCTACGCGTTCGAGCGTGTGTTCGACCGCCATCTCGGCGACTGGCCCCGCCCCGCCTACGCCGTGGCCCAGTCGATCGCCGTCACCCTGCCGGTGACGCTGGCCGTGGCGGGGATTCAATACCTGACCGGCGGCCCCTTCCCGCTCGAAATTCTGCCGATGATCTTCTTTTTCGTCTGGGTGATCGCCATTGTAATCGTGACGATCACCATGGTTGTGGAAGGGCGCATGGGGGGATCGGGGCGGACTGGCGCTGCACAAAGCGCTGGCAGCCGAGCTGAAGGACTGGCCATCGGCGCGGCGCTCACCGAGAAACTTCCCGTCCGGCTGCGCGATGCGCCCATCCTCGCACTGCAGGCCGAGGATCATTATCTGCGCGTCCATACCCCGCTCGGCGACAGCCTGATCCTGATGCGGCTGAGCGACGCGATTGCCGCGGTGGAGGCACTGGACGGGGCGCGCACGCACCGGTCCTGGTGGGTGGCGCGCGAGGCCGTCACCGACGCGGACAAGAGCGGTGGCCGCGCCACGCTGACGCTCAGCACCGGCGTGCAGGCGCCCGTCAGCCGCACCCATGCGCGCACGCTGCGCGAGGCGGGCTGGTTCTAGGCGGGGTTTATCCTGCGATGCTTTTGCTCGCACCTCGGCATGCGGGAGGGGGCGGGGGCAGCATTCGCCATCCGATGCTTCGAGGCTCGCTGTGCTCGCACCTCAGCATGAGAGAGGCGGGTTGGTTTTAAGGTTTTGATATATCGATGATTTGCGTCACTCGATGTCACCCCACACCCTCACCCTGAATCGCCCGCGCAGCGGGCCTCGAAGGGTCAGATGACGGCACCCTGTCCTCTCTGGATTCCGGGTCTCGCTCTGCTCGCCCGGAATGGCGAAGGGGTGGGGTTTTGAGACTACTATGAAGCTTCGTCATCCCGGACTTGCTCCGGGATCCAGAGAGCGTGGAGCGGTGGGAGCGGATGACCTGCCCCCTGCTAGTGCCGCGCGAAGACCTCGCGTCCCTCTTCGCTGAACAGAACGACTTCGTAGGCATCGCTGCGGCCGGGGACTTCCATGCCCGGAGACCCGGCCGGCATACCGGGCACGGCGAGGCCGAGCGCGTCCGGTCCCTCGGCGAGCAGGCGTGCGATGTCTTCGGCCGGCACGTGGCCCTCGATGACATAGCCGTTCACGCGCGCGGTGTGGCAGCTTTGCAGATCGCCGGGAACGCCGGCCTCGGCCTTGATGGCAGAGATATCCTCGTGCTCCTCGACGCGCACGGCGAAGCCGGCGGCTTCGATATGCTCGACCCAGTTCGCGCAACAACCGCACCAGGGCGTCTTGTGCACGACCATTTCGTGAGCTTCGTCATGGGCATGGGATGCGTGGGCATCGGAAGCCGGGGCCTGCGCCAGAGCTGTTCCGGCACCGGCCATCGCGAGCAGGCCGGCCAGCAATAGAGGGACGAATTTCATGGAAAAGCACTCTCATGCATCGCGGTCATCACCGCCAGAATGGCAACAAGCATAGCCGGTTTCGCGGCTCGTGATGAGTCTCCCGGCACCTGCGCCCTGCTATAGGGCTTGCCGCGCGCCTGCTCTACTTATGCACCTTATCGCCTGGAAGCCCGGTTCCCCCATCTCATGACCTCCACTCCGCTTCAGCTCTATTTCGTGACCGCGCCCGGCCTGGAGGCCACGCTGTGCGAGGAGGTGCGCAGCCTCGGCTTTCATGGCGCGCGCGCGCAACGCGGCGGAGTCTCGGCCTCGGGCGGCTGGAGCGAGGTCTGGCGGGCCAATCGCGCCGTGCGCGGGGCCACGCGCATCCTCGTCGAGTTCGCGAGCTTCCGCGTCGTCCATCTGTCCCAGCTCGACAAGCGGGCGCGAAAGCTGGACTGGGGCGCGATCCTGAAGCCCGGCGTGCCGGTGCGGGTGGAGGCCAGCTGCCGCAGCTCGAAAATCTATCATGCCGGCGCCGCGCAGGAGCGCATCGAGACCGCGATCCGCGAAGTCTTCGGCAGCCGGGTCGACGACGATGCGCCGGTCACGATCCGGGTGCGCATCGACAACAATGTCTGCACGCTCAGCGTGGACAGCTCGGGCGAGCCCTTGCACAAGCGCGGCTTCAAGCTGGCCGTCGCCAAGGCCCCCTTGCGCGAGACGCTGGCCGCCCTCTTCCTGCGCCAGGCCGGGTTTGCCGGGACCGAGCCGGTGATCGACCCGATGTGCGGCTCGGGCACGTTCGCGATCGAAGCCGCCGAGATGGCCGCCGGCCTGTGGCCCGGGCGGGCGCGGACCTTCGCCTTCGAGCAGCTGGCCACCTATGATGCCGGGCGCGATCCGGGCGTCAGCACGCAGGAGCGCGCCGTGCCGGAGGGTGTGCGCTTTTACGGTTACGACCGGGACGAGAATGCGGTGCGCATGGCGCGCGAGAACGCGGAGCGGGCCGGCGTGACGGACCTGACCGTGTTCAAGCAGCAGCCGCTGAGCGCCCTGACACGCCCCGAGGGCCCGGCCGGGCTGATCCTTTCCAACCCGCCTTATGGCGGACGCATCGGCAACAAGGCGCGCCTCGCGGCGCTGTATCGTGCCTTCGGTGACGCGGTGCGGCGCGATTTTGCGGGCTGGCGCGCGGGGCTGGTGACCGATGACGAGAAGCTGGCGCGTGCCACCGGCCTGTCCTTTGCCTATCAGAGCGCGCCGGTCGACCATGGCGGCATCACGGTGAAGCTCTACCTGACCGCGAGATCGGCCTGAGCCCAAGGGCGAGGCCGCAAGAGGCGAATCGGGTCAGATATCCGTGGTGTGTTGAATCCTGTCAGGAGTGCTGAAACCCGTGGCGCGTTCGGAGTCCGTCTATGTCTGCCAGTCGTGCGGCGGCGTCCATGCCAAATGGGCCGGCCGGTGCGACAGTTGCGGATCCTGGAATACGCTTCAGGAGGAGGCCTCGTCCGAGGCGCCGCTCTCTTCCCAGGCCGGCGTGCGCAAGCGGACGACGCGCCGCTCGCGCCTGGAGCTGGTCGACCTGGGCAGCGCGACCGAGGATCCGGCCCGGCTGCAGACCGGCATTGCCGAGTTCGACCGAGTGGTCGGAGGCGGGCTGGTGCCCGGGTCCGCCATCCTGGTCGGCGGCGATCCGGGGATCGGCAAGTCGACGCTGCTGCTGCAGGCGGTCGCGCGCCTCGCCTATGCGGGCGCAAAGGCCGTCTATGTGTCCGGCGAGGAAGCGGCCGATCAGGTGCGCCGCCGCGCCCGCCGTCTGGGCCTGTCGGATGCGGCGGTGGCGCTGGCGGCGGAGACCTCGCTGGAAACCGTGCTCGACGGGCTGAAGGCCGAACAGCCCGACATCGTCATCATCGATTCCATCCAGACATTGTGGAGCGACCAGCTGGCCGCCGCGCCCGGCACGGTCGCCCAGGTGCGCGCCTGCTCCCAGGAGCTGGTGCGCTTTGCCAAGAAGCGCAATACCGCGGTCATCCTGGTCGGCCACGTGACCAAGGAGGGCCAAATTGCCGGGCCGCGCGTGGTCGAACACATGGTCGACACCGTGCTCTATTTCGAAGGCGAGCGCGCCCACCAGTTCCGCATCCTGCGCGCGGTGAAAAACCGCTTCGGACCGACCGACGAGATCGGCGTGTTCGAGATGGCCGATATCGGCCTTCGCGAAGTGGCCAACCCGTCGGCCCTGTTCCTGGACGGGCGCGGCGAAGCGGCCTCGGGCGCGGCGGTGTTTGCCGGCATGGAGGGCACGCGCCCGGTGCTGACCGAGATTCAGGCCCTGGTCGCCCCGGCCGCGTTCGGCACGCCGCGGCGTGCGGTCGTGGGCTGGGATAATGGCCGCCTGGCCATGGTGCTGGCCGTGCTGGAGGCGCGATGCGGGCTTGGCTTTGGCGGACGTGACGTTTATCTGAACGTGGCCGGCGGATTGAAGATATCCGAGCCGGCGGCGGATCTGGCGGTGGCGGCGGCTTTGGTCTCTTCTCACTTCGATACTCCCCTGCCCGCAGACGGGGTGGTGTTCGGCGAGATCGCCCTGTCCGGCGATGTGCGCCCGGTCGGGCGCGCCGATGCGCGCCTGAAGGAAGCGGCCAAGCTGGGCTTCAAGTCCGCACTGACGCCGGCCGGAGCGGAAGACAGCGCACTTCGTGTAACCGGATTTTCAACCGTGCAGGCGCTAGTTCGCCATCTCGATCCTGACAACCAGTAGCAATCGCGGCGCAAGGGGAGTTGACCATGGACAGTCTGGCCGGTTTCGACCTCGTCGCCCTTCTGGTTCTCTTCATCTCCGGCGTCATGGCCCTGATGCGCGGCTTCGTGCGCGAGGCATTGACCGTGACCGCCTTTGTCGGCGCGGCGCTGGCGGCCCTGTGGTGCCAGCCGGTGATCGGCGCGGTAATGCGCGAATTCATCAACAGCGCGGTGATTGCCAACCTGCTGGCCATGGCCATCGTCTTCCTGGTGGTCTATCTGGCCATATCCTTCGTCACCAGTTCGCTGAAGCGCAATGTGAAGGATGGCGAGGACGTCAGCGCGATCGACCGCACGCTGGGCTTCGCGTTCGGCGTGGTCCGCGGCCTCCTGCTGCTGGGGCTGGTGGTGCTGGTGTTCAAGAACACCCTGCCCGGGGCCCAGCCAGCCTGGCTGCAAGGCGCGCAGGTCTATCCGCTGGCCGAGGCGACGGCCGACCTGCTCCAGTCGCTCGCCCCGGAAGGCACCTGGGCGGAGGGCGCTGCAGACCGGCCGCGCGAAGACCTTGACGACGACCCGATCGGACGCCTTATCGAGCGCTCAAACGAGGACCCGAATTGATGATCCCCTCCCTGACCTACGATGCCGCCAGCGACAAGGCGCGCGAGGAATGCGGCGTCTTCGCCGTTCGCGATGTCGACGACGCGTCGGTGCTCGTCGCGCTCGGCCTGCACGCGCTGCAACACCGCGGGCAGGAAGCGTGCGGCATCACCAGCTATGACGGGCTGGGCTTCCATTCCGAACGCCGGCTGGGCCTGGTGGGCGACAATTTTACCGACCCCGAGACGCTGGCAGGCCTCAAAGGGCGCATGGCGATCGGGCATAACCGCTACTCCACCTCCGGCTCGGGTGCGCTGCGCAATGTCCAGCCGCTCTATGCCGACGTGCGCGGCGGCGGCGTCGCGGTGGCCCATAACGGCAATCTGACCAATGCGCGCGCCCTGCGCGAGGAGCTGGTCGCCTCGGGCGCCATCTTCCAGTCGACCTCGGATACCGAGGTCATCATTCAGCTCGCCGCGCGCTCGCGCAAAACCAATTCGGCCGAACGCCTGCTCCAGGCCTTGCGCCAGATCGAGGGTGCGTTTGCCCTGGTCGCCCTCACCAATGACAAGCTGATCGGCGCGCGCGACCCGCTGGGCATCCGTCCGCTGGTCATGGGCCAGCTCGATGACGGCGTGATCTTCGCCAGCGAGACTTGCGCGCTGGACATGATCGGCGCGCGCTTTATCCGCGAGGTGGAGCCCGGCGAAGCGGTGATCGTGTCCGATAACGGGATTGAGAGCCGGCGCTACGCCCCGGCCGAACCTGCCCGGACATGCGCGTTCGAGTATATTTATTTCGCGCGCCCCGACTCGGTGATTTCCGGGCGCTCGGTCTATGAGGCGCGCAAGCGCATGGGTATCCGTCTGGCCCAGGAATGCCCGGCCGATATCGATGTCGTGGTGCCGGTGCCGGACTCCGGCATGACCAGCGCGCTCGGCTACGCCACCGAAATCGGCAAGCCGTTCGATCTCGGCATCATCCGCTCCCACTTCGTGGGCCGGACCTTCATCCAGCCGACCCAGGCCAAGCGCGACCTGTCGGTGCGGCGCAAGCACTCGGCCAACGCGGCCGCCCTGAAGGGCAAGCGGGTTTTGCTGGTGGACGATTCCATCGTGCGCGGCACGACCTCGAAGAAGATCGTGCGCATGGTGCGCGAGGCCGGCGCGAAGGAAGTCCACTTCCGCTCCGCCTGCCCGGCCATCACCCATCCCGATTTCTACGGCATCGACATGCCGATGCGCGAGGAGCTGATGGCTGCCAGCCACGATTCCGAGCGCATGCGCGAAATGCTCGATTGCGACTCGCTCGGCTTCCTGTCGGTCGACGGCCTGTACTGGGCGGTCTGCCAGGAAGCGCGCAACGATGCGGCGCCCCAGCTTGCCGACCATTATTTCACGGGTGAGTACCCGACCCGCCTGATCGACCGCGACCGGGCGATCGCGGCGAAAGAACAGCAACTCTCCTTCCTGGTGGATGCATGAGCGAGAAACGACTTGAAGGCCGCGTTGCCCTGGTCACAGGAGCCTCGCGCGGGATCGGCTATGCCGTGGCCAAAGCGCTTGCCGCCGAAGGCGCGCAGATCATCGCGACCGCGCGCACGACCGGCGCACTCGAACAGCTCGACGACGAGATCCGTTCGGCCGGCGGCCAGTGCACGCTGGTGCCGCTCGACCTGATGGACCCGGAAGGCATCGAGAAGCTCGCCGGCGTCATTGCCGAGCGCTGGGGCAAGCTGGACATCCTGGTCTGTAATGCGGGCGTTCTGGGTCAGATCACGCCCGCCCACCAGATCACCGCAAAGACCTGGAACGAGGTTCTGGGCGTGAACACGATCGTGCCCGCCCGCTTCATCCGCGCGTTCGAGGCGCTCTTGCGGGCCTCAGATGCCGGACGCGCGCTGTTTACCAGCTCGGGCGCCTCGACCAGTCGGCGCGCCTACTGGGCCGCCTATTCCGCCTCAAAGGCTGCGCTGGACGCGCTGGTGCAAAGCTGGGCGAAGGAGCTGGAGGATTGCGCCCTCACGGCTAATCTCGTCGATCCCGGCGCAACACGCACCAAGATGCGCGCCAAGGCCGCCCCGGGGGAGGATCCCGAGACCCTGCCCCATCCCGACGAGGTCGCGCCGCTTTTCGTCGAACTGGCCCTGCCGTCCGAAACCCGCAATGGCGAGATCGTAAAGTTCGAGCGCGGTTAAACCCGCGGCCCGGTTCCCGAAAGACAAACGCCCCGGCGAGCTTCGCCGGGGCGTTTTCGTTCAGCCGCTTGCCTGGCGTCAGGCGAGGCCGATCACCCCCACCGCCTTCAGGCCCATCCAGATGGCCATGGCCATCATCATCAGGTTCTCGGTCAGCGAGATGAAGCCCAGCGGCACATTGCTGCCTCCGCCCACGCACGCACATTTCAGCTCGCGCTTGTCGATATAGACCGCCTTGAACACTGACACCGCGCCGATCGTGCCGATGAAGAGTGCGACTGGCACGGACACCCAGGTCAGCGCCCCGGCAATCATCAGGATACCGGCCGCGCCCTCGGCAAACGGGTAGACGTAGGAATACGGCACCCAGCGCTTGGCCAGCAGATCGTAATTGAGAAACATGGTCGAGAAGGTCTCGACATTCTGGAGCTTGAGCAGTGCCAGGATCGCCATGCTGAAGGCGATGAACCACTCGGCCGCATGAATCGTGAAGATTGTGCCGAATACGGCGAAGCTCGCCGCTAGCGCCATCAGCGCCGTGATGGAAAACAGTGCGATGATCGGCGTGTAGCTGGTCGCGTCCGGGTCGGCGGCCTCGTTGCCGAAATGCTTGAGCAGCGCGTCATATCCACCGATGCGCGCGCCATCGATGAAGATTTGCGGCGTCGTCTTCACGTCGTGCTCGGCCTTGAAGGCCTCGGTCTGCTCACGCGTTTCAAGATGATGATCGTCAACCTCATAGCCCTTCGAGCGCAGCAAATGCTTCGCTTTCAGGCCATAGGGACAGACATGTTTCTCCATCACCATGCGATACAGACTCGCCGTCCTGGAGCCGGTCTGCGCCGGTGTGTGTGTCTGTGCCGCTGTGTGTGTCGTTGTCATTCGGGCCGCCTTCCTGTTCTGGTCATAACGGGCAGGCCCCCTATATAAGTTCCGTACCATGGTACGGGATCAAGAGGGAAATATGCGCACCATCGGCCAGTTGGCCAAATCGGGCGGTGTCGGCGTGGAGACGATCCGCTTCTATCAGCGCAAGGAGCTGCTGCGCACTCCGTCTCGCGCTGGCGGCATAAGGCGCTACGGCGATGAGGATTTGCGGCGCCTGCGCTTCATCCGCAAGGCGCAAACCGCCGGCTTTTCGCTGGAGGAGATCGGGGAGCTCCTGGCGCTCGACGCCGGGCAGGATCACGCGCGGGCCAGAGAGCTCGCCGTTAATCGCATTGCCCGGCTGGACGAACAGATTGCCGAGATGAGCCGGGCGCGCGACTCCCTCACCCGGCTGGCGCGCGACTGTGCGGGCGACCCGGCCGGACCTTGCCCCATCCTGGCGGCGTTCGAGGTCTGAGCCCCGCCCCTGTCACCCACCACCTGGTCGACCCGCCCCAGGGTGGAGGCGCTTGGACCGGCCGGCAGGCGGTGACATGATGAAAGGCGAGGATAAAGGACCACACGATGGCGCAGCGCCCCGAACCGGAACCCATCACCGTGCGCACCGACAAGCTGGCCGAGATCGACGCGCTCGCGGGCGCGATGGGCCGGTCGCGAAACGACATCGTCAATCAGGCCATCGAGCAGTATCTTCAAGCCAATGCCTGGCAGATGGAGCGGATCAGCGACGGTGTTGCCGCCGTCCGGGACGGCAAGGTCATGCCCGCCGATGACGTGTTTGCGGGCATCGCCGCGAAGCACGGCTGGCAGCGTTGAAGCATCTGGTCATCGCTGAACCGGCGTTTCGCTCACCGTCTCAGACCAGCACCCCTGCCCCTATTTCTTCTTCTGGTCCACGTAGGGGTTTTTCCCGCCCTTCACGATCAGGCGGATCGGCACGCCGGGCATGCCGAAGGCTTCGCGAATACCGTTGACCAGATAGCGCTTGTAGCTTTCTGGCAGGTAGGAGGCGCGCGAGCACATCATCACGAAGGTCGGCGGGCGGCCCTTGGTCTGGGCGATATAGCGCGGCTTGACCCGGCGCCCGTCCACGGCCGGAGGCGGGTGACGCTCGGTCATCTCGCGCAGCCAGTCATTGAGATCGCGCGTCTTCACCTTGGCGCGCCAGTTCTTGTGCAGCTTATCCACGGTCGGCATGATCTGGTCGAGGCCCCGCCCGGTCTGGGCGGAGATGGGCAGAAGCGGCGCCCCCTTGATCTGGGGCAGCATCCGGTCGAATTCCTCGCGCAGATACAGCAGCGTCTTCTGCTTGTCGGTGACCGTGTCCCACTTGGAAATCAGGACGACCAGGCCGCGCCCCTCGGTGATCACCCGGTCGGCAATGGTCAGGTCCTGCTTCTCGAACGGGCGTTCCGCGTCGACCAGCAACAGGACGACTTCGGCAAACTTGATGGCGCGCAGCGTGTCGGCTGCGCTCATGCGTTCGAGCCGGTCATCCACCTTGCCGCGCTTTCGAAGACCGGCCGTGTCGTGCAGGCGCACGCGGCGCTCGTCCCATTCCCATTCCACGGCAATGGCGTCGCGCGTCAGGCCCGCCTCGGGGCCGGTAATCATGCGCTCCTCGCCGATCATGGCATTGACCAGGGTGGACTTGCCCACATTGGGTCGGCCCACCACCGCAATGCGCAGCGGCGGCTTGTCGTCCTCGTCCTCATCCTCGGCGTCGGGATCGAACAGATCGTCCAGATTGCGGCGGGCGCGTGTCTTCTTCTCATCGCCCATGCCCAGCGTGCGCAGGCCCGTCAGCACCGCGCTATAAAGCTCGGCCATGCCTTCGCCGTGCGCAGCCGACAGCGGCACCGGCTCGCCCAGGCCCAGGCCCCAGCTTTCCAGCAGACCTTCGTCGCCCTGCTTGCCTTCGCACTTGTTGACGACCAGCACGACCGGCTTGTCGGCCTCGCGCAGGACTTCGGCGAAGCGCTCGTCGAGCGCCGTCACGCCGTCGCGCCCGTCAATCATGAACAGGCAGACATCGGCCTCTTTCAGCGCCGCTTCGGTCTGGGCGCGCATGCGTGCCTCGATGCCGTCGCGCGCGTCTTCATAGCCCGCGGTATCGATCAGGAGCAGGTCGAGATCGCCCAGCCGGCCGCGCGCCTCGCGCCGGTCGCGCGTGACGCCGGGCCGGTCGTCGACGATGGCCAGCGGTTTGCCCGCAAGGCGGTTGAACAAGGTGGACTTGCCGACATTGGGTCGGCCGACCACCGCAAGAACCGGCGGTCTCATGGCAGTATTCCTTCTGCGTGCGGCCGGCTCTGTGCCGCCGCGCGTGCGCGCGTATTTTCAGCGAAAGCGGAACCCGGGTTCGCCGAAAATACGCCAAACTAGAAACCAGAGCATTCCCATCGATCCTTGGATCGATGCCAATGCGCTAGCGGTAGGCCGAGAGCCGACCGTCATCGCTGAGGACATACACGGTCTGATCGGCAATGACTGGCGGGACGAACACAGCTTCGCCCACATCGCGGTCGCCCATGATTTCGCCGGTGCTGGCATCCACCAGCAGCAGGCTGCCGCGCGAGCTGCCGATGACCAAGCGTCCGCCGGCCATGATCGGACCGGCCCAGGCGATTCGCTGGCGGCGCTTTTCCGCATTGCGGAAGGCGCCAAGCTCAGTCAGCCAACGCAGCTGGCCGGTGTGGCGGTCCAGCGCGACGAGTTCGGCCTCGGTCGTGATGAGGTAGAGATAGTCGCCGACGAGCCAGGGCACGTGCAGG
Organism: Marinicauda sp. Alg238-R41; assembly: GCF_947331485.1. Taxonomy (NCBI): domain Bacteria; kingdom Pseudomonadati; phylum Pseudomonadota; class Alphaproteobacteria; order Maricaulales; family Maricaulaceae; genus Marinicauda; species Marinicauda sp. Alg238-R41. The sequence goes on along the minus strand of NZ_CAMZOJ010000004.1, from coordinate 58,578 downwards.
CCGCCAATCTCCTGGGTCCAGATGCGTTCGCCCGTATTCAGGTTGAACGCGGCCAGGATGCCCGAATGGCTCATGGCGTAGACGCGGTCATTGGTCACGACCGGGCTGCCGGAAATATCGTTGATCGTCGACATCGGCGTGAGGCCGCCGGTGCGCGTCAGGGAGTCCGACCACAGAACCGAACCGTTCGACACGCGCAGCGCGACCAGCTCGCCCGAGCTGTAGGGCGCGATGACGATTTCGCCGTACACGGCCGGGCTCGGCGCGGTCAGCAGACGCGCGCTTTCCGAGATACCGCGATGGGTCCAGAGCACTTCGCCGGACGTGGCGTCGATGGCGAACAGCTCGTTGTCGTCGGTGGTCAGGAAGACGCGGCCATCAGAAACGGTCGGAGCCGAATGGAACGGTGTGAAGGCGGTCTGGCGCCAGATTTCCTCGCCGGTGCCGGCATCGAGCGCCACGACGAACTCCGCGCCGCGGTGGGCGTAGACACGCCCGCCATCGACCGCGATGCCGCCGCCGAACGCCATGCGGTCCGCGCCGCCGCCACCGCTGCCGCCCACGAACGGGATGAAGGACAGGCCGAAGCCGCCCCCATCGTCGTTCTGCGTCTCGACCCGGTTGCGCTGGATGCGCCGGTCCCAGAGCCGGTCGCCGGTTTCCGCGTTGTGCGCCGAGATGCGTCCTTCCGCGTCGATCGCATAGATCACGTTGTCGAGCACCACCGGACGCGCATTGATGCGGCGGTCGCGGGCCGAACCCTGGCCGGCGCGCGCACGCCAGACGCGGTTCAGATCGCCGGCGGCGGCGGTGTGCTGCATGGCATGGCTGGGATAGCCGTCCGGCTGCGGCCAGCGGTCATTGGTGTAGGTACCGGGCAGGTCGATCGGCTGGCCGAACTGGTCGGAGCGCTCGATCGTCTGTTCAAAGGCCAGCACCGAGATACGCTCGGAGGCGGCCGGCGCGTTCGGATCGTCGGTTTCCTCGCCCGAGAACGGGTTCAGGGCGTTCAGGCGTTCGCCCGCGCCGCAGGCGCTCAGGGCAAGCGCGCAGGCGCCAAAGCCGGCCAGGCGCAGCAATTGGGTCATGGTCACCATCTAGTTTTCCTCACCCTCGCTCGCCGGGGTCTGCGCCTCGGCCGCAGGGGCCGGTGCGCGCTGTGCGATCAGGGCCAGGGCTTCGCCGGCCCGGCGCTGGAGATTTTGCGGAACGTCCAGCGAAAACGCGATCTGTTCGTAATGGCTGCGCGCCTCGTCCCAGCGCTCGGCCTGGATCGCGGCAAGCCCCATCAGCTCGCGCGCCAGCGGACCGGCCGGGCCCGTGCCTTCGGTCAGCGGTTCGGCCCGCAGCACGACGTCGTCATAGGACAGCTCGCTCTGCTCGATCAGCAGCGCCTTGTAGCGCGCGGTGTCGCGCGTCAGCCGGTCCGGAGCGGCCCTCGCGGCCTGTTCGAAGAAGCTGGCCGCCTCGTCCCGGTTGCCCGCTTCCAGCGCCAAGGCGCCGCGCTGCATCAGCGCCAGTGCCTGATAGCCGCGCGTGCCCTCCTCGGCCAGCGTGGTCAGGGCCGCGTCGGCGCGCGCCGTATCGCCGGACTGGTAGGCCTCTATGGCCTCCATCATCTGCGAACCGGCAGTGGCCCGGTTCGCGCTCTCGTTCGCGCCATACCATTGATAACCGGCCACACCGAGGATCACCGCGGCGGCAGCGCCCAGCACCCAGGGCCCGTAGGTCCTGAACAACTGGGTATAGCGTTCCTTGCGAAGTTCTTCTTCGACTTCGTCGAATACGTCGGCCAATCGGGGCGCTCCGGAAATTTCGAGGTTTTAAAACGTGGCGGGACCCTAGCCGCAGGCGGCGGGCCGGGCAATACGGGCGTGCTGCTTAGCCAGCCTTCACATGATAGACGTGTTCGGGGCCGGGAAAACTGCGCGCGCGGACCTCCTCGGCAAAGCGGCGCGCGGCCTCGTCGGTCAACCCGCGCAAATCGGCGTATTTCTTCACGAAACGCGGCACCCAGTCGGACTGGCCCAGCATGTCGTTGACGACAAGAACCTGGCCGTCGCATTTCGCCGACGCGCCGATGCCGATGGTCGGCGCGCTGACCGCCGCGCTGATCTCTTCGGCCAGATCCTGCGACGTGCCCTCGATGACGATGGAAAACGCGCCCGCCTCGTCGGTCAGGCGCGCCTCTTCCAGCACGCGGTCGCGCTCGGTCTGGCTGCGGCCCTTTGCCTTGAAGCCGCCATCGGCCAGCGAGGCCTGCGGGCGCAGGCCGACATGGCCCATCACCGGCACGCCGCGCTCGGTCAGGAAGCGCACGGTTTCGGCGGCAAAAGCGCCGGTTTCCAGCTTGACCGCCTGCGCGCCGGTCTCGGCGAGGATGCGCGACGCGTTCTCGAACGCCTGCTGCGGGCTCTTCTCATAGCTGCCGAACGGCATGTCGATCACCACCAGCGCCTGACGCGCGCGGCGCATCACCGCCTGGCCGTGCAGGATCATCATCTCCATCGTCACCCCGATCGTGCTCGGCAATCCGTGCACGACCATGCCCAGCGAATCTCCCACCAGCAGCACATCGCAATGGGGGTCGAGAAGACCCGCGGTCGGCGCGTCGTAGGCGGTCAGGCAGACAATGGGCTCACCGCCCTTGCGGGCACGGATGGAGGGCGGGGTCTGGCGTTTGACCGGTGTCTCGGATTGGGCGGACATGGAGGCTACCTTCAGTCACGGGCTCGCGAATGCGCGCACCATAACCCGCTTTCGTATCGGCACAATCGGTCGCGCGATGCGCTACAGCGCGCCCCGGCGCGGCATCACGGCGGCGAAGGCCAGCGCGAAGGCAGCGGCAATCGCGCCGACCAGCAAATGAGGCTCGATGCCCGCCCCGGCCATGGACACCTGGGGCAGCGTCTCGCCCAGCCAGGCTCCGGCGCGCGGCAGCTGGCTTCCGGCCAGAAGCGCACCGGCGCCGCCCGCCGCGGCGAGCGCCCAGAAGCGCGCCCGCTCGGGCCGTTCCAGCCGCGCGATCAGCGCCTGGGTAAACTCGTCGCGCGCATAGCGCGTCTCGAACGGTGCGCGCGCCTCGTCGAACATCGCCGACAGGTGTGCGTCGAAGCCGGAATTGAAGGATGGGTCGGTCGAACCGGTCATGCGGCCATCTCCCTCTGCTCGAACCAGGCGCGCAGCTTGTCGCGCCCTCGATTGACATGGGACTTCACCGTCCCCAGCGCCAGCCCTGTGATCTCGGCTGCCTCGCCATGGCTGAGCCCGTTGGCGTAGCAGAGGATGACACAGGTGCGCTCGTCGGCTTTCAGCGTGGCCAGCGCCCGGTCGAGATCGAGCGACTGGCCGGCCGTGGACGGGGCGGCCCCGATCTCTTCGGGTTCGCGCGCCAGGGCGTCCTCGGTGCGCCGCGAGGCCCGGGTCTTGCGCGCCTGCATCAGGAACTGGGTGTAGGCGATCCGGCACAGCCAGGCCTTGAAGCTGCCCGATCCCGAATACGCATCGATCTTGCGATAGGCCTGCACGAAGGTGTCCTGGGCCAGATCCTCGGCCAGCGCGTGGTTGCGGCACATCCGCATCAGCATCGCCCGCACCAGGCCCTGATAGCGGCGCACAAGCTCGCCGAAGGCGGCGGCGTCCTGCGCCGCCGCCACCAGCGAGACCAGTTCTTCGTCGCTCAGGTCCACGGGCGATCCATCCTTAAGCCGGCAGACTTGCTGCCTCAGTCGTCACGCTTGCGTCCGAACCAGCCGAACAAGAGCAGCACGACGCCGATGAAGCCGGGGAAGCTCGCAATCGCTGTCATGATGGGCAGCACTTCGCTGGCTTCTTCCGGCTCGACCATGCTGATGGCCCAGCCCAGGACCAGGCAGCTCAGCGCAATCGCGATCAGGATCGCACCGGGTTTCAGATCGCCGCCGGACGATTTCTTCGGCATGCCGAGCGCGCGGACCGTCTCCGGCGACAGCGGCTGGCCCTCGCGGACCGCCTCGCGCACCGTATCGAGCACGGCTCTGCGGTTACGCGAGGTAAAATGCATGGACAGCCAGACGATGGCGACAACCATCGCAAACAGGCCGAGTGGAACCAACAGACCCTCATCCATGGGGTATCTCCTTTGTGTCAGCTGTGTCCGGCCAACCGATATTCCCGGACATCTGACTCCTAGATGCCGGGTGGTGTGACTTCGGATGCAAACCCGATCACCGCGACGCCGAAGAGCTGCATATGAAACAGCGCCAGCAGGCCGGCGAGCGCGAGCCCGATCACGATCGCGGCGGCATCGGCCCGGAAGCGTCCGGGATTCTCGAACTCACCGCCGCGGATGAAGTCTTCGAGCAGGGTGACCACCGCCCAGGCCGCGAAGCTGCCGAACAGAATGATGTTGGCCAGCTCGCCATTGGCGACCAGATGCGCCGCCGACCACAGCAGCACGCCGATCGTCATCGGATGGCGAAGCTGAGAGCGGATGTGCGTGGGCAGATAGGCTGCCACCACCAGGACCAGCGACGCCGGTACCAGGACAAGCGCGACCGTGCGCGTCCAGGCCGGGGGCAGCCACAGCTCTGGCGACGGGTGGGACAGAATGTGTCCATAGACGATCAGCGCCAGCCCGATGGCCGACAACAGAGAATAGAGGACGGCAAACAGCCCCTCGCCCATCGCGCGCGCGGTCACGTCGCGCAGCCCGACGAGGCGGATCGAATGCACACCCAGAAAAATCACCAGTCCGACAATCAAGACGCCCATCAGGCCCTCCCAAAATCAGGGGGAGACTAGGCCGAGTCCGGCAGCGCTGGCGAGAATGACACACGTCACCGCGCGGGTTTTGCCCGGTGTGTGGCCGGCGTGCCGATGGGGGTGGCCCCCGGAGGAGGCCGAAGTAAATCAGAGGCTCAAACACGCTTTTGCCCCGTCCTGCCCGCGAACCACCGGAAGGCAAGCGTAGAAAGCCCTACCCGGCGCGCGTCAGACCGCGATCAAGATAGCGATAGGCCTGCCATGCCAGACCGGACACCACGAGACCGGCGACGAGGACGGGGGCGAGCGTCTCACCCAGCACACGGCCGGCTTCGCCGAGCGCGGGACCGCTGAAGGCCAGGGCCGGGACAGTGATCGCCAGCAGGACGAGACCGACAAGGACTTCGCGCACCAGACGGCGGCGGGCGCCGCGTGCCATCACACCGGCCCGGAAATCCGCATCGAAGGCGGGGGCATCGAGCGCGCCCAGAGCGTGGATCAGGTCGTCATCGGTCATCGGTCTTGTCCTAGCAGAAGCTCGCTCAGGCGGGCGCGCCCTCTGGCAATATGTGACTTTACACTACCCAGCGGCAAATCGAGAATCTCCGCCGCTTCCTGATGGGTCCATCCACCGGCCAGGCAGAGCGCGATGGCGCCGCGCTGCTCCACGGTGAGCGCGGCCAGCGCCCGGGCCGCCGCCATCGCGGCCTCGCCCGCCGTTCCGGTATCGGAGGGCTGCATGCTGGCAAACGCCTCCTCGCGGCGCCCGCGCCGGGCCTCGGCCCGTCGGCCCTCGCGCGCCTTGCGCCAGACGATCGCCAGAAGCCAGGAGCGGAACCGCTCCGGCTCACGCAGATCGCCCAGCCGCGTCCAGGCATGAAGGAAAGCCTCCTGCGCGATGTCGTCACCATCGGCCGGATTGGCCGCGAGGCGGCGCGCAAAGTTCCGCGCCGCCTGTGCGTGACGGTCCACGAGCCGGCCGAACGCGAGGTCCGAACCGGCCCGGGCCGAGGCAATCAGCGCGCTGTCATCCCCCCCGCGCGCCATGTTACTTGCGGCGGCCGCCGAAGAGGCTCGCGCCCAGGAAGGCGACCGACAGCACACCCAGTATCATCGCCACGAAGTAGAATTCCTCATTGCGACCGAGCATCTCGCTATAGCCAGCATAGGCGAACACCCCGGCCAGCCCGGCAAACAGGACGACCAGGAAGGCCGAGCCGCCGCCTGAGCTGCCCGACGACGACGTGCCCATGCCGCTCCAGTCTTCCTCGTCCTCATCGTCGCGGTCCAGGCTGGCGATCAGATCGGCCGGCGCCTCCTTGCCGGCGGCGGCATAGGTCTTGATCAGATCGATCTTCGCCTTGGTCCGCTGATAGCGCATCACGCTGTTCCAGCCGCCGGCCACGAAGAAGGCCAGCGGGAAGAGCAGCCACCAATAGCTGGAAAAGAAGTCTGCGGCTCCGTAATCGTTCATTTTTCCGTCTCCTCTCCTGCCCGTCATTCCGGGCGGTTCGAGAGTAAGTGGCCGCGAGAGACGGGTCTGGATGCAGGCGGATGAAATTTATTTTCGTGGGGGCGCGCTCTCTCCTGGGTCCCAGCTTTCGCTGGGAGCGAGACGTGGAGGTAGGACCGAGAGAAAAAACCTGTCGCCCCGAACGGTCGGAGACCGATCCGGGGTGACGCGGAGTTGGGGTTATTTAAAGACCGATGAGAACTACTCTTTCCCAGCGAAGGCTGGGACCCAGAGAGCATCGGGTGCCGGCATCCGATGACGCAGCCCCGTCCTTTCCTGGGTCCTGACTTTCGTCAGGAAAGAGGGGGAAGCGGTTTCGCTTGCCCTCCGATGCTTCGAGGCTCGCTTTGCTCGCGCCTCAGCATGAGGGAGGCGGGTTGGCTTTAAGTATCTGATATATTTTAGTTAATGAGTCGATGTCATCCATCCCCCTCACCCTGAGGTGCCCGGCTGAAAGCCGGGCCTCGAAGGGTCGGATGCCGCCGCCTCACCCTACCCCAATAGCCCCGGCAGGGTCAGCTGGTGCTCGCGTGCGCTGTCGAGGGCGAGCGCCGTCAGGTAGAGGCCCAGCCCGAAAACCGTATGCGTGATGAGGGTTCTCGCGCGCGCCTGCGCCGGATTGGGCGTGCGTGCGGCAAACAGGCCCGCCCCCAGAACCGGCTGCAGGATGAGAAAGGGGGCTAGCGTGCTGATCCAGCCTGCGGCCAGCGCCGGACCGGGTGTGGGCTCCAGAACCCAGGACGGCCCGACCACGGCGATCAATGCTCCCGCGAAAACAACCCCTATGGCGTAGTGGGCGGCCCATCCGAGCGGCCGCTCGCCGGAAACCGGCGATCGCTGGGCGAGGGCCGGACCGGCGAAACGCCCGCCCGCAAGCCGGAGCAGCCAGCGCCCGACCAGCCGGTATTCCAACGAGGCCACACCATAGACCGCCCGCAGCATGAGGGCCCAAAGGTCGAGAATGGCGGTCGCGCCCGCCCCGAGCAGCACAATGACGAACCCCACGCCTAGGATCTCACTCATCATCGCCCCCGCCCGCCTGTGCGCCGGCGCGCCGGCATGGCGTGCTGGGCTGGATCTGATCGTCGGCCATGCAGGGATCGAAAACCGGGTCTCGTCATCGCTGTCCTCCACTTGTGTCTGCAGTGATCGAGGCCTAGCGTGCCACTTCAAGTCGACTTGAGGTCAAGCGATGAAAGACATCGATATCGCAGAGGTCTCCCGCCAGACCGGCATCCCCGCCTCAACGCTGCGTTATTACGAGGAGAAGGGACTGATCGCCTCGACCGGACGCCGTGGCCTGCGCCGGCTGTTCGATCCCGGCGTGATCGAGCGCCTGTCCCTGATCGCGCTCGGCCGGGCGGCGGGATTTTCCCTGGATGATATCGCGGACATGTTCGCGCCCGATGGAGCGCCGCAAATCTCCAGGCCACAGCTGAGGGCCAAGGCAGATGAAATCGACGCCCTCATCTCCCAGCTGCGCGCCTTGAGCGACGGGCTGCGTCACGCCGCGCAATGCCCGGCGCCCACGCACATGGACTGCCCGAGTTTCCAGCGCCTGATGCGCGCCGCCGCCGCCGGCCGGATCAAGCTGCCTCGCGCCGTCACGGCCCGGCCGCGCTGATGCGTCCTCTCTCTGCTCTTTCCCAGCGAATGCTGGGATCCAGGGAGCGTAGTGCGCCCTGTCCTCCCTCTGTCCTGACTTTCGTCAGGACAGAGGGGGCGCAAGAGGGGGCGGGCTGGAGAAGCGGGGCATACCGCTACACCAATCCGATGCGCAACTCGCGTCCAAGCGCCCGCGCCGCGCGACCGAGCGTGGCGAGTTCGATCCGGTCGTTGTCCGGGTCCAGAAGCCGGTCGAGCTGGCTGCGGCTGGTGTTCATGCGGCGCGCCATCTCCACCTTGGTGATGCGCTGACGCGTCATCTCCTCGGCCAGCTGCCAGGCGACCACGCGCTTGATTGCGGCCGCCTGGACGTCCTCATAGATATTCTCTTCGCGCAGAAAGTCGTCGAAGCCCGATCCGATCGCCGCCTTCGGATTGTCCGGTTTGGTCTGTCCGTCCATCACATCACCTCCTTCATGCGCCGGGCTGCCTTGTCGATCTCGGTCTGGGGTGTCTTCTGGGTCTTCTTGATGAAGCCGCTCAACAAGACCATGCGGTCGCCGGCAATGCAGAAGATCACACGCGCAATGCGGCCTCCCGGCAGAGACGAGCGCACTTCGCGCAGCCCGTATCCGAGCGGGCGGCAGACCGGCATGCCCACCGGCCAGCCATACTCTACCGTAGCAATATCCACGCCGACGATCTTGCGGTCCCCGGCGCTCAATTCGTCCTTCAGCCAGTCGCGGACCGGCTCTCCACCCGACGCTGTACGGTAGAAGACCGCCTGAAGTGTCTTGGGTGCCGGGCTCAAGCGCTGTCCCCTTTTTGTCAACCGTTATGTACTATACCCGGTACATCTACGCAAGGTATTATCCATGACGCGCGCCAGAACCCCTACCCCAATATCCCCGGCAGGGTCAGCTGGTGTTCGCGTGCGCAGTCGAGGGCGAGGTCGTAGCCGGCGTCGGCGTGGCGCATGACGCCGGTGGCCGGGTCGTTCCACAGGACGCGTTCGAGGCGCCTGGCCGCGGCGTCGGTGCCGTCGGCGCAGATCACCATGCCGGCGTGCTGGGAAAAGCCCATGCCCACCCCGCCGCCATGATGGAGCGAGACCCAGGTCGCGCCCGACGCGGTGTTGAGCAGCGCGTTGAGCAGCGGCCAGTCGGAGACGGCGTCCGACCCGTCCTTCATCGCCTCGGTTTCCCGGTTGGGCGAGGCGACGGAGCCGGAATCGAGATGATCGCGCCCGATCACGACGGGGGCTTTCAGCTCCCCGCTGGCCACCATCTCGTTGAAGGCGAGCCCGGCGCGGTGGCGCTCGCCCAGCCCGATCCAGCAGATGCGCGCGGGCAGGCCCTGAAACGCGATGCGCTCGCGCGCCATGTCGAGCCAGGTGTGAAGCTGCTCGTTTTCCGGGAAGAGCTCCTTCATCTTCGCGTCGGTCTTGTAGATGTCTTCCGGATCGCCGGACAGCGCGCACCAGCGGAACGGGCCGACGCCGCGGCAGAAGAGCGGGCGGATATAGGCGGGCACGAAGCCGGGGAAGGCGAAGGCATCCTCCAGCCCCTCCTCTTTGGCCACCTGGCGGATATTATTGCCGTAATCGAGCGTCGGGATGCCGCGATTCCAGAAGGCGACCATCGCCGCGACATGCTCCTTCATCGACGCGCGCGCGGCCTTTTCGACCGCCTTGGGATCGCTTTCGCGTTTCTCGCGCCACTCGGCGATCGACCAGCCCTTGGGCAGATAGCCATTGACCGGATCGTGGGCGGAGGTCTGGTCGGTGACGATGTCCGGGGCGACGCCGCGGCGTACCAGCTCGGGGAAGATCTCGGCGGCATTGCCGAGCAGGCCGACCGATTTGGCCTCGCCCGCCTTGGTCCAGCGTTCGATCATCGCCAGCGCCTCGTCCAGCGTCTCCGCGCGCTCGTCGAGATAGCGGGTGCGCAGGCGGAAATCGATGCGGGTGGAATCGCACTCCACGGCGAGGCAGCACGCCCCGGCCATAACGGCGGCGAGCGGCTGCGCCCCGCCCATGCCGCCCAGCCCCGCGGTCAGGATCCACTTGCCGGAGAGATCGCCGTCATAATGCTGGCGCCCGGCCTCGGCGAAGGTCTCGAACGTGCCCTGCACGATGCCCTGCGTGCCGATATAGATCCAGGAGCCGGCCGTCATCTGGCCGTACATCATCAGACCCTTGCGATCGAGCTCGCTGAAATGGTCCCAGGTCGCCCAGTGCGGCACCAGGTTGGAATTGGCGATCAGCACGCGCGGCGCATCGGTGTGGGTGCGAAACACCCCGACCGGCTTGCCCGACTGGACCAGCAGCGTCTCGTCGTCCTCAAGGCTTTTCAGGCTTTCCACGATGCGGTCGAAATCCTCCCAGCTGCGCGCCGCCTTGCCGATCCCGCCATAGACGACCAGCTCGTGCGGGTTTTCCGCGACGTCGGGGTGGAGATTGTTCATCAGCATGCGCATCGGCGCTTCGGTCAGCCAGGACTTGGCCGAAATCTGCGTCCCCGTGGGCGGATAGATGTCGCGGGTATTGCGGCGTGAGGTCGACATGGGAGGTTTTCCTTATCCGGGTTGGAGACCGCGCAGGTGCGCCAGCAATGTGTCGAGAACCGATTTGAGGACCGGGCGCAGGCGCTCCGCCTTCGCTTCGTCATAGGCAAAGGGCGGGGCTTCCGATTGCAGATAGGCCGACTGGGTCAGCTCCATCTGGACGGCGTGAACGCCCTCGTCCGGGCGTCCGTAGTGACGCGTCGTCCATCCGCCCTTGAAGCGGCCATTCACGACCGTCGAATACCCCCTCGCCGACCGGCACACCTCTTCCATCGCGGTCTGCAGTTCGCGCGCGCAGGTCCGCCCTTCATTGGTGCCGATATTGAAGTCGGGCAGCCGGCCCTCGAACAGGTAGGGGATCTCGGACCGGATGGAGTGGCAGTCATAGACCAGCGCGATCCCGTGTTCGGCGCGCACGCGCTCTATCTCTGACTGCAATGCGCCGTGATAGGCGCTGTGATAGCGCTCACGCCGTTCGGCCTGCTCGGCCTCATCCGGCTCCTCTCCCTCGCGGTAGAGCCGGTTGCCGTCGAAGTCGGTGACCGGGCAGAGGCCGGTCGTGTTCTGCCCCGGATAGAGGCTGTGACCCTCCGGATCGCGGTTCGCGTCGATCAGATAGCGATGAAAATTGGCGCGCACCATCGTCGCGTCCGGCACCAGTCGCGAATAGAGGCGATCGACATGCCAATCGGTGTCAGATAGCGATTCTGCGCATGGATTTAGCCGCGCGTGAAGCGGCTTTGGTACCCAGATACCCGCATGTGGTACCGCCAGAACCAGTGGTCCTGACCCGCGCGTGACCGTGACCGGCTCCATCACCGCGGCTCCAGGTTCAGATGGCCCCCAATGCCTGCCGCCCGGGCGAGATCGCCTGCCCTGACACGCTTTGCCGCACGGGCGAGCTCCGGCGCCATGTAGCGATCTTCCTTCAGAGACGGACAGTCCTCGCGCAGGCTGGCAATGACCGCTTCCAGGCGTGGGCTGGATTTCGCTTCGGAGCGAAGCTCGATTCCTTGAGCGGCGCAAAGCCATTCAATTGCAATGATTTGCGAGAGGTTTTGAGTCATCTGCATCAGGCGTCGCGCCCCATGGGCAGCCATCGAGACATGGTCTTCCTGATTGGCGCTCGTCGGCGTTGAATCGGTCGAACATGGCGTGGCCAAATGCTTGTTTTCACTCATCAAAGCCGCCGACGTCACCTCCGCGATCATGTAGCCTGAGTTCAATCCCGGCTCTGGCGTCAGGAAGGCGGGAAGCCCATGGGACAAGGCCGGATCGACCATGACCGCAATGCGCCGCTGGGCAATCGCCCCGAGCTCCGCGACGGCCAGCGCGATCTGGTCGGCGGCAAAGGCAACCGGTTCGGCATGAAAGTTACCCCCCGACACAATGGTGCCGGTCGAGGTCAGGACGAGCGGGTTGTCGGTGACGGCATTGGCTTCGATTTCAAGGGTTTGCGCAACCTGGCGCAAAAGGTCCACACACGCCCCGGCGACCTGGGGCTGGCATCTTATGCAATAGGGATCCTGGACGCGGCTGTCGCCATCGCGATGGCTTTCGCGGATCTGGGAACCCTCCATGAGGTCCCGCAACGCGGCAGCCACTTCGATCTGCCCGCGATGACCGCGAAGTGTATGAATTTCTTCTTCAAACGGCGCCGTGGACCCCATCACAGCATCGGTCGACAGCGCGCCGGTGACCACCGCGCTCCGCGCGCAGGTCCAGACCTCGAACAGCGCTGCGAGCGCGTAAGCAGTTGAAAACTGGGTACCATTGATGAGGGCCAGGCCCTCCTTGGCGCCGAGCTCGATCGGCTCCACACCGGCGCGCTGCAACGCCTCGCGCGCGGGCAGAACCTCTCCCTCAAGGACGATCTCGCCCTCTCCGATCAGCGCCGCCGCCATGTGTGCCAGTGGCGCGAGATCCCCGGACGCGCCTACGGAACCTTGCGCAGGTATATGAGGCAAAAGGTCTTTTTCGATCAGCGTTTCGATCTGGACGATGGTCTGCCAGCCGACCCCGGACGCGCCCCGGCCCAGCGACAGCAGCTTGAGCGCCATCATCAGGCGTACGATCTCCGGGGGCATGGCCTCGCCCACGCCGCAGCAATGGGACAGGACCAGATTGCGTTGAAGATGGGCGGTTTCTTCAGGCGCGATGCGGACGCTGGCCAGCTTGCCGAAGCCGGTATTGACCCCGTAGACGGCCGCGTCCCCGGCGGAGGCTTCGGCCACACGCTGCGCCGCCGTCTCGACCACCGCCCGGCAGGACCGGTCCAGCGTGACCGGACCGCCGCCCGACCGGTAAAGGTTTTCCAGTTGAGAGAGCGTCGCGCCGCCCGGAACGAGATTCATGCTAGAAATCTCCTGCAAAGATGCGGGTATGCAGCGGGTTGAAGCCGATGCGGTAGGTCAGCTCGGCCGGGTGGCGGACATCCCACACGGCGAGATCGGCACGGCAGCCGGCAGCGATCACTCCGGCATCACTCAAGCCCAGCGCCCGCGCGGCGTTGCGCGTGGTTCCGGCAAGCGCCTCTTCCGGGGTGACGCGAAACAGGGTCGCGGCCATGTTCATCGCCAGCAGAAGCGAGGTGAGAGGCGCGGTTCCAGGATTGCAGTCGGTCGCCACAGCGAGCCTGACGCCTTCCCGGCGCAGCACGGCGAGCGGCGGCAGCCTTGTCTCGCGCAGCGTGTAGAAGGCCCCCGGGACCAGCACACCGACCGTGCCCGCTTCGGCGAGCGCCTTAGCACCGGATTCATCAAGATATTCAAGGTGGTCGGCGGACAATCCACCATAGCGCGCCGTCAGCGCCGAGCCGCCGAGATTGGATAATTGTTCCGCATGCAGCTTGACCGGTAGACCCAGCTTGCGGGCCGCATCGAAGACGCGCGCCATCTGGGCGGTCGAGAAGGCGATGCCCTCGCAGAAGCCATCGACCGCATCGACGAGCCCAGCCTCATGCGCCGCGTCGAGGCCCGGCAGGACCACGTCGTCGATATAGGCGTCCGCGCGGCCTTCATACTCGGGCGGGACGGTGTGAGCGGCAAGATAGGTGGTACGAACGCGCACCGGCCGGACCTCGGCGATACGGCGCGCCACGCGCAGCATTTTCAGCTCGTCCTCAATCGTCAGGCCATAGCCCGACTTGATCTCGAGCGTCGTCACACCTTCGCGCAGAAGCGCATCGACGCGCGGCAGGGCCTGCTCCAGGAGGGCGTCTTCACTGGCGGCCCGGGTATCGCGGACCGTGGACAGGATGCCGCCGCCGGCCCTGGCGACCTCTTCATAGCTCGCCCCCTCCAGACGCTGCTCGAACTCGCGCGCCCGGTCCCCGCCGAACACGATATGGGTGTGGCAATCGATCAGGCCCGGCGTGACGAGGCGTCCGTCCAGATCGACCGTGCGCGCGGTCTTGAATGCGGCCGGCACGTCATCGTGCGGGCCGCACCAGGCAATCGTCTCGCCCTCGATCGCGACCGCCGCGTTCTCGATCAGGCCGTAGGGCGTCCCGCCCTCGGTCATCGTGGCCAGTCTTGCGTTTGTCAGAAGGGTTGCGGGCACGGGCGCCACCTTGAATAACTCGCGTTTAGCTGCATTATGTGTGCACATATTAACGTGTCAATGGGGTCCGGCGTGCAGAAAATCTGGGCAGAACACGCACTGGCCAGCGGCGTCTGGCGCGCTGGCGTTCAGGTGACGATCGGGGATGACGGCCGGATCGAGGCGCTCGCCGACGGGCGCGATAGCGATGCGCTCCGCGTCGGCGTCCTGCTGCCCGCTCCGGCAAATCTTCACTCCCACGCGATCCAGCGCGCGATGGCCGGCCTCACCGAGGCGCGCGCCGCCGACACCGGAGACAGTTTCTGGACCTGGCGTGCACTGATGTATCGCTTTCTGGACGCGGTCGGCCCCGACGACCTGGAGGCCATCGCCGCGCTCGGCCAGATGGAGATGCTGGAAGCGGGCTATGCCTGCGTGGGTGAATTTCACTACATCCACCACGCGCCGGACGGGACGCCGTATGACGACCTGGCCGAGCTCGCCGGGCGCATCGCTGCCGCGGCGGACCAGAGCGGTATCGGTCTGACGCTGCTACCGGTCCTCTACCAGCAGGCCGGATGCGACGGGTCGCAGCTCGGACGCGGACAGGTGCGCTTCGGAAATTCCGGCGACCGGTTCGCCGCCCTGTTCGAGCGCAGCTCGCAGATCGTGGAGCGCCTCGGCCCGGATGCGGGCATCGGCGTGGCGCCCCACTCCTTGAGAGCGGTGAACCGGGAGGGTCTTGCAGACTGTCTCACCCTGGCGCCGGACCGGCCGGTGCACATCCATATCGCTGAACAGACCGGCGAGGTGGACGAGGTCATGGCCCATTATGGCCAGCGCCCGGTCGACTGGCTGATGAACGCGCACGAAGTCGATGAGCGCTGGTGTCTCGTTCATGCCACCCACATGACTGCCGCCGAAACGGCGCGGCTGGCGCGGTCGGGCGCAGTCGCCGGCCTCTGCCCGGTGACGGAAGCCAGTCTCGGCGATGGGATTTTCGACGGAGCCGACTATCTCGCACAGGGTGGACTGTTCGGAATCGGGACCGATTCCAATATCCGTATCTCGCTGAGTGAAGAGCTTCGCCTCCTGGAATATTCCCAACGCCTTCGTGACAAGGGCCGCGCCATCCTGGCGTCCCGGGAAAGCTCGACAGGACGGACGTTGTTCGAGGGCGCGGTGCGCGGCGGCGCGCAGGCAACCGGCCGCGAGAGCGGGAGCCTGGCGCAAGGCGAATGGGCCGATCTGTTGGCGCTCGATTCCGCGTCCCTCGATCTGGACGGGCGGGAGGGAGACACGCTTCTCGACAGCTTCGTGTTCGCGCACGGCGACGGCGCGGTGAGCGATGTCTGGTCGGCCGGGCGTCACATGGTGCGCGAGGGCCGCCACGTGCACCGCGACGCCATTGTCTCGCGCTATCGTGCGGCGCTGCGATCATTGAGGGAGCGCGCATGAGCGAAACGCTCGACACAAGGTCCTGGCGCGGTGTGCATGTCGAATTGCTGCGCCGGATCCAGACCAAGGAATGGCTGCCGGGCGCGCCAATCCCGAACGAGGCCGATCTCGCCATCGAGTTTGGATGCGCGCGAACGACGGTGAACCGGGCGATGCGCGAGCTGGCCGAGGCCGGGCTGATCGACCGCAAGCGCCGAGCGGGCACGCGCGTCGCCCTGAATCCGGTCAGCCGGGTCGTGCTCGACATTCCCATCATCCGGCTGGAGGTCGAACAGCGCAATGCAAGCTGGCGCTACACGCTGCTGGAGCGCGCGGTGTGCCCGGCTCCGGTCCCGATCAGCTCCCGGCTGGGAGTCGAACGCGAGACGCCCATGCTGCACCTCAGCGCCCTGCACTTTGCCGACAACAAGCCCTTCCTCCACGAGGATCGCTGGATCAACCTGTCTGCCGTACCCGGCGTGGAGCGCATCGATTTTTCAGCCATCAGCGCGAATGAATGGCTGCTCCAGAATGCGCGCTTCACCCATGGCGACATCACGTTTTCCGCCGAGGTCGCGGGAGAGTCGCGTGCCGGCTTGCTGAGCGCGGACCCGGCGGCGGCAATCTTCGTCGTCGATCGCATCACCTGGGACCAGGGTCAGGCCATCACCAGCGTGCGCCTCTCCTATGCGCCCGGCTACGATCTGCATTCGCAGATCTAAGTGCCTCCGACGCGACCGGCAGCGCTATCGGCAGGTTTCCAGGAACAGGACCGGCACCCCGATCCATAGGGTCGACACGAGTGCGGCGAGTGTCACCAGGGCCGATGCGCCCTTCAGGAAGTCTCCAGCCGGACCGGTCCAGCGCTTCGCGACCCCGCGCAGCGGCACGAAGAGCGCAAGGCCTGCCGCGAGATGGACGGCCCAGATCGCCAGCAGAACGGCACGCTGCACCGTCAGAGGTCCGAGCTCCATGCCCGGCCACCCGGCCCGGCATCCGATCGCATGCACGCCGTAGAGCAGCACGAAGCCGGAACTCCAGACCGTAAATCCAGCTACGAGCCAGAGCAGATTCAGCCCGGAAACCCGGCCAGCCGCGCTCATGCTCCACCCCCCATCGCGAGTGGCAGGCCATAGACGAAGACCAGGCCCGCGAGCGCGCAGACCGCCGTATAGGCGTGCCACAGCGCCGGAGCGCGGGCGTCCGTGGCCCGGACTTTCGAGACGAAGCCCGCCTGCCCGCGCGCCACGGCGTAGGCCGAGAACAGCGCGCCCAGTCCGGCGTGCAGGGCCCCGTAGCCCAGCAGCACGGCGGTCGCGGCACCGTAAGCGTGTCCGGCCGGCGGCGGCGCGGCCCCGAGCAGGATCGCCACCAGCCCGGCCCCGGCAAGGACCGAGAATGTCCCGGCCAGTGCCTGAAACAGATCGCGGCCCGCCTTCGCCGATGCATTCAACGCCCGGGCCCGCCCGGCGCTCAGAGCAGACAGGATGAAGCCCGATGCCGTCAGCACAGCCAGCCCCGTGCCGCCCTCGATCAGGCGCGGCGGGGGCCAGTTCGGAGCGATGGTCCACAAGAAGAGATAACCGAACAGCAGCGAGGCAAAGAAGGTCCCGTTCGCGACCAGGAAATAGATCAGGCCCAGCCAGACCGGCGGGCTGGCTGCGCTGTGACAGAGCGGCAGCTCCAGGCCGAGCCCCGCAGCTTCCGGCTCGCCATCGCTCTTCGCGCCCATGCTCCACAGCCAGCGCCAGACACACACCGCCGCCAGACCCAGCCCCACCGGCGAGACCGCGTAGAACCCGAAGAGGAAGCAGCCAAAGAAGATGGCCAGCGAGAGGGCGGTGAGGATGGGCAGATAGCCGTTCTGCGGCAGGACGATGATCTGATCGGGCTCGCCGGTCGCCATGTCCACGCCGAGCGTTTCCATCCGCCCGGCCCGGACGCGGCCGAGATACCCGTCGCCGCGTGCGAGCTGCGCGCCGAGGTCCGGATCGTCGGCCAGCGGATCGCGAGACGACACGCGCGGCAGGGCCGCGAAGTTATAGCTGGGCGCCGGTGTCGGCATCGCCCAGTCCAGCGTGGTGCCGTTCCACGGGTTGCGGCGAAAGCGGCGGCCGAAGCGGACCTGAAGCACGAGATCGAGCGCGAAGACCGCAAAGCCTGCGGCCATGACGAATCCGCCGACCGACGAGACCAGATTGGGCACATCCCAGCCCAGCCCGGCCTCATAGGTGAACACGCGCCGGGGCATGCCCAGAAGGCCGGTGAAATGCATGACCAGGAAGGTCGTGTTGAAGCCGATGAAGATCAGCCAGAAGGCGGTTCTGGACACCGAAAATACCGGAAGCCGCCCGGTCATGAGCGGCAGCCAGTAATAGACCGCGGCAAGCATCGGGAACACGAAGCCCCCGATCAGCACATAGTGGAGGTGGGCTACCACGAAATGAGTGTCGTGCACCTGCCAGTCGAAAGGCACGACCGCCAGCATCACCCCGGTCAGCCCGCCGAAGATGAAGACCGAGAAAAAGCCCAGAAGGTAGAGCATGGGCAGGCTGAGGCGGAGCCGGCCCTTCAGGAGCGTCGCGGTCCAGGCGAAAATCTGGACCGCCGTGGGGATGGCCACCAGCGTGCTGGCGGCGGAGAAAAACGCCAGAGCCAGATGAGGAATTCCTGTGGTGAACATGTGGTGGACCCACAGGCCGAAGCTGAGGAAGGCAAGCGCGATGATGGCGGCCACGATCCACGCATAGCCGACGATCCTCGTCCTCGCGAAAACCGGGATCAGGGTCGAGACCACCCCGGCCGCCGGCAGGAAGATGATGTAGACTTCCGGATGGCCGAACAGCCAGAACAGGTGTTGCCACAGGAGCGGCGCACCGCCGGCATCCGGCGCGAAGAACGGCCAGCCGAAGGCGCGTTCGATCTCCAGCAGCACGCTGCCGAGAATGAGGGGCGGGAAGCCGACCAGCATCATCGCGGCGGTGATCAGCAGATACCACGCCATCAGCGGCATGCGATGCAGGGCCATGCCGCCGGTGCGCACCTTCAGTACGGTGACGACGAACTCGACCGCGGCGCAGATCGCGCTAACCTCGACGAAGGTGACGCCCAGCAGCCAGACATCGGCATTGATCCCGGGGGAATAGGCCTTCGAGGCCAGCGGGACATACATGAACCAGCCGCCGTCCGGCGCCACGCCGAAAACGAAGGAGGCCAGGATCGCCACGCCGCCGAACAGGTAGCACCAGTAGCCGAACGCGCTCAGGCGCGGATAGGCGAGATCGCGAGCGCCCAGGAGCTTAGGCAAAAGGTAGAGCGCGACACCCTCTATGAGCGGGATGGCGAAGAGGAACATCATCACCGTGCCGTGCAGGGTGAAGAGCTGGTTGTAGACCTCCGGCCCGAGGAAGGGGTTCTGCGGGCGGGCAAGCTGCGCACGCATCAGCATCGCCATCAGGCCGCCAATGGCGAAGAACACGAATGCCGTCACAATGAAGCGGCGGCCCACGACGCTGTGATTGACGGTCGAAAATGCGGCCAAGCCCTTCGGCGCGCGCCAGATCGCGTCGAGCGCGCGGTGCAGCCCGATGGGCGTCATGCGGCCTGTGCCCTGTTCGCTCATCGCTCGTCCCCCTCACCTGCCGCGCCGGTGTCACCCGGCGCGTAGGCAACAACCATGAAATTCATGCCTGCATGGCCCAGGCCGCAAAACTCCGCGCACCGGCCGCGATACTCGCCCGGCTCGTCGGCCTGGATACGCAGGTGGGTCGTCTGTCCGGGGATGGCATCGACCTTCCCGGCGAGCCGGGGAATCCAGAAGGCGTGGATGACGTCGATAGCCGTGACGGCGACATCGACCGGCTCGCCGGCCGGAATGTACAGAACGCCTGCCTCGCTGCCGGTTTCGCCGGGCGCGCCGTCCGGATAGGAAAAGCGCCAGCCCCACTGGAAGGCTTCGGCCTCCACCTCGTATACCTCGCCGCGCGCGCCGGTCATGGACTCGCCCGCCGGTAGCGCCCAGGCCAGCAGCGCGGTGAGAACCACCATCGGAAAGCCGACACCTCCGCCAATCAGCCAGACGCGGTCTGGAACGTCTCGCAACCCGTCGCGGTTGAGAAAGGCATAGCCGATGAGGCCAAGCACGCCGCTCAGGATGACCGCCGACCCGGCAATCATCACCCACCACACTGCCGCAAGATCACGCGCGGCTGGACCGGCGGGATCGAGTGCAGAGAAGGGCCCGGAACAGGCCGACACCGCCATGGCCGCACCCAAGGCCGCGAGGGGAGACCAAAACCGATGCCGAGTTCGAAAGACCCTGCTCACAATCCTTCCGCCGCAGACCCGGCCTGGCACGATCTCGACTCGCGCATCGCGGTCGCCGGCCACCCGGTGCACGCGATGCTGGTCGCCTTTCCCATTGCCGGGGTTTTCGCGACCGCCTTTGCCGATGTCGCCTACTGGTGGACGAGCGATCCGTTCTGGGTCCGCGCGGCATTGTGGGCCAGCGGCGGAGCTTTCGCGATGGGGTGCGTCGCGGCGCTGTCGGGTCTGGGCGAGATGGTCTTCGTGCCCGGCGTACGGCGCCGGGCCGCTGCCTGGAGCCATGCCGTCGCGGCGATGGTTCTGATCGCGATCGTGGGGGCCAGCTGGGCGTGGCGTCTCCAGGAAGGCCAGGCAGCGGTCCTGCCCTGGGGGCTGGTGCTGTCCTGGATCGGCCTTGCGGTCGTGGGCATCGCCGGATGGCATGGGGGCAAACTCGTGTTCGAACATCAGGTCGGGACCGCCATGGCGCCGGAGGACGGGGCAGCTGCGGAGCCGGAGCCGCCGGCCTCATCGATGAACGGCAAGTCCTTGTCCTGACCTTCCAGCATCCATTGAGGAAACAGGTCGCGATCGACCACCGGCCGGTCGAGGACGAGCCAGAGTGTCGCGGTGACGAAGACAATTGCCGCAAGGAGCAATGCCATCCGGCGGAACTCAGTCGGTTTGGCTTCGGGCGCTTCGAGCTGATCGAGCACCCGGCCTATCAGCATGTGCGTGCCGCCCATCCCGGCCACCGCAACAAGTTTCAAGAACAGCCAGTCGCCAAGCATCACACCGGAAAAGATCAACGCGGTTCCGGTCCCGATGGCGACCAGGGCAGCCGGCGACACGATCGCATCGTAGGCGAAGCGCGTGAAATGGTGCAGGCGCACTTCCACGGCCCGATTGGCCAGCTCCTGCTTGCGGCGCAGGAGTGGTGGCAGGGCGATCAATCCGCCGGCCCAGACCGTCAGCGCGAAAATATGCGCCGCTTTCAAAGCGATGACGATCACGCGGGGCTCTCCGCATTGAGGCGGACGAACCAGCGGCGCACCACCACCACCAGGACTGCGAGATATGGGACCATTCCCGGCACCCACATCAGGAGGCCGGCGAGCTGCTGGTCGGCCAGCGGGCTGAGCTCCCAGGGCGCTGTCGTGGCGAAATGCGGGATGTAGAGCGGTTCGGGCGCAAAGGCGATGAGCGCTCCCAGAAAACCCATCTGCGCGACGAAACCGGTCAGGATGGAGGCCAGCGCGACCGGCCGGTCGCAGCGCGCACCGACGCAGCGCCAGAATCCGATGGCCGTGACCAGGAGGGAAAGCTGCATCAGCCAGTAGCCAGCATCGTAACTCAGCGCGAAGGCGTAGGGCGCGGGCCCGTGCCAGAGCCAGAAGACCGCCACGTGGGCGCCGATCGCAATCGTCGCGAATCCGGCTCCGCGCTCGATCGCCCGCACCTGTCCCATTGCAGCGGCCAGCAGTGGAGCGGCGGCCGCGACCAGAGCGATGTGGTTTGCAACGCGGACCGAAAACAGTGCTGCACTCATCGCGCACAGGGGGGTCACGAAGAGCGCGAACAGTACAAGCCACGCGCCTGCAGCCGCTCCTCCGTGGCGCGTTCGCACGAGTTTCATGCCGATCCAGACCGCCGCGGCGGCCAGAGCGAGCAGAAGGGGCGGATCCAGATTCCAGTCGGTGAGAAGCGACGCGGGGTCTGCGCCGGGGCCGCAATACGGCACCCAGGCGCGCGTGTTAGAGATCGAAGCCGCCACCATGCTCATATCTGCCTAACGAGCAGAGGTCCCCAGCGTTCCCTGCGCCGAAGAACCGGGGAGCGCTGACGCAAGTTCCCAGCACGCCGGTCCGATCCGGAGGGCGCTTGGAACAATCGTTAAAAGGACTGGTTAGGGGGCTATGACTGACGATACATCCGGCACCCCCGACACCGAGCGTCCGCTTGTACTGGTCACCGGCGCGGCCGGCTCGATCGGCAGCGATGTCACGACTGCCCTGAAAGACGACTACCGGGTCGTTGGGCTCGACCTGAAATGTGGCGGCGCAAACGTGCCCTGCTACGAAGTGGACCTGTCGAACGAAGACGCCGTCGACCAGGCGTTGAACGACTTTTGCGCCGAGTACGGCCGGGATGTTGCCGCCGTCGTGCATCTGGCAGCCTATTTCGACTTCAGTGGCGAAGAGAGCCCGCTCTACGAGAAAGTCAACGAAACCGGCACGCGCAACCTGATGCGGGCGCTAGGCAAGCTGAACGTGGAGCGCTTCATCTATTCGGGCACCATGCTCGTCCATGAGCCGTCCGAACCGGGCGCACGGATCGACGAGGACGCGCCGGTCAAACCGAAATGGGCCTATCCGCAATCGAAGGCGAAAACCGAAGAAATCATCCGCGCCGAGCGCGACAGCATCCCGGTCACGCTTCTGCACCTGGCGGGTCTGTACGACGATGAAAGTGCCGTGCCCACGCTCGCCCATCAGATCGCCCGGATCTACGAACGCGATCTGAAAAGCCGGCTCTACCCGGGCGAAGGCGAGGCCGGGCAGTCGATGATCCACCGCGAGGACATGATCGAGGTCTTCCGGCGCGCAATCGAGAAGCGCAGCGACCTGCCGGAGGAATGCGTAATCCTGGCCGGAGAACCGGAGGCGGTCGCCTACCAGGAACTTCAGGACGAAATCGGACAACTCATCCACGGCGCCGAGGAATGGGAGACGCTGTCGGTTCCCGGGCCTGTGGCCAAGGTCGGCGCCTGGGTGCAGGAAAAGGCCGAACCTCTGGTCCCCGACGCGATCGACCAGGGCGAGAAGCCGTTCATCCGCCCCTTCATGGTGGAAATGGCCCAGGACCATTACGCGCTCGACATCTCCCGCGCCAAACGCCTGCTGGGATGGCATCCCAGACACAGCATACGCCGGACCTTGCCAAAGATCGTCGATGCGCTGAAACGCGATCCGATGGGCTGGTACGAGGCGCATGGCATGACCGCGCCGGACTGGCTGGATACCGCGGCAGAGAAAAGCGATGCACCCGAGTGGGTGCGTGAACGCCGCGAAACGCAGCGGGTCACCGAACACTCCCGCAATCGCTGGGCACACCTGCTCAACGCCGCGCTGGGCCTGTGGCTCGTCACATCTCCGATGTCGATGGATTACGGGTCGGCGGCGCTGGCGTGGAGCGACGTCCTCTCAGGGGCCGTGATCACTATCTTCGCGTTTCTCTCGACGTCGTTGCGGTTCGAGCGGGCGAGATGGGTCGTGGCCGCAGCCGGGTTCTGGCTGCTCTGGGCGCCGCTGATCTTCTGGGCGCCGACCGCACACGCCTATCTCAACGAAACCCTGGTCGGGGCTCTGGTGATCGGCTTTTCACTCTGCGTTCGCCCCTCTCCCGGGGTCTCGCCGGCGGCCGCCCAGACAGGGCCCGATATTCCGCCAGGCTGGGAATTCTCCCCCTCGTCCTGGATGCAGCGCCTGCCCATTATCGCGCTGGCGTTGGTCGGCCTCCTGATCTCGCGCCATCTCACGGCGTTCCAGCTCGGCCATATCGATGGAGTCTGGGACCCGTTCTTCAGCGGCACGCGCGGAGAAGGGCTGAACGGATCGGAAGACATCACGACCTCCAGCGTATCCAAGGCGTGGCCGATCCCTGACGCAGGCGTCGGAGCCGTCGTCTACATGCTGGAAATTCTGGCTGGTCTCATGGGGACGAACCGGCGGTGGCGAACCATGCCGTGGCTTGTTACCGCATTCGGCGTCATGATCGTGCCGCTCGGCGCGGTCTCGATCTTCTTCATCATCATCCAGCCGATCGTGATCGGTACGTGGTGCACGCTGTGCCTGATCCAGGCTGCGGCGATGCTGCTCCAGGTGCCCTTCTCTCTCGACGAGCTGGTGGCGGGCGGTCAATTCCTCGTCCGCCGCAAGAAGAAGGGCCGTCCGCTGCTGCGCATCTTCTTCGTCGGCGATACCGACGAAGGCGAGACGCGCGAACGCGACGATTTCCATCGCCCCTTCCCGGCTCTGCTCAAAGAGATGTTGCTCGGCGGGGTGAATTATCCTCTGCCACTGCTGGGCTGCATCGCGATCGGGGTCTGGCTGATGTTCACGCGCCTCACGCTGGGAGCCGAAGGCTGGATGGCCAATATGGATCACCTGATCGGCGCGCTGGCCATCACAGTCTCGGTTACCGCCTTCGCAGAATCGGCGCGTGCAGTGCGCTACTTGAACCTGCCGCTCGGCGCTGCGCTGATCGTCGCGCCCTTCGTCCTGTCTGCCGATCTGGTCCAGATCCTGGCCGGTGTGATCGCCGGTCTCGCCCTGATTGCGCTGAGCCTGCCCAAGGGGCGGGTCGAAAAGACCTACGGCTCCTGGGATCGCTTCATCGTCTAGCGTCAGCGCCCCTTGGACGCGAACGACCTTCAGCGAGGCAGGAACAATCCGGCAATGCTGCCGTTGCCTTAGCATACTTCGAAGGCCGGCTTTGCGGCTCCAGAAGCAGACGTGAGGTCACCATGACCGCCACCATCATTGTGATTGGTTCCGACGAGTACAATCTCGCGCTCATCCGGGAATTGCCCGGAATGAAAAGCGCCAAAATCCAGCCTGTCCTGCACCACGACGACGTCCAGCCCGCCCATGGCCGGATCGATTTTGACGATCTCTATCAAAGGGCCAAAGCTGGCATCGAGGACGCAGGCGGCAAGCCGGATGCAATCATCGGGGACCTGGATTTTCCGGTCTCGTCACTGGTGTCACTTCTGTGCCGCGATTTCGATATTCCATACGCGAAGCCGGAAGCGGTCGCGCTGTGCGAACACAAATGGTGGATGCGCCGCGAGCAGCGGGCCGCCATGCCCGCACAGACCCCGGAGGTTCGCGCCCTTAATCCGTTCGAGCCGGAGCAGGCCCGCAAGGACGCGCCGGACTTCCCGTTCTGGCTCAAGCCGGTGAAAGGACATTCCTCCGTGCTGGGCTTCATGATCCGGGACGCCTCGGACCTGGACAAGGCGCTTCACGCCTGCCGTCAGAAAATCCACCTCATGGGCGAGCCGTTCAACCAGTTCCTCGCTCGTCTGGAGTCAGACTTCGCACCTGACAGTGTGGACGGTAACTACGTCGTGGCCGAGGAGATCATCTCTGCGCCGCGCCAGTTCACTCTGGAAGGCTACGTCTTCAACGGCGAGACGACGATCTATGGCGGCGTGGATTCGGTGCGCGGCGGCGCGCTCAATTCCAGCTTCTCGCGCTTCCAGTATCCGGCGGAGTTGCCCGAGACTGTTGTGAAGAAGGCAACCGAGCAGGCATCGACATTCCTGCGCCGGATCGGCTTTGATTCAGCGCCGTTCAACGTGGAGTTCTTTTGGGACCCCGAAACCGATGCGCTCAACCTGCTGGAGATCAATCCCCGGATATCCAAATCGCACGCCCCGCAATTTCGCATGGTCGACGGACACTCCCACCACAAGGTGCCCATCGACCTGTGCCGCGGACGCGAGCCGGACATGCCTCAAGGCAAGGGCAAGGACGCCATCGCTGCGAAATTCATCGTCCGATCGTTCGAAGCCGATGGCATCGTCGAGCGTGTCCCGTCGAAGGACGAGATTGCCGCGCTCGATCGCATTCTGCCCGATATCGATACGAAGATTCACGTCGAGAAAGGGCTTCAACTCTCCAGCCTCTTCTATCAGGAGAGCTATAGTTACGAGCTCGCCGACCTTTTTCTCGGCGGTGAGTCCGAGCAGATGATCGAGGACGCCTTCGCGCGCTGCGTCGATTCCCTGCACTTTCACATCAAGCCGCTACCGCTGGCCTCATGACCATCATCAAAGATTTCCCTCACGAGATCATCGAAGAGGAAAACGTCTGGATTCCCGTCACAGACGGGCTGAACCTGGCCGCGCGCATCTGGCGGCCCAAGGGATCGGACGCCTCGCCCGTTCCTGCAGTGCTGGAATACATCCCCTACCGCAAACGTTTCGGCACGACCGAACGCGACGAGATCACGCATAAATATCTGGCAGGCCATGGCTATGCCTGTATCCGGCTCGATATCCGCGGCAGCGGTGAATCCGAGGGCGTGCTGACCGACGAATACCTGCAATCGGAGTTCGACGACGGGATTGCAGCGCTTGAATGGATCGCCGGACAGGACTGGTGCGACGGTAATATCGGGATGATGGGCATCTCCTGGGGCGGCTTCAACGCCCTCCAGATCGCCGCGATGCGCCCGCCCGAGCTCAAGGCCGTGGTCACCGTCTCCTCCAGCGACGACCGCTATGCGGACGATATTCACCACATGGGCGGGACGCTGCTTGGCGACAATCTGTCCTGGTCGTCAGTCATGTTCTCCTTCAACACGATGCCGCCTGATCCGGCCCTGGTCGGGGATCGCTGGCGCGATATGTGGAAGGAGCGGCTGGAAGGCAGCGGGTTGTGGCTGACAACCTGGTTGCAGCATCAGCGCCGCGACGCCTATTGGCGCCACGGGTCGATCTGCGAGAATTACGAAGCCGTAGACATCCCGGTCTTCGCTGTCAGCGGCTGGGCTGACGGCTATACCAACACGGTCTTTCGGTTGATGGAAAACCTGTCGGGACCCCGCAAAGGCTTGCTGGGGCCGTGGGGGCATACCTATCCGCATATCGGGCGCCCCGGGCCGGCCATCGACTTCCTCCACGAACTGCGCCGCTGGTGGGACCGCTGGCTGAAGGGCGAAGAGAACGGAGTGGAGTCCGAACCGATGATCCGCGCCTGGATGCAGGACAGCGCCCCGCCCTATCCAGAATACGACCACAGGCCGGGACGGTGGGTGGCCGAGGATTCCTGGCCGTCCCCGCGCATCGAGACGCAGACCTACTGGCTGGGCCGGGGCATGAATCTGGATGACACCGAAACCGGTCAGGAAGAGGAAGCGCTCAACGTGCAGTCGCCGGTCACGCTGGGCCTTTATGCGGGCAAGTGGTGTTCCTATGCCAACGGGCCGGACCTTGCGGGCGATCAACGCCTGGAGGATGGCGGCTCCCTGATCTTCCAGACCGAGCGCTTGGAAGAACCGATCGAAATCATGGGCAGCCCCGAGGTGGAGCTCGACATAGCCTCCGACAAGCCGGTGGCCCTCGTCGCGGTGCGCCTGTCCGATATCAGGCCCGACCAGCAGGCGACCCGGATCAGCTATGGCCTTCTGAACCTCACCCATCGCGACAGCCGCGCGCATCCCGAGACCCTGGAGCCGGGGCGCCGCTACAAGGTGCGCGTACCGATGAACCATATCGCGCAGACGATCCCGGCAGGGCACCGGATCCGGCTGTCGATCTCCAGCGTCTACTGGCCTTTGGCCTGGACCCCGCCCGAAGATGCGCGATTGACCCTGTGGACTCGCGCCAGCCGGCTGAACCTGCCGGTGCGGCCACCGCGCGCAAGCGACGAGGACCTGCCCGATTTCGGCGATCCCGTCAGCGCCCCCCCGCCCGAGACGACCACACTCGCCGCGCCCGAGCACACCTGGCGCGTCTCCCACGACCTGGCCAGCCAGGTCTCGAGCCTTGAAGTGACCGACGACCGGGGCCGGATGCGGTTCGACGATATCGACCTGACGGTCGCCGCGCGGGCGCGCGAGGTCTATTCGGCCAGGGGTGATGACTTCGCCTCGGCCCGGGGCGAGACCGAATGGTGGCGCTCCCTGTCGCGTGGCTCATGGTCGGTCAGCAGCCGCACGCGAACCGTGCTGCGCGCCGACCGGGACAATTTCCATATCGACGCAGAGCTCGACGCCTATGAAGGCGATGTGCGCCAGTTCAGCCGCAGCTGGAGCCGGACCATTCCGCGCGATCTGGTCTAGGCGAAGGGCTAGTAATGAGGCGGTTTTTCACCGGGAGCGGTGGCAAGGCCTGCCTCTAGCTCGGCAATGCGGTCATCGGACCGCAGGAGGCGCGCCTTCAGCCGTTCGATGTCCTTCTGCTGAAGCGCGAGCGCTTCGGACAGATCCTCGATCACCTGCTCCTGCTGGGCGATGTGGGTTTCCAGATTGTTGAGACGGTCTTCGCTCACGCCCCTACTCCCACTCGATGGTACCGGGCGGTTTGCTGGTCACGTCGTAGACGACCCGGTTCACGCCGCGTACCTCGTTGATGATGCGCGTGGCGACGCGGCCGAGGAAATCGTGATCGAAGGGGAAATAGTCGGCCGTCATGCCGTCGACGCTGGTCACCGCGCGCAGGGCCAGGACGTGATCGTAGGTGCGTTGGTCGCCCATCACACCAACACTCTGGACGGGCAGCAGGACGGCGAAGGCCTGCCAGATCACGTCATAGAGGCCGGCATTCTTGATTTCCTCGATATAGATCCGGTCGGCATGGCGAAGCACGTCGGCCTTGTCCTTGCTGACCGCACCCGGAATCCGGATCGCCAGGCCCGGCCCCGGGAAGGGGTGACGCCCGACGAAGCTCTCCGGCAATCCCAGCTCGCGGCCGAGCTCGCGCACCTCGTCCTTGAACAGTTCGCGCAAGGGTTCCACGAGCTGCATGTTCATGCGCTCGGGAAGTCCGCCCACATTGTGGTGCGACTTGATTGTCACTGACGGGCCACCGGCAAAGGAAACGCTTTCGATGACGTCGGGATAGAGCGTGCCCTGGGCCAGGAAGTCCGCGCCGCCGGCCAGCTTCGCATTCTCCTCGAACACGTCGATGAAGAGCTTGCCCATGGTCTTGCGCTTGGTCTCGGGGTCGCTGACGCCGTCGAGCGCGGAGAGGAAGCGCTCTTCCTCGAACGCGGCGACGAGCGGAATATTGTAGTGCTCACGGAAGAGGTCGACGACCTGGTCGGCCTCGCCATCGCGCATCAGGCCGGTGTCCACGAACACACAGGTCAGCTGGTCGCCGATGGCCTCGTGCAGCAGGACGGCGGCCACCGAGCTGTCGACCCCGCCGGACAGGCCGCAGATGACCTTGCCGTCGCCGACCTGCTCGCGAATCTTGACGATGGCCTCATCCTTGAAGGCCGACATCGTCCAGTCGCCCTTCATGGTGGCGATCTCGTGCGTGAAATTGCGCAGGATCAGCGCGCCTCGGGGCGTGTTGACCACTTCGGGGTGAAACTGGACACCGTAGAAGCGGCGGGATTCGTCGGCAATGGCCGCAAACGGCGCATGACGCGTCACCGCGATCGGCTGGAAGCCTGGGGGGATCGCATTGACCCGGTCCCCGTGGCTCATCCAGACGCGTTCGGAGTGGCCGACCCCGCCAAGGCCTTCAAGCAGCGGGCTGTCGGCGACGATATCGATATCCGCGCGGCCGAACTCGCGCTCTTCCGCCGCTTCGACGCTGCCGCCGAGCTGGGCGCACATGGTCTGCTCGCCGTAACAGATCCCCAGCACCGGAATTCCGCGCTCGAAAAGCGATTGCGGGGCACGCGGCGTGCCTTCCCCGTGCACGCTGGCCGGTCCGCCGGACAGGATCACGGCCTTGGGCTGGAACCTGTCCAGAAAGGCGTCATCGACCGTGTTGAACGGATGAATCTCGCAATAAATGCCGCTCTCGCGGAGCCGGCGGGCGATGAGCTGCGTGACCTGACTGCCGAAGTCGATCACGAGCAATTTCTCGTGGTGTTCCTGAATCGAGCTCATGCGAGGCGCAATTAACGCGGATCGCCCCGCGTGACCAGAGGGATTGTGCGTCAGGTCCGCTACCGGCCGTTTCGCGCTCCTGTCCGAAACCCTACTCATGTTTAATCCGCCGTCCACGCGTGCCGAAAACCGCTGGAACCACCGGCCTCCGAGCGATACCTCCCGGGCAGCTCTGGCCCAAACAGGCCCGTCATGACGGAAGTTTAATTTGCCGATCGCGGCGTGACTCCGACACCTAGCGAAAAAAAGAAAAGACAGGTCAGGAGTTTAGGATGACGGCCGCCCTCCCCGGCAGCCCGATCTTCGTGGGCGGCGCGCCCCGATCGGGCACCACATTATTGCGCGCCCTGCTCAACGCCACGGGCAGCATCTATTGCGGGCCGGAGCTGCGGGTCATCCCGTCCTTGTGCTCGCTCTCCGAACAGATCAAGCAAACCAGTCTGACCACGCTGAGCCGCCAGGCCGGGATTGACGAAGCGCATCTCAACGGCGTGTTCGCCCGCGCGATCTCCGGCTTTCTGTCCGGCCTGAGCGAGACCCATGCCGGCCAGCGGATTGCCGAGAAAACCCCGGCCAATGCCCTGCATTTCAAAGAGCTGCGTCAGCTCTTTCCGTCGAGCCCGCTGATCACGGTGATCCGCGACGGGCGCGACGTGGTCGCGTCTCTGCTGAAGCTTGACTGGACCGACGCCCGCACGGGCCAGCCGATGGATATCGTCACCGACCCGGCCGCGGCAGCGCGTCTGTGGCAGGCTTCGGTTCACGCGGCCGAAGACATGGCCGATGATGGACAGTTTCACCAGCTGCGCTACGAAGACCTCGCCCGGTCTCCCGATGCGACGCTGAGCGCGCTGTTCGCGTTTCTCGGCGAAGAGGTCGACCCGGCGACGCTCGATCACACGAGGATCTTCCGGCCGAACGCCGGTGAGAACGAGACCAGTGCCGAGCGCGTGGCGCAGCCGATCGACAAGCGTGCCATCGGCCGCTGGCGCGAGGATCTGACCGCGGGCCAGCTTCAGACCGTCGAGGCGATTATCGGTCCGGATCTGCGCCGGCTCGGCTATGAGTGAGGCGCCCGCCCCCGTCTTTCTCGGCGGCTGCCCGCGCTCGGGCCTCACCTTGCTGCGCGCCCTGCTCTCCACCCATCCTGGAATATACTGCGGTTCGGATACCGTGCTGGCGCCCCCCATCGTCATGCAGTGGAAGAGCTTTTCAACGTCGCTGGGCCAATTGCACTCGACCGATTTCGCGCTCGATTCCGAGGCGGTGCGGCAAAACATGGCGCAATTGCTGATCGGCGTGCTCGGCCCGGTCGACTCTGTGCAGATCGTCGACAAGAGCCCGCTGAACGTGGTCGTCTTCGCAGATCTGGCGCGATTGCTGCCGGAAGCGAAATTTGTCCATGTCGTCAGGGACGGGCGCGACGTCGCAGCCTCGTTGCTGGAGCGTGACTGGCGCCACCCGCAGACGGGCCAGGCCTTCGACCATGTCCGCGATCCGCTCGCAGCCCTGACCTACTGGGCCCGGCTGGCCGGCGCCGGTGTGCGCGCTGAAGCCGAAATCGGCCCGCAACGGTGTCTGCGCGTCCGCTATGAAGACCTCGTTCAAAGGCCCAAGCGGACGCTGAAAGCGCTGTTCGCCTTCATGGAGCTGGAGATGCCACGGGACGTGTTCGAGTTTCATCGTCGAAGTCTCGACCTGGTCGGCACCGAGCGCGACAGCGAGGCCCTGCTGAGCAAGCCCCTCACCCGAAACCGTGTCGGCCGGGCGCCTGCCCCGCTCAAGGCGCGGGCGCACTCGATCTCGCAGATCAGCTCGCTCCTGGCGCAGCTGGGCTACCCGCCCTCGCCGCGCCGCATCACGCAGATGTAGAAGCCGTCAGTCCCGGTTCGCGCCGGGGTAAGCTGGAGTGCATCGAAGCGGCCCGCGCAGGCGCCGACCTGAACCTCGCCCTCGCCGGTGAGCAGACCCGTCTCCATCATCGCGCCCAGAGCGGGCTCGGCCCGGAAGTCCGGCGCGGACTCGAGAAACGCCGCCACACGATCCTCGTTCTCCTCGGGCAGGATCGAGCAGGTCACGTAGACCAGCCGGCCACCGGGGCGCACATAGCGGCTCGCCCGCTCCAGCACTTCGGTCTGCTCGGCGATGCGGCGCTCCAGCGCCTCCGGCTTGAGCCGCCACTTGGAGTCGGGGCGCCGGCGCCAGGTGCCCGAGCCGGTACATGGCGCGTCGATGAAGACCACGTCCATCTTGTCCGCCAGCGCTGTCAGCGCCTCGTCTTCCTTGCCGTCATGGACCTGCACATTGCGGACGCCCGCCCTTTGCAGCCGCGGCCAGATGGCGCGCAGGCGCCGCCAGTCATAGTCCCAGGCATGGACCTGTCCCGAGTTGGCGGACAGGGCGGCGAGCGCCAGCGTCTTGCCGCCCGCGCCGGCGCAGTAATCGAGGATCTGCCCACCCTCGATCATGCCGGCCGCCAGGGCCGCAATCTGAGAGCCGATATCCTGGACCTCGACCCAGCCTTTTCCATAGGCGGGAATCGCATCGGCCGGAGGGGCCTTCGCGCGCGGATCGGTGCCGGGAATACGGATGGCGTTCGCGACCAGCTCGCTCAGCGCCGCGTCCTTTAGCTTGGCGACCACGGCTGCCTGGGCTTTCTCCGGATCGGTCTTCAGCGTGTTCACGCGCAGGTCGACGGGCGCGCGCGTGGCCATGGCGAGCCCCTCGGCCGCCGCATCGCCACCGAAGGCGCGCACGAAGCTGGGTTCGAGCCAATCGGGGATCTCAGCCTGCGCAGCGAGCGGGAGATCTGCGGATGGCGCGTCGAGGGCCGCAAGCTCGGCCTCGCTCAAAGCAGAGGGTGCGTGAGGATCGTCGGCGAGGCGCTCGGCAATCGCCTCGGCGCTCAATCCCCAGCCGCGATGGAGCGCCCCGAGAACCAGGGCCCGGGGCGTGTCCTGTCCCATCTGGACCCGCGACGAGGCGCGGTGGCGCAGCGCGTCCATCACCAGACCGGACATCCAGGCCCGGTCGCCGGATCCGGCGAAGCGATGGGCCTTGCCCCAGTCGCGCAGCGCGTCCTTGACCGGCTGGTGCCGGTTCAGAACCGCATCGACGATTTCGATGGCACCTGCAATGCGTCCGCCGTCGCGCATGGGCCGCTCCTCAACTTCAAAAGAATGGGCAGATCATAGCCGCCCGACATGGAAAGAGCGCATAGCGGTCAGCCATGCGCTCTCTTCAGGATACTGCGCCGCCAGCGGTCAGGTCGGCGACGGATAGTTCGGGGCTTCCCGCGTGATCGCCACATCATGGACATGGCTTTCGCGGAGACCCGCATTAGTGATCTTCACGAACACCGCCTTCTCCTGGAAGTCGGCGACATTCAGCGCGCCGGTATAGCCCATCGCCGCGCGCAGGCCGCCCACCATCTGGTGCAGGATCGGGCCGACGGGACCCTTGTAGGCCACCTGACCTTCAATGCCCTCGGGGACCAGCTTCATCTTGTCCGACACTTCCTTCTGGAAATACCGGTCAGCCGATCCTCGCGCCATCGCGCCGACGCTGCCCATACCGCGATAGGCCTTGTAGGACCGGCCCTGGTAAAGGAAGACCTCACCGGGAGCTTCTTCGGTCCCGGCCAGCATCGAGCCCATCATCACGCAATGCGCGCCCGCCGCGATGGCCTTGGCCATGTCGCCGGAATACTTGATGCCGCCATCGGCGATGATCGTGCCGCCGAACTTGTCCGCCGCCTTGCGCGATTCGATGATGGCCGTCAGCTGGGGCACGCCCACACCGGCCACCACGCGCGTGGTGCAGATGGAACCGGGTCCGATCCCGACCTTCACGCAATCGGCACCGGCATCAAACAGGGCCGCAGCGCCGTCATACGTGGCCACGTTGCCGGCGATGACCTGGGTGCGGTTGGACGCGGCCTTGATCCGCCGGACCTGGTCGAGCACGGACCGCGACATGCCATGGGCGGTATCGATGACCACGACGTCGACGCCGGCGTCGACCAAGGCTTCGGCGCGCTCGAACCCGGCATCGCCAACGGTGGTCGCCGCGGCGCAGCGCAGACGGCCATGCTCGTCCTTGGCGGCCATCGGGTAGGCCTGCGCCTTCTCCATGTCCTTGACGGTCATCAGGCCGACACAGCGGTTGTCGTCGTCGACGACAAGAAGACGCTCGATCCGGTGCTTGTGAAGAAGCCGCCTTGCCTCGGCCTGGTCGACACCCGGCTTGACCGTGACCAGATTGGAGGAGGTCATAAGGTCGGCGACAGGCTCGTTCATGTCCTCGGCAAAGCGCACATCCCGGTTCGTGATGATGCCGACCAGCCGGCCGGGCACACCGTTTTCGCTGCCTTCGACAACCGGGATGCCGGAGATCTTGTGCCGGTCCATCAGGGCCTGAAGTTCGGCCAGGCGCGCATCGGGGCTGATCGTGATCGGATTGACCACCATCCCGCTCTCATACCGCTTGACCCGGCGGACCTCCTCGGCCTGCTCCTCATTGGTCATGTTGCGGTGGATCACACCCAGACCGCCGGCCTGGGCCATCGCGATCGCCAGCGGCGCCTCGGTGACGGTGTCCATGGCGGCCGACAGGATCGGAATGTTGAGCGGAATGTCACGGGTGACGCGCGTGCGGATATCCGCATCGGCGGGTAGAACTTCAGATGCGCCGGGCTGCAAGAGCACATCGTCGAAGGTGAGACCTTCGCGAATCTCCATGGGGAGACCTCCTTCTCTCTTGCGGGGCCGCTTTAACAGATTTTTAGGGCGAGGCAAGAGCCGGGTCTGCCACCCGCCCGTCCCTGCGCACACCCGACCGGCCCGGCCAGGGAGATGCGGGTCCGGGAAAGCGACGAGATCGAAAGGAAATGAAGGTCCGCCGGGGCGGCCCGCGCGGGTCGAAGCTAGGATGCGCCGGACACAGGTTCGGGTCCGGTGTAGGTGTCCCGCAAATGCCGGTAGACCGGATCCGGCTTGAGGTTGAACCGGGCGCGGGCTTCGTCCAGTGGCAGATGGAGATAGCTTGCCGGATCGGTCAGCCCGAGATCGTCGGCCTCCCTGGCCATCCGCGTGGTGTTGCGCATCATCTTGCCGACCGGCCAGGACCTCATTTCCGAGCGGATGCGCAATCCGGCGAGATGTCCGAGCCAGGTCGCGCCGCGATTGCCGCTCTGGACCCCGGAGAAGACCAGCAGGACCGCCTCGCCCAGCGGGTCGCGGCCATAGCCGGTCAGCACGTGATACAGATCGTGCAGGATCGAGGTGGTCCGCCGCATGACCGAATATTCCGGGTAATCGCGATCCATCCGGGCATAGAGTTCAGGCGCAGAGGCAACGGCCGCATCGTGCACGCCAAGCGGATGGAGCCCCTCGCTGTCGAGATAATGAAGGTAGGCCGCGGCGACACTGTCGGGCCCGGCCGCCTCAAGACGGCGCCGGTCGAGCAGCAGCGTGTCGATGTATTCGGGGTCAGCGAGCGTCTTCTGACCGAACTCGCTTGCCAGATAGCGGCGGAAATACGGGCCGGCTGTCTTGCCGTTCACAGCCTGGAAGAAATCGAACACGAAGCGGGTGTCGTCCCGGTCTCCAACCAGACCCCAGAAGGCTTTCCACGCGCGGAACGGGCGCACGGGTCCATGGGGGAAATCAGGCGTGTAGACCGAATGGGAATCGAAACGAGCCGGAGCGTTCATGCTTACCTCGAACATTGTTCGAAAAACACTTTACACTCTAAAACCCGTCGCGACTAGGTAGGTTTCCGCACTTTCAGCCCGGCTCGCGTCCGGCTTGGCGTGGCGGACCTTCTCGAAGCGCGCCTTGAGCATGTCGAGCACGTCGCCCTCGGCGCCGCCCTGAAAGACCTTGGCGATAAACACGCCGCCCGGCTTCAGGGTATCGATGGCGAAATACGCCGCCGCCTCGACCAGCGACATGATCCGCAAATGGTCGGTCTGCTTGTGCCCGGTAGTCCACGGCGCCAGATCGGAGAGCACCACATCGGCCGGTCCGCCCAGCGCCTCGCGGACGCGGTCCGGCGCATCCGGCTCGGTGAAATCCAGCACCATCAGGGTCGCGTTGCCGATCGGCTCGATCTCGATCAGGTCGACACCGACCACCGTCGACGCCCCCCGCTCCAGCGCGATCTGGACCCAGCCGCCCGGCGCAGCGCCGAGATCGGCCACGCGCATACCCGGCTTGAGAAAATGGAAGCGGTCATCAAGTTCGGACAGCTTGAACGCCGCGCGCGAGCGATACCCTTCCTGCTTGGCACGCAAGACGTAGGGGTCGTTGAGCTGCCGCTCCAGCCATAGCTTGGAGGAGTATTTGCGGCCGCGTGCGGTCTTGACCTTGGTATGAAACTGCTTGGCCGCGCGGGCATCCCCGCCCTTTTTCATGGGGCCGGACCGGCGCCGGCGGCGTTCTTCGCCATCGTCGCTCATCGCTAGCTATCCTTTCCCGAGGACCGTCCGCGGCCACGTCGCCCGCGCCGGCGCTTCTTCCGCATGAGGTTTAACAGAAGACCTTCGCGAAGTCCGCGGTCGCCTACACGCATGCGCTCGGTCGGCCAGGAATCCATCACGGTCTCGAGAATCGCACAGCCGGCGAGCACGAGATCGGCCCGCTCGGTTCCTATACATCCTTCCTTCGACCGGCCGTCCGCATCTTTCGACGCCAGACGCGCGCACACCTCGCGCGCGTCCGCACTGTCCAGCCACAAGCCGTCGACCCGCGAGCGGTCATAGCGATCCAGATTGAGATAAACCCCCGCCACCGAGGTGACTGTCCCGGACGTCCCCACCATGTGGGCCCGGCCGGTCTCGAAGAGCGGACGCAGTCGGCGCGCGCCCTTGGGCGGTTTCATGTACTGACGGACCTGAGCCTTCATCGCCTCATACCATTCGGCGCGTTCGGACTCGCCTTCCGGCTCCGGAAACTGCTCGGACAGGGTGACGACGCCCATCGGCATGGTCGACCAGCCCCGCAAGGGCGGGCGACCGCCCTCGGCCAGTCCGCCGCGGGCCCGCCACTCGGCCAGGTCGACCCAGCACAATTCGGTCGACCCGCCGCCAATGTCGACGACCACGGCCGCATCCAGAGTTTCGTCCAGCAGATCCAGGCTGCCCTGGACGGCCAGGCGCGCCTCTTCCTCGGCAGTCACGATTTCCAGATCGAGGCCCGTCTCGGCCTTCACGCGCTCGATAAAATGGACGCCATTGGCTGCCCGGCGGCACGCCTCGGTCGCGATCGCGCGCAGTTTCTGGACATTCTTGCGTTCAATGCGCTGCGCACAGACGCTCAGCGCCTCGATTGCCCTCTCCATCGCCTCATCGGACAGGCGGCCGCTGGCACCCAGCCCCTCGCCCAGCCGTACGATTCGAGAATAGGCATCGACGACGCGAAACCCCTCGCGCGTCTTGCGCGCCAAAAGCATCCGGCAATTATTCGTACCCAGATCGATCGCTCCGAAGAGCGGTTCGCCCCGGCCTGCCTTCCGGGATCGATTTGGGCCCTGGCGCGCCGGCTCCTCGCCGGCAGCGTCCTTGGCCATGATGTTTTCCTTTACATGACGGGCCCGGATGCCATTTCGCGCGGCTGCCTGATGTGCAACACAATCGACCGCGCGGTCAGACGAATCCCGATGCCGTCAACCTGTCGTTTGAACGCGATGATAACACGCCTGTGTCATATCGAAAGCTGCCGTCCGGGTCCGGCCAGGAGCAGAGACAGTTCCACCCCCTCGAAGCGGGCCAGGCGCACCCTAAATAGATTTGTTCGCAAACAGGACGGAGACCCGGTCATGCAGGCAAGAGACGCGAAATTCTCCATTGGCGACGTGGTGCGCCACCGGATGTTTCCGTTTCGCGGCGTCATATTCGACGTCGATCCTGAATTCGCCAACTCGGAGGACTGGTACCAGGCCATCCCCGACGCGATCCGTCCGCGTCGCGACCAGCCCTTCTATCATCTGCTGGCCGAGAATGAGGAAAGCCACTACGTGGCGTACGTGTCCGAACAGAACCTTCTGCCGGACGCGCATAACGGCGCGGTGGGTCATCCGCGAACGATCGAGCTGTTCGAAGGCTTTGACGGCTCGCGCTACGTGCTCAAGGCCGGCTCCGCCCCCCTCAACTGAAAACCCCGGGCCGTCAGGCCCGGGGTTGAGGTGGTCGCTAGCGGCTGTAGCGAACGACTTCCTGTTCGATGGCTCCAAAGATGGACTTGCCATCCTTGTCGGCCATCTCGATCCGGATCGTGTCGCCCGGCGTCATGAATGGCGTCTTCGGAGAGCCGTCCTTGATCGTCTCGATCATCCGGATCTCCGCGATGCAGGAATAGCCCTTGCCACCTTCATCGACCGGTTTGCCGGGACCGTCATCCAGCTTGTTCGAGATCGTGCCCGATCCGACGATCGTGCCGGCGGTCAGCGGACGCGTCTTGGCGGCATGGGCCACGAGCTGGGGAAAATCGAATGTCATGTCGACATGGCACTCGGGCTCGCCGAACAGCCGGGTATTCAAGGTGGAGCGCAGGGGAAGATGCACCTTGTGGCCATCCCAGGCCTCGCCCAGCTCGTCCGGCGTTACGGCAACCGGGCTGAACGCACTCGGCGGCTTCGACTGGAAGAAGCCGAACCCCTTGGCCAGCTCGCCCGGGATGAGACCGCGCAGGGAGACGTCGTTGACCAGCATGATGAGCCGGATCCTGGATTTCGCCTCGTCGGCAGAAAGCCCCTGGGGACCGTCCCCGGTCACCACGGCCACTTCGGCCTCGAAATCACAGCCCCAGCTATCATCGCCAAGCGGAATGGGGGCGCGCGGCGCGAGGAAGGCATCAGAGCCGCCCTGGTACATGAGCGGATCAGTCCAGAAGCTCTCCGGGATCTCGGCGCCCCGCGCCTTGCGCACGAGCTCCACGTGATTGACGTAGGCCGATCCGTCCGCCCACTGGAAGGATCGCGGCAAGGGCGAGAGGGCGTCGTGCTCATGGAAGCGCTCGCGCGGGATCGCCTCCCGCATCAATTCATCGGCCAGCGAGCGCAGCGCCGGCTCGGCGCGATCCCAGTCGTCCAGCGCAGCCTGCAGCGTCGGAGCAATATGGGTCGCGTCCGCGCACCAGGTCAGATCCTTGCTGACCACGACCAGGCGGCCATCGCGCGTATCGTTCTTGAGAGAAGCGAGTTTCATTATGCAGGTCTCCGTCTAGCAGGAAAAGTCGGGTCCACCTTCAAGGCCCGTGCGTGGGACAAACGCGCGGGAACGTCAAATGCTCACGGGCTGAAAGCCTTCATTGCGCTCAAGCCACTCCAGCTGGCCGTCAGCGATGCCGAACCGCGCACCGTGAAGAGCGAGCGTCCCAGCCTCGACTGCCTTGGCAACGAACGGAAATTTCAGCAGACGGTCCAGGGAATGCTGAACCGACCGCAATTCAAGATCGTTGCAGAGCGTCTCGGTCGGCGCGTCATATCCGCAGTGATGGCGGCTTTCGCTGAGGGCTGACTGAAGCGGGCTGATCCATCGATGAACAAACTCCGTGCCTTCCGCAGCCCCGGTCACGGCCGCATGGACGCCGCCGCAATCCTTGTGACCGAGCACGACGACATGTTCGATGCCCAAGGTCTTGACCGCAAACTCCAGCGCCGCGGAGACCCCGTGATGGCCTGAATCCGGCTCATAAGGGGGCACGAGGTTGGCCACATTGCGCACGATGAACAGCTCGCCCGGCCCGGCATCGAAGATGGCGGCCGGGTCAACTCGGCTATCGGCGCAGCCGATCACCAGCGCGTGCGGTTTCTGGCCCTTGGCCAGCTCGCGCCACACGCGGCGCTGGGACTCAAACTGACTGACTCGAAACCGTTCAAAGCCCGCGCGAAGCGGATCGGGGATTGTCATTGCTTTCTTCTCCTGCTGCCCGGGTCTGTTCGCCTGCATCCGATCAAACCAGAGCGCGTGCGAGATAGTCGGCGCGCGGGATATCGGGCAAGACCTTGAACGCCCAATCCACAATGCGTTGCAGGTCCGGCCCCATAGCCTCGGTTATCCGATCCGCTTCGCGGGCGCGGTCTCCGGCGCCGTAGGCGCGGCCGGGGTCCTTCGCATCGCGATTGAGCGTAGGCCCGCTCACGAGAGTGTCGATCTCATCGGGGTCGAAGCCAAGCTCGAAGTACGCGCTCGCCGCCTTCAGTGCGGGGGCTGGCGCACCGATGAAGCGGTCGCCATCCAGCCAGGCGGAGCGTTCGGCCGGCAATGCTGTCTGGGCGGCGCGCATCTGCTCGACCTCCATCAGCCAGACCAGTGCCGCGATCTGCATGTCGGTCAGAGACAAGGCCTGGTCGGGAGGGATCGACCCGGCACGCAACCCGTCCCGTGCGAACATGGCATAGATCCGGCGTGCAAACGCGCGTCCGGACTCATTCTTCTTCGCGATCGAGATCAGGAACTCTCTGAGCTCACTCGTCACGAAGATGTTGCGGGACTCAGGGAATATCTGTGCGGCTTCCAGGATAAGATTGTTGACGATGTTCGTCGGCTTGAAAATCACG
Source organism: Marinicauda sp. Alg238-R41 (assembly GCF_947331485.1). Lineage (NCBI taxonomy): Bacteria > Pseudomonadati > Pseudomonadota > Alphaproteobacteria > Maricaulales > Maricaulaceae > Marinicauda > Marinicauda sp. Alg238-R41. Next base: position 18,677 of record NZ_CAMZOJ010000004.1, on the reverse strand, counting down.
CGCTCGCCGTCGCCGGCCTGATGGGCGAGCGCCTTGAACACCACGGGAGTCAGCGAGCGGAACGCGTCGGCATGATTATGCCGCTTGAGACTGGAGAGTGCCATGAGCACGCCCGGCTCTCGCAGGCACAGGCCATGCCCGGTCCCGGAGAGCAGCCGGGCCAGGAGCGTGGACCCGCAAAATGCAGAATGCCAGATGAAGACCGGGGACCGGGCGGGGGCGGGAATATCCGCCCTGGCCAAGTCCTGCAGGCTGACGGACCGACTCTCCAGACCGCTTCGGTCGAGCCGATCATCAAGGAATGGGGTCTCCTCCAGCAGGCTACGCGATGCTTTGACGAAGACAGCCTGCCCAGCCTGAAGGTCGAGCGCATCCAGATGCCAGTCCGGGTCGAGGATCAGATCGCGTGCGCTCACTCGGCCGGCTCCCGATGCCGCCACGAATTCACGTAGTCGGGATTCTCCACGCTCGCCGCGCCCTCACCGACATCGAGCGGATCGCGCGTATCGATCATCACCGCGTATTCGTCTGTCGCTTCCTTGGTCTGCTTGAGCATGTTCTTCAACGCCTTGGGATGCGGCCCGTGCGTGAAGCCGCTCGGGTGGAAGGTCATCATGCCGGCATCGATATTGTCCCGGCTGAAGAAATCGCCGGCATGGTAGAACAGCACTTCGTCGTAATCGTCGTTATTGTGGAAGAACGGCACCTTGAGCGCACCCGGATCGCTTTCGAACGGGCGCGGCGCAAAGGTACACACCACAAAGCGATCCGACAGGAAGGTCGTGTGGGCGCTCGGCGGCAGGTGATAGCGGTGACTCATCAGAGGCCGGATGTCGCGGACGTTCAGCCGCACCGGGTGCAACTCGCCATGCCAGCCCACGGCGTCCAGCGGGTTGTACGGGTAGGTGATCGTGCTGACTTCGCCGCGCTTCTTCACCTCGACGCGCCATTCGCCGGCCTCGGCCTGCTGGTCGCGGAACGCGTCATCCATCTCGGGAACGTCGAGCATCGCGGGATCGAAGATGGCGTGCGGACCCACCAGCCCCTTGTCGGGAAGCGTGTAGTGGGTGTTGGTGGCCTCGATCATCAGAACCGCCGTCTCGTCGTCCGGCGCCAGGCGCCACATCGTGCCGCGCGGCAGAATGATGTAATCGCCCGGTTCGTACGCCAGATGGCCGAAATCGCAATAGAGATCGCCCTTGCCGGCGTGAATGAAGAGAAGCTGGTCGCCGTCCCCATTGCGCGCCAGCGTCTGCATGGCGCCTGAGAGCTTCCAGAAGCGGATATCGCACGCGGCATTATTCAGGACGCGCGAGGACTGCCAGGGCGAAGCCTCCGCGATATTGAGCCGGTTCAGATCGAAGGCGCGCGGTTTCAGCGGCCCGTCGAAATCGGTCCATCCCGTCGGCGGGTTCTTGTGATGGAGGAAGGCGGCGGGGCCGAAGAAGCCCTCCTTGCTCATCTCGCGCTCGAACGTACCTTCGGGCATGTCTGCGTGAGCCTGGCGCGAGGCGATGCCTTCACGGCGCGAGGCGTAAATCCATTTCCGGGCCATGGGAGTCTCCGTTCAGAAACGAGAAGCGTCTTCGTGAAACTAGTTACATTTGTAACTAATTAAAAGCCCCGTGCCCTGCCCGGCGCCACTAGGCAACCTGTCTGACGAGAATATTCATCGCGATGGAAATCCGGTCGCGCGGGCCGTTATGAGGGCGGACCGCGTGCATCAGCCAAGACGGGAATATCACCACCTTGCCGATCTCAGGACGGATCAGGAGCTGAGACAGCGGCTGGCCGGGGTCCGGCGGTTCGCCCATGGCAATGTCGGGCGCTGCCACACGATTGGTGGGAAAGCGCGGATCGAGTAGCACCAGCTGCCCCTCGTCGAGATCCCCACCATCGTCCACGTAGAAGACAGCCGACCAGAACGATCCCGGGTGGGCATGCATCTGGTTGGATGCGCCCGCCGGAGAGACATTGGCCCACATCTCCATCCCGAATTCGAACCGCGGGCCGGCATCCTTGGCGCGCCCCAGATCGTGGGTGTAGCCGATACAGGTTTCGAGCGTGGAACGGGCAAGCTGCTGAGCGGGGCCCCCGGCCCATTCGATCATCTTGGAATCGGAATGCCAGCCAAGAATATTGGACCGCGATGCCTGACCGGGGTGAGTTTGCCTGCGCTCCTGGATTGTGCTTTTCAACGTACCGATCTGGTCCGGCATCGCATCCAGGACCGCCTCGATAACCGGAGTGGCGAAGACATTGCGCAGAACCGGCTCCGGCACGCGTCAGCCCTCGTCCGCGTAGATGGCCACGCGCGGCTCTTCACCCTCTACCAGCGAGGCACGGTACATGCCTGGCGTGTTAAAGCTCCACACCGGCACGCCTCGATAGAGCATGACAATGCCGCCATCGCCCCCGAGGGCAGTCAGGTCGGCCTGGATCACACGATCCGCAGCCAGCTGACCGGCCTGGGCAGCGTCAAGCACACCATCCCGGGCGTTCATGCAGATGCGCGCCGCAACCGCGAGGCGGATGAAATACTCCCCCGTGCCCGTCGCCGACACGCCGCAATCGCCGATGGCATAGGTCCCGGCGCCAATAACCGGAGAATCCCCGATCCGGCCCCAGCGCTTGGCGGTCGTCCCGCCGGTCGAGGTGCCTGCAACCGTGTCCCCGTTCCGGTCCTTCACGACAACGCCGACCGTGCCGAACGCGTGTTCGCGTTCCATCAGGTCAAGCGCACCTTCCTCGATCAGCTCTGGTGCCGGGACGCCTTCGGGCCGCGCGGGCACAGGCAGTCCCTGATTGCGCAGGGCGCGCTCCATCGATTGCCAGCGGCGCTCGGTAAAGAAATGAGAGGGCGGAGCGACCTCAAGGCCCTGCTCGAGGGCGAAAGCCTCAGCGCCCTCACCCGACAACATCACATGCGGGCTGTCTTCCATCACGGCAATTGCAAGCGAGATGGGGTGACGAACCTCGCGCACGCCGGCAACGGCGCCGGCGGCAAGGTCGGAACCGCGCATGATGGAGGCATCAAGCTCGTTGGTGCCTTGGGCGGTAAAGACCGCGCCGCGCCCCGAATTGAATTTCGGATCGTCTTCGAAATCGCGGATCACGAGTTCCACGACCTCCTGGGCCGAGCGCCCCTCGCGCAGCAGGGTTCCGCCCCGGGTGACCGCAGCCTCGAGCGCCTCGCGATAAGCGGTCTCCGTGGCTTCATCCATGTCGCCGCGTTCGATCACGCCGGCACCGCCGTGAACCACGATCGACCAGGCGGGCTCGCGGTCACCATCTGCAGAAGCCATCTCCATCTGGCCCAGGCCAGCGGCCAGTCCGATCACAATACCGGCCACGCTATGAAAGAACATCGACACCCTCCCCGTGTTCGTATTGCGTGAAACAAACCAGCCGAAGCACACAGCTGCAAGCGCCAAGCGCCTACGGGACGAGACGCAGACGCGACTTGGCCAGCGTACGAAGGTGCATTTCATGGGGGATACGCACGCCGAAAACATCGGCAAAATCATCGCGTGTAACCGAGCGGTTGAGTTTTCGCGCCGTGGCGATGCACAGGCCGCGCGTGTGTTCTGCGCTCCAGTCGCCGACCTCGGCCGAGCCGCAGGCCTCTTCCAGCAGCTTGAGCGGCTGGCCGCGGTCTTCCGCATCATAAAGCGTGGTGGTCAACGACATCGGCGCGGAAAACCCGATCATAACCACTCCGCTGGTTGCACCCTGCATGATGGAATCAAGTTCGGGATGGGCGTAGGCGGAAATTCCGGCACGGCGCAGCAAGACCTCTCCGGGCTTGGGCTCGCATCCAGGGATCGACTGGTGCAGCCCCTGCCCGTCAAGCATCGGACCCCCGCGGTGAAGCTGGCTATGAATGATCGTCCACCCGGCCTCGCGCGCGGCGCGCAGTACGGTGACGCAGATCTCAGCGATCTCTTCTCCTTCGGGATCAGCCCAGGGACGACCGGGCACAACAAACTCCTGCTGAAGATCCATGCATAGCAGGATGGGAGCCCCAAGTTTCATGATCTAGACCTTTTCCTTGCGCCCGGTCTTCCTGCGACCGGCACCGGAAGTGCCGGCACCAGCCTTCGACCGCGCCGTCTCACTCTGCGCAGATTGAGTTTGTGCGCCGGACTTTGCGCCCCGGGCTATGGACCGGTCAAGCGGCCCGGGCCGATCCCATGCGCCTTCAGGCCGATCCAGAATGAGCGGGTCGACATCCAGCGTCAGGGCATCCTCTCGTTCGGGGAATACGCCGAGCACTTCGCGGTAGGAGCGCTCGGAGAATACGAATGTCTTGCGGTTCTCGCGCGGGAGCAGGCCATAGCGCTCCCAGTAGCCGACAAGATGGTCCTGGGCGTGGCCCAGAACCTTGCGGTAGCCCTTGGCCCGGATCAGGTCGATCGCCCGGTCCATCATGACATAACCGATCCGGTGAGACCGGTAGTCGGGCCGCACGCAGGACCGTTCGACCTTCGCGAATTCGCAGAACCAGCGCACGCGCATGCATCCGACCGGCTCGCCATTGATCTCGGCCAGCAGGTGGGTCGCGCCGGCCAGGTCATTGCCGTCGAACTCCTCGTCGTACGGGCAATCCTGCTCAGCCATGTAGATCAGGGCGCGCATCGCCACGATCTTCTGAAACTCGTCGAGCGTGCGCACCACGCGAACCGTGACGGGTCCCGGGCCCCGGTTGAAATCGTCCGGTCTAGATCCGTCCATCGGCGGACACCCCCTCTTCTATAGGCTGAGACACGTCGGGCTGGCGATCTTCGGGGATTTGAGCCTGGGGGATCCAGCCCAGCCAGGCCGTGGGCCCGTTGGGCGCGTCCAGCGCGGCCGTCATCATCCGGCCCTCGCGGCTCACGGGGCGGGCAAAGAGCGGAATATGCTCGAAGGCGCGGCGGCGAGCCTCGGTCACGGCGCGCACCAGCGCACGGCGCGTCTCTTCGCCCCGGCCGGCCAGACACCAGACGTAGATGGCCGCCGCGTCCTCATCGGCGTCGGTCAGGTGTTCGAGCCGAGGCTGCACAGGTGAAAATTGCCCGTCGACCAGCGCCAGGTAACCGGCGCGGTTGAGATAGAGCAATGCAATGAAGCCCTCCACCGCGCCAGCCGCGTCGCGGCGCACGAAGAAGCACCGGCGGGTCTTCTCCTCGCAGGCCTGAACGGTGCGCGGATCGGCATGCCCGCCGCCCAGAACGCTATCGCCGACTGTTAACGCTGCCTCAATGGTGCTTAGATCAAATGCGGTCTCAAAACCGCGGCGACTCAAAATCTGTTTGAGGAGCGCGTTGCGCGGTTGGTCCGAACGCGGCGCTCCACTAAAGCGTGTGTGTACAGTCATGCAGCCCTCGCCTACCCGTTAATAAAACTTTAACGAATTCTAGAGCGCCGCGCTGCACCAAAAGTGGAATGGACCCCATGCGTAAAAAAGCAGGAGGCTGATCAGTGTCCAGTTCAGAACGAGAACCTCGATTCGACTGGAACGACCTGAAAATCTTCCACGCCCTGGTGTCTGCCGGTTCGATGAGCAAGGCCGCGCGACTTCTTGGTGTGGTCCAGCCAACAGTGAGTCGCCGGCTCGAGCAGCTTGAAATGCGCATCGGCGCGCGCCTTGTGACGCGCGGCGCCGACGGCGTGGAACTGACTGATGTCGGCGAGCGCATCTGGACGCTGGTCCAGACCATGCAAAGTACCGCCAACGATATCGGGCGAGTCGCGGGACAGGCCGACATGGCCGAGGCCGGTCGCGTGCGCGTCACGGCCCCGGACGGGATCGCCAGCTACTGGATCGCCAAGCAGCTTCCCGGCTTCGTGGAGGCCAATCCGCTCATCAAGCTCGAGCTGTCCACGGTCCAGGCGGGAGAGAAGCCCATCGACCCCTATGCCGATGTGACGCTTCAATACACCCAGAACAAGCGCATGGACCTGGTGCCCAAGGAATTGGCCACGCTCCACTTCGTGCCGTTCACGTCACGCGCCTATCTCGACACGTACGGACGGCCGGACGGCCTCGTGGACGCGTTGATGCACCGGCTCGGCGATCTGGTCAGCTACGAAGAGGAAACACGCGACGCCTGGCCCAGCGACGCCCAGGCGATCAAGAAGATGATGAAGCCCTCGCTGACCACCGATTCCAGCTCGGTCCTGCTTGAAGCCATCCGGTCAGGCTCCATCATCGCGATGGCCCCGACCTATATCGCGCAGCGCTTCCCGGACCTGGTCTTCCTCGATCTCGACCTGGTCATTCCGGTCAAGCTGTGGATGTTCTACCACCCCGAGCAACGCCGCGTGACGCGGGTCCGCAAGGTCCTCGAATGGCTCGACGATATTTTCGACACGGCGAAATATCCGTGGTTCCGAAAGGACTTCGTGCCGCCCGCCGAATTCAGCGAGGTCGAAACCGTCACCGCACGCGGCGAGCGGCCGAAGCCCAGGATCGTCAAATAGGGCTCAGGTGGTCAGCACCACCTTGCCCTTGACCCGGCGCTCCATGATGTCGGCGAAGGCCTGCTTGAACTCTTCAAGATCATAGCTCGCCGAAATGCGCGGCTTGATCTTTCCGGCCTCGTAAAGGTCGAACAATTCCTTGATGTTCTGGGCGTTCTCGCGCGGGAACTGGCCTGCCCAGGAGCCCCAGAACACGCCGCGAATATCGCGGCTGTTCAGCAAGACCAGATTGAGCGGAATCTTGGGGATGTCTCCGGCCGCAAACCCGATAACCAGATAGCGCGCGCCCCATCCGGTTGCGCGCAGCGCCGGCTCGGCCAGATCGCCCCCGACCGGATCGTAGACGACATCGACGCCCTTGCCGCCGGTCAGCTCCTTGACTGCCTTCTTCAGGTCGTCCTCGGCATAGTTGATAAGGTGATCGGCACCGGCGTCGCTGGCGATCTGGAGCTTCTCCGCGCTGGAGGCGGCGGCAATCACCGTGGCGCCCATCGCCTTTGCAATCTGGACCGTGGCCAGACCCACGCCGCCTGCGGCGCCAAGGACGAGGATCGTCTCGCCCTTCTTCAGGTCGGCGCGCTGCTTGAGGGCATGATAGCTCGTGCCGTAAATCGTCGTGAAAGCAGCGCCTTCCTCAAAGCTCATCGAATCCGGCATCGGCACAAGCTGGTTGGCCGCAGCAGGAACCTTCTCCGCGAACGCGCCCAGCATCGTGGCCACGATCACGCGCTGCCCGATTTCCACACCCTGGACGCCCTCGCCCAGCGCTGACACAACCCCGGACGCCTCCATACCCGGCACGAAAGGCGTCGGCGGCTTCATCTGGTATTTGCCCTCAACGAGGAGCACATCCGGGAAGTTCACCCCGGCCGCCTTGACGTCGACCATGACCATGCCCTCGGCCAGCTCGGGATCCGGCACGTCGTGAACCGACAGCTCCTCGTACGGGGCAAACTCTTCACAGACCAAAGCGCGCATGGGGGCTATTCTCCATTGGGTTAACGTTGCTTGGGCACGACCATAAAGGCCGCGGGGCCGCCATCGCAATGCACGATCGCGATGGCTCACAGGACAGCGCCGCCACAGCGACCGCGGCAAGTTTTCCCCGCGTCTCCGGCTAGACGGCGGAGCACCGCGCCGCCATCCTGACACGCTCTCGATGCCACAGGCGGAGCGCCCCATGCCCGACACCTTTTCCGCCGACCTCGGACCGGTCTCGCCCAGTATCCAGCTCAGCCTGAATGTGCGCGGCCTGGGACTGTCGGCGACGTTGGCAATCAATGAGCGCTCGGCGCGGCTGGCCGCGCAGGGCCGCACCGTCTGCCGGCTCGGCCTCGGCCAGTCGCCCTTTCCGGTCCCGGACATCATGCAGCGTGCACTCGCCAGCAATGCGCATCAGAAGGACTATCTTCCCGTCCAGGGACTTCCGGCCTTGCGTGCCGCCATTTGCGGGTATCTGCATCGCACTCAGGGCCTCGATTTCGAGCCGGAAGATATCCTGATCGGCCCGGGCACGAAGGAGCTGATGTTCCTGCTCCAGCTGGCCTATTACGGCGATCTGGTCATCCCGACGCCCAGCTGGGTCTCGTACGCGCCACAGGCCGAGATACTGGGGCGCCGCGTGACCTGGCTTCCAACCGAGATCGAGCACGGGCAGGGCGTGACGGCACGCGGGCTCGATACGGTATGTGCTCGCGACCCGGAACGCCCGCGCCTGCTCATCCTGAATTCTCCTGGCAATCCGACCGGCACTGCCTACACACGCGAAGCCCTGACCGAGATTGCCGAAACCGCGCAGCGCTACCGCATGTTGTTGCTATCAGACGAGATTTACGGCGGAGTTCAGTTCGATGGCCGCCATGTCTCGGCTGCGCGCATCTATCGCGGCGGCACGATCATCTCCGACGGGATCTCCAAATGGGCCGGAGCGGGAGGCTGGCGTCTCGGATTCCTCGCCTTTCCCAAAGCGCTGGGCTGGTTGAGGGACGCCATGGCCTCGGTGGCGAGCGAAACCTACACCTCGGTCTCTGCCCCCATCCAGCACGCCGCTATCACCGCGTTCGAAGGCGGTCCGGAAATGGACCTCTACCTCGACAAGTCGCGGCGCATCCTGGAGGCGATCGCCCGCTTCACCACCATCAAGCTGGAAGGCGCCGGAGCCCGGCTGAACCCGATCCGGGGCGGGTTCTATGCCTTCCCGGACTTCTCCGCGCATCGCGAACAGCTGCAAGCACGCGGCATTGGCGACAGCACCGCGCTGTGTGAACGCCTGCTCGAAGAGACCGGGGTCGCGACCCTGCCCGGCTCCGCCTTCGGACGATCCACTCATGAGCTGTCCCTGCGGCTCGCCTTTGTCGATTTTGACGGCCAGGCAGCGCTCGACGCCATCGAGCCCGGCCAGACGCTGGACGAGGCGTTCGTGCGGACGATCGCGCCGCGGGTGGCAAACGGGATCGACGCGCTGTGCGATTGGGTTGCGCGCTAGGCGGGCAGGTCTGCGTGAGCTAGGCTGCACGCGCTTGCGCGGAGGTGATGCATGCCGTTTGACCTGCCATGGAACGACCTGCTGCAGGACCCGGTTATGCAAACCTGGATCCGGATCATGCAATGGGTCTGGGCGTTCTCTCTCCTCTGGATCGCGGCCATGCTGCTGCGGGGTGGCTTTGACGACATCAACGAGATCATCACCTCGCCCTACGCGACGCGCTCCGAACGCTGGCAGGCCCGCCTCCAGCGACCGGTGCGGGCGCTGGCCCTCATGGGCGCGGCATTGTTCGGTGCGACCAGCTTCGCTCTGACAATCTGGTTTCAGGGCGCGGTGGTGATCGTGATCTGGCGGGAGTTCTTCAGCGTATAGATCCGGGTCGACAAATCGGCTCTGCGTTCTAGTCTTGTTCCTGCGCTGACGCCGCGAAATACTGGCGAAGACGACCGAATTGGAGGCCTCATGCACCCCGCCCTTGCCATGCGAACGGACCTGGAAGACCGGGCGGTCCTCAAGGAGCGGTTCGAGCGGACCCGCGCCCAGACCGAGTCGCTGACCGAGCCGCTGGAACCCGAAGACTGCCAGGTCCAGACCATGGACGATGTCAGTCCCACCAAATGGCATCTCGCCCATACGACCTGGTTTTTCGAGACCTTCATCACCTTGCGCTTCAAGGCTGGCTACGAGCGCGCCGACGCCTTGCACGGCTTTCTCTACAACTCCTATTACGAGGCGCTCGGCAAGCGCTGGAGCCGTCCTGATCGCGGCCTGCTGTCGCGCCCCCTGCTGCGCGAGGTCGAAGCCTACCGCCAGCGAATCACGGCGATCACCGCCGAGCTGATCGAGACGGTCAGCGACAATGAGTGGTCGGAGCTGGCGCCCCTGATCGAGCTGGGCATCAATCACGAGCAACAGCACCAGGAACTGATCTGCACCGACATCAAGCACGTGCTGTCGCGCTCGCCCCGCCCCTTCGCGCCCTACGAGCAACGCGGCCCGCAGGCTGCCGGGCACGGCACCGGCGACATAAACTGGCTGGGCTTTGAGGGCGGTGTCGTTGAGCTGGGCGCCCATGGCGCTGGCTTCGCCTACGACAACGAGTATCCGCGTCACAAACGCTACGCCTATGACTTTGAAATCGCGAGCCGTCCGGTCACGAATCGCGAATTTCGCGCCTTCGTGGAGGATGGCGGTTACCGGACGCCCTCCTTGTGGCTTTCGGACGGCTGGGACTTCATCAACGCCAACTCGATCTGCTACCCGCTCTACTGGCGCGAAGCCGAGACGGGCTGGGAGGAATACACGCTGGCCGGCTTGCGCCCGCTCAATGACGACGAGCCGGTCTGCCATGTAAGTGGTTACGAGGCCTCCGCGTTTGCCGAATGGGCCGGACGCCGGCTGCCGGCCGAACACGAGCTCGAGCTTCTCGCCCGGCACCATCCGGTCCGCGGTTCGCTCCTGTTCGAAGACGCGCGCTGCCATCCCGGTGCGCTGAACGGTACCCAAGAGGCGCAGGCGGTGATCGGCGGGGTCTGGGAATGGAGCGCCAGCGCTTATGAAGCCTATCCCGGATACGAGGCGCCTTCGGGCGCGGTGGGCGAATACAACGGCAAGTTCATGTCGAGCCAGCAGGTCCTGCGCGGCGGGAGCGCGGCCACCCCGGCGGAACATATTCGCGAGACCTATCGCAATTTCTTTCCCCCGGCCGCGCGCTGGCAGTTCAGCGGGATAAGGCTGGCCAAGAAACTGATCGCCTAGGGGAAAGCCCCGGCGAGGGCGCCGGGGCTTTTTTCTGCGCGAGAGGCCGGGCGTGGCTCAAGCCTCGCGTTCGATGGCCCGGCTCACGCTCCGGCCGATCACGAAGACCGAGAAGCCAAGGAACAGGGCGTAAATCCCGAAGAGCAGTCCGATCGTGAAGCCCGCGCTTCCTGGAAGGCCGAACAGGATGAGGGCCGCCAGGATCAGGCTGAGCACGCCGCCCAGCATCAGCCAGGTGCGCCGGGACTGGGAGGCGGGCCGGAACGCGAAATAGAAACGGCTGAGCCCGTCGATCGCGAAGAAAATGCCCAGAACGACGGTGAACGACAGAATGCCGATGGCCGGCGAGGCCAGGATCAGCATGCCGGCAACGATAGAGATGACGCCGACAAAGAATTCCAGGGCCGTGTCACCGGCCGTGCGCCTTGAAAAGGCATCGAAAAGCTGGATCAGGCCCACCGCCAGAAGGAGCGCGCCCATCAGGACGGTCAACACGAAGGTGGCGGCATAGGAAAACACGATCGACAGCACGCCCAGCACCACCATGAGGACGCCGAGAAGGCTGGCTGTCGTCCGGGTCGGCGCGACCATGGTGGTTTTCACGTTTTCGTCGAGACGCGACATGGAAAGCCCTCCTTGAAACTGCGGGTTTCAGGGGGAACCGACGACAAAAGCCGAGGTTCCAAGTTCCTGGCGCGCGGCCGGCGCGAAACAGGGCGCGAAACAGGGCGCGAAACAGGGCGCGAAACAAGAAGGGCGGCCCCGCCGGGACCGCCCTTCTTCAGACCGGATGTGTCCGCTCGGCCTAAAGCCCGGAAAGCGCGGACTGAACGGCGTTGCTGGCTTCAACCACCTCGTCGGCAGTGTAGGCATAGCTCTCGGGCGGGACAGGCGTTTCGAAGACGGCCAGCAGGCGCTCAAGCGCGGTGCGCGCGCCTTCTGCAAACTCGCCATGCTCGCCCTCGATTTCGGCCATGTGCGCGTCGGCCCACTGGGCTGCGGTGTGGGCAAAGCCGTAACCGTCCAGATAGGCCTCGCCCGCTGCCGGCTCGCGGCGCGCGAATTCATATTGCAGGGCGGCGCGTTCGATCAGGTCGGCCAGCACCCGGGCATGGACTTCCACCATGTCGTCGGAGGCCGGAGCGGCCGCCTCGGCGCGGTCGAGCGCCGCGAGCACGTCGTTCACGCGCGCTTCGATCTCGCTGTCGCTCGCGCCTTCGTACGGCGCAACGGACGCGGCGTTCAGCGTGTCGATGAAGCTCTCCACGCCGCGTTCCTCGATGACCGGCTCGAGGTCGACATAGATCTCTGAAATCGGGTGGGCGAACATCGCCGCGCCCGCCGAGCGCTCGCCGGCCTCCAGTGCCGCCAGGCCCGCCACATAGTGGGCGCGCATGACTTCAAGCGCGGTGAGGTAGATAACCGGGTCGGTCGCCGCGGCCTCGGGGTCGATCCCGAACTCGCCGCCCGAATTACCGCCCGCGCCTTCGCCCTCACCTTCGCCGGCCATGGCGTAGTTGGGGGCCGCTTCGGCCGCGCCTTCGCTTGGGGACCCGGACTCCGGTGGGGCTTCCGCGCCGGACTGCCCGGTCTGAGACTGCGGCGCCGTGCCGGTTTCGGCCTCCGGCGACTCGCCGCACCCGGCCGCACCCAGAATGGCAATGGCGCTGACGCCTGCGAGAAGGCGTGGCGTTTTACGAATACCCATGGTGCGATACGCTCCTGTCTGCTTGGCTTGTCATTGCGGCCTAGATAGATCACGAGTCCATCCATGACAATAACAATCATTCGCACATTCATGCCATGACCGTCCTGCTCGACCAGGTTATCTCTCCCGACGACGTGACCCGCCTGACCGGCCTGATCGCCAGCGACAGCGCGGCGTTCGAGGATGGCAAGGCGACGGCCGGCTGGGCCGCGAAGCGGGTCAAATCGAACGAGCAGGCCAAGGCGGGACCCAAGCTGGACGCGCTGCGCCGCGACGTGCGCCTGGCGCTTGAACGCCACGTCCTGTTCGCGCCGTACGCCCAGCCCAAGTCCATATTCCGTATGCTGGTTTCACGCTACAAGCCGGGCATGGAATATGGCCTGCACGTCGACGACGCGGTCATGAGCGGGCACCGGGCCGACCTCTCCTTCACGCTCTTCCTGAGCGCGCCCGACAGCTATCAGGGCGGCGAGCTCATCATTGACGGGCTGGAGGGCGAGACGGCGGTCAAGCTGGAGCCCGGCCAGGCCGTGGTCTATCCGACCGGCGCGCTGCACCGTGTGGCCCAGGTCACGTCCGGAGAGCGCCTGGCGGTCGTGGGCTGGATCCAGAGCCTGATCCGGCGCGGCGACCAACGCGAAATCCTGTTCGACCTCGACCAGACGATCCGCGCGCTGAACGAGACCCAGGCGCCGGACGCGATCCTGGACAGGCTGTTGAAGACGAAGGCCAATCTGCTGCGCCAATGGGCGGAGCTCTGAAGCCACGCCGGGCGTCTAGAGCGGAACGCGGATCGTGACGAGCAGACCTTCGGGCTTGAATTCACGATGAAATTCGCCGCCCAGCGAATGCTTGACCGTCGCGGTGATGAGCTGCGTGCCGAAGCCCTCGCGTTCGGGCGGCGGGGCGGGTGGACCGCCGGATTCGCGCCAGGTCAGGACCAGAACCCGGTCGCCGTCCTGGCGCTCGAGCGTCCAGCCGAGATCCAGGATGCCGGCCTCGTTGGAGAAGGCGCCATACTTGCTGGCATTGGTCACAAGCTCGTGCAGGGCCAGCGCCAGGCCGTGCGCGAGCGTGGATGCAAGGTTGATCCGCGGCCCGTCCAGCCGCAGCCGGTCAGGCTCCGACGGCGCATGGGGTCCGAGTTGGGCCTCGATCAGGCTATGCAGGTCAGCCGCGCCCTCCCCGTCCTTGCTGAAGGTGACATCGTGCGCCGAGGCCATGGCCTGCAGGCGGCCGGAGAAGACCTGGCCGAAGGAGTCCAGATCCGAGGCCGTGCGCAAGGTGTGGTTGGCCATGGCCTGGATCGTCGCCAGCGAATTCTTGACCCGGTGATTGAGCTCGCCAGCCAGCAGGGCGCGATGCTTCTCATCCTCTTTGGTCTTTGTTATGTCTTTGAAAACTAACACAAAGTGACCGCGCGGCTCGACCGGAGCCGCAAACACGTCGAACACGCGGCCCATCGCCTCGGACTCGCTTTCAAAGCGCAGCGTCTCGCCGTCGAGCGCGACCCGTACATAGTCGTCCAGCCAGTGGCGCTCCAGGCCGGGGACAAGATCGAACGCGGTGCGCCCCTGCGCGTCGTGTAATCCCGTCATTTCCTCGAATAACGGGTTCACTTCGACGAACCGGTAGTCGATCGGGCGTCCCGCCTCATCCGTTTCGATCTCGCACAGGCAATAGCCCTGATCGATCGAGGTGAAGACCGACCGCAGGCGGGCTTCGCTGGTGGCCAGGCGCCGCTCGCTTGCCTTGCGTTCGGTAATGTCGACACCCGACGCGACCAGGTCGACGACCCGGCCGGACTCATCACGGCGCGGGGCCAGCTGGAAATCGATCGCCACGAGCCGGTCACCCGTCATCCGGCATTCGGCATCACGGCGTATCGTCACCCCGTTTGCGGCCTGCCGGATTTCTTCACGCAGTTCAGACTGGATGGCGGGATCGTAGCTCCACCAGAAGCACTCCCAGAAGGGTTTGCCCAGCACGTCGTCCCCGGAGATATCCCCGAGATCGAGCGCGGGTTGATTGACGTCGAGGACGCGTCCGTCCGTATCGAGACGCGCGGCAAAGGCCATGATGTGATCGAGGAGAGACGCTCCGCGACCGGCAGGGCCACGGATGGCGGCGCTGCGGTGTGTCCCTGCTGGCGCATTCCCCCGACGATCCAACGCATTCAACCCCTTGGCGTCCATTATTAGTATATCAGAACGCGTGACAGAGGAAGCTAATCTCGCGCCTGCGCTGCGAGAAAAACGCGTGAGAGGTTAATGAAACGACGGGAGGAAAAATGGTGCCCGGGGGGCGGATTATAAGGCCTCTCTCGGCTCTTGCCAAACAGGGCTAATCGAAGCGTCTACCGTTTTCGCCCTTTTCTCCCGATGTTCACCCAAGCACAAATGATCCATCGGGGAGCACATCGACCGGTGCTGCTAGCAGGTGACGCAGGCCTTTTTCTTAGCCTACCGCAACGGCTCTAGTTAATTGCGACGTTACGGAAGTCCACTCGAGCAATTTGATCCTCGTCTTCGAGGCCTAGCTGAATAAGGGCAAAGCCTTCTACCTCCGGGTCAATTCCGGTCCAGGTAATGGTCGTGCGAGCGGGAATTGCGCTTGGAAAATATCTCGCCACTTCTCCGCCCGTTGTGGAGCGTGACCCAACTTGAACCGATTGCGGTGTCAATGCCTCACCGGTTGGCAAGTAGGCCAGCGTCTGAGGGCTGTAGGAGCGATGGAGTTCCAGTTCGGCACGCTGGGAGGAAGTGTTTTCAATAATCCAATAGCACCGGACTGTGTTGCGATCTCTGTTACAGTTCTCAAACGTGTAGGCGAAATTTGCCGTCGATTGTGTGGTTTGATCGGTTTGGTAATCCGACGAAAAGCTTCTCTCGCGTCCGGTGCCGCCAACGGTGGTGCCTGCCTTTGAGGCGAGGTCGGCTTCAATTTCCGCGAGCCTCGCCTCGACCTCCTGTGAAAGGCCGGCCGGCCCACCGGACAAGATAGCCTGCTCGAGATCGGCGACACGACCGGCCAACTGATCGCCGAGCCCATTGGTGATGGAATTGAGTTGCGAGATGTCCGCTCGCAGCCGTGCGAACTCAGAATTGAGATCACTCGTCTGTTCTTCCAGGCTACCGATCCGCCGAAGGACGGAAGAGCCCTCGACGTCTGGCGAGATCGCTTCGATCGATGAGAGACGTTGATCAAGCCGCGCCATGCGCCGATCATACTCGTCCTTCGTCTGATAAAGCACCCACGCGCCAGTGAAGACGGTGAAGACGGCCGCCACCGAGCCGATACCAAATACAACACTCTTCATCGTTCCCCGCCCCCGGATTGAATTGGGACAGCAAAGCAAGTTCAGCCGAAGAGCTCAATGAAGAGTTGAAAAAAACTTTACGACCGGGCCTCGTCGATTATTCGATCCTCCGGACCTTGACCCTGACCAGGCAAGCTTGGGGGCTCTGCCTGCTAGACTCAAATTTTTACACAAGACCTCGAAGACAGACCCGAACACCGATGAGATTAAACCGCACACGCCGGCCTGCGGCGGCTGGACGACGCGCTAAAGGGTGGACAGATCGTCCCACTTTTCCAGCCGGTGAAAAAGGTGGGACAATAACGGGCTCTAAGTCCCTGATTTTATTTATGCTGAAAAGATGATGGTGCCCGGGGGCGGATTCGAACCACCGACACGCGGATTTTCAATCCGCTGCGGTCCCTTGTGAGACAGGCGAGTTCGGGGCTTCACCCGTTTTCTGCCCGTTGCGGCGGGCCGGACAGCCGGGCGCCGGGGCCGGCTGGCAGGACGGCCGAAGCGGGAAGCGCCCCGCGCTATTAGGTGCGGCCGCGCGCCAGCCGGTGAGCCTTGACCTCAAGAAAATCAATCATGACCTCGCGGCCGCGGCGACCTTTCTTCAGGCCCCAATGTGCGCAGTAGCGTGATAGCGCCGTGCGGTCGATCGGACGGCCCTCCATGGTGAAGGCCCGGGCCGCATCGGCAATCGACATGAGGCAGGTTTCGCCTGCACGAATGCGGGCCATGACGGCCTCAAACTCACGCGGCGATGGATCTGCCAGAAGGAGCGGGCGCGGCGGGTGGCCAGTATCCGGCTCAATCAGCCAGGCCGGGTCGCATTGCAGCGCTTCGGCCAACGCGAACAGGGTTTCGGCGGAGACGCGGCGGGCTTTGCCGCGCCATATATCCCGCAGAATGTCTGCGCTGCCCGACCGGCTGACCCGGCGAGACACGGCCGAGGCTGACAGGCCGAGCGCGTCCAGACGCGCGCGCACACGATCGAGCCGGACAGCACCGCCGCGCACTTCGTGCGCCGGCCCCGCGGCAACCGGGCTCGCCTCCTCCAGCCGAGACAGACGGGCATCCATGCGCTCGACGATGCCGGCAAGCGCCCTGAGCCCCTCCCCGATCCCGGCCAGCGCGCCGGCATCCGGCGTCCCATAGCCGCCGGTACGGCGAATGGCGGGCAGGACCTCCTCCATCACCCAGCGCTCGAAGCGCTCGGCGGCAGGAAGGCGCGACTTTATGATGAGACGGTAGACATCCGGCTCGCGAATGATCTTCACCGTCTGCTCGCCACCGGCCGAAGGGGTGAACGTTTCGTTCACCCCTTTGCAGTGATCGCGAATGGCTTTGTGTGGATTGGTGTACCCCAACACCGCGGCGACATCGCGGGCCACGAACCACGGCTCGCCGTCAAGCTCGACCGTGCGGACCGTGGCGCCCTCGAAGGCGAGCGGGAGGAGGCGGGCGCTCATGCGCGCATGGCACCGGGCAAGGCCGGGCCGAGCAACTGGCGCAAGGCGGCCGCATCGAGCCCGGCGGGCACACGCCGGCCCGCCGCACCGGCGGGCATCAATGTGACTTCGAGTTCGCCCTCGCCAGTCTCGAAAACCACGAGCACGAAATCGAGCGGTTGGCGGCGGGGGAATTCCACGACGTTGTCCGCCGTGCTAAAGGCTCTCTCAGCCTGGGACATCGCGATCTCCTCTACAGGTCGCACCTGGGTTAGAGCCGGGCTTGAGGCGGCAACCTCTTGCCCGGCTCGATTTTTTCTAACATTATAAATTTTGCGATGTCAATTTCTAACGTCAAAAAAAGGGGACGGGGGCGGCCGCCCGCCGATACCGAACCTGTAACGGTTCGGATGGATCGCGCTGTGCTCGCGCACATTGACCGCTGGCGAGATGCCAAGGAGGACACGCCCTCGCGCCCCGAAGCGATCCGCCGTCTCGTGGAAATTGCCCTGAAGGACTCCCCGTCCTAGGCGAACCTCGATAGCGTGTGCTCTCTACACAATGATGGAGAGTGCGATGAGATTCCTAACACTGTTGATCGCCTGCGCTGTTTTAAGCGCTTGTTCAAGCGTCGGCTCTGACCTGGCCCTCGACGAGGGTCGACTTGCGCGCCTCGAAACCGGCGAAACCACAAAGCCGGATCTCTATTATTTACTGGGGCAGCCTCACGAGGTTTCAGTTTTCGAAGAGGGGAGCGCGTGGATCTACTACACCGCAGAAGGCAGCATGGATCCCTGGACGATGGTTCCCGTCGTCGGGCTGGTGCGCAACGGGACCAATTACGATGTGACCGTCACCCGGATCGAATTTGATCGCGACGAGCGTCTACGCCGACATTGGCAAAGCGATGAGGAGTTTTACTCGAGCAGCTGGGCCGCCTACCGGAATGCCTACGATGGACAAGATCGGGCCGATGTCGTCCGGCTTGAGCTGCAGCGGCTCAACCTTCCGTTCGACCGGGAGGCGGCAAACCGGATCGAGCCGATAGCGGCGATGATGCACCGACGATAACTGTATGGGCCAGTACAACCACATTGCCGGATACCGCGTGACCTGCGTGCAGGGCTGCTTCGATCCTGTCTGGATTCCGGCCGGGCCGGACGCGGACACGCCGAGCCTCCACATGCGCCTCTCCCGGCCGTGCAAGAAATGCGGCATCGGGGTCGGGGTCGAAGGTATCTGGGCCGACGATCAGGGCCGCGTGCCGGCCGGTGCGCCCGAGGACGTCCCCGGCGAGCGCCAGCCCGTGCCGACACGGTCGAGCGGCTGGAGCTAGTCCGGCGCCCGGCAAGCCTCCAGCCTGGAAACCAGATCAGCCTCCCTCGCCTCCCTCAGTCCCCGGCCAGCGAAGAGCCGGGAGTATCGCTCGGCAGCATCCTCGGCGGCGAGCAATTCCGCGTCAGTATCGGGATAATCCGGGCCTGTGAGGTCGGCATCGGCGGGAAC
>NZ_CAMZOJ010000003.1:0-453435 GCF_947331485.1 Marinicauda sp. Alg238-R41 | reverse complement strand
CGCCATCACGCCAGCCGAATGCATCAACTACTTCCAAGCCTGCGGATATGACCTCGATTAGAATGAAAATGCTCTAGGACTAGCGCACCTCTCGATCCAGAAGAGCCCCGGCGTTCTGCGCCGCGGCTTTTTTGTGGCTGCCCGGGTCTAGGAGCCGATCAGGAGGCGCGCGCGTTTGCCAAGGGCCGCGCGAAATCCGGCGCTGACGGCCAGGCAGACCCCGAGCGACGCGGCCAGCAGCCCACTGAACACCAGCGCCACGCCGTATAACGGCACCGGCGTGCCGATCAGTCCTCGAAGTCCGGCGGCCAGCGTGTAGAGCGCGAACAGGTGCAGGAAGTAGATCGCGAACGCGTGATCGGCCAGCCGGGCCAGAAGCGGTGGGATGGTCTGCCAGCGTGAGAGAATCGCGAGAAATACGCCGGCCAGCGCGCCCTTCTGGAGATAGAAAAGCGTCTCGCGCACCGAGACCGGGCCGACCCGGTCATAGCCGGTCCAGATCAGGGCCAGAAGGGCGAGGCTGAGCGCGACCGCCGCCAGAGCAAGCCATCGCGTATGGCCTTCGATCCGGCGCGCCGCCGCGGCGTAATCGCGCCCGAGCGCCATGCCGCACGCATACGCCCCGAGGAAATAGACGACGTTGGCAACCGATACGTCTGCGCCGGTACGCGAGACAAGGAGCGGTGCCAGCACCAGCAGCCAGACCATCCATCGTAGAGATTTGCGTTCCAGCAGGGCATGGACCGCCGGGGTCAGGGCGAACAGGCAGGCCAGCACCGGAATATACCAGAACGGGTCCATCGCCGTTCCTGCAAGGATGTGATGACCCGCTGTCTGGATGAAGGCGAGAGGGCCGCCCGAGAACACGTCGAAATCCTGCGACCAGTGCCAGTGAAACGCCGTGAAGAGTGCGCTCATCACGGCGTAGGGCAGCAGCACGTATTTCAGCTTGCTGGAAAAGAAGCGCTGCCAGCCGCGCGCGCTGAGGACAGCGGAGAACAACAGGCCGGAGATGAACGCGAAATAGAGCGTGGCGCTGTGAAACAACACCTCGTTCAAGGCCGCAAGCAGGCGCAATCCGCCGCGATCCTGCGTACCTCCGCCAAAATCGTAGATCGCCAGGGATCCGGCGTGAACGGCCACGATGTTCACGATCGCCACCCCGCGAAAGGCGTGAAGGGGTGCGATGAACCCGCCTTTCGATCCTGTCGGTGACATGGTGACCCTCATGCCGGCCCCCGTGCCGGAAGAGCAGTCAATACGCGCTGGTGCCCGGACGGGCAATCGCTGGCCGACGAAGCTGCAGTCTCGCCGTACGCCCCCTCCCGTGCCGCCCGGAACCCGTTTATAAGCGCGCAATCACTCTTAAGCCCTGCAAGGAAGTGCGGCCCATGAAAGCGCTCGTCAAAGCCAAAGCCGAAGAAGGCCTGTGGATGCAGGATGTCGACAAGCCCGAAATCGGGCCGGACGACGTTCTGATCCGCGTGGAGAAGACCGCCATCTGCGGCACCGACGTGCACATTTACAATTACGACGACTGGGCGAAGAAGAACGTGCCGGTTCCGATGGTTGTGGGCCATGAGTTCGGCGGCATCGTCGAGGCGGTCGGTGAGGACGTGACCCGGATCAAGCCGGGCATGCGTGTGTCCGGGGAGGGCCATGTCGTCGGTGAGAAGAGCCGGGCGGTCCGTGCCGGGCGCTTCCATCTCGATCCCGATACCAAGGGCGTGGGCGTGAACATGCCCGGCGCCTTTGCCGAATACCTCAAAATCCCGTCCTTCAACGTGATCCCGTTGCCTGACGAGGTCTCGATGGACCAGGCGGCCTTCCTGGATCCGCTCGGCAATGCGGTGCATACCGCGACCGCCTTCGACCTGGTAGGCGAGGATGTTCTAATCACTGGCGCCGGACCCATCGGCATCATGGCGGCGGCGGTCGCGCGTCATTGCGGCGCGCGCCACATCGCGGTCACCGACATCAATCCGGACCGGCTCAAGCTGTGCTCGCGCGTCGTGCCGACCGCACGCGCCGTGGACACCACCAATGAAGATTTGCGCGACGTCATGGCCGAGTTCCGCATGACCGAAGGCTTTGATGTCGGGCTGGAAATGTCGGGCGCCGAACCGGCCTTCAAGCAGATGGTCGATCACATGGTGATGGGCGGCAAGATCGCCATGCTGGGCCTGCCCGGCCAGCCCTTCACGCTGGACATGGGCAGCCTGATCATGCGCGCCATCACCTTCAAGGGCATCTATGGACGCGAGATGTTCGAGACCTGGCACAAGATGCTGGCCATGCTCCAGTCCGGGCTCGATGTTTCCAAGCTGATCACTCATCGCCTTCCCGCGAAAGAGTTCCAGACCGGCTTCGACGCAATGCGTTCGGGCAAGGCGGGCAAGGTCATCCTGGACTGGCGCGGGGTCTAGTTCATTCTTGAATGGCGTCTTCGCGCATTCGTGATCAGAATGCGCCCATGACCCATCCTGTGATCCCGCTTGATTTCACCGAACTGCCTGAAGCCGAGATGCGCGCCCGGGCGGATGCGTTTTACGCTGCCATGAGGCAACGGCGCACGGTGCGTGATTTCGCGGACCGCCCCGTGCCGCGCGAGATCATCGAGACGGCGATCCTGACCGCGGGCACCGCGCCCAATGGCGCCAATCACCAGCCCTGGCATTTCACGGTTCTGGGACAAGGGAAGTTACGCACGCAATTGCGCGAGGCCGCGGAAGCCGAAGAGCGCGCTTTCTATGAGGGCAAGGCCAGCGCGGAATGGCTCCAGGCGCTGGCGCCCCTCGGGACCGACGCCCGCAAGCCGTTTCTGGAAACGGCGCCCTGGATCATCGCCGTCTTCGCCCAGCGTCGCGGCGGGCCCAAGCCGAGCGATGACCGGAAGAATTATTATGTCTCTGAAAGCGTCGGCATTGCCTGCGGTCTTCTGATCGCGAGCCTGCATCAGGCGGGCCTTGCGACCCTGACCCACACGCCCAATCCGATGGGCTTCCTGACCGAGATCTGCGAACGCCCGGCGATCGAAAAGCCCATGATGCTGATCGTCTGCGGCTATCCGGCCGAGAACGCACAAGTGCCGCTGCATGCGCTTCAGAAAAAGGCGCTGTCCGAGATCAGCGACTTTCGATGAGTGCGCCAGCGACATTTACGGTGGAGCGTCACTACGCGCTTTCCGCCAGCGAGCACTGGTCCCGGATCATGCGCTATGACGAACTCGCCGAGGCTATGGAAGGCCAGGTGCGCTATGTCGGCTTGCCCGAAGGTGAAATCGCGGAGGGGCAGTCTTACAGTCTGAAGCTCTTTCTGCTCGGCTGGCTGCCCATCGGCAGCTGGCATATCGAGGTCTTGGAACGCAATGACGCGGAAAGGCGCGTGCGTAGCTTTGAGCAAGGCGGCGCTGTGAAATCTTGGCGTCATACTCTTACGGTGACACCGGACGGTACGGGCTGCATTCACCGCGACACGTTGGAGATAGAAGCGGGCTGGCTGACCGGCTTCTACGTAAGAACGGCCCGGAAAATGTACGAGCAACGCCATGATCTGCGGGCGCATTTGCGAGGTGAGTCCGCTTAGCCACGACACGAGTAGACTGTGCGCGGCGTCTGTGTCTCATGCTGATATCGCGCCCGAGGATCGCGCCGCGTGTGCCGCGCTTTGACAGGTTGCGGCAAAACGCGGTCATACTCGGCCAGTCGGCAGAATCGCGATCGGGGGGAGACAATGACCGCGCACCAGGAACACACCACCGAGCACTCCGATGAGAAGGCGGCCGAAGCGGAGAGCATCGGCGATTTCTTCAATCCAGGCGCTCCCATTCCGAACGAACGCGCGGCGCGCGGACGAATCCGTCTGGCGGCCATCGCCTCACTGATCATTCCGCTGTCGGGCGGCAGCATGCTGGCTTCGGCTGTCCAGACGCTGCTGGGCGACCGGGCGGAGCAGGGGGCGGTCTTGCCCGATATTCTGCTCGCCGCGCTGCTCGCCTACGCCGTCGTGGTGGCGACCACGATGGGCATTGCGATGCTGTTCACGCAGCGCCTCACCGTCGTCCTTCTCTATGCCAGCGGCGCGATGATCTGGGTCGGAGCCCGCCTGACGCTGACCTTCGAGGAGCTGTCGAGCGCCAATACGGTCATCAGCGGCCTGCTCTTCCTGGTCTTTGCCTTCGTGATCGCGCTCCTGATCATCCATGCCGCACGCGGCGCCCTTTATCTCTATGAAAAGCGCGAGGCCGGGCAGGTCTGATACCGGCGCTCCAGGGTTCAGGCGGTGCGCACGCGGCGTTCGCTCGCCGTCACCGACCAGATCAGCGCGACGACCCAGCCGATAAAGGTCCAGCCCAGCAGCAGGTTCGTGAGAAAGATCGCGAATCCGTTGTGGTGGCCGCGCGCCAGCGCGATCACCGCGGGGAGGAAGTAGGCGAGGGCCATAACCAGAAGAATTTCCATATCGTCCAACCTTTCGTGTCTTGTTCTTGGTATCCGGTGTCTGTTTTCAGACCCTGGCGGTTGCTCCGCCTTATCGAATATCAATAAATTTAGGTCAGGTTTCCGGCCGATGCAAGGGGTAAGACATAGAAAAACGCCCCGGTCCTTGCGGGCCGGGGCGCTGCCATACCGGTCGCCAAGTCGGGCGATCAGGCCTGTTCGGACTCCTGAGTGTCCGGGAATTCATAGTCCTTGTAGATTTCGCGCAGCCGGGTCTTGAGGATTTTGCCGGTCGCGCCAAGCGGCATCTCGTCGATGAATTCGATGCCTTCGGGCAGCCACCATTTGGGAACGTGCTGGACCAGATACTCGCGGATGGAGTCCCGGGTCGGTTCGGTCCCCGGCTTGGGCTGGATGACCAGAAGCGGGCGTTCCTGCCATTTGGGATGCGGCATGCCCACCGCGGCGGCCATCGCCACCTCGGGATGGCCCATCGCCGCGTTTTCCAGCTCGATCGAGCTGATCCACTCGCCGCCGGACTTGATGACGTCCTTCGACCGGTCTGTGATCGTCATGTAGCCGTCCTGGTCGATTGTGCCGACATCGCCGGTCCTGAACCAGCCATCCTCGGTGAAGGCTTCCTGACCGGCCCCGCGGTAATAGCTCTCGATGATCCAGGGCCCGCGCACCTGCACGTGGCCTGACGCCTTGCCATCGCGCGGCAGCACATTGCCGCCATCGTCGACGATGCGCATCTCGACGCCATAGATCAGGCGGCCCTGCTTCAGCTTGATCGCAATCTTCTCGTCCTCGGTGAGATCTTCATGCTTGGGCAGAAGCTTGCCGACCGTGCCCAGCGGGCTCATTTCGGTCATCCCCCAGCCTTGCTGCATGTTGACCCCATACTCGTCCTGGTAGGCGCGCAGCAGGGCCTCGGGCATCGCCGATCCGCCCATCAGAACGGTGTCCACACTATCGATGCGGGTGCCGCTCTCGCGCAGATATTGCAGCAGGCCGAGCCACACGGTCGGCACGCCGAGCACGTGGGTGACTTCCTCGCCCGAGATCAGCTCCTGGATGCTCTTGCCGTCCATCTGGGCGCCCGGCATGACCAGTTTCGCGCCGGACATTGCAGCGGCATAGGGTACGCCCCAGGCATTGACGTGGAACATGGGAACGACCGGCATGATCACGCCGTGCGCGCCGGCCCCGATCGTGTCGGTGGACAGGCTCATCATGGCGTGCAGCACGGTGGAGCGGTGCGAATAGAGCGCGCCCTTGGGCTCGCCCGTCGTGCCGGAGGTATAGCACAGGCCGGCCGCTGCATTCTCGTCGAAGCTCGGCCACTCAAAGTCGGGCGAGGCGCGTTCGATCAGCGTCTCGTAGACATCCACCTTGGTCTTCATGTCCGGCTTGTGGGCCTCGTCGGTCATCGCGACCCAGTGCTTGACCGTCTTGCACGACTTGGCGATGGCTTCGACGATCGGCGCGAAGGTGACGTCGAAGAAGACGTGTTTGGCCTTGGCGTGATCCAGCATCCAGGCGATCTGCTCGGGCGCGAGACGGGGATTGACCGTGTGGACCACGGCGCCCATGCCCGAGACGCCGTAATAGAGTTCCAGATGGCGATGCGAGTTCCACGCAATCGTCGCCACCCGGTCGCCGGGCTTCGTCTTCAGGCTGGTCAGCGCATTGGCCAGGCGCTTGCTGCGCTCGTGGCACTGGCGCCAGCCATAGCGGTGAATCTCGCCGGTATCTGGAAGCCGGCTGACAATCTCGCGCTCGCCGTGATTCTGCGCGGCATGAACGAGAATGCTCGAGACCATCAATTGACGATCCATCATCTGCCCGCGAAGCATGGGCAATCCTCCCCTAGGAATGTAGATGCCGTCCCCCGTCTGGCGGGGAGATCGGCCAGGTTGCGTGTGTCTGGCGCTATCAAAAGCGTGCCGGGCGGTTTTCGCAATGGCTTTGCCTGATAAAGTCTGCGCAGTTGTTGCGGCGCACCACTCACGAGGAGCGGGTTTCATGAAGGACGGCCGACCACTTCCCACGTACGAGGATGTCGTCGCTGCAGCGCAGCGCCTGTCAGGGCAGGCGGTGCGCACCCCGCTCGTTTACAGCCCCGCGTTGAGTCAACGCCTGGGGGGGAGTCTCTATCTCAAGCCCGAAATTTTCCAGGTCACCGGATCTTTCAAGTTTCGCGGCGCCTATAACGCGTTGTCGAAGCTGGATGCCGACCAGAAGGCCCGCGGCGTCGTGGCGTTTTCATCCGGCAATCACGGCCAGGGCGTGGCCGAGGCGGCCCGGCGTCTGGGCATTCACGCGCGGATCGTGATGCCGGCCGATGCGCCTTCCGTCAAAGCCGACGGGGTCCGGGCACGCGGGGCCGAGGTGGTCAGTTATGACCGCGAGCGCGAAGACCGCGAGGAAATCGCCGCGCGCCTGGCCGCTGAGAGCGGCGCGGCGATCATTCCCTCGTTCGACCATCCCGATATCATCGCCGGGCAGGGAACGTGCGGGCTGGAGATCTTCCAGGACCTGGAGGCGCAAGCGATAGCGGCCGATCAGCTGATCTGCTGTGTCGGTGGAGGGGGGCTGATCGGGGGGATCAACCTGGCGGCAGCTCAGCTCTCTCCTGAGACCCGCATCTTCGGGGCCGAGCCGGAAGGGTTTGACGATCACGCCCGTTCGCTCGCCGCCGGTGAGCGGCTGGCCAATGCGCGCAAATCCGGGTCGATTCAGGATGCGCTGCTGTCCGATGCGCCGGGCCGGCTCACCTTTGCGATCAATCGCCGCCTCAGCGGTGTGGGCGTGGTCAGCGATGACGAGGCGCTCGACGCGGTCGCGTTCGGGCTGCAGAGTCTGAAGCTGGTCGTCGAGCCGGGCGGGGCCGCCGCACTCGCCGCTGCGCTCTCGGGCAAGATCGACTGCCAAGCCAGGACCACGGTCATCGTGCTGACCGGCGGCAATATCGATCCGCAAAGGCTTGCCGAGGCCGCGCTGCGGCCTGGCCGGCCCTAATCGCCTTCACCCTCGGGCCGGTCTGCCGCGGCTTCAGCCTCTGCGCGTTCCGCTTCGATCTCGTCCAGCGCCTCGATGAATTCCGGGGGCAGGGAGGGCAGGTCGGAGACACCGCCCGCGCCCACCATGTCCTGCTCGATCATCAGCGGGCTTGAGGAGTCCGCGCTCAGGCGGGCGCGGTAGACCTGGAGGTTTTCCAGCACGCGCTGCACATAGTTGCGGGTTTCCGAGTAGGGGATGTGTTCCACCCAGTCGACCGGGTCGATGGCTCCGGTGCGCGGGTCGCCGTATTCCTCCACCCAGCGGCGGACGCGGTGCCCCCCGGCATTGTAGGCGGCCAGGGCCAGGACCAGCGACCCGTTATAATCCTCGGCTACCTCGTTGAGGTGGGCCATCCCCAGCGTCAGATTGTAGTCCGGGTCGTCGGTCAGCCACTGGAAATTATACGGCTGTCCGATCTGGCGCGCCGTCTGACGGGCGGTCGCGGGCATCATCTGCATCATGCCGCGTGCCCCGGCCGAACTGACGGCTCGCGCGTCGAACTCGGTCTCCTGACGGATGACCGAATAGGTCAGCGCCGCTTCGGGCATGATGGGTGCTCCGTCGGGGATTTCGACCATGGGATAGGCGCGCCCGATGACGGTCATGCCCTGCTGCATGCGCCCAGACTTGGCCGCGCGCACCGCTTCGCGCAGGCGGAAGAATTCCAGCGCGATATCGGCGAGCATCGTGGTTTCCTCGGCCGTCTCCATCTCGTCATCGAGATGGTAGATGAAGACGCGGAACAGATAATCCTCGTTCATTTCCGCAAGCAGGCGCAGCGCCTGGATCAGCTCGCGGTCATTGAAGGCCTGGCGATCGGCGGCGCTGATTTCGGGGTCTGGCGGCAGGTTCAGCTCGGCCACGTCCGGACCCAGCGCCAGCAGGGCGAGCTGGCCGTAATAGGTCGTGGCGTGCTCGGTCGCCGCCACGAAGCGCTCCTGCGCCAGCTCCAGCTGGCCGGCCGCCTCGGCTGCGCGGCCCTGCCAGTACTTGGCGCGGCCCAGCGAGACCGGGGTCGTGACGCCCGCTTCAAGCCGGTTGAAATGCTCCAGCGCGTCTTCTGGGCGATTGAGCTGGGTCAGCGCAAGCCAGCCGGCCAGGAATTCGGCATCGGCAAAATCCACGCCCGAGCTCATCCCGTTCGCGGCTGCGAGCTGGTAGGCGGTCAGATGGTCGTTATCGCGCATCAGCTCCAGAATCTGGAGCTTGCGCTCGGTCCACATGGATTCCAGCGCGCCGGTGTTGTGGTAGCTGTCGGGAAGCTCCAGCAGCAGGGGCAGGTCGGTGTCGAGCCCGGCCTGCCGGCGCCAGCGGGCGCGCTCGTAGACCAGGCCGGGTGCGCTGGCGAGGCTGTCAGGAACGGCGTTTACAGCCGAGTCCACTCCGGCCGAGCGTGTCGCCAGACGGATGCGCGCCGTGGCAAGGCGGCGTTCTCCCTCGCTCAGGCGCGGCAGCAGGCGGCTCGCCGCCGTGCGCTGGCCGGCCCAGAGCAACATGTCGACCCGTTCGGCGTGATCGGCGGCGGAAAACAGGCCGGCATGCGCGTCCAGAACGTCATCCTGAGCCGAGAGGCGCATGGTCTTGGTACGCCAGGCGTCGACGATCTGCGCATGGCCCGCTTCGCGCTGGCCGGTTTCGAGTAGCGCTTCGCCATAGGCAACCTGGCCTTCGCCGGTCACCGGGGTGCGGTCCTCGAACCAGCGCACGATCAGGGCCGGGCTCATCCCGGACTCCTCGATCTTCCACTCCGCTTCGCGCTGGATCTGCCAGCGTCGCGGCCAGTTCTGCAGCTCGTCGAGCGCGAGATCGAGGTCGGAGAAGGGCGCGCGCGCATCGGAAACGGCGATGCGCCAGAGCAGCATCTTGCGCGCGACCGGGTTCTCGATCGTGCCGCGTACATCGCGCACGCCAGCCCATTCGTCATCGTCCGCGGCGGCCATTCCCGCGCGGAAACGGTCGAAATCGGCATCGTTGAGGATGACCGAGTAGTTCTCGACCGCAGGTTTGGGACGCGGTACCGGAGCCTGGGACCAGGCCGGAGCGGTCAGGGCGGTGGCGGCAAGCAGGCCGGCCAGGAGGGTAAGACGCGCGATCATATGAAAAAACCCAGTATTTGCGGGGCTAAGTGAGACAGCAGAGTCTCTTATACCCGGCACACTGTCTAGCGTGCGTGCACATGGTTGGCGTATGCGGGGCGGGTCATTATGTTCCGCGCCCAGTTCAAGAGTGAACCTTCAAGGGAAACTAGGGTGATGTTCCGCGGCTCATTTACTGCGTTGGTGACGCCTTTCCGCGATGGAGCCGTGGACTGGGCGGCCTATGAAGCGCTCATCGAGCGTCAGATCGAGGCAGGAACGCACGGCCTGGTGCCCGGCGGGACGACTGCCGAAACGCCGACTCTGAGCGAGGCGGAGCGCCGCGACGTGATCGAACGCACGGTGAAGATCGCAGGCGGGCGCATTCCGGTTATCGCCGGAACCGGCACGAATGCGACGGCATCCACCATCGAGTGGCAGCGCTTTGCCAAGAGCGTGGGCGTCGATGCGGGCCTCGTGGTCGCGCCCTATTACAACAAGCCGTCCCAGGCCGGTCTTCTGGCGCATTTCAACGCGGTTGCCGATGCCGTCGCGCTGCCGATCGTGATCTACAATATTCCCGGACGCTCGGTGGTCGACATCCTTCCAGAAACGATGGCCCGCATGGCAGAGCATCCCAACATCATCGGGGTGAAGGACGCCAGCGGCGACGTGGCGCGCGTCACCCGGCACCGCAATCTGATCGGTCCCGACTTCATCCAGCTGTCGGGCGAAGACGATACTGCGCTCGGCTATAATGCTCATGGTGGGCACGGCATCATCTCCGTGACGGCGAATGTGGCGCCCCGCCAGTGCGCCGAGTTCCAGACCGCCTGCCTTGAGGGTGACTGGGACCGCGCCCGCACGCTGAACGACAAGCTTCAAGCCTTGCATGAGGTGCTGTTCGCCGCGCCGAGCCCGGCACCGTCGAAATACGCGCTGTCATTGATGGGACTGTGCGCGCCTGAGGTGCGCCTGCCGCTGGTCGAATGCCCCGAACCGGTCAGACAGGGCGTTCGTCAGACGCTGGAAGAGCTGGAATTGCTATGAGCAAGCCCGCCGACAACAAGGACGGGCTGGTCGCGGTCAATCGCCGCGCGAGGTTCGACTACGAGATCGAGGACACATTCGAGGCCGGGCTGCAACTGACCGGCACCGAGGTCAAATCCTTGCGCCAGGGCAAGGCCAATATCGCCGAAGCCTATGTCAGCCCGGAAAAAGGCGGGGTCTACCTGATCAACGCCGACTTCCCGCCCTATGAAGGCGGCAACCGCTTCAATCACGAGCCGCGCCGGCCGCGGAAACTCCTTCTGCACAAGAAGGAGATCAACAAGCTGTCCGGTTCGGTCCAGCGCGAAGGACGCACCGTGGTCCCGCTCAAGCTCTATTTCAACGAGCGCGGCATCGCCAAGCTCCTGATCGGTCTCGCCAAGGGCAAGAAGGAGATCGACAAGCGCGAAACCAAGAAAGCCCGCGAATGGGGCCGTCAGAAGCAGCGCATCATGAAGACGTACGGGTAGGCGTGTTCGGCGCGGCTAACCGTCCAGATGGTCGCGCACGCTCCTGAACACGTCCTCGAACATCTGCGTCGTCAGCCGCCCGGTATTCGTGTTGTAGCGCGAGCAATGATAGCTGTTGACCAGCTTGAAGGCGCGCCCGTCCGGGCCTTCCACATCGTGCCAGGCGCCATGGGCGAACTTGGCGGCGGACGCCTTCATTCCCAGCGCACGCAGCGTGTTGGTGTGTGCGATTCCTCCGAGTGACACGATCACTTCCAGCTTGGGCAATGCGGCGATCCGGCTCGTCAGATAAGGGCGGCAGTTATTGCATTCCGATCCCACCGGCTTGTTCTCCGGCGGCACGCACCGCACCGCATTGGTGATCATCGCGTCGACCAGGCGCAGATCGTCCTGGCCATCCTTGTCGAAATGACCGCGCGAGAATCCGAACTTGTCTAGCGTGGGGTAGAGCAGGTCGCCCGCCCAGTCGCCGGTGAACGGGCGCGCGGTCCGGTTCGCGCCCGTGCGCCCGGGTGCCAGTCCGACGATGAGCAGACGCGCATTCTCTGACCCGAAGGAGGGCACCGGCGCATTGTGCCAGTCCGGCTCGCGCCGCTCGTTTTCCTCGCGATAGGCGACAAGGCGCGGGCAGAGGGGACAGTCGAGCGGCGCTTCGGGCGGGACCTTGCCTGCAGGCACGCCGCTAGTCCTCGCTGTCATTATCGTCGCGCTGACGCCGTTCGCGTCCGACGAGCTTGCCGAGGTCGGCCAGCTCGATGAAGGAATCGGCCTGCCGGCGCAGATCGTCGCTGGTCATGGGCGGGGTCGATTTCAGTGTCGAGACCACCGAGACGCGCACACCTTTGCGCTGTGCCGCCTCTACGACCTTGCGAAAATCGCCATCGCCAGAGAAGAGGAGGATGTGGTCGAGATACGGGGCGGCTTCCATGATGTCGACGGCAATCTCGACGTCCATGTCGCCCTTGATCCGGCGGCGGCCGGTATCGTCGGAATACTCCTTGGCCGCCTTGGTCACGACCTTGAAGCCGTTATAGTCCAGCCAGTCGATCAGCGGGCGGATCGGCGTGTAGTCGTCGTTCTCCAGCAGCGCGGTGTAATAGTTCGCGCGCAGGAGACGTCCGCGCTTTTTGAATTCCTCAAGCAGCTTGCGGTAATCGATGTCGAAATCGAGCGCCTTGGCGGCAGAGTACAGGTTCGCGCCGTCGATAAAGAGCCCGAGCCGTTCGTTTGGATAAAATGTCATGTCTAATGCCTCGTGAGATATCGCTTAACCAATGAATCGACACCAATGTATCTATATAGCGCTGGGTTCAAACCAAGCGCACATGGGAAAAACGCCCGCGCGCACACTTTGTTTCGCGCTTGGCGAGCTTGTCCGCCGGGGCGTGCAGATCGAGGCCGCGTCGCGTCCCTGGCGCACGCCGGCCTGGCCCGACCCGTCCGATCCGCCGTTCTCCAATGCCTGCGCCCGCGTCACGACGGGGCTGGAGCCCGGTGCGCTGCTGGACGTGCTGCACGAGGTCGAGGATGTCTTCGGACGCGCGCGCGGGCAGCGCAACGCGCCGCGCACGCTGGACCTCGACCTGATCGACTATCGGGGGCGGGTGAGCGGGCAGGGCGGCGACGGGCTGATCCTGCCGCATCCGCGAGCTGCCGCACGGTCTTTCGTGCTGCTTCCTCTGCGCGAGATCGCCCCGGACTGGCGCGATCCGGTCTCCGGTCTCGACATTGACAGGCTGGTGGCGCGCCTCGGCGCGAAGGACCGGGCCGGGGCGCGCCCGGACGGACCGCCCCTGGCGCCTCTCGCGGTGCAGCACGGCGCTTGATGCGGCCTCCACAAGCAGGTATCTACAAGGTTTGAATTGACATCGCCCTCAGGAGCGCACTCCCCCCATGGCTCGCGTCACCGTCGAAGATTGCATCGAGAAGATCCCGAATCGCTTCCGCCTGGTCCTTCTGTCGGCTCACCGTGCGCGCAATATTGCCGCCGGCGCCGATATTCGCGTTGACCGCGACAATGACAAGAATCCGGTCGTGGCGCTTCGCGAGATTGCCGACGAGCGTCTCGATCTCGACAGCCTCGGCGAGAGCCTGGTCAACGGGCTGCAGCGCGTCATCCCGCAGGATGATGACGAGGCCCCGTCTCACGCCCGCTCGCAGCCGGCCGAAGAGACGGCCGAGCCCAAGGCGCTCCCCGCTCCGGCCGAAATGGACGAGGCGGCGATGCTCAAGGCTCTGCAAAGCGACCGTGACGGGCCGAACGACGGCCGGATGTAGGCTATGACGGCGCTGGCCAGCCCAGCCGCGCTTGCCTCAGCCGACGCCATCCCCAGCGCCGACGATCTGATCGCGCGTGTCCTGTCCTATCACAAGGGCGCGCCGGTCGATCTTCTGCGCGAGGCCTACGAGTTTTCGCGCGACAAGCATGCGGGCCAGACCCGCTATTCCGGCGATCCGTATTACGGGCACACGGTGGCCGTGGCGATGCTGCTCGCCGATCTGCGCCTGGATGCCGCAACCATCATGTGCGGCCTGCTTCACGACACCGTGGAAGACACGGACGCGACGCTGAGCGAGGTGTCCGAGCGGTTCGGCGCCGACGTGGCCGAGCTGGTCGACGGCGTGACCAAGCTCGGGCAGATGGAGCTGACCTCCAAGCGCACCAAGCAGGCGGAGAATCTCCAGAAACTCGTCGTGGCAATCACGCGCGACGTTCGCGTGCTGCTGGTCAAGCTGTGCGACCGGCTGCACAACATGCGCACGCTCCACCACATTCCCCGGCCGGACAAGCGCGAGCGGATCGCGCGCGAGACGCTGGACATCTACGCGCCGCTCGCCCGCCGGGTCGGGGTCAACCGGGTCTGTGTCGAACTGGAAGACCTGGCCTTCCGCAATATCAACGCGAACGCCTATGAATCCATCGTGCGCCGGCTCAACGAGCTGCGCGCGACGCGGTCCGAGGCGGTGGCGTCGGTCTCCATGGCGCTCTCAGAGCGCCTTCAGGAATCCGGCATAGACGGGCGCGTCTTCGGCCGCGAGAAGCGGCCCTATTCGATCTGGCGCAAGCTGGAACGCAAGCATGTCAGCTTTGACGAGATTGCGGACATCTACGCCTTCCGCATCATCGTGTCCGAGCCGGACGATTGCTACCGCGCCCTGGGCGTGGTCCATCAGAGCTATCGCTGCGTGCACGACCGCTTCCGCGACTACATCTCCACGCCGAAGCCGAACAATTACCGCTCCCTGCACACCACGATCATCGGCCCGCGCAATACGCGCGTGGAGCTCCAGATCCGCACCGAAGAGATGGAAGCGATCGCCGAGACCGGGGTTGCCGCGCACTGGCGCTACAAGTCGGGGCGCTATGCCTACGATCCCAAATCGGCCGAGGCGGCCGGTGGCGATCCGCTCGCGCGCCTGCGCCCCTTTGTAGAAATCCTGGAGCAGGGCGGGGATCCGGACGAATTCCTCGAGCATGCCAAGCTCGAAATGTTCGTGGACCAGGTCTACTCCTTCACCCCGAAGGGCGATCTGATCGCGCTGCCCTCGGGGGCGACGCCGCTGGATTTCGCGTTCGCGGTCCATACCGAGCTCGGCTACACGGCGGTCGCCGCCAAGATCAACGGGCGCAAGCGTCCGCTGCGCACGCGCCTGACCAATGGCGACGTGGTCGAGATCGTCAAGGGCGGAGTGCGCCAGCCGCCTGCCGGCTGGGAAGACCTGGTCATTACAGGACGCGCGCGTGCGGCAATCCGCAAGCTCATCCGCTCCTCCGAGGAAGAAGAGTTCAGCCGGATCGGCCGCGTCATCGCGGAGCA
Source organism: Marinicauda sp. Alg238-R41 (assembly GCF_947331485.1). Lineage (NCBI taxonomy): Bacteria > Pseudomonadati > Pseudomonadota > Alphaproteobacteria > Maricaulales > Maricaulaceae > Marinicauda > Marinicauda sp. Alg238-R41. Next base: position 438,517 of record NZ_CAMZOJ010000003.1, on the reverse strand, counting down.
CGCCTTCATGCGCGAAGGTAAGGAATTCAGCGAGAAGAAGCTGGAGGACGCGATCAAGCGGCTCGAGCGCGACAATGCCGAGGCGCTCTATATCGATCTTGGCCGCGGCCGTCTTACCTCCGGCGACCTGCTCGAGGCAGTCTATCCCGGCCACCGCGATCTGCGCCGGGCCCAGCCGGGCGACCGCGAGGTGATCGAGGACGAGAAGGCCGCGCTCTACATCTCCGGGCGCGGGCTGACGCCGGGCGTCTCGGTCCACTTTGCCGGGTGTTGCTCCCCGATCCCCGGCGACCGCATTGTCGGGGTCGTGCTGCCGGGCAAGGGCCTGGAAGTGCATGTCATCGACTGCGAAGTGCTTGCCAGCCACGAGGAAGATGACGAGGCGGCCGGTTCCGGCTGGGTCGATCTGCGCTGGACGCCCGAGGCCAGTTCCGAAGCGGTCTCTATCGGCCGGCTCACCGCCACCGTCAGCAACGAGCCGGGCGCCCTGGCCGAAATCGCCGGCGCCGTCGGTGAGGCGCGCGGCAATATCGTCAATATCCGCACCTGGTCGCGCTCGCGCGACTTCTTCGACATGGTCTTCGACGTCGAGGTGTTTGATGCGCGCCACCTGTCGAATATCCTGGCCGCACTGAAGACGTGCGAACGCGTGATCACGGTCGAGCGCGCACGCTCGCCCCAGACCGGTAACGAAGAACCGCAGGAGTAAGCATGACCAGCGACGAGGTCCTGGACGAATTCCGTGAAGCGGGTGCTTTGCTGGAAGGTCACTTCATTCTGTCTTCGGGCCTGCGCAGCCCCATCTTCCTGCAGAAGGCGCTCGTCTTCCGCGATGCTGCACGCACCGAGCGCCTGTGCAAGGCACTTGCCGCGAAGATCGACGCGGAGGTGAACGAGGAGCTGACGGCCATCGTCTCACCGGCGATGGGCGGCATCATTCCCGGCTACGAGACCTCTCGCCACCTCAAACTGCCCTTCCTGTTCGTGGAGCGCGAAGAGGGAGAGTTCCGCCTGCGCCGCGGCTTCGAACTCAACCGGGGTGACCGGGTTCTGATCATCGAGGACATCGTGACAACCGGCCTCTCCTCGCGCGAATGCATCGCCGCGGTAGAGAAGACCGGCGCGAAGGTCGTTGCCGAAGGCTGTCTGGTCGACCGGTCTGGCGGGCGCGCCGATGTCGGCGTTCCGTTGACGGCGCTGGCCAGCGTGACCTTCCCGGCCTACCCGGCTGACGATCTGCCGCCCGAACTCGAACGCATCCCGGCCGTGAAGCCGGGCAGCCGGGGCTTGCAGGCATGACGCTGCGGCTCGGCGTCAATATCGACCATGTGGCCACGATCCGGAATGCGCGCGGCGGCGCGCATCCCGACCCGGTGCGCGCGGCCCTGCAGGCGCAGAAAGCGGGCGCGGACGGTATCACGGCGCACCTGCGCGAGGACCGGCGCCATATCGGCGACCAGGACATCGAACGCCTGATCGAGGCGATCGAGGTGCCGCTCAATTTCGAGATGGCTGCCACACAGGAAATGCTTGCGATCGCGCTCAGGCACCGCCCGCATGCCGCCTGCATCGTGCCGGAAAAACGCGAGGAACGGACCACGGAGGGCGGGCTCGATGTCGCAGCCCATCACGGCCAGCTGCGCCCCTTCATCGAACAGCTGACCGAGGCCGGCTGCCGCGTCTCGCTCTTCATCGAGCCGGACCCGGTCCAGATCGCGGTGGCTCACGCGCTCGGCGCCGCGGTGGTCGAGCTGCATACGGGCAAATATGTCGAGCTGTGCTTTGCCGGGCGCACGCAGGACGCGGAACGGGAGCTGGGCCGTCTGCGCCAGGCGGCTGCGGACGGGCATAAGCGCGGACTGGAGATCCATGCCGGGCACGGCCTGACCTTCGATACCGTCAAACCGGTTGCGGCCATCCCGCAAATCGTGGAGCTGAATATCGGCCATTTCCTGATTGGAGAGGCGATATTCTCCGGGCTGGATACCGCCATCCGGCGCATGCGCGCCCTGATGGACGAAGCGCGTAGCGAGGCCGCAGCGTGATCGTCGGAATCGGCACCGATATTATCGACATCAGGCGGATCGAGCGCTCTATCGACCGGTTCGGCGACCGCTTCATCAATCGGGTCTTTTCCCAGGTCGAGCGCGCCAAGGCCGAAAGCCGCATGCGCTTTGCCGACACACTGGCCAAGCGCTTCGCCGCGAAGGAGGCCTGCGCGAAGGCGCTCGGCACCGGAATCTACCGCGGTGTGATCTGGCGTGACCTTTCGGTGGTCAACGAGCGCGGCGGCAAGCCGACCATGCAGCTCTCCGGAGCCGCGCTCGACCGGCTCAATGCGCTGATCCCGGACGGTCACGTGCCTAATGTCCAGCTGACCCTGACCGACGATCACCCCTGGGCCCAGGCCTTCGTGACGATCGAGGCGGTACCCGCGCGTGGCTAGGCGCTCCACCTACGCGGCCAACAGTGTCGCGCCCGCGGTCGCGACCGTCCCGGCGGCCGCGCCAGTGCAGGGCCGGGCGGCGCTGCGCATCATGCGGGCCTTCGCGATTGCCTTCCTGATCGCGATGGCGGTGCGCACCTTCGCCTACCAGCCCTTTTACATCCCGACAGGGTCGATGACACCCAATCTTCTGGCGGGCGATTACGTCATCGTATCCAAGTTCGCCTACGGCTATTCGCGGGCCTCGCTCCCGCTCGCCGGACCGCTTCGGGGCGAACGGGTGTTCGAGCGCCAGCCGGAGCATGGCGACGTCCTGGTCTTTCGCGCGCCGCACGAGCCGCGCCAGGCGTATGTGAAACGTGTCATCGGCCTGCCGGGTGACCAGATTGCGATGCATGGCGGCGCGGTTTATCTCAACGGCAGCGCGCTCGGCCAGGTCGCGCTCGGCGCGGACGCCCTGACGGGTCTTGAATCGCTGCGCGAGGAAATGGCCGACGGGCAGGGCTATACGGTTCTGGATCGCGGCGCGAGCGAGCTCGATCATGTGGCCGCGTTCGAGGTGCCTGCGGGCCATTACTTCGTGCTCGGCGACAATCGCGACGAATCCCGCGACAGCCGGGTGCCGCGGCCCTTCGGTCCCGGCCTGGTCCCTGCCGCGCACATCGTGGGACGGGCCGATTACGTTCTGCTATCGGTGCGGCCGGACTTCAATCTGATCAAGCCGTGGACCTGGACGCGGATACGCCAGGCCCGCACGGCCACGCGCGTGGGAGCACATTAGACGTTGAGTGACCGGGTCAAGCAGTTTCAGGATCATATCGGCTACCATTTCCGTGACGACGCGCTTCTCGAACGCGCGCTGACCCATGCCAGCTATGGTGACGGCCGGCGGCGCGCCACGTCCAACGAGCGCCTCGAATTCCTCGGCGACCGTGTGCTGGGCCTGATGGCGGCCGAACGCCTGTTTGGCGCCTTCGAGGGGCTGGACGAGGGCGGTCTGGCCCATCGCCTCAACGCCATCGTCAACAAGGAGGCGTGCGCGCGCGCCGCCCGGCGCGCCGGGCTCGGGGATGCCTTGCAGATGAGCCCGGCCGAGGAGCGGCTCGGCGGCCGCGAAAAGACCTCGATCCTCGGCGATGCTTGCGAGGCGATCATCGGCGCGCTTTACCTCGATGGCGGCCTGGAGGCCTCCGGCACCTTTTTCGAGACCTACTGGGCCGAAGACCTGACCGAGATGATCCACAGACCCAAGGATCCCAAGAGCCGCCTGCAGGAATGGGCGGCGGCAAATGACAAGTCCGCGCCGGTTTACAAGACGGTCTCGCGCTCGGGTCCCGACCACCGCCCCGTCTTCACCGTGGAAGTGAGCGTGGGCGGCGCCGGAGCCGCGCAGGCCGAAGGCGCCTCGAAACAAGATGCTCAGCGCGCCGCAGCGCGCGCACTCCTCAGAAAAGAGAATGCAGATGACCGATAACCCGACCCGCGCCGGCTTTGCCGCCATCATCGGGGCTCCCAATGCCGGCAAGTCGACCCTGGTCAACCAGCTGGTCGGGCGAAAGGTGTCCATCGTCACCCACAAGGTGCAGACCACCCGCTTTCAGGTGCGCGGCGTTGCCATCGTGGCGCGCACCCAGATCGTTCTGGTCGATACGCCGGGCGTGTTCGCGCCGCGCCGCCGGCTCGATAGGGCCATGGTCGCAGCCGCCTGGGCCGGCGCGGACGACGCGGACGTCATCGTCCATGTCGTCGACGCCCCCGCCCAGTCGCTGGTCTTCGCCGGCAAGGCCAAGGGTCAGGATGCGCGCTCCGGCCAGGATGTCGACCGTGTGATCGAAGGCCTGCGCAATGCGGACCGCAAGGCGGTCCTGGCTCTGAACAAGATTGACGGCATGAAGCGTGAAGAGCTATTCGTGATCGCTCAAACGCTATTTGAATCAGGTGTCTATGACGAGGTCTTCATGATCTCCGCGCTCAAGGGTGACGGGACGCAGGCGCTCGGCGAGCATCTGGCCAAATCCATGCCGGAAGGTCCGTGGCTCTATCCCGAGGACCAGATTGCGGACCTGCCAGAACGCCTGCTCGCCGCAGAGGTGACGCGCGAGAAGCTCTTCCTGCGCGTCCATGACGAGCTGCCCTACAATGCGATGGTGGAGACCGAGACGTGGGAAGAGCATCGCGACGGCTCGGTCAAGATCGATCAGGCCATCATCCTGGATGCCGAACGCCACAAACCCATCGTGGTCGGAAAGGGCGGGGCGGTCATCAAGGAGATCGGCCAGAAGGCGCGTGAAGAGCTGCAGGACCAGCTCGGCCGCAAGGTCCATCTCTTCCTGCGCGTTATCGTCAAACCGGGCTGGCAGGAACAGCGCGGCCGCTACACCTCCATCGGCCTGGATTTCGAGGCTTAGGGGGCTGGTTCGCTCCTATTCGCAGCCGGTGCAAGACAAATAGATGTGTCACCCCGGACGCCGCAGGCGATCCGGGGCCTCTTGCGGGCGAATTGTGCGAGCCCGCCCCCCTCACGAGGTCCCGGCTCTCGTTTCACTCGGCCGGGATGACATCCGAAATTGGTCCCGAGTTTCCATGGTGTTCTGACGCGAGGACCAACCCTTGAGGGCCGCACAGGAAGGGTCGGATGACACGCGCACCCCTCCAATTCCCGCCATCGTGATAGACACCGCTCATGGAATGGATCGAATCCGGACGCATAATTTCCGTGCGCGGGCATGGGGAAACCTCCGCAATCGTGGAGATCCTGACCCGCGATCATGGCCGGCATGCCGGGCTGGTGCGCGGCGGGCGCTCGCGCTCCATGCGCCCCGTGCTGCAGCCGGGTAACCGCGTGCAGGCCCACTGGCGTGCGCGCCTCGACGAGCATCTGGGCAATTTCCAGATCGAGGCGGAAGACCTCTCGGCCGGTGCCCTAATGGAAGACCCGCTTGCCCTGTCCGGTCTCAATGCCGCCTGCGCGGTCGCGGTTGCCGGTCTGCCCGAACGCGAGGCGCACCCGGCCGTGGCCGACGGGTTTGAGGTGCTTGTGTCCTCGCTCGACGAATCCGGTGTGTGGCCGGCGATCTACGTGCAGTGGGAGGCGGGCCTGCTGGCCGATCTCGGCTACGGGCTCGATCTTCGCAAATGCGCCGCGACCGGTCACACAGACGATCTCGTCTATGTCAGTCCGCGTACGGGGCGCGCCGTGAGTTCCGGCGCCGGCGAACCCTACAAGGACAAGCTGCTGGCCCTTCCCGGCTTCATGACCGGGCAGGGTGGGCTTCGCTCCGGTGACGTCCAGGCGGGCCTGATCCTGACCGGCTATTTCCTCGAACGCCGCGTCCTCTGGCCCTCCGACCGGGTCCTGCCCGAGGCGCGCCTGCGCATGATCGACCGTCTGGCGGCAGCGGGGATGGTGTGAGGGTGGTTTCCCGGTTTTCACCGGGAAGCGGTATTTCGGTTCTCCCCGTGCCGCCAGTCACCTGCATACTGTGCGCGCTCTTTCTCAACGCTGCGCGTCACCTGTCCCCATGAGCGTCGTGATAGTCGTGGTAGTAGGAGGCGGTGTCGTGACCCGACTCTCACTGCACCCGTTTCTGAGCGTCGCTCAAGCCAAGCCGGTCTCGCCTTCCTATACTGACCCCACACGCGAATCAGAGGGCCGGGCATGGGCGAGCACTTTACCGAAGAAGGCGGACGCATCTTTGACGAGAGTTTCGAGCAGGCGTTGTCCTCTCGCTATCTCGCCTACGCCTTGTCCACCATCACCCAGCGGGCGCTTCCCGATGCGCGCGACGGGCTGAAACCGGTTCACCGCCGCCTGATGCATGCCATGCGTCTGCTCAAGCTGGATCCCGATTCCGGTTTCAAGAAATGCGCGCGCGTGGTCGGCGACGTCATCGGTAAGTACCACCCGCACGGCGATCAGTCGGTCTATGATGCGCTCGTGCGTCTCGCCCAGGATTTCGCCGCGCGCTATCCCCTGGTGGAGGGCCAGGGCAATTTCGGCAATATCGACGGCGATGGCGCGGCGGCGATGCGTTATACCGAAGCGCGCCTGACCGAAGCCGCGCGCCTGCTCTTGCAGGACATCGACGCCGGGACGGTCGATTTCCGCGACACGTATGACGGCGAGGACGAGGAACCGCTTGTCCTGCCGGGTGCCTTCCCGAACCTGCTGGCCAACGGCGCGGCGGGGATTGCGGTGGGGATGGCGACCAATATTCCGCCCCACAACGCTGCCGAGCTGTGCGATGCCGCGCGTCACCTGATCAAGACGCCCAATGCGCGCACCGAAACCCTGCTGAACTATATCCAGGGGCCCGACTTTCCCACCGGCGGCGTTTGCGTCGAGGACAAGGCCTCAATGCTGGAGGCCTACGAGACCGGGCGGGGCGGTTTTCGTGTCCGCGCCCGGTGGACGACGGAGGATCTGGGCCGGGGAACCTGGCAGATCGTCATCACCGAAATTCCCTACCAGGTCCAGAAATCGCGCCTGGTCGAGCGGATCGCCTCGCTCATGGACGCCAAGAAGCTCCCGCTCGTTGGCGATGTCATGGACGAGTCCGCGGAGGATATCCGCCTCGTCATCGAGCCGAAGAGCCGCACGGTCGATCCCGAACTGCTGATGGAATCGCTGTTCCGGGTCACCGATCTGGAAGTGCGGTTCGCGATGAACATGAACGTGCTCGACCCCAAGGGCGCGCCGCGCGTCATGGGCCTCATCGAGGTGCTCCAGATCTGGCTCGACCATCGCCGCGAAGTCGTGGTGCGCCGGGCGCGCACGCGGCTTGGCAAGGTGGAAGACCGGCTCGAAGTGCTGGGCGGCTACATCGTCGCCTTCCTCAATCTGGACCGGGTCATCGAGATCATCCGCGAAAGCGACGAGCCCAAGCCCGCCCTGATGGCCGAGTTCTCGCTGAACGAGCGCCAGGCCGAGGCGATCCTCAACATGCGCCTGCGCTCGCTGCGCAAGCTGGAGGAAATGGAAATTCGCTCCGAGCAGGAGAAGCTTGAGGGCGAACGCGCCGAGCTGAATGCGCTGCTCGATAGCGAGGAGACGCAATGGGCCAAGGTCGATAGCGAGATCGCTCAGGTCAAGAAGACGTTCGGCCAGAACACCGAGATCGGCCGGCGCCGCACCAGCTTTGCCGATGCGCCCGATGCCGACATTGCCAGCGCCGTGGAAGAAGCGCTCATCTCGCGCGAGCCGGTGACGGTGGTGCTTTCCACCATGGGCTGGATCCGCGCGCTGAAAGGGCACCAGGACGATCTGTCGGGCCTGAAGCACAAGGAAGGCGACGAGACGCTGTTCGCGGTCAAGGCCGAAACCACCGACAAGCTGATCCTGGTCGAGACCAATGGCCGCTTCTACACGCTGGATGTATCCAAGCTGCCGGGCGGACGTGGCTTTGGCGAGCCATTGCGCCTGACCATCGAGATGGACGAGGACGCGTCGCCGATTGCGCTGTTCAAGCACGATCCCGCGCGCACGCTTCTGGTCGCTTCAAGCTCCGGGCACGGCTTCCAGATCAAGGAAGAGGCCGTGACCGCGTCGAAGCGGGGCGGCAAGCAGATCCTGAACGTGCTCGAGGGTGCCGAAGCGATGAGCGTCATCGAGGCAGACGGCGATCGAGTTGCCGTACTCGGCACCAATGGCAAGCTTCTGGTCTTTGCCCTGTCCGAGATTCCGGAGATGGCGCGTGGCAAGGGCGTGCGCCTGTTCGGCGGCAAGGGCGGCGATATCGCCGACATCACCGTGTTCAAGGCTGAAGACGGCCTGTTCCGGGTCGACTCCGCCGGCCGCCGTCACGAGGTCGAGGGATGGCATCTGTTCGAAGCCAAGCGCGCCCAGGCGGGGCGGATGGCACCGAAGGGGTTCGGCAAGGCGAAACGATTTGATGCCAGCGCGTCCAAGGCAGTGGCGAACCGGAACGGGGCCGACTAAGCTCGGCCCGCAACCCTTTGAAGGATTCGTTTGATGGGCATCGGAATGACAATCCTGATTATCGTGATCGTGGCCGCGGTCATCGTGACCCTGGTTTACAACCGGCTCGTCGCGCTTCGTCAGACGACGCGTCAGGCCTGGGGCGATATCGATGTCCAGCTGAAACAGCGCCACGATCTGGTGCCCAACCTGGTCGAGACGGTGAAGGGCTATGCTACGCACGAAAAGGACACGCTGGAAAACGTCGTGAAAGCCCGTCAGCAGGCCGTCGATGCCGGCAGCCTGAAAGATCAGGCCCAGGCCGAGAACATGCTGTCCGGCGCGCTTCGCCAGCTCTTTGCCCTCTCGGAAAGCTATCCCGACCTGAAGGCGAACCAGAACTTCCTGTCGCTCCAGACCGAGCTCGCCGAGCTGGAAAACAAGATCGCGGCCGCGCGGCGCTTCTTCAACAATGCGGTCGCCGAATACAACACCGCGATCGAACAATTCCCCGCCGTGCTGCTTGCCGGTCCGTTCGGCTTCAAGACCGAGGAGTTCTTCGAGGTCGCGACGACCGAGCGTGCGCGTGTGGAAGCTGCGCCGAACGTCAGCTTCTAGTCCGGTCGCCGCCGGGCAGGTCCGGGTGACCCAAGGATCGCGACACCATGATGAAAGCGGTCGGCCTGCGGACCTATATCTGGAACAACAATCTAAAATCGATTCTGCTTCTGGCAGGCTTTCCGCTCCTGCTCTGCCTTTTGCTTTACGCCGGCATCCTGATCTTCGGTGCGGTCGCGGGGGGCAGCGAGCCTGCCTATAAAGGGCAGGCGGTTGGCCTGGTCTTCGGCGAGGCCGCCCGGCAGCTGCCGGTGGTGCTGCCCTTTGCGCTGATCGGGGCCGGGCTCTGGTTCATCGTCGCCTGGTTCGGCCATCAGGCGATGATCGATTCGATGACCGGGGCCCGCAAGGTCTCGCGCAGCGAGGAGGCAGAGCTCTACAACCTGCTTGAAAACCTTTGCATCTCGCGCGGGATCACGATGCCGGACCTTCGCGTCATCGAGACGGGCGCGCGCAACGCCTATGCAAGCGGACTGAAGCAGGGCCAGTATTCGATTACAGTGACGCGCGGCCTGATGGAAACGCTCGAGCGTGACGAGATCGAGGCGGTGCTGGCCCACGAGCTCAGCCACATCCGGCACAATGATGTGCGGCTTCTGGTCATCTCGGTGATCTTCGTCGGCATCATTTCGGTGGTCGCGGAGATCATGGCGCGCGGACTGTTGCACGGTTCGCTGAACCGTGTCGGAGGAGCGCGTCGCGGCAAGGGAGGCAACGCAATCGTCATCGTGCTCATCGGCGTTGCCATCGTGGCGGTCGCCTACGCACTGGCGGTCGTGATCCGGTTTGCCCTGTCGCGGCGAAGAGAATTCATGGCGGATGCCGGGGCGGTCGAGCTGACCAAGAATCCCGACGCGATGATCCGCGCGCTCCAGAAAATTTCCGCCGACCCGATGATCGAGAAAGCGCCGCGCGAAGTGCGCGAAATGTTCCTGTACGATCATGAAACCGGATTTGCCGGCCTGTTCGCCACCCATCCTCCGATCGACAAACGTATCGCCGCCTTGGTGGAATATGGTGGGGGACGGACCGGAGGCGCCCCGGTCTAGGAATCCTGCCGATCGGTATCGTCGACGCGCCCGCCGATCGCGCGATCGTCCTCTGTCTCGGCACTTGAGACCAACGGGGGCTCGTCCCGATCCTCGTTCAGGAGCGGCGCATAGGACTGGGCGTAGATGTACCAGACCGAGATGAAGAGCGCGGCGATCACCGGGCCGATGATCAGACCGACCGGCCCGAACAGCGTCAGACCCCCGACGGTCGAAATCAGGATCAGGAGGTCAGGCATTTTCGTGTCCTGGCCGACCAGGATCGGACGCAGGACATTGTCGATCACTCCGACAAACAGGGAGCCGTAGAGCGCCAGACCGATCGACGCGGCGATCTGGCCGTCAAACCAGAGAAAGAGCGCTGCCGGACCCCAGACCAAGGGTGGGCCGACCAGCGGCACAATGGAGAGCACGCCCGCCACGCCGCCCCAGAAGGCGGCGCCGGGAATGCCGCATATCGCCAGGGCGATCCCGGTGAGCACCCCTTGCACGACCGCAATCACGAACGTGCCCTTGACCGTCGCGCGGATGGTCGAGAGCGCGCGCTCGGCCAGCAATTCGCGATCCTTCGGTGCCATCGGGATCAGGTTGATCGTATTGGCGGCCATGGTCCTGCCCGACATCAGGAAGAGGTAGAGCGCGAAGATCAGCACGATGACATGCAGGAAAAGCGCGAAGACATTGCCGGTCGCGCTTCGCAGCGCGCTGACGATCATGGTCCCGGCCCGCGACGCCAGATCACCGAGCTGGCTCGTCAGCTCGCCCTGATAGGTTATTATGACGTCCTGAAACGGCATCCATCCGGGCAGCGCGCCCACACCGTCCTGGCGCCAAGCCGCAACCTGGTCCTGGAGCCAGGGCGTGATGGCCTGGGTGACCTCCACCGCCTGGCGCGCAATCAGGAACAGCATCGCACTGACCGGCAGCAGGATCACGACTGCGGTGAGCACCATCACAAGGCTGGCCGCGATGCGGGCCCGGCCGCCCAGAAGGCGGGCGAGGTTCTGCTGCACGGGCATGAGCAGCAGCGCCAGCACGGCCGCCAGGAACAGCACCGAAAGAAAATCCCGGATCATCCACAGGAATACAGCGGAGATACCCAGCGCCAGAACGACGATGAAGGCGCGCTGCAGGATCAACCGGTCGCCGGCATCGCGCGTTTCGTCGGATTTGTCAGTCATAGAGCAATCCAGGCAGGGCTGTCGCAAGCCAGGGCATGAGAATGATGACGACGATCGCGGCGAGCTGGATGAACACGAACGGCATCGCTCCCCTGTAAATCGCCCCAGTGGTGACTTGTTCCGGCGCGACCCCGCGCAGGTAGAAGAGCGCAAAGCCGAACGGGGGTGTCAGGAAGCTGGTCTGCAGATTCATCGCCATCAGAACGCCGAGCCAGACCGGATCGACGCCCATCATCAGCAGGACGGGCGCCACGATGGGCACCACGACGAAGGTGATTTCGATGAAGTCCAGGAAGAAGCCAAGCAGGAACATCACGATCATCACGGCTGCCAAGGCGCCGAAGACACCGCCGGGCATGGAGGTGAGCAGATGCTCTACGCTCTCGTCACCGCCCAGTTCACGGAAGACCAGGGAAAACAGGGATGCCCCGATCAGGATGACGAACACCATGGACGAGATCCGCGCGGTCGCCGTCATCACCTCGTCCAGCACGCCGGTTCGCTTCAACCGCCACAGCGCGAGAAGCGTGGCCAGTCCTGCGAGCGCACAGACGGCATAGGCCGCGCCCAGGGCAAGGCCTGCATCGGCCGTTTTGAGATCGATCACCCCGGTGGAGAAGATCAGCAGGAGCAGGCCCGCGCCTCCCAATGCGATGATGGAGCGTCCGTAGCCCGGGTTGGTCGCGGCGCCTGCATTCCTGAACCCGGCCAGCAAGGTCGCCCCCAGCGCGCCGACGGCGGCCGCTTCGGTGGGTGTGGCCAGACCGGACAGGATCGACCCGAGCACGGCCACGATCAGAAGCAGAGGTGGAATGAGCGCGCTCAACAGCGCGCGCCAGCTCAGCTTCAATTCACCGCGGGCAATGGCCGGCGACCCTTCCGGCTTCAGGTGTGCCATCACCAGCTGGTATCCGACATAGACCAGCACCAGCAGGACGCCGGGTATCAGCGCGCCGGCAAACAAATCCCCGACCGAAACGACGTCAGGTGAGAATATGCCCTGTGCGCGCTGTGCTTCGGCATACGCGCTCGAAAGCTGATCGCCGAGCAGCACCAGAACGATTGACGGGGGGATGATCTGCCCGAGCGTGCCGGCGGCAGCGATCGAGCCGGATGCCAGCGCGGGATCGTACCCGCGCCTCAGCATGGTCGGCAGGGAGAGAAGCCCCATCGTCACCACGGTCGCGCCGACAATCCCGGTTGATGCCGCCAGCAGGGCGCCGACCACGACGACGGAGATGCCGAGCCCGCCGCGCATCGTGCCGAACAGGGCACCCATCGCCTCCAGCAATTCCTCCGCCACACGCGATTTCTCCAGCATCACGCCCATGAAGACGAAGAGCGGGACGGCCACCAGAATGGCTTTGTCCATCTCCATGATGTTGCCGTAGATGCGCTGCGGGAAGGCACGCAGATGGATGGGATCGAACACGTCCAGCGCCACGCCGAGGATCGCGAAGGCAATCCCAACGCCGGCCAGAGTGAAGGCCACCGGGTAGCCGCGCAGCAGCGCCGCAAAGGCGAGGGCGAACATCGCGAAGGGCAGGGTCTCGTAGAACACCGCCATGACCTACAGCTCCCGCCGGGCCGGCTCGCCGGGCACGGGCGCCTCGCGTCCGCACAGGGTCAGGACGGCGCGGGCCGTCATCGCAAAGCCCTGCAGGATGAGCAGGACGGCAAATAACGGAATTGCGGTCTTCAGTGCGAAGACCAGGGGCAGACCGTCGCTTTCGCGTGAACTCTCAAGAACGCGCCATGCCCCGCCGACATAGCTGCGCGAGGTCGACAGGATCAGCACGCCCATTGGCACCAGGGCGAGATAATAGCCAAAGAGATCGGTCCAGGCTTTGCCCTGATCGGACAGCTTGGAATAGATCACGTCGACGCGGACATGGCCGCCGTGCAGCAGCGTCGCCCCTGCGCTCAGCAGGAAGAGCAGGCTGTGAAGATAGATGACGCTTTCCTGCAGCTTCGTGGATGAATTGCCGAACACATAGCGCTGGATCACCACCACGACGGTAACGATGACCAGGGCCAGCGCGAACCAGCGCACCGCGTCGCTCAGCGTTTCGCTGATCGCATCGAGCATTTGCGTGGTCCTGGTCAGGACTCGCTCGGCCAGGGGAGGCAGGCCGGATACGCGGCCCCAGATCAGCAGGACGAGCGGCAGGGCCAGAAGCGGGCTGAGAACCAGTCCGAGCAGGACCAGAAAATCGCCGGACCACGCGGCGACAGCTGACAGATTGGCCGCGATCCAGGCCTGAACCGCGCCGCCCGTCGCGCCGTCGGCCGCGATCAGCGCCAGGCTTGCCGCGATGATGAGAACCAGCAGGACGTCTCCGGATCTCATGGCGCTAGCGACCGAGAATGCGGTCACGCTGACGATAATAGGGAGCTTCGGACACGTTCGCCCAGTCACGCACCAGCCTGCGCGACTGCAGGTAGCTGTCATAGACCCGGCGGGAGATGGCATCCGCATTCGCGCTGTCGGCGACGACTTGCTCGCAGATGCGCCCGACCTCAAGCCAGATATCGTCCGAGAAGGAGCGCAGCTGCACCCCATGGTCCTCGGTCAGCGTGCGAAGGGCGAGTCCGTTCTGGTGATTGAATTCGGCCAGGCTCTGATTGTTCGCGGCATGACATGCGCCGCGCACGATCGCCTTGTGGTCGCTCGCCAGCGATTCCCAGACGCCCAGATTGATCCCGAGCGCCAGGGCCGAGCCCGGCTCGTGGAATCCGGGACCGTAATAATAGGGAGCTTCACGGTAGAAGCCGAAGGCCAGGTCGTTCCAGGGCCCGACCCATTCGGTGGCGTCGATCGCTCCGGACTGCAGCGACTGGTAGATTTCGCCACCGGACAGCGCGACGGCCGCGCCGCCGAGTTCGCGGATGACATTGCCGCCGAGTCCGGGAATACGCATGCGCAGCCCGCGAAAATCCTCGAGCGTATTGATTTCGCGTTTGAACCACCCGCCCATCTGATGGCCGGTATTGCCCGCCTGGAAAGGCTGGATATTGAACGGGTTGGAAAGCTCGTTCCACAGCTCCTGTCCGCCGCCGTATTCCACCCACGCCATGATCTCGTAGGGCGTCATGCCCAGGGGCACTGCGCAGTAGAAGTTGAAGGCCGGAGACCGGCCCTGCCAGTAATAATCGGCGGCGTGATACATGTCCGCGACGCCGTTGGAGACGGCATCGAAGACTTCGAATGCGCCGACAATCTCGCCCGCACCGTAGACCTCGACCTCGAGCGAGCCGCCCGACATCTGGGTGATCAGCTCGGCGGTGCGTACCGCGGCGGTCCCGAGACCGGGAAACCCGGGCGGCCAGGTGGTGACCATGCGTAACCGGCGGGTTCGTCCGCGATTGACCGCCGGTGCGGCCACGCGTTCGGACGTTCCGTCCGAGCCCTGTGAACATGCCGATGCGGCCCCGACCGCCGCAATCCCCGCCGCGCTGATGAACGTCCGCCGATCCATGGATCGTCTCCCCCGTATGACGTGTGGCGCCTTCTTGCGGGCGCCGGCCGTTATTTCGGCCATCGACACGTTTGGTTGTACAGAATGGCCCGGCCGATAACCGGATCGTCTGATTACGTTTTGACCTGACGCTCGGCGTCGGTCAAACGTCTCCATCCGGCCGGCTCGAGAATTTCGAGCGGCTGGAAGGCCGCCTTGTAATGCATTTTGGGACTGCCGGGCACCCAGTAGCCTAGATAGATATGATCCAGGCCGGCCTCGCGCGCGCGCTCGATATGATCGAGAATCATGAAGCTGCCGAGACTGTACCGGACCAGATCGGGATCGAAGAAGCTGTAGACCATTGAGAAGCCGTCGCTCAGCTCGTCGATCAGGGCCGCGGCCATCAGGAACCCGTCTGCATCGCGGTACTCGGCAATGCTGGTCGACTGGGCACCGTCCTCGACCATGCTGGCAAACTCGAAGAAATCCATGCCGGCCATGTCGCCATCGCCATGACGCGCGTCCAGATAGCGCGACAGGAGCGCATAGAGTTCGGGCGTCGCCTGAGCGGGCGCCGAGCTGCGAATCAGGCCCCGATTCCGCTTCACGATCCGGCGCTGGCTCCGGCTCAGCTTGACCTCGGAGACCGGAATGCGCGCCGATTTGCAGGCGGCACACCGTTCGCAGGCAGGACGATAAAGGATCGATTGGCTGCGCCGGAAACCCACATGGGTCAGCGCATCATTCAGCGCCGCCCCGTCGGACGTCTCCATCTTGGTAAAGACCTTCCGCTCCATTTCGCCTGGCAGGTAGGGGCAGGGCGCCGGCGCCGTCAGGAAGAAAGGCAGCTGATTGGTTTTGAAGGGATGGGTCACACACCAGCTCCAAAAGCGGCTTTGAGCAGGATGTCAGAGTTTGGCCGGCGCATCAAAATCTCAATCCGGAATTTAGCCAGATAAACACGGTGAAGGCAGCCCAAATGAGCAAAGAGAGGGGAAGGCCCGCTTTCACGAAGTCGGTGAACTTGTATTTGCCCGGTCCCATTACCAGAAGGTTTGTCTGATAGCCGATCGGCGTGGCGAAACAGGTATTGGCTGCAAAAAGCACCGTCAATGCGAACAGGATGGGATCGCCCCCGGTCTGTTCGGCCGCATTGAGCGCGATCGGAGTGAACAGGATGGCCGTGGCATTGTTGGACAGGAC
This sequence comes from Marinicauda sp. Alg238-R41, assembly GCF_947331485.1. Taxonomy (NCBI): domain Bacteria; kingdom Pseudomonadati; phylum Pseudomonadota; class Alphaproteobacteria; order Maricaulales; family Maricaulaceae; genus Marinicauda; species Marinicauda sp. Alg238-R41. Next base: position 422,642 of record NZ_CAMZOJ010000003.1, on the reverse strand, counting down.
GTTGGTCAGCGCGGCCACCAGGAAGAAAAGCGCCGACAGCAGCGCGATGGTTCCAAACGGCTGGAAAAGCGCGACCACGCCATAGGCCAGCACTTCCGCGCCGCCGGTGGCTTCCAGGCTGGTGCCCAGCGCGAATGCCGAGCCGATCAGCAGATAGACCTTCATGTCGAAGGCGCGCGCGGCCTGGCGTGTATTCAGCGATCCGGTGGCTATCATCGCGACGGCGCCGAGTACCGAGGAAACGACGATCGGCAGGAGCCCCGTCGCCGCCGTCAGGACCACCCCGCCGAAAATTACACGCGCCGCCATGGCGCGGCGCGGGTCGGGCAGGTCGCTCGTCGCCCATTCGATCAGCAGCAGGTCGCGGTCCGCGCGCAACTTGCGCATCGCGTCTCCGGTTCCGAACATCAACAACACGTCGCCCGCTTCAAGGCGTATTTCGCCCATGCGGGCGCGGAACATGCGCGAGCGGCGTTGAATTCCCAGCACGACCGCACCCACCGAATGGCGAAAGCCGATCTGCCGGATGGTGCGCCCGATCAGGCGTGAGCCGGGCGACACGATGGCCTCGGTGATCGCCAGCCGCTCGCCAGGCGCCGGGGCTTCTCCCGGTCCGGCTGCACGCAGCATGCCTTTAAGGAAATCGGCCCGGCTCGACAGAAGCTCGGTCAGCTTCTTTCGGGTCGCCGCCACGATGACCAGGTCGCCGTGTTTCAGCTCGACCGTGTCGAACGGGGGGAGCAGCGCATTTTCTCCGCGCTGAATCATGCGTACCGTGACATCGGGAAGGTCCGGGAACATGCCGGCCACCGGCTTCTGGCCCAGCAGGGGGTGGCCGGAGCCCACTTCGATCTGCGCGATATACTGTTTGCCCGCCGAGGTGCCGGTGATTTCCGATTCCATGTCGGCGCGCTTGGGCGTGAGATGAGGCAGAATGAAAGTGATGTAGAGCAGCCCCACTCCCGCCAGTATCAGCCCCGGGCCCGTAGGCGTGAAAAAACCGAGCTGGAGGCCAGATGTGTCCAGCAGCGATTCCGCGACGAGCAGGTTGGTTGAGGATCCGATCAGCGTCGTCATGCCCGCCAGGATGCAGACATAGCTCAGCGGCATCATGTAGATGGAGGGCGAGTTCTTCTCCCGCGCCGCGATGGCGCCCAGGATCGGGATGAACATCACCACGACAGGCGTATTGTTGATGAAGGCCGAAACCGCGAACACGAAGAGGAAAAGCGCCAGAATCGTGATCTTCGGGCGCACGTCGTACATCGCGAGCATGGCCCGGGTCGGCGCCTCCAGCGCGCCGGTCTGGAAAATGCCCTGTCCGATGATCAGAAGCGCCAGGATCGTGATCAACGCCGGATTGGCGAAGCCGGCGAGCAAGGTGCCCGCGTCCGGTCCGTCGGCAACCTGGAAAAAGAGCAGGCAGGCTGCGACGACGACTGCAGACACCACCTCGATAGAGAATTTGTCCCAGCAATAGAAGACGATCGCGACGCAAACGCCGGCCATGATGGCCCACATCCGCCAGTCGCCCACTGCCGAGAGCTGATCCATACGGTAATACGCCTGCCGCACCCGAATCCGGGCCAAGCCGGTATGCTAGCCGGGCAGTCCGTGTTTGGAAAAGCGCTTCTTCAGGTGTGTGGAAAAACGCGTGCGCCTAGATGCGATTGCCCGGGGGAACCACCGGCGCTTCGCGAAGCAGGATGATCGACAGGCGCCGGTTGCCCGCCAGATAGGGATCGTCGGGAAAGAGCGGTTCGGAGCTGGCCTTGCCGGAGACTTCCGCAATGCGGTGCTCGGCGATTCCCGCGTCGTTCAGGATTTCCAGGGCCGCGTTGGCGCGCGAGGCGGAAAGCTGCCAGTTGGACAATGAGTTGGCACCCGCCGGTGAAGCATCGGTATGGCCGGAGATGGAGAGGCGGTTGGGCAGGCGCTCGGCAACCTCGGCGACCGCGCGCAGCAGCACGACGGCGCGCTCGTTGGGCTCTACGGCACCGGGCTGGAACATCGAGCGGCCTTCTTCGTCGATCAGCTGGATACGAAGGCCTTCGGGGGTCTCGTCCACGATGATGTGCCGTGACAGCTCGGCGAGCTCGGGCATGTCCTGAAGCGCCTGGCGGAGCGACATCTCGGCGCTCTCGAATTCGGCTGCCTCGCGGCGGGCCAGGGCATTGGCGAGCGCGTCCTGGGAGACGTCCGGCTGATCGTCGGCATCGGAGGAGGATTCGGTGGATTGTTGCTGGCGTACATTCTCGTTGCGCACCGATTCCGGGGCGAGACGCTCGACCACGGACGCAGAGCCCGGTCCACGTACACCTTCGTCTCCGAATTCGGTCCCGGCCAGCACGCCGCCGGAACCCGAATTGGTCGGGCTGACGCTGGCGGGGGCGAAATAGTCGGCGATGCCGCGCTTCTGCTCAGGGTCTGCGGTCGCGATCAGCCACATCAGGAGGAAGAAGGCCATCATGGCCGTCACGAAGTCGGCATAAGCGACCTTCCAGGCCCCGCCGTGGTGACCGTCATGGCCACCCTTCTTGACTTTCTTGATGATGATCGGTTGATCCGACGCCATTGCCATCCACCCTCTATTCAGGCAGCCAGTTAACATCGTCAGGGTTAAGGGGCGGTTTCAGCGGACAAACTTCGCCAGGGAGACGGATTTGAAACGTGCACGGGCCTACCGGGACGCACTCTCGCGCTTTCCGACCGGGGTGACCCTTGTCACCACGATGGACGGGCAGCGGGCCTGTGCCATGACGGTCAATTCATTTTCGTCGGTCTCGCTCGAGCCTGCCCTGATCCTGTGGTCGATCGCACGCGACAGTGCGCGCTACGAGCTGTTCCGCAATACGCCGGCCTTCGGCATCAACGTGCTGGCCAGCGATCAGGAGATGCTGTCCACCCTGTGTGCGCGCGAAGACAATCTCGAGCTGACCGGGGCGAAGTGGACGCAGCGCGAGAGCGGTGCCATCTTCGTGGAGGGTGCAATCGCGCGGTTCGACTGCCGCACGACAGCCATCCACGAGGCGGGCGATCACGATATCATCGTAGCCGAGGTGCTCGACTTCGATACGCCGCGCGACGTGTCCCCGCTCGTCTTCAACCGTTCCAGCTATTTCCAGATCTGACCGGAGCATCGCGTCATGGCTAAACTTGCTTTCCTCGGCCTCGGGGTCATGGGCTATCCGATGGCCGGACACCTTGTTTCTGCGGGTCACCAGGTCTCGGTCTGGAACCGCACTGCGACCAAGGCGCAGGCCTGGGCGAAGGATCACGCGGGCAGGGCGGCGCAATCCCCCGAAGACGCGGTAGAGGACTGCGACGTGGTCCTCATGTGTCTGGGCGACGATCCCGACGTGCGCGCCATCGCCGAACCGGTTCTGGACGCGATGAAGCCCGGCGCCGTGCTGGTCGATCATACCACGGCCTCGGCCGAGCTTGCCCGGCAGCTGGCCGAACGCGCTGAGGAAGCCGGTCTCGGCTTCGTGGATGCGCCGGTTTCCGGCGGCCAGGCGGGCGCCGAGAACGGGCAGCTCTCCATCATGTGCGGCGGGCGCGAGGCGGACTTCGACAAGGTCCGCCCCGTCATGGATGCCTACGCCAAGGCGATCACGCTGGCCGGGCCTGCGGGTTCGGGCCAGCTGGTCAAGATGGTCAATCAAATTTGCATCGCCGGCGTCGTGCAGGGTCTCTCAGAGGGCCTTCATTTCGCCAAGCAGGCCGGGCTCGAACCGGAAACCGTCATCAATGCCATCTCCAAGGGCGCCGCGCAGTCCTGGCAGATGGAAAATCGCTGGCAGACCATGGTCGAGGGCGAATTTGATTTTGGCTTTGCGGTCAACTGGATGCGCAAAGACCTTCGGATCGCGCTCGAGGAGGCGCGCCGTAATGGATCGCGTCTGCCGGTCGCCGCTCTGGTCGATCAGTTCTACGGCGAGGTCCAGGCGATGGGCGGGGAGCGCTGGGACACGTCCAGCCTGATTGCCCGCCTTGAGAACGCCGATCGCGCGAAGGACTAGCGCGTGCGCCTGATCGAACTCTCCCTTCCCGACGGCGATCGCGTTCAGCAGGTCCTCAAGGCGACGCTCAAGACCGAGCCGCTCGACTATCGCCTGACCGAGCCGGACGATCGCGGCAGGCGTCTGCTGCGCCTGCTCTTCAAGACGGGGGACGGGCAGAAGGCGATCGACGCGATCTCGGCCATTCTCGACGAGGAAGCCGACTGGCAGCTCGTGGTGATCCCGATCGAGGCAAGCCTGCCCAAAATCCCCGAAGACACCGATGCCCGCCAGGAACGGCGCACGCTCGCCCTGCGTGAAGAATTGTTCGAGGACATCAGCCGCGGCGCGAAATTCAACAGCGACTTCATCCTGCTCACGGCCCTGTCCACCATCGTGGCTGTTTTTGGAATGGCGGCGGACAATGTGGCCGTCGTCATCGGCGCCATGGTGATCGCCCCGCTCCTGGGCCCGATCCTGGCGTTTTCCTTCGCGTCTGCGCTCGGCGATCTGGCCCTGATGGGCAAGTCAGCGCGCACGGCGATTGCGGGGCTCTCCATCGGGCTTGCCCTGTCCTTTGCGATCGGATTTGCCTTGCCGCTCGACCTCTCTGCCGACGAATTGACCAGCCGCACGGTCGTCGGGCTGGACTCGCCCACGCTGGCACTCGCGGCCGGCGCGGCGGCAGCGCTCTCCATCGCCGCGGGCCTGCCCTCCGCGCTTGTCGGCGTCATGGTCGCCGTCGCGCTCCTGCCCCCCGCAGCAGCGGCGGGGCTTTATGCCGGTGCCGGCTACTGGCAGCTGGCCGCGCGCGCCTTGCTGCTGCTCTTCATCAACGTGGTCAGCGTCAATCTGGCCGCCCTGCTGGTGTATTTCCTCAAGGGCGTGCGTCCGCGAACCTGGCTGGAGCGGCGCGCGGCCAAGCGCTCGGTCTACGTTAACGGGGCGGTGTGGGCCGTACTGATCATCGCGCTGACGCTCATCGCACTCCATTTCGCATCCCAGCCGGCCATCGGCCTGCCATGAGCGTCGCGCTCGTCTTTTCCCTACTGGACTATGCCGGCGTTTTCTTCTTTGCCTTCTCCGGGGGGATGATCGCCGCGCGCAAGAGCCTCGACCCGTTCGGGGCGGTGATTGTCGGTGCCGCCGCCGGCATGGGCGGGGGCACGCTGCGCGACATCCTGCTCGGCGCGCTGCCGGTCTACTGGGTCAATGCGCCGGAATACCTGGCCATCGCAGCAGCCGGCGCCATTGTCGGCTATTACGGATCGACCCTGCTGACCAGCGGAACCGGGGCGCGGCGGGCCGCGCTGGCCTGGGCCGATGCGGTGGGCCTGTCGGTGTTCTGCGTGCTGGGCGCACAGGCGGGCCTCCTTGCAGGGGCGCATTGGTCGATCGCGATCCTGACCGGGGTGATGACAGCCGCGTTCGGCGGATTGCTGCGCGATGTGCTGGTGAACGACGTGCCGCTCGTCCTGCGCGAGGAAATCTACGCGCTGGCGGGCCTTGCCGGGGCGGCGGCCTACGTCTTCGGCCACATGTTTGCCTTGCCGGGCGGTCCACTGGCCATCGCGGCGGCGTTCCTGGCCTTTGCCATCCGCGCCGCCGCCATGCGCTTCAACTGGACGCTGCCCTCCATCGGCAAGCTGGATTGAGGGTCTAAAGCCGGTCCAGCGCTCGATTGGGAGGATAGAAAGAACTACTGTCTCGCATTCTCGCGTAAGGGAGAGGGAATTGCTTTGACCAGTAGGTACGAACGTTTTGGTTGGACGAGGCCTCACGGAAAATGCCGAGAAATCGCGCGTGAATTTAGAGAGGTTGTTGATCAGTCGAACACAGAGCGGCCTATCCAACTATTTCTGGAGGGCAACCCGTGGATCATCGGCGAGCAATTTGCTCATGGGCATTTTGTAGTTCCGCAGTTCGGATTCGGTGGGAAATACAGGGCGGATTTCGTTGCACTGGATATGAGCTCAGCGGGAACATTCGTTCATCTCATCGAACTCGAGAGCCCGAAAGCCCAACTCGTCACGAAGGCTGGTTCTTTTGGAGCTAAGCTTCGCAGGGGTCTCGAACAAGTTCGCGATTGGCGTCGCTATCTCATAAATCACCCCCGAATTGCATCTGACCCCTATGAACGAGGCGGTCTGGATCTGGGAGATGTTGCCGGCTTCTACCCAATGGTGATTGCTGGACGCCGTGACTTTGTGACGCCGAGATTTAATGACCTACGAAATCAAGAACACGCCGAATCCTTCGTAGAAATAGTGACATATGACAGAATTCTCGATTGGCTTGACCGACGAGCAGCCCACTGGGACGAATACGACTCACGTTCTTTAATTCGCGATTAGATCGAATCCAGCGCCGCCGTCAGGTCCGCAATCAGATCGCCCTCCGCCTCGATTCCGCAGGACAGGCGCACCAGGTCTTCCGGCGTCGGGCTGTCCGGCCCCTCGATGGGCTGGCGATGCTCGATCAGGCTTTCCACGCCGCCGATCGAGGTGGCCTGGATGAAGACCTGAGTGGTGGCGGCGAGTTTCTTCGCTGCGCCTGCTCCGCCTTCCAGCCTTATCGACAGCAGCCCGCCAAACCCGCCCGTCATCTGACGCGTGGCAACGGCGTGACCTGGATGGCTCTCCAGGCCCGGATAGAGGACATGGCTCACCGCCGAGTGGCCTTCCAAGGCCTTCGCCACGGCCATCGCATTGGCGCTCTGGCGCTCGAACCGGACGAACAAGGTACGCAGTCCCCGGATCAGGAGCCAGCTTTCGAACGCGCCCGGCGTCGCCCCGTTCAGCGAGGCGTTCTCGCTCAGCCGCTCCCAGCGCGCGTCTTCCTCGCGGGTGGAGACTACCCCGGCCAGCACATCGGAATGGCCGTTGAGGTATTTCGTCGCCGAATGCATCACCAGGTCGGCGCCGAGATCGAGCGCGCGCGTGGTGCAGGGCGGGGCGCACGTGCCATCGACGGCCAGCACGGCACCGGCGTCTCTAGCGATCTGCGCGCACGCCCCGATATCCAGGATCGACCAGACCGGGTTGGCGGGGGTTTCGATCCAGACGAGCTCGGTCACGCCGGGCTCGATAGCCTCTTTCAGCGTTTCGGGGGCTTCAGGGTCGAACAGGGTGAGACGGATGCGCCCGCGTTCGGCCAGACGCCGCAACAGGAGACGCGTGCCGTGATACATGCGCGACTGCGCCACGACATGCGCGCCGGGCGCAACCGTCTCGAAGAGGGCGGAGGCTGCACCGAGGCCGGAGGCGAACAGCCGGCTCGCCGCCGCGCCTTCGAGCGCCGCGACGATATCTTCGGCATGCTGGGAGCCCGGCCCCTGGGGCCGGCGATACTGGTGCTGGCCGATCAGCGCGCTGTCGGGTCCGCGCGCATAGGTCGTGGACGGGTGAATTGGCGCAATGACCGCCCCGGTCTCGGGATCGATCCGGTGCAGGGCTTGCGCGGCAAGGGTTTCGGGGCGTTTATCCATGAAGCGCACGCGCCGCCCGCGGGGCGAAATAGGTCAGGATGCCGTCGGCGCCCGCGCGCTTGAACGCGGACAGGCTCTCCATCATCACGCGCTCGCCGTCGATCCAGCCCTGCGCGTCGGCTGCCTGGATCATCGCGTATTCGCCGGACACCTGGAAGACATAGGTGGGCATGGCGAATTCGGCCTTCACCCGGGCCACGATGTCGAGATAGGGCAGGCCCGGCTTCACCATGACCATGTCCGCGCCTTCCTCGATATCCATGGCGACCTCGCGCAGGGCCTCGTCGCTGTTTCCCGGATCCATCTGATAGGTCTTCTTGTCGCCGGTGAGTGCCTTGGCGGAGCCGATCGCATCGCGATAGGGGCCATAGAAGGCCGAGGCATACTTGGCCGCGTAGGACATGATCATCGTGTCCTGCTGGCCCGCGCTGTCGAGCGCGGCACGAATGGCGCCGATCCGCCCGTCCATCATGTCGGAGGGGGCAATCACGTCGCAGCCTGCCTCCGCCTGGACAATGGCCTGGGCGATCAGCTTTTCCACGGTTTCGTCGTTCAGAATGCGTCCGTCCTTCAGGACGCCGTCATGGCCGTGCGTGGTGAAGGGATCCAGCGCCACGTCGCAGATCAGCCCGACCTCGGGCGCAGCGTCCTTCATCGCGCGCACGGCGCGGGCAACCAGCCCGTCGCGATTGAGCGCCTCGGACCCGGCATCGTCCTTGTGGGCCGGGTTTATGTGGGGAAAGATCGCGATCGCCGGAATGCCCAGATCGCGCGCTTCGCGGGCCGCATCGGCGGCAGCTCTAATCGACAGGCGCTCCACGCCGGGCATGGACGCGACCGGCTCTGTCGGGTCGGCGCTGTCGGACACCACCACCGTCCAGATCAGGTCGTCCGGCGTCAGACGGGTCTCGCGCACCAGGCGGCGCGACCAGTCGTGAGCGCGCAGGCGACGCAGCCGGGTATTGGGAAACTGGGGCATTTTAGTCTATCTCGCTTGTCAAATCTGTTGGAGGCCGGTCCCGGTCTCGCCGGTTCGCCGCGTTCCGCTACTCTTTAAGGAGAATCCGAGTGCATTTCGAGCTTAGCGAAGAGCAAGCCCTCATCCAGGACGCCGCCCGCAAGTTTGCCGATGACCGGCTTAAACCCAATGCGGCAAAATGGGACGAGGAAAAGATCTTCCCGGTCGACGTGCTGAAGGAAGCCGCAGAGATGGGCTTTGCCGGCATCTACACGCGCGACGATGTCGGCGGATCGGGCATGTCGCGTCTCGACGCCGCAATCATCTTTGAACAGCTCTCGCGCGGCTGTGTCTCGACGGCGGCCTTCATCTCGATCCACAACATGGTCAGCTGGATGATCGACACGTGGGGCAATGACGAGCAGCGCCAGAAATGGCTGCCCAAGCTCACCGCCATGGACATGATCGGCTCCTACTGCCTGACCGAGCCGGGCGCCGGGTCTGACGCCGGCAGCCTGCGCACCAAGGCCGTGCGCGATGGCGATGATTACGTGCTCAACGGCTCGAAGGCCTTCATTTCCGGTGCCGGGACCAGCGATCTCTACGTCGTCATGTGCCGCACCGGCGAGGCGGGACCGAAGGGGATTTCCACCCTGGTGGTGGAAAAGGACACGCCGGGCCTCTCCTTCGGCGCCAACGAGCGCAAGATGGGCTGGAATTCCCAGCCGACGGCCGTGGTCACCTTCGAGGATTGCCGCGTGCCGGCCGCCAATCGCCTCGATGAGGAAGGCAAGGGCTTCTCCATCGCCATGAACGGGCTGAACGGGGGCCGTATCAATATCGGCGCCTGCTCGCTCGGCGGCGCATCGGAGGCCTATGATCTGGCGCGCGAATACGTGCAGGGGCGCGAGCAGTTCGGCAAGCCGATCGAGGCGTTCCAGGCGACCCAGTTCAAGCTCGCTGACATGGCCACCGATCTCGATGCCGCGCGCCTCATGCTCTACCGCGCCGCCGATTCGCTGGACCGCAAGGATCCCGGGGCGCCGAAACATTGCGCCATGGCCAAGCGTTTCGCCACTGACGCAGGCTCGAAAGTGGCCAATGACGCGCTCCAGCTGCACGGCGGTTACGGCTATCTGAAGGACTACCCGATCGAGCGCATCGTGCGCGATCTGCGCGTCCACCAGATTCTTGAGGGCACGAACGAAATCATGCGCGTCATCATCGCCAAGAGCCTGTAGCGCGCTGGGCCACGTATCGAGTTCTTCGATGGGTGGACCAGAATGGATCGATTTGCCTATGCAGGGCGTGCCCGCTATCGATGCCGGACGCCGAGAAAGGACCAGTCATGACCGATGACGTGATCATCCGCCGGACGGGCGATGTCGGCCGCATCAGCCTTAATCGTCCCAAGGCGCTCAACGCGCTGAACCAGTCCATGGTCGACGCCATGATCGAGGCATTGACGGCCTGGAGGGACGATGACTCCATCAAGGCCGTCGTGGTCGACGGTGAGGGCGAGAAGGGCTTCTGCGCCGGCGGCGACATCAAGATGCTGGCCGAGAGCGGCAAGGCGGGCGATGATCGGGCCTGGCGCTTCTGGCGCGATGAGTACCGGCTCAACACGCTGATTTTCGAATATCCCAAGCCCTATGTCGCGCTGATCGACGGCATCACGATGGGCGGCGGCGTCGGTGTATCGGTTCACGGCTCGCACCGGGTTGCCGGTGACCGGACGATGGTTGCCATGCCTGAAACCGGGATCGGCTTTCACCCCGATGTCGGCGGGGCCTATTTCCTGCCGCGCCTGGCCGGCTGTCTCGGTGAATGGATGGGCCTGACCGGGGCGCGCCTGAAGACGGCGGATGCCATCGCGGCCGGGGTCGCGACACACTACGTGCCGAGCGAGCGCAATGGCGAGCTGATCTATGCGCTGGAGACCGAACGCCTCGACGATGACGGCGAGCGGATCGAGGAATTGCTCGACGGGTTCGACGGCAAGGTTGGCGACAGCGATCTGGCCCTCGAACGCGGACTGATCGACGCGGCGTTCTGCGAGCCGTCCATCGAAGCCATTCTCGCCGCGCTCGATTCCGCCGGTGACAACTGGTCGACGAGACAGGCGGAGCTGTTGCGTGCCAAGTCGCCGACTTCGCTCGCCGTCACGCTGGAGGCGATCCGGACCGGACGCGATCTGGAATTCCGCGATGTGATGGCGCAGGATCTGCGCGTCTCCATGCGCTTTCTGCGTCCCGGGTCGGACTTCTATGAAGGCGTGCGCGCTGTCGTGGTCGACAAGGACAATGCCCCGTCCTGGGGTCCGGTCCCGGCAGACCGCGCCGTTTTCTTCGCGCCGCTCGATGACGACCACGAGATGAGCTTCATTTAAGGGGAGGCCACATGGCCCGTATTGGATTTATCGGACTGGGAAACATGGGCTCGGGCATGGCGGCCAACATGGTCAAGGCCGGCCACGAGGTGTTTGCGTTCGATCTGAACAGCGACGCGGTCAAGGCGCTTGAAGCCAAGGGCGCGAAGGCGGCCGAAAGCCTGGCCGACGCAGTACGCGGTGCCGAGGCGATCGTCACCATGCTGCCCGCCGGTCAGCATGTGCGCAGCGTCTATGAAGGCGATGATGGCATCCTGCAGCTGGCCGAACACGATGCCATCCTGATGGATTGCTCCACGATCGACGTGGAGTCTGCGCGTGCCGTCGCTGGCGAGGCCGACAAGAAGCAGATGGCGTTTGTCGACGCGCCGGTCTCCGGCGGGGTTGCCGCGGCCGAAGGCGGGACGCTGACCTTCATGGTCGGGGGCAGCCAGGCCAGCTTCGACAAGGCCAAGCCTTTCCTGGATGCCATGGGCAAGGCGGTGATTCGTGCCGGCGATGCCGGGGCGGGCCAGGCGGCCAAGATCTGCAACAACATGCTGCTCGCGATCACCATGATCGGCACCTGCGAGGCCATGAACCTGGCGCAGAAGCTGGGGCTCGACCCCCAGAACTTCTTCAATATCGCGTCCCAGGCCTCCGGCCAGAGCTGGTCGCTGACGAGCTATTGCCCGGTGCCCGGTCCTGTGCCGGCTGCGCCCTCCAATCGCGACTACAAGCCCGGCTTCGCGGCTCCGATGATGCTGAAGGACCTGCGTCTGGCCATGCAGGCCGCCGAACGCGTGGACGCCTCGACGCCTCTGGGGCAGCGCGCGGAGAATCTGTATTCGGTCTTTAACGAGTCTGGCGGAAACCAGTTGGACTTCTCTGGAATCATCAAGATGCTCCAGGGTGAAATCGGGCAGGTGCCGGAGTGAATTTGCGAAGCGTTTTCAAAGCGTAGCCGCGACATTCGGTCTCCTCTGGAGCAGATGACGCAAGCTTTGGTTCGTGGCACTGTCTTGAAAACGGAGTAAGGCGCCGCCGGACGGTGGTGAAACGGCAATGAATTATAACGAAGCCTTCAAGACGGCCGTGGCCCGGGTCCGGGCCGAAGGACGCTACCGCGTCTTCGCCGACCTGCTGCGCACGCGGGGCAGTTTCCCGCGCGCCCGCTATCGCGTCTCCACCGGCGAGATGCGCGATGTCACGGTGTGGTGCTCGAACGATTATCTCGCCATGGGCCAGAGCCCGTGCGTGGTCGGCGCGATGAAGCAGGCGCTCGACGATGTCGGCGCAGGCGCGGGCGGGACTCGCAACATTTCCGGCACGACGCACTACCATGTCGAACTCGAGCGCTCGCTGGCCGAGCTGCACGAGAAGGAATCCGCGCTCCTCTTCACCTCCGGTTATATCGCCAACCAGGCGACGCTGGCGACGCTGGGCAAGATTCTGCCCGGCCTCATCATCTACTCCGACGCGCTGAACCACGCCTCGATGATCGAAGGGGTCCGCCAGGCCAATTGCGAGAAGCATGTCTGGCGCCACAACGACGTCGAGCATCTCGAAGAGCTCCTCAAGGCCGCGCCGCTCGACGCGCCGAAGGTCATCGCGCTGGAGTCCGTCTACTCGATGGACGGCGATATCGGTCCGTTGCGCGAAGTCTGCGACCTGGCCGACAAGTATAACGCCATGACCTATCTCGACGAGGTCCACGCGGTCGGCCTCTACGGCCTGCGCGGCGCCGGCGTGGCCGAGCGCGAAGGTCTGCTCGACCGCTTCGACATCATCGAGGGCACGCTCGGCAAGGCGTTCGGCGTCATGGGCGGCTATATCGCGGCCGACGCCGTCATCTGCGACGCGATCCGCTCCTGGGCGCCGGGCTTCATCTTCACCACGTCGCTGGCGCCGGCGATTGCCGCAGGCGCGCGTGCGAGTGTCGAATTCCTCAAATCGGCCAACCATTTGCGCGAAGCCCACCAGGAACGCGCGGCTGCGCTGAAGGCGCGTCTGACAGCCGAGGGCTTCCCGCTGATCGAGTCGGTGACCCACATCGTCCCGATCCATGTCGGCGATCCGGTCCTGTGCAAGCGCCTGACCGATGCGCTTCTGGACGAGCACGGCATCTACGTGCAGCCGATCAACTATCCGACCGTGCCCAAGGGGACCGAGCGCATGCGGCTGACCCCGACGCCGCTGCATACCGACGAGATGTTCGACGAACTCGTCTCCGCGCTGAAGGCTGTCTACGCCAAGCATGCGCGTATCCGGGTCGCGGGATGAGCCAGGGCCGCGATCCGTCTGCGGGCCGCGAGATCATCTTCGAATTCCAGACCGTGGGCGAAATCGTGCGCGTCGCCGCCATCGATGTCGACACGGGCGAGGAGGTCGTGATCCAGGGCCCGGGCTCGACGCCGAAGGCAGAGCTCAAGCGCATCGCGTCCCGGAAGCTGGCGCGGCGTCTGGAACGGCTGTCGGGCTCTTCGGGCGATGAAACGAAAACGCCCCGGCGCGGCGGCCGGGGCGTCATCGTCTGAAAAGGTCGCGGGCGTTTTACTTGCCGCGCTTCTTTGCCGCGCCCCGACCGAGGCCGATATCCTTGGCAAATTGCGAGCGGCGGCGCGAGTAGGCGGGCGCAACCATCGGGTAGTCGGCCGGCAGGCCCCATTTGCGGCGGTATTCTTCCGGCGACATGTCGTATTGCGAGCGCAGGTAGCGCTTGAGCATCTTCAGCTTCTTGCCGTCTTCCAGGCAGACAATGTAGTCGTCCTGGACCGACTTCGAGACCGGTACGGCCGGCTTCTGCTTGGTCTCGACTTTTTCTTCCTCTTTTTCGGACAGCGACCGCATCGTTCCGTAGATCGATTTGATCAGTTCCGGCACGTTCTCCGACGGAATAGAATTGTGCGTCAAGAACGACGCGACAATATCCGTGGTCATGCGAAGGATTTCTTCCTGATCGACGGAGTTAGCAAGGTCTTCGGTCATAAGTTATCCTGTCTGACGAGGCGTGTTCGCGCTCAAATGCGCACCAATTGCGGTCCTATATTGCGTTTGCGCGCGCTCTACAAGTCGCCTTCGGGAACAATTTCAGTCCAACCGGCTCATCCGCTCTTGCCTAGTTAAGTACACTTAACGACCATCTTTGGTGTCTTTGATGCGACGCACACACCTTCGCGGTGTTGTCGCGAACGGGCAGGGGACGTATGTCTGTGCACACGCACAAGCCCAGGGAGCGCGCCATGCCTGACGATCAGTCGAGGACTCACATCCAATCCTTCTTCTCCGAGAGCCTGGCGTCACGCGATCCCGAGCTGGCGTCGGCCATTTCCCGCGAGCTGCACCGTCAGCAGACCCAGATCGAGTTGATCGCCTCGGAGAACATTGTTTCGCGCGCTGTCCTTGAAGCTCAGGGCTCGCCGCTGACCAACAAGTATGCCGAGGGCTATCCGGGCAAGCGGTATTACGGCGGCTGCGAGTTCGTCGACATTGCCGAGGATCTCGCCCGCGACCGCGCCAAACAGCTCTTCGGAGCCGCCTACGCCAATGTGCAGCCCAATTCGGGCAGCCAGGCCAATCAGGCCGTCTTTCTGGCCCTGCTCAAGCCGGGAGACAGGATTCTCGGGCTCGACCTGTCGGCCGGCGGGCACCTGACCCATGGCGCGCGTCCCAACCTGTCCGGCAAGTGGTTTGACGCGCACCACTATGGCGTGCGCGAGGACAACGCGCTGATCGACTACGATGCGCTGCGTGAGCAGGCCAAGGAGCTCAAGCCGCAGATGATCATCGCCGGCGGCTCGGCCTATCCGCGCGAGATCGATTTCGAAGCCTTCCGTTCCATCGCGGACGAGGTGGGCGCCTATCTGCTGGTGGATATGGCCCACTTTGCCGGCCTGGTCGCGGGCGGCGCCTATCCCAACCCGGTCCCGCATGCCGATATCGTCACGACGACCACGCACAAGACGCTGCGCGGTCCGCGCGGCGGCATGGTCCTGTCGCGCGACGAGGACATCGGCAAAAAGATCAACTCGGCCGTTTTCCCCGGCCTGCAGGGCGGTCCGCTCATGCACGTCATCGCGGGCAAGGCGGTGGCCTTCGGCGAGGCGCTGCGGCCCGAGTTCAAGACCTACGCCAAGGCGGTGATCGAGAACGCACAGGCCATGGCCGCCGCCCTGGTAGATGCCGGTTACGACATCGTGTCCGGCGGTACCGACAGCCACGTCGCCCTGGTCGATCTGCGCCCCAAATCGCTGACCGGCGACATTTCGGAGAAGGCGCTCGAGCGCGCGCACATTACCTGCAACAAGAATGGCGTCCCGTTCGATCCCGAAAAGCCCTTCGTCACGTCCGGCCTGCGCGTCGGCTCGCCCGCCGGGACCACCCGCGGCTTCGGCAAGGAGGAGTTTACGCGCATCGGCGAGATGATGGCCGAAGTCCTCGACTCGCTGGCCGAGAATCGCGATGGCGACGACGCGACCGAGGCGCGGGTACGTGACGAGGTGGTCGCCCTGTGCGAACGCTTCCCGATCTACGCCGAGCTTGGCTAGAGGATTGAACGCGCGTGCGCTGTCCCTTCTGTAGCCATCCCGATACCCAGGTAAAGGACTCCCGTCCCGCCGAGGACGGCCAGGCAATCCGCCGGCGGCGCCAGTGCCCGTCCTGCGCGGCGCGCTTTACCACGTTCGAACGCGTCCAGTTGCGCGATCTCCACGTCATCAAGACCGATGGCAAGCGTGCGCCGTTCGATCGCGACAAGCTGGTGCGATCCATCCTGCTGGCGGCCCAGAAGCGCTCCATCGACCGCGAGAAGCTCGAGCAGATGGTCTCCGGGATCGTTCGCCGCCTTGAAAGCGGCGGAGATCCGGACATTCCCTCCAAGGTGATCGGCGAACTGGTGATGGAGGGGCTCAAGCATCTCGATACCGTTGCCTATGTCCGCTACGCCTCGGTCTACAAGGATTTCCGGGAGGTCGCCGACTTCTCCGACTTCATCAAGGGCGAGAAGCTGACCCGGTCCGGGAAGATCGTGGCCACACCGGACGAAGACGAATGAGCACCGGCTCTGAAGAGGCCGGTGAAAGGCCGGTCGAAATCGTCCTGAAGCTGGCGACGTCGCTCGACGGTGCGATCGCCCTCGCCAATGGCGACAGCCAGTGGATTACCGGAGAAGAGAGCCGGCGCGCCGTCCATCGCATGCGCGCCGAGACCCAGCTCATCCTGACGGGTGCCGGGACGGTTCGTGCCGACGATCCGCGCCTGACGGCGCGCGATGTCGACGCGTTCAACGGTCCGCAACCTGATTGCGCGATCCTGAGTTCGAGCGGGGATCTCGCCTCCGACGCCCGGCTTCTGGAGGAAAGACGGCGCGTCATGCTGTTCTCCGCCGAGTCGCCGACCTCGGTGCCCGAAGGTGTCCAGTCGATCACGGTCGAAGGCGATGTGAATGCGCGCCCGCGCTTCGAACAGGTCATCGAGAGCCTGCGCGAGCGCGGCTACACGCGCATTCTCATCGAGGCCGGTGCCAGGGTCGCGACCTCCGCACTCGCCTCCGGCCTTGTGACCCGTATCGAATGGTTTCGCGCGCCGATCGTGCTGGGCGGGGATGCCAAACCGGTTTTCGCAGACCTTCGCCTTGAGAGACTGGACGCGGCACCCAGATTTACCCGCATCGATGTGCGTCCCTGCGGGGCGGACACTCACGAGACCTACCGGCGGGAGACGGCCTGATGTTCACCGGGATTGTAACCGCGATCGGACGCATCGCGCGTCTGTCCGGAGACTCCGTGCGCCGCTTCGAGATCGAAGCGCCCTACGATCCGGCGAGTATCGCGCTCGGGGCCTCCATTGCCCATGCGGGCGTCTGTCTGACCGTGGTCGATGTCATTGGTCTGGACGAGGGGTGCCGGTACGCGGTCGAAGTCTCGCCGGAAACGCTGGCGCGGACCACGCTGGGCGACTGGCGCGAAGGCGACAGCGTCAATCTGGAACGCGCTCTGCAGGTTGGAGACGAACTCGGCGGTCACATCGTTCAGGGACACGTGGACGGGACGGGCCGGGTGGTTTCGGCCGAGCGAAGCGATGGCTGGCTCACCCTGCGCGTGGAAGCCCCCGGCGCGCTGGCGCCTTTCATTGCGGAGAAGGGGTCCATCGCCGTGGATGGCGTCTCCCTCACCGTGAACGCGGTCGCGGGAAATGTCTTCGACCTGATGATTATTCCCCATACCGCACAGATCACCTCGATCGGGACGCTGCAGCCAGGTCAGCGCGTGAACCTTGAGGTGGATATCATGGCGCGCTACGCCGCGCGTCTGGCCGAGACTGCGGCTCAAGCCTGAAAGCGAAATTCTGTGACACACATCCACACCCCGCCGCTCGCGCCGATCGAGGACATTATCGAGGATGCCCGCAACGGGCGGATGTTCATCCTGGTCGATGCCGAGGATCGGGAAAATGAGGGCGATCTGATCATTCCGGCGCAGTTCGCCACACCCGAAGCGGTCAACTTCATGGCCAAGTACGGGCGCGGATTGATCTGCCTGTCGATGACGCAGGCCCGGTCGCGTGCGCTCGGCCTTCAGCTGATGACCGGGCATAACCGCTCGCGTCAGACCACCGCCTTCACCGTGTCGATCGAGGCGCGCGAGGGCGTGTCGACCGGCATCTCCGCGCACGACCGCGCCCGCACGATCAATGTCGCGATCGACCCGACGAAGGGCGAGGAAGACATCGTTTCGCCCGGTCACGTCTTTCCGCTGATGGCGCGCGATGGCGGGGTTCTGGTTCGCGCCGGCCACACCGAGGCGGCCGTGGATGTCGCGCGTCTCGCGGGCATGAACCCGTCTGGCGTGATCTGCGAAATCATGAACGATGACGGGACGATGGCGCGTTTGCCCGACCTGATAGAGTTTGCCCGGACCCATGATCTCAAGATCGGGACCATTGCCGACCTGATTGCCTACCGGCGCAAGAATGACCGCTTTGTCGAACGCCAGGTCGATGGCGAGGTCACGACCAAGTGGGGCGGGCCGTTCAAGCTCTCCGTCTTCCGCTCCCTGGTGGACAATGTCGAGCACGTGGCGCTGACGCGCGGTGATTTCACCGCCGACCGGCCGGTGCTGGTGCGCATGCACAAGGTCAGCTTTACCGACGATATTCTGGGCACTGCCGGTTCGCGAGAAGGTCTGGTGGAGCAAGGCATCAAGGCGATTTCCGCTCATGATGGACCGGCGGCGATGGTGTTCATCCGCGAGACCAATCCCTCTGCCATTACCGAGCGCTTCGGGGCGACGCCTGTCGATCCGCCCCATGCCCAGGAAGCGCGCCGTCTGCGCGAATACGGGGTTGGCGCGCAGATCCTCCTCGATCTGGGAGTGAGGCGCATGATCCTGCTGTCCACTGCGCCGCAGAAGATCGTCGGGCTTGAAGGTTACGGCCTGGAAGTTATTGAACAGCGCGAGATTGAAGGACATGACGATGACTGACACCAAAGTCCTCCTCGTAGCCGCGCCGTTCTACGAGGAAATCACCGAAGAATTGCTCAGGGGTGCGCGCGCGGAACTGGATGCGCGCGGCGTGGCGCACGAGACGTTCGAGGTCCCCGGCGCGTTCGAGATTCCCGGCGTCATTGCCCAGGCCGAGGCGGCGCAAGCCGGGTTTGACGGCTATATCGCGCTCGGCTGCGTCATTCGCGGCGAGACAAGCCATTATGACTATGTCTGCGGGGAATCGGCCCGCGGACTGATGGACCTCTCCCTGAAGGGGGTCGCGATCGGCTACGGCATTCTGACGGTCGAGAACATCAAGCAGGCGCGTGTCCGCTCAATGGTGGACGAAAAGAACAAGGGCAGGGATGCCGCCGATGCCTGCCTGACCATGATCGACGCCCGCAGCCGGTTCGGTGGCGCGCGATGAGCGAAGAGGCGTCCGACAAGCGCGCCCGTCTGCGCCGTTCTGCCCGTCTGGCCGCCGTGCAGGCGCTCTACCAGATGGAACTGGCCGGGGCCGGGGCGAGCGAAGTCACCCGCGAATTTCTCTCCCACCGCTTCGGTCACGACGACGAGCCGGGCGATTATCTCGCAGCTGACGAAGCCTTTTTCGAGGATTTGCTGAGCGGCGTGGTGAAGGCTCAGGACCGCGTGGACGAGACGATCCGGTCAACCTTGAAGACGGGCTGGAAGCTGTCGCGGCTGGACTCCACTCTGCGCGCCATTCTCCGCGCGGGCGGCTACGAGCTTCTCGAGCGCAGCGATGTGCCGGTCGGCGTCGTCATCAACGAATATGTCGACATCGCCCATGCCTTCTACGAGGGTAGCGAGCCTGGCTTCATCAATGCCTCGCTGGAAAGCTTTGCGCGCCGCGTCAGGCCGGAGGCCTTTAACTAGAGCACTTTGAGCGAAAGTGGCTTCCGGTTTCGCGGTTCGAAAATGCGGCAAGACAAGAGCCCAGGGCGAAGCCTTCTCGGGTGAAAGAGCGGTTTCATGGCGCGATACGGCGAATTCGATCTGATCGCCTCCCTGCTTGCCCCGCTCGCCTCCGGTCATCCGGGGGCGTACGGCCTGCGCGATGACGCCGCCACGATCGCGCCGGAGGACGGCCACGAGTTCGTCGTCACCGCCGATACTCTGGTTGAAGGGCGACATTTCTCAGAAGGCGACGATGCGGGGGACATCGCCCGCAAGGCGTTGCGCGCCAACCTTTCGGATCTCGCCGCCATGGGGGCGAGGGCGCGATTCTACCTCTCCAGCCTGGTCTGGCCCGACAAGACCGAAGCCGGGTTTCAGCGCCGCTTCGTGTCGGGCTGGGCGGCCGATCAGGAACGCTATGGCGTGACCCTGATCGGCGGCGATATTACCGCCTCCCCGGGCCCGTTCGTGATCCAGATCACCGCCATTGGCGACGTGCCGCTCGGCCGGGCGGTTCGCCGGGATGGAGCGCGGCCCGGCGACCTTCTGGCCGTGACCGGCACGATCGGCGATGCCGGTCTCGGCCTGGCCTGCCGGACGGGTAAGCTCGATCTCGAGGACAGGCACAGCCAGGCGCTGATAGAGCGTCATTTGCGTCCCGAACCGCGTCTCGGCATCGCCGAAGCCCTGCGCCGGTACGCAGATGCGGCCATCGATATTTCCGACGGTCTGATCGCGGATGCCGGCCATATCGCGTCGGCCAGCGAGTGTTCGCTCACCATCGATCTCGAAGACATGCCGGTCTCGGCCGGCGCGCAGGCCTGGCTGGATCGTCAGCAGGACGAAGCGGCCGGGCGGGTGGCGCTCGCCACCTCCGGCGACGACTATGAACTGGCCTGCGCTGTCCCGCCCGATCACGTCGGCGGGTTCGCCGACGCGTGCCGGCACGCCGGACTTGGCCTGACAGTGCTGGGCCGGTTCGACGCCGGCGAGGGTGTCACCGTGCGCCATCGCGGGAAGACGCGGGAAATTTCGCGCGCAGGCTTTACCCATTTTTGAGGCTCCTCGTTTAGAAGGGCCCGCATGATCACTCGCGCACTCCTTTCCGCCTCGGTCCTGCTTGTCGCATCTGCCATGCCCGCCTTCGCCGGCGGGGGCGGAGGAGGCGGTGGTAGTAGTAGTGGTAGTAGTAGCCACGGCGCAGCCCCCGCGGCGGAAGCCTCGATGCGCACGAATGTCCACGTTTCCAGCCTCGCGTTACCCAACGACCTGGAATCGCATGCAGAAACCGCCGCAGACGCGATGGCGCCGCCGGAAGGGCCCTATGTGGACCTTCCCGCCATGAACGTCCCGGTCGTGCGCTCCGGCCGCCTGATGGGCTATTCCTTCGTCGTCGTACGGGTGCATCTGGATTCCTCAGCCGATGAATGGCGCGTGCGCGACCGGACTCATCTGCTGATGGACGCCGCCATCCGCGCCATGCACCAGACCCCCTTCGTGTATGTCGGGCATGAAGTGTATGACGCCGCCTCGGCGCAAGCCGAAATCGCGCAGCGAATCGAGTCGATCCTGAGCGATGCCGAAGTCTCGCAGGTCGAGCTGATCGGCGGCGACGTCCGGTTGTTGCGCAGCTAAGCCCCTAATATTTCAGTATTTCGTCAGTTTGCGACGTCTATTGCACGCGCAGACTGTGTTGAGGCATAGTCCGTCTACCTATCGGGTAGGGAGCGGACCGAAAATACGATTCCAGACAAGCGGCCGTCCCTTCAAATAATCAAAACCCATACATTGGGGGGAATAAGCAATGAGTATTGAACTCTGGCTGTGGCTTACCGTGGCAGCGGGCCTGATCGCGCTCGTCTACGGCGCCGTGACCGTCCGGTCCATCCTGTCGGCCGATGCCGGCAGCGAGCGGATGAAGGAAATCGCTCAGGCCATCCAGGAAGGCGCGAACGCCTATCTGAAGCGCCAGTACACCACGATCGCCATTGTCGGCGTCGTCATCTTCGTCATCGTCTTCTTCCTGCTCGGTCTGTGGGCGGCGATCGGCTTCGCGGTCGGGGCGATCCTGTCGGGCATGGCGGGCTTCATAGGCATGCTGGTCTCGGTCCGTGCGAACGTGCGGACCACCGCCGCTTCGCAGCAAAGCCTGGCCAAGGGCCTGTCCATGGCCTTCCGCTCCGGTGCGGTGACCGGCATGCTCGTTGTCGGCCTCGCGCTTCTCGGCGTCTCGGTCTACTTCATGATCCTGACCATGGGACTCGGCTATGCGCCGGGCGACCGGGCGGTGATCGACGCGCTCGTGGCGCTGGGCTTCGGCGCCTCGCTGATTTCCGTCTTCGCCCGTCTCGGCGGTGGCATCTTCACCAAAGGTGCGGATGTCGGCGGCGACATGGTCGGCAAGGTCGAAGCGGGTATTCCCGAAGACGATCCGCGCAACGCGGCGACCATCGCGGACAATGTGGGCGACAATGTCGGCGACTGCGCCGGCATGGCCGCCGACCTGTTCGAGACCTATGCGGTTACTGTTGTGGCCACGATGGTGCTGGCCTCGATCTTCTTCGCCGGCGGCTCGCAGGTCGACGGCATGGTCCTGCCGCTCGCCATCGGCGCGGTGTGTATCGTCACCTCCATCATCGGCACTTTCTTTGTCCGTCTGGGCAAGAAGGCCAACATCATGGGCGCGCTCTATAAGGGCTTCATCGCCACCGCGCTCCTGTCCATCCCGGCCGTCGCCGGCGTCATCTGGACACTGGTCCCGGAAGGACTTCAGCGTGAGGGCGGGACCGACATCCCGGCCATGAGCCTTTTCCTGTGCGGCATTGCCGGCCTCCTGGTGACCGGCTTCATCGTCTGGATCACCGAATACTATACCGGCGTCGAGCACCGCCCCGTGCGGTCCGTGGCGCGCGCTTCGGAATCCGGGCACGGCACGAACGTGATCCAGGGCCTCGCCGTCTCGCTGGAATCCACCGCGCTGCCCGCCATCGTGATCATCGCGGGCATCATCGTGACCTTCAATCTGGCGGGCCTGTTCGGCATTGCCATTGCGACCACAACGATGCTGGCGCTGGCCGGCATGGTCATCGCGCTCGATGCTTTCGGCCCGGTCACGGACAATGCTGGCGGCATTGCCGAGATGGCCGAGCTGGACGGCTCGGTGCGTGAGACCACCGACGCGCTCGACGCTGTGGGCAACACGACCAAGGCCGTGACCAAGGGCTATGCGATCGGCTCGGCCGGTCTAGGCGCCCTGGTACTGTTTGCCGCCTACACCGAAGACATCCGCTTCTTCTCCGACCGGGCCGAAGCGGGCAGCTTCTTTGACGGCATCGTCGTCGATTTCGCCCTGTCCAACCCCTATGTCGTGGTCGGGCTATTGTTCGGCGGGCTTCTGCCCTTCCTCTTTGCGGGCATGTCGATGATGGCGGTGGGCCGTGCGGCCCAGGCGGTCGTCGAGGAAGTGCGCCGCCAGTTCCGGGAAATCCCCGGCATCATGGAGCGCACGGCACGTCCCGATTACGGGCGGGCGGTCGACATTCTCACCACGGCGGCGATCCGCGAGATGATCGTGCCCTCGCTCTTGCCGGTTCTGTCACCCATCGTGCTGTTCTTCGTGATCCTCGCGATTGCGGGCAAGGCGGCGGCACTCGCTGCGGTCGGGGCCATGCTGCTCGGCGTGATCGTGACCGGCCTCTTCGTGGCCATCTCCATGACCTCCGGCGGGGGTGCCTGGGACAATGCGAAGAAATACATTGAGGATGGCCATCACGGCGGCAAGGGCAGCGAAGCCCACAAGGCCGCGGTGACGGGCGATACCGTCGGCGATCCTTACAAGGATACTGCCGGTCCTGCCGTCAACCCGATGATCAAGATCACCAATATCGTAGCCCTGCTTCTGCTCGCAGTGCTTGCCGGTCACTAGGCCGATCTGATCGCTGAAAACGAGAAAGCCCCGGTCGCAGGACCGGGGCTTTTTCTTTCGTCCGTTCTATGGCTGGCCGCCTAGCTTCCATCCGGGCGCGGGCCGCCCGCGCCGCCGGGCAGGTTCTGCTCGCCGCCGAAGGTTTCGCCCGGCAGGCGTCCGACATTGCCCAGCAATTGCTCGAGCACGGTCAGCTCGCGTCCGCGCGTGGGCGTTTCGCGATCGATGAAGGCGACGACGCGGCCGTCCTCCACGCCGTATTCCTCGATCTCGGCCAGCGTGCCGTTATCGTCGAAGCGCAGCGTCAGGACGCGGCGGTCGCGCGTTTCGGGCCTCAGATAGGCGAGGTATTCGCGCGTCGCGCTGATGTAATACCAGGTGTTGTCCTCGAACGCGCCGCGTGTGGACGGATTGCCCAGGGTATCCAGCACTGTGGCCTCGGTATCCTCGCCGACGGTGAACTCGGGCACCTCGCCATCGGAATAGCGATAGCCGTGCGTGCGCAGGGTCGGATTGCAGGCGGCGGCCAGAAGGGCGCCGGTCAGAACGGCGGAAACGGCCAGAGAGCGTCGCAGTGACATGGGGCTTGCGCCCTCCTTGAGCAGATCTGTCGCGCTGGCTCAGCGGCAGCGCAACATTGACGTACCGGGCGATGATCTTAGCTTCAAGTCCTGTGTGAAGGGAGCCATCAACAACATGTTCGCACGGCTGTTCAAAAAAGACCCGATGAAAGCGGTCGGAGCGCGCCTTTACGATGACGTGGTGGCCGCCGCGCGCCGTCCGGTTCTGTACTCGGCCGCCGGCGCGCCGGACACGGTCGATGGCCGCTTCGACATGATCGTCCTGCACGCCGTGCTGGTGATGCGGCGCCTGCGCGCGGGCGGGGAGGCGGGCTCCGCGGCCTCGCAAGCGTTGTTCGACCGCATGTTCGACGATCTCGATGCGGCCTTGCGCGAAATGGGCACGGGCGATCTGAAAGTCGGCAAGAAGATCCGCGAGATGGGCGAGGCGTTCTACGGCCGGGCGAAAGCCTATGACGACGCGCTCGATACCGGCAACGCGGCCGCGCTCGGCACGATCATCCAGCGCAACCTGTTTGACGAGGACGGCCATGAGCGCGCTGCCGCCGCCGGCCGCACGCTTGCGCGCTACATGCTGGACAGCGAGACGCTTCTGGCCGATCAGGACCCAGCCTTGTTGATCGACGGCCGGTCGCGGCCCCGATTCGCCTCGCCGCAATAGGCCTCTATCGCGTTCTGCCTGCCATTACCCCTGTCCGGCCCGGCTTGCATTGAGCAGGTCATGGGGTAAGTTTCGCGCGTTTTGACCCGCCCCCGGCGGGTCGTTGGACCGGATTTGATTCATGCCTTCACCCTTGGTCCTGTCTGTCGATGCCATGGGGGGCGACCACGCCCCTGAGAGCATCGTCGATGGCGCCGCTCATTTCCTCAAGGGACGCCAGCGCCCTGTGCGGCTGATCCTGCATGGCGACGAGGCGCGCATCCGTCCGCTGCTCGCGCGCCACACTTCACTCGCCGAGGTCTGCGAGATTCGCCACACCGACCAGACCGTCTCGATGGATGCCAAGCCGTCCGAGGCGGTCCGGCGTGCGCGCGGCTCCTCGATGTGGAATGCGGTTCACGCCATCAAGGACGGGGAGGCCCATGTGGCCATCTCCGCCGGCAATACCGGCGCGCTGATGGCGATCTCCAAGGTCATCCTGCGCATGAAATCAGGCGTGCACCGTCCGGCCATCGCCGCCAGCTGGCCGGTGCCTCAGGGATTTTGCACGGTTCTGGATGTGGGCGCGAACGTGGATTGCGCGCCCGAACAGCTGGTTGAGTTCGCGGTTCTGGGCGAATCTTTCCATCGCGCCGTCCACCGTGTGAGCCGCCCCAGTGTCGGCCTGTTGAACGTGGGCCAGGAAGAGCTGAAGGGCGATCAGGTCGTGCGCGACGCCGATACGCTCCTGCGCGAAGCCGGGCTCGACATGGATTATCGCGGCTTCATCGAGGGCAATGATATCTCGGCTGGCACCACCGATGTCGTCGTGACCGACGGCTTCACTGGCAATGTTGCGCTGAAGACGGCCGAAGGCACCGCCCGCCTGGTGGGCGGCTGGGTGCGCGAAGCGCTGACCAGCTCGCCCCTTGCCAAGCTTGGCGCCGCGCTGCTCAGCATGGGCGCGCTCAAGCAATTGCGGGCGCGCATGGACCCGAACAACGTCAATGGCGGCGTTTTCCTCGGCCTGAACGGTGTGGTGGTCAAAAGTCACGGCGGAACGGACGGTCCGGGCTTTGCCACCGCGCTGCGCATCGCCCTTGAGATGGCCGACAGTCACTTCCTGACCGAGATCGAACAGAATCTGGCGCGTCTGGAAGCCGTCCAGGCCGCAGCCCCGCAGTCCGGATCCGAAGAGGAGCACGCGTGACCCGCACGATTTCCCGCATCGCCGGCGTTGGCGCCTATCTCCCGGGACGGGTCATGACCAATGCGGACATGTGCGAGATTGTGGAAACCAGCGATGAGTGGATTCGCGAGCGCACCGGCATTCACGAGCGCCACATCGCCGCCGAGGGCGAGCTGACCAGCGATCTGGGCACGCACGCTGCGCGGGCGGCGCTCGAACACGCGGGGATCAGCGCCGGCGCCGTCGATCTGATCGTCGTGGCCACGGCGACACCGGACCTCACCTTTCCCGCCACCGCGACCATCATCCAGGAAAAGCTGGGGGTGGAGCAGGGGGCGGCCTTCGACGTTCACGCCGTGTGCTCCGGCTTCATCTATGCGCTGGCCACCGCCGACAATTTCATCAAGGCCGGGCAGGCGCGCTGCGCCCTGGTGATCGGGGCGGAGACCTTTTCGCGCATCCTGGACTGGGAGGACCGCGCGACCTGCGTGCTGTTCGGCGACGGCGCGGGAGCAGTTGTTCTGACTGCGGGCGAGGAGGCCGAGGATGAAGGCCTGATTGCCACGCATCTGCGCTCGGACGGGCGCTTCCGCGACCTTCTTTATGTGGATGGCGGGCCGTCCGCGACGCAAACGGTCGGGCATCTGCGCATGCAGGGCAATCAGGTCTTCAAGCACGCCGTGACCAAGATTGCCGGTTCCATCACCGAACTGGCTGCACTTTCGGGGCGCGAGATCGCGGACATTGACTGGTTCATTCCGCACCAGGCCAATGAGCGCATCCTGCTCGGCGTGGCCAAGCGGCTGAACATTCCCGTTGAGAAAGTGGTCTCAACAGTCGCCAGACACGGGAATACGTCAGCGGCATCGATTCCGCTGGCCTTCGAGGCTGCGATTGCCGATGGCCGGGTCAAGCGCGGCGATCTGGTCTTGATGGAAGCGCTCGGCGGCGGCTTCACCTGGGGCGCGGCGTTAGCACGTTATTGAGGCTCCAGCGTGGTTAACGTTGACCGTGTGTATCGAGGCAACGTAGGCTCGCGCTGGTATTTTAATTGAGGGTGTTTCGATGACAGGCAAGACACTGACCCGTGCCGATCTGGCCGAAGCCGTTTACCGGGAAGTCGGGCTGTCGCGACAGGACTCCGCCACCCTGGTCGAGTCTGTGCTGGACTTGATGGCGGACACGCTCGCCGGCGGTGAAACGGTCAAGCTCTCCTCCTTCGGGTCTTTCGCCCTGCGCGAGAAGAATGGCCGGATGGGCCGTAATCCGAAGACGGGCGAGGAAGTGCCGATCGACCCGCGCCGCGTGCTGGTGTTCAAGCCGTCACAGGTCCTCAAGGATCGCATCGACGAGGCCTTGGCGAAATAAGCATGGCTTCCGAGAAGTCGCCCGACGCCTACCGCACGATTTCCGAGGCCGCCGAAGAGGCGGACCTGCCGGCGCACGTCCTGCGGTTCTGGGAGTCGAAATTCACCCAGCTCAAACCGCTCAAGCGCAATGGCGGGCGGCGGCTCTACCGTCCCCAGGACATTCAGCTCCTGAAGGGATTGCGCCAGCTCCTCTACGAAGAGGGTTTCACCATCAAGGGGGCGCAGAAATACCTGCGCGACCACGGTGTGGCTGCTGTTGCCGAGCTTGGGAAAGGCGGCGGCTCGCCCTTTCCCGACGCGCCTGGCGTTTCCGAGACACCAGACGCTGCGGCCGATGCCGAGAGCGCCCGGCCAGAGGCCGGCGCCGATGATGAGGGCGCAACCCCGGCGGGCGCAGCGGCACCGCTGGACGCGGCCGGGCGCGCCAGGCTGGAACACGTGCTCGAGCGGTTGATCGGCGCGCGCGACTCGCTGCGTCAGGCGATGGAGAGCTGAACCGGACCGGTCGGCTGCCTTTGTAATCGGCCCTTTGGCGGTCACTGTCAGTCGGCTCACAATCGCGGTTGCCGCCTGCGGCCCGCGCGCCTATAACGCCGCTTCCTTCGCCTTACCCCCCTGGCGAAGTGGGCATCAGTCGGAACGTGGCGCAGCCCGGTTAGCGCACCGGTCTGGGGGACCGGGGGTCGCGGGTTCGAATCCCGCCGTTCCGACCATTCCTCCCTTTTTCGTTGATGTGTTTCGCGCGCAGCCCTTGCGGCGCTGTGTCCGGAGCCGGCTGGCGCCGTGGCCGGAATCGCTAGCCGCCCGCCTCATTGCAGTCCTACGCGGCCTTCCAGGCCGGACAGCAACGCGTCCGGATCGAATGCCCTGCCGCCGAGAAAGACGAGGCGCGGCCGCGTGATCGCGCCTGGATCGGCGATCAGATCGCCATCCAGCAGCACCAGATCGGCGAACTTTCCAGCCTCCACCGAGCCCAGCTCATCCTGGCGCCCGATGATGCGCGCGCCGTTCAGGGTCATGACCTGGATGGCCTCTTCCGGCGCGAAACCGGCTTCCAGGAACAGCGCGTAATTGCGCTGATTTCCGAAGCCGGGAAGGTTGTGACGGCCCGGATCCACTCCGGCTGCCAACAGCCCGCCGGCCTCATGAAAGGCACGTTCGAAGCGCATCGCGTTGTCAAATGCCGCACTGGGCTCGCTCGTGCTGGCGATGCTTCGTAGCGCCACCTGGCGCGCCTCGTAGGTCTCGCGAAACGCCGGGGCCAGATAGCGCACGACCCGCTCCTCGCCCTGATAGCGATGGGCGAACCGGCTCTCGACAATGGTCAAGGTGGAGACAAGCGCCGTGCCGTTCCCGATCATGGCCGCATAGACCGCGCGCGCGGCGTCGCCGTCCGGGTCGACGTGCTCCATATTGCCCACAGAGCCGGCGATGCATTCTCCCTCTGGTTTGCCGGTCAGGAAATCGGATGCGGAGACCAGCCCGTGCTCGATCGTGTCGATCCCCATGTTTGCCGCCTCTGCAAAGGTGAGAGAGCACAAATGTCCCGCCACGCGCAGGCCCTGCGCATGCGCCTCGTCGATCACGGCACGCGCGATATCCGGTTCCACCCGGCGGTAGAGCTTGATCCAGTCCACGCCGGTTTCGGCCCAGCGCCGTACGAAGGCGCGCGCCTCCTCCTCGCTGGCGGGCTGGACCATGACCGGCGCATCGCCCGGCCCGCTGACATAGGGTGAGGATGTGGACACGCGCGGGGCCGCTGCCCGTCCGGTCTCGGCCGCTTCGGCCATGGCCAGATCGGCAATCGGGGAGGCCGCGCCCACCGTCCGGATTGTGGTCACCCCGCCCGCCAGATAAAGCCGGCTCGCCGCGCGCTGCAGCAGCGGGGCACCTGGCATGTGGGTGTGATCGTGCGCCCCGATCAGCCCGGGGATCAGCGTAGCGCCAGCGCCGTCGATACGGCGCACGCCGGCCGGCGCGTCTATCGTGCCGTCGGGACCGGCCCCGGCGATGCGTCCGCTTTCGATCAGCACGCTCATGCCGCGCCGGACCGGACCGCCCGTGCCGTCGATCAATGAGGCCCGTTCGATCAGGACCGGACCGGTTTCAAAAGCAAAAAAAGGGGCCACCGGATCCAGCCCGTCCGGCGGCTCCTGCGCGCTTGCACTGCCCATCGCTGCCCAGACGAGGGCGGCAAGCCCGGTGAGAAGAGTTTGCATCATGACTATCGCCTGAAACCGGGCATCGCGAACGGATCACACGTTACGGGCTGTTTGCCGGACGGGCGAGGGGCGGGAAAGTGCGATTTGAATACCCACAAACATTGAACGTGTTTAATGTTAATCTTTAAACAATCTTTTGGGTCCCCAATGAGATCGATTGAATAAATAATTCCATAAAAGAAACAAGGAACTAGCGGTAATCATATGACGTCCTTGGCCAATCTGAAGGCGTTTCGCGAGGCTCTGGCCGGCGCGGATGATGTCAGCGCGAGCCAGTTCAAATTCTTGAACCTGGACGAACTGGCCGAGCGCTATGGCGAACGCTGGCCCAAGGTCAAAGCCCGCATCTTCGAGACCTGTGAAACTTTCATCAAAAAGCGCATCGGCCCGCGTGACCTGATGCTGCGCGCCGGCAATGGCTTTCTCGTCCTGCCATCGCCCGATCGCGGCGAGAGCGCGCCTGCTCTGGCCGAACGCATTGAGCGCGAACTGAAAGTCTTCTTTCTGGGCACCGATTATCTCAAGGAACTCGCACTGGAGACTGGCACGATGCCGATGTCGATCTCCGGGCTGATCGATGCCGCAGACTCCACGGCGCTCGATACCGCTGCCAAAGAGTACGAGAAGGCGGGTCCGCAAACAGTCGCGTCCCGGCCAGGTGTCCCTGCCTTCGATATGTTCTATCAGCCGGTCTGGGCGTCGGCGAGCGGACATATCGCCTTGCGTTGCGCGATGCCACTGCTGGATTTACGCCGCCAGCCCGATCGCGTCTTCCACCGGGTACTGCCAGGTACGCATAGGCCGGAAGACCTGCTCAAGTTCGACATCGCGGTCCTTGCACGCGTGTCGGCTCATGCGGCCGACTGTCTCGATCGCGGACGAAGCTGCCTTCTCGCGGTACCGGTTTCTTTTGAAACACTGACAGTGGCGCGCTTGCGTGTGATTTATGCGGCAAGACTGGCTGAGTTGCCCGATCGCCTCAAACAAGTCCTCGCCTTGCGCATCCTGAACGCTCCGGCAGACGCGCCGTCTACGCGCTATGCGGAAGTCACCCGTCTTGCCAGCCTGTTTTTCCGGCGGGTCTTCTTTGATATTGATTTTCGTCAGGCCCGGTGCGACCGGTTCTTCGAGGGCCGCCTGGATGGTTTCGTGATCTCTGCGCCGCGCGATTGCGAAGCCCTGCAACGCGACATGAATGCGCTTATCCGCTTTCAGAGCGGAGCCGCGCACCTTCGGGCCGCCATCGCAATGGACGATTGCACCAGCCTTCCCGTGGTGGAGGAGAGTATCAAGCTCGGCGTGAACCTGTTTCAGGGGAGCATCTTTCCCAAACCGGCCCGGTTTCCCCAGCCTCCTGAAAAATACGATCCCTTCGCGTCTCGCCCTCATGCGGCCGAGCAGCATTAGCCCTGGAACGTACCATGTCGTTGAAATGCATCCTCTATGTTAGCCAGAGCCTGATCAGGGCCGACCGCGACGACTTCCGTGCGGCCATTTCGAAAATCATGATGGAAAGCGAGCGCAATAACCGCGCCGACGACATCACCGGCGTACTCGCCTATGACCGTGGCCGCTTCCTTCAGTACATCGAGGGCCCACCCGGACCGATAGGGGCGCTCGTGGACCGGCTTCTTGGCGACCCGCGTCATACCAACATGACAATCCGCATCGATGAGCCGGTCGAAACCCGGCTGTTCCCCAAATGGTCGATGGCCCTGCTCAATATCACTTTGCCGCCTCTGCCGGGATACAGCGTCGAGGACCTGGAAAACCAACCGGTCGACCAGCTGCTGGCCCGCCTTCAGCGCGCGGCCGATGAGGAGAGTATCCTGTCCGTCGCGCCCCGGTCCTGGGGCGATGACTAAGCACGGGCCGCAAGCTTAACCTTGGCGGTACCATTTTCTGATCTACTCAGGTCGATGAAACGATTGAGGCAGGGGCGAATGATGATGGACGGCAGCACGGTGTTCCAGAGTCCAGCGGATGAGGACGGGCGGATTTATGCCCTCGATCTCGTGCCGGACTGCCGCTATGCGGCGCTTCTGGGCGAAACCCGGTTCAGTGCCAGCATGCGCAATGCGGATCGCATCATCCAGCGTCTGGATGGCGGCGATTACCGCCATTTCCTGATCGATTACCGGCTCGCGCTCCCGATGCTCAATCCCGATGAGTACGCTCAATTTTTCCAGAAGCTCGAGCCGTCTCTCGGCCGGCTGGAGTCCCTGGTCTACATTTACGGCGACCTGACGCTGATGCGCGCCGCCCATGCCTCGCGCCAGGCTCAGAAGCTGGGTGTGAACGCCCTCGCGATCGGAGACTGGGCGGATGTCTGCGCGCAAATCGGCCGCGTTCTCCCGGACCCGATTCTGAACCTGCCCCGCGAGTCGACCGAAACCGCCCGCATCCGCTCGAACCTCTAGCCTTAAGCCCCTTCGCGGCTCGCAGGCAGTGCCTCTGCGTCCAGATGCCGTCTGGCGTCGCGTGTGATTTGCCCTGCCGCCAGCATGAGCAGGACTGTGCTCGCGGCGAAAATCCACAGGCCGGGCAGGCTCGCGGCGCTGGAAAACCCGTCCGAGGACCACAACACGATCATCGCGGCGACGACCAGAACCTCGCTGAGCGACCATTTACCCATGATGTCGACCAGGCGCAGCGCTCTGCGGCCGAATGCCCGCGACGACAGGTGAAGCCAGGTCAGGAGGCCGGCCTTCGCAACCGGTATCGCCACGCAGAACACGCCCAGGAGCAGGGCGAGGGCAAATTCCTCGGTCGCCCACAGGACCTGAATCGTTTCGAGCACCGAATAGGTGGCCCTGAGGACTACGAGGCGCGCAGTCTCCATCAGCGGCAGGGTGAGCCCGAGCGGCAGGAGCACGATCCCGAGAAACAGGAAGGCGCGTCCAAGTGCGCCGCCAGCGCCATGCAGATCGGGTGAGGGGGAAGCCAGGGAGCGGGTCATGGACCGATTATGCCCGAGCCCCGCTGCCCTGTCTTCTCCCTTCCAGGCTTTCTCTAGTAACCCGAGAGCCGCGCGACCTGTCCGGCACCCCAGCTATCGTCGCCCAGAAACTCGCCCGCCGCCTGGGCGCGCTTGTAGTAGAGGCCGATATCGTACTCGTCGGTCATGCCGACGCCGCCATACATCTGGATGCCTTCCGAGCCGGCCAGGCGCGAGACCTCGGTGGCTTTCGCCTTCGCCGCGGCGCACCAGAGCGGCGCCTGGGACGGGGTTTCGTCCAGCGCGCGCAGCGCCTTCATGACCAGCGTGCGCGCCAGCTCCATCTCCGAATACAGATGCGCGGCCCGGTGCTGGAGGCCCTGGAAGGAGCCGATCGGCTGGCCGAACTGCTCGCGTTCCTTGATGTAGTCGATGGTCAGGTCGAAGGCCTCTTCGGCGACGCCCAGGCTTTCGGCCGCCAGGCAGGCGCGTCCGGCATCCAGCACATGGCGATAGGCGGTCTCGCTGTCTTCGGCGCCGTTCAGCAGCGCGTCGCCGTCCAGCTTCACGTCGTCGAAGCGGATATCGGCCGGCACGTGGCTGTCCAGGGTGCGGCGCGCGGTGCGCTCGACCCCGGCCGCATCGGCGTCGACCAGGAACAGGTTGATGCGCCCGTCCTCGGTACGCGCCGCGACGATGAAGGCATCCGCGCCCATGGCGCAGGACACGAAGCGCTTTTCGCCGCTCAGACGGAAGCCGTTGCCGTCCTTGATCGCCTTGGTGTCGATCCGGTCCGGGTTGTGGCGGGCCTTCTCGTCGACGGCGAACGCGATCACGGCCTCGCCGGACGCGATCTTGGGCAGCCAGGCCGATTTCTGCGCATCCGAACCGGCCAGGCGCAGGGCGCTCGCCGACAGCACGGCCGTGGGCAGGAACGGCGAGGCGCACAGCGTCCGGCCCATCTCCTGCAGCAGCAGTCCGGCGGCGGTGTATCCGAGATCCACCCCGCCATGGTCTTCCTCGACCAGAACGCCGCACCAGCCCATCTCGGCCATGGACGACCAGACCGAGGCCGAATAGCCGACCGGATCCTTGTCATCGCGCAGCTTGCGCAGCGCCGACACCGGCGAGGTCTGTTTCAGGAACGACTTCGCGCTGTCGCGAAGCATCTGCTCTTCGTCGTTAAGAATGAAGGTCATCGAGTAATTCCTTAAAGTATCAGATTAGCCGCCGGGAAGCTCGAGCACGCGCTTGGCCACGATGTTGAGCTGGATCTCGCTCGTCCCGCCCTCGATCGAGTTGGCCCGGGCCCGCAGCCAGTTGCGCGCCGGATCGCCATCGCTCTCCGCGTCGCCTTCCCACAACAGCCCGTCGGACCCGAGCGCGCTCATGTTCAGCTCGTGCCGGCGCTTGTTGAGCTCGGTGCCGAGATATTTCAGCGCGGAGGCGCGCGCCCCGACGCCCTCGCCATGGTCGGCTTCTTCCTTCACACGGCGCATGGTCGCCTCGAAGGCCAGGCCATCGATGGTCAGCTTGGCCACTTCGCCCCGCAGGATCGGATCGGCGAGCTTGCCGTCCTCATCCATCTCGCCGGAGGCCGTCGCTGCCGTGATCGGGTTCAGCCCGCCGAACGCGCCTTCGGACACGATGCTCGCGCGCTCATGGCTCAGCAGGTATTTGGCGATGGTCCAGCCCTGGCCGGCATCGCCGACCCGGTTTTTCACCAGGGCCCTGGCATCGTCGAAGAAGGTCTCGCAGAAGGGCGACTTGCCGGAGATCAGCTTGATCGGCTTGGTCGAGACGCCGTCCTGAGCCATGTCGATCAGCAGGAAGGAGATGCCTTCGTGCTTGGGCGCATCCGGCTCGGTGCGCACCAGGGCAAAGATCCAGTCGGACTTGTCCGCATAGCTGGTCCAGACCTTCTGGCCGTTCACCGTGTAGTGATCGCCGTCCAGCACGCCCTTGGTGCGCAGCGAGGCGAGATCGGAGCCCGCGCCGGGTTCGGAATATCCCTGGCACCAGCGGATTTCGCCGCGCGCGATCGGGGGCAGGTGTTCCAGCTTCTGCTCGTGCGTGCCGAATTTCAGCAGGGCCGGGCCGAGCATCCAGATGCCGAAGCTGTCCAGCGGGCTGCGCGCGCCGATGCGCTTCATCTCTTCCTTCAGAACGAAGGCTTTGTCCTTGGACAGGCCGCCGCCGCCATACTCGGTGGGCCAGGCGGGAACGGTCCAGCCCTTGGAGACCATACGCTCCAGCCAGAGCCGCTGGTCCTCGCTCTTGAATTTCCAGTCGCGCCCGCCCCAGCAGATATCGCCTTCGCCGGAGATCGGCGTGCGCATGCTGTCGGGACAATTGGCTTCGAGCCACGCGCGGGTTTCGGCGCGAAATTCTTCCAGGGACATGTGGTCTCCTCCCATTGACGTTTACGTCAAGGGTAGGCCGCGTTCAGGCCGCTTGCCAGCCCCCCGGAATGAAAATGTCGTCGGCAGGTGGCGCGGCGAAAGCGCGCGTGCGTCTTGCCCTCGCCGGGCAGGCAGGTATTTAGCGCGCTGACGAGCACATCTGAGGAAACCCATGAGCGTCCTGACACAACCGGCCGATGCGCGTCTGCCGCGCGCCTTCACCGCCCCCGGCACCAGCCGGGCGATGTTCTGGTGGCTGGTCATCGTGGCGCTGTTCGTTTGCGCCATGATCGTCGTGGGCGGTGCAACGCGGCTCACCGATTCCGGGCTTTCCATCACCGAATGGCGCCCGGTGACCGGCGCCGTTCCGCCGCTGAGCGAAGCGGGCTGGGAGGCGGAGCTGGAAAAATACCGCCAGATTCCCGAATACCAGGAACAGAACCGGGGCATGAGCCTGGACGAGTTCAAGTTCATCTACTGGTGGGAATGGGGCCATCGACAGCTCGGCCGCACGCTGGGCCTGGTCTTCGCCGTGCCGTTCTTCATCTTCCTGGTCCGGGGCATTGCCCCGCGCCGGCTGCGCCCGCGCCTGTGGATTCTGTTCGCTCTCGGCGGGCTTCAGGGTGCCATCGGGTGGTGGATGGTCTCGTCCGGTCTCGCAGACCGGCTCGATGTCAGCCAGTACCGGCTGGCCACGCACCTCTCCATGGCCTTCGTGATACTCGGCCTCACCCTGTGGACTGCGCTCGACCTGCGCTACGGGGCGCAAGTCCTCACACGGCGATCCGGCCTGTTCGCGCTCGCTGGACTGTTCTGGGCCGGGGTCCTGTTACAGATCGCCCTCGGTGCCTTCGTGGCCGGGCTGGATGCGGGCCGGATCTACACCAGCTGGCCGCTCTTCGAGGGCCGGCTCATCCCCGATGGCTATCTCGGCGGCATGCCCTTCTGGCAGGCCATCTTCGAAAGCCGCCCGGCGGTCCAGCTCCAGCATCGCTGGTTTGCCTATGTCCTGACCGTGGCGGGCCTTCTTCTGGCCTGGCGCTATCGCCGCCAGGGAACGGGCGCCGTCTCCCGCCTGGCCCTGCTGGTGCCGGCTGTCCTGATCGTCCAGGTGCTCCTGGGCATCGCGACGCTGGTCAATGCCGCGCCGCTCTCGCTTTCGCTGCTGCACCAGGCCGGGGCCATCGCGCTCTTCGGCGTGTCCGGCTACGCGGCCTGGCTCCTGTCTCGCAGCGAGGCGGACGGCGAAGCCGCCCGGGCCGCCCCGTCAGGCGCCTAGCGCACCAATGCTTATTCTGGAGCGACGACGATCCGCGTGATGACGTCTCGCCCGATAAGCTTCAGGCGGCCGTCCTCGCGGTCGTAAACGGCCAGCAGACCGCCGGAGAAGGGCGACCCGCCGAAATTGGCGTCTGTCAGGTCGATCGCGCCCGGCTGCAGGATGGCCGGTGCGTTCAGCCCTTCCTCGAACTCGATCAGCGTGATCGGTTCCATCGAGTTGGCATCGAACACGCCCAGCTGTCCGTCCTGGCCCAGCGGTGCGATCGCCACGGCCCGGCCGAGCAGTTCGCCATAGGCGACATCGGCCAGGGAATAGCCCTCTATATCGGCCACGACCTGTCCGTCCCGGTCCAGACGTGCGGCTCCGCCGGTCGGCCCGGTGACGATCAGCTCGGTCCCGGCGCTGGCGCAGGCCCGGGCAGGGAAGGGCAGGTCGAATTGCGATTGCAGGGTCAGTTGCAGATTGTCCTGTCCGGTGTCCTCGACCCGCCAGATCTGGGCGGTTTCGTCATCGTTGAGCAGCGCGATATCGACAAAGCCGATGCCCGAGCCGGCGTGACAGACGGCCGTGGCGTTGTCCTCGAGGCCTTCGCCGGTCAAACCGACCTCGATGAAGGTCGTTTCCTCGGCGATGAAGGCCTGGGCGCGCACAGCGCCGTCGCTGTCGATCCCGAAGAGCAGCGGAATGGTCAGACCGCGCAGGGCAAAGTCCGGCGCGGCGGTGATGCTGCGCAGGCGCGGCCCGGCCTCGCCGCCGACCACTTCGCCATCCAGGTTGAAGACCTCGTAACCGCCGTCGCTCAGTGAGGCGGCGATCAGGCCCTGCCAGGGCGCATCGGAGTCGGGCAGGAAGGTGAGGTCGTCGACGGGCCGGCTGGGATCGAAGGCGACGGTGACGATGGCGCTGTCGACACGCGTCGTGTCGACCTGCGCGCTCTCGCCCGGCGCCGCGGTGTCACCCTCGGGGGCGTCGCCGCAGGCGGCAAGCGTCAGGCCAAGTCCAGCGACCGCCGCGGCCATGGGCCACGCACGGCGAAGGTACGTCCCGGTGCTTGCTGCACGTTGAAAAAGAGTGTCGTTCCGTCCGGTGAAAAGCATGGTCCGGTTATCTCGCTGTATTCGCCGTCTGAATCGCTCTGTGCGTTGCGGCCAATCGTGTAAATCTGCCCCTGCGGCGTCACCCCGCGGATGAACTGGTCTGCGTCGCCGTCTTCAACGACGATGAGATCGCCCCAGGGCGCGATGGTGATGTTGTCGCATTTCTCCAGCCGGCGCGCATCCGTGGTTTCCACAAACAGCTCCAGCACGCCGCTTTCGCTGCGTTCCTGAGCGTAGCCTTCAAACCGGCTCGGCCGGTAGCGCCAGATCTGCCCGATCCGGGCAGGCCCGCCATCGGTACAGCAGAAATAGAGCTCCCGGTCGCCAAACCACATCCCTTCGCCGCGGGTGAAGCGCGCCGCGCCGGCCGCGATGGCACGCGCGGCCAGATCGTCTTGCGGGTTGTCGATATCCTCCAGGTCGATCCATCGCACATCAAGCTGGCGCCCGGCCGGGACCGGGGAGGGGCTGTCCTCCCAGTTTCTCAGATCGGCTCCCGGGCGGCCCTCGATGGCCAGGGCCTGAAGCCGGCCGCCACGCCACAGCTCGCCGGGATAATCTGGAATGAAGCGGTAGAAGAGCGCCGGCTCGTCGTCCTCGGTCTGGTAGACGATGCCGGTGACGGGATCGACCGCGGCGGCCTCATGACGAAACCGGCCGAGGCCGCGCAGGGGTTGCGGCTCGACGAGCCCGTTGGCGCCCGCAGGCACCTCGAACGCATAGCCGTGATCAACGCCGGCATCCTCTCCCCGGCGTACCAGCGTCTCTTCGCAGCTGATCCAGCTATTCCAGGGTGTCGGCCCGCCTGCGCAATTGTTTGCCGTGCCCGCCAGCGACAGGAATTGCGCCTCGATGCGAAGGGTCTCGGGGTCCAGGACCAGGGTGGTCGTCCCGCCCGGATAGGGCAGGCCGTCGCCGGCCCGGTCATAGATGCGCGTTTCGTCGATCCGACTCAGGCGCTCGGCGCGCGTGCCGAACGCCGACTTCTCCGGCTCGTCCGGCATCAGCTCGTGATTGCGCACGAGCCTTATCTTCCCCGAAGCGTCGGTGAATGCCGCCATGCCGTCCGGGTCGCCCGGCACAATCAGCCCGTCGCTCATCCGGTCGCCGGTTTCAGACAGGATCTGGTAGTCGAAGCCCCGCGGCAGATCGATCAGGCCTCGCCGGTCGCGCTGCAGCGGACCGTATCCGGCCACCTGGTTGAGATAGCCATCCACCCCGCGCGGCGCGCAGGCAGCCAGGCTCGCCAGGCCGGTGAAGGCCGTGCTGGTGGCGGCAGCGCGGTGCAGAAAGCTTCGGCGGGAAAGGGTCATGATATCGGTCGTGTGGCAGCAGCTTGGTCTCTATCTAGCGGGGTTTAGGGCCTGTGAGTACCGGATGGGCCGCAATTTGACGGTAACCTGTTACCATGCTTTCAAATGACTGTTTTTGCTTATTTTCTGGAACGGTGAGTTGACCCGATGCCGCACCTCGCGTAGACAGCGCGCCTGATCGCGGCGGAGGTGGGCTCCGGCGCGCAAATGCTTTCGAGTAAAGGCTTGAGCGATGAAGACTTTCTCCGCAAAGCCCGCAGAGGTCGAACACAAGTGGATTGTGATCGATGCTGAGGACGCTGTCGTGGGCCGCCTGGCGGCTTTCGTGGCGACCCGCCTGCGCGGCAAGCACCGCCCCGACTTCACCCCGCATTGCGATACCGGGGACCATGTTATCGTGATCAACGCCGACAAGGTGAAGTTCACGGGCAAGAAGTTCGAGGACAAACGCTATTACCGCCACACCGGTCACCCGGGCGGCATCAAGGAAACCAGCCCCCGCAAGATCCTGGAAGGCCGGTTCCCGCAGCGCGTCGTCGAAAAGGCGGTCGAGCGGATGATGCCCAAGGATAGCCCCCTGGCGCGTTCGCAAATGTCCAAGTTGCGTGTCTATGCCGGTGACGAACACCCGCATGTGGCCCAGCAGCCCGAGACGATCGACTTCAAGTCCCTCAACACCAAAAACGCGCGGAGCTGATCATGGCTGAACAAGCTCGCTCTCTCGAAGACCTGAAATCCGCGCTCAAACAAGCGGACGCCCCGGTCGTCGCAGATGCTGAAGAGGCCGTTCAGGCCGAACCCAAGATCGACGAGTTCGGTCGCGCCTATGCCACCGGCAAGCGCAAGAACGCGATCGCCCGCGTCTGGATCAAGCCGGGCAACGGCAAGATCACCGTGAACGGCCGCGAGCAGGAGAAATTCTTCGCTCGTCCGGTTCTGCGCATGCTGCTGCAACAACCGTTCGAAGCGGCCGATCGCACCGACCAGTACGATGTCGTCGCGACGGTGACCGGCGGCGGCCTGTCCGGCCAGGCCGGTGCGGTGCGTCACGGCATTTCCAAGGCACTGACCTATTACGA
Source organism: Marinicauda sp. Alg238-R41 (assembly GCF_947331485.1). Lineage (NCBI taxonomy): Bacteria > Pseudomonadati > Pseudomonadota > Alphaproteobacteria > Maricaulales > Maricaulaceae > Marinicauda > Marinicauda sp. Alg238-R41. The sequence goes on along the minus strand of NZ_CAMZOJ010000003.1, from coordinate 383,388 downwards.
GCCGGGCCTGCGCGCCGTGCTGAAAGCCGGTGGCTTCATGACCCGCGACTCCCGTGTCGTGGAACGTAAGAAATACGGCCGCAAGAAAGCCCGTAAGAGCTTCCAGTTCTCGAAGCGCTAGGACGGCACTTGCAGTTTTGGTTTGCCAGGCGGGCGGCTCCAGTGGAGCCGCCCGTTTTGTTTGGCGCTCAAGCGACGGCTGGGGCCAGCCCGTCAGCCAGCGCGTCAATCACTATACGGATACGCCGGCTGGTCTTGACCTCGCGATGGGTCACAAGCCAGCTGGGAACCGGAACGTGAAAAGCCTCGGTCAGGACCGGCTCAAGTCCTCCTGCGCGGGCCACGATATCGTCCGGCAGCACGCACAGACCCAACCCGGCGCGCGCCAGTTCAAGCAGGATGATCCCGTCCTCGGCGCGGTAGCGAATCTGATCGTCTCCGATCGGCAGGCCGAACTCGTCGAGAACGGCTCGAACTTGCGCGCGCGAGGCAAATCCGAGCAGTTCGTGCCTTGCAAGGTCGTTCAGGGTTACGGGGCGGCCGGCGCGGTCGAGATAGCCGGGCGATCCGTAGAGATGTGCGGACATATCGCCCAGCTTGCGCGCGATCAGGTCGGCGGCGCGCGGCGCCGCGTGGCGGATCGCGATATCGGCCTCGCGTCTGGACAGGTCGCTGAGCTCGTTCGAGGCGAGGATATCGATCTGGATGCGCGGTGCAGTGGCCTTCAACGTCGCGATGATCTCAGGCAGGTGGTAGGCGGCTGTCAGGCTGGTCGCCGAAATCGTCACAAGACCGCTGACCGTAGAGGATTGACCGGCCGCGGTCAGCGACACCTTCGCGGCGGCGTCCGCCATCGCGCGCACGTGATCGGCCAACGCGAGCGCGGCCTCGGTGGCGATCATTGTACGCGGCCCGCGCTCGAACAGCGTCACGCCCAGATGCACCTCTAGCGCTGCGATCTGGCGTGAAAGCGTGGGCTGGGTCAGCCCCAGCGCGCGCCCGGCCGCGGAGAAGCTGCCTTCCTCCAGCGTCGCCAGGAAGGCGCGCGCCTGGTTCCAGTCAAATTGGATTACCTGCCAAGTCATACAAATTTGTATAGCAAACCCACAATTTTCGACAATTCATTGCGTGTTGGCGTATGGCTAGGACTGAGGGACACGAGACAGGAGCGCAGAGTCACTCATGAAGACCGATGCCGGTTTCTGGAACCGCAGCGCGCGCAAATATGCCGCGTCTCCGGTTGCGGACGAGGAGAGCTACGAGAAGAAGCTCGCGATCACGCGCGACTATCTGACGCCAGACAGCCGGGTGCTGGAGCTGGGCTGTGGGACCGGGACGACCGCGCTGAAACACGCGCCCTTCGTCCAGCACATCCTGGCGACCGACATTTCTGAACAGATGATCGAGATCGCCCGCCAGAGAGCGGCGGTGACGGAGATCGAAAATGTCGATTTCGAAGTGGCCGATATCGACAGTTTCCAGGCGCCCATGGAGAGCTTCGACGTCGTCATGGCGCACTCGCTGCTTCATCTGCTCAAGGACCGCCGGGTGGCGCTCTCGACTATCCACCGGCTGCTCAAGCCGGGCGGCCACCTTGTCATGAGTACGGCCTGCCTGGCGGAGCGGATGGGCTGGTTCCGGTTTGTCGCCCCGTTCGGCCGGCTGCTCGGCCTGCTACCGCGCGTCGCCGTGTTTTCAGAAGCCGATCACCTTGAGGAATTGGAGGAGGCCGGCTTCCGGGTCGAGCAATGCTGGCGCAAGGACGGCGCAATCGCGGTCTTCGTGGTCGCGCGAAAAGAAGACCGCGCCTAGCCGCGAACCTTCACATACTCGCCCGGCGCCTCGCAGATCGGGGGGTAGGCCTCGCTGCCCGGGTCGCGGGCCGCCACCGTCTCGTCGCTCAGACGATAAAGCCAGTCGCGCCAGTGCGGCCACCACGAGCCCTCGGTCTCCGTGGCGCCGGACTTCCACGCCTCGAAATCGCCGGGCAGGTCGGTCCGGCTCCAATACTGGTATTTGTTCGCGTCGGGATGATTGATAACGCCGGCGATATGCCCCGATCCGGCCAGCATGAACTCGGTCGGTCCTCCGAACAGCTTCGCGCCGCGATAGACCGAGGCGGCCGGCGCGATATGGTCGCGGATGCTGGCCTGCATGAAGACGGGGACGGTCACCTCAGATAGGTCGAGCTGACGGGAATCGAGCGTCATTTTGCATTGAGATAGCAGATTATGGCGGTAAAACGCATTGAGATAGGCCAGATGTAGACGCTTGGGCATGCGCGTCTGGTCGGCATTCCAGTACAACAGGTCGAAGGCTTGGGGCTGCTTGCCGAGCAGGTAGTTGTTGACCACGAAAGACCAGATCAAGTCATTGGCGCGCAAGGCATTAAACGTGTCGGCCATGATCTGGCCGTCGAGCACGCCGCCCTGGGATTCCATGATCCGCTCGATCTCGCCGACCCAGCCGTCCTCCATGAACACCATCAGCTCGCCGGGGTCCTCGAAATCGAGCTGGGCGGCGAAGAATGTCGCCGACGCAATGCGGTTTTCCTCTTTGTCTTTCGCGAGATAGGCGAGCGCCGCACCGAGCATCGTCCCGCCGATGCAATAGCCGATGACATCGGCCTGCTCCTCGCCCGTCACCTCAAGTGTCACATCCAGAGCCTTGAAAAGCCCGGACTTCATGTAATCTTCCATCCCGGCTTCAGCCAGCTCGGGACCCGGATTGACCCAGCTCATCAGGAAGAGGCTGAAGCCCTGGTCGAGCAGCCACGCGATCATCGAGTTCTGCGCCCGCATATCGAGAATGTAGAATTTGTTGATCCAGGGCGGGGCGATGAGAAGCGGGCGTCGGCGGACGTTCTGCGTGCGGGGCGTGTACTGGATCAGCTCGAATAACTCGTTGCGGAATATGACCTTTCCCGGCGTTGTCGCCAGGTTCTCGCCGATCTTGAACCCCTCCATATCGGTCTGGGAAAGCGCCAGCCGACCTTTGCCGCGCTCCAGGTCGCGGGCGAGATTCATCAGCCCACGGCTCAGATTTTCGCCTTGGGTTTCATAGGTTTCCTTGAGAACCTGGGGGTTCGTCAGGGCAAAATTGGTGGGCGCCATCGCATCCATGAATTGCTGGGTGAGAAAGGCGGCCCGGCGCTTGGCGCGATCTTCCACGCCCCTTACCCCTTCGACCAGGCTCATCATGAAACGCTGATTGAGCAGGTAAGACTGTTTGATTGCATCGAAAACCGGGTGGCTGGTCCATTCCTCGCCCTGCCACCGCTTGTCGCCCGGAGCCGGCTCGATCACGGGTTCCGCGGGCGCCTTCATCAGTTTCGACACCGTGCCCGACCACAGATCGAGATAGCCCTGATGAAGGTCGCTCTGGGCCTTCATGATCAGGTCCTGATCGGCCACGACCTGTTCGAAAACCCGCGATAGATCCGGACTTTTCGAGAGTGTCTCCAGCGAAAGGCCCGGGCCGGGCCGGTCAGGCCGCGCCATCATCTCGGCCAGCAGGGTCTGGCTCTTCATCGCCGTGTCCATCAGGTTGCGGGACAGGGCATCGAGATGCTTGATCTCGGCCTCGTTCAACGCGCCCAATTGCGTCAGATCGGAGAAGGAGCGCACCTTAGGCGACTGCTCGGCTAGGCTCGGATCGGCCTCCGGCGAAGGGTCCGCAGCCGCCTGCGGCTTCGCCGACGAGTCCTTCGATTCGGAGTCCGAAACGGGCTCCGGGTGAGACGGGCCAGAAGACTTGCTGTCGGCCATGGCAAGTGCCTTCTTCACGAGAGGTGACAGACGAAGACTTCAGCGTATAGAAAGCCTCCTGCGCGTCCAATCACGGGAGACCGCTCTTGATCAGTTTTCACCGCCTGGTGCAGGCCTGCTGCGCGACAATTGCGCTCGCCTCGGCCGGGTGTGCGGGTATGGGGGAGGCTGCCGACGAGGCGGCCTGGCTGGACGCCAGCCTGGAGGAAGGGCGCCGGATCGCGCCGCCCGCGACCGTTCCCCGCTATCAACTTGACCCGGAAGATCGCATCGAAGTTGCAGCGACGACCCGGCGTCTGCTTGTCCTGGCTGCGCAGGTGCGAGCCCGCGCAGAGGCCATTGCCGACGAGCCGGTCGATACCGGCGCCTACGTGCGTCAGGCGCGCGAGCGAAACGCGCCGCCGCCTGCGCCTGGCTCGTGATCACGCCACCCAAATCAGGTTAGAGAATACAGGCCGCTCACACCGGCATCGCCCCACTCTGGAAGGAATTTAGTCATGTCCGACGGCCGCGCGCTCGATCGTCTCGCTTTCGAAGCCCTCAATGCGGCTGAAATGGCCGCCATTGCTGCCGAACGTCTCGCCGGGCGCGGCGACAAGATCGCCGCCGACCAGGCTGCGGTGGATGCCATGCGCAAGGGCTTGAACGCCATGGCCATGCGCGGGCGCATCGTGATCGGCGAGGGCGAACGCGATGAAGCGCCGATGCTTTATATCGGTGAGGAAGTCGGGACCGGAGAGGGACCGGAAATCGACATCGCGCTCGATCCACTCGAAGGCACGGACCTGACGGCACGGGGACTGCCAGAATCGTTGGCGGTCCTGGCGATCGCGCCGTGTGGCGGACTGTTGCATGCGCCGGACACTTACATGGACAAGATTGCGATTGGTCCGGGCTACCCTAAGGGCGTGATCGATCTGGATGCTTCCCCATCCGAGAACGTGCAGGCTCTGGCCAAGGCCAAGGGTGTCGATGTTCGCGATATCACCGTCTGTGTTCTCGAACGCGAACGTCACCAGCACATCGTGGACGACATCCGCCGGGTCGGCGCGCGTATCGAATTCATCCCCGATGGTGACGTCGCCGGTGTTATCTCCGTCGCGGACCCCGATGGCGGACCGGACATCTATATCGGTCGGGGTGGCGCCCCTGAAGGCGTGCTGGCCGCTGCGGCCCTGCGCTGCCTGGGCGGTCAGATGCAAGGCCGTCTGCATTTTCGCAATGACGAAGAGCGCGAACGCGCCAGCCGGGTCGGTATCACCGACCTGGAACGCAAATACGCAGAGCACGAACTGGCCTCGAAGGATTGCGTCTTTATCGCCACTGGCGTCACCGAAGGCCTGATGCTGGCCGGCGTGCGCCGCGGCGAAGGGTATGTGTCAACCGAGAGCCTGGTTCTGTCCTCGGTCAGCGGAGCGCGCCGGATCGTGGAGACCCGGCGTCCGGCATAATGGCCACGCCGCCACTCTCCAACTCAAACGCCCTGTTCGGCGTCGAGCGCTCGCTTTCCGGCAAGCGCTGGCAGCTTAGCGAGGCCGATGATCGGCTCATCGGCGACATAGCCCGTGCGGCAGGGTGCGACGATACGCTGGCCCGTCTCATGGCATCGCGAGGGATCGACGCCGCCGGGGCGGCAGCTTTCCTCAATCCGCGGCTGCGCGACTGCTTCCCCGATCCCTCGCTCTTCATCGACATGGACAAGGCCGCGGGTCTTATCTGGGATGCGGTGCAAGCTCGCCGGCAGATCGCACTGTTTGCCGATTACGACGTGGACGGGGCTAGCTCTGCGGCGCAGCTGATAGAGTGGCTGCGCGCGGTGGGTCAGGAACCGCTGATCTACATCCCGGATCGCATCGAGGAAGGCTACGGGCCTAGCACGGCCGCATTCGAGACATTGAAAGCACAGGGCGCCGAGCTGGTGATCACGCTCGATTGCGGTGCCGCCTCCATCGAGCCGCTCAAAGCGGCGCAGGCCCTGAACCTGCCGGTGATCGTCGTCGACCATCACATGATGAAGGAGGAGGTTCCGCCCTCCGTGGCCCTGGTCAATCCCAATCAGGCCGGTGATCGCTCACACTGCGGGCACATGGCGGCAGCGGGTGTCACCTTCATCCTTCTGGCCGCTCTCAACCGTGAAGGCCGGCGACGCGCGGCATTCCAGAATGGGCCGGAGCCGGACGTCCTTGCGCTGGCAGATCTGGCAGCCCTCGGCACGATTTGCGATGTCGTTCCGTTGACCGGGATCAATCGCGCGATTGTGGCGCAGGGGCTCAAGGTGATGAGCGCGTGGACCAGACCTGGCCTCGCTGCCTTGGCCGAGATCGCAGGCGCGGAGGGTCCGGCGACGCCCTACCAGGCCGGGTTTCTTATCGGACCCCGGATCAATGCAGGCGGGCGGGTTGGCAAATCCGATCTGGGGGTGCGTCTGCTGAGTGCGCACGACAGGACCGAAGCGCGTTCGATTGCGGCCGAGCTCGATGCCCTCAATGCCGAGCGGCGGGCCATCGAAGCCGAGGTTCTTGGCGCAGCCATGGCCGAAATCGAGGCTAACCCACCCGATGAGACGACGCCGGTGCTCATTGCGGCGGGGATGAACTGGCATGCCGGGGTTATAGGGATTGCGGCGGGGCGCCTGAAAGAAAGATTCAACCGGCCGGCTATCGTGATCGGCCTTGCAGAAGATGGGCTCGGCAAGGGTTCAGGACGTTCGGTGCCCGGCGTCAATCTGGGCGCTGCCATCTCGCGGGCGCAAAGTGAAGGTCTGCTGATCGCCGGCGGCGGCCATCCGATGGCGGCCGGCTTGACCATTGCTGCCGAACGCGTGGACGCGTTTCGCGCCTTCATGGCCGAGGCGTTGGGGGCAGAGTGGCAGCAGGCAGACGAGGCGCGCACGGCGCGTTTCGACGCGGTCATGAGTGCCCGCGCTGTCAGCTTTGAATTCTGCGAAGCGTTGAACAAGGCGGCGCCTTATGGCGCCGGCCATCCCGAGCCGCGCTTTGCGTTTGCAGACCTGCGCTGCACCTATGCCGAACGCGTGGGTCAGGACCATGTCCGGTTTGCGTTCGAGGATGCCAGCGGCTCCCGCTTGGGCGGCATCGCGTTCCGCCGGGCGGACGATCCGATCGGACAGGCTCTACTCTCAGGCGGAGAGGGGCCTTGGCACGTGGCAGGACGGCTCAAAGCCTCCGATAACCGCTTCGGCCGGAGGGCAGAACTGCATCTGGAAGACCTCGCTCCGGCGCGCTGACAATGATGCAGCTTTTTCTTCACCCGCCGCTTGCATCAAAAAAACCCAGCGGATATACCCCCGTTCTCGCGAGCCAGTGGGCCCTTCGTCTATCGGTTAGGACGCCAGGTTTTCAACCTGGAAAGAGGGGTTCGATTCCCCTAGGGCCTACCACTCGCGCGCATTTCCCTTCGAAAACCAATCGCGCAAGCTCGCCTCACGGTAGTGTCGGCGCTGAACGCGACTCTGGCCTGCCTCCCGGTTGAGGCCGCCGCGATTCAGTAATCTGGACGTGGGCCCGCGCGGTCACGCCTCCGCCCAAACGAAAACGGGCTCCTGAAAAGGAGCCCGTTCTCGAACCTGCAGCCTACTGGGTTAGAACCCGATCAGCCCTGTGTCTTTACCCGCTCGAGCGCCTGGCGAATGAGGTCGTGGGCGCGGTCGATACCGTGCCAGCCTTCGACTTTCACCCATTTGCGGGGCTCGAGATCCTTGTAGTGCTCGAAGAAGTGCGTGATCCGCGCGAGCTGGGCCTCATGCACATCGGTGTAGTTCTTGATGTTGGAATAGAAGGGCGTCAGCTTCTCGTGCGGCGCGGCGAGAATCTTCTCGTCCTGGCCGCTTTCGTCCTCCATCAGAAGAACGCCGATCGGACGCGCGCGCACAACACAGCCCGGTATCAGCTCCGTCTGGCCCAGCACCATCACATCGATGGGATCGCCGTCATCAGAAAGCGTGTGAGGCATGAAGCCGTAATTGCACGGATAGCGCATCGGCGTGTGCAGGAAACGGTCGACGAAGACGGTGCCCGATTCCTTGTCCATCTCGTACTTGACCGGCTGGCCGCCAACCGGGACTTCGACAATGACGTTGATGTCTTCAGGCGGGTTCACACCGGCCGCGATCTTGGACAGACGCATGAATGGCTCCGTTTGAGTTGACGCGAGCGGAACAAACTCTGTCAGCACCGCGGATTCAAGCCTTTTGTGCGATGCACCAGACGCGTTGCGCAGTCATCGCGGCGTCTGGACATCGAGATTGCGCCCCGCATCGCGCGCGGCTAGCTTCTGGCGCATGATACGTTCAATCCTTCTCGCTCTCGCCCTGACCGCCGCGCCGCTAACCGGTGCGTTCGCATTTCAGGATACTGTGTCTGGTGCGCCGGCCGCTCGCGACACCGTAATCGTTTATGGCGGGCCTGATCCCGTCATCATCGAAACCGGGGAAGGCGAGGTGACTCTGACCGCAGAAATAGCGGACACGCCGGCACGCCGGGAACGCGGCCTGATGTGGCGCGAGCAGCTCGCCGACGATGCGGGCATGCTGTTCGACTTCGAGGTCGAGCAACCGGTCGCCATCTGGATGCAGAACACGCTGATCCCGCTGGATATTATTTACATCCGGGAAGACGGAACGATCGCCAAGATCATCGCACACGCGCAGGCCATGTCCCGCCGGCAGCTGCCTTCGGGCGAGCCGGTTCTGGGCGTGCTCGAGATCGGCGCTGGTCGTGCCATGGAGCTTGGTATCGAGCCGGGCGATCTTGTGCGTCACGCCATGTTCGGCACTGCCGCTTCCGCAATCGATCAGCAGGACCCGTCGTCCGAAGAGGTTGGCGATGACAGCCCAACCGATGCAGAGGCGCAGCCGGAAGAGGGGTGAGGTGCTTGCGCACAGCACGCATCCTGCCTAAACCGGGCCGGGTAAATCGGGGCGTAGCGCAGCCTGGTAGCGCATCTGCTTTGGGAGCAGAGGGTCGCGTGTTCGAATCACGCCGCCCCGACCAGCCTCTAAGGGCCTTGAACGGGCCCAATGACCGCTGAAGGACGAAACGAGAGATGTTCGCCAAGATCTATCGCCCGGCTAAGAACGCCATGCAATCAGGACGGGCAAACAGCCAGCACTGGGTTCTTGAATTTGAGCCGGCGCAGGCCAAACGCCCCGATCCTCTGATGGGATGGTCAGGCGGTTCGGACACGCGACGTCAGGTTCATCTAAATTTTGAAACCAAGGAAGACGCGGTCTCCTACGCCAAGCGCTACGGGATTCCGTTCCAGGTTCGCGATGCGCGTGAAACCCCTCGCAAGATCAAGTCCTACGCTGGCAATTTCTCGTTCGAGCGTAAAGTGCCCTGGTCTCACTAAGGCGTGGGCCTTGGCCTCCGTAGCTCAACCGGATAGAGCGCTCGCCTTCTAAGCGAATGGTTGCAGGTTCGAGTCCTGCCGGAGGCGCCATCTCGCTGTTCAGCGCGATGCAGATGCCAACTACACCCGTTAATACAGCTATTCAGTAGAACTGACCGCGTCGAAATCTAGCTCCTGATCTGACGAGAATGGAGAAGAGACCGATGGCACCGCAAAATGGCGAGACCCAGTTTTCGAAATCGCCGACCGCTGCACAGGTCCGCAAGGGCAAGCACGCCCGGCGTCCCGGCGAACCTGTGGACGACAACGAACCAGCAGCCTCCCCCCTGGGTACGGACGACGAAGCCGCCGGGCATTCGGCAGAAGCGCGGCGTCTGGAATCTGCGATGCGGTCCGATCCTGACCCCGAGGGCAAGGCCAGAACCTTCATGGAATCGGGCTGGATGCCGGTTGTCGGACTACTTGGTTTTGCCGCCTTCCTCGCATTGCTGATTGCCGCCTTGCTGATCAGCTAAGCATCAAGCGCCTGCTCGATATCCGCCCACAAATCATCAACTGCTTCCAGACCGGTCGAGAAACGGACGAGTGCGCCCTCCGCCTGCCAGGGCACCGCGGTGCGGACCAGTTGGCGGTCGCAGGGCAGGACGAGACTTTCAAATCCGCCCCAGGAAAACCCGATGCCGAAGAGGTGAAGTGAGTCCGCGATCGCTTCGCCTTCGCGCGGACCGATACCATCGAGAATGACACTGAAGCACCCGGCGCAGCCGCTGAACTGGCGCTTATAAAGCTCGTGGTCGGGATGGTTTTCCAGAGCCGGGTGAAGCACACGCGCGATTTTGGGATGGTCTTCCAGTCTCCGGGCCAGCTCCAGCCCGTTCGCGCCGGAGCGCTCCAGCCTCAGAGTCAGCGTCCTCAACCCGCGCAACACCAGGAAACAATCGTCCGGTGAGACATGAAGGCCGTTCAGCCGGGCGCAAGCCTCGACTTGCTTAGCCGCTCCGCCGCGCGCCGCTACACTGCCCATCAGCAAATCGGAATGGCCGCCAGCGTACTTGGTGAGCGACTGCGCCGCATAGTCGACGCCCAGGTCGAGCGGGTTCATCAAAACACCCGCACTCCAGGTGTCGTCGATCACCGTTGCGATCGACCGTTCCTGGGCGATCGAGGTGATTGCGGCAATGTCCTGCACCTCGAAAGTGAGTGAGCCGGGCGACTCAAGCAGGATCAGTACGGTTCGGTCGGTGACCAATGCCTCGATGTCTGCGCCTGCACGCGGATCATAGTAGATCGGCGTGACGCCAAGCCGTGGAAGCTCCGCATCGCAGAAAGCGCGTACCGGCTTGTAGACGCTATCCGGCACGAGCGCCTCGCCCGGAGCTATGACGGCGGCGCGGATGGCCAGCACGACCGAGGCGAGGCCGGACGGCGCCAATGCCACGTGATCTGCCTGATAGAGCTCGGCGATCACCTGGCCGAGTTGTCCGGCCGGTTCCATGCCGCCGCGGCCGTAGGTCTTCCTGCCGTCACTTGGCGCGTATAGCTCGGCCGTGCTTTCGGCCAGTATCGTGGAGGCACGCGCGATCGCGGCATTGACGAGGCCGGATTGAGCGGCAGCTCGACCGGTGTGAATGAGGCGGGTCTCGCGTTTCATATCGACGTAGCGCTCCTTGTTGTCTAAGACAGATTGGCATCCCGAATTCGCGCTGACGCCGGACAGGACCTTTCCGTGTCGCCATACTCGATCATCGACTTGTTTCGCTTGCGCACTCTGGCGCGGGGTGCCGCGGCATTCGCGCTCGGCTTTACCGTATCGCAGGCCGAGCTTGAAGAGCGAAACACCACGCTCGCGCAGATTCGAGAGCGCGGCGAGTTGCGCTGCGGTGTGGATACAGGGCTGGCTGGCTTCGCACTGGAAAATGAGAACGGGCGCTGGGTCGGGTTCGAAGCCGATCTCTGCAGAGCCTACGCCGCGGCGTTTCTGGGCAATCAGAATCGGGTTGAGTTTGTACCTCTGACCACGAGCGGGCGCTTCGCGGCGCTGCTGGACGGCGAGGTGGACCTGCTGGTTCGCAATACCAGCTGGACGTTCGCTCGAGATGCGGGCCAGGCCCTGACCTTTGCAGGAATTTACTATTATGACGGGCAGGGTTTCCTGGTCCCATCCGATCTTGGCGTCTCCAGCGTGCGAGAGCTTGACGGGGCGCGGATTTGCGTCCAGCGCGATACGACCACGGCGCTCAATCTGGGCGACTACGCCCAGACCTACGGTGTCACTTTCAGCCTGGTGGAGGTGGAGACATCCGAAGAGGGTATACAGGCCTATTCGGAAGGGCGTTGCGATGCGTTTACCAACGACATCTCCACGCTGGCAGGGACGCGCGTCACGCTTGACGACCCCGATGCCCACATTCTTCTGCCCGAGGTGATCTCGAAGGAGCCGCTCGGCCCGGTCGTGCGCAGCGACGACCCCCGGTTTGCCGAAGCCGTGCGGTGGACGCTCGTCGCCCTTATCGCGGCGGAAGAATACGGAATTACCGCCGAGACGGCCGACACCATGCTCACGGAAAGCACGAACCCGGAAATTCGCAGACTCCTGGGCGGCGAGGGTGCAATTGGTGATCGGCTCATGCTCGACGATGGCTTTGCCTATCGCGCGATCACAGCCAACGGCAATTACGGCGAGCTTTTCTCGCGTCATCTCGGCCGCGAAAGCGAGCTGGGCCTGCGTCGCGGGCTCAACGCCCAGTGGACGCAAGGCGGCCTGCTCTACGCTCCCCCTTTCCGGTAGGCGACCTCAGCCTTACTGGTCCAGCCAGGGCGGGGTGGGCAGGCCCTTCTCGCGCAAGAACTCCGGATTGAAGAGTTTCGATTGATAGCGGGCGCCGTGATCGCAGAGTACGGTGACGATCGTCTTCCCCGGGCCGAGCTTGCGGGCCAGCCGGATCGCACCAGCGATATTGATACCGGCGGACCCGCCGAGGCACAGGCCTTCCTCCTGAACCAGATCGAACAGGATGTGCAAAGCCTCCTCATCGGGGATGCGGAAAGGCTCATCGATCTCCAGGCCTTCAAGATTTCCGGTAATCCGGCCCTGTCCGATCCCCTCGGTGATCGAGTTGCCTTCGGCCTTCAGCTCGCCGTGCGCATAATATCCGTAGAGGGCCGCGCCACCCGGGTCGGCCAGGCCGATCTGGATATCCTTCTTGCGCTCTCGTAACGCCGTGGCGACCCCGGCGAGGGTGCCGCCAGAACCGACCGCACAGATGAACCCGTCCACCTTTCCGCCCAGCTGGTCGTAAATCTCTGGACCGGTTGTCTCGTAATGGGCCTTGCGGTTCGCGGTATTGTCGAACTGATTGGCCCAGATGGCGCCGTTGGGCTCGGACGCGTTGAGTTCTTCGGCGAGCGTGCCCGAGTAGCGCGCGTAGTGATTGGGGTTGGAGTAGGGAACCGCGTCGACTTCGATCAATTCCGCACCGAGCAAACGGATCGCGTCGCGCTTTTCGCGTGACTGGGTTCGCGGAAAGACGATGACCGTGCGGTAGCCGAGCGCACTGCCCACCATGGCCAGGCCGATGCCGGTATTACCCGCCGTGCCTTCAACGATGGTGCCGCCGGGCTTCAGATCGCCGCGTGCCTCGGCGTCGCGAATAATTCCCAGTGCCGCACGATCCTTCACCGATCCGCCCGGGTTGAGAAACTCGGCCTTGCCCAGAATTTCGCATCCGGTCATCTCGGATGCTTTCTTCAGCCGTATCAGCGGAGTGTTGCCGATCAAGTCTACAACGGACGGGGCAGGCGCGGTCAGGTTCATGTGGGTTTCCCTTCGATGGACGTTTCAGAAGCTAGGCGTTCAGCCTTGACGCTGCAATCAGGCAGTCTGTGGTGCAGCCGCCGGTGATCCGGCCCGCATCGATGCGCGTACCAAGGACCAAGCTTCGCGTAATGAGGATGCAGCACTTTCATGACTGTGATTGACGACGGTGTCTTGCTGGATCACGCATCAGGCGCTGCGCCTGCAGCAATCAGCGTGCTTGCACTCGCCCAAGCCGAGTTGAAGCCCGAGACCGCCGCCCGGATTCGCCTCGCTGAAGCCGCGATGGCGGTCTTTTTCGAGGAAGAGGCGGGCGCTGTCTTTGAACCGGCCGTCCAAGCCGGCGTGATGGGGCGGCTCGACGCTCCGGAGCCTTCCGAGGGCGAAGAGAGCTCGGACAGCAGCAATGTGCCGAGGGTTCTCGTTGACCGCCTGGCCGACGAGGGCAAGGCGCTCGCCTGGAAGCGGCGCGCAGGCGGCCGTGCCGAAATCCGCCTTCAGTCACTCAGTGAACCGGGGATCGATGCCTTCCTCCTGCGCCTGGACCCGGGTCGCTCAATCCCCCAGCACGGTCATGACGACGATGAATACACGCTGGTGATATCGGGCAGCTTTCAGGACGAGAATGGCGTCTATGAGCGCGGAGACGTGTGTACGGCCGGCGCAGGACGGGTTCACCGGCCCGTTGTCGTCGGCGATGAACCGTGCGTCTGCTTTGCCGTGAATATGGGCAGGATGCGTTTCTCCAGTCCCTTGGTCGCCGCCTATGACCGTTTCCTGTCCCGCTATTTTTGACCTCGTCGCCCCCCGCGGATCGCGATCCGGCGAGAGCGCGTTTCTGACTCTCACGATCGCGAACGACGCGGTCTGTTCGCCGTGTTTCTAGATGGAGTGCTCAATGTTCAAGATTGTCTCCGCCGCCATTGCCGTTTCGCTCACCGGCCTCCCGGCGCTGGCTAATGCGCCGGACTATAGCCCGCAGGATGGTGAGGTTCTCGCCTTTGACGTCTACCGGGGCGACACCGAGTTCGGAACACACGAGATCGCGTTCCAGCGCGAAGGCGACGAGCTGCTCGTGGATGTCGATATCGCGCTGCGGGCCGGCTTCGGACCGGTCACGGTCTTTCGATACGAGCACGAATCCAGCGAGCGCTGGCGTTCAGGTACCCTGGTGGCGTTCAGCTCTCAAACTCTGAAGGACGGTGAAACCTATACGGTCCAGGCCGACCTCGAGAATGACGCGCTTGTCGTGCAGGGCGAAACCGAGGAGGGGGGCGACGTCACGAACAGCTTTGCGCCCTCCATTCTCCCGTCGTCTCATTGGCACGGTTATCCCGATGGTCTGGAACGGATCCTGAATACCGAATTCGGGACTCCGATGGAGGTCACCGTCGAATATCTCGGCGAAGAACAGATCGCCGCGGATGGGACCACCATCATGGCCCATCACTATCGTCTTGAAGGAACGCTCACTGTCGACTTGTGGTATGACGCCAATGGTCGCTGGGCAGGTTGTGCCTTTGAAGCGCGCGGTCAGTCGATCCGCTACGAACGCCGTTCAGCAGCCTAGCCGCGAGATGGCCACGCTTCGCCTGGTTCTGGGCGACCAGTTGACGCGCTCGCTGGCGAGCCTGCGGGACGTCGACCGCGAAAACGATCTCATACTTCTGGCAGAAGTCGGTCAGGAGGCGGGCTATGTCGATCATCACAAGAAGAAGATTGCCTTCATTTTCTCGGCCATGCGCCACTTTGCCCAAGCGCTGGAAGATGAGGGTCTTCCGGTGCGATATACGCAGATAGACGATCCCTCGAACGCCAACACCCTGCTAGGCGAGGTTCAGCGCGCCAATAATGATTGCGGGCCTTTCGAACGCCTGGTTCTCGTAGAGCCCGGTGAGTTCCGCCTCATGCAAGAGTTCAGGTCCTGGCGCGAGACGCTTGATCTTGACGTTGAGATTCGACGTGACGACCGGTTTATCGCGACGCTGGACCGTTTCAACGATTGGGCTGCAGGACGCAAGCGCCTGACAATGGAGTATTTCTATCGCGAGATGCGCAAGGACACGGGCATCCTGATGGACGGCGACACGCCGTGTGGCGGGGAGTGGAATTTCGACAAGGAAAACCGCGAGACCCTGCCTGATGACGTCGCTCTGCCCGAACGCCTATGGGTGGAGCCTGACACGATCACGCGCGATGTGCTTGAGATCGTCGCCGAGCGGTTTGACGGACATTTCGGCGAGCTGGAGCCATTCGGCTATGCCGTCACAAGCCAGGACGCTGAACGTCAGCTGGACTGGTTCATCGAGACGGCGCTGCCCGACTTCGGCAGATATCAGGACGCGATGGCGGCCGGTGAAGCCTTTCTCTTCCACTCCCTGCTATCGCTCTACATGAATGCCGGGCTGCTTGACCCGCTGAAGGTGTGCAAGCGCGCGGAGCAGGCTTATCGGGCCGGCAATGCGCCGATCAATGCTGCAGAAGGGTTTGTGCGCCAGATCCTTGGATGGCGCGAATTCGTTCGCGGTATCTACTGGCGCTTCATGCCGGACTATCTCAAATCCAATCATTTGAACGCCTCGCGGGCGCTTCCAGATTTCTACTGGAGCGCGGATAGCGGCATGGCCTGCATCGACGACTGTGTGTCGACGACGCGCAAGCATGCCTACGCCCATCACATTCAACGCCTGATGGTCACCGGCAATTTCGCGCTTCTGGCCGGGATCGATCCCGGCGCCATCAATGCCTGGTATCTGGGCGTCTACGCTGATGCCTATGAATGGGTCGAAGCGCCCAATACACACGGGATGGCCATTTTCGCCGACGGCGGGATCATGGCCACCAAGCCCTACGCAGCCAGTGGCAGCTACATCAACAAGATGAGCAATTACTGCAAGCGCTGCGCCTACAAGGTCTCAAAGAAGACCGGCGAGGGGGCCTGCCCATTCAACTATCTCTACTGGAACTTCCTGATCGAGAACCGCGAGCGGCTTCGCGACAATCATCGCCTCGCCATGATCTACAAGACGCTCGATCGTATGGATGAAAACAAGGTCGAGACCATTCAGAGCGACAGCCGGCGCTTTCTGAAGTCCATCGGTCTTGAACCCTGACCTCCTTCTGACCCCACCGCGGAGATTTCGACATGAAAGCACGGCCGGCGCGCAAGACCGACGGAGTTTGCTGGATCACGGGCGGCAGCTCGGGGATCGGCAAGGCGCTTGCCCTTCGTCTCGCCAGTAACGGATGGCATGTCGTGATCTCGGCACGCACGCGCGAGGATCTTCAGGCCGTGGCCGGGCAAGTGGATGGGCCAGGCAGGATTGACGTTGCGCCGCTCGACACCACCGACGCGGACGCAGTCGAACGCGTCGTGGCGCAGATCGAATCCGAGCACGGTCCGATTGCCCTCGCGGTGCTCAACGCCGGCATCTATCTGCCGGTGCGCGCAGAATCCCCTGACTTTTCCGACTACGCCAAGACCTTCGCCGTGAACCTGAACGGCACGGCGGCGTGCGTGAGCGCACTCAGCCCGCGCATGGTGCGGCGCCGGTCCGGGCACATCGCCATTGTCTCTTCTGCGACAGCTTTCGGGGGCATGCCGACAGCGTCGGCCTATGGCGCCAGCAAAGCCGCGCTATTGAACATGGCAGAAGCCCTACGCATCGAGCTCGATCGCTACCAGGTCTTCGTCCAGGCGGTGACGCCAGGTTTCGTCGAGACGCCGGCTCAGGATGACAACGCATTTCCCAAGCCGTTCACGATCAGTCCTCAGAAGGCGGCCCGGCGCATGGCGGCGGGGTTCACCTCACGCCGCTTCCAGATCACATTTCCCCGGCGCTTCACCTGGGCGTTGAAGGCGCTCTACGCGCTGCCTGCGGACTGGTACATCCCGCTGGTACGAAAGCAGACCGGTTGGGACAAGCCGGACGACGCGCCGAAGTCTTAAGGTTTCTCGACCGCGAACTGGCCGACATCGATGCGGCCCGTGCGAAACCCGGCCTCGCAATAGGCCAGGTAGAATTCCCACATCCGCTTGAAGCGAACGTCAAAACCCATGGGCTGGATCTCGCCCCACGCGTCCTTGAACCGCTCCATCCAGCGATTGAGCGTCTCGGCATAGTCCCGCCGGAACATGTCGGCGCCGACCTGTTTCAGGCCGACGTTTTCGAACTGCTCCTGGAGCAGCGAGACGCTGGGCAGGATACCGCCCGGAAAGATGTAACGCTGGATGAAGTCCGCGCGTTTCCGATACACGTCGAACAAGTCGTCGCGGATCGTGATGATCTGAAGACCGGCCTTGCCGCCCGGTTTGAGTACGTCGGACACCTTGGAAAAGAAGCTCGGCCAGTACTCCTCGCCCACCGCTTCGAACATCTCGATCGAGGCCACGGCATCATAGCGCCCGGTCTCGTCCCGGTAATCCTGCAGCTTGATATCGACCTGGCCGATCAGCTGTTTGCGTTCCAGCCGTTCGATAGCGTAGTCGCGCTGCGACGGGGACAGCGTAAGGCAGGTCACCTTCGCGCCGATCTCGCCCGCCGCGTACTCGGCAAATCCGCCCCAGCCGCAGCCGATCTCGAGCACATGGTCGTCGCGCTTCAGATTGATCGAGCGCGCGAGCGCGGCGTATTTCTCCCGCTGAGCCGATTCCAGCGATTGCTCGGGCTCGTTGAAGCGCGCCGAGGAATACGTCATCGAGGCGTCGAGCCAGAGCTCATAAAAATCGTTTCCGAGATCATAGTGCGCTTCGATATTCTTACGCGCACCCGACTTCGTGTTCGGCCGGAGCCGATGAATCATCCAGTGCACGAAGCGGGTGACTGGTCCGCCCTCGGCGACACCATCCATCCGGTCGAGATTGGCTGAAAAGACTTCCAGCACGCCGGCCAGGTCCGGACTGGTCCAGAGTCCATCCATATAGGCTTCGCCAAACCCGACATCTCCGCCGGCCAGAACCTTGCGCACGATCGCGTAGTCCTGGACTTCGAGCCGACCATGCGGACCTGCTTCCTCGCCCTTGAAATGCAGGACACGCCCATCGGGCAGGGCCACATCCATGGTGCCGGTCTTGATCTTGAGAAGCTGGCGCAACCCCGTCTTGAACAGTCTCGGGACTTCGGACAGGCGCGAAATTGTCTCTGCGTTGGCAGAAATCTCACCCTTTGAGGATGTGGCCGCGTCGGTCATGGCAATTCCTGATATTTGTCGGACACAGTGCGATCGAGTGTAGAATCAATGCCGGTACTGGCCAAGACCGGGCGTGTCGGATTTGGACGTGCGCTGTCCCAGACTGGGCTTGCCTGGCGGCGTCGGTCGGCTGTGATAGCGCGCGCCTTTCAGCCAGAGGCGCAATGCCTCGAAATGGATCGCGCCGATGGTTTTTAACGTGGAGAAGGGCTGACTTGCGAACAGTCCAAGCAGGGCAGGTGAAGTCAGGGCGCGCGCCTTCAGGGCCATTGTCGCGAGAAAATCGGGACCGGATTCGGTCTGCTTTCTGATCACAAGCTTGAAGCGGTCATTCGGTTGGCGGAGCATGAAGTCGTAGCGGCCCGACACATCGAAGAACGGGGAGACGTGGAACACCTTGTCGGCAGAATGGCTCTCCCGGCGTCCTCCGCCGGCCGGCACTATGTAGGCGTGGCTGTCGCCGAACGTATTGTGCACCTGGTAGATGACCCCGTGAAGTCGACCGTCCTGTTCGGCAAAGTAGATTGAAATCGGATTGAACACGTAGCCGGCCACGCGTGGAGAGCAGAGCAGACGAATCCGCGCCGAGTGGGCATTGATGCCGGCCTGCTCGAACTGGCCGCGCGCCCAAGAGATGAGCGAGCTGCCGTCGCGCGGACCGTGATCGCGCTCGTGAAATCCGTAGAGATTGAACCGGTTGACGGAGAAGAGGCGCGCCTGTCTATCAGCCTCCTCCAGCCGCTCCAGGTCGATCATCATCAGGGCGACGCGATAGGCGAACCGGTGACGCGGCGTCCGGCGCTCGTGCACCGTGCGCCCAATGAAGAGCTCGGCCGCCTGCGTCATCCCGTAGCCGTTGCGGCAAGCGTGATCGCACTCTGCGGACGTGTGCCCCAGCGGCCTCCGTCGATATCGCCCTCGGCGAATTCCCAGGGAATCTGGCCACCCAGACGCAGGGCCACCCGAAGGCCGGAGCGCAGCCCGTCCTCATGAAACCCGTATCCGAGCCAGGCGCCGGCAAACCAGGTGTGACGCACGCCCTGGATCCGATTGAAGATTCGCTGTGCAGCCAGCGCAGGGGCGGTAAATTGGGGATGATCGTATTCAAAGCGGCCAAACACCTTGGTCGGATCGGGTTCGCGTGTCGGATTGAGTGTCACGAGAAGCCGGTGTTGAGGCTGTAAATCCTGGAGCCGGTTCATGTCGTAGGTGACCGAAGCTGGCGCGCCGTCGCCCTGACGCGAATAGCACCAGGCCGCCTGAGCATTGCTACGCGTCGGCAGGAGCGCCGTATCACGATGGAGCACGGCGCGATTGGGCGCATACCCGATTGCGCCGAGCAGTTCGCGTTCCTCGCCATCCGCATCGCCCAGGAGCTTCAAGGTCTGATCTGAATGGCAGGCCAGGATAACCTCGTCAAATTGCTCCGCGCGACCGTCTGCATTGACGATGGTGACGCCGTGTTCGTGACGCAAAACCTGGCTGGCTGCGGTTTCGAAGCGGCATCCGGCTGACTGGAGTGCGCTTTGCATCCGGCTAACATATGTCCGGCTGCCACCTTTCACGGTCTCCCACTTGGGCCGGCGGGCATTGACGAGGCGGTGATTTCGGAAGAATCGGACAAAGGACTCGGCTGGATAGCGCTCCATCTCGTCCTCGGTGGACGACCAGATCGCGGCTCCCATCGGCAGCAGATAGTTGCGGCGGAAGCGGCGGTTATAGCGCTCAAGATCGAGGTATTCGCCCAGGGACAGCCCGGAAAGGCTGCCAGCTTCGAGCGCGCGAATGGCGTCCTTGTTGAACCTGAGAATATCACCAAGCATGAGCAGAAAGCTGGGGCGGACCAGGTTTCGCTTCTGGGCGAAAAGTCCCGCCAGGCCGTTCGAGCTCCACTCGATGTCCTGGTCCAGGCTGAAGCCAAAGCTCATGTCGCTCTTGTGTGTCTCCACGCCCAGATGCTCGAACAGAGCGGTCAGGTTGGGATAGTTGAGGCGGTTGAAGACGATGAACCCTGTATCGACCGCGACCTCTTCACCCTCATAATCGACGGTCACCGTATTAGCGTGTCCGCCTAGCCTGTCGCGCGATTCAAACACGGTGACATCGTGAACGTCGCGCAGGGCCCAAGCCGCGCCGAGCCCTGAAATGCCGGCGCCGATGACGGCGATCCTGGCGCGTTGCGGCACCGGTTTTGTATAGGAGTTCATGCGGCGTCCTTGATCTTGTTCCAGGCCTCAAGCGCGCGTTCTCGCGCCTTCTTGTGGTCCACAAGCGGATGGGGATAGGTCTCGCCAAGCGTGATCGACGCCTGACGCAGGGTGGACTTGTCGGCGGTCCATGGCGCGTGGATGACCGAATTGGGCAAATCGCGCAGCTCCGGCACCCAGCGGCGGACATACTCGCCTTTGGGGTCGAATTTCTCGCCTTGCGAGACCGGGTTAAAGATACGGAAATACGGTGCTGCGTCGGCGCCGCACCCGGCCACCCACTGCCAGCCGGCCGAGTTATTTGCCAGGTCGGCATCGACCAGCGTGTGCCAGAACCAGGCCTCGCCCCGCTTCCAGTGAACCATCAGGTCCTTGATGAGAAAGGACGCGGTGATCATGCGCACCCGATTGTGCATCCAGCCTGTCTCCCACAGCTGGCGCATACCCGCGTCGACGATCGGGTATCCGGTGCATCCGGCCTTCCAGGCACCGAAGGCCTCTTCATTCTCCGCCCAAGGGAAGCCGTCGAACTTGTTCTGAAAGTTCTCGTCGGGAAAATTCGGAAAATGATACAACAGGTTGTGCGAAAACTCGCGCCATCCAATCTCACTGAGAAAGGAGTCCGCTCCTTCGCGCGTAGGCCCGTTCGAGACCCGGTCCTCGACGGCCTGCCAAATCTGGCGCGGCGAGATTTCGCCGAAGTGAAGATGAGGCGAGAGGCTGGACGTCCCGTCGATCGCAGGGCAATCGCGGTTTGACGCATAGCCGGTCAGCGCCTTGTCCAGAAACCTGTTCAGACGCGAAGTCGCGCCCGCTTCACCGGGCGACCAGGCATCGCGCAATCCTCCGGCCCAGTCTGGCTGGGTGGGGCGCAGATTCCAGTCGTCGAGCGTATCGCTGGCTGGTGCACCGCCATACCCGTCAATCGAGGTCACGCGCGGAGCCGGCTCCTTTGGGGTGACTGTGGACTTCAGCGCCCGCCAGAATGGAGTGTAGACCTTGTAGGGCGTGTCCTGTTTGGTCGAGATTTCCCACGGCTCGGCCAAAAGCGCACCGTTGAACGAACGCACTTCTACCCCGTCCTCTTTTAAATCGGTCTTTATCTGGCTGTCGCGGCGTATCGCGGCCGGTTCGTAGACGCGGTTCCAGTAGACCGCGCTGGCGCGAACCTCCCGGACAAGCTCAGCTAGAATCTCGTCGGCTCTGCCTCTCTTGAGCCAGAGCCGCGCCCCTGCGGCTTCGAGACTTCCAGCCAGTGCGCTCAAGCTGTGGTGAAGCCACCAGAGCGAGGCAGGCCCCGGCGCCCACTCACCCTCTGTTTCGGTGTCGAGGATATAGATCGGCAGGATCGGCGCGCCGGAGTCGCGCGCAGCCAGCAAGGCGGGGTTATCGCTCAATCGCAAATCCTGGCGGAACCAGACGATCACAGGCTCTTTGGCAGCGGTCATACGAGGCAGTCGTCTCCAGGCACAGCAGCGACACCGCACAGGTGACGCGAAACTCGATGTGCAGTACTACGCGGTGGCTAGGGAAGCGGATCATCCCTAGCTGTAAGGCACAGCCTTGATCCAACGCGTTAGCCGACCGAAACGGAGCCAGCCCCGTGAGCACGCCCAACTCAATCGTAGAAATTCCGCGGTCTGCCGGTCCGGCCTATAGAATCGGTAACTCGCAAAAACTGAGTTTCATCGCGGGTCCCTGTGCGATGGAAAGCCGTGAACACGCGCTCGAGACAGCGCACGCTCTGAAAGAGATCGGTGAGCGTCTCGGCGCCAACATCATCTACAAGTCCAGCTTCGACAAAGCCAATCGTACCAGCGCGGGAAGCGCGCGCGGCATCGGGCTTGACAAGGCGTTGCCGATTTTCGAGGAAGTCCGGTCGAAAACCGGCCTGCCGGTGCTGACTGATGTGCACACGGCCGAACAATGCGCCGAGGTGGGCCAGGTAATCGACGTGCTCCAGATCCCCGCCTTCCTCTGCCGGCAGACCGACCTGCTGGTCGCGGCAGCGCAGACCGGCCGGGCGGTCAATGTGAAGAAGGGACAATTCCTTGCTCCCTGGGACATGAAAAATGTCATCGCCAAGCTGAACGAGGCCGGCAATCCGAATGTGTTCGCGTGTGAACGCGGCGTCAGCTTCGGTTACAATACGCTCGTCTCGGACATGCGGTCGCTTCCCATCATGGCCGATATCGGCTGCCCGGTTGTGTTCGACGCCACCCATTCGGTCCAGCAGCCGGGTGGGCAGGGCGGACGCTCGGGCGGGCAACGGGAATTCGTGCCGCACCTGGCAAGAGCCGCAGTCTCGATCGGTGTGGCCCTGGTGTTCATGGAGACTCACCCCGATCCCGACAATGCGCCCTCGGACGGACCGAACATGATCCCGATGCGCTATTTTGAAGCGTTGTGCGCCGATCTTCTGGAATTCGACGCCCTGGCCAAGGCGCGCCCTCCGATGACGTTCGATTAGACCCGGAGACGGCAATGCAACGCGCGACAGCGGCACGGCTTCTGGACCAGTTCGCGGGCCGGCGGGCCCTTTGCGTCGGTGACATTCTGTATGACAGCTTTGTCTACGGAGAGGTGCGCAGGGTCAGCCGCGAAGCGCCTGTCCCCATCCTGTCGGAAATCCGGCGCAGCGCGATGTTGGGCGGGGCGGGCAATCTCGCGCGTAATGTCGAGAGCCTGGGCGGACAGGCCATTCTTGTCGGTGTCGTCGGCAATGATGCCGAAGGCGATGCCGTCCGCGCTCTACTGACATCGAGCGCTCCCGATTCCGCAGCAGGCGTGCTGACTGACGTATCGCGGTGCACGCCGAGCAAGATACGCTACGTCGCGAACGGGCAGCAGATGTTCTGCGTTGATCGAGACCCCGAAGCACCGATCGGTTCTGATACTCAGGAGCGCGTTCTCGACGCCGTCCGCAGCCGGATCGACGGCGCCGATGTTATGATCCTTTCAGACTACGGCAGAGGGCTCGTCAGCGGCGACTTTGCCCGATTGCTCATCGATCTGGCCCGCAAGTCGGGGGTTCCGGTTTGCGTCGACCCGCGCGGGCACGACTATACGCGCTATGACGGCGCATACGTCATCAAGCCGAATGCCGACGAACTCTCCGCGGAAACCGGATTACCGGTGACCGACGACCAAAGCGCTGAGAACGCGCTGAAAACGCTCAAATCCCGCTTGCCGGAAACCGATGCACTGCTGGTCACACGTGGCGGGCAGGGGATGAGCTTGCTGGCAGGCAATGCGGCCGTCGCCCACCACCGCGCTCGTCCACGTTCGGTTTTTGACGTATCAGGCGCTGGCGATACCGCGTTGGCGGCCCTCTCCCTGGGTGTCGCCGCCGGCCTCACTTTGCCGGACTGCATGGCCCTGGCTGACCTCGCCGCGGGAACCGCGGTGGGCAAAGCTGGCACAGCGAGCGTCACCCCTGAAGAAGTCTTGCAGGACGCGGCAGGCGGTGAGAAGGCGCCCGACTGGAGGGTCATCACGCGCGACACGGCCGCCACGCTGGCCGATCAATGGCGCCGCGAGGGTCTCAAGATCGGCTTCACCAACGGGTGCTTCGATATTCTGCATCCGGGCCATCTGGCCGTGTTGCGCCACGCGAAATCGACCTGCGACAGGCTCATTGTCGGGCTGAACAGCGACGGGTCGGTGAAACGGCTCAAGGGCGAGGACCGGCCGATCAATGACCAGGCCAGCCGTGCCCTCATGCTGGCATCGCTCGAAATGGTCGATCGGGTCGTGGTGTTTGAGGAAGACACGCCGCAGGCCCTCATCGAAGCCCTAACGCCGCACGTTCTGATCAAGGGAGCAGACTACACCGCCGACGAATTGCCGGGCGCACGTCACATAAAGGCGCATGGCGGAGAAGTCGTCCTGGCGCCGCTCGTTGAGGGTCTCTCCACAACCAACCTGGTCAACAAACTCGCCGGGCGCCGCTAGCGTCGACCCTATTGCGGATCGATCGGTTCGACCGGCGAGACCTCGATCTCCTCGATGGCCTCAAGCGGCGGTGCGTATCGCGCTTCTTCGGCCAGAATGGCCGAAAGGAGCGCGCCGCGCCGCGCGGCGTCCTCGCGAATGTCGACATAGAACAGGTTGAACGGGGGGACCCGGCGGTCCTCACCCAGCCTGTGGGGCCGCCGCAGAGCGCGCGATCGGGGTGTCTCGATCATCAGCAAACCGTTCTGGCATTGCGCCCCGGTCTGGGAGGCAAGCGGAGACGGTTCGTCGCCAGGCTCGAGCCCTTCGGCCGCGGCGCCGCCCTGATGCAACCGGGCTGGCGCGAAATCCTCCGAATTCGTCCCCAGCAGGGGATTGACGCACAGTGTTCCGCGATCCTCGACGTAGGACAGCGAGCCGTCAGAGGTCCAGGACATGCCGCGGTCCAGCAAGGCATCCACACGGCTCTGCTCGTCGGGTTCGACACTGGCAAAGGCGATCACGCATCGGACCTGTTCGGGCGAGGCGCAGGGCGGAAGGCTGGCCAGTGGCCCTTCGAACAGGTCAAGCGGAACGATCGATTCCTGCAGATATGCGGCCGCCATGCGATGGCGAAATGCCTCGTCCGGCGCAATGTCGCGTAGGATGACCCCCAGGGCATGAAGTCCGCCCTGCTGGCCCAGCCCTGCAATGATGAAGGGCCGGTCCTCGCCGATTTCAGCCCTGAACCGGGCGAAGGCGCGACGGACATCCTCGAACGCCTGCAGACGGGCCGCCTGCGAGTCCTCCCGGTTGTTCATGAAAGCGTAGAGCGAGGCCTGCCTGTAATGAGGCACGAAGAGGAGGCCGTCGCCAGTGAGGGGCGCTGCGTAGTTGGGCAGGATGATCCCGGACAATTCCTCGGCCTCCTGTGGCCGGTCGAACGGTGCATTCCACTCGTCTCCGCCATCATACGTGGTGGGATGAACGAAGAAGACGGCCGGTCGCAACGGCTCGAACTCCAGTAGGGCGGGATCCGGGCGCCGAGCCCAGCTTTCAACCCGCGTGTAATCGGGCGCGGGCGGAAGCTCGTAGGTCTGATAGGGCACGCCGGGATCGAGGAAGGTCTGGAATATCTGGTCGCGCAGGACCCAGCTCGCCAGAACGGCCAGGATCATGAAGGCCCCAAGTCCGCCGATAATGACGGTGAACCACAAGGATCGGAACGGGGTGGCGCGGACCATACACTGACCTCCATGCGTGGGGCCGCGGTTCGGGCGGAACCTCCCGGGTCACGGCGAATTTGCATTGTCGCTGCGCCTTCTTGCTGCCGCAAGGCCACGTATGGTGTCGCGCACACTCGTGCTAAGCCTGCTTGAGCGGGAAATCGGAGACTGGATTCGTGCTGCGCTGGCTTCGCAACTCTTTTTTGACCGGCATCGTGGTCGTCACCCCCGTGGCGGTGACGGTCTGGCTGATCGTGACATTCGTCAATTTCGTCGACTCGACGATCAAACCGCTCGTGCCGGCGCGGTATAATCCTGAAAGCTATCTGCCCTTCGCGTTGCCCGGCATGGGACTGATCATCGCCATCCTGGCGCTCACGTTTCTCGGCGCGCTCGCAGCCAATATCTTCGGGCGCACCTTGCTCGGATTCGGCGAGCGGATCGTGAACTCGGTGCCGCTGGTCCGCAATCTCTATGGCGGGTTGAAGCAGATTGTCGAAACAGTCTTCTCCGGCCAGCAGAACTCCTTCAAGGAGGTTGTGCTGGTCGAATACCCGATGAAGGGCAGCTATGCGGTCGCCTTCGTTTCGTCCTACGCCAAGGGTGAAATCCGTGCGGTCGTGGGCCAGGGCGAAGAAGTGATTGGCGTCTTCGTGCCGACGACCCCCAACCCGACCTCCGGTTTCCTGCTCTTCGTTCCCCGATCCAAGGTGATCGAGCTGTCGCTGTCCGTCGAGGAGGCGGCCAAGCTGATCATCTCGTTCGGCCTGGTCACGCCAGAGCACCTGCCCGACGGCGCGGTGCCGGAAACGCCGGCCAAGCGCGGCGCCTCGCGCGAGAATACCGACGGAGTCCTGTAAGACTCAGCCCGACCGCATGAGCCGGACACCCTCATCGCGTTCGAACAGGTAGAGCAACGTGCGCAGGGCCTCCCCGCGCTCGCCAGACAACGGGTCTTCGCGGCTGACGGCCAGGCGCGCCTGGTCGCTGGCCATGGCAAGCAGATCGCCGTGCACACCCAGATCGGCAAAGCGATAATCCGGCATGCCCGATTGTCGAAGTCCCAAGGGATCGCCCGACCCGCGCAGCTTCCAGTCTTCCTCGGCAATCACGAAGCCGTCATCGCTCGCGCGCATGACTTCAAGCCGCGCCCGCGCGGTCTCGCCCAGCATGCCATGGTAGAGCAGCAGGCAGGAGGAGGGCTTGTCGCCGCGGCCGACCCGGCCGCGCAGCTGATGCAATTGGGCCAGGCCGAACCGTTCGGCATGCTCGATCACCATGATGGTGGCATCCGGCGCATCCACGCCGACTTCGATCACCGTGGTGGCCACGAGCAGGTCGAGCTCTCCGGCCCGGAAGGCATTGGCAACCGCTTCCTTGTCGCGCGCCTTCATCCGTCCATGGATCAGCCCGACGCGGACGCCGAGCGCTTGGGACAGCAAGTGAAAACGCTCTTCCGCCGCCGCCAGATCGCTGGTGTCGCTTTCTTCGACGAGCGGGCAGACCCAGTAGGCGCGCTCGCCATTGGCCAGAGCGCGGCGCAGACCTTCGATCACATCGCCCAGCCGCTCTGCGCTGATCACGCGCGTCACCGGCGCGATGCGTCCGGCGGGCTTCTCGTCCAGCCGCGAGACGTCAAGATCGCCGTAGACCGCCAGCGTCAGCGTGCGAGGGATCGGCGTCGCGCTCATGACCAGCGTATCGGGGCGCTGCCCCTTCGCGCCGAGCCTGCGCCGGTCCGACACCCCGAAGCGGTGCTGCTCGTCAACCACGACAAGCCCGAGATCATAAAATTCCACGCCCTCCTGGAAAAGCGCGTGCGTACCGCACACCACAGTGATCTCGCCGCGTGACAGCCGTCCGACAATCTCCTCTCGTACGCGCCCCTTGTCGCGCCCCGTCAGGGCCTCGACGGTAATGCCTGCGGGTTCGAGAAGCGGAGCCAGAACCGATGCGTGCTGGCGTGCGAGAATCTCGGTCGGGGCCATGACGGCCGTCTGGAAGCCCGCCTCGGCAACCCTCGCCGCGGCGAGCGCCGCTACGAACGTCTTGCCCGACCCCACATCGCCGTGAAGCAGGCGCATCATCCGGGCCGGTGCGGCCAGGTCGTCACGCACCGCCTCGTAAGCCCTTATCTGAGCGCCGGTCGGCGTGAACGGTGCGTGATCGAGCACGGCCTGGACCCTGGTGCCGTCCCCGGTGACCTCTCGGCCTGTCCGTGAGCGGCGATCGGCCCGGGCGAGCTTCAGGGTGAGCTGGTGGGCAAAGAGCTCGTCGAAGGCGAGGCGCCGGCGTGGGGCGTTCTGGGGATCGACATCGCCAGCGTTCTCTGGACGGTGCAGGCTGTTCAGCGTACCGGCCCAGTCTGTCCAGCCTTCCCGGTCCAGCAACGCCGGATCGAGCCATTCCGGCAGGGCAGGTGTGACATCCAGGGCGCTTCGGACGGCCTTGCGCATGACATTGACGGTCAGGCCCGCCGTCAGTGGATAGTTGGGCTGGATCAGATCGGCATCGTCCAGGTCTTCGGGCCTGGCGACGAGATCGGGATGGACGATCTGGATTTCCGAGCCAAAGCGCTCGGCCTTGCCGGACACGACACGCCGCGTGCCTTCGGGCAGAAGGCGCATCAGATAGTCCGGCTTGGCCCGGAACCAGACGAGATGCAGATAACCCGTTTCGTCTCGCAAACGCACCTTGTAGGGCTGCTTCATGGAACTTGGCGGAAGGTGGGCCTCAACCTCGCCCTCCAGCGTCACAAGGCCTTCATGACCGGGCAGGCCGGCATCGGAGATCAAAATCCGGCGCGTGCGGTCGGTGACGCCCGTCGGCGCGGTGAAGAGCACGTCCTTGACCCGGCCGCCTGCGGCGACCTTTTCCACAAGCACAGCCAAGCGCGGACCAATCCCCGGAAGGGTGGTGATATCGGCAAACAGGGGAAAGAGGGCTTCGGGGCGCATGTCACCTGGCACAAGGCGGGATTCGGAACCGCGACCTTATCCCGCCCGAGCCAGGCTGGGGAGGGGCAGAAACGGTCACGCGGCGCCACGGTTCTCGGACCGAACCGGCGTGTAAGCGCCGCGAAAAATATTTGGCGGTTCCGATTTCGTTTCCTAGTGGGCGGCAATTTCGCATGCTAGAGAATTGCGTGTAACTGCCTCTTTTTTCCGGGACATTCCCAATGAAACATCTGTTTGGCGCCGCGCTCGCGGCGTCCGCTCTGGCCTTCGCTGCTGCGCCGGCTCAGGCCGAAGACGTGCATTTTCTGCTGATCAACCAGTCCGGCTACGATCTGTATGAATTCTACGCCTCTCCCACGGACGTGTCGTCCTGGGAAGAGGACATTCTCGGCGCCGATATCCTGGCGACCGGCGAAAGCGTCGAAGTGATCATCGCGGACGGCCGTACCCAGTGCGATTACGACCTGCGCATGGTGTTCGAGGATGGCGACGTCCTGGAAGACACGGTCAATGTCTGCGAAACCGGCAGCTACACGATCGAATAGCTTGCGGGCTTTGAAAAGCCGAACGTGAGGGGAGGCCGGTGGGCCTCCCCTTTTTTGGCTGTCGAGCCCGACGTCTCATGACTGAGACGCCTCACCCATACCCGCTTTGCCATCGGCAATCGGCGCGCTACATACTCGCCCATGAGCGATAATCCCTTTGCCGATCCGAACACGCCCATCAATGACACCGACCGCAGGAAACGCCTCAGGTTTCGTGCCTGGCGCCGGGGCTTTCGCGAGGCCGACATCATCATGGGCCGATTTGCCGACGAGCATCTCGATAGCCTGAGCGTTGAAGCTGTGGACGAGTTCGAGCGCCTGCTCGATGCGCCCGACACTGAGGTCTATTCCTGGATCAATGGCAGCGCGCCAGCGCCGTCCAACTATGACGGCCCGGTGCTCAAGGCTCTGAAAGCCTTCGAGTATGACCGTGACATGGAGGCCGGCGACGGCCCTGTGCGCTAACCTCCGGCGCTAATTCGTGCCCCGGCGTTCGGGCGAGGCGAAGGCCAGCGCCGCCCATTCGCCCCATCCGCTACCGATATCTCGAACCGTCAAGCGGTGAACCCCTGTCTGGTGGGAAAAAATTTCAAGCTTGATCCAGCCGGGCACTCGGGAGGCCGGGGTCATGGTCCGAACTGACCCGTCCGGATATTCCAGCTCCAGTAGAGCTTCACGCTCACCAGGCCCCACGAGCATCAAGAAGACGGTCGGTTCCCCCGGCTCGTGGCCAAACTCGAGGACGAGATCGCCGGTCGCGGCATCGCCGCCGATGTGGGACCCGAAAGCGCGAATGTCATCCGGCAGGCTTGCGACCACGTCCATGCTGTAGAAGCCGTCGGGGCTCCAGCCGTGCGCCGCAATTACAAGGGCGCTAGAGAGCTGACCGCCCTCGTAGGGAGCCGTGCGCGCCGCAAAGAGTTCGGGGACATACGGCTCGATGAGCCGGTTGAGCGGGTTCAAACCAACCATGAAGCGGCATCCCGCCTGAGTGACCGACGTCCTCCACACGGCGTCGGCATTGCCGAAAAACTGACCGACGATCTGGACATCGCCGTGCTCCTTGCAGAGGCGGATATGGCTGGCCCAGGGCAGGGGGTCGTGGGTCCGCCACATCGTGTAGGGCGTGGCCAGAACCCAGCTGAAAGCTATGGCAGCGATGCTCCCGGCGCGTAGCCAGCCGGGCATCTCGGCGATCAGGTAAAGGACCAGCCAGCTTAGAAAGATGAAGGGCAACATGAAATAACGTCCGCCGCTCAGGAGCGGGTGGGCGACATCGGTCCCGATTCGCATCAGGTAAGCTGCGGCGGCGCCTGCCACCAGCAGAACCAGGATCCAGAAGAAGAAATCGAACCGCTTGGTTTGTGCTGCCGCCGCGGCAACCAGCGCGCTGCCGAAGAGGAACCCGATCACGGTGTAGGCGAGATCGGCGCGCGGCGAAAACGGCGCGAGAACCGGCACGAAATAGCCTAAGGTCTCTCTGATGATCCCCGTCACCGGGAAGGTTCGTCCTGGATGAGTTGCCGCCCCGTCTGTCGCGAGAATGATCGCGAGCTGGATGATCGAGGGTGCAGCGACCGCGACCATGAGCGCGAAATTGAACTGCGTGCGGTCGCGCAGCCAGCGAGCCATGAAAAGCGGGCCGTACACGATTCCCATGGGCGACGACAGAGCCCCGGTGACAGCAAGCACGATGGCCGCGATGTCCCAGGTGCGGCTTCTGCCAGCGACCCAGAACAAGGTCAGCGCGAGGCCAACGGCAGACCACCAGAAACTGTACAGAGAGACCGCGAATGGCTCAGGCTGGATAGGGATGAATAGCGGAGCAAGCGCGCACAGCAGCGGCGACCTTAACCTCGTTGGAGCGCGCCAGACAGCAAAGAGGATCAGCACGGTGTAGGCGTTCGCGAATGCCGACGCGAAAAGCGGCGCCGCATAAGGCGAGATAGCCAATGCCAGCACGTCGAATAGGCGCGAGACCGTGATCAGATAGCCGTTGACCGGATAGAGAAGCGAGGCGAATCCGTCTTCAGCGAACTGGCGGACGTGGAATGTCAGGCTCTCCGTCCCGATCGAGGGATCCAGGAACTGGCTTGGATAACGCAGGAAAAGCGCGATCAGGACGACTATCGCGAAAGCGGCAAACCTCACCACCGAGCGTGCCAAACCAGATTGCATCTGCATTGATTGCACAAAGGCCTTTGTCGATCTGGATGGGGGACCAGCGAAGAGGGACGTCTGGCGCGTGCGGCGGCGTGCGACTCTCGAGAGAGTCGGCTACAATAAATTAGCCGAATGTTGCGAAGTGGGTAAGTGCAAAGATTGCAGAAGCTAGCTGATTTTCATCAGGTTCTGACAGTTCAGCCGCTACGCGGTTTTCTGGAGATTGATCTGCTCGCCCTGGCATTGCGCACAGCCGACACCGACACCATGCCTTCACCTTGGGCGATGGCAGGGCTATATCGCGCGTTCGTTCCGGGCCGATGAACCTTCCTGCAATTGTGCTGGAAGCTTGTCGGCGTTTGTGCGTTGGGACGCTGAGCTGCCAGCTGGAGTGCGTTGAACCGTGGACGAATTTGACCGCATTGCGCGCGCCCAAGGGGCGCTGACCGTGTCCGGCGCGCCGGAGGGCTTTGACGCGCTCGTGTTTTGCGATGCGGTGCGCGCCCGGGGAAGTGTCGCGCTGTTCATCTGCTCCGATGATAGCCGGGCGAGCGCGTTTGCGAGCGCCTGCGCCTTTTTCGCACCCGATCTCGAACGCCTGCGCCTGCCTGCCTGGGACTGTCAGCCCTATGACCGGATCAGTCCAAGCCCGCGCACTGCTGCGCGCCGTGCTGGCGCATTGCACCGGCTGGCCGATCGCGAACCTGATGACAAGAGCCCGCTCATCGTCATCGCGACCGTCAATGGCGTGATCCAGAAATGCGCCCCGCGCGAAGCGATGGCCGGAGGCGGGATCGTCGCCAAGGCAGGTGGCGCGCTCGACACTGAAGTGCTGAAAACATACCTGACCCGCAACGGCTACACCCGGGCAACAACGGTGACTGAACGTGGCGATTTCGCGATTCGGGGCGGTGTGGTTGATGTGTTCGCCGCAGATGCGGATGAACCGATCCGGCTCGATTTTTTCGGCGACAGTATCGACAGCATTCGAAGCTTCGATCCAGAAACCCAGCGCTCGACCCGGCAGCTGACCCAGGCCCGTTTCACGCCGGTCAGCGAGATCTTGATCGACGACGAGGCGATTTCGCGTTTCCGGTCCGGGTTCGTACAGCGCTTTGGTGGCGCGGTATCCGGTGACCCAGTCTACGACAGTGTCAGCGCGGGGGCTCGTCCGGTCGGCGCCGAACACTGGCTGCCGCTCTTTCACGAGCATCTGGATACCGTGTTCGATTACGTGGGCCAGGATGCGCTTCTCGGTCTCGATCCGCTGGTCAAGGATGCGCGTGAAGAGCGCATAGAACTCATCAATGACTATTTCCAGGCGCGGCGCGACGCCGCCGAAGCCGGTTCGAAGGGCCCCAAGACCCTCTCGGCTCCAATCTATCGGGCGCTCGAGCCTGACGCGCTCTACATGACGGACGAGACCTGGGAAGCGGAACTCGGCGCGCGCGATTGCCGCCGTTTCACCCCATTCCAGGAAGCCGGCGAGGGCGTGGTCGCTTTATCCGGCAAACAGGGGCGCACCTTCGCTGCCGAGCGCCAGGCCGACCAGAATGTCTTTGAAGCCGCGATGCGGTATGCATCGGACCGGCGCAAGGCCGGCAAGCGCGTCCTTCTGGCCAGCTGGAGCGAGGGTGCCAGCGAGCGCATGGGCGGCGTGCTCTCGGAACACGGCCTGTCGCCCATCCAGCCGGCCGCGAACTGGCGCGAGGCGGCCAGGCTGGATTCGAAAACCATCGTGCGCATCGTCATGCCGCTGGAACGCGGCTTCGAAAGCGACGATCTGTGTATCCTCTCCGAACAGGACATTCTCGGCGACCGGCTCGCGCGGCCCAAGAAGCGCCGCAAGAACTCCGACATCATCGCCGAGGCGGGTAGCCTGACGCCCGGCGATCTGGTCGTGCACGCCGATCACGGGCTGGCGCGCTATCTCGGCTTGAAGACGCTGAGCGTCCAGGATGCGCCGCACGACTGTCTCGAGCTGGAATACGCCGGCGCCACCAAGCTCTTCCTGCCGGTGGAGAATATCGAACTCCTCTCGCGCTACGGCTCGGATGCCGAAACCGCCCAGCTCGACCGGCTGGGCGGCGCGGCCTGGCAGGCGCGCAAGGCCAAGGCCAAGAAGCGGCTTCGCGACATGGCCGGCGAACTCATCAAGATCGCCGCCCAGCGCAACGCCAAGGAGGCCGAGGTGCTCGATCCACCTTCCGGCTTGTTCGATGAATTCTGCGCGCGTTTCCCCTATGCGGAGACGGACGACCAGCTCAGCGCCATCGAAGATGTGCTGGAAGACTTCGGCAAAGGCCGTCCGATGGACCGGCTCATCGTCGGCGATGTCGGTTTCGGCAAGACCGAGGTCGCGCTGCGCGCCGCCTTCGTTGCCGCGTTGAGCGGCAAGCAGGTTGCAGTCGTGGCCCCCACCACGCTTCTGGCACGCCAGCACGTGAATAATTTCACCGAACGCTTCAAGGGCTGGCCGGTCAAGATCCGCCAGCTCTCGCGGCTCGTGACCGCCAAGCAGGCGGCGGAGACGCGGCGGGAGCTGGCCGAAGGCGAGTGCGACATCGTGATCGGCACGCATGCCCTTCTGGCCAAATCGGTCCAGTTCAAGGATCTCGGCCTTCTCGTGGTCGACGAAGAGCAGCATTTCGGTGTGCGCCACAAGGAACGCCTGAAGGAAATGCGCACCGATGTGCACGTCCTGACGCTGACCGCGACGCCGATCCCGCGCACGCTTCAGCTGGCGATGAGCGGTATTCGCGACCTGTCCATCATCGCGACCCCTCCGGTGGACCGTCTGGCCGTACGCACCTATGTCACACCGTTCGATCCTGTGACCGTGCGCGAGGCGCTCCTGCGCGAGCGCTATCGCGGCGGGCAGAGCTTCTTCGTCGTGCCGCGCATTGCCGACCTCGAAGACACCGCCGAGTTCCTGCGCGAGCAGGTGCCCGAGGTGAGTTTCGTCACGGCCCACGGCCAGCTCTCCCCGACATCGATGGAGGACATCATGACCGCCTTCTACGAGGGCCGGTACGACGTGCTTCTGTCGACGACGATCGTGGAATCCGGCATCGACATTCCCACGGCCAACACACTGATCGTCCACCGCGCCGACCGGTTTGGTCTGGGTCAGCTCTATCAGTTGCGTGGCCGGGTCGGCCGGTCCAAGGCGCGCGCCTATGCCTACCTCACCACACCGGCGCGAGAGAAGATCACCGACAGCGCCACCAAGCGGCTTCAGGTCCTCCAGTCGCTCGACAATCTCGGCGCGGGCTTCACCCTGGCCAGCCACGATCTTGATCTGCGCGGTGGCGGGAACCTGCTGGGCGAAGAACAATCCGGCCATATCCGCGATGTCGGGGTCGAGCTCTATCAACAGATGCTCGAGGAGGCCGTCGCCAGCCTCCAGGGCGACACGGGTGCGGAGGAGTCCCGCGACTGGTCGCCGAACATCAATGTCGGCGCTGCCGTGTTGATCCCGGACAGCTATGTGCCCGATCTCGACATGCGTCTGCAGCTCTATCGCCGCCTTTCCGACATCGAGACCAAGAAGGACCGCGAGGCTTTCGCCGCGGAGCTGATCGACCGGTTCGGCAAGCTGCCCGGGGAGGTCGACAGCCTGCTCGAAGTCGTGGCCATCAAGACGTTGTGCAAGCGCGCCGGTGTCGCCAAGCTGGACGCTGGACCCAAGGGCGCCGTCGCGACCTTCCGCGACCATGCCTTTGCCGATCCGCTCGCCCTGGTCGAGCTTATGGAAAAGCGCCCGGGCGACTACAAGCTGCGCCCGGACAACACGATGGTGCTCAGAGGCGACTTCCCCGAAGTGGGCGAACGGCTGAAGGGTGTTCAGCGCCTGCTGGCGCCGCTGGCCGATGCTGCCCAGCGGGCGCGCAAGCAGGCTGCCTAGCTCGCGACGAGGCGAACCGGCCGGGCATCGACGCGGGCCAAGGCGCGCTCATACAGCCGTTCCGCGCTCTCCTCTGCGGTCCACTGATCGACGCACGAGGTCAATTCCAGCCGGAAAGGCGACAGTGGATCCACACCTTCATAGGCGGTGCATTCGGCAATCGCGCTGACCCGGGAGGCCACGTTACGCGCCTCCTCGCTGGATGTGCTGGGCAGGGCCAGGAGGAAGCGATTGGCGTCGATGCGCATCGCGAAATCTTCCGCGCGCACGCAATGGCGCAGCATTGACGCGAACTGATCGAGTGCATGGTGTGCCGCCTGTCCGTCGGCCGGGCCCGCTTCGCGCGGCGTATTGACCGCCAGCGCGATGACGCACAGCGGCGTCTGGTAGTCGGCGGCAGCCTGGATCAAGGAGCCCAGATGGGCACGGCCAAAATCCGGCGAGAACAGATCCGATGCATCGTCGAGCAGCACCGGCTGTCGACAGGCTTCCAGCAGGGCCTTGGCCTGACGCCGGCGCTGACGCTCCGCGGTTAGCGCGATGACGCGCGATTTGAGCTCGTCGCCGCTGGCGTTGGCCGGAAGTATGTCGGAGGCGCCTCGGGCAAACGCCTCGTCGGCGCTGGCATAGACTTCGCTGCGCGTCAGAAGCAGGGCGGGGGTATGGAACAGACGCGTATTGCGCCGCATCGCCGAGCACACCGTGTGAGCGAGCTCGGGGTCGGGGTCGGTGTTCAGGACGACGGCATCGAACGTGCGTTCATGCAGATAATCGAAGGCGTTGAAGGTCGAGAACGCGGCAATCACGTCGGTTTGCGAGGCCTTGAGTGCGTGTTGCAGGCGCATGAAGGCCGGGTCGGGTGCCCCGACGTATAGAATGGCCGAGCTCTGGCCCGCTCGCGGTTTCGAATTGATCGGCGCACCGTGCGCTTCGGCATCCTGACGTCTCACGCGGGCGATGAACTCGATCATCTTCAGACGCAGCAGCGCCCGGACCCGCGAGGCGATCTGGATGGGATGCGCCGGGGCCAGTAACAGTGCGTCCGGCCCTACGACCGAACAAGGACCGGCATGAATATGCACGCTGGCAGGATGGGCGATCGGATGGGTCAGGTCGCCAAGCGTGACCAGAGCTTCAGGCGGTGCCTCGCGCAGCATGCCCGAAATCTCGGAAAAGTCGCATGTCCGCACCCTGAATCCCAGACGGGGCAGGGCACTGGCAAGGTCGCGATGGGCTGAAGAGTCCGTCGCGACGACAAGATCGACCATGCGTCCCATGACTCCCCCGCGCGCCAAGCTGGAGTCATTGTGTCTCTGGAGTTTGAGTGTCACAACCCAGATTCCCTTGTTTATTGTTCAACCCAGTCCATCCGGGGATTTTAGATGAAAGCACACGGGCCTTTGCGGGGCGTTAAAGTCGTCGAATTTGTTGGACTTGGCCCGGCGCCCTTTTGCGCGATGCTGCTTTCCGATCTCGGCGCGGACGTCATCCGGATCGACCGGCCCGGAGCCGGTGGGGGCGGCGCCGCCGAAGTGCTGGCGCGGGGCCGCAGATCAGTCGGCGTGAACCTGAAAAGCGCCGAAGGTGTAGAGACTTGTCTGACCTTGCTCGAGCGGGCCGACATTCTTCTTGAGGGTTACCGCCCGGGCGTCATGGAGCGGTTGGGCCTCGGGCCGGACATCGTGCTGGCGCGAAACGCCCGCCTTGTCTACGGACGGATGACCGGCTGGGGCCAGCACGGCCCGCTCGCCCATGCTGCTGGTCATGATCTGAACTACATTGCGCTGACCGGTGCGCTCGACTCCATAGGACCGAAATCGCACCCCGTTCCCCCGCTCAATGTCGTGGGCGATTTCGGCGGTGGCTCCCTCTATCTCGCGCTTGGCGTCCTGGCCGCGCTCACCCATGCGCGCCAGACCGGGGAGGGCCAGGTCGTGGATGCGGCGATCGTGGACGGAACCGTCTCCCTGCTCGGCGCGGTGCACCAGCTTTCCGCCCTCGGGCTCTGGTCCGGCGAGCGCGGCGAAAATCTGCTGGACGGCGGCGCGCCCTTTTACGGGTGCTATGAATGCAGCGACGGGAAATTTGTCTCGATCGGGCCGCTGGAACCGGAATTCTACCAGCTGCTCTTCGAAAAGCTCGGCATTGGCGATCAGCCCGTTACGGCAAACCCGTACGATCCGACCTGCTGGCCCGAGCTACGCGCCCTTCTGGAACGCACCTTCAAGACCCGCTCTCGCGCCGAGTGGACACAGACGCTGGAAGGCACCGATTGCTGTTTCGCGCCGGTGCTGAGCATCGAGGAGGCCCGGGACCATCCCCATCTCCAGGCGCGCGGCAGTTTTGAAGAGGTTGATGGCGTGCCGCAATCGGCGCCCGCGCCCCGGTTTTCTCGTACACCGGGCAAGATTCAGGGCCCGGCCCCCCGCCCCGGGGCGGACAGCCGTGACGTGCTGGCCGATTGGGGATTCGACGCGCAGAAGATCGAGGCCCTCATGTCGTCCGGTGCCGTGTCCACTCCCGGTCGCGGCCCGGCCTAGTGTTGGCCGGCGGCAGGGCGGAGGTGTGTTCAGCCGGCGTTCACACGCCAGAACACAAGCTCCTTTCCGAACCCGCCGGCAAACTCTATGTCAGTCCCTCGCGCTGCCGGCGGTTTCTTTCAGGGCTTCACCTGAAGAAAGCGCCGGCCGTTCTTGCGGCCGGCGCTTCCATGTCCGGCAGGGGCGAATAATGAGACCGGACGGCTTTGATGCATAGGAAGCTGATCAAGCTTGGCCAGGAGGTGTCGGAACGCGCCATGGCCATTCCTCCGATCGCGATCGGGGTGAAAGCCATAAACCGTATGATGGCGCGCGAAGTGATGCTGTTTGCCGGCGGCGCGTCCTTCTTTGGTCTGCTCGCCCTGATTCCGGCCGTGCTGGTCGGCGCCTCGGTCTACGGTCTGATGTTTTCCGCCTCGGACGCGCTCAACCAGCTCAGTGCGCTCAGAATCGCCGAGATCATGCCGCCGACCGCCTATCAGTTCATCCAGCGCATGGTTTCCGATCTTGCCGGCACGCCGACGCTCTCGCTGACAGTTCAGAGCCTCGTTGCGATCGCGATCCTTCTGTTCGCTGCCGGACGCGGGGCCAAGGCCATCATCGCCGGCCTCAACCAGATCGCGCGCAAGGGCGATATCCGCAACATCGTCCATTTCAACTTGATCGCGATGGGCGCGGTGCTCGCAGCCGGCTTCCTGCTGATCGGCGCCAACCTGCTGATTCTGACCGTGCCTAACCTCCTGCGGCCCTTCCTGTCCGCACTCGGCTTTGCACAGGCGGACATATCGCCAATTATCAATGAGTGGACGGTTGCCGGTGGGACCATGATCCTCGCGCTCGGCCTGCTCTACCGTTACGTGATGCAGCGGGCAGGGGAGACCAGCTGGCGCGCCTCCTTTACCGGCGCGGCCATCGCGACGCTGATCTGGCTCGCTATCTCCAAGGGCTTCACACTTTATGTGTCAACGATTGTGAATCCGACCACTTACGGGCCGCTCGGCGCGCTCATTGTCTTCCTGCTGTGGATTTACTGGGCCTCCTATGCCGTGTTCTTCGGAGGCGCGCTTGCTGTGGAGATCGACCGGCAGGCAGGACGTGATATCGGCGATTCCAGCAAGGCCTGAACATTTCGCCTCTGGCTTTCGCAGGCAGGCACGATATAACGGCCCGGAGTCCTCTTATTCAACGAACGTTGAAATCTAATCGGCGAGGGAGAGCCTTCCTTGAAGAAAGTCTATTCCGATGCGGCCGCTGCACTCGACGGCCTGCTGTTTGACGGCATGACCATCATGGCAGGCGGTTTTGGCCTGTGCGGCATTCCGGAGAATCTGATCACGGCTCTGCGCGACAGCGGAAGCCGGGATCTCACCGTGATTTCCAATAATGCGGGCGTGGACGATTTCGGCCTCGGCCTGTTGCTTCAGACGCGCCAGATCAAGAAGATGATCTCCAGCTATGTGGGGGAGAACAAGACGTTCGAGAAGCAGTTTCTTTCCGGAGAGCTGGAGCTGGAATTCAACCCCCAGGGCACGCTGGCTGAGCGCTGCCGGGCCGGAGGTGCGGGTATTCCGGCCTTCTATACCAAGACCGGCGTCGGCACTCTGGTCGCAGACGGCAAGGATCACAAGGAGTTCAACGGCGAGACCTACATCATGGAAACCGCGCTCATCGCCGATGTTTCCCTGGTCAAAGCCTGGAAAGCGGACACCGAGGGCAATCTCGTTTACCGGAAGACAGCCCGGAACTTCAATCCGATGATGGCCACGGCCGGCAAGGTGACCATTGCCGAGGTCGAGGAAATCGTTGAACCGGGCGAGCTTGACCCCGATCACATCCACACCCCGTCTATTTTCGTGAAGCGCCTCATCAAGGGCGATCACGAGAAGCGCATCGAACAGCGCACGACGCGCGCCTGAGCGAGAAGGAGACAGAACATGGCCTGGACCCGCGAACAACTCGCCGAACGCGCCGCGAAAGAGCTGCAGGACGGCTTCTACGTCAATCTGGGGATCGGGATTCCGACCCTGGTCGCCAACTTCATTCCCGATGATATGGACGTCACGCTCCAATCGGAGAACGGCATGCTCGGCATGGGCCCGTTTCCGCGCGAGGACGAAGTCGATCCCGACCTGATCAATGCCGGCAAGCAGACCATCACCGAGCTCAAGAAGACCAGCTATTTCAGCTCGGCCGACAGCTTTGCCATGATCCGGGGAGGACACATCAACCTGTCCATCCTCGGCGCGATGGAAGTGTCGGAAAAGGGAGATATCGCCAACTGGATGATCCCCGGCAAGATGGTCAAGGGCATGGGCGGGGCCATGGATCTCGTCGCCGGCGTGCAGCGCGTCGTCGTGATCATGGACCACACCAACAAAGCCGGCGAAAGCAAACTCCTGAAGGAGTGTTCCCTGCCGCTGACCGGCACGGGATGCGTCGACCGCATCATCACCACGCTTGGCGTTTTCGACGTGGTCGAAGGCGGGCTGAAGCTGGTCGAGCTTGCGCCGGGCGTCACCCTGGATGAAATCGCCCAGGCGACAGAAGCCAGCTACAAAGTGGCCGACAGCGTCGCTGCCTGAGCCTGCTGACAAAAAGTCGATCGATTATGCCCCGGGTGACCAGCTCATCCGGGGCTTTTTATATCCGGTTCCCGCTTTCCCTCCGGCGGGAAAATCGAGTCATAGGCCCAGGTGAACACGAAGGTATAGCCCATGTAGAACAGGGCGAAGGAGCTATCCATGATGAGCGCATCCAGCAAGGACAGGCTGAGCCACCAGGCAAAGACGGGTAGCAGGATGATCACCAGGCTCGCTTCGAAACCGATCGCGTGAAGGATACGCAGACGCAATGTCTTGCGCGGTGTGCCACGCCAGCGGTTGAGGACATGATCGAAGATCAGGTTGAACACATAATTCCATGCCGTGGCTATGGTGGCGCTGACCAGCGAAAGCACCCCGATCTCTGCCAGCGGGCGATCGAACAGCCAGGCAAAGAGCGGCGTGACGATGACGAGGCCGATCGCCTCGAAGCTGAGGGCCTGGCGGACCCGGTCGGGCGTGCTGCGCATGACGACAAAGGCTCCGGTGAGGTCGCGCCATCCCGCGCTCGGACCCGGGCGACAGCGATGCTGCCCCGCTTCAGGCCGGGATACGCATTCGGCTTTGAGGGGGCAAGAGAGGCGGCTGCGGTTCCAGGCCCAAAGTCGCATCCGGTCTCGGAGCGCGCGGTCTATCCACCCCGGCCACTCGCGACGCTATAGTCGCAAGGCTCTGTCTCATCGCTGAGGCCCGGCACGCATCCACGCTCTTGTCCGCAGCCGCGTGATAGTCGTGATAGTAGTAGGAGTCGTTGTCCCGCCGGAGACCGGAATCTCAGGCGGTCAGCACATCGGCACGTTGACGGCCAGACCGCCCGTACTCGTTTCCTTGTACTTGTCGGCCATGTCGAGGCCGGTCTGGTGCATGGTCGCGATCACCTGGTCGAGGCGCACCTTGTATTCGGCCGACCCCACCATGGCGAGCCGGGCCGCGTTGATCGCCTTGATCGCCCCGATGGCGTTGCGCTCGATACAGGGAATCTGGACCAGCCCGCCTACGGGATCGCAGGTCAGGCCCAGATTGTGCTCCATGCCGATCTCGGCCGCATTCTCGATCTGCCGGTTCGTTCCGCCCAGCGCGGCCGCCAGTCCGCCTGCGGCCATCGAGCAGGCGACACCGACTTCGCCCTGGCATCCAGCCTCGGCACCCGAGATCGACGCGTTCTTCTTGTAGAGCGCCCCGACTGCGGCCGCGGTCAGGAAAAAGCGCACGAGCGCATCGGGATCTTCGCTGCGCCTGTAGTGCCGGTCGAAATACCGCGCTACAGCCGGGATAATCCCCGCTGCGCCATTCGTCGGGGCGGTGACCACCTTGCCGCCGGCCGCGTTTTCCTCGTTGACCGCCATGGCCCACAGATTGACCCATTCCATCGCGGCAAGCGGATCGCTCTCGGCCCGCGCCGCATCGGCCATCAGACGCTTGCGCATCCCCGGCGCGCGGCGTTTCACCTTCAGTCCGCCTGGCAGCTCGCCTTCGATGCGGGTCCCTCGCTCGATGCAATCTTCCATCGCGCCAAACACGGACTCGATCTGGGTGCGCACCTCCGCCTCGTCGCGGAACGCCGTTTCATTGGCCATCATGACGTCAGGGATCGACTTGTTCTCGCGGTCGCAAATCTCCAGCAGCTCTTCGCAGCTATCGAACGGGAAGGGTTCGCCCTTGAGAGCCTCGGCGGCAGAATTGCGCCCGGCCTCGGCCTCGTCAATGACAAATCCGCCGCCGATCGAGTACCAGATCTCTTCGCGTACAACATCGCCTGCTGCATCGAGCGCGATGAATTTCATGGCATTTGAGTGAAAGGGAAGACGGGTCTCACCTTTCATGGCCAGGTCGGCTTCGGGATCGAAGGCAATCGATCTCCGGCCCAGCAGGTTGAGGGTCTTGTCCTCGCGGATTCGCTCGATCATGGCGGGCATCCGGTCAGGATCCGCCGCCTCCGGGGCGATCCCTTCCAGTCCCCACATCATGGCCTTGTCCGTGGCGTGCCCGGACCCGGTCAGAGCAAGCGATCCATACGCTTCCACCTGCAGGCGCGATATCGCGTCCAGGCGGCCTTCCTCGTCGACGCGTTCCAGAAACAGGCGCGCAGCCTTCATCGGACCGACAGTATGAGAACTCGACGGACCCACGCCGATCTTGAACAGGTCGAAAACACCAAAATGCATCTAGGCTTCGCCAAGTCCTTTGTCGGAGGTGAACGCGTTGAAGCAGATCAGCGTCTGTGTGTCCTTGATCCCGGAAATCGTTTGAACCTTCGTGTTCACGAAGCGGCCGATGTCGGCTTCCTTCTCGACGGCGAACTGCGCGAGCAGATCGTATGCGCCCGAAACAGAGTGGACCTGGCGCGTCTCTGCCAGGCTGTCGACGATCTCGGCCGCGACCTCATACGTATGGCCAAGCTCGCACTTGATGAAGATAAAGAACTGACGCAAGGCCCGGGCCTCCTCAAAGTTGGGTTCGAACGGTCCACAATTCGGGAAAGAGGCGGATCTCCAAGGCCTTGACCAGGTAGCTGACGCCCCCTGATCCTCCGGTCCCACGCCGGAACCCGATGATGCGTTCCACAGTCTTCATATGATTGAAGCGCCATTGCTGGAACTTTTGTTCAAGATCGACCAGCTTTTCGGCGAACTCGTAAAGCTCCCACCAGCGTGAGGTATCCAGATAAACCTCGCGCCACATTGCCTCCACGGCCTCGCTGGGTTCGTAGGGCTCGCGCCATTCGCGGTGCGTGACCGAGCGAGGCAGCGTCATGCCCTGACGCACCGCAAAGCGCAATGTCTCGTCATAGAGGCTGGGCGCGGCGAGGGCGCGTTCAACGAGTGCGGATGCGTCGCTCTCATTCTCGAACACGCGCGCGAGCGCAGGGTTCTTGTTGCCGAGCCGGTATTCGAACGCGCGGTACTGAGCCGACTGGAAGCCGCTGCTCTGGCCAAGCTTGTCGCGGAAGGAGAGATAGTCGGATGGAGTCATCGTCGCCAGAACCGACCAGGACTGGGTCAGGTTTTCCTGAATGCGCGCGATGCGGGCGAGCATCTTCATCGCAGGCCGCGTGTCGCCATTAGCCACGTGGGCGATCGCCGCATCCAGCTCGTGCAGGCATAACTTCAGCCACA
Organism: Marinicauda sp. Alg238-R41; assembly: GCF_947331485.1. NCBI lineage: Bacteria > Pseudomonadati > Pseudomonadota > Alphaproteobacteria > Maricaulales > Maricaulaceae > Marinicauda > Marinicauda sp. Alg238-R41. The sequence continues at coordinate 340,053 of NZ_CAMZOJ010000003.1, read as the reverse complement.
GTTCGCTGGCCTGGTGGATGACGATAAACATGAGCTCGTCATGCTCTTCGCTCAGCGGCAACTGGGCCGACAGAATCCTGTCGAGCTGGAGATAGCTTCCGTAAGAGAGCCCGTCTTCCGGGGACCAGTGAATGTCCTCGTCGCTCAGGTCGACCGATGTTTTGAACGAGTCGTTCATGAAAGTGTCCTCTGCACGACTTGCGGTCTATCCGTACGACCGGTTCAGGGCAAGATCGCTCGCCTGTGCACAAAAAGGGCGGCTCCGTTCAGCAGAGCCGCCCCGTTTAACTACCGAAGATCTTTGGGCTACCAGCCGCACTCCCGGCCTTGGTTCTGTTCATCCAGATAGTTCATCAGCGGTTCAAAGTAGGAGATGATCGCGGAGCCATCCATCTCACGCGTGCCAGCGAAGGCTTCCAATGCCTCCGGCCAGGGTTGGCTCTGACCCATCTCCATCATCGCGTTGAATCGCTCTCCGACCTTCTCGTTGCCATAGACCGAGCAGCGGTGCAGCGGGCCTTCCCAGCCGATCATCTCGCAGGCCGCTTCATGAAACTGGAACTGCAGGATGTAAGACAGGAAATAGCGCAGGTACGGAGTATTGCCGGGGATGTGGTATTTCGCGCCGGGATCGAAGGCATCGTCCGGCCGAGGACCCGGCGGCACGATGCCCTGATTGGCGGTGCGCAAGTCCCACCATCCCTGATTATAGCCATCCGGTGTGATATCGCCGCGAAGGACGCTCCAGCGCCACTGGTCCACGGTCAACGCAAACGGCAGGAAAGCGATCTTGTCGAGCGCGGTATCGAGAAGGAGACCCAGATCGGCATCGGCCGAGGGAACCTGCTCGATCAGCTCGAGCTGTTGCAGATATTCCGGCGTGATCGACAGAGCAATGAAGTCGCCGATCGCCTCATGGAATCCGTCGTGGGCCCCGTTGCGGAACAGGAAATCCTGCCCGTTATAGGCCCGCTGATAATAGTTGTGACCGAGCTCGTGGTGAACCGTTCTGAAGTCTTCCGCGTTGATTTCCGTGCACATCTTGATGCGGATATCGTCGACATTATCCACGTTCCAGGCCGAGGCGTGGCAGACCACATCCCGGTCGTCCGGCTGGACGATCATCGAGCGCTCCCAGAATGTCTCGGGGAGCTCTTCAAAGCCGAGGGAGGAGAAGAAATTCTCGCCGGTCTCCACCATCCTCAGGGCATCGTATTCACGGTCCTGCAGGATCTGGGTCAGGTCGTAGCCCGGGTCGGCATCGCCCTCAGGTGCGACGATCGGATAGATATTCGCCCAGCTCTGCGACCACATATTGCCCAGCAGGTCGGCGCGGATCGGTCCGTTGGCCGGTTGAACCTCGTCGCCATATTCCTCGTTGAGCTCAGCGCGGACATAACAGTGAAGCTCTTCGTAAAGCGGCTCGACCTGTCCCCAAAGGCGTGCGACCTCCGCTTCCATCTCGTCGGCGGGCATGTCGTAGTTCGACAGCCACATCTCGGCCAGGTTCTCGAATCCGAGGTCGCGGGCCCCCTGATTGGCGATCTCCACCATACGAGCATAGTCGGCCGCCATCGGTGTCGAGATCGTCCGCCAGCCTTCCCAGGCTTCGCGCAACGCTTCGGGATCGCGGCTGGTCTCGATGATATTCGACAGCTCGCCCAGGTCGAGCGTCTCGCCATCGATCTCATAGGTCCCGGTGGCATAGGTGGAGTCCAGGCGCGTCGTGATCTCGGCGAGTTCGTCTGCCACCTCAGAGTCGTTCGGGGAGGGGATTGTGATGCCGGCCCGCAGGATATCGATCTTGCGCTGCAGGTCGTCAGGGAGCTCGGCGCCATCGAAGCGGGCAGCCTCGGTCGCCAGCCGGACTGCGAGCTGGGTGCTCTCCGAGCCCACACGGCTGGCCAGCCAGTTCGTGTCATAGGTGATGTTGGTGTTCTGCACCCAGAAAACACGGCCCGCGTATTCTGACATTTCAGCCAGTTCAGCCTCAGCGTCGGAGAGGAAGGCGCGCGCGTCTTGTGACTCTGCCTGCTGGGCCCAGGCTGCGCCGTTGATGCTCGCCAGTGAAAGGGCGGCAACGGCCGTCCCTGAAAGCCAGATCGATCTCATGAGTATTCCCCTCATATTTTGGCACGGTTCCGCGTGCAGGAAGGATGGAAAGAGAGAAGCGCTTCGACGCACCCGCGTCAATTGCACCGCCCTCAGATCAGCTCGAAGGAGAGTGGTGGCAGCCCTTCAATCTCCATATCCACGCGGTCTCCCGGTTCGATCGGTCCGACTCCGGCCGGCGTACCGGTGAAAATCAGGTCGCCCGGTGCCAGCTCGAACAGTCGCGACAGGTGTGCGATCACCTCTGCGGGAGACCAGATCATGTCGCTCAGCCTTGCGCGCTGCCGCACATCGCCGTTTACGCGGAGCTGGATGAAGCCGTCCATGTCCGGGAGACCCGGGCTGATCCGGCCGATCGGCGCAGACTGATCGAAGCCTTTGGCGGTATCCCAGGGGCGTCCCGCTTTCTTGGCTTCCGCCTGCAGATCACGCCGGGTCAGATCCACGCCGGCTGCGCAGCCATAGATATGGCCGGCCGCGCTGCTCGCGCTGATGGCATGGCCGCCTTTACCGATTGCGAGAACCAGCTCCGCTTCGAAGTGAAGATTCTTCGTGACCGTCGGATAGCGCACTTCCCGCGACGTCACGGCCGCATCTCGCGGCTTGGTAAAGAAGAAAGGCGGTTCCCGGTCGGGGTCAGCCCCCATTTCCCGCGCGTGCTCGGCATAATTGCGTCCTACGCAGTAGATCCGCCGGACCGGAAAGCTCTTGCCGTCCTCGCAGGCGATGACAACAGGTTCCGGAACGGGCACGACGAAAACAGACATGGGCGACTCCGCGCTGGTTGTCGGTCTGGTCTAGCAGACTCGCGACCTCCCGACACACCTCGGCTGAGCTTGATCGAACAAGTTTGGAACACGAAACCATCGTGGCGCCTTTCCTAAAACAAAGAGGGAGGCTGCATGCAGACCGCATTTTTCGAACTGGCCGCAATTGGGTCGACAGGACTCGGCGCCTTGGCATCAGGGCTCGCGATGACCGCTCCGCCTGCCGGAGAAATAGATGATAGCCGCCTTGCGCTGGAGACCATTGAGCTCGATCAGGCCTTGAATGCGCGCCTCTCGTGGCCAGGGCATGACGGTTTTATTCACCAGATATCAGTCGATGATTCCGGCTATGTCGAAGGCGTCGAGATCGTCGCCGGTACACGCTGGCCTTGGCTGCGCGATCAGGTAAGCACCCGCTCGATCTGGGTGGACGCGCAGGCCTTGAGTTATTGTGCGGATCACCGCGTCATTCATGTCGATGCTGATAGTGAAGCCCTCGACAGTGCCAGACTTGATCAGAGGCCGGTTGCCCTTGAATTTGTGGCGCCAAGCCAGCTCCTTGGGGCCCGCCTGGCGTCCGATCGATACGGGCATGGCTGGGTCATGAATGTTTCGCGTGAAGCCACTGGTGAGACGCGTCTGACGGTAAAACAGGTCACGCGCTGGCCTTGGCAGGACGCTGAAATCTGGCAAATTGAAACAGGCTGCGCTCAATTCTACCCACGCGAGCGCCGCATCGACAATCAGCGTTGTGAGACGGATCTTGAAGCAATGCCGCCTGGCGCCGACATCTAGAAACGACACGTAATCTCAGTCGGATGCGGGTAAAAAAAGGGGGCCATTGCCCCCTTTTCTCATGTCATTTTAACAATCGGCCTGACGTCTAGTAGCGCGGATAATAGGGACGCGTGCGCGGCCGGGGGTAGTTGCAGGTGCTCGTCGTGAAAACGTCCCCTAGGATGTTGTCGCAGTCGGGCTGGTGGTATGATGAATGGGTGCCACAATAGCCGTCGCGGCAATATCCGCGGTCATACGCGCCATGCCCCCCGTAGCCGGGACCGTAAGCTCCACCTCCATAGGGGCGATGGTGAGGGCCCGGGACCCGAAAGCGGCAATCCGCGCAGGTCTGGCTGATCTCCAGGCGAATCTCGGCCAGTCTCTCGGAGAGACGATTGAAGTTCACCTGAGATTCGCGCCACTGGAGACGGGATTCGTTACACGCATACTCTTCATAGGCCTGCTGATGCATGCACATCGCGTAGGCTTGGCACGAGGAGGTCGCAAACCGGTACGCGGCATCCAGATCGGTCTCGAAGCTGCGTACGAGCTCGACCGCCTCGGTCTGCGGTCCATACGGGCGAGCGGTAACCGCTGACCGGCTCTCGATACGTTCGCTCGTCGTGCGCGACTGGTTCGGCTCGTCGTAGAAGAAATCGTCATCATAATCTTCGAACGCGACATTCCGGATCACCGTCCGCATCTCGTCACGCGCGGTGGTAAGCGCGTCGATGGAGCAGATGCGCTGGGCCGCTTCAACCGAGAACTCGTCCGCAGCGGGGACAACTCCAGGCTCGGCATAGTGTTCGTGTACGCGGCTTCCATCGGCGTGGTGATATCCGCTGGCACAGCCGTTCAGTACGATGCTCGATGCGGCGAGAACGGCGAGCCATGCCAGCTTCGAACCGGACAGCGCGGTCACGCGGGCTTTAGTATTGGGCATGGGTAACTCCTGTTTCCGGATCGAGGCAGGACAGCGAGGCTCTGTCGAACCGGTCGACGTCGATTTGACTGCGCCAGTCTAGGTAAAAGTCGCTATCACTTTCCGCCGCAGCTTGCTCGAGGCGGTTAGATATGAGAATCCAGCGCGCTTCAGCGCTTGGTTGTCGGCGGAACTCGGGGTGACTGCGCCACCGAAGAGCGACCGGGTGACCGAGCGAGGCCGCATCGCGCAGGTAGGCGTCAGCGCGCTCCGGGTTTTCAACTATTCCGCAGAGACGATAACTGCCGAGCACTGCGCCCGTCCCGAACACGATAGCCAGGTTGAAGTAAGCGTCCGCATCGTTTCGGCGCGCGGCCGTCTCGAACCACTCAAGGGAAAGGTCGGCGTTGCGGGCGACGCCAAGCCCGGTCGCGTACATGATGCCAAGCGCATTCTGGAGATGGGGATCGCGTGCAGTCTGAGCCGCATGGCAGATCAGCAAGGTCGTTTGGCGCGGCGTCAGCGTTCCCGTCTCGTCATAGCCCAGTTCGCGCTGAAATCCGCGAACCGCGTCGCGTGTAGCCGGACCGTAATGCCCATCGACATCGGCAGAATAGTAGCCAAGGGAGGCGAGGGCGGCCTGACGCAATTGCAGGCTGATCACGTCGCCGGAGACACCCGGGCCCGTGCGCGAGATGCGTTGCAGGCTGAGTCCGTCGGTCGAGGATTCACACTGCACCATGTGAGCTTGCAGCCGGCGCTGAGCCATGAGAGCCGACTGGGCGCCGAAGGGGCGGCCCCAATCGATGGAATAATTCCAGTATTCCATCGCCCGGCGTGCTGAAAGCGTGTCGTATTCGTAATAGCGGCGCGTGGGCGGCGCGTTGGGATCCCGCCGCGGAACACGAATATCGTTGCTACGCGTCGAGCGCGTCAGATCCAGCGTGGCGAGTTCGGCATCCCCGCGCAGCAGCCAGTAGCGCGCGCCATCGTTATAGAGTCGAGCGGCTTCCTCGCGCGAGAGACAACGCTCACGCCGATCCAGGCCGTAGACACACACCGGGAACAGAGAGTCTTCCTCGATGTGGTAACTCCAGGGCTCGACGGGAAAACCATCGCGGCGCCCCCACCGGCGTTCTTGCACGCCGGGAAATCCGTCGAAAACACCGGCGCCGGGTCCGCCGGGATAGTCCGCGTAGCCGCGATCGAAGCCGACCGGGCTCTCTCCGAAGTCGGCTCCTTCTACGATCACGCGTTCGGGGGCGAAGAGGTTCAGGCCGCAGCGGCGCGCTGCGCTTTCGAATATCCCATAGCGCGACCCATCAAACATCGTCTGCAAGCGCTCGCTGTCGGCATAGTATCCGCGGCTCGCCATCGCGTCGTATCGGCTCCAGTCGTCCCGCGTGAGCGACTTGGACACTTCGTCCACGTAGCATTCGCAAGCCAGAGAGCTGTGGGAGTATTGAGAGTCGTAGAGACAGGCCTCGTAGACGGCTTCACCGCGGCGCTCCACAAGGTCGCAGCCAGCCAGCAAAGCCGTGCCAGCGATCACTGCAAACCATCCGGTCACGTGTGCGCCGAGCGCTTTTGCGTCAGAAGTGCGCCGTTGAGTGCGTCCGGCCAAAACCATAACCCCCTACCGAGACTTCGGGTAAGGTTAACGCATCTTAACCAGTTTGGTTCAATCGTGACGAAAAAATATTTTCTGCCTCAGTCACGAGCCGTATGGCGCGCTAGCCTCCAGCCTGGTCAGAAAGGTCTCGGCATCCACAACCTCGAGCCCAGATAGGGACCCGATTTCTGCTGCATGGCGCAGCAGATGCCGGTCCTCTGTCAGAAAGCGGATGCCGCCCAGGACGGCGGCTTCAGCCAAGTTGCGCGCATCCTTTTCGTGTCGAAAGGACCGGGCTGCATCGCCACGAAGGACTGCCCCAAGCTCAGCGGTGAGCGATTCGATCGCAGGATGTGCGCCAGCGTCGACTGGGAGGGTGAGGGGCTCAACGCGATCGCGCACAAAGCGCGGCACCCGGGGGTGGCTAATTTCCTCCCAGACGCCGGGGCCCACGTTCAGCGTGATCGCGTCGCGAAATCGTGATTCGATACGCTTTACGATCGGCCAGGCCGGCTCCTGCATCATCATCGCATCGAGGAAGATGCGCTGCCGCGACGATCGCATGGCCAGTCTCCGTCCTTCTTTACCCAGGATGCGCCATGAACAGCGGCAATGAGAGGCCGGCGCCCAGCCAGACGAAGGCGATCACCGCCAATGCGAGCAGCACGCGCTCACTCCAGTCGGCGCTGAGCGCAAAGCTGAACCCGCTCGCGCGCACCTTCCACGCGACAAAGACCGCACTCATGGCGAGGAAGGCGAGATTGAACATGAGCGTATAGTCCAGGGCGAAAAATTCGCGGTCGGTCACACTCTGCGCCGAGCTTGTGTCAGGCAGGATCCCAAGTCCGGCAAATGCGTAGTGCATGACGAGCGCTGTGGCGACGAGCACGAGAAGAAACACGCCGAGGATGTAGAAAGCCATCTTCCATCCATAGTATTTCGCCTGAATGCGAAGTACCGGGAAGACGACCAGATCAGAGAATATAAACGCCATAATCCCGGCAAAGCTGACCCCGTTTGAGTAGAGGACTGCCGCAAGCGGGATATTGCCCATGGAACCAATGAAGGTGAAAAAAGCCGCGACCGGGCCAATCAATGCCTGTAGCGCGACCTGCCAAAACGCAGGGGCTTCGCTTCCCGACCCGACAAACAGGGTTTCAAAGAAGCGCCGGGGGACGAAGGCCGCGATTGCACCGGCAACGGTGAACCCGACCGTGACGTCCTTCCAGACCATCTTCCATTCCATGAAGTAGCGCGTTGCGACACGCCGCCAGCCCTCGACACTGGCGATCAGGGACTTCCAGTCTTCAGGCTCAGCCGAATCTTCGTCGTTTTCTTCTTGCCGGGCATGTTCGCGAGCGCCGTCCACCAGCGCTTTGGGGTAGGTGAGCCGTACAACCAGCCACATGAGCAGGATGAGCAGAATTCCGCCGGCATACTCGCCAACCACGAACTGCCAGCTGAGGAAGACCGCAATCACGATGCCGAGTTCAACGACAAGATTGGTCGAGGCCAGAAGAAAGGCCAGGGCAGGCACCAGGCCTGCCCCCTTGGTGAACAGGGAGCGGGTCGTGGCCAGGGCTGCGAAAGAGCAAGAGCTGGAGATAAAGCCGAAGAGACTGCCCAGTGCGACGCTGCGCGGCCCGCTCTCGCCCATGCTCTTCTGCATTCGCTCGCGGGTCACGAAGACCTGAATCATAGACGAGATGAGATAGCCCAGTCCGAAAGCCCAGAACGCCATCCAGAACAGGCCGAGACTCGTGCGGGCCGCCTCGTGCCAACTCGCCAGGAAATCGCCGCTCATATGGTCGCCTCCGATTAGAACCAGAGCCGGATGCCTGCTACCAGAGAAAGCGAATCCGGGTCTTCTCCACGAAGCCGGGCCAGATCGGCCGTTTCACCCAGCTGGCCCGACCAGCTCACACCCAGATAAGGGGCGAATTCGCGTTTGAGTTCATATCTCAGCCTGGCACCAACCGCAGCTTCGGTGAGGCCCGCTCCGGTTTCGCGAGACGGATCGTCCTCCAGCGCCCACTCCAGCTCAGCACGAGGCTGCAAGACGAGACGTTGCGTAATCAGCAGTTCGTATTCAACTTCCACACGGCCTGTGAGGTCGCCGTCCTCACTTAGAAACGCGGCCGCATCGAGCTCCAGCCAGTATGGGGCGAGGCCCTGGATACCGACCACCGCGTAGGTCGTGTTGCCCGGCTCGAGGTCCTGACGGATGCCGGCCTGGAGATCGAAGAAACTGGTCACGGCCCGGCTGTAGAGCGCTTGAATCTCGGCCTCTTCAAACTCGGAATGGTCGAGATTGTATTCGCCTTCACTCTTCAGCCAGAGGCGATTCAGATCGCCGCCATACCAGGCCTGTGTATCCCACAAGAGAGCTTCTTCGCCGCCCCCGGACCGGTATTCCAGACGGTCGGCCTCAAGATAGAGATGACGCATTCCTCCATGGCTCTGCTGAACTGCCGCACGCACCTCATCCATGCGCTCGGCGTCATAGTAGGCGTCGGCCGCGTTCCACGTGCCCTGCGCCAAAGCCGGCGAAGACACCAGAAGTCCCGAGACAAGAGACAGGCTCGCAAACACTCGCATTACATGTCCTCCCCGGTCATGGTGTGATCGCCATGCATCGAATGATGGGATGGATTGGCATCGCCCGGATCCGGACGAACGGAGACGACCTGCATCATCCCGGCGTGCATGTGGTAGAGCAGGTGGCAGTGAAAGGCCCAGTCGCCGACCTCGTCTGCTGTGACATCGACTGACAGGCGTTCGCCCGGTTTGACGATGACCGTGTGCTTGCGCGGCCAGTGCCGCGCCTCGTGGCCTCCCGTTGACCCAGGCAGCACCAGATCGAAGAACATGCCATGCAGGTGGATGGGGTGGGGCATCATGGTGTCGTTGACCATTGTGAGCCGCACGCGTTCGCCTTCGTGGAACAAGATGGGGTCCACGACTTCCGAAAACCGGACCCCGTCGAAGGACCACATGTAGCGTTCCATGTTGCTGGTCAGATGGAGCTCGATCTCGCGCCCTGGCTCGCGATGGTCCGCCGTGGGCGCCAGGCTCCGAAGCTGGCTGTAGCGCAACGTACGGTGTGCCACTTCCTCCAGTCCTATACCCGGCTCATCCAGACGACTGACCGGCATCGTGGCCGTGTTTGCCACACCTGGGCCCGTGGGGTGGTCGTGCACGGTTGGCGACGACGAAGGGCTCGCGTTTGCGCCACCATGACCGGCCATGGCGTGGCCTGCTTCTGAGCCCGTCGAATCCATGCCGGCATGGCCTCGATGGCCTCCGCCATGATCCATGGCCGCATGCGATCCGGCATGGCTGCTCTCCACGCTATCCGGGGCCATCTCCTCCGGTGTGTCTGAGTTATGGTTCCCATGCCCGTGCGCCATGCCCATGTCGGCCATGGTGAGGAGCGTGCGGTCGCGCAGCGCGGGCACTTCACCCTCCATGCCGGGCCGTGGCGCGAGTGTTGCGCGGGCCATCCCGGACCGGTCGATGGATTCAGCCACGAACGTGTAGGCCCGGTCCTCGTCAGGGGTGACGACCACGTCATAGGTTTCGGCAACCCCGATCTGGAACTCATCGGTTTCGATCGGCTGGACGTTCAGCCCGTCGGACTGGACCACGGTCATCGGCAGACCGGGAATGCGGACATTGAAAATCGTCATCGCCGCGGCGTTAATAATGCGCAGACGAATCCGCTCTCCTGATTGAAACAGACCGGTCCAGTTGTCGTCGGGGCCGAGCCCGTTGATCAAATAGGCGTAGGTCTCTCCGGTCACGTCTGCGATATCGGTCGGCGTCATGCGCATTGCGCCCCACATGCGTCGATCGCCCAGCGCTGCGCCCAGGCCGTCTTCCCGGGCATCGGCGAAGAAGTCGCCGAGTGTGCGCTGATTGTAATTCAGGCTGTGGCCGTTCTTCTTCAGCTCTGCAAACAGGCGGTGCGGGTCCATGAACGTCCAGTCACCCAGGACCATCACGTATTCGCGGTCATAGCTGACCGGATCGGACCCTGCCGGGTCGATGATGATCGGTCCGTAATGGCCAACCTGCTCCTGGAGGCCGGAATGGCTGTGATACCAGTAAGTGCCGCTCTGCCTTAAGGGGAAGCGGTAGGTGAAGGTCTCACCCGGGGCGATGCCCGGGAAACTCACGCCGGGCACTCCATCCATTTCAAACGGCAGCAGTATGCCGTGCCAGTGAATGGACGTCGCCATGTCCAGCGTGTTGTGAACGCGCAGCGTAACCTCGTCCCCCTCGCGCCACCGCAGAAGCGGGGCGGGGACCGTCCCGTTTACGGTGATCGCCGAACTCGCACGGCCGTCCACGGAGAAGGGTGTCCGCCCGACCGTGAGATCGAAATCGGTCCCGGATAGAGAGGGCAGGACACCCGTGCCGAGCGCGGCTGCGCTGCGGGCCCATGCCGGGGTTAGGGCGCTTGTCGCGGCAAGGCCGGAGAGGGCGCTTGCCCGGCTTAGAAAGTGACGTCGGTTGAGCATCGGAATAGGTCCCGAACAGGTTGAAGAGCAGGGATATGCACACTCCGCTCTGCCGGATTGGAAAATCCGGAGCGCGCGAAGCCTTCAACTCAATCGAGACTTTTGACGTGCAAACCGACCGGTGAAAGCCGTCGCATCCGCGGCGGCGATGGAATCGGGTCAACGTGAGACGGTGAACGCGCCTGAACCGGATGGTGACCACCCGAGGCGCCCGCACTTGAAATCGCCACGAGAGACGGCGCGGGTGCGAGCCGCATTGAGGACGCCTCCGCGTCTACGGCCGCCAGCTCCGCGCAGCCGTCACATGCATCGTGACATCCCGTTCCTACGGCTTCGCGAGCCGGTTCATGTGGCATATGTGAGCCATGTTCCGCAGTCGCAGTAGCGCTCGCCGCGTGAGCGGGCTCATGGCCCGCTTCAGCGCAGACACACGACGCCCATCCCGCGCTGAAAACCAGCGCAAGCAGAAGGAGGACAGGAAGGCGATACAGGTTCTTGCTCATCAAATCGCAATATCGTAGGGAGTATGGCCCATACCCCCACGGAGTATAAAAAGTCAATGATCGACGCTCATAAGCCGGATACTCTCCGGCGCCTGAAGCGGATCGAGGGGCAGGTCCGCGGGATTTCGCGCATGCTCGAAGAAGACCGCTACTGCATCGAGGTCTTGCAGCAAGTCCAAGCCGTGCGGGCCGCGCTGAACAAGGTCGAGGGCCTCGTGCTGAAAGATCATGCCGCTCATTGCGTCCATAACGCGATCGAGAGCGGAGATGCCGGCGAGCAGAGCGAAAAATTCGCCGAACTGATCGACCTGTTCGACCGCATGCGGCGCTAACGGGCCTATTACCGACGCGGGCCTTTCGTGAGAGTCGAAAGCGCCAACGAAGCGACTCCTACTACTACCACGACTCTCGTTCTGCTTCAGACTGCGCGAAACCATATCCAGATGAGAAAGAGCCAGACCACAGTGTGAGCGCTTCGCGAACTGGCGGGGATAAAGGTCGCTTGGAGATGCGGCCCGTGCGCGGCCTATTTGCGCACGACACCGCGCCGTCACGCGAGCACTTATGTCTCGGGCAGACTATGCCTTGGGCCGGACAGGCGGAAAATGGCGGAGGGGGAGGGATTCGAACCCCCGGAGCCTCGCGGCTCAACGGTTTTCAAGACCGCCGCAATCGACCACTCTGCCACCCCTCCGTGAAACAAGGTGTAGCCGGAGGCTCCCGCTTCGGGCAAGAATGGCGTGACAGCCAGGATACAGGATCACACCTTGCGGCTTGCTCGATCGCTCTGCGCGCTTGGCGCGTTTGCCCTTTTGTCCGCTTGCGCGACGAATTCAGATACGTCCGGTGGCGAAGAATCGGCGCGCGCGCCGGCGTTGGGAGAGGGGCGTGGCCCCTGGATCATCCCGGTCGCCGATTCAGCACGCCCACGCGCCGTATATGAAGGGCTGGCCTCTTGGTACGGCGCACGCTTCCAGGGCCGTTTGACAGCCAATGGCGAGGTTTTCGACCAGCATGCGCTGACAGCGGCTCATCCGACGCTTCCTCTGCCCAGTCTTGCGCGTGTCACGCGGTTGGATACCGGTGAAAGCGTCGTCGTTCGTGTCAACGATCGCGGCCCCTTCGTCGAAGGGCGCATCATCGATCTCAGCTTCGCTGCGGCCAACGAGCTAGACTTCGTGGAGGACGGCGTTGCCGAAGTCCTCATCGAGGCGCTGGGACCGGCCGATGTGGAGGATCGGGCTGCGCCGCCGATGGCCTTTGATCCCGCCGAAGGCCCGCCCCGGTTCGACGCGGAAACGCTCGAGCCGATACAAACCGCGCAGCGGTGACTGCAAGCCAGACCCTTGCCGCCTTGTTTCCGTCAGGGTTTCATGGCCTTTCACGAGCCTTAGCGACCCATCATTGTCTTTAGGAGGCGTCTGCCGTGCTGCGCTCACTTCCCGCCATTTGCCTGCTGATACTCGCTCCGGCCGGCGCCGCTCGCGCCCAGGACAGCGCTTACACGACGGATGCCACTCACGCGGTGATTCTTGATTTCGAGACCGGCCAGGTCTTGTTCTCGAAGAATGGCGACGAACCGATGCCCCCGGCATCCATGTCCAAACTGATGACTGTCTATATGGCGTTTGAGGCGATCCGCGACGGTCGCCTCTCGCTGGATGACGAGCTTCCAGTCAGCGAGGAGGCCTGGCGCCGCGGCGGCGCGGCGACTGGCGGGTCGACAATGTTCCTGGAGCCGAACACGCGGGCGCGGGTCGGCGATCTGCTGCGCGGCATTATCGTTCAATCCGGCAACGACGCCTGCATCGTCATCGCTGAAGGGCTGGAAGGAACCGAATCGAATTTCGCCGACGCGATGACCGAACGCGCTCATCAGCTCGGTTTGACGAGCGCCAATTTCGAGAATGCGACCGGCTGGCCGCACCCGGATCACGAAATCTCTGCCGCGGATCTGGCGCGGCTCGCTGCGCTGATCATTGAGGAATTCCCGGAACTCTATGAAATTTATTCGGAAACCGATTTCACTTATAACGGCATTCGTCAGTTTAATCGCAATCCGCTTCTGGGAGTCGTCGAGGGTGCGGACGGGCTGAAGACCGGTCACACCGAGGAATCCGGATACGGCCTGGTAGGCTCGGCCGAACGCGATGGAACCCGGCGCGTTACGGTTTTCAATGGAATGGAGAGTGGGCGCGCCCGGGCCGACGAGGCCGAGCGCATCATGCGCGCCGCCTTCACCGAGTTTGAAATTGTAGAGCTGGTGCAGGCCGGAGAAGTCCTCGGTCAGGCCGATGTCTTCATGGGGACGGCGTCAGTTGTCGATCTGCGTGCGGGCGAAGGTCTGACAGTGGGCGTCCATCGGCGCGAACGAGCGGACCTGACGGCCGAGATTGTCTTTGAAGGCCCCTTGCGCGCGCCGGTTCTCGAAGGCGACCCGGTTGGGCAGCTTGTCGTGACATTCCCCGGAGGACGCACGGAGACCGTGCCTGTGGAGGCAGCCGAATCTGTTCCCGGCAAGGGAATGGTCGGCCGCGCCGTCAGCGCTCTCGTTCACCTGATCCGCGGGAATTAATGCCGGTGGCAGGCCGGTTCATCACGCTGGAGGGCGGCGAGGGCGCGGGGAAATCGACCCTCGCTCGAGCGCTGGCCGATGCGCTTGAAGCGCGTGGGCACGCGGTCGATGTGACCCGCGAGCCAGGCGGAACCGAGAATGCCGAACAAATACGTTCACTTCTGGTGAGCGGCGAACCGGATCGCTGGTCTTCACTGAGTGAAGCCTTGTTGCTCTATGCGGCACGGGTGGACCATCTGGATCGCCGGATTCGGCCGGCGTTGAATTCGGACACGTGGGTAATTTGCGACCGCTTCTCCGATTCCACGCGCGCCTATCAGGGGGCGGCTGGCCGGTTGGATCGCGATCGTCTGAACCGGCTGCACCAGCTTGCCCTTGATGGCTTCGAACCGGACCTGACATTGATCCTGGATCTTGACCCGGCCATAGGCATGGAGCGCACCCGCCAACGCGGGGAGGACGCGACCCGGTTCGAAAAGCAGGATCTTTCGTTTCACGCCGCACTGCGCGAGGGCTTTCTCGATATCGCCGCCGCCGCGCCGGATCGATGCGCCGTGCTGGATGCCACTCAGCCTCCGCAAGAGCTTGCCCAGGCCGCGTTGGCCGTCATTGACTCCCGTCTAGGGAGCTGAGCATGGCGGACGACCCAATCCCGGAAGCCGACCGAGAGGGCGAACTCGCTCATCCGCGAGAAGTCTACGACCTGGTTGGCCATGACGATGCCGAACGTCAGGCCGGCGAAGCCTTTGCCGAAGGGCGCATGCATCATGCTTGGATGATTACCGGCCCCAAAGGGGTCGGGAAGGCGACCTTCGCGTGGCGTCTTGCCCGCCGCGTTCTCGGCGGTGCGCCCACGGGAAAATCGCCCCTCTCGGTGGGGCCTGAGGATACAGTTTCCAGACGGCTGGAAGCGTTGTCCCATCCTGATTTTCTGCTCATTCGTCGCCCGTTCGATGCGAAACGCGGCAAGCTGCGCGCCGAGATTACCGTCGATGAAAGCCGGCGCGCGCCGGAATTCTTCTCCAAAAGCGCGAGCGAATCCGACTGGCGGGTCTGTATCGTGGACGCAGCCGACGAAATGAATACGAATGCGGCCAATGCCCTTCTCAAAACACTTGAAGAACCGCCCGCCAAGGGGTTGTTATTGCTAGTAGTCAATGCGCCTGGCCGGTTGCCCACTACGATCCGGTCGCGATGCCGCCGGCTGTCTCTGCGCGCCTCCGCCCCTGACGCGTGCGCGACCTGGCTCGCGGAGCGGCACGGCATTGACGCAGAGATCGCGCGGCGATGCGCTGATATGGCCGGCGGAGCTCCGGGTCGCGCGCTTGCTCTCTCACAATCCGATGCGCCGCGCCTGAAAGAGACGCTCGATGGCATACTCAAGACTCTTCCAAGGCTGGACTCGCGAGCGGTCGGCGTGCTCGCCAGCGAGACCGCGAAACGCGATGGGGAGGCTGTCCGCCGTACATTGATGGAGTTTCTTGAACGCTATGCGCACGACCGCGCCCGCGCAGCGATTCTGGGCGGAGAGGGCGCAGACCGCGCAGGCAAATGGGTCGCAGCAGGCGATGCACTGGCGCGTCTGGCCCGCGAGAGCGAAACCCTCTATCTGGATCCCAAGCAGACCACGCACGCGGCATTCACGATCCTGAAGGAAGCCGCTCAAGCCGAGACTCAATAGTCGGAATTGAACGCCGAAATGCTGATCGACACTCACATCAATATTCATGGTGAAGCCTATGAAGAAGATCGTGAAATCGTCCTGGCACACGCGCGGGAGGCGGGCGTCTCGCCGATGATCGCGATCTGCTGCCGCCTCAACGAATTCGATGACGTCCGGGCCGTTGCCGAGGCTCATGAGGACGTATTCTGCACAATCGGTGCTCATCCTCATCACGCCAAGGACCGTCCGGACATCACGCCCGATGAACTGATCACAATCGCCCGGCACCCCAAGGTGGTGGCGATTGGCGAAACGGGACTGGATTTCCACTACGGCTACAGCCCGGCCGAAGATCAGTTTGCCAGCCTGCGTGCGCATATCGAGGCTGCCCGGCAGACCGGCCTGCCCATCATCCTGCACAGCCGGGATGCCGATGCGCAGATGGCCGATCTTCTGGAAGAAGAGATGGGGAAGGGTGGGTTCAAGATCCTGCTGCACTGCTACACGGGCGGGCACGACCTGGCGCGGCGCGCAGCCGCGCTCGGTGCCTGGTTTTCTGCTTCGGGCATCATTACCTTCAAGAAGGCCGAGGACGTCCGAGCCGTATTTGCTCAGGACGTGCCCGACGACAAGGTGATCATCGAAACCGATTGTCCGTATCTGGCGCCGGTCCCCAGGCGCGGTCAGCGCAATGAACCGGCTTTCTTGCCCCATGTTGCCGAAAAACTTGCAGAACTACGCGACTGGAGCGTGGAGGAAACCGCCCGGCGGACACGAGAAAACTCGCTGGCGCTCTTCCACAGACTGGCCGGTTGAGCGCCGAGGGCCTCATACGCGTCCGCATTCTGGGATGCGGCTCGTCGGGTGGCGTTCCGCGTGCGGATGGCGATTGGGGCAGCTGCAATCCTGAAAATCCAAGAAATCGGCGCCGCCGATGCTCGATCCTCCTTGAAAAAGCTTCAGACTTTGAGGCGTTAGAGCACGGAAAATCCACGCGAATTCTCGTCGACACCTCACCGGATCTGCGCGAGCAGCTGATCGATGCCGGCAGCCCGGTTCCCGATGCCATCGTCTACACCCATGCTCATGCCGACCAGGCACACGGTATCGATGACATCCGGGCCATTGTTTATCGCCACCAGGCGAGAATAGCGGCGTACATGAACGTCTCGACCCGGGCTGATCTGTTCAAACGCTTCGGGTATATCTTTGAAACTCCGCCAGGGTCTGGCTATCCGCCGCTGCTTGAAGCGGGCGATCTGCCTGAGCGAGGCAGAATCTCGATCGAGGGCGAGGGCGGGGCGATAGAGCTGGAAACTTTCCCGGTTCAGCATGGCAATGTCGTCTGCGCCGGTCTGCGGTTCGGACCCGTTGCCTATACGCCGGACGTCAGCGCGATCGACCAGGCCGGGTTCGACGCGCTGCAGGACGTGCCGCTGTGGATACTCGATGCGCTACGAGAAAAGCCACATCCGACACATACCCATGTCGGCCAGTCGCTGGACTGGCTCGAACAGGTGCGTGCCCGATACGGCATTCTCACCAATCTTCATATCGATCTCGACTACGACGCTCTGAGCGATCGCTGCCCGGAGAATGTCGAACCCGCCTTTGACGGGATGGTCGTGACCATCGATGCCGGCACGGGCAAGAAGTTTCGGACTTAGCCGCGAAACGCCCTAGGGAAGCCAGAGCGTAGCATCTAGCATTTCTCATAATATTTATTATGCGGGGGGCCGGTACTTTCAAAACTGGTGCATTGACCAAACTCCTTCCCGACTTTCTCACTGACGTGATACAAGTAAACGAAACGCATGATCCATGAATTGGGAATCGTGTGAAGGCTATAGGTCACGTATTATGCGTGTCGAAAGACATCAATAAAAATATACCTCATTATACAGCCATCACTAATATAATTCAAAAGTTTCGACAAATTGCCGAAAACAGAACAAAGCAAATTATTAGATAAAGAGGTGGAAATCACCACTACACAATAAATCGGTGCATTAGGCATGATATGAATTTCAGATTGGGCTTTTTATACTATTGATTCTATTGCATGGTCAGGGCTGCCCTTAACGCTGCATAGGGCTTGTTCACCGAAACAGCCACCTTCAGTCTTGCCTTATGCCGCTCTGCCAAGCTTCCCGTGCACAGCTTCCATCATTTCTTGCTGGCCCATACCTGGTTCACCCCAGAACGAGCACCCCTCGTTATTGGGCAACCATCTACGCTCTCAGAAATTGGTCCGGGAATGCTCAATCGACGATCAGGAAGAAATTGCGGGCAATTGAGAGGCTCTACAATTTCGCGATGGAGCTCTACGGCTATGATGTCATGGACCGTTTCATAGCGAACTTGGCAACCGATGAGCTAGATCGCACTCTTGAGGCCTATTTCACTGCCGAGCGAAACCGAGCCGCTCGCACCGGCGCAGACATCAACCGCGCTTGGCGCACCACAAGAGACTTTATTCTCGAGACGCTCCAGGATCTGTCGCATACATCAAACGATAAATCGAAGCTGCACGAATTATCGTCTCACATAAAACGCTGGGAGCTGAGATATAGAAACCTCTCTCCGAATCCGTTTCCGAAAAGAATCCATGTCTTACGTGCCCTGCCGGCACGGGTGATTGAAGAGCTCTACACACTCTTTAAGCCTGATAGCCCGGATAATCCGTTTCGCTCAGAGCCGCAGCGCTGGCGTAACATGGCGATCCTGCTTTGCCTCCTGCATCAGGGCCTCAGGAGGAGCGAGGCGCTTCTGTTGGCAGCCGACGCCGTCAAAACCGGGACCGACGAACGCACGCTCAAACCTCGCTACTGGATGAACGTCCAGAACCAATTTGAAGACGAAGATCCGCGCTATTGCGACCCGCCCTCCATCAAGAACTCTCAGAGCATCCGGCAGATACCTGTTTCCCATGAAGTTGCTGAATATATCGATGCCTATGCTACGAATTATCGAGGACGGTCCCCTCACCCTCAGCTATTCCTTAACAATCGAGGCGCCCCTCTAGGCGTCAGAGGTTTGGGTCGTATTTTCGATCGCGTTTCAACGCTGTTGTCAGACGAAGCGAAGCTGGCGCTTCAAGAAAATCTTCGTCGGCCGCGCATCAGCGCTCACGATTTCCGTCACACCTGCGCAGTGATCCGGCTCGCTCACTTCCGAGCGCATGGGAAAGACGAGGCGGACTCTTTGGCCCAACTCAGGGCCTTCTTCGGCTGGACCTACACCTCCAATATGCCTCGGCTGTACGCCCGCGCATATTGGGAGCGCCAGATCGAAACGGTCTGGAACGACGATTTCGATGCGCACGTCGATGCGCTCAGAGCCATAGAACCAGGCGGATGGGGTTAATGTCTCAGTTCAACTTTAACTTCGATGCGACAAGTTCCGACGGTGTTGACCCGGGCGGCAGCTATCTCAAGGCAGCAGCAGCTGCCCTTGGCCCGCTCCCAAAGCGTATCAGGTATTTTGATGAATACGACGAGCAAGTCCGTTCTGTTGAAGCGCTCGATGAAAATTGGCTTCTTTCCGCTAACGGTCAGGAACATAAACTAAAATTTGAAAGAATTTCCGGCGAAATAGCTCACGTACTGAAACATTTTGCGGTTTATAGGCTTCAAAAGAACGCTGTGACCGCGGCGCATTACCTCCACCACATTCTCAGCACTCTAAGCGTGCAGGTTCCACTCGTGCGGCTCGCGGTCGTCGATCCTAACTTGGCTCTTGATCATCTTCGGAGCGAATTCTCTTCAGCATCGCACCACGTTGAAAACACGAACTACTTTCAGTGTGGAAAGGCGGTTTTGGCGTTCTTTTGCGACATCGGCCTAGCTGGCTGGGAAGAAGCGCACTCCAATATTCTCAGAACTGTTAGATCGCCCGTCACTAGATCGAAACATCGGACAGTCCGCGACGGCTCGGCAATTCTGACGTTCGAAGAAGAGCGTAAGGTGATTGATCACCTAGATGAACTCAGCACGGGAATACGGCAAAGGAATGAGGGAGAGCTACCAACAGAGATCCTCCGCGACTCCGCCATCCTCATGCTTTGCTTTCAGCACGCAATGCGGCCTATCCAGATTGCGAACAGGAACGTGGCCCACGTTCGCGTCAGAGAAGCGGAGGACGGACAAGCTATCGTCCACCTGACCTTTCGGTACGCGAAACAACGAACGCGTCAGAAAAATCAGGAACAAACCAGAAAGATCAAACGCGATTGGGCTCCCATTCTGGTCGCCTGGCTTCGCCGGCGTGACGAGCTCGAAGGCAGCCTCCGCCTGGACAGGGCTGAGTCGCTCTTCGGTGTACCGCCTCAAGAAGTTACTCGGATCGTCAGAGGCCTTACTGAGGCCCTCACCGGTATCCGCAGAACACCCTACCAGCTTCGACATACGGCAGCCCAGAGAAAGGCAGACGCTGGAAGTTCCAGGCTCGAGTTGGCTGAATTCCTGATGCACTCCGATATCGATACGGCCGATACTTACATCGAGATGAGCCCGACCCAGGCGGAGAAAATCAATGCGGCCTTGGGCCTGTCTCCCCTCTTTCAAGCGATCGACGCATCCCTGAAGTCCAAGAGCGTGGACCTGGAGGAGCTAAACAAACTCCCCGAAGACCAACAGGTCTCAGGCGCGCCACACGGCCATCTGATCGCCGGCATCGGCGGCTGTGCGATCGGTCAGTCCTTCTGCCCTAAAACACCCGCCCTCGCCTGCTATGATTGTCACAAGTTCATGTATCTCCGCGATATCGAGGTTCATCGCGCGGCGCGCGACTCAATCCGCAATATCGTCGGCGAGTTCATAGGCACCAACAAGGGAGACAAGGTCACTCCCGCTTTCGGCCAGCTTCGACGCGTTCTTGAGACCGTCGAGTCGATAATTTCGGACCTGGAAGGTTCGGAGGCGAGCCAATGACCACTACATCGCGTCATCCGGCCTTCGATCGCTTCCTTGAGAGCTATAAGAGCATCGCAAAGGCAAATGGTGTGTCCTGGCATACGCCAACCGACGAATCCGGACAAATCATCAAGGCGTTCAGATGGGATCTCAACGAAATCACTGGCGCCCCTAAACCGCCAGCTTTTTACCTGAAGGACCTAGGCACCGACCTCGCCACGCTAAAGGCGCTGGCATCTGGAAATCCCGACCAAAATCAATCACTGGAAAAGACCCCTCTGTCGGATGGTTGGGCTGACCTGATCAAAGCACTCACGATTCGCTCTTTGTTCGAGTTACGGAACAGCGCTCGCTACACTTATAGTTGCATATGCCGTTCTGTGAGGGCCCTGGCCAGCTGTTGCTCAGGTCAAGAGCCTTGGCAAATAAGTCGCGAAGATGTTGCACGCGCTCTCAAGATTACAGCGAAGGTCGACAAAAACGAGAAACTGCGGTCGATGGTGGAGGCTCAGGTCATCGTCATCGACGCACTAGGTCTATCAATCTACTGTCCTCTTCATCGGAAGCAGACGCTGTCAAACAAGCCTCGATTGGATGTCGGAACCATTCGGACATCAGTTGACGAGCGGCGAACCAAAGAAAGGCTTCCGGGTGCGACGGAGTTCTGGGAGCTTTTGCGGATCCTTCTGGAGGAACAGCCGCAAAGCACTTACGACGCAGTTCGCTTCTTAGCGGCCGAACTACACCTCCTCATGGGCTTGAGGGTCGGCGAAACCGTGACCGTTCCGGTCGATCCGCTTGTAAGCCAATCCTACTTCGACCCTCGTGGTGGGAAGCCTTCGCTTATTGGAGGAGTCGATCGCACTCTTTTCTTGCGTCACTTCGCAGAAAAACAGGAGCTAAGCGACCATACTGGGACGATACATGCCGAAGCCACCACGTCAGTGTTACGGTTGTTTGAAGAGCGGATTTTAGAGCTCGTCGAAACCGCCACCAGGATGACCGCGCCGCTAAGGCAGAGACTCACCTCCCAGCTTAAAACAGGCCGCATTCTTCCAGAATTTGAGCTTGATGAGATTGTCTCACTTGAAGATGTCTTCACGCAGCTAACAGGGAACCCGTTCGGCCTCGATGGTGAGTACAACAGAGACCTTGCCGAGAAATACCGAGCCACATTCGATGTCGAAGTGCTTCACGAAATCCGCGATTATCAAGCCCGGCTGAAACATAACGGAGCGAACTACACACAAGCCTTGCGGACATTCTTCTCGCGCAAGGAGAACTCATGGATTTCGAAAGTGGAATTTGACCCAAATGCTCGTGGTCGCCGACTTTCGAATATTGGCGTTCCAATATGGAGGCTTGAGCGACAAATCCGTCTGAACATACCCACCAAGCTCAGCGACACAGAACCTTTTCATCTGGAAGGTGGTCGTGAACTCGCCCCTGATCATTGCTTGTTCCTCGCTCCCAAACGAGCCCTAATTGAAGGCCGGAATGGTGGCGTTTGCGATATCACCAGGTACGCCTTTGTCGGACGGCTAACTCCGAGTGATTTGGCGGTCGCGCTTGGCTCACAGAAAGGGTCTAAAGGCGCAGGTCAATCGTTCTATGCAAAATACGGAAAGCCGGAGTTCAAATCTCTAAGTTTCAAGAGCCACTCCTCGCGGCACATGCATAATAACGAGCTGTTCGCGGCTGGTGTCGCCGATACGATCATCACCAACCGCTTTGGCCGAAAGAGCGTTGCACAAAGCCACGAATACGACAGCCGAACTCTGGCCCAAGAGCTCGACGCCATGGAGCTGCCAGACGGTTCGGAAGATCTTCTGACGGGTCCGGCGCGCGACGCTTTCAAACTCATCAGCGCCGGCCGCGCACAGGGCCCGATTGCTGACGAGTTCCGGCGCATTCAGGAAGCGGAAGGTGACGAGACCGCCCTCGTTTTCCTCGCTACAGAAGCCGATGGCATGCAGATCACGCCCTACGGCCTGTGCATGAATTCCTTCGTCGTGGAGCCCTGCCCCAAACATCTCGAGTGCTTCAATGGATGCTGCCACCTCGTGAGAACAGGATCGGCTCTAGAGGAGCAACAGCTCGACAAGCTCGCCGGCCGATACCGCACCATCCTCAGCACCATTGATAAGCACCCTGGCACGCAGGCTTCGAAAGTGGCGGCCCGCCGCCAGGCCGAAGAGCGCCTGACGGCCATCGAGCAAGCGCGCGACACCGCACCGGGCAAGCAAGTGTTTCCGGACGGCCCGGATCTGGGCAAGCGCTATGGGGAGAAGAAGATCGAGGGCCTGCTGTGACGGTCGGCATCTCCCCTTCCCCGTTTGAAGCGCCCTGCCCGGAGCTGGGCGCAGTGTGCCGGAGGTTTGCTGAAGAGGGGCGCAAGATCACCCTGCGCGCCGCCGCGGCGGAACTGGGCGTCGCGCACACGACCCTCTCGCGTGACGCCGCAAAACGGCTCCAGCTGGAAGAATGCCAGAAACTTGCCCAAACGGTCCTGCGCATCGCTCGTAACAATCGGGGGCGGCTCGGCCTCGAAGAGAGCGAGATGCTGGCCGAAGCAAAGCGCAAGATCGCCAAACTCGAGGAACAAAATGCTCTTCTCATTGCCTCCCATCAGGCGATGATCATGGCCGTTGGTGAACTTGGAGGCATGCGCGCCTGGCGCCGGTTCTTCGAAGATTATCAGTCAATTGTCGATCGACTGGTGGATTGCGGAGCCATCCCTCAAAGTGCCGAAATCATAAATGTCGCTGAGAGATTTGCGAGTGTGAGAAAAGACCAAGCAGGCAATCAGAACACTGAATAACCAAAATAGAATCAAAGGCTTGGAGTCAGCTTTCAATGCCAAATCCGATTTTATCGGTGTTTTCTCACAGAAGCCTAGGTTTTTGCTCACACATAGGGCTCCCAAGAGGCTCGTGCCCGGCAACTCATTGCATAGCATGCACTTTTTGACATTCTGGAAATATCTGGCATAAAGTGTATGTGCCGAGAGCGATGAAAGACGGCACACCAGCCTTAAGGGTGCCCGCGGTGCGCGGCGGAAACTGGTATTCGCGCGATCTTAGGATCAGAGACGGGCCCTGCGGGGCCCGTTTTTCTAGGTAGCTGCAATTCAAATGCGGGACCAAATGGGGCTCAGGTCACCAGCCAGATGAGCAGTCTTCTATGCTTAGAATGCTAGTCAGAGATCAGCTCAATTTAGATAAAATATCTCGATCTTCGCTCATGATTTTTTCTGCAAGCTCAATCTGATCAAGATAACATGTCCTTAGCACCAAGCTGCCGTCGGGCTGCTGGGTGACCTCCAGTGCGTCTCCGATTTGAAGGCCAAGAACTTCCATCTCGGCATCTGAGAGTGATATCCCAGCACCTTCGCCTAATTGAGAAACAATCAGTTTCATCATTACTACTCCAGCCACACAATCACCAAATAATGAGCCGCGCCTTTCATCAAATCCAGCCCATAATCCGCTTTGGCGCACGAGCGGACGTGAGCTGAGTCGGCGGTTACATCGCGCCGGGCAAGCCCCAGCAGAACGGGTTCGTCGAAAGCTTCAATGATAAGCTGAGGGATGAATGCCTGAACGAGTATGTCTTCGACAGCCCCGCTCACGCGCGCAAGGTGCTGGCGTGCTAGCGCCACGACTATAACACCCACCGGCCCAACTCATCACTGGGCGGGCTGACGCCCGCAGCGCGCCAGACCTCAAACCATGGACTATGAAAGACCCAGACACTCGAATTAAACGAGGGACCGGAGGGTCTCAGGTCAGTTTCAACAGTCCCTGCGCGACCCCATGCTGAGCTCCGGGCGGATCGTAGCGTTATCGTCTGGCTACGATCCGCAATTTCTAGCGCGCGGGTCCTAAAAATCGCGCCGGTATTTGACGCTCGGCGACCAATCGCGAATTGGTCGCGCCCCGTCCTCAGTCATGTGTATGTTCTGTCTCCAATACCGAAACATGACTCCCTGGTTTCGGTGCAAACCACCGATGCAGCGCGGGTAGGACGAGCAGTGTAAGCACGGTTGATGACACCAGTCCGCCCATCACAACGGTCGCTAGCGGGCGCTGTACTTCAGCACCTACTCCAGTCGCAAATAGCAATGGTGCCAGTCCAAGCGCGGTCGTGAGCGCTGTCATCAACACAGGTCTCGCCCTAAGTCCTGCCGCTTCAATAGCGAGCGCATTGTGGTCGCGGCCCTGCCGCGCGAAGTCATCCATAAAGCTGACGAGCACCATTCCGTTACCAAGAGCAATGCCGAAAAGCGCAATGAACCCGACCGTGGCTGGCACCGAGACTGGTAATCCTGTCAGCCACAAAGCGAGGGTGCCACCGGTCAACGCGAGAGGAATGTTCAGCAGGATCAATATCGCTGACTTGAGCCTCCCGAATGCGAGTAACAAGATGAGAAGAACGATGCCCAACGTAATCGGTATCACCACGGCGAAGCGGGCATTGGCCTGTTGTTGCAATTCAAACTGACCACCCCATTCGACGCGATAACCAGGCGGAAGGTCAAGCTGACTGGAGGTTGCCGCTTGCGCATCGGCGACAAAGGAGCCGATATCGCGCCCGCGAACATTGAGCTGCACGGTTATGAAACGCTCCCCATTTTCACGCGTTATCTGACGAGGACCGACAACAGTTCTTATCGAGGCGACACTTGAAAGCGGCACCCGAGCACCACTCTCGCTTTCTAGGATAAGTCGGCCAATCGTCTGCGCATTGTCACGCCGGTTTTCGTCAAATCTGACGACGACTGGAAACTGGCGAACCCCTTCAAAGAGGACGCCGGCTTCCGCCCCGCCGACGGCCGCGCTCAGCGTATCAAGGGCTTCCTCCACTGAAAGACCATATCGGCCTAAGGCCGCGCGATCGACCGAGACGACTAACTGTGGCGCGCCGGTGATCTGATCAGCCTGCACATCACTCGCCCCGCTGACACGTTGAAGAATTGATTGTAGATCCTGCGAACCTTCCAACAGCACATCCATGTCAGGACCGAAAATTTTTACCGCGAGCTGAGCTTTCGTGCCGGTTAGAAGTTCATCAACCGACATCGCGATCGGTTGCCCGATGTTCACTCTGATTCCCGGAAAAGACTCCAGATCTTCGGATATTTCTGCACGCAAGTCGGTCGGTGTGAGGCCGGGTCGCCACTCTGACCTTGGCTTCAAAGCGACAAAGGCCTCAATACTGTTTACCGGGTCAGCGTGAGCCCCGACCTCGCCTCGGCCAATTCGACTAACAATGGAGTCAATTTCAGGGAACGCCGCCAGCAATCGACGTTCAAGTCGTGTTGATGTCTCGCGCCCCTCAGTGAGCGATATTGATGGCGCCATCGAGACGCGAAGTAAGATATCACCTTCTTCGAGAGCGGGTGTGAACTCCGAGCCCAATCTCGAGCCCGCCAACCCTCCGATGACCAAAAGTCCAAGCGCTAACGCAACCGCAGCAAGGCGTGCGCGGACGAACACGCTTGCGACAGACTTGACGAAGCCGGCGATTGCGCCCTCGCCAGACGTATTGCGTTTGGGGGGCTTGATTAATCCAAAGGCCATGGCGGGTGCGACTAGCGCGGCGTAGAGGAGCGATCCAGTCATGGCAAGGGCGGCGGACGCAGCAAGCGGTCGGAAAGTCTTACCCTCAACGCCTTCCAGCGAGAATAGAGGCAGAAACACAATAATCACGACTGCGACGGCTGCGATTAGCGGAGCGATAACTTCAGCGGTTGATTTGGCGACCACATCGCGAGCGTCCTCGCCATTTCGCCGTTCCCGGAAACCTCGGTCGACATTTTCGGCAATGACGATAGCGCCATCAACCATCATACCGATGGCGATGGCGACACCTCCCAAAGACATTAGATTCGCGCTAATGCCCAACACGCTCATCGAGATGAAGGCGAAGCCAACCGAGAATGGAATTGACAAGACCACCACTAGGCTAGGTCGCCAGCCACCTAGGAAGATAAACACGACAACTGCGACCAGCAGAGCACCTTGCCAAAGCGCGGTCGTGACGGTCGAGGCCGCCCGTCTAACCAGTGTACCCTGATCGTAATATGGAACGGCGCGTACGCCTTCTGGCAGGGATGCATTGATCTCATCGAAGCGCGCGTGTGTGCGCTCAATCACATCCGACGTGTTCGTACCATAGAGTTTAAGAACGAGACCAGCGACCGTCTCGCCATTGCCGTTGGCAGTCGCGAGCCCTTGGCGCGTACCACCGCCGATAACGACCTCTCCAAGATCGCTCACTCTGATCGAACGACCGTTGACCGTGCTAACCGGCGTTTCTGCAAGGTCGGAAACCGATCGTGCCAAGCCGACACCACGCACGGTGTATTGTTCCGCGCCTACTTCGATGAATTGCGCACCGGTCGTGCGATTTGCGCTTTCTAGAGCACCGATTACATCTGCCACCTCTAAATCATAGGCGATCAGAAGATCGGGATTGAGACGAACTTGGTATTGCTTTTCGAAACCGCCAAGCGCTAGCACTTCGGTCACGCCTTCGACGGATTGAAGAGGGTACTTAATCATCCAGTCGGTGATTTCGCGGAGTTCGGTCAGATCATAGGCGCCAGTCTCATCGACGACGCGAAAGTACATGATGATGCCTAGTCCGCTCGAAATGGGCCCGAGCTGGGGCGTCCCGAAACCATCTGGGATGGCTTCGCTTGCCTCTGGTAATCGCTCGCCTACGACCTGGCGTGCGAAGTACACATCCGTGCCATCCTCGAAATAGATGTTTACAATGGAGAGACCGAAATTCGAGACCGATCGGATTTCCTCGACATCTGGAAGACCGGACATCGCGGTTTCGACTGGGAAGGTTACATAGCGTTCGACTTCTTCTGGAGAGAGCCCTTCGGTTTCGGTGAACACCTGAACCAGCGAGGGTGAAGGATCGGGAAACGCATCAACTGGAAGCGCACGAAAGGCAAACAGCCCCCCTACGGTGAGGGTTAGGGCCGCGATGGCGGCTAGCAGCCGGCCGCCGGCAAGGCGGTGCATTAAGTTTTGCATATCTCTAACTTCCTAGTCGTCATCATCACCGAAGGAGTCTCTTTCGAGATGTGCTTTGAGCGTGAATGCACCCTCTGACACGTAGAACTCTCCTTCATCGAGGCCAGACAGGATCACGGTCTGGTTGCCGGATTCAGTTCCCGGCTCCACGGTCCGCGGCGCAAATCCGTCATCAGTTGGAACGAACAGGCTCGTTCGACCCGCAACTTCAACGATGGCCGCCGATGGCACTTGGAGGCGGCTCTCGTGGGCCCCGGTTGCAATCTCAGCCGTTGCGAACTGACCGGGGCGCATCCGCCGGTCAGAATTGTCCACAATCATGCGGGCTGTCGCCATGCGCGAGGTTTCGTCTATCGTCGGCAAAACGGTCGAAATCACACCTTCTGCTAACTGAGCCCCCGTTTCAGACCGAAGGACGACGGCCATGCCGGCTCCAACGATTGCTGCGTCCTGCGTGTAGACCGCTATGTCAGCCCATAGGACGCTGTCATCAACAATGGTGAAGAGAGCTGGGGCGCTAGCGTCTTCTGCCGATACTGCTGCGCCAAGGATTGCTGTTCGGCGCGCAACCACACCGCCGATTGGAGCCCGAAGGCGGGCCTGGGCGAGCGTTAGGTCGGGCGCGTCGCCGAGAGATGCGAGCTCACTGCGAGGAACGCTCACAGCAATGAGCTTGTTCTCAACGCCTTCGCGTGCGGCGCTGGCCGCGATGAGCGCAGCGCGGGCAGCCTGCAGGTCGGCCTCGGGTGTAATTCGCTCTGCAAAAAGCGTTTCCTCACGTGCCAGGGCTTGCTGGGCAAGATTTTCGGAAGTGGCGGCTGTCAGAAACTCAGCCTTCAGGTCGGCGAGTTCACGGCTGGAGAGGATTGCCAGCGTTTCATTGGGAGAGACGAGATCGCCTTCGGTTGCTGTGATTTGGATGATCCGCCCGCTCACTTGCGGTGAGACGGCGGCAACGCGATCTGCATCAAACCTCAACTCGGCCGGGAGCGAGAGAAACTGTCTCAGGGGAGTACGTGTCGCGCGCGCGGTCACAATGCCAGCCTCTGACGCCACCTCCCGGCTTAGCTCAACTTGGGCAGATTGTTCGCCATCATCGTGATCCACTTCCGTTGCGGAGGAACGATCCGAGTCTCGGTCCCCACCATTGCCACAAGCGGTAATGGCCAAAGTAGCGGCGATGACCGCGAATAGATGCGGTTTACCAATCATCGGATATCTCCATCAAAGGGGGCTGCCCCAATCAGAGCTCGCAGACGCAGCTCTTCGCTCTGCAAGGCAAACTCTGCATCAATCACAGCGAGTTGGGCGCTCAACAAGGCCGCGCGGGCATTTAGGGTGGCGGTGAGATCGAAACGACCAATCTGATAGCCACGCGAGGCCGCCTCGTAGGCCTCCGTCGCCGCGGGCAGCGTATCGTGTTTTAGGATTTGCAATCGGCTTTGTGCCGTGCGTTGAGCCGCAGCTGCAGCCCGTTGCTGGGCTAACAAACGTTGTTCGGCAACTGCTCGATTGAGTGTGGCGGCATCGCTCCGGATCGCCGACGCTCGCGCAGCATCCCGCCCGCGATCGAAGATTGGGAGCGGGAGGCTAACACCCGCGACGAAAGCCTCATCGCCGGTCTCTTCAAACCGCCGGATTCCTGCCGATACGCTTATGTCTGGGATGATGGCGCTTCGGGCAAAGCTGGTTTCGGCCTGTCGGACACGAACGGCTGCATCTGCTGCATTTAGCGCAGGGTGTGTCACGTCTGCTTCGACTTCCGCGATGGTGGAATTAAAGCTCACTCCCATCGGTGCTGAGAATGTGGGCTCGGCACTGCCCCACAAGAGAGCAAGCGCGTATCTGCGGCGATCAATACCTGCCTGCGCCGTTTCGACAGACGCGCGCAAAGCGGTCGCGTCCGCCCGCGCCCGCGAGAGCTCCGGTGGTGCCGCAGCGCCCGCATCAACTCGGCGCGCAACAATGCTCACCAGTTCATCCGCGAGATCCGCACTTTCTTCTGCAAGGTTTCGTAATTGGACGGCTGCCACCAACTCAGCAAAGACGATCGCGGCCTCTAGTTCAGTCTCCCTCAGGATAACCGCGCATTCCGCGCTGGCGAGCGCCTGGCGAGCCCGCGCAGCTCGTTCCTCGAGCGCTCGCTTCCCTCCAAGACGAAGCGTTTGTTCTAATGCGAATGTTGATTCGGTTTGATCAAAACCCGACAACGCGTTGCTGCCCGCAAAATTCTCCAGTTCGAGCGATAGGGTCGGGTTGAGCCGCCGCCCAGCTTGGTCCGCCTCTGCACCAAGGGCGCGGGCCTCCAATCCAGCCGCGCGAACAGCAGGCGAGGCATGGCGAACTTCTGAAAGTACGGTGGAAAGTGTTAGGGGCCTTCCCGACGAAATTTGTGGCGAACCGCCAATCCGTCCATCGCAAGGTGAGGCCAGCGCGCCTTCGGTCAATGCGGCGAGCGCCAGGGCTGCGGTAGCGCCCTTTAGAAAAAATGACATGTTGTATGTTCCTCAAGCGGATACAGCTAAAGCGTGCCCGCAAGTGCGGACCGATGTTCTGCTAAGGATCAGGCTCGAGGGGGACGATAGAGACTGCCGATCGGTCGAGATCGCAAATTGTCGACTGGCTGCGGTCTAACTGAGGGCGCGCCACTCGGTGCCAAACCTGCCTCGTATGATACTTGTCGCGTTTTGAACGCGTGACAGGGACCGCAATTTTTCGCACGGTCTTCGTGTTCTCCCCGACCTTCGTCCTGCTGCTCGGCGCTGTTCGGCTCTTGGCCAATTACGCAAGCGATAGCGAACTTGTCGTCACATAACTGCGCATCGGCTATGGGCGCTATCAGAAACGCGCAGGCCAACAGAAAGGAGGCTGCGAGTTTTAGCGCTAGGCCGATAGGCAGGAGTATTTTGGTCAATGCCGCTATGATTTTGCCTCTACTCAGTTATCCAACGCCCAATTGGGTGCGCGAGAATGGGCTCGTCCAGAGTGAACTACGGTAGATTTATTTCCTATAGCGGCTGTAGAAGCAAGCTGTTTCTGAGAACTATGACATTGATCCGATCGGGTATGTGTCACACACACGCCGCCGCTCCCTCACCATCGCTCGCCACTAACGGTTTATCGGTGCGGAGTTGAGTGATCGAGCGAAAGGACTTGCCCATAGAGACCGACTGAAAGGTGATGATTTTTCTAGAGGCCTGAACGACCGCGATCCTTCTGCAAGCGATGATGGCTCAGTGCTACCCAAGAGAGAACATTGGTTAGATTTTGGAGGCAACGATAACAGAAATGGAACCGGTCAATGTGGGCAGAACAAACAATGGATACTGTATCAAGAAGCCCGCCTCCTCGATGAGTTCCGGCAGTATCCCATCCGCGTTCGGCTGGGTGTCGATAACACCATCGATCCGCTGGACAGTCTGACGGAAGAGGAAGCGCATTGTGGCGGTCTCCTGCAAGCCGTAGTCCGCTACAACCAAGCGTCCACGTTCCACCAATGCTTCGTTGGCGAGACATAGAATTCGCCGCTTCTCTGAAAGGGGTGTTTGGTGCAAAACGAGGGATGAAAGGACTGTATTGAACGGCGCCTGCGTGCCCAAAAATTCCCGATCCAAGAAGCCCTCATGCCACTGAACTCGCACTCCGCTCGCAAGCGATTTTCCTTCCGCCCGCATGAGTACATTCGGGTCTGGGTCCAAGCCATGAATCGATACGGAGCGGTCCGCTGCAAGGGCGAGATTGATCGCGAGCGTACCGGTCCCGCATCCGACATCGAGTATTCTGTCGTTAGAGGTGGGGGCTACGGCAGATACGACCCGCGACCGCCACACCTGCTCACGCGTCAACAAAGAAATCGCACAATCGTATAGCGGCGTAAGGATGGTATTGCCGAGAGCCGGAGTGTAATCCTTATCGCTTGTTTTGTCTGATTTGGTCACGTCGATCCGATCTTGGTGAGTTGAAGGTGTGACGAGGTGTTAAGCGCTTCTAGCCTCGCGATTTTGCTCTCTTCGTGTTTCTTTGAAATAGGTTGACGTATCTCCCAACTTGCGACGAATACTGATCAAACGCATCACCGAAGGTCCGACGCATGTGCGGTTCTTCGACCCAGGTGATGAACACGTGGATGATCGCCACGAAGGCCAGTGCGGATAGCATAGCGAGACCGGATCCGGCCGCGATCGCAGCACCGAGAAACATGCCGCTGTAGCCGACATATTGTGGATTGCGTGTACGCTTATAGATGCCGTGTTGGATCAGCTCATCTTCGAGCAAGCCGTAAACACGCTGTTGCGATCCGTAGGCGTAGCGCCCAAGGAAAATGACGTAGGCGCCACCGAGGACGAGCCCTCCCCCTACCATTAACGAGATCAGGTTCGGCGCGAACAAACTGCCACGATCGAGCCACGCGAGAGCGATCGTGGCGAGGAAATGCCCGTGCATGATGAGCCCGGAAATGATCGCCGTCATCGGTGACCATTTGCCCTGCTGTCGAAACTCAAACCGCGCACGAAGCATGAACGGGATCGACAAGGCGGCCGTTAGGAGAATGTAAGCAACGACGCCAACGAGCAGGGGTGACATTACGCTTCTCCAGTGTTGGCGAGGGCTGTGTGGTCACGAAGCTCTGCGAGAGCTTGCGAGCAGATGGACCATGCCGAGCGGGTGAAAATGCCGGCGAGCACGAACGCGAGAATGAGGTCCGGCCAAGCCGACCCTGTCAGGGCGACGAGGCCACCGGCGATCATGACGCCGACATTGCCGATGGCGTCATTGCGCGAGCAAAGCCAGACCGAACGAACGTTTGCGTCACCGTCTCTCCATTTGAGAAGGATCAGCACGCTGATAGCGTTGGCGAGTAGTGCCGCGAACCCGACAATGCCCATGGTCTCTGCGACTGGCGGCTCGCCAGAGAATGCGCGGAGCAGTGTCATGCTCAGCACGGCAATCGCGATCGCGAACAAAAGGCCACCTTTGAAGAGAGCGGCTTTGGCTCGAACCGCAAGGGCGGAGCCAATGACCAGAAGACTGATTGTGTAGGTCATCGTATCCCCGGCGAAGTCCAAGGCATCGGCTTTGAGCGATTGCGAACCTGAAGCGAAGCCTGCCGAGATTTCGACGACGAACATCAAAAGATTGATAAAAATGACGGCCCACAGGGCGCGTCTGTACGCGACCGATGATCCATCGAATTTTTGGTCGCTTGGGCAACAACTCATTTTCTTGACTCCTACGTTTAAGATGGAGTCTAATTTCTACAGCGACTATAGAAGCAAGAGAAAAATGCAAAAAGAATTCACTATCGGCCAAGCGGCAGAAACGTCAGGCGTCAAAGTGACGACGATCCGGTATTACGAGAGCGTCGGCCTAATGCCAGAACCGAGGCGGGTTGAAAGCGGACGGCGCGTCTACGGGCAAGCCTCGGTGGACCTGCTCGGCTTTATCCGACATGCGCGTGATCTGGGTTTTACCGTCGAAGCCATTCGAGATCTGATCGATCTTCAGGAAAACCCTGGCACAGATTGTACCAAGGCGGACGAACTTGCGCGGCATCACCTAATTGAAACGCAAAAACGCATCGAACAGCTTCGTGTGCTCGAAGGTGAACTTATGCGCATGATCGACGGCTGCGCAGGTGGCAAGGTCGGCTCTTGTGAAATCGTCACAAGCCTCTTCGACCATTCAAAATGTTCATTTGAACACAAACCCAAGGCGCCAAACGGGCAATAGTCGACTATTGCGGGTGGCCGTCCAAATCTTGAACGCCCTTTCTCCAGCCGACGAGTAACAGTGCGACGGCAATGAAAATGAAAACGTCCGCCAAGTTGAATGTGG
Organism: Marinicauda sp. Alg238-R41; assembly: GCF_947331485.1. Classification (NCBI taxonomy): domain Bacteria; kingdom Pseudomonadati; phylum Pseudomonadota; class Alphaproteobacteria; order Maricaulales; family Maricaulaceae; genus Marinicauda; species Marinicauda sp. Alg238-R41. Next base: position 306,799 of record NZ_CAMZOJ010000003.1, on the reverse strand, counting down.
GCCAACGAATCGCCTGCCACCCAATTTCCAAATAGTCCGTCACGGCGCCGTCTCCGAGCCTATCGATCGCATTGGCCAATCCGCCCACCGCAAGCAGAGTACCGGCGAGATTAACGAGTTTCGATTTTTGCCGTGCGGTCCAAACCACGGCGGCTACAACCAGAACTAATGCTATGCCGGCAAGGCCGTAGGGCATCAGCCAATGATCGCTTTCGAACAATCCGAAGCTCACTCCTCGATTGTGACTCAAAGAAAGCTGAACACCTGGGAAAACCGAGGCCGCACCGCCCCAAGTAATTAGCCTGCTTTCAAGCACCTGTTTTATGATTAATTCAAATCCGACGAGGGTCGATATCACGCTTATTTTGGCTATGCCCACTTCTCGCAACCTCGCGAGAATTTTTCGGAACAGTGGAGACCGCGCTGCCCAGTGCCGTTTAATGCGCACTAGAAAGTAGGTCTTAAATTTCACATAAAACAGATCAGACAAACGCGGACCTCGACCTTCTAAATTGCCTCAGCAGACAGGCAAATGGCACTCAGTTAATCACAGTTTATCAATTGCTCGAACCAGCAAATCACGAACTTCAGCGGCCAAACGCGTGAGGTCGTCATTCTCAATCGCGAGCATCGACGCTACAGGGTCGATAGCGCTTACCTCGATGCCGTTTTCCACCTCCCGCAGGATTACGTTGCATGGCAGCATCGCTCCAATCCGAGGTTCAAGCTCTATGGCTCTATGCGCCATTGTGGGGTTGCACGCTCCGAGGATGCGATACGCTTGAAGATCAACATCGATTTTCGCCTTCATCGTGGCTTTCACGTCAATTTCCGTAAGGACACCAAAACCGGCCTCAGCTAGTGAACGTCGCGTGCGCTCCTCAATCTCAGCCATATTAGCGTTTTCGAATACGCGATTGTGAGTGTAGGGCATAGTTTCCTCGTGCGCTTGTGGCCACTACCCGAGCCTCAAAATTTCGGTTCGGGCGTTTTCTCCATTGGACTGGATCTCAACGGTAGTGTCTCTAGTGGCTGTAGGATCAAGGTCTGTTTCAGCGTCTCCCGAATTTCGTCAGTGATCCTGTAGTTATCGAGTGAATTCTGGCAATTTTGAACACGCGAACCGGATAGACATGGGCCAGTTGCTAGTCGCGCGCATCCGCCAGAGTAGGGGGTGTTTGGCGGGCAGTGTCAGAGGAACTCAGCCTTGAGGCTGGACCAGCGGCTTCATAGCTTCAGAGCATGCGTAACCCATTCAATTATTTCAAGACTTCGCTTGAGATCATTCGCTTCGCGGTGATGATGCATATGCGCTTTCCGCTGTCCTTGCGGAATGTGGAGGATCTGCTGCACGAGCGCGGCATCGACATCACCCATGAGACAGTGCGGTTTTGGTGGAACCGGTTTGGGCCGTTATTCGCCAAATCGATCAGAAAACGTCGTGTGTCGAACGGAAGTTATTCGAACTGGACTTGGCATCTCGACGAGGTTTTCGTGAAGATCACGGTGAGACGCACTATCTATGGCGCGCCGTCGATCACGAAGGTGAAGTGCTGGAGGCGTATGTCACGAAGACGCGAAATCGCAAGGCAGCGTTGAACTTTCTGCGCAAGGCGATGAAGCGTTATGGCGGTCCCGAAGCGATCGTCACCGACAAGTTGCCATCGTACAAAGCGGCGTTGCGTGGACTGGGAATTGTTCGTCGACAAGAAACCGGGAGGTGGCTCAACAATCGGGTCGAAAACTCGCATCAGCCGCTGCGACGACGAGAGAAAGTGATGAACCGGTTCAGGTCGGCCCGCAGTCTCCAAAAGTTTGCCGCCATCCAGTCTTCAGTCCACAATCACTTCAATCTTGAACGCCAAGTCTATCGTCGATCCGACTTCAAGGAAAACCGTGCCCATGCCCTGGCCGAATGGCGCCAACTCGTGGCTTGAGTTGCGGGCAAACCCGGTCCTTCGAGACCACTCCGTATTTGTCTGGCAGCACCCTGTACCGGCTCTTGCTCGGTCAAGACCGCCGCGGGTCAAAAATTTACTGCAGATTGCGAGTCATGGCCTGAGCGGTTCCGAACTTATGGCGAGATAATAAATCGCAAATGTTTCCGCCTGCTGCTCGTCAGAGGAGGGAAAGACATGCGGCAATTCGTGTAATACGGCAGGCCGACCTATCGTCCCGCTCCGCCAATTTCCGCACCTGAGTTGCTGGCCTGAGATCGATTTGGTCCCGCAATTGAAATGGGAGTTCGTGTTGCGACGGGATCAATCGCCGAGGTCCGCTTTCGGGATTGAAGAGACCATCCACCGGGCTGTGGTCTTGATCGGCCCGGAATACGGCAACATGGCGCGCGCCGACCTGATGGCGGCCGTGCACGAGGCGCTTGAAGGCGGTTTCGATATCCCAATCACCTGCGCCTTCAATTTCGACGCCCACGTCGGCGAGGTGGAAAAGCTCGGCCGCCTGACGATCCTGAAAGCGCACATGAACCCCGACCTGCGCATGGCCGGCGCGCTGAATACCACCGGCTCAGGCAATCTCTTCGTGGTGTTCGGCGAACCCGATATCGAACTTTCCGAAGTGAACGGCGATCAGCTCCAGATCACCATTCACGGCGTCGACGTTTCCTATGGCGAGGAAAGCTTCAGCGAGCACCGCGCCTATTTCCTTGGTGCCGGCGCCCCTACAAATCCCTGAAAACCACCCTGCGCGCCGAAATCGACGAAGCCGCCCGGGAAACGCTATATTCAACGACCTCGCGCCCCTTCCCGCGCCCGAAGTCAGGCCGCATCGCGGTGAAGGTGATCAATCATCTGGGCGACGAGGTTATGAATGTGTTTGAGGTTTAGATGTTTAATTTGTTTGTCGCATACGATCCTAAAGCATGGAATGGTGAGCCTTGGATCGTTGGGCAGGAGCGAGTACTTACCTCCACATCCGATCGACTGCGAGAACGCCTTCTGCCGTTAGGAGATGAGGCGATTGAGGAGCTTACTCAGTATCCTGCCCTGTTTGCTCACGAGAAAGCCTCAAGCACTCCTGCCAAAATCGGTAGAATTGAGCGCATTCGAGTGCGCCCAGACAGCGTTCAGATCAAATACGAGTTGCTTGACCTGCCTAAGGTTTCCCCTGAGCAGATCGAAGCCTTGGCTTGGGATCTGGACATTGGTGCGTGGGAGATGAACCGCACCCATTGGGCACTGAAAGATGTCGACCTCGGCGAAGCGCTTCAGGAAGCGGGGATCCTCGATCCGGGGCAATTGTCCGCGATAGACGGGACCCTGTTCCCGCAGGCGGCGCCCGAAGCGCCTTATGAAATCACCCCGAAGGTATTCCGGCTGACAGATCTGAGAAGGGACGCTTCGATCGTTGCTGTTATGATGCCGTTCTCGGCAGAATTCGAGCCGGTCTTCCAGGCGCTCCAGCAGGCGTGCGAAGAGATTGGCCTCCAATGCCTGAACGCCAATCAGGTTTGGGAGGAGAGCGAGATCATTCAGGATGTGTTCGGCCTGATCTATCGGTCCGCCGTGGTGATTTGCGATTTCACCAATCGCAATCCGAACGTCTTTTACGAGGCCGGAATCGCGCATACGCTGGGGCGTCCTGTCATCCCAATCACCCAGAACAAAGACCACGTCCCGTTCGATGTCGGAGCGCACCGATACGCTCATTACCTCCCAAACGCGGAAGGCCTCGCTGAGCTTCAGAAGACAGTCCAGAATCGATTAGCTACGCTGACCCGGCGCGGACGTTAGGAGCGCAGATGGCCAGCACATTCACAGCACTAGAACTGCCAAGCGGCGAAGCGTTTCTGCTTCAGACGGAAACGAATCGGCGCCCCTTCACCGTGCTCGTGGATTCCGGACACAAGAAAGGGTCCGGACGCGCCCATCCTCTCTCGGACGCGATTGCGCGAACCACCAACGGCTTCGGGCGCATCGATGTGGCGATCTGTACTCACTGCGATGCCGATCACGCCAACGGCTATCGCGATTTCGCCGATTACTGGACGCAGGCCGGTGGGACTATCGGCGAATTCTGGCTGCCCGGCCGATGGGCTGAGCACATGCCTGACCTGCTGTTCAACCCGGCGCGGCACTTCGAACGGACTATCGTAGGGGCCGAAAAGCTTTCTGTGCTTTTAGAGGAAATCGATCCCGAGCTCAGCGAAGCGGATGCTGTTCGAGTGGTGTTTCGAGAATTCACGCGTGATTCCGATGACCTTCCAGAATTTGAGCGGGAAGCGCTGGAGGAGGTGCTTGCGGATCGACCAGAGAGTATTCAACGCGAGGCCCCCTCGCCGGAGGATCGTCTGGGTGAAGCGCTTGGGGTTGACCGCGAGAGCATCGACTCGTTCGAGCCTGAACCTTACCCGTCCCGCGATGCAATCCCGCCTTATCTGCCGTGGATGCGCCGCCCCTGGCTCAGTGACCGGGCAAGAGGCAGAGCCTACCGCCTTGCGCTGGAAGCGATCGAGACAGCCAAGATTATTAAGGAAATCGCCGAATGTGCGGTCCGGAACCGCATCCCGATCCGCTGGTTCGATTTCAATCAGTGGGTCGAACGCGGCGAGTGTGCGACCGGAGGGTTGCCCGACATCATCGTGCCCTTGAACGCCTGTGAGCTGAAACGGCCTCCACGCCCGGAGCCGTTTCAGAGTTTCGCAATGTTCACGACCATCAGTCTGAAGCTCACGCCGCAAAATGTGGAGTCGTTGGTGTTCTGGCGGCCTGAAAGCCTGAGCGAACCTGGCGTGTTATTCACCGGCGACTCTAGGCTGGCGCATGGCGAGACGCGTCCGACTGTGGACTTCAGTACACCTGCCAACTTCAATCCAGCCCGACCGATCCTCGTGAGCGCGCCGCACCACGGCTCGCAAAAGAACGATCATGCCTATTCCGTGCTGGAGAAATGGCTGGGAGGCGCTCACCTTATCGGCCCAGTTATCAAAAACGGCGGTCAATATAATCAGCGCGTCCGGCGGTTTGCGCAATTCGAGAACCGAGCCTGCGCAACTTGCAAGGTCTGCAAATCCCGGTCGGGGCTGCCGTACCAGGTGGCGGTCCAATCCTGCGGGGCGGACTGGCCGCTACTCCCTGGAGCGGCCCTGTGCGCCGCTCGCCTATAGCGCAAAGGGATCACAATATAAAAGGGCGAGTTTGTACGCCATGAACGAACCTATCGCCTTCTACTGCCGCGCCAAGCCGCAACAGGCTGACGCCTGGCCGATTTTTCGCGATCAACAGCGGGTCTTCATCGGGTATCCGATGGTGCGTCACGGCGCCCATTACGATGCGGACAATCTGGCGCAATGCCTGGTCAGCCCTGCGTGCGGTGACGAGGAATGGGCTGAGCAGATTTCAGGCCGCGCCCACATCCGCCAGTTCAGCGGCAATCGCAATCTGGTCGCCGAGGTGACGCCCGGATCAATCGTGGTGGTTCCGCGCCCGGAGTCCGGTCTCGCGCATTTGGCCCGGATCGCGGGCCCGTTTAAGATCGAGAACGATCCACCATGGCTAAAAACTTACATGGCTCTCCGCGAGGCGCAGGGGGCCTATCTCGACGAGCCAGGCAATCAACACGCCGCCGATGTCGCGCAAGGCTGGCCCGTGGAAACCTGGATCAGCGTCCCGCTCGCGGCGCTCCCGGGCTGGATCCGCCGCTCCCTCTTCGGCCGCTCGACCTATGGCCGGCTCCATCACCACCCGTTCGATGAAACGGAAACGGCCCACGACGCGCTCAACCGTCTGCTGGCAGCGCCTGGTCGAGCGGTCATGCGCTCGCCGACCGCGGACCTTGGCGAGATAAAGAAGCGCATTGCCGATACGCTTACAGCGAGCGCCTTCGAACATCTGATGGTCAATCTGATGCAGCTCGAAAATCCCGAGGAGGTCTGGATGCACACAGGCGGCCCCGGCGACGGAGGCGTGGACGGGATGGCAGTGGGCGCCGACGGACGAACGGCGGCGATCATCCAGTGTAAACTCTACGGCTCGCAGGAGGCCTGGCCAAAGCCTGAAGACGCCGCCAGGGGCATGAGGCGTGTTTTCGCCGTTCTGTGCGATTGGGGCGGCGAGCCTCCGGACGACGGGGTCGACCGTCTGGGTGCAGATCGTATCGCCCAGCTGGTACTGAAGCACGCGGCGGCGCTGCCGGAAGCGCGGTCGATGAAGATCGTGGCCCCATGATCTTCCGCACGGCCAACCCCTTTTACAAGGGGCTCTCCAGGCTCGCCAGCTGGAGCCAGAACCTTCATGATCAAAGCTGAGACCAAGCACAAGAGCCTTAAAAAGGTCGAGCGCCACACTGAAGAGGTCAACCAAATCACCCTCGGACTCTCGCTTCCGCTGGATAAAAGATGGGGGACATGTCAGTCGCGAAATGACCGCAATCGGGACTTTGCCGGACCCCAAAGATTTTTACTGAACCGTTTTCCGCCTACGGCGGTTGCGCTCATCCACGCCGCGAAGCGCTAGCGCTTCACAGCGCGGCCGAGCACTCTGAAAAACAAGAACCAAGAGTCAGATCACAGATATTTTGCAGTCCGGACGGGACGCACCATTTTTGATGAAATGACCGCGCACCAGTGATCTAGCTAGGTGCTCGCGGATCAGCTTGTTAGAGCTGAATCTTTTGCCCGCACCATTCCGCGAAAGTTCCGCCTTTGCGCGATTTTGGTGACGATCGACGCGGCTTGAGGCGTGCTGTCACCCGTGTCCTCGCCTCGCGACACGGTCAGATCATTGGTTCATCGGTGCCGAGGAAGACTTCAGGGCTCACGCTGACCACTTCAGGGCTCACGCTGACCGATCGCCGGCTGTGACCGTGCCGTCAGGATCTGCTGGCGGCCCCCTTCACGAGCGTCGGGCCGTCTTCGGCCTGACGCTGGAAGAGCGCCACGAGTTCGAGCAGTCGCATCGGTCTGGCGAGCGCGAAGCCTTGCGCCCAGTCTGCAGACATTGCCTGGAGCGCAGGCAGAATGTCGGCGTTCTCGACGCCTTCAATCGTTGTCTGCAGGCCCAGATTGTGGGCCATGTCGATCGTGGAGCGGACGACCAGCCGGTCTCGCTGAGATGTCTCGAAGTCAGTGATGAAGGCACGGTCGAGCTTTAGCTCATGGGCGGGCAAGCTCTTGAGGTAGGCCAGTGAAGAGTGCCCCACCCCATAGTCGTCAATCGACATCTGGACTCCCGCGCGGGCCCACTGATTCATCGTCTGAGCAGCCCTCTTGGTATCCTGGACCAGGGAGGTTTCGGTGACCTCGAAGATCAGCTGCCCCGGGGCCTGGGCGGCGATCCGACCGGCGTGGGACGCGAATTCCGGGTCGCATAGCAAGGCACCAGAAATGTTGACCGACAAGGTCACGGTGTGCCCTGCTTTTTGCAGGGCGAGTTGATCTCGCGCCACGCGCTCCAAGGCCCATTCTGTGAGTTCGCGAATGCGTCCGGTCTCTTCGGCAAGTGGAATGAATGCGGTCGGCGGGATCGGACCCTGCTCGGGATCGGTCCAGCGCGCCAGGGCTTCGGCCGCTTCGAAGCGGCCGGTCCGCAAGTTCAGCTTCGGCTGGTAGTGAAGCTCCATCCCGCCAGCTTTGATCGCCTTCATCATGCGGCTCATCAGCGCCAGATTGGTTGCGGGATCACCGAAGCGCTGACCGTCATACAACGCGAAATTACTGTGGCTGTCCTGGGCTTGCTGAATGGCCACGAAGCCCTGTTTGAAGCTGTCGGGTCCGGTGTAGAGAACAGCGCCGGCAGTGGCTGTCAGATCGATCTCGATCTCGTCCACCTCGAACGGAGCCTTGATCCGTTCGAGCAAGCGCTTGGCCACCACTTCCATCAGGTCTTCATCCAGCAAGGAGTCCTGAGGCGCATAGTCAATCATCACCCCGAGCACGCCGGGCGACATGATGGCGAGAAATTCAACGGCAGGATCTTCCTTGAGGCGTTTGGCAAGGTCCGAACTCAACTTGGTGAAATTGGCGCCGCCCAAGGCCCCTGCCAGTCGCATCGTCCGGTCGATGCTCAACATGATCAGCGCGACCTCGCGATCCTCTTCCACCGCTTTCTCGAACCGCCGTTCCAGCGCATTGCGGGACGGAAGGCCCGTAGCCGCATCGACATATAGCGCTTCGGCAAGGAAACGCTGGCGCTGGCGTGAGGCGCGGTAACGCAACGCACCAAGGATCAGGAGGAGCAGAACTGCGCTTGTCACGCTGGCCGCAATGGCCACCCGCGTGCGTGCGCGTGCCTGTGTGAGTGCAAGGTCATGTTCGAGACTTTCGCCCCGAAGCTGCTCGATCTGCAGCTCATTTTCGGCAAATTCGAACTGGGCTGCGAGCAACGCGGTATTTACGCTGGCGGCAATGTCGCGCGCGTCGTCGTCCAGACGCTTGAACGCTCGCAAATGATCGTTCGCGGTCTCAAACGCACCGAGCGCCTCGTAGATCTGAGCCGCAGTCTCGTGAAAATCGGTGAAGGCCGGGGTGGTCTCGTTCAGCGCAACGCCGTCGAACGTCTGCTCTATGTGCTCGCGTGCGGCGTCCAGATTGCCGCGACCGAAAGAGACCTGCGCCCTCACCCCATGCAGGAACCGCGCCCATTCGCCAAGCTCTTCACCCTCGTAGAGGGCAAATGCCTGGCCGATGGCATCGTCAGCGGCATCCAGATAGCCAAACTCGGCATGAAGCGCTGCCAGATTATTCAGGATTCTGGCCTGGAGCATCCGGCTTTCCATGGATCGCGCGAGTTCCAGTGCACGCTCAAACGCACTCAACGCGTCATCATAGCGACCCATCTGGCGATACGCATTCGCCTGATTGTTCGAAGCGGCCAGCTCTAGCGCCGGATCCTCGAAGCGCTCGGACGCATCTGAGAAGTATCTTACCGCCGTTTCGTATTGCTTTCCGCTGCTATGGATCGAGCCAATCGATTGAAGAACGATGGACTGCGCCCTCATTTCCCCGATTTCGAGATAGATCTCGTACGCTTCCTGAAAGCTGATCAAGGCGGTCTGGAAGTCTCCAAGGTCTTTTGCGATCCGCCCCTGCGCGACCAGCAGGTCGGCGTACAGCTTGCTAGTGGCAGCTGTGCCGTGAAGGAGTTCAATCGCTGACTCTACCAGGATGCCCGCCTCACTGGAGCGCCCCAGGCGAGTAAGAGCTTCGGCCTGCAGCCAAAGAGCGGTCGCCCTCCTGGCATCTATTTCTCCAGGCGCGTCCCCTTCCTCTGCCAACTGAGCCGCAATCTGCGCAGTTTCAAGGGCTTGCCCAGGGTTGCCCATCATGTCGCTGCGTGCAGATTCGATCGCGGACTCATAATCCGTCGTTTGAGCTTCGCCGGCCGCAGACGTTACCAGCGCGCCGCCGAGCAGGATCGCCGCTATGAATCGTCTGGCCAACTGTGTCTCCTCCAGACAGGCTTGTTACCAAGCCACATTTACACCGGACCCCTTAATGTTCTCAAAACTCCGATACAGAAACGGCGCCTGCGGATATTGCGCAGGCGCCGTTCTTGAGTTTGGGAACTGTTCTAAGTCAGGCTGAGCTTTAGAAATTCACTCCCAACCGGAACCCGCCGGCCCAGCTTGTATCGCCATCTGCAAACCGCGCGCCTGGCGCCTCGGTCCGGCCAAACGCATTCAGCTCGACACGGTCCTGCACCAATTCAATGGCATAAAGGACTTCCGCGGCCAGCGGACGTTCCCCGCCCAGCGACCATTGCTGCGTGCGCAGACCCAGCGTACCGGTGTCGCGATCGGTCACGACAAGGCCGCTATATTCTAGCGAACCGTTCTCCACGTGCAGCGGCTGGATGAAGCTCGCCCGGATGCCGTCGCGTGCAGTGAACACGCCATTGTGCTGGAACGAGATCTGGAAGGCTGTCGAGGACACGGAGTCCGGCAAGGCCAGAGCCGAGGCTCCAAACTCGCTTGCCCCGGTAATCCCGGCCGTCGCCGAGACACTCACACTCGACCTGGCGCTGATCGCAACGTTCGCACCGACCGTCAGGGCATCGGTCCGTGACCCGCCATCGAAGGCAAGCGCACCCAGCCCCTGTCCGCCGAGCAGCGCCTGGTCTTCTGCAAGGTGTGTGTAAGCAGCCTGGATGCCGAAACGGGAATTGACCGCATGGGAGAGATCGAGCGAGACCGCAGACGCCGAGTACGCATCAAGCGTCTCGAATATGGCGGAGCGCTCCCCGGTCAGCGGATTGGTGAACTCGTACTCGTCACGCGTAGATGTGGCGACAATCGACAGCCGCGTGTCGGGGCTCAGCGCGAAGCCGGCCATCGCATAGACACCGCCCGACGCATAGCCGAGCATGGGATTCACACCCCCGCTATCCGGGCGATAGTCGGACGCGAGCCCGAAGCCGCTTTGATCGCTCAATGCGAGAGCGCCCTCACCCATGCCGAAGCGGATGGTGACGCCGGATTCGCTGTTGCTAACCTCCATCCCCGCCTGGAACGGCAGGTCGCCATCACCAAGGACCTGGCCCATGTCGGCCTGGGACGCGAAGGATGTGACGGTCAGTCCATTGCGGGTCTGGATCCGGCGCGTGATCGCCTGGGTGTCGTTGAAATTCGTCCCCGACGCATTGATGGCGCGGTCGATCGAATAGCTCTGAGCGGTGATCTGGGCGCTGCCCGATAGGGCGTCCTGGCCGACACCCAGCTCTTCCAACGTGAAACTGAAATCGCGGAACGTATCGCCGAAGTCCTCGAACACCGTGACTTCGCCGTGGTCTTTGATGCGGCCGCGCAGGAAGCCGAGTTCGCCGGCAGGAATGCGCCGTCCGCGCCAATCGAGAGCATACAGCGCGTTCTGATCAATTGGTGACAGGGCCGCCTGGACATTCAGCAAGCCACGGCCATAGACCGGATCGACACCGGGTGCGCCAAGATCGGTCGCCGTTTCCAGGATCACATCCGCGATGCGCCCGGGCGACAACCAGAGCCACTCACTCTTCACCAGAGCCGCCGCGCCGGTCACCAGCGGTGCCGCGAACGAAGTGCCGGACATGCGCACATATCCGCCCTCCCCGTCGGGAACCAGAATCAGCTCACCAGGCGCGACCAGGAAGCGGTCCATCAGGCGCGAACCCTCGTGGCACGCACCGCGAACCGTGAAGCAGGCATCACCCGGGCGGTTGGAAAAGCTGGAGATCTCGCCGCCGGGGTTGATCGACCCCACGATCAGGAGATTCTCGACATTGCGCACCGCGCTCCAGTCGACATCCAGGTCCTGTGTGATCCCGTCATTGCCCGCGGCAAAGACGTAAAGCGTATGAGGAGCGGAATGGCGGATATACCAGTCCGACAGGACATCCGACCAGCCTTCATGGAAGGTCCAGCCCGGCATCCCAAGCGACGCATTGATGATTGCGGAGTGGTAGCTCAATCGGCGCACGCTGCTGCGAACGTCATCCCAATTGGTCGACAAGGTTTCGTCGAACGGGTTTTCCAAGCGCAGTCTCACAGACGGAGCAACGCCCATCAGACCTTCGCCATCGTGGCGCGCGCTGATCAGATCAGCCACAGCCGCACCGTGATTGAAATCGAGATAGTCATTCCCGTTCCCGCCACCAATCAGCCCGTCAATGCGCGATGGCAAAGAGAAGTCGACGATACCCACGACCACCGGGAAGCGTGTGCTCGCTTCCCGCGCCATGGCCGGCGACCAGTTGATGGCGCCCATCCAGTGATCGACGTGATCGCGACCCGAGAAATTCATCAGGCCGTCATGGAACGCCAGGAAGAAGGCCGCGCGCTGCTGGGCCGTGACAGAGGCCAGCGAGGCGGGGTCGCTCATATTGATCCCGTATTCCGCGGTGAGATCGTTCAGGAAGCCCTCCTGGAAGGACCGACCTGTTTCGCCCTCAATCGCAGGCCCGAAAACGGTCTCGGCGCGGTTGAACAATTCATTCAGATCGCCGGTGAGAGTCGAATACGCTTCGGTGTCGAACGGATCGATATCACCCCAGAAAGCGTCGATATCACCCCAGAATGGACCGATATCGCCCCAGAAGGCGCCGATATCGCCCCAGAAGGCGTCAATGTCGCCGTAAAAGGGATCGATATCGCCGTAGAAGGCATCAATATCGCCCCAGAAAGCATCGATATCACCGTAGAACGGATTGATATCGCCCCAGAACGGATCGATATCGCCCCAGAATGGGCCGATATCGCCGTAGAAAGGATTGATGTCACCCCAGAACGGGTTGATGTCCCCGTAAAAGGGGTCGATGTCACCGTAACGCGGAAGGATCGGACCAGCCTCGCTGCCCGATGAAGCGCTGTGGTGGCCCTGAAGGGTGAATTCCGCTGTGTCCGCATTTGCACTGGTTGCTAGAGCAGAAGCCAGAGCGGTCGAGGCTACGGTCCCGAGCAGCGCATTCTTTATGTGGTCGCGGATCATGGAATCCTCCCTGAGTTGAGGGCAGTCTAGGCCGTCACCCCTTGCCAAAATCGTAACGCTTATAGTTACTGCGAATTAACCTGGGGATATAAATGAAAGCCAAAATTGTACCCGTTTTTCTCCTTACGCGATGTTTTCGTTGTTATGCAACGATAAAATGTACGTCTCTACGAGGTAGGGCGTGGAGACGAGCCGTCATCTTCACACCGTCGCTTTGATCGATTGAGCGGGTGTGCGAGTTAAGCGCTCCAAAGGAGTCGCTCATGACCACTACTGCCCCCTCCTCTGCTCATGCCATTGCGCTGGACGAAACGCGTCCGCCTCTTGAACGCCTTCTGGCCTTGATGGGCAGCCTGCGAGATCGTGATTTCGGCTGCCCCTGGGACGTTGAGCAGGATTTCGCATCGATCGCGCCCTACACGATCGAGGAAGCGTACGAGGTCGCCGATGCGATCGATCGCGGAGACATCGAAGATCTGCGCGATGAGCTCGGCGATCTTCTGTTTCAGGTCGTCTTTCACAGTCAGATCGCGAAAGAAGGCGGCCATTTCGTCTTCGATGACGTGGCCCGCGCGATCACCGACAAGATGATCCGGCGCCACCCGCATGTCTTTGCCGAAGACGAGTCCCGAACCGCAGCCGCTCAGACCGTTGCCTGGGAAGACCAGAAGGCGCGGGAGCGGACCCAGAAGGGACGTTCGCAATCCTTGCTGGATGACGTTCCTGTTGCCCTGCCTGCACTCAAGCGTGCGGGCAAGCTCACGAAGCGCGCGGCCCGGGTCGGCTTCGATTGGCCGGACGCGGAACGTGTTTTCGAGAAATTCGAGGAGGAAGCGCGCGAGTTGCGGGCCGCCATTGCGGCCGGGGACCAGGAGAATATTGCAGAGGAACTCGGTGACCTGCTCTTCGTATGCGCGAACCTCGCACGAAAGTTGGGCGTGGAGCCTGAAGCCGCCCTGCGCGGAACGAATGCCAAGTTTGATCGGCGCTTCCGCTTTATCGAGGAGACGATGAAGGCAGAGGGCAATCGAATAGAAGAAGCGTCGCTCGACGCGATGGAAGCCCTCTGGATCGAAGCCAAGGCGGCAGAAAAGGCTTCAACCTAGGTGATCATCCGGCTGGGGCGCGTTCCTTGCGGATCTCCGCCACGCCGAACCTGGCCCTGAAGCGCCCGGCATCTGGCTCGTTCAGCCGGGCCACGACATAAAGTTTCCCGGTTTCTGGGTCGCTGCGTTCTTCGATGACCTCGCCATGCTCGTGCAACCAGGCCATCGCCTCGGATTCCTCGGGATCCAGACGCAATCGCAGCATCACGTCATCCGCTGCGAGCGCCAGATCCAGCAAAGCGAGAAGGGCGTCCGTTCCTTCGCCGGTCATCGCCGAGGTGACCGCCACGTCCGGCGATCCGGGACGTTTGGGCAGACGGGCACGCCATTTCAGATCGTCGCGATCCTCTTCGGCCAGCCGGTCCGCCTTGTTCCAGGCCTCGATGATGGTCTGGCCGTGCTCGGCCCCTGCCTCGAGCGCATTCAGAACCGATTCCACATCGGCTTTGCGCCCCTCGTGATCCGGATCGGACACATCGCGAACGTGAATCAGGATATCGGCTTCGCGCACCTCTTCCAGCGTGGCGCGGAACGCGGCAATGAGCTCTGTCGGCAGGTCGGTGATGAAGCCCACCGTGTCGGACAGCAGCACTTTTCGGCCGGCCGGCGTGCGGATCGCGCGCATCGTCGGGTCCAGCGTCGCGAAGGGCATGTCCTTGGCCATGACCTTGGCCCGGGCGAGACGATTGAACAGTGTCGACTTTCCCGCATTGGTGTAACCGACAAGGGCGACTGTAGGCCACGGCGCAGCCCGCCGGCGCTTGCGATGCAGCTCGCGCGTGCGTTTGACCTCTTCCAGCTCGCGGCGCAGCTTGGCCATGCGTTCAGCCAGCAACCGGCGGTCAGTTTCGATCTGGGTCTCACCGGGGCCGGCCAGGAAGCCGCGTCCACCGCGCTGACGCTCCAGGTGGGTCCAGGTGCGCACGAGGCGGGAACGCTCATAGCTCAAACGCGCCAGTTCGACCTGCAGCCGACCCTCACGCGTCTGCGCGCGGTCGGCGAAAATCTCCAGGATCAGACCGGTTCGGTCGATGACCTTCACGTTCCACGCGCGTTCAAGGTTGCGCTGCTGCACCGGCGAGAGCTCGCAATCGAGCACCGCCACCTTGGCCTCGCGCGTTTCGATCTCCGCGCGCAGCGTCTCCACTTTTCCGCGCCCGAACAGCGTCGAGGGCTCAAGCTTGCGCACAGGTTCGCTGCGAACGTCCACGACACGAAGGCCGAGCGCTTCGGCCAGGCCTGCCGCTTCTTCCAGTCGAGCCTCGATCCGCAGGATATCGCTGCCCCCGAAATCGGGATGCAGGACAAGGGCGGTATCGTCAGGCGCTTCGCGTTGGATCAAGTGGTCTCGTCTCCGTCTTGTTCACCGTCGAACAAGGAGATGGGTTGCCCGGGCATGATTGTCGAGATGGCATGCTTGTAAACCAGCTGAATCTGACCCTCGCGGCGCAGCAGGACGCAGAAATTGTCAAACCAGGTGACCACGCCCTGAAGCTTCACCCCGTTGACCAGGAAAATGGTCAGGGGCGTCTTCGATTTGCGCACGGTGTTCAGGAATACATCCTGCAGATTTTGTTTTTTATCGTTAGACATGGGTCTTTCTCTCGAGCCCTTTTACAGAGACATGTTTCATATTGAAAATTGGTAGCCGGGCTTGCTCATCGCTGCAACCGCGAACAAACGTCTGCCTACCGCGCTGCACCATCTGCTGCGGCGATGTAGAGCTCGCGTAACCGCATGGCAACAGAGCCCGGCGCACCATTCGCGACTGTGCGTCCATCGATCGATGTGACCGGCATGACGAAGCTGCTGGCCGACGTTACGAAGGCTTCACGCGCTTCCAGAGCTTCCTCGACGGTGAATCCGCGTTCCTCGATTCGCAGGCCTTCCCGCTCGGCCAGCGCGCGCACCGCTTTGCGGGTCACCCCCCACAGAATGCGATTATCGGTCGCACGGGTCACGAGCGTGCCCTCTTTCGTGAGGATCCAGGCCGTCGTGGACGAGCCTTCGGTCACGCATCCGTCTTCGTCGACGAGCCACGCCTCGAACGCGCCGGCATCGCGCGCCTTCTGCTTGGCAAGAACGTTGGGAAGCAGGTTGACCGACTTGATATCGCACCGTTTCCAGCGTTCGTCGGGCAGGGTCAAGATGGCGATCCCCGCCGCGGCGCGCCGGTCGATCGTGGTGAAGTCCAGGCCGCGGGCGGTCACAACCAGCGTCGGTCGAACCGGCGTGACGGGAAACGGATGATCGCGGCGCGAAACGCCGCGCGTCACCTGCAGATACACCAGCCCGTCGGTGAATCGGTTGCGCCGCACGACCTCGCGCAGGATCACGTCGAGCGCCGGCAGGGAGACCGGCAGATCGATCTGAAGCTCGCGCAGAGATCGTTCCAGGCGGGCGCTATGCTCCTCGTGATCGAGAAAGCGGCCCCGTCGAACCGACCAGACTTCATAGAGCCCGTCACCGAACTGGAAGCCGCGGTCCTCAATGCCGATGGCTTCGTCGGTGATCGGCCGGTACCGGCCATTGACGTAGGCGATGCGTGCCACAGCCCTACTCCCGCACAAGAATGACAAAGACCGCGGCGGCCGCCGCCAGGATCTCCAGACGCCCGGTTATCATGGCAAGAATGGCGATCCCATGGCCGGCAGCCGGCAGATTCGCGTAATCGACAGCGGCGACCGGCCCGGCATTGGACAACATCGCCGCCGCGATCTGCCAGGCCGCGTGAAAGTCCACTCCGACAAGTCCCAGAAAGATCGTGAAAGCACCAATGGCGGCAGGAAAGACAAGGGCGACAACCCACACGCTGAACAGGGCGGAATCGGGAATATGCCGTCCGGCAAACCGCGTATACGTCGCTGCCGAGGGGTGGGCGAGCACGGAAAGCTCACCGGCAGCGCGGCGCAGAAGCACGATCACGCGGGTGATCTTCATGCCTCCCGATGTGGACAGGGCCGAGCCGCCGATGACGGCGAGGCTGAGCAGAAGAACGGTCGGCAGGACCGGTGCGGGGCTGAGACCGAATCCTGTCGTCGTTAGCGCAAAGACCGCGTCCAGGGTCGCCTCGTAGGCCGCCGACGGTCCAAACAGGACTGCGGCGCCCAGGCCGATCGCCGCGCATGTCGAGACCATGGCACGCAAATCGCCGGTCAGGCGCACCGCGCGCCCGCGGCTCAGCAGCTCATACTGAAGCGCGATATTCCAGGCGCCCATCAGACAGGTAACGACCAGGATGATCTGGGCCGGGACCGGAACCCATGAGCCGAGGGGCGCGCTTGTCGGCGTCATGCCGCCGGTCGAGATGGCGGAAAACGCCAGGCAGATCGCGTCAAAGGCATCAAGGCTCGTCAGACTGAGCAAGAGGATCGCCACAGCGGTCACCAGGCCGTAGACGCCGCCCAGCCGCCGCGCGGCCGGGCCGAAATTCAGGAACAGATTGTCCGGGGTTACTGTAAGGAGCGTCGACCGGCGTAGATTCGCATCCTTGGCCTCCAGGGCGGCAAACACCGTCGCCGCCAGGACAAGGGTCGCGAACCCGCCAATCCATTGAAGGCTGGCTCGCCACAGCAGGATGGCCCGGGGCTGAGTATCCGGGTCGAGAACCGTCGCCCCTGTTGTCGTCAGTGCGGAATAGGATTCAAACAGGCCGGGCATCAGGCCGTCGGCAGCTGCCACGAGCGGCGCCGCCGCAAACAGAGGCGTTGACAGCCAACCGTACAACGCCATGCGAAGCGCCACGGGCGGGCCAGCCTTCCCGGTGGCCGACCGGGTTGCAGCAAGCGCCACGCCTCCTGCGAAGACCCCCATCAGAGCGCTGACCGAAAACCCTCTTGCGGCAGCTCCCGCGCCTTCGGCAGCGGCGATCACCACGAATGGCACAGCCATCACTCCGACGATCAGCCAGCACCACCCGAGGGCCCGGAGCATGCGCGCAGAGAGCCCCATATCGGTCTAGAAGTATTCGAGGCTGACCCGGAAGAGCTGTTCCACCTTGGAAACCGCACTCTTGAGGGCAAAGAAGATGACGCGATCGTTTTCCTGTATGGTGACCGGGTCGCGCTGGAAGAACACCTGGTTACCGCGCACGAGAGCACAGATGGCCACGTTTTCGGGAAGCTCCAGGTCGTTCAACGTCTTCCCGATCAACGGTGAGGTCGACAACGTAACCCCTTCAAGCGCCTCGGCTTCACCGCCCCCCAGCGTCTGCAGGCCGGTGATCCGGCCGCGCCGGATGTGCTGGAGGATGGTCGAGATCGTCACCGTGCGCGGGTCGATCAGAACGTCGATGCCGAGCGCCGTCTTGACCGGGCGGAAGGCTTCGTCGTTCACGAGCGAAAGCGTGCGTTGTGCCCCCTCGCGCTTGGCCATCACCGCGCTGAGAAGATTCACCTTGTCGTCATTGGTCAGACAGATGGCCAGCTCGGCCTCCTCCACACCGGCTTCTCTCAGGACCTGCCGGTCCAGCCCGTCGCCGTGAAGTACGACCGTGCGGCGCAGCGCATCTGCGGCATTTTCTGCGCGGGTCTTGTCGCCTTCGATCAGGCGGACCTTGACACCCGACACGCGTTCAAGCGCCTGAGCGACATAGAGCCCGATATTGCCGGCCCCCACGATCACGACACGCCGTGCGCGCGGCGCGGCCCGGCCGAACACATCGAGCGCTCGGCCGACATGGCCCGCAGCCACGGACAGATAGACCTCGTCCTCGGCCATCAGCGGGTCATTGCCCTGCGGCACGAACAAGGTCTTGTCACGCAGGATTCCGACCACATCAATCGCCAGATCGGGAAAGAGCTCCAGCAGCTGGTCGCGCGAACTGCCGGCCACCGGCGAATTCTCGTCCACGCGGACCCCCAGCACCTGGACCCGTCCGTTGGCGAACGGCGCGGTGGTAAACGCCCCCGGCGTTTCCAGGCGCTGCAGAATGGACCGGCTCACCTCCAGCTCGGGCGAGATGGTCACGTCGATGGGCAGATTCCCGGTGGAGAACAGATCGCGCCATTGCTTGTCGAGATAGCTTTGCGCCCTCACCCGCGCGATGCGCGTCGGGGTTTCGAACAAGGAATGCGCAACCTGGCACGCAATCATGTTCGTCTCGTCGGAATAGGTCACCGCGACAAGAAGGTCGGCATCCTTTGCGCCGGCGCGCTTGAGCACGTCAGGATGGCTGCCGTGGCCGACAATGCCGCGCACGTCGAGATTGGTGGTGACCCGGTCGATCAGTTCGGCCGACCAGTCAACGACCGTGACCGCATTGCCCTCGCGCGCCAGCTCGCGCGCGATTCCGTAGCCCACACGGCCTGCGCCGCACACGACTGCTTTCATAGGAAACCTGCTCCAAAAATCAGGACGCGTCGTCCGGATCGGCGTCTTTTTGACTGCTCGCCACGCCGAGCGCCTTCAGCTTGCGGTGAAGCGCGGAGCGCTCCATGCCGATAAAGCTCGCAGTGCGGGAGATGTTGCCGCCAAACCGCGATATCTGCGCTTTCAAGTACTCACGTTCGAACTTTTCACGGGCATCGCGCAGAGGCAAGGCGATCATGCGCTCGGATTCAAAGCCTTCCCCGTCATGTTCGCGGGACACGACCTCGGAGGGCAGCGCATCGATCGTGACCGGCTCGTCCGGCGTGCCCGAGGCCAGGATCAGCAAACGTTCCACGTTATTACGCAACTGGCGCACATTTCCCGGCCAGTTATGGGCCTGGAGCGCGGCCATCGCATCGTCACCGATGACCCGGCGCGTGAGACCGGATGTCGAGGCCAGCCGGTCGATGAAATGCTCCACAAGGCGTGGAATATCCTCGCGCCGTTCCGCCAGCGAGGGGACCGTCACGGGAACCACGGCCAGCCGGTGGAAGAGATCCTCGCGGAATCGGCCCTGGGCAATCAGCGCTCGAAGATCACGGGCGCTGGAGGACAGGACGCGGACATTCACTTCGACATTGACACCGCCGCCGATCCTGCGGAAATGCTGTTCGACCAGCATCCGGAGCAGCTTGCTCTGCGTTGCCACCGGCATGTCGCCGACCTCATCCAGGAACAGAGTCCCGTTATGGGCCTGCTCAAGAAGGCCCACGCGCTCCACGCTGCCGTCGGGACGCTCGGTGCCGAACAATTCTTCCTCCACCCTGTCCGGATTCATGATCGCGGCGCTGACGGCCACGAAATTGCCGTCGCGGCGCGTGGACGCGGTGTGGATCAGGCGGGCGATCAGTTCCTTGCCGGAGCCCGACGGGCCCTCGATCAGGATGCGCGAATTGGTCGGCGCGACCCGGTCGATGGTCTGGCGAAGATGAACCGCGCTCGCGGAATCGCCGATGAGCTGATCTTGAAGATCGCTTTTCTTGCGAAGCTCGGCATTCTCCCGGCGCAGTTGGGAAGCTTCGAGCGCCCGCTGAACTGTCAGCAGCAACTTGTCGGATTTAAACGGCTTTTCTATAAAATCATAAGCGCCTTTGCGGATCGCGGCGACGGCCGTTTCGATCGTGCCGTGACCGGAAATGACGATCACCGGCATGTCGGGGTCGCCCCGCTTGATTTCGTCGAGAAGCTCGATTCCGTCGAGCCGGCTGCCTTGCAGCCAGACATCAAGAATCGCGAGCGAGGGCGTGCGCTGCCGCATTTCTGCGAGCGCCTCGTCGGCTTGTGAAGCGTAGCGCGCGATATAGCCCTCATCTTCCAGGAGACCGCCAATCAGTTCCCGGATATCGGTTTCGTCGTCTACGATCAGGATATCTTGCGCCATCTCGTCCTCAAACTTGCGCGCTTTCGGCGCGGTTGGGCAGTGAGCCGTTATTGTCTAGCAAGGGGAAGGCCAGCCGAACCACGGCGCCCTGTTGGGAATCGTCGCGATCGTGAAGCTCAAGCCGGCCCGAATGGTCTTCCATGACCCGCCGAACGATGGCGAGGCCCAGCCCGGTCCCTTTCTCGCGCGTCGTCATGTAGGGCTCTGTCAGCCGCGCCTTGTCCGGCGATGGCCAGCCCAGCCCGTCATCCTTGACCTCGATGATCGCGAACCCATCCTGAACCAGGACTGAAACCTGCATCTGGCCGATCGACTTCCCGGCCTCCGATTCCATTCGGGTGGAAACCGATTCGGCGGCGTTTTTCAGTATATTGGCCAGAGATTGTGTCGCCAGACGCGAATCGCATTCCACCATCACCGCGTCGTCGGGACGCTGCAGCGAGATCCTGATTTGCGGCGAGGCCACCCTCTGCGCGAAAACCGCCCCTTCTGCCACGACATTGAGATCGGTGACTTCCATTTTCGGCGCGGGCATTCGCGCGAAGGTCGAGAATTCATCGACCATCCGGCCGATATCGCTGACCTGCCGGACGATGGTATCCACGCACCGGTCGAAGACATCGACCTGGGTCTGGTCTACATCCTTGCGGTACTTGCGCCGTAACCGTTCGGCGGAGAGCTGAATAGGCGTCAACGGGTTCTTGATTTCATGAGCGATCCGCCGCGCCACGTCCCGCCAGGCCGCGTTGCGCTGTGCCGCAACCAGCCGTGTCACGTCGTCGAAGGTGATCACCATCCCACCATCGTCATCGAGTGCCGCGCGCGCATTGAGGTGAACCAGAGCGCCATCCGCGCCAGTCAGGTCGATCTGACGCTCCGCAATGTCGCTCGGACGGCGAGCCGCCTCCTCCACGACCGCCGCGAACACAGGCGCAGCGGTATCGACCGTCTCGCCAACGACATCGCCCGGTTCGAGGCCGAGAAGGGTTGCGGCAGAACGGTTCATAAGTGTGATGCGTCCGTCTGAGTCCACGCCGATCACCCCGGCACTGACACCGGTCAGCACCGCCTCGATGAAGGCGCGCCGCCGCTCGGCCTCCGCGTTGACCTCCAGAAGCGTCGAGCGCTGGCTATTCAGCTGGCGGGTCATCCGGTTGAAGGCCCGCCCGAGGGCGGCGAGCTCATCGGGATTGCCGGCCACTTCGACGCGCGCGTCCAGATCTCCGCGGCGCACACGTTCGGCTGCGCTTACCAGCCTGCCGACCGGGGCCACGACCTGGTTGGCAGCCGACAATGCCAGCCAGATCGCGCCGGCCAGGATCAGCATGGCCGCCTCGACGTAGACAAAGAAGAAGAGACGGCGCGTCTGTTCCTCCGCCGCGACCGCATCGCGGAACGCGGCCGTGGCTTGTTCGGTCTGCGTCAGCAGGCTGAAATCGTGGTACCAGACGACGTAGAGATAAGCATCCTCGTAGGCGGGCAGCTCGAGCAATAGCCGGACGAAATCAGGCGCATCGTCTCGTGTCACCGGGTCGGACACCGCAATTTCGGTGTCACCGAGAATCTGGAACAGGCGTGGTGATGGCGCCGTGAAAAGCGGCGCATTCTGAGCTTCGGCGCGGGCCAGAATGGTGGACTGGGAATCCACGATGTAGGCAGCCTGGAAATTCCGCCGGATCGCCTGTTCACGCAAATAGGCCGAATACACGATCCGATTGCTGCGCAGCGCTTCGACCGCCTCGCCCTGGGAGAGGTCGTTGGCCATCGACCGCATCTGGATGCGGGCCAGTTCGAGCTCCTCGGGTGCCTGTTCTCGTCCGAGATCGGCTACGCTTTCCACGAGTGTGTTCACCGGCTCGCCCAGCCAGAACTCCATGCCCCGGCCCAGGACGAGCGCGTTGAACCCCGCGGTCAGGACGGCCGGGGTGATCGCGGCGACCGAAAACAGGATGATGAAGCGGATATGCAGGCGCGGCGCCGGTTCGCCGAAGCGGCGTCCCATGAATTTTCGCACCACCCGGATGCCGGCCGCACTCAGCAGAACCAGGATCAGCGCGCCATTGCCGAAGATGAGTGCATAGAGCTGGCGGCTATTCTCGTCGGCGTCGCGCGACATCGACAGGAAGGCGAGCAGGATCAGCCCGATACTGGCCAGCGCGAACCCGACCGCGAAAAGCGATCGGCCTCCGGCACGGGTCAGGTGTTGCCTTCTGAGAGTCAACGCAGGAAGCGCTCCATTAAACAGACGCCCATCCTGACGCGAGTGTGACCCATTGTCCACGCCCTGTTGCCGAACTGGCGCAACTCAGACATCCAGATTCAGCGTTTCGATCCGTCTGGCCAACGTGTTGCGATTCCAGCCCAGAAGTGTGGCGGCATCGCGCCGCACGCCGCCAGTCCGTGACAGGGCTGCTTCGATCAGCGCGGCATCGACGCGGTCGTGAACGCTGCGCCCGGGGTCCGCCTGGCCAGAGGCGAACGCGCGGCTGGCAGCGTCGATGACGGCGGCCTCCAGGGCCTCCGCGTGTTCGCCTGCTTGCGCCAGAAGGCCCGCCAGGAACTCGGCTGAAGGCATCTCGCAAAGGCTCAACCGCGTGAGCACGAATTCCAGTTCGCGCACCTCACCCGGCCATGCCCAGCGTGAGAGCGCCGTGCGCACCTCGCCGGACAGACTTCGTTCTGGCGAAAGCCTCGACCAGACATGATCGACGATCAGATCGAGATCGCCTTCGCGGTCTCTAAGCGGGGGAAGCTCGACAAGGCCCGCACCGATGAGAAAATAGAGCGCATCCGGCAACGCGTTGCGGACGGTGGGCGAACCGGTGACGTAGAGGTTGGTGGCGGGTTGAGCTTCGCACCACTCTCGCACCTGCTGCGCGGCCCGCTCGCTCCACATGTCGGCGCGGCGAAGCAAGAGACCATCGGCCTCGCCCGTTGCCGCGCCGGGCCCCTCGCGGTCAAGCCGGGCCGGACCCAGCTCGATCAGCTTGCGTCCGCCGCGGGCGGTGTGCAGCGCACGCGCAGCCGTAGCACGGCCAGAGCCCTCCGGCCCGGTGAGCAGCACGGGGCAAACGACACGGGATAATCGGCCGAGCGCCTGGAAAACCGTCTGCATCGCGCGCGACCGGCCCAGCAAGCCTTCATACCCGACGGACTTTGTCGGCCGGCTTGTCTCGCCGCTGCGCCCCGGATGGGCCGACAGGCAGGCGCTGACTGCACGGGTCAGCTCATCCAGGTCGAACGGCTTGGGAAGATATCGCCGCGCGCCCCGCTTGGCCGCGTGGATTGCGGTCGCGGCAGTCGTCTGCGCACTCACGATGATGATGGGTGCATCGGGACGCACGCGCGTGATTTCGTCGATGCGATCCAGGAAATTCTCCTGACCCAGTACGACATCGGCGACCAGCAGATCTGCGTCCCCGCCGATCATACGGTCGATCGCGCTCTGCGGAGAGGCTGTCGCGCGCACATCGAATCCGGCACGCGATAACGCCTTGGTGACGACCAGGCGCAGCGACTCGTCATCCTCAAGCACAAGAATGCGGGCGGTCATGTATCCCTGGCCTCCTGAAGGAAGAGCTTGAACACGGTCCGTCCGGGCCGACTTTCGAATTCAACCGCGCCATTGTGAAGGTCCGCCACGCGGCTGACAAAGGCCAGGCCCAGCCCCTCGCCCGCCGGTTTCCCCGTCACGAAGGGATTGAATATGCTCCCGGCCAGCCGGTCCGGCACGCCCGGCCCTGTATCGAGCACCTCCAGCTCCAGACGGGCATCCGGCGCCGCGCTGCCCGGTCCCAGCCGGCGATAGCGCGTCGTCAGGCGCACCATTCCGTCGCCATGGCGCGCAATGGCCTCCGCCGAGTTCGTCAGCAGGTTCAGGACCGCCTGCAACAGGAGGTCGCGGTCGCCCCAGGCTTCCGGCAAGGATGGGTCGAACGCTTCCTGGAAGCGGATCTCGTTGCCTGCAGCCACGCGTGCCGAGGCAATCGCCTCACGCGCGAGCGCATGCAGATTGATCGAGGTGGCCTCGCCGGCAACCACATCTCCAATGCGGCTCCAGTGCTCCGCAATCCGCCGGGCCCGATCCAGTTCGGTCATGATGATTGCGGCAAGCTCGGCAGTCTCGCCACCTGCTGTCTGTGAAATGAGCTGGGCCGCGCCGCGCGCGCCTGCAATCGGGTTCTTCAGCTCGTGCGAAAGCAGGCGTCCAAATCCGACCGCGGCATTGGCCGCCCCCTCGCCGCTGGGCTGGACCGATGCGGCCGGGGTCGGCCGGATCACGAGACAGATATCTTCACCGTCCGGAACCGCGTCGATGGCGCCGCGCAGGCGCTCGTCGCCCTCGTGCAGGGACACATCGTGAGCGAGCACTTCGCGTCCGCTGATCCGCGCGCGCCGTGCAATCTGCCCGGCCACACGGCCCCACGCGCCAAGCTCCTCCAGATCGGCTCCGATCAGGCGCTGACGCGAACGCCCGAAAAGCGGCTCAGCCGCCCCGTTTGCGTAAATTACCTGTCCGCAGGCATCGATCATGATCAGCACTGACGCGGCGGTCTCGGCCGCCCGCGCCGCGCGCCGTTCGATCGCGTCGAGACTCACGCGGCAGCCTGCCGGGAGGCCGTATCGCAGAAGGCGAGCAAGGCGGCGCGCGTCCGGGTCGCCGAAGTTTCGCGGCACAATTGCGCCCGCGCCTGTTTGGCGCGGTCCGCATCCGGTTCGGCCCAGTCCACAAAGCTCGCGAAATGCTTGCGCATGCAGCGCACGCCGAGCTCTTCACCGTAGAGTTCGACCGAATCTGCGAGCGCCTCGTCCAGCGCCTGCCCCGCAACGGCAATCCCGGGTTCCACCAGAGCTCCGCCGTCGCGAAGGGCGCGACCGATCGCCCCCGGCAGCCAAGGACGTCCCTGGCTCGCACGGCCGACCATGACCGCATCGGCGCCCGACTGGCTCAGAGCGGTCCGGGCCTCGTCCGGCGTCGAGATATCGCCGTTGACCACGAGGGGGAGCGTGCAGGCATCGCGCACGGCGCGCACCGCGGCCCAGTCGGCCTGGCCCTTGTAGAATTGCTGCCGCGTCCGCCCGTGCACGGTGACCATCTGGATGCCGGCATCCTGTGCCCGGCGGGCAAGTTCGGGCGCATTCACGCTGTCCTGATCCCAGCCGAGGCGCATTTTCAACGTCACCGGCAGGGACACGGCCCGCACCGTCGCCTCGATCAGACCGAGCGCGTGATCGAGATCGCGCATCAGCGCAGATCCCGACAGCCCGCGAGTGACCTGTTTTGCCGGGCAGCCCATATTGATGTCGATCACCTCGGCGCCGGCGTCAGCCGCTATGCGCGCGCCGATATCCATCCATTTCGCCTCGCGCCCGGCCAGCTGGACCACGCGCGGCCCGCAATCGGCATCGCCGCGCATGCGCCGCACGACATCCTCGCGCCCCTGCGCCAGAGTCTCGCACGCGACCATTTCCGACACGACCAACCCCGCGCCGAAGCGCCAGGCCTGCTTGCGGATCGGGTAGTCGGTCACGCCGGACATTGGCGCAAGCAGACAGGGTCCGCGCACGCAGACGGGTCCGATGGAAAAGGTCGATGTCGCAGCGGTGTCGGCCATCATTCTGCTCATAGCGCGTCTGGACCTGGGCTTCCAGAGACCGTAACGCTTCCACCTGCCTGATCTGCAATCTGTGACCGGAATCTCCGCCCATGGCCTCCCGCTTTACCGCCTGTATCGTTGCCGCCGGCCGGGGCGAGCGTGCGGGAGGGAGTGAGCCCAAGCAGTTCCGCCCCCTGGCGGGCAAGCCCATGCTGCGCTGGAGCGTCGAAACCTTCAGCCAGCATCGCGACTGCGCAGAGATCGTCATCGCGTGCGCCCCCGATCAGGTCGCGCGGGTCGAGGATATGACGCAAGGCCTCGCCTGCCCCGTGCGTGTCGTGCCGGGCGGGACCAGCCGGACCGCCTCCGTACGCGCGGCGATCGAGATCGCTGACGCACCACATGTGCTCATCCATGATGCCGCCAGGCCCGGTGTCACCCCTGCCCTGATCGACAGGCTGCTGGCGGCGCTCGAAGATGCTCCGGGTGCCGTTCCGGTCCTGCCTGTGGCCGATGCCCTGACGCGGGAGGATGAAAGCGGACTCGTGCCGGTTTCCCGCGACGGGCTGATGCGTCTCCAGACTCCGCAGGCCTTCGAGCGGGCCCGTCTGACCGAGGCCTTCACGCGCGCTGGCGAGGTCAGCTATCCTGACGAGAGCGCCCTGGCGCGCGCAACCGGTCTCCCGGTGGCCACCGTCCCGGGCGAGGAGCGTAATTTCAAGGTGACCTGGCCTGAGGATTTCGAACGTATGGCATCCCTGCTCCAACCGGACCACAGCGGCCTCACCGTGTCCGGCTCCGGCTACGACGTTCACCGCCTCGCGCCGGGCGACGGTCTGACCCTGTGCGGAGTCTTCATCGACTGCCCCCTTCGCCTGATCGGTCATTCTGACGCCGATGCCGGTCTGCACGCCATTACCGACGCGCTTCTCGGTGCATCGGGTCAGGGCGATATCGGCCAGCACTTTCCCCCGACCGATGCGCGGTGGAAGGATGCGGACTCAGCCGATTTCCTGCGCCATGCCCTGGGGCTGGCGCGCGAGGCCGGGGCAAGCCTGGTCCACGTGGATGTCACATTGATCTGTGAGCGCCCGAGAATTGGCCCCTTCCGGGACGCCATGCGGACGAGGGTCGCTTCGATCATGGACCTTGCACCACAACGGGTAAACATCAAGGCGACCACAACCGAGAAGCTCGGCTTTACCGGACGGGGCGAAGGCCTTGCCGCGGAAGCCATCGTGACCGTGAGGGTGCACTGACCATGTTACCGGCCAACCTGATTAGGCTTGCAGAGAACGTGAACGCCTTGTCGCGCGAGCATGGCCTGATGATCGCCACCGCCGAAAGCTGCACCGGCGGCATCGTGGCCGGGGCGTTGACCGAGATCGCCGGCTCATCCAGCGTTCTCGACCGGGGCTTCGTGACCTATTCAAACGAAGCCAAGCAGGAAATGCTCGGCGTTGATAAAGCGCTGATCGACACCCACGGTGCCGTGTCGGAAGAGGTCGCGCGCGCGATGGCAGACGGGGCACTTGAGCATTCAAATGCCGGACTGGCCGTTTCGATTACCGGCATTGCCGGCCCTGGCGGCGCAACGGCATCAAAGCCGGTGGGACTCGTGTGGTTCGGTGTCGCCAGAACCGGCCAGGCCGTCCGCACAGTCCGTGAAGAATTTGGCGAGCTCGGCCGCTCGCAAGTGCGCGAGCGCGCAGCCCTAACCGCTCTTGGTCTTCTGAAGGAGGCCTTCTAGCTCCTTCATCTCCGCCTCGACGTCCAGAGTGTCCTTTCCGACCGGCTCGAGGCGCTTTTGCGCGGCTCCCTCGAACGCGTCGATCAGGAAGCGCACAGCCCGGCCCCGATTGGTGTCAACCAGCATCTGCAGGATCGGATTGCGGAAATGGTAGCGAATCCAGAAATCGACGAGCGTCGAGCCGTCTGACAATTCGTGGAAGCGCCACCGATTGGCCAGGTCGGTAAACGGCCCGGAGAGATAGGTGACATCGATCCGGCGTTCCGGCTTGCACAGGTGAACGCGCGACGTGAATTTCTCGCGCACGAAGCGGAACTTCACCCTCGCCTCGGCATCCATCTCCCCTTCGCCGTCCGAGACATGGTTTCGCGTCACGCGCATGGCGGTGATCAGCGGAATGAATTTGGGGTATTGGCGGATATCCGCGACCAGATCGAACAGTTCGTCCGGGCGGTATCTCAACCGCAAACGCTCGACATGCTCGGTCGTCATGCCGCTAGACCTGACGGCCCGCAGCCAGGGCGGCTTCGCGCGCCGCGCGCAGCTTCTCGAAATCCTCGCCGGCATGGTAGCTTGAGCGGGTCAGCGGCGTCGCCGAGACCATCAGGAAGCCCTTCGCGCGAGCGATGGTCTCATAGCCCTTGAACTCGTCCGGGGTCACATAACGGTCGATCGCGGCGTGCTTGCGCGTAGGCTGCAGGTACTGACCGATCGTCAGGAAATCGATTCCGGCCGACCGCATGTCGTCCATGACCTGCATCACCTCTTCCTTGGTCTCGCCAAGGCCGACCATGATGCCCGACTTGGTGAACTGGGCCGGGTCGCGCTCCTTGACGCGCTCGAGCAGGCGCAAGGAGTGGTAATACCGCGCGCCCGGACGAATGGAGAGGTAGAGCCGCGGCACGGTCTCCAGATTATGGTTGAAGACGTCCGGCTTGGCGTCGATCACGATTTCCGCAGCGCCCGGCTTGCGCAGGAAATCGGGTGTCAGGATCTCGATCGTGGTTCCGGGTGCGGCCTTGCGAATCTCGCGGATCACCTCTGCGAAGTGCTCCGCGCCGCCATCGGGCAGGTCGTCGCGATCCACCGAGGTGATGACGACGTGTTTGAGGCCCATGGTCGCGGTCGCCTCACCCACGCGCTTGGGTTCGTCGGCGTCGAGCGCGTTGGGAAGTCCGGTCTTCACATTGCAGAAGCTGCAGGCCCGCGTGCAGGTATCGCCCAGAATCATGAAGGTCGCATGCTTCTGCGACCAGCATTCGCCGATATTCGGGCAGCCAGCCTCCTCGCAAACCGTGACGAGGTTGTTTTCCTTCACCACATTACGGGTCTCGGAGAAGACGCCGCCAGCGGGCGCCTTGACGCGAATCCAGTCCGGCTTGCGCAGGACAGGGGTGTCCTCGCGCTTTTGCTTTTCCGGGTGCCGCGCTGCGCGCGCGTTGCGAGCATCAATCAGTGTCGTCATGAGCCGTTACATGGACCGGAGCGCGCCAAGGTTCAAGCACACCATGCTGATGCGCGTCGCCGCACCCGGGGAGCGTAAACACGAAAACGCCCGGCTGGACACGGGCCAGCCGGGCGCAATTTCAAGAGTGGACGTCTGTCTAGACCGCGTCGTCCGTCGTAGCGACCCGATCATTGTGCCGTGAGAAGATCGCGACACTCCACGCCCCCAGACCGATACACAGGACGATCGAGACGATGAGCCATCCGATCACCGGGATCATGCCGAGCGCGACGATCGCGGCCAGCGCCACCAGGAATGAAATGGCACGAAGGCCCAGCCCGGCCTGCCCGCCCTTGCGATTGAAGACCAGATCTCCAACCGCCATGCCACCGAAGGCAAACGCCAGGAACAGAACCACCGGGTAGATGAAGAGCAGGATCAGTCCCAGAGGGATGCCGACGATCGTGATCATCAGCAGAACCATCAAGGTCAGGACGAGTACCGGAGATACCGCCAGGACAATGAGGCCAAGCAGGGTCGAGATGAAGGGACGGCGGCGGAAGGCTGCCGCAATGGCGCCCACCGAGCGCGGGGCGATCAGGACGGCCAGCATGCCCAGGATGAACGCGCTGAACGCCGATGCACCAGCCAGCGGCCACTCGGGCAGCTTGAAATTGGGGCCGTCATAGTCGCCGAATTCGCGATCTGTGAACTCGCGGTATTCGTAAGTGACACCTTGGGGAATCACTGCGCCATCCTCGATCGTCGGCTCGTGAAGGCTCTCGACGAGCACCGGTCCCAGCAGGCGGGCCGACTCTTCGATGACGACCGAACGTGCCCGGATCTCGACCGGACCGGCAACCTCCCCGGAAATCCGCACATCGCGGCCAAACGCCTCCAGGCCGCCCAGGACCTGACCGTCGACACGCAGATCGCGGCCATTCAGTTCGGCATCGCCCCCGACAAGCCCGCTGGCTTCGAGCACAACCGAAGCGCCGCTGGCATTCAGGTCCTGTCGAATCTGGCCGGAAACCGTGATATCGGCTGCGCCCAGATTGACCGAACCGAGCACCTCTCCGGCAATCACCGCGTTGGCAGCGCCGACATTCACGTCGCCGCCTACGCGGCCTTCTTGACGAAAGTCGGCAACCGCCACACTGACATCGCCGCCGATGTCGGCATCGATGCTCATGTCTGCTGCAAGCCCGTCGACATCGCCTCCGACGCGGCCCCTCAAGGTGACGTCGGCAGCCAGCACGAAGATGTCGCCATTGTCATCGAGATCGAGAGACAGGTCGCCGCCGACATATTGGGCGTTCGCCGCGGTGAATGCGGTGCCAGACAGGACAAGAGCAGCCAGCACGTATCTGACGTGATGAAGAATATTCATTTCGCCCTCCTCTAGCTGCGCTCGCAGCGTTGATTGTCAGAAGGGACGCAGGACACGTCGCGCGTGTCAGCAGCCCCTTCCACTCCGACCAGATCGGCGCTGGCCTCACCCTCTTCGATGACAATGATGCAGCCGCCCAGCATCAGCATCGACGCCGCAGCGGTAGTCAGGAGGAGACGTTTCATTTTCTTACCGTTCTTATTGTGACCAACCATATCGAAACTCGATAACATATCGAAACTCGATATCAAAGCGTTTTTTCCGAAAAACGATAAAACTCGTGAACGAACCGGCACGCCATAGGTCCGGAAACGAAAAAGGCGGCGCCCCCTCGGGACGCCGCCTGTACCTGCCTGATTGAAGGAAAAACGGACTCGGCTAGTCGCCGTTGCAGTCTCTGTTCTCGCGCGGGGTAAACGTCACCAGCGAGGCGTCGATCAACTCGTTCAGCTCCGGTTCGTTGTCGGCCATCACGGTCAGCGGCGCGCCAATGGCCGCGCGCGAGCGGAAGACAACCTCATGCGCGCAGATCGTGCCGCCTGCCTGGAGATCGCCGGAAATGACGATTTCGCTGCGGTCACCGCGGCGGAAAAAGCCACCGCGGCCCTCACCTGAAATATCGACCGCCTCCTGGAACGTACCGCTCAACGTCGCACCGCCGACCCGCGCCCGGATCGGCCCTTCGAAGACGCCGGCGAACTCGACACCCGCCGCATTCACGTCCACGGGCCCGCCATACCAGCCTTCCAGATCGATTCCGGCCCCGTTGGCGATCGTGTGTCCGTGAATTCTGGCGTCGACATCGATGGAGGCGCCGTTCAGGTCCGCATCCCCGCCGACTTCACCTTCGACATCGACGCTCGCGCCATTCATTTCCAGGTCTCCGCCGACCCGGCCGCGGGAGGTGACGGCGGTGCCGTTCATCTCGCGATTTCCCTCGGTATCGCTGTCGTAGGTGCCGGCAAGGCCATTGAATTCGGAGTCCTGCGCCAAGGCGGGCGCTCCCGCGGCTGCGGCAACCAGAACGACGCTACTCGAAATCAGACCAACCAAATTTGACATCATGTTTCTCCTGTCCAGACGGCGCACTTGGCGTGCGCTCTGCCAGCCATGATGCACTCAAGACCTGATCCGGATGCAAGCGATTAGTAGTGAATGGCCCGGTCGTACGCGTCCAGCACGCTCTCGTGCATCATTTCCGACAGGGTCGGATGCGGGAAGACGGTGTGCATGAGCTCCGCCTCGGTGGTTTCCAGCGTTTTGCCGACCGCATAGCCCTGGATCAGCTCGGTCACGTCCGCACCGATCATGTGCGCGCCCAGCAACTCGCCCGTCTTCTTGTCAAAAATGGTCTTCACAAAGCCCTGGTCTTCGCCAAGCGCGATGGCCTTTCCGTTTCCGACAAAGGGGAAATTGCCCACCCGGATTTCGTAGCCGGCCTCTTTCGCCTTGGCTTCGGTCAGGCCGACCGAAGCGATCTGGGGATGACAGTAGGTGCAGGCGGGAATGTTCGACGTTTCCATCGCGTGCGGGTTCTCGCCGGCAATCTTCTCCACGCAGATAATGCCCTCGTGAGACGCCTTGTGCGCAAGCCACGGCGCGCCGGTCAGATCCCCGATCGCATACAGGCCTTTAACCCCGGTCCGCCCGAACCCGTCAGTCTTCACGTGGGATTTCTCGATCTCGACGCCGAGCTCCTCAAGCCCGAGATTCTCGACATTGCCCACGATCCCGATGGCGAGGATCGCGCGGTCATAGGCATTCTCTTCCGTCTTGCCGCCGGAGAGCTTGATCTTCGCCTTTACGGCGCTGCCGGAAACGCTCACCTTCTCGACCTGCGCGCCGGTATGGATGGTCAGGCCCTTTTTCTTGAACGCTTTCAGGGCGAAGGCTGAAACTTCTTCATCCTCCTGAGGCACGATTCGGTCGAGCATCTCGACCACGGTCACCTCCGCGCCCATGGTCGCGTAGAAGTCGGCAAACTCGATCCCGATCGCGCCCGATCCGATGACCAGCAGCTTTTTCGGCATCTCGTCAGGAACCATCGCCTCGCGATAGGTCCAGATCCGCTTGCCATCCGGCTCCAGTCCCGCCTGGGGGATGGTCCTTGCACGCGCGCCGGTCGCGAGAATGACATGACTGGCGGTGTAGCGCGTATCCTTGCCGTCGGCCTTCACGATGACGGCCGGCGCCTCACTGCCCTTCTCCAGGCGCGCTTCGCCCTCGATCACGGTCACCTTGTTCTTCTTCATCAGGCTGGACACGCCCGAGGACAGCCGGCCGGCCACCTTGCGCGAGCGTTTCACCACCGCGTCGAGATCGAAGGAGATATTGTCCGCGCTGAGACCGAACTCCTTGGCGTTCTTCATCAGATGATACACGTCGGCCGTGCGCAGCAACGCCTTCGTCGGGATGCAGCCCCAGTTCAGGCAGATCCCGCCCAGCTTGTCGCGCTCGACCACGGCGGTCTTCATCCCCAGCTGCGCGCCGCGAATGGCCGCCACATAGCCGCCCGGCCCGCCGCCAACCACGATCAGATCGAATTTTGTTTCGGACATGAAATAACTCCGCCGTTTGGGTCGGTTTTTTCTTACCGGTTACGCCCGGCGGACGCCACCATGTGTTCGCAGGCTGAAGCCCGGCAGCCGGGGCTTTCCCAGACACCTCGGCGCGTTGCATGCTGATATGGACATGTGAGGAGTTCCTATGACGACCGTTGACGCCCTGCGCACCCCGGACGATCGCTTTGCCACCCTGCCGGGCTGGACCTATGAACCGCGCTATATCGATGACTTGCCCGGCTATGAGGGCCTGCGCATGGCCGTCCATGACGAAGGACCGCGCTCGGATGCGCCGGTCTTTCTCTGCCTGCATGGAGAACCGAGCTGGAGCTATCTCTACCGCAAGATGGCGCCGGTCTTCCTGGCAGCCGGCGCGCGCGTCGTGATGCCCGACCTGTTCGGCTTTGGCCGCTCGGACAAGCCGGTGGATGACAGCGTCTATACCTTCCACTGGCACCGCAACTCCCTCAAGGCCCTGATCGAGCGGCTGGACCTGACCGATATCTGCCTGGTCTGCCAGGACTGGGGCGGGCTGCTCGGCCTGACGCTGCCGATGGATTATCCCGACCGCTTCACCCGCCTCATCGTGATGAATACCGGGATCGGGATCGGCAAGAGCCCGGGCGAAGGGTTCGAGGCCTGGCGCGAATACGCGCGTACCCATCCGGACATGGATGTCGGCGCGCTCTTGAAACGCTCCACCGCGGGGATGAGCGATGGCGAAGCGAACGCCTACGCCGCCCCCTTCCCCGACGAGCGCTACAAGGCCGGCGTGCGCCGCTTTCCGGCCATCGTGCCGACCGATCCGGACATGGAGGGCGTCGACACGGGCAAGAAGGCGCTGAAATTCTGGAGCCAGGACTGGTCCGGCGAAAGCCTGATGGCCATCGGCATGCAGGACCCGGTCCTCGGCCCCGCCGTGATGGAGTCGCTGCGCAGCGTGATCCGCAACTGTCCCGAGCCGATGAAGATCGAACAGGGCGGACACTTCGTCCAGGAACACGGCGAACCCATCGCGCGTGAAGCCGTCAAACGCTTCGCGCTGGCCTGAAGGCGGGATCGAGGTCCGGCCAGGCGTGTCTGTAATCGCGGGCGCACACCGTCAGGAGTGCGGCTGCAATCTGCGCGCCGGGGTCGGACGGCCGTTTTCATCAAGCGCGACCATCACATAGGTCGCCTCGCCGACCAGACGGCGCTCGCCGGACATCAGATCCTCGGCCTCGGCCCGCACGGCAATCTGCATGGAGGTCCGGCCGACCGAAGAGAGCTGCGCGATGACGTCGAGCAGCTCGCCCTCCTTCGTCGGCGCAATGAAATCGATCTTGTCCGAAGCTGCCATGCCGACATCGCTGCGGGTATGGCGTGCGGCGGCGATGTAGGCCGCCTTGCCCATCAGCGACATCGCATTGCCGCCGAAGAGCTGGCCGAGGTGATTGGTGTCGCCGGGAAAAACGAGCTGCAGCACCCGCGCGAACCCGGCGTCCGATGCGGCGAAGTCCGGCAGCGCGTCCGGAGAGGGTGGCAGGCGGGCGGGATTGGTTTTGCGGTCGCCGGCCACCATGGTGAAGGCGCCCCGCGTACACAGGCGGCGCTCGCCGGTTCGCAGGTCCTCCGCCGACAGCTCGACATCGACCACCATCGACGTGCGCCCGACCATCCGCACCTGTCCGGTCAGCTCGATCAGATTGCCGACATAGACCGGCGCTTCGAAATCCAGCCTGTCGCAAGAGGCCGTGACGAAGGGCCGGCGCGCATGCCGGGCGGCGACCAGGAAGGCGATCTTGTCCATCTCGGCCATCGCCGCGCCCCCGAAATAGGTGCCCTGGTGATTGGTCTGGTCGGGAAAGACGAGATCGGTATGGCGGATCTCGGCGAGATGGGCAGGTTGGCTCATGACAGGTCTCCGGGCTGCGTGCCCGCGTCTTCCGGAACGTGGGCAGCCTCAAGCTAGGACGCTTTCGCCAGCCCTGCACCCGGCGGCAACCGTCCTGCTCCGTTGTTTTCGAGCTGCTCGCGGAACCGTGGGCGAAGGCCGGCGCTAGATTTCGCCGACCTCGGCGGTCAGCGCCCCGCCTTCCTGGCCGGTATTGACCACGCCGGCACGTTCCAGCAGCAGCATGTGGACCGGACCCTCCTCCACCACGGGGCGGTGGCGCAGCCCCTTGGGGATCACCGTCATCTCCCCGGGGCGCAGGACGAGGGGCTCGCCGTTCTCGATCTCGATGCGCAGCACGCCCTGGAAGACGAGGAAGAGCTCGTCTTCCTCCTCGTGGTGATGCCAGATGAACTCGCCCTCGGCCTTGGCCAGCTTGACCTCGTAATCGTCCACCCGCGCCACGCGCTTGGGCGACCAGACATCGTCGAAGCGCGCGTGCTTGGCGGCGATATTGATGACTTGGGGCGCGTTCATCGCTCTACATCAACAGCGTCATCGGGTCTTCGAGATAGGCCTTGAAGGCATTGAGCCAGCGGGCGCCGGTCGCGCCATCGACCACGCGGTGATCGCAGGTCAGCGTCACGGTCATCACCGTCGCCTTGGCCAGCGCCCCGTCCTTCACGACCGGGCGTTCCTCTCCCGCGCCGACCGACAGGATCATGCCCTGGGGCGGGTTCAGGATGGAGGCAAAGGAGCTGATCCCGAACATGCCCAGATTGGACAGCGAGAACGTCCCGCCCTGGTATTCCTCCGGCTTCAGCTTGCGGTCGCGCGCCCGCTGGGCCAGGTCCTTCATCTCGCGCGAGATTTCCGCCAGGCCCTTGCGGTCCGCATCCTTGATCACCGGCGTGATCAGCCCGCCCTCGATCGCCACGGCGACCGAGACGTCGGCATGCTTGTGCCGGGCCACGCGGCCATCCTCGATCCAGCTCGCATTGGCGTCGGGCTGGGCTTTCAGCGCCGCGCCGGACGCCTTGATCAGGATGTCGTTGACGGAGATTTTCACGCCCTCGGGCGCCTTGGCGTTGATCTTCTTGCGGAACTCCAGCAGCGCATCGATATGCACATCCACGTTGAGCGGGAAGTGCGGCACGTCGCGGAAGGACTCCGACAGGCGCTTGGCTGAAATCTTCTGGATGCCGTCCGCCTTGACGATCTCGTAGCGCTCGCTCGAAATGCCATAGGCCTTGAGGGGCTCTTTCTCGTCGATCTGTTTCGGTTTCTCTGCGGACGGCTCGGACTTCGCCGTCTCTTTCGCGGCGGCCTTGCCTACGCCCTCTTCCTTCGCCTTTTCGATATCGCGTTTGACGATCCGGCCATGCGGCCCGGAGCCGGTAACGGCCGTCAGCTCGATATCGGCATCGGCAGCCAGACGGCGGGCCAGAGGACTGGCCTTCACCCGCTCTCCGTCCTTCTCCGGCGCCGGCGGCGCCTTGGTCTCGGACGCGCCCTCGCTCACATTGGGGCGCTCGGCCTGTTTTGCCTTGCCGGACTGCTCGGCGGCGTCGTTCCCGTTTGAAACCCCGGACGCGCCCTTTGCGCGATCCGGGGCCTCGGCGCCCGTCTCGCTTGTCTTGCCAGAGGCCCCGGATCGAGTCTTCGACTCGTCCGGGGTTTCACTGGAAGACTCAGGCGCCTTGGCTTCCGGCTTGTCGTCACCCGGCGTCCAGTCGTCTATCGCGCTGTCGTCCTCGCCCTCTTCCAGCAACAGGGCGATGACCTGATTGACCTTGACCCCTTCGCTGCCTTCCTCGACCAGCAGCTTGCCGACCCGGCCCTCGTCGACGGCCTCGACCTCCATGGTCGCCTTGTCGGTCTCGATCTCGGCGATGATGTCGCCGGATTTGACCTCGTCACCTTCCTTGACCTGCCAGCTGGACAGCGTGCCCTCCTCCATGGTGGGCGACAGGGCGGGCATCAGAACTTCGATGGGCATGAAAAGGCTCCGCAGGGTTTAAGCGTTTGGCGCGCGCAGGATCAGGCGCGGGAAGAAGGTCAGCAGGAAGGTGGCAACGTAGAAGCCGAGTCCGACCGCCCACATCACCATCTCGATATTCGCATCCACGCCGCTGGCCGAGTTGATCAGCGCGGCCTGTCCCGCCGGGGAAAGGCCCTGTCGCCCGTCAATCTCGTACAGCGTGTCGATCAGTCCGGCGTGCTGGACGCGCGCGCCCTGAAAGAAGACGATCAGGAAGGCGACAGCAGCGCTGAAGAAGGCAAAGGCGAACAGGCGCAAGATGCCCCCTGCCCGGGCCAGGAACGCATAGAGCGCGACGATATAGGCCGACACGATCGTGAAGAAGACCGACACGCCGAGCATGAGCACGTTCATGAACTCGATCAGCTGCTCGATCACATCGGCTTCGGTCATTGTCGATCAGTCCACGTAACAGACGGCCTTCGCCGCGGTGATGATATCGGCCACGCCCGGAAGAGAGAGCTTTTCCAGGTTCGCCGCATAGGGCAGCGGCACGTCGGCCTGGTGCACGCGCGCCGGCGGAGCGTCGAGATAGTCGAACGCCTCGGCTGTCACCACGGCGGCGATTTCCGCGCCCACGCCATGCTGGCCCCAGCCTTCTTCCGCGCAGACCAGGCGATTGGTCTTCTTCACCGAGTCCACGATCGTTTTCGTGTCCAGCGGGCGTAGCGTGCGCAGATCGATGACCTCGGCCTCGATGCCATGCTCCTGCGACAGCGTCTCTGCCGCCTCGAGCGCGTAGCCGACCATGCGCGAATGGGCCGTGATGGTCAGGTCGCTCCCGGTCCGGCGCACCTTGGCCTTGCCGATGGGAAGGACCCAGTCCTCCATGTCCGGCACGTCGAACGTCTCGCCGTACATCAGCTCGTGCTCCAGGAACACGACCGGGTTGGGATCGCGGATGGCCGCTTTCAACAAGCCCTTGGCGTCCGCCGCATCGTAGGGCGCGATGACTTTCAGCCCGGGCACATGGGCATACCAGCTGGAATAATCCTGGCTGTGCTGGGCGCCGACGCGGCTGGCCGCGCCGTTGGGCCCGCGGAACACGATGGGGCAGCCCATCTGGCCGCCGGACATGTAGAGCGTCTTGGCCGCCGAGTTGATGATCTGGTCGATGGCCTGCATGGCGAAGTTGAAGGTCATGAATTCCACGATCGGCTTCAGCTTGCCGAACGCGGCCCCGACGCCAACCCCAGCAAAGCCGTGCTCGGTGATCGGGGTATCGATGACGCGCTTGTCGCCGAATTCCTGCAGCAGCTCGCGGGTCACCTTGTAGGCGCCCTGATACTCGGCCACTTCTTCGCCCATCACGAAGACCGCCTCGTCGCGGCGCATCTCCTCGGCCATCGCGTCACGCAGCGCGTCGCGCACCGCGGTTTCCTTCATCGATGTGCCTTCGGGGATTTCCGGGTCGGAGGCGGACGGCTGGGCATGGCGCACGCGTTCGGGCTGTTTGTGATCGGAACTCTCCGATGCCTCGCCGCCCTTTTCGCTCTCCTTCTGGGAGGCGGAGCCGCTCTCGGACTCGTCCGGGCTTTCATCGGAAGAGGCTGCGCCCTGGGCTTCGGGCTTGTCCACGCCGGGCGTGTAATCGTCCAGGGCGCTCTCGTCCTCGTCTTCGTCCAGCAGCAGGGCGATCACGGCGTTGACCTTCACGCCTTCGGTGCCCTCCTCGACGAGCAGCTTGCCGACCGTGCCCTCTTCCACGGCCTCGACTTCCATCGTGGCCTTGTCGGTCTCGATCTCGGCAATGACATCGCCGGAACTGACCGTGTCACCCGGTTTGACATTCCACTTGGCAAGCGTGCCCTCCTCCATGGTCGGGGACAGGGCGGGCATCAATACTTCGATGGGCATCAGGCGGTCGCTCCGGCTGGAGGTTGGTAGCGCAAGGCATGCGCACGCATGCGCTCGGCAAAGGCCATAAGGGTGTTGAGCGGACGGATCAGGACCTCGATGAGGACCATTTCGCCCTGCTCGTTCAGCGTGATCTTGTCGATACCGACCAGGCCCTTGCCATCGACCGTTCCGGTGAACTCCAGGATCAGGTCCTGGCCGTCAATCACCTCGTTTCGATAGGCAAAGCCGTCGACGGTCTCGATCACGCCTTGAAGAATGTGAATCAGGTAGTCCTTGTCCTGCGTGGGCGTCCACACGACCGGGGAACGCAGCTCGCATCCCTCCGCAATGATTGCGGAGAGCGCCGTCGCGTCTTTGGCCAGTACGGCTTCGTGCCAACGGGACAGGAATTCGTGAGCGGTCACCGCCCTACCCCTCGATCAGA
This sequence comes from Marinicauda sp. Alg238-R41, assembly GCF_947331485.1. NCBI lineage: Bacteria > Pseudomonadati > Pseudomonadota > Alphaproteobacteria > Maricaulales > Maricaulaceae > Marinicauda > Marinicauda sp. Alg238-R41. Next base: position 267,584 of record NZ_CAMZOJ010000003.1, on the reverse strand, counting down.
ACGTCGGTATAGAGCTCGTCCGGGTTCGGCTCCGGGCTCTCGCGGGCAAAGTCCGCGGAGTCCGAAACGATCTCCTTGATCTCCTTGTCCATCTTCTTCAGCGCGTCCTCGTCGGCATAGCCGGCTTCGAGGATTTTCTTCTTCGCGCCTTCGATGGGGTCGGAGTGCGAGCGGATATCGTCGACTTCCTCGCGCGTGCGGTATTTGGCCGGGTCGGACATGGAGTGACCGCGATAGCGGTATGTCTTCATCTCCAGAATGTACGGCCCGTTGCCCGAGCGCGCATGCTCGGCGGCCTTGGCCGCGGCCTCGTTCACGGCCACCACGTCCATCCCGTCGACTTCCTCGCCGGGAATGTTGAACGACACGCCGCGCTTGTAGAGATGGGTCTCGGAGCTCGAGCGCTTCACGCTCGTGCCCATGGCGTACTGATTGTTCTCGATCACGTAGACGACCGGCAGGTCCCAGATCTTGGCCATGTTGAAGCTCTCATAGACCTGGCCCTGGTTGGCCGCGCCGTCACCGAAATAGGTCACGGAGATCTTGCCGTTCTCCTTGTACTGGTTCGACAGGGCGAGGCCGGTGCCGATGGGCACTTGCGCGCCGACAATGCCGTGACCGCCGAAGAAGTTCTTGTCCCGGCTGAACATGTGCATGGAGCCGCCCTTGCCGCGCGAATAGCCGCCCTCGCGCCCGGTCAGCTCGGCCATGACCCCGTTCGGGTCCATGCCGGTGGCCAGCATGTGGCCGTGATCGCGGTAACCGGTGACGACCTGGTCGCCCTCTTCAAGCGCGCCCTGCACGCCGACAACGACCGCTTCCTGGCCGATATAGAGGTGGCAGAAGCCCGCGATCAGGCCCATGCCGTAAAGCTGGCCGGCCTTCTCCTCGAACCGGCGGATCAGCAGCATGTCCTTGTACCAGGACAGCATCTGGTCCTTCTCGACCGTCAGCTTCTTCGACGCGCCGGACGACTTCTTCGATGCGGAGGAGGTAGAGGAGGAGGAAGAGCTCTTGCTCGCCATATTTCGCACGCGAACAATAAGTCGCGCTCCCTGTCTGAGTTCCGCCCGGACTTAACAGGGATCAGCCCGGCAGGTAAAGCGGCAAAAGGATTGCTGCGCTTGCGAAATAAGTGTCGGAGACGCTTAGTAGCGTACGCGCTGCGGTTCGATTTTTATAATGATTTCATCAGGATGCGCGAAGTTCAGCACTTCACGCGCACGCTCTTCGACATAGTCCAGGTCGAGTGCACCCTGGTCAGGGGATAGCCGCGCCACGCGATCTTCCAGGTCGCGGCGCTCAACCTGAGCCAGCTCGAGCTCGGCCTGCGTTTCCGCAATGCGCGACTGGGTCACCATATAGCTGTACAGACCCTGATCGCCTTCCAGGGCGTGATAGCCCAGATAGGCGATAGCGCTTGCCAGCGCGAGAGTCGGAGCGAAGCGCTTCAGCTTCATCAGACCATCCCATCCACCGTCCGCCATTTCTGCGGATCGTGGGCAAACCTTACCCGGCGTAGCGTAAAGGAAGAGTTAGAAGCGCCTTGCAGGCCTCAGTTGCGATTCGGGCAATGTCAGTCGCCCGGCCGCATTCAGGCCGCCGCGATGGCCCGGCGCCCGGCATAGAGCCCGGTCGAGCCCAGCTCGGCTTCGATGCGCAGCAGCTGGTTATACTTCGCCGTCCGGTCGGAGCGGGCCAGCGAGCCGGTCTTGATCTGTCCGCAGTTCGTGGCCACCGCCAGGTCGGCAATGGTCGCGTCCTCGGTCTCTCCCGAGCGGTGGCTCATCACCGCGCCATAGCCGGCGCGCAATGCCATTTCGACGGCATCCAGCGTCTCCGAGAGCGTGCCGATCTGGTTGACCTTGACCAGGATCGCGTTCGCCGCGCCCTCCTGGATGCCGCGCCACAGGCGCTTGGGATTGGTCACGAACAGGTCGTCGCCGACGAGCTGGCATTCCCCGTCGAGCGCTTCGGTCAGCGCGACCCAGCCCTCCCAGTCGTCTTCGGCCATGCCGTCCTCGATGGAGAGGATCGGATAATCGGCCACCAGTTTCTTCAGATAGCTGCCGAACGCTTCGGGTTTGTGCGTCACGCCCGCGCCTTCCAGCACGTACTGGCCGTCCTTGAAGAACTCGGTCGAGGCCACATCGAGAGCGAGCGCGACATCCTCGCCCGGCGCGTAGCCTGCGTCCTCGGTGGCCTTCATGATGGCGTCCAGCGCGGCTTCCGCGCTCTTCAGGTCGGGCGCAAACCCGCCCTCATCGCCGACATTGGTGTTCTGGCCGTCCTGCTTGAGACGCTTTTTCAGCGCGTGGAAGATCTCAGAGCCGCAGCGCACCGCCTCGGCAAAGCTCTCCACGCCGACCGGCATGATCATGAATTCCTGGAAGTCGATCGGATTGTCGGCGTGCGCGCCGCCATTGATGATATTCATCATCGGGGTCGGCAGCTGGCGCGCATTCACGCCGCCGACATAGCGGTAGAGCGGCAGGTTGACCGCCTGGGCCGCCGCCTTGGCCACCGCCATCGACACGCCCAGCATCGCGTTGGCGCCGAGACGCGACTTGTTCTCCGTCCCGTCCAGCCCGATCAGAACCTCGTCGATATGGCGCTGTTCCTCGGCATCAAAGCCGGCCAGTGCGTCGAAGATCTCGCCCTCGACCGCGTTGACGGCCTGGCGCACACCCTTGCCGTTATAGCGCGCATCCCCGTCGCGCTTCTCGACGGCCTCGTGCGCCCCGGTAGAGGCCCCCGAGGGAACCGCAGCGCGGCCCAGCGAGCCGTCTTCCAGCATCACGTCGACTTCGACCGTGGGATTGCCCCGGCTATCGAGAATTTCACGGGCGAGAATATCGACGATGGCGGTCATGGAGGCGTTCCTGCTGAGCAAGGGAAGGATTTGCGCGCTTCATAGACGAGCGTTCGAAGCGGGGGAAGCCCCGGCCGACTTCACATTCATACGCTGAAATCCCGGCTCGGCCCTCTGGGTCGGCCGCAGGTTTCAGAGCTCGACCGGCACGCACGAAAAACCCCGCGCGATCTCTCGCGCGGGGTTTTTAAAAACATTGAGCCTTGGAAAAAGGCTCAGTCGTCTTTCGGCTCGAGGATCTGCTTGCCGCGATACATGCCGCTTTTCAGATCGACATGGTGGGGACGGCGCAGTTCGCCGCTATCCTTGTCCTCGACATACGCCGTGCTGCCGATCGCGTCATGGGACCGGCGCATGTTGCGCTTCGACGGGGTGGTTTTTCTCTTAGGGACCGCCATCGGGTCTCTCCACTTGCAAACGACTCAAAATCGGAAATCGCGCGGTGTTCACCGGCGATGTGAAGGCGCGGCTATACAGAAAACCGCCCGCCAAGGCAACTCTTCACCTACACCAGCCGCGAATGCTCCATCGCGGCGGAGATGAAGCTTGAAAACAGCGGATGGGGCTCGAACGGTCGCGACTTGTATTCGGGGTGGAATTGCACACCGATGAACCAGGGATGGTCGGCGTATTCCACGATCTCGGGAAGGATGCCGTCCGGCGACAGTCCGGAGAACACCAGCCCGGCCCGCTCCAGACGCTCGCGATAGTCGATATTGACCTCGTAGCGGTGGCGATGGCGTTCCGAAATCTCCGCCGCGCCATAGATCTCGCGCACCCTTGTGCCTTCGACCAGGCTCGCCGGATAGGCGCCCAGGCGCATCGTCCCGCCCAGATCGCCCTCGGCCGAGCGGCGCTGCAACGCATTGCCCTTCAGCCACTCGGTCAGCAGGCCGACCAGGTGGGTACCTTCGGCGGCAAATTCGGAGCTCGTCGCATCCTCGATCCCCGCCAGGTTCCGGGCCGCTTCCAGCACCGCCATCTGCATGCCGTAGCAGATGCCGAAATAGGGAATCTTGCGCTCACGCGCGAACCGCGCCGCCGCGATCTTGCCTTCCGCGCCGCGCTCGCCAAAGCCGCCCGGCACCAGGATGCCGTGCACGTCTTCCAGCGCGCCGAACGAATCGGGCTGCTCGAACTGTTCGGAGTCCAGCCAGCGCAGTTTCACCTTCACGCCGTTGGCGATGCCGCCATGGACGAGCGCCTCCATCAGCGACTTATAGGCGTCCATCAGGACGGTATACTTGCCCACGATGGCAATCGTGACTTCCCCGTCCGGCGCCGCAACGACGCGCGAGATGTCCAGCCAGCGCGTCAGGTCGGGCTCGGGCGCATCGTCGATGCGGAAACGCTCCAGCACGACCCGGTCGAAGCCCTGCGCGTGGTATTCCAGCGGCACGTCATACAGCGAGGACGCATCGCGCCCCTCGATGACGGCATTCTCCGGCACGTTGCAGAACAGCGCGATCTTGCGCTTGTCGCCCGGATCGATCGGAATCTCGCAGCGGCACAGCAGCACGTCGGGCTGGATGCCGATCGAGCGCAATTCCTTGACCGAGTGCTGGGTCGGCTTGGTCTTCATCTCGCCGGCCGCCTTGATGAAGGGCAGCAGCGTCACGTGAATGAAGATTACCTGATCGCGGCCGAGCTCCTGGCCGAGCTGGCGAATCGCCTCGAAGAAAGGCAGGCCCTCGATGTCGCCGACGGTTCCGCCAATCTCGCACAGCACGAAATCGACATCGCCGGCGTCGGACAGGACGAATTTCTTGATCGAGTCGGTGACGTGGGGAATGACCTGCACCGTGGCGCCCAGATAGTCGCCGCGGCGTTCCCGTTCGATGATCTGGGAATAGATACGCCCGGTCGTCACATTGTCGCTCTGGGCGGCATTGACGCCGGTAAAGCGCTCGTAATGACCCAGATCCAGATCGGTTTCCGCCCCGTCCTCGGTAACAAAGACCTCACCGTGCTGGTAGGGCGACATCGTACCCGGGTCGACGTTGAGATACGGGTCCAGCTTGCGCAGACGGACCTTGTATCCACGGGCCTGGAGCAGAGCTCCGAGGGCGGCTGAGGCGAGGCCTTTTCCAAGCGAGGAGACCACGCCGCCTGTGATGAAAATATATCGCGGCATGGGCACTCGGATTAGCGCAGAATCACGAAGGGCGGAAGCGGCAAGCCTGCTTGCCGCCACAAAAACTCAGTTGATGACGCGAAAGCAGACCGCCTAGCGGTCGCCGGGAACCGCAGGCTCTTCGGTCTCGGCACTGGGATCTTCGGCCGGGACGTCGCCTGGAACTTCAGGCGACTGGCCTGCCGGGCTGTCCTCGGCGGGAAACTGGGGAACGTCCTCGTCGCCGGTTTCGGAGCCCGAACCGCTGAACGCGTCGCCGAACAGGCCCTCGATCGAATCGCCATCCTGCTCGATGCGCTCCTCGTCGAAAACCGAACGTCCGGTCGAGTCGATACCCGACACGATCGCCAGCAAAACCGAGTTCGCGACGAAGATGGCGCCGAGAATCATCGTCAGGCGCGTCATCAGATTGGCCGCGCCGCGTCCGCTCATCATGCCGCCCGGCCCGCCACCGCCGATACCCAGCGCTCCGCCTTCGGAACGCTGCATGAGGATGACCGCGACCAGAGCCGAGGCCACCAGAAGGTGCACGATGAGAAGAACAGTCGTCATGACGCTCGCTTTACGCGTTGGAACCTGCCGGGCCCGAGCGGTCCGGCGTCTAGCTGGCCGCGCGTTTTAGCTCAGCGTCGTCCTCTGCGCCACCGTCATTCTGCTGTTGGACCACCATGCGCTTGCGCAAGGCTTCGACAGTGCGTTCGATTTCTTCGCCCGCGCCCGGAATCCCGCTGGCATCGTCGCCGCCCACAAAGGCCGCGTAGGCCCCCATGGCCAGCTCCTTGGCCAGGCCGAGATTGGAGCGGCTGAAGCCTTCTTCGGTCTGTAGCGACACGATGACCTCGGCGAGCGCCTGGGCAACCCGGCACGCTTCGCGCGCCCGTGCCTTGGCCAGGCGCATGCGCAATTCCTTGCCGGTCCGTTCCAGGTCGGTGAAATCGATCTGGGCTGTGCGTCCGGCCTGGCGCTCGCGCACGGCCGCTTCCATGCCCACGACGATGCGCATGCACAAACGGCGCACCCGCTCGCTTTCGACCGTCTGCTGCGCCTCGTGAATCCACGCCGCCGCCTGGTGCATCGCCTCTTCGTCGCCCTCAACGGCGACTTTGAGCGTGTTGGGCGCCTCGATCGCCTTTACGCTGCCACTTCCGCGCTGGTCGTCGCGCCGGCGGTCCGGCCCGATATAGTCGCTGGTCACGATGAAGGGTTTGCGCGCCTTGACCAGGGTGCGGATACGCTCCTCGACAAAACTGGTGGAGAACGGACGAATGATCACGTCGTCTGCGCCCGAGCCGATGGCCTGCTTCAGGATATTCCCGTCGCGCACCCAGCAGGTCAGCAGAATCGCCATGAACGCGTTGCCGCCCACCTCGCCCGAGCGGATCGCCCGGACCAGGCGAAAGACTTCTGCTTCGTTCTGTGAGGTTTCGAGCACGATGAGATGAGCCGGCTTTTCGTCGATCCGGCGGCGCATTTCGGCCAGAGAACCGATGCTTTCGATCTCGCGAAATCCGATCTCGTGAAGCGCGTACCGCGTGGTTCTCAGATTGACGTGCACCGGGTCGAAAATGACCGCGGACGCCTTTTTGTAATCAATGCCCGCCATTCAACACCCCGTCTGCTTTCTGCATGTTTCTTCAACGCAGTATTCGCAGAACAGGTGAAAATCGCCTTACCGGACAGAGTTAACAATTGATGCAAAACATTCCGGGTCCAGACTTGCGCCGCCGATCAGCGCCCCGTCAACGTCAGCCCCGGCCAGGATTTCCGCGCTGTTGTCCGGCTTGACCGAACCGCCATAGAGTATCCGCAATGCCTCCGGGCGCCCGCGCGACCAGATCTCGCGAATGTGCGCGTGCATGGACTGCGCGTCCTCCGCACTTGCCGACCGGCCCGTGCCGATCGCCCACACCGGTTCATAGGCCACGATCACATCCGCTCCCGTGATCGACTCCGGCACGCTGCCGTGCAGCTGCGCGCTGACCACATCTTCGGCCCTGCCCGCCTCGCGATCCTCCAGCGTCTCGCCCACGCAGATGATCGGGATCAGGCCCGCGCTCAACGCCGCATCAGCCTTGGTGCGAACCGCCTCGCTGGTTTCCCCGTGCCCGGCCCGCCGCTCGGAATGGCCCGTAATCACGTATCGCGCACCGCAATCCGCGACCATTTGCGCAGACACGTCTCCGGTGTAGGCGCCCGTGACGGCCGGTCCGCAATCTTGCGCCCCGACCTCGATCGCCTTGTCGGTGCAGCGCGCCGCGAAGGCCGCAAGCAAGGTGAAGGGTGGACAGACCAGTACGTCGCAGGGCGCGTTGGGATTGGCGGCGCGGTGGAAGGCCTCGACCCAGCTCAGGTCGGCGGTCAGGCCGTGCATCTTCCAGTTTCCTGCGATTAGCGTGCGCCGCACCGTCTGCTCCTCACCATTGCGATTGAAGGCGTCAGCGATAGCAGCGTGGCCGCGAACGGGCAACGCATGCCCTGAACCGGCAGCGCCCGCTTGCTGGCCAACCGCGAGGCGGCTAGGTTCGCGCGCAATTGCAACCGTATTCCGGGGGAGGCGCTGCCCCAGCGCCCTGATTCTTCATGCTTGCCGCCATTCGTTCGCTCACCCGCTCGCCTTTCGCCGTCCTGATCATCATCGTGCCGCTGCTGGCCGCGTTCGCCCTGTTCGGGGTGACTGACGTCTTCCGTGTCTCGCCCACATCGGCGGCCACCGTGGGCGGCGAAACGATCAGCGCCCGGGAGCTGAGCACCGCCTATCAACGTGAGCTGCGCAACATCCAGACCCAGAACCCGGGCGTGACCCGAGAGCAGGCAGAACAGGCGGGTCTGCCCGACCGTGTTCTCGGCCGCCTCATCGATCAGGCCGCGATTGAAGCCAAGGCGGACGACTTGCGTCTCGGCGTGTCCGACGAAGAAGTGCGCGCCGGCATTCAGACGATCGAGGCGTTCAGCAATCCGTTTACCGGCCGCTTCGACCGTCAAGCCTATCGCCAGGCCCTCTCGAACGCGAACTACAGCGAGACCGAGTTTGAAGACAGCGTTCGCGGGGACCTGATGCGGACGCAGCTGGTGCTGCCCCTGCTGACCGGGCTGGCCGTTCCCGACACGATGGCAACGGCGCGCCTGGCCTATGAGGGCGAGCGTCGGTCGGTCGACGCCCTCTTCCTCTCGCCTGCCCTGGCCGGCGACCTGCCTGCACCGACCGATGAAGAACTTCAGACCCTGATCGACGAAACGCCGCAGGCTTTCCAGCGTCCCGAGCTCCGCCGGATCACGCTGGCGCGCGTTTCGCCGGAACTGATGATGCGCGACATCGAGGTCGCCCAAGACGATCTGCGCAATCTCTACGAAATCCGGCTGGAGAATGGCGAGCTTGCCGATCCCTCCACACGCTCGCTGCGCCAGTGGAATGCGCCCGACGAGGCCACGGCGCAAAGCGCGGCCGCGGCGCTCAATGCCGGGACCGATCCGGCCGAGGTCGCCGCCGAATTCGGTCTGGGCGAGCCGGTGGAACTCACCGAAGTTCAGGCCTACGAAATTCCCCAGAGCGCCGTGGCCGATGCAGCTTTCGAGGCCGGCGCGAACGAGGCGGTCGCGGTGGAGGCCCGGCTCGGCTGGCGCGTTGTGCTGATCGATGCGGCGAACGATCCCCAGGTGCCCGGTTTCGAACAGGCCCGCGCCGGTCTGCGTGCCGAGCTGGCGCTCGATCAGGCCGAGCAGCTGGTTCTGGACAAGATTTTCGAACTCGATGAAGCCCGCGCCGGCGGCATGGCGCTCGACCAGGCCGGGGCGCAGGCCGGCATTCCGGTGGAGTATTTCGACTTCGTGTCGCAGTCGGGCGTGACGGCCGATGGCGTCCGGGTCAGGAGCCTTGCCGATAACGAGGAAATTCTGACCGCCGCGTTCGAGTTTCCCGCAGGGTTCGAGACCGATCCCACCGAGTATGGCGAGAACGGGTATTTCGTGCTGCGCGTCGATGCGGTCGAACCCGCGCGCGTCCCCGATCTGGCCGAGGTCCGCGAGCGCGCGGAGACGCTGTGGCGCTTCCGCACGGTTGACGAGCGGCTGCAGGAACGCGCTGACGAGGCGATGACGCGGCTTGAAGCGGGCGAGGACCTGAACGCGATTGCCGACTCCTTTGGCGAGGGCGCGCGAGTGGAAACCGCGACACTGCGCCGGTCCGAAACGGCCGGGCCGTTCAATCAGGACCTGGTTCGCCGCGCCTTCGCGGCCGGCGAGAACGAGGTGTTCGAGGCGCGTGCGGGCGATCAGCGGACCCGGGCCGTGGCCCGCGTGAGCGAGATCATGCCCCCGGCCAGCCTGGACCCCACGGACGAGACACGCACCGACATCGCCGCCGGTCTTGAAAGCGATCTGTCCCAGCTGATCCGGACCCACCTGCTGACAACGTATGAGATCGAACGCAACCCCACCCTGATCGATCAGGCTCTGGGCCGCTCGAACGCCAACCCGTAACGCGCGGAACCACGCCTCATGTCCGCATTCACGCCTGACCTGGCCACGGCGCGCAGCCTTCTCGCCCAGGGCAAGCCGGTCCTGCTGACCGCGCGCCGCGTGGACGATCTGGAGACGCCGGTCTCCGCCTACCTCAAGCTGGCGGGTGCCGGCGCCGGTACGAACAGCTTCCTGCTGGAAAGCGTCGAGGGCGGCGCCTATCGCGGCCGCTACTCGGCCATCGGGATCGATCCGGACCTGATCTGGCGCTGCCGGGACGGCAAGGCCGAGCTGGCCCGGGCCCCCGCGCCCGGTCAGCAGCCCTACGAGTTCGTCGCTCAGGACGTCCCCGTGCTGGACTCGCTCAAGGCGCTCATCGACGAGTCCCGCCTGGACATGCCGAGCGGGCTGGCCCCGCTCTCGGCCGGGCTGTTCGGCTATCTCGGCTACGACATGGTGCGCCATGTCGAAACCCTGCCCGGTCACGCCGATCCCGATCCGCTGCAGACGCCCGAAGCCACGCTGATGCGGCCGCGCGTCATGGTCGTGTTCGATGCGCTCGCGCAGGAAATCATGGCCGCCGCGCCGATCCGGCCGCGCGACGGTGTGTCGCCGGAGGAGTCCATCGAGGCGGCGACCCGGCGCATCGAGGCGGTGTTCGACCGTCTGGACTCCCCTTCGCCCGGCCACCGCCAGGGCGAACGCCGCGACGAAGAGCCGAGCGCACAGTCGAACACCTCTGACGCCGCGTTTCACGAGCGCGTCCAGCGTGCGCGCGACTACATCCGCGCCGGGGATATCTTCCAGGTCGTTCCCAGCCAGCGCTTCTCGGCGCCATACACCCTGCCGCCCTTTGCGCTCTACCGGTCGCTGCGCCGGACCAACCCCTCCCCGTTTCTCTACTACTTCGATCTGGGTAATTTCCAGATCGTGGGGTCCAGCCCGGAAATCCTGGTCCGGCTGCGCGACGGGATCGTCACGATGCGCCCGATCGCCGGGACGCGTCCGCGCGGTTCGACGCCGGAGAGCGATGCGCGCTACGAGCGCGACCTGCTCGCCGACCCCAAGGAGCGGGCCGAACATCTGATGCTGTTGGATCTCGGGAGAAATGACGTGGGCCGCGTCTGCCTTCCTGGTTCGGTAACGGTTACCGACAGGGAGATAATCGAGAGATACAGTCAGGTCATGCACCTGGTTTCCAATGTCGAAGGCCGTTTGGCCGACGGCGAGGATGCGGTTTCAGCCCTCTTTGCCGGCTTCCCCGCAGGTACGGTTTCTGGCGCCCCCAAGGTCCGGGCGATGGAAATCATTGATGAACTGGAGCCCCACCGCCGCGGCATTTATGCCGGCGCAGTGGGGTATTTCGGCGCGGGCGGCGGTCTCGACACCTGCATTGCCCTGCGGACGGCCATCGTGAAGAACGGCCAGATGCATGTGCAGGCAGGCGGCGGCGTCGTGCTGGATTCCGATCCCGAACTCGAGCGTCAGGAATCGGTCAACAAGGCCCGTGCCCTGTTCCGGGCCGCTGCGGAAGCCTGGCGCTTCGCCTAGCTTTCCCGAGCGGCGAGATCTCGGATGGTCACCAGTTGAACACCTTCACGGGCGGCGCGGGCGCCCAGCCCTTCCAGCGCAGCAAGGGTCACGCTGTGCGGATGGCCGATGGCAATCGCCGATCCGGTCTCGCGCGCACGGGAAAGCGCGTCCGAAAGCGCTGAATCGATTGCTTCTTCGTCGATCTCATGGTCGAGAAAGACATCGCGGCGATAGGCCCTCAGCCCGGCTTGCGCAGCCCGGTCGCCGGCCACGCTTTCACTGCTGGTGAGCGAGTCCACAAAAACCAGACCCTGCCCCGAAAGCGGCGCGAAGAGCGCATCCATGGCCGCAGCGTCCGAGGTCAGCCGGCTGCCCATATGGTTATTGAATCCGGTTGCGCCCGGCACGCGGGCCAGCGCCCAGCGGACCCGTTCGCCGATCTGCTCGGCTGTCAGATGGCGCGCCAGCGCATGCGGCCCAGGATCGTCCAGACCAACCGGCTCCATGGGCAGATGAAGGAAAACATCCTTTCCCGCCGCCCGAGCCGCCAATGCCAGCTCCGGGGTCGCGTCTGCATAGGGCAGGAAGGCGAGTGTCAGTGGGATATCAAGCGCCAGCAGGCGTTCGGTCGCCATGCGGTCGAGCCCCACATCGTCGATGATGATGGCGAGTGTCGGAGTCTGAAGGAACGCATCCCCGGCATCCTGAACTGTCGTCACAGTTCCATCGAAACTCGAAGTATATTCGGTAGGTATCGGTACTATTTCGTGATTAGCAATTCGCGCGACTGAGCTTGTCGCCGTTTGCGCATCACCAGACACAGCAAGGCCGCCCAGGCTGTCTTCTAGCCGCATGACCGCGCCCTCCGCGCCGGCCTGGAAGGCCAGGCCGGAACAGATCAGGAGGCCCGCGGCGATTGCCGCGCCCAGATGTGGCGCAAAGGCAGCGGTCTGAGTCATGAACGCTGCATAGCGTGAGTCGGCCAGCTTGGCGCGGGGCGGCGCCTCGCCTAACTTCGCCCCTCGTTCACTGGAAGGGTCGGCCACGTCTCATGCTCCTGCTCATCGACAATTACGACAGCTTCACCTTCAACCTGGTCCATTATTTCCAGCAGTTGGGAAGCCAGGTGCGGGTGGTTCGTAATGACGCGATCAGCGTTAACGAGGCCTTTGCCATGTCGCCGTCCGCGGTGGTGATCTCGCCGGGTCCCTGCGATCCTGACCGCGCCGGGATCTGCCTCGATCTGATCCGCAACGCCTCGGAAACACTTCCAATATTCGGTGTGTGCCTCGGCCATCAGGCGATCGGGCAGGTCTTTGGCGGCAAGGTCGTCCAGGCGCGTGAAATCATGCACGGCAAGACCAGCGAAATCGAGCACGAGGGTGCCGGCGTGTTCCATGAACTGCCTCGTCCGCTCCTGGGCACGCGCTACCACTCTCTCGCAGTCGAGCTGTCAGCCGACAGTCCGCTCAAGGTGACCGCGCGTACGGCCGACGGCGAGATCATGGGGCTGTCTCACCCGACGCGGCCGATCCACGGGGTTCAATTCCATCCCGAGAGCATCGCCTCGCAGAGCGGTCACCAGATTCTGGCCAATTTCCTGACGCTTGCCGGGCTGCCGGCTGCCATTCCGGCATGAGCCGGCTGTCTCCCGCCATACAGGCCCTGGCCGCCGGCCGCGCGCCGGACCGGTCTGCCCTGGAGGCAGCCTTCAATGCTCTGATGGACGGTGAGGCCGATCCGGTCGAGATAGGCGGTTTGCTGATCGGGCTTGCTGCCGTCGGAGAGACACCCGAAGCCCTGATCGTCGGCGCCGAGGCTATGCGGTCACGCATGACGCCGGTGCACGCGCCTGAAGACGCCATCGACACCTGCGGAACGGGCGGCGATGCGCGCGGCACCTGGAATATCTCGACTGCGGCCGCCCTTGTCGCAGCCGGCGCTGGCGCCACCGTCGCCAAGCACGGCAACAAGGCGGCATCCTCCAAATCCGGCTCGGCGGAGGTCCTCGAAGCTATCGGCGTGAATATCTTCGCCTCGGTGCCATCGGTGGAGAAGGCCCTGCGCGAGGCCCGTGTCGGTTTCCTCTTCGCGCAGGCCCATCACGGTGCCGTGCGCCATGTCGGACCGGCCCGCAAGACACTTGCAGTACGTACGATTTTCAATCTGCTGGGTCCGTTGTCCAATCCGGCCGGCGCGAGGCGTCAACTTCTCGGGGTTTTCGATGAACGCTGGCTGGAGCCCATGGCCGAAGCTCTACGCGGACTCGGCGCCGAGCGTGCCTGGATCGTGCACGGCAGTGACGGGCTCGACGAATTGACCACAACAGGTGAGAGCCTTGTGGCCGAACTCACGCCGACAGGGCAGATACGCCGGTTCACAGTGACCCCTGAGGATGCCGGTCTGAGACGGGCCTCGCTCGATGAGCTCAAAGGCGGCGATCCTCAGCACAATGCCCAGGCGCTGCGCCGTCTGCTCGATGGCGAGACCGGGGCCTATCGCGATATCGTGCTGCTGAACGCGGCGGCTGCGCTGATCCTCGCCGGAAAAGCAGAGAACCTGGCCGAGGGAGCTGCGCTCGCTGCGCGCTCGATCGATGAGGGCCAAGCGAGAGGCGCTCTGCAGACGCTAAGTGATGTGACTCACGAGGAAACCCGATGAGCGATGTGCTGACCCGAATTGAAGCGTACAAGCGCGAGGATGTCCGCAACCGCGAGACTGACCGGCCGTTTGAGGCCGTCTGCGTCGCTGCAGAGCTGGCGCCGCCGGTTCGCGGCTTCGCCTCGGCGCTTGAATTGGCCTCTCGCAATGGCCGCCCGTCGCTGATTGCCGAGGTCAAGAAAGCAAGCCCATCCAAGGGTTTGATCCGCGAGGACTTCGATCCGCCCGCACTTGCCAGAGCCTATCAGGCCGGCGGTGCGACCTGTCTCTCTGTGCTGACGGATACGCCCAGCTTCCAGGGCGAGGATGCCTACCTCCAGGCCGCGCGAGACGCTGTCTCCCTGCCGGTCCTGCGCAAGGACTTCATGTACACGCGCTGGCAGATTGCCGAATCGCGCGCACTCGGCGCCGATTGCATTCTCGTCATCCTGTCCGCGGTCGACGATGACACGGCGCGCACCCTTATGGATGAGGCCGCCAGATGGGGCATGGACGCGCTTGTCGAGGTTCACGACCGCGCGGAAATGGAACGCGCCAATCAGCTCGGCGCCACTCTGGTGGGCGTGAACAACCGCAATCTGCGCACCTTCGAGACGCGTCTGGAGACATTCGAATCGCTCGCGCCGCACGCGCCGACGCAGGCCCTCTTGGTGGCCGAGAGCGGCATCTTCACGCCGGACGATGTCTCGCGGGTCGCCTCGGCCGGGGCGCGGGCGCTTCTGGTCGGTGAAAGCCTTATGCGGCAGGACGACGTCACCCAAGCGACTCGCCAGCTCCTCGGCTAGCCCTCCGCGTCCGCCACGCGGCTTGACGCCTGCATGGAACAGGCATAGAACATTCGGCATAACTTCCGCTTTTGTTCCAGCCGCAGGGGGACGTCCATGCTCACCAAGAAGCAGCACGAGCTTTTGGTTTTCATCCATAAGCGTTTGAGCCGCGATGGTGTCTCGCCCTCGTTCGACGAAATGAAGGAAGCCCTTAATCTGGCTTCGAAATCCGGCGTTCACCGCCTGGTGAGCGCGCTGGAGGAGCGCGGCTTCATTCGTCGGCTCCCCCACCGTGCGCGCGCCCTCGAAGTTCTCAAAATGCCGGAAATGACCGGGTCCCGTCCCGACACTGCACCCGGCAACGTCGTTCAGGCCGATTTCGGACGATCGGACCGCGGCAGTCAGACCTCGGAAGTCCCCGTTCTGGGACGTATTGCGGCTGGTGTGCCGATCGAAGCGATTCAACACGAAACCGATCGCCTCCCCGTCCCTCCCGACATGCTTTCGGGAGGCGAGCACTTCGCGCTTGAGGTCAGCGGCGATTCGATGATCGACGCCGGCATTCTCGACGGCGATGTCGTGGTGATCCGGCGGTGCGATACCGCCGGCAGCGGCGAGATCGTCGTGGCGCTAGTGGACGATCAGGAAGCAACGCTCAAACGCCTTCGCAAGAAGGGCAATTCCATTGCGCTTGAGGCGGCGAACCCGGCTTATGAAACGCGTATTTTCGGTCCGGACCGCGTTCGCGTGCAGGGCCGGCTCGTCGGCTTGATCCGTCGTTATCACTAGAGCCTTGAATGCCAGGCGCTCGGGCCGGGAGGCTAGCCGTCCGGCCGCGGCGTCCAGGGACGTAAGCCCCGCGCCGTATTCGCACCCTGAAAGCGGATGACCTGACCGTCACGGATCCAGAATTCGGTCGAGCCCAGGCGCGAGCGTTCGCGGCTGTCGAAAACGAACGCCGCGCAACGCCGCGTCAGCCACGGTGAGACGGTCACATCGATCACGATGATATCGGCGCGCGCGCAATCGTCTTCCAGCGCCTGTGCACTGTTCGGAAAGGCCAGGACCAGCCCATCCACGGTCTGGCCCGTGCAGCCAAGAGCGTCACAGCGCAAATCCGCTCCCGCCGGCGCGGTATTGGTTTCGCCGACACGCTGAAGAAACACGCGCGCATCGAACCGCCCTCGCCGCCGGTCATTGGTCTGCCATTGCCTGTCCTCGCCCTCGGCGTCGGGGTTTTCCGGCGCGTAGCGCGCGATTGCCGCGCCGCTTTCCGTGATCAGCATGTCGGGTGCCGTTGCACTGCTCCAGACCGAGAATCCGGCCGCGATCAGCACAGCACCCGCAGGACGAACCGCGCCACGGCCTATGGTCAGCAGCGCGAACCCGAGACCGTAGAGCGCCACCGTCAAGCCAGGCGCCGCGCTGACCGCGATAGCGGCCCCCTCGCGCGTCGCAGCGGCGTTGGCCACCCACATCACGACGCGGAGTCCGGCGTCCATCAGTGCAAGCGGCCCGGCTTCCAGTCCGACCGGCATCAGCAAGAGCGACGCCACGCCCCAGGGCATCACCCAGAAGGTGAAGACCGGCATCGCGGCCAGATTGGCCAGGAAGCCGTATGCCGCCAGGCGTTGGAAGTGGAAGGCCGCGAAGGCGCCGGTCGCCATGCCGGCGACCAGGGATGTGGCGGCAAGTCCCGCAAATCCGTTCCA
This sequence comes from Marinicauda sp. Alg238-R41, assembly GCF_947331485.1. NCBI lineage: Bacteria > Pseudomonadati > Pseudomonadota > Alphaproteobacteria > Maricaulales > Maricaulaceae > Marinicauda > Marinicauda sp. Alg238-R41. Next base: position 251,450 of record NZ_CAMZOJ010000003.1, on the reverse strand, counting down.
GGCGCGCGCTACCCAGCCGGGTGGCTGCATCGGCGCCCGGCGCAGCCGCGTCCACAAATCGAAGACCGCGATCAAGGCCGCCACCGCAGCGAAACTCATCTGGAAACCCGGTTCGATCACGCTTTCCGGTGCCATCACCAAGATAATGAGCGCCGCGAGGGAAAGGGACCGGAAGGAAAAGGCGCGCCGGTCGAGCATGACGCCGAACAGAACCACGGCGGTCATGATGAAGGCCCGCTGTGTGGAAACCGATGCGCCCGAAACGACGAGGTAGGCGAGCGCGGCTGTGAGCGCGATCAGCGCCGCGGGTTTGCGTGGATCGTAGGCTCTGGCAAACGGCACGATGGCTGCGAAAGCGAACCGCGCGGCAAAATAGATCCCGCCGGCCACCAACGCCATGTGCAGTCCCGAAATGGCGAGGATATGTCCAAGGCCTGACACCCGTAGGGCATCTGCCTGGGCCTGGGAGACGCCGGACCTGTCTCCGGTGAGGAGCGCTGCCGCCAGGCCGCCTGTGTCCTCGCCGCCCATATCACGGATGCGCTCGGCGAGGCGCCAGCGCCATCGCACGAAATCGCGCACAGCCCGGTCGCTCGTCTCGCCCGACAGGATCGCTTCAGGTGGAGCAATCGCAAACCCTGTAAGGCCGATCGCGTCGAACCAGGCGGCACGAGCCGGATCGTAACCGCCCGGGGCGGCCGGGCCTCCCGGTGGAGCCAGCACGGCATTGACGCGGACCAAGTCACCGGGTTCCAGCTCCCCCAGCCGGGTCCGGATGCGAACCCGGTGGGGCGGCGTCTCGCTGCCCTCCATGTCGGTGACGCGAAGAATGAGCCGCTCGCGTGTGCCCGATCGCTCGACGCGCTCAATCCATCCCTCCAGAACGTGCGCGCGTTCCCGGCCGTGGTCCGCGCCGGACGCAAAGCTCTGCGCGTGCCATTGAGCCAGCGCGAACCCGGTGAGCGTCAATGCCAGAAGAATGAGTGCAACCAGACCGCGCGGGTGGCGGTGCATGCGTGCGGCCAACACCGTGATCAGGATCGCGATCACAACCGCCAGCCCCGGTGTCTGGGGCGGTGGCTCGCTTCGAAGCGCGAAATAGGCTGCCGCGCCGGCGCCGATGGCCACCGGCGCCCACAGGATGAGACGGCGTGGATCGGGTGCATCAAAGGCGGTTTTTGCCCAACCGAGCAGAGCGCGCCGCGTGCGACACCGCATGGGCGTCACGGCCCGGTCCACCACCTGAAGAAGGGTCATTGCGCGCCCTGCCCGCAAAAGAGTTCACTGGAAGACTATCTCTTTTTGAGGCCGGCGTGCTAATGATCGCGCCCACCTCGCAGCGCAGCAAGATTTCGCACGTGCAGAATTCAACTCAGGTCATTACCCGTTTCGCCCCCTCGCCCACCGGCTTTCTCCACATTGGCGGGGCGCGCACCGCATTGTTCTGTTCCTTGTTTGCCCGCCACCACGGCGGCCAGTTCAAACTGAGGATCGAGGACACGGACCGCGCCCGGTCTACCGACGAAGCCGTCGAGGCCATTCTGGAAGGGCTTACCTGGCTGGGCCTGAACTGGGACGGAGACGTCGTTTCCCAGTTCGAGCGCGCAGACCGCCACCGTGCCGTGGCGACCGAGCTGCTGCAGACTGGCAAGGCATTCAAGTGTTACTGCACGCCCGAAGAGGTCGAGAGCTTGCGGGAGACGGCCTTCGCGGAAGGCCGGGCCCTGCGCTCTCCCTGGCGCGACCGCGATCCGTCGGAGGCGCCTGACGGGGCCGCCTTCGTTGTTCGCTTTCGCGCACCGGAGGACGGCGTCGAGATCGAGGATGCCGTCCAGGGCGATGTCAGCTGGGCCGCCAAGGAGTTCGACGATCTCATCCTTCTGCGCAATGATGGCGGGCCGACCTACAATCTCGCGGTTGTGGTCGATGACCACGATATGGGCGTGACGCATATCATCCGCGGCGACGACCACCTGACCAATGCCGCGCGCCAGACGCAAATCTACCAGGCGCTGGGCTGGGATGTGCCGGTTTTCGCGCATATCCCACTCATCCACGGTCCAGACGGCAAGAAGCTCTCCAAGCGTCACGGCGCACTCGGCGTCGAAGCCTACAGGGACATGGGCTATCTGCCCGAGGGCCTGCGCAACTATCTGCTTCGCCTGGGCTGGGCCAAGGGTGACCAGGAACTCTTCACCGACGAGGAGATGGTCGAGGCCTTCGATCTCGACGGATTGAACAAGGCTCCCGCCCGGCTCGACTTCGACAAGATGGCCAGCGTGAACGCCTTTCACATGAAGCGGGCTGACGATGCGCGCCTGGCCGATCTGTTCTGGGATGCTATCGCGGGGCGTGAAGACCTGCGTACCGATGACACGGCACGCGCCTGGGTCTTCAAGGCCATGGGCACGATCAAGGATCGCGCCAAGACGCTGGCCGAGATCGAGGATCAGACCGCGTTTCTCTTGCGCCCGCGTCCCTTCAAGCTTGAAGGAAAGCAGGCCAAGGCGCTGAACGACGAGGCACGCGAGCGCCTGTCCCGGCTGCGCGATGTTCTCGCCGGCCAGGCCGACTGGAGTGAAGCGGGGCTGGACGCCCGTCTGAAGAGCTTTGCCGAGGAAGAAGCGGTCGGATTCGGCAAGGTCGGCATGCCGCTGCGCGCTGCAGTGACCGGTGGAGCACCGGCGCCGGATATGAGTTTCGTGCTTGCCGTCCTGGGACGCGAGGAGACGCTGTCCAGGCTCGACGATCAGCTATAGAAAACCACGCCCTTCAAACCTATCTGAAGGGCCAATCGCCGCAACAAACTGCGCCAGAAAAAGGGGTTGGAGAGATGGAAAACAAAGCCAAGGAAAAAGGCACTGCCCAGCTGACGATTAACGGGAAGACGATCGACCTGCCGATTTTGGGCGGTACCGTCGGTCCGGACGTCATCGATATTCGTACGTTGTACAAAAATGCCGGGGTTTTCACCTTCGATCCGGGCTTCACCTCCACAGCGAGCTGCGAAAGCCAGATCACCTATATCGACGGCGGCGAAGGCACCCTGCTCTACCGGGGTTATCCGATCGATCAGCTGGCCGACAATGCGAGCTTCGTCGAGGTGGCCTATCTCCTGCTGAACGGCGAACTGCCGACCGCCCAACAGCTTGAAGACTTCGACTGGACGATCCGCCGGCACACCATGCTGCACGATCAGATCGACCAGTTCTTCCGCGGCTTCCGCCGCGACGCGCACCCGATGGCGATCATGGTTGGCACGGTCGGCGCCCTAGCGGCCTTCTACCACGACAGCACCGATGTGAACGATCCTGAAGCCCGCATGATCAGCGCGCACCGCATGATCGCGAAGATGCCGACGATTGCGGCACGCGCCTACAAATACTCGGTCGGCCAGCCCTTCATCTCGCCGCGCAACGACCTCGACTACGCCTCCAACTTCCTGCGCATGTGCTTTGCGGTCCCGGCCGAGGACTACGAGCCCTCGCCGACGCTGGCCCGGGCGATGGACAAAATCTTCACGCTGCACGCCGATCACGAGCAGAACGCCTCGACCTCGACCGTCCGGCTCGCCGGCTCCTCGGGGGCCAATCCGTTTGCCTGTATCGCCGCCGGTATCGCCTCGCTCTGGGGGCCCGCTCACGGCGGTGCCAACGAAGCGGCGCTCAACATGCTTCGCGAGATCGGGTCGGTCGACCAGATTCCCGAATACGTGAAGCGCGCCAAGGACAAGGACGACCCGTTCCGCCTGATGGGCTTCGGTCACCGCGTCTACAAGAACTACGATCCGCGCGCCAAGGTGATGCGCGAGACCTGCCACGCCGTGCTCGACGAGCTCGGCGTGAAGAACGATCCGCTCCTCGCCGTGGCCATGGAGCTTGAGAAGATCGCGTTGGAGGACGACTACTTCGTCGAGAAGAAGCTGTATCCCAATATCGACTTCTATTCGGGCATCACCCTGAAGGCGATGGGCTTCCCGACCGAAATGTTCACCGTGCTGTTCGCTCTGGCCCGGACCACCGGCTGGATCGCGCAATGGTCGGAGATGATCGAGGATCCGAGCCAGAAAATCGGCCGTCCCCGTCAAGTCTTCACCGGCGAAACCGCCCGCGACTACGTGCCGATTACCAAGCGCTAGGCGGCGCTTTCTGACCACAGAGAAGAACCGGCGGCTTTCAGGCCGCCGGTTTTTTTCTCGTCTCGATCAGATCGAGGATTATCCGCGCCGCCCTCTCGCCGGGCGACCCGCCGCCGCCCCGCATGAGCTGTGTCTGGGCGACCAGTCGACGCGATAGCTCTGCGCGGCGCTCAGGCGACTCAAGCAGCTCGATAAGCGCCGGGGCCAGCTCGGCCGGCCGGCAGCGCGTCTGGACGAATTCCGGGATCAGCATCTCGTCCGCCGCGATATTGACCAGGCTGATATATTTCGACCGCATCAGCACGAAGCGGGCCAGCGCCCAGCTGGCCCAGCCGAGGCGATAGGCCGCCAGCGTGGGCACTCCCAGAGACGCAAGCTCGAGCGTCACGGTCCCCGAGCAGGCCAGAGCCAGGTCGGCCGCGGAAAACGCGTCCTCCCGGTCCTCCTCCGCAGCGATGACCGCATCCTGCATGCGTTCGTCGCCGGCCATCCGGTCTCGCACACCTTGCGCAATCGAGTCAGACAGCACGGTAAGGACGCGCACCCGGGGACGGTCCTTGCGCACACGCGCCACGGTCTCTGCAAAGGGCTCGTAGAGCCGTTCCAGCTCGCTCCGCCGGCTGCCGAACAGAACCAGCAGCACCGGCTCGTCCTCCGCCAGCCCGTATTTCTTCCGGAAGGCCGCGCCGTCACCGGGCTTCATCCGCTCGAGGGCCGGATTGCCAACGAACGTCGTCGGCAGGCCGGCCGGCTCGAAATAGTCGGGATCGACCGGATGAATGCCCAGAAGATGATCCACGGTTCTGGCCAGCACCTTCGCGCGCCCCGGCCGCGTGGCGAAGACTTGAGGCCCGACATACTTGATCCGGAGCGTATCCGGGGCGTGCTCGGTCAGCTTCCAGGCCGCGCGTAACATGAAACCCCAGGAGTCGATCAGAATGGCGGCATCCGCCTCGAATTCCTTCGCCGCCAAGGCGGTTTCTTCTGCTCTTTCATGAACTAGCTTCAATATCTTGAAGCCGTCAAACATCCCCAGAACCGAAAGGTCTGCCGTATCGACCTGAGAGTTTATCCCTTCCCGGGCGAGCGCTTTTCCGCCCACTCCGGCGACCGCGACGTCGGGCCGGAGCTGGCGTAGATGGCGGACGAGATCGGCCGCCAGCAGGTCACCTGACGGCTCTGCAGCCACAACGAAGATTCGCGGCGGACCGGAGCGGCTCATGGCGTCTCGACCTCGTCGCTCGGCAGGACGACCACGAACAGGCCCGCCTCGTCGGCCGCACGTGCGACGTCGTCCGGGTTGATGATCAGCGCCCCACCCTCAATCACCGCGATCCCCGCGAGCCCCGCCTGCGCGGCCCCAATGACGGTGGATACGCCGATCACGGGCAGGTCGACGCGCAACTCCTGCGTGGGTTTGGGGCGCTTGGCCAGCACGCCCCGGCGCGCCCCGGCCTGGCCGCGAATATTCGAAGGCAGCGTCGCGACCCGCGCGAGCATCTCGTCCGTGCCTTCCTGGGCTTCGACTGCCAGGACCAGTCCGCCGCAGACGACTGCGCCCTGCCCGATATCGAGCGAGCCGGTTGCCGCGGCGATTTCCAGGGCCTTGAGCGCGTCCTCTCGATCAGCCTCGCTCAGCGCGAGCCGCCCCAAAGGACCTTCGACCGCAAGCAATCCACCGGTGAGTTCCTGAGCTCCAACCACGGTGAAACCGGCTTCTTCGAAGGCGCCGACGATGGTTCGCAGAAGAGCATCGTCTCCGCGCGTCGCCGCCGAAAGCACGCGCGGCAGCAGCTTTACGCCCGCCCAATCGGGCTTGAGCGCCGAGAAATCCGGCCGCTTGACGACCCCGGCAAGGCATACCGCGTCGCAGCCCGCTTCGCGAAGGTCAGAAATCGCATGCCCGAACTGGGCGATCGTTCGCACGGTCGCCCCGGGGAAGTCAGCCGGGTCGGCGAACCCCTGAAGCGCGATGACGCAACCAAGACGCTCGTCCTGCGAGCAGGCCTTCGCGATGGCCTTGGGCAGGCCACCCCCACCGGCAATCAGTCCGAGCCGGTGCCACATCATGGCCTAGCGCTGTTCCGGTCCGCAGAGCGGACGCGCAGAGGGCGACTGGATGAAATCGATGATCTCCATCACTTCCTTGCGCTCCCCGAACAGACGGGCCGCATCCTCGACCCGCTCGGTGAACTTGCCTTCGGTGGCGAATATCATCCGGTAGGCGGCGCGCAGGTCGTGGATCAGGTCCCGGCTGAAGCCGCGGCGTTTCAAGCCGACCAGGTTCAGTCCGGCGAGCCAGCCCAGATTGTCTACCATGCCGTACGGAATGACTTCGCCGGTCACCGCGGCTCCGCCGCCAATAAAGGCGTAGCGCCCGACGCGGCATCGCTGGTGGATGGCGGAAAGCCCGCCCAGGATACAGTAATCGCCGACGCTGACTTCTCCGCCCAGGGTCGCGTTATTGGCAAACCACACATTATTGCCGACCCGGCAGTCGTGCGCGATGTGGGCGCCGACCATGAAGTAGCCGTCGTGACCAAGCTGTGTCAGGCCGCCGCCCGCCTCGGTTCCCATATGAGCGGTACAATGCTCGCGGAAGGTATTACGGTCCCCGATTACCAGTCGCACATCCCCGCCCTTGAACTTGAAGTCCTGGGGCGCGCCGCCGATCACCGCGAACGGGTAGAAGACGCAGTCCTCGCCCACCTCGGTGCGTCCCTCGATCACCACGTGGGCGTGCAGCTTCACCCGGTCTTTCAGGGTGACGTCGGGGCCCACGACGCAGAATGGGCCGATTTCGACATCGCTGCCCAGCTGTGCCTTCGGATCCACAACGGCGGTGGGGTGGATGGTTGCGCTCATAATGTCTCCGGCAATCGGAAGATGGGGACCGGCTGGGTAGGCGCGTGGCCCGCCCGTGTCTAGGAGGTCTTGCTTCGTCGCTTGCGCGCGCGCTCGCTTTCCCGTCGGATCCAGGCGGTTTCACGCATGAAGTTGCGGATCGGCTGGGCTGGCGACCCCGCCCAGGTCTCCCCGGCCGGGACATCGCGCATGATCGCGCAGTCGGCCGCCAGGCGCGCCTGGTCGCCGACCTCAAGGTGATCGGCAACACCGACCCGGCCGCCGAACTGGACGCCGCGCCCGATGCGCACGCTGCCGGAGACGCCCGCGAAGGCAGCCATCACCGAGTATTCGCCGACCACGACATTGTGGGCGATGTGGGAGAGGTTATCGACGCGCACACCCTTCTTCAGATGCGTGTCGTCGAACATGCCGCGGTCGATCGTGACGTTGGCGCCAAGGGTGATTTCGTCGTCCAGAATGACCCGCCCGACATGAGGCAGGGTCAGCATTTCACCATTCTCGTAAGCGAGCCCGAACCCGGTCTCGCCCAGAATTGCTCCGGCCGAAATGTCACACCGCTCCCCGATGAGCGAGAAGCCGATCGCGGCGCGCGCACCGATCCGCGTGGATGCGCCGATTTCGACGCCCGGTCCGATAACCGCGCCCGCCCCGATCCGCGCATCCGCACCGATCCGCGCCCCTGGTCCGATGATGCAGCCCGGCGACAACCGGGCGGAGCCGTCGATCTCGGCATCGGCGCTGATCAGCGATTCGCCGAGATGTTCCCTGGGCCGGATGAGGTGACGTGTCGCCCGCGCCAGCGCCGCACGCGGGCTGGAGGTCACCACGGCACTATTGCCCGCACTCGCCAGACGCTCCGCGACAAGCGGGTCGGAAACAAGGATGACGGCATCGCTCGCCTGGACCGCATCGGCGGCTTTCGGATCGGTCAGGAAAAACAGATCGCCGCGACCGGCCTTGGCCGGTGCGGCGATCTGATGAACCTCACGCCCACCCTCGCCGACGAGTTCACCGCCGGCGAGCGAGGCAATGTCGTCAGCCGAAAGCGGGCCGAGAAGCTCGTAGAACCGCGTATCGACTGCCATGTTCGGGACCTACTGGTCTTCGGTCATCTGCACTTCGCCGGCCTCGTTGACCGACAGGCGCACACGATTGACCGGCGTCGTGGTCATCCGCGAGTTCAGGCGCTGGATGGCCGCGTCGGAAATATCGACCGCTTCCGTGGCGAAAACCAGGTTGGCGCGATCGATCAGGATGTCGGCGCCGCGCTCGTTGACGATTTCCTGCAGGATTTCCTCAAGCGCTTCCATCACCGGCACCATGGCACGGCGCTGTGTGACCTGCAGTTCACGCTGGCGAACCTGGCGGGTCTGCTCGAAGCGCTGCGCTTCGACTTGCAGCGCCTGGAAGCGCTGGGCGAGGTCGGGACGCTGCTGGATGGCGTCTTCGGTCAGCGAGGAGGTCTCGGTGTTGAGCGCTTCGCTCTCGCTCTGGATCTGCTCGCGAATGGGGGTGAGCTCGGCCGCAATCTCGTTGCCGATCTGCTCCACGCGGGTGGCGATATGCTGGCCGACCGCGCTCTCGGCGAGAATACGCTGCTCGTTCATGACCAGCACGTTTTGCGCTGACGCCGCGCCGGCCAGACCGCCAGCCAGAGCGAGCGAAGCAAGCAGCAGGCGCGCGGGCGTGCTGAGAAGTTTGGAGAAGGTACGCAGCATTGGACTAGAACCCTGTTCTTGTACTGAAGCGGAAGAATTCGGAGCGATCGTAGGTTTCTTTCACGAGCGCCTCTGCGAAGTCGAATCGGACCGGACCGAAGGGCGAATCCCAGAAGATCGACACGCCTGCGGACACGCGCGGTTCAAGGCGGTCCACGGTGTAGGCCGCGGTCCCGCCGAGATCTTCGATCTGATCTTCGTCAGGAAGAAGGCCAAGCGTGCCCACTTCCGTGAAAATGCTGCCGCGGATGCCGTATTGTTCGGGCAGACCAAGCGGGAAAGCGAGTTCCGCTGCGCCGATGGCATAGAAGTTACCGCCCAGCGCATCCCCGGACGCAAGTTCGTCCGTGCCGGTCTGGCGCTGAACGACGCGCGGCCCGATACCGGCCGTTTCAAAGCCGCGGAATGAATTGCCGCCCTTGAAGAAGCGGTCATTGATCCGCGCCGTATCGCCGCCCCAGGAGAGCAGAAGCCCCGTCTCACCGGTAACGGAGAAGACGATATCGTCCCGGAAAACGTTTCGGTAGATGCCCGCCTGAAGTTCCGATCGGACGTATCGCACATCGCCGCCGAACCCGGCCATGTCCTGATTGAAGGCGACACGGAAGCCATTGGTCGGCTCATTCCTGTTATCGACGCGATCCCAGGACACCGAATAGCCAAGCAGCGATGTGAGACGCGCGCCCTCCGCGCGGAGAATGGATGGCGACACACCGCCAAAGGTATTCACCTCGTCATTACGCAGCGTGTAGTTCACGCTGCCCGATACCGAGCGCGTCAGAGGGAATCCGGCACGAAGCGAAAACCCGGTCGACTGGGTTTCGAATGAGGCTTCCTGCGAGAAATCGGTCCTGACCTGGAAGATATCGATACCCGCCGCGAGATTGCGGTCCAGGAAGCGAGGCTCGGTGAAGCGGATATCGATCTGCTGACGGCGCGAGCTGGCCGAAACCCGCAGGCGCAGGAACTGCCCGCGGCCTCGGAGATTGCGCTCGGAGATCGAGAAATCGACCAGGAAGGAATCTGTGGAGGAGAAGCCCGCCCCGAAGGCGAGTTCACCGGTCGGCTGTTCGGTTACGTTGACGCGCACCTGTGCGCGGTCGGCCGTGCTGCCCTGGATCGGCTCGACTTCGACCTCTTCGAAAAAGCCCAGCGAGCGGACGCGGTTGCGCGAATAGTCGAGCAGCGCCTGGTTGAAGGCATCGCCTTCCACGATCTGCAACTCGCGCCGGATCACGCGGTCGAGCGTGCGCGTATTGCCGACAATGTCGATGCGCTCGATATAGACGCGCGGCGTCTCGTTGATGACGTACTCGATATCGACCGTTTGATCTTCCCGGTTGGTCGTGACGCGCGGGCGAATGTCCACGAAGGCGTAACCGGCTGCACCGGCCGCGAAGGTCAGCGTGTCGATCGACTCCTCGATCTGACTGCCGACATAGAGCTGGTCGGGCTGGGTCGCGACGATGCGGGCCAGATATTCCTCGTCAAGGTCCGCGATTTCGGTGGAGACGCTGATCTCGCCGAAATTGTAGCGTTCGCCCTCATCCATGGTGAAGGTGATGAAGAAGTCTTCCTGGTCCGGCGTCAGCTCGGCAATCGCGGAGACGACCCGGAAATCGGCAAAGCCACGGTCGTTGTAAAACGACCGGAGTTGTTCGCGGTCATATTCCAGGCGATCGGGGTCGTAATTGTCGTTCGAGCTGAAGAAACGCCACCAGCGTGCTTCGCGCGTCACGATCTCGCCGCGCAGCTCGGAATCGCTGAATGCGCGGTTGCCCACCAGGTTGATGCGGCGAACGCCAGTAACCGGGCCTTCGGAAATCTCGAAGACCAGGTCCAGGCGGTTCTGCGGGAGCTCGACGATCTTTGGCGTCACCTGCGCCGCGAAGCGGCCCGACCGGCGGTAGACTTCGAGAATGCGCTGAACGTCGGACTGGGCGCGCGCTCGGGTGAAGATGGCGCGCGGTTGAATTTCGATCTCGTCGGTAATCTTGTCGTCGGCGATCGCGCGATTGCCCTCCAGGATCACCCGGTTCACGATCGGGTTCTCTTCCACATACAGAACCAGCGTGGGGCCATCGATCGCCACGCGGACGTCTGAAAACAGGCCGGTCTGGAACAGGGTCTGGATGGAGAGGTTGATCAGGCGGGGCTCCGGCACGTCACCGGGCTGAATCAACAGATAGGACAGGATCGTATCCGCTTCGACGCGGCGATTGCCCTCCACCAGGATTTGCAGGATTTGCTGGCGGTCCTGCTCGGCGCTCTGGGCCTGAGTGGCAACCGGGACGTCGGTCTCGGTCAGCGCCGGCGTCGATTCCTGGGCCTGCGCGCCGGAGGCGAGCAGGAACACGGACGCGAATGCTGCGCCAAGACCATTGAAATATTTCAACATAAGCGTCTTCCGGTCCCTCACCCGACGCGATCGATCAAGAAAACAAATCGCGCAAATAACTGATGTCGTTCCAGGTCGCTACAAGCATCATCCCAAGCAAGAGGGCAAGCCCCAACCGGAAACCGGTCATCTGGATCGCCTGACTGGGAGGACGCTTCGCAACGGCTTCGTAGGCGTAATACAGCAGGTGGCCGCCGTCGAGTACCGGAATGGGCAGGAGATTCATCAATCCCAGCGCCACGGAAAGAAGCGCGGAAAGCCCGAGCAGCCCCCCGGCAAGTCTGACCAGACGGTCGGCACCGCTCGGACCTGCCCCTTCAACCTGGGCTGTCCCATTCGCGTCGACGGCCATGTTGGCGATCTGTCCGGCCGTCGTGGCGATGCCGATCGGACCGTTGAGATACTCGGTCGAAGCGCGTCCCGTGATCAGCCTGCCCATGTAGTCAAGAATCTGGCCAACAGTTTCGGCGGTCTGTCTCACGCCATAGATCGGCGCTTCCAGCACGGAATAGCGTTGTGTCGTGACCTGCGCCTCGGGCGACAGGCTGACGCCCAAAACACCGCGCGCGCGTTGCCCGCCCAGAGGGTCGTCGAGAACCCGTCGCTCAGGTGTTGCGATCAGCGTCCGGCGTTCGCCGTCACGTTCGATCACGATTTCCAGCGGTTCGCCGGCGCGCATGAACACGGCCTGCGTCACGTCGAAGAAGCCTTCGACGCGCCGGCCCTCAATCGACACGATCAGGTCGCCCGGTTCGAACCCGGCTTCGGCCGCTGGTGACTCCTCGAGCACCGTGCCGACCAGAGGCTCCATGCGGACTTCACCGCGCATCATGCCGAGCGCGGCAAAGACCAGGATTGCCAGGAGGAAATTCGCAATGGGTCCGGCGGCGACGATCAGGGCGCGTTGCCAGACCGGCTTGAAATGAAAGACCTGATCGGCGCACTCATGGTCGCTGCGCAGCCGGTCCAGAGTCTCGGCATCCGACGCGCTGGCGGCGTTCTCATCGCCCAGAAACCGCACATAGCCACCCAGCGGCAGGGCCGCGATCCGCCAGTCCGTCCCTTTCTTGTCGGTCCAGGACACCAGCGTCGGGCCGAATCCGATGGAGAAGACCTCTGCGTGAACGCCAAAGCGGCGCCCGACCCAGAAATGGCCCAGCTCGTGGATCACCACCACGAAGGAGATCACGGCCACGAAGGCGATCAGGCTCAACAGGCCGGAAGAGAGTGTCTCGAACATTCAGTTTTCCCTCACCTATCGCCTTGCGGCGCGGAGAGCCCCCTACTCCGCAGCCTGAAGACCGATCTGGCGGCGCGTTTCCTCGCGGGCCGCAGTATCAATCTCGAACACGTCCTCGAACGAGGAAACCGGATGCCCGCTGAACGGGCTGTGAACCAGCCAGTCGAGAGCGTCAGAAACCCGGGCGGCAATGTCAAGAAAGCCGATCTGACCGTTCAGGAAAGCCTCAACGGCAATCTCGTTCGCCGCATTGAGCAGAATGCAGGCCGCCTGCCCTTCTTCCATCGCCTGCCGGGCAAGGCTCAGGGCCGGAAACCGGTCCTCATCTGGAGCCTGAAACGTCAGCCTGCCAAGGGCCGCGAGGTCGAGCCGCTCGACCGAAGTCGCCAGGCGCTCAGGCCACGCCAGCGCGTGCGCGATCGGGATTCGCATGTCCGGCGACCCCATCTGGGCCAGAAGTCCGCTGTCCACGTATTCGACCAGCCCGTGCACGATGGATTCCGGATGGACCAGCACATCGACGCGCGCAGGCGGGAGATCGAACAGGTGGCAGGCTTCGATGATTTCGAGCCCCTTGTTCATCATGGTCGCGGAATCTATGGAGATTTTCGCGCCCATCGACCAGGTCGGGTGCGCCAGCGCGTCCTCCCGGCTCGCCCGCGCCATTGCGTCGCGGCTGGATTGGCGGAACGGGCCGCCCGAAGCGGTCAGGATGATCCGCCGAACCTGATCCATCGATTGGCCGGCAAGGGCCTGGAAGATGGCGTTGTGTTCGGAATCCACTGGCAACAGGCACGTGCCCGCCTCTGCGGCCGTGCGCATGAACAACGTCCCTGCGCATACGAGGGCTTCCTTGTTGGCGAAGGCAACCGTCTTGCCGCGGCGTACCGCTTCAAGCGTCGGTGGCAGGCCTGCAGCCCCCACGATGGCGGCCATCGTCCAGTCCGCGTCAAGGGCCGCCGCCTCGCACAGAGCCTTGGCGCCCGCCCCGGTCTCGATCCCGGTACCTGCGAGTGCCGCCTTCAACGCCCCATGAAGGCGTTCGTCACCGATCGCGACGAAACGCGGACGAAACTCTCGCGCCTGCGCGCACAAGGCGTCGAGATTACTGTGCGCCGTCAGGGCGGTCACCGAATACTGGCCCTCCGGCGCGCGCCTTAGAAGGTCAAGCGTCGCCTGTCCGACCGAGCCCGTCGATCCGAGAATGGTCACCTGGCGTGTCATCACAGTGTGCCCACAGGCCAGACTTGGGGAGCCATCAGCATCAATCCTCCTGCCACGAGCGTGGCAAGCATCAAGGCATCGACCCGGTCCAGGACACCGCCATGGCCGGGGATGACGGAGCCGGCATCCTTAACCCCAAAACGCCGCTTGGCCAACGACATCACCAGATCGCCCAGCACCGCCGCGAGTGCGATGGGCAGCGCGACAAGGGCGGCATGTCCGGCGCCGAGTTCAAAACTCACCGCCAGAAGCGTCCCCCCGGCCACGCCGAAGATCAGGCCGGCGACCAGACCCGACCAGGTCTTGTTGGGACTTGCCACCGGCAGAAGCTTGGGGCCGCCAAGCCACGTGCCCGCGACATACGCGAAGGTATCCGCGCTCCAGACCACGGCCAGCAGATAAAGCACGCTGATCAGCCCGGTCTCGGGCTGCGAGCGCATTGCGACGAGAAGCGCCGTACTTGCCGCCACGTAGAGCACTCCGAGCAGCGAGATCGTCGCTCCGCCTCGGGGTCTGCGGTCCATGAAGACACCGACCGATCCGGCGAGAATCCAGAAAGCCGCCCAGACCGGCGTACCTTGCGCGGCCAGCAGAGCCGCACCCACCGCCGTGCCTGTCGCGGTCGCGAAGGCGCGTGGCCGAGCGGTGGCATCGGACATGCGAATCCACTCCCACGCCATCGCGGCGGAGAAGGCGGCAATAAAGATCGAGAAGGCCTGTCCGCCCGCGATCACGCATGCGAGCGCGACCGGTGCCAGAATCAGTGCCGACAGGATGCGTTTGAGCAGAACGGGATCGCGGGCTTTCGAGGCCGCCTGCGGGTCAGACTGGGTCATTCAGTTTCACGGCGCCAAACCGCCTGTCGCGCGATGCATACTGGGCAAGGCAATCGGCAAGTATACTCTTGTCGAAATCGGGCCAGAGCGTCTCGATGAACACGTATTCTGCGTAAGCGGCCTGCCACAGGAGAAAATTCGAGGTCCGCTGCTCGCCGCTGGTGCGGATGACCAGATCGACATCGGGAAGGTCTGCCGTATCCAGAAACCGGCCGAAGCCGGCCTCGTCGAGATTTGCGGGATCCAGCTCGCCGGCCGCTGCGGCGGCGGCCATCTTGCGCGCGGCTCTGACCAGCTCGTCCCGGCTGCCGTAATTGAATGCGATCGCGAGATGGAACCGGTCATTATGCCGGGTCTGCGCCTCGGCATTTTCCACGATCTGCTGGATGTCGTCGTTCAGATTGTCCCGGCGTCCGAGGATGCGCACGCGCACCCCTTCGGCGTCCAGCTTGTCGAGGTCGGCCTGGACGAAGCGGCGCAGGAGATCGAACAGCGCGTCGATCTCCTCGGCGGGCCGGCGCCAGTTCTCGGTCGAGAATCCGAACAGCGTCAGATGAGTGAGGCCCAGCTCCCCGGCGGCACGCACGGCCCGGCGCACGGCCTCGACGCCCGCCCGGTGACCGAAAGCGCGCGGACGGCCCCGTTTGGCCGCCCAGCGTCCATTGCCATCCATGACGATGGCGACGTGGCGCGGAAGCGGCTCTGGGGCTTGCGTGTGCGCAGCCATGACTGCCTCTCCTGACCCGGTACCCGGTGTCAGACTTGCATGATCTCTTCCTGCTTCGACTTCAGAAGCTGGTCGATTTGTTCGATGCTCGCGTCGGTGGATTTCTGGACCTGGTCGGCGAGCTTCTTGTGCTCGTCCTCACCGATCTCGCCATCCTTTTCCGCGCGCTTGAGCGCGTCCATTCCGTCGCGCCGCACATTGCGGACCGCGACGCGCGCCTGCTCCGAATAATTGCCGGCCGTCTTGGCCAGTTCCTGGCGCCGCTCTTCGTTGAGCGGCGGAATCGGGATCCGCAGCAGCGTGCCCTCAACTACGGGATTCAGTCCCAGAGACGAGTTGCGGATTGCCTTGTCGACGGCGCCGACCAGCGACTTGTCCCAGACCTGAACCGACAACATGCGCGCATCCGGCGTCGACACGGTGCCGACCTGGGAGATCGGTGTGAGAGAGCCGTAGGCATCGACCTTGATCGGATCCAGCAGGCTCGAATGGGCGCGGCCGGTCCGCAGGCCGGAGAATTCCTTCTTGAGCGCCTCGACCGCGCCTTCCATGCGCCGCTTGATGTCTTTCAGATCGAAATTCGCTGTCGTCATCGAATATATCCTTCCCGCTTGTCTTGTCTCTCGGGCCCGGTTCTAGGCCGGTTTGCCCACGACCGTCGAGACACCCTTGCCGTCCAGCACATTGGCAAGCCCGCCGGTTTCAAGAATGTTGAACACCACGATGGGGATCTGGTTGTCGCGCATCAAAGTCACGGCCGAAGCGTCCATGACCTTCAGGTCCTTGGCCAGCACATCGATATAGTCGAGGCTCTCGAAGCGCTTGGCATTGGGGTTCTTGCGCGGATCGTCATCGTAGACTCCGTCCACCTGCGTGCCCTTGAACAAGGCCTCGCAGCCCATCTCTGCCGCGCGCAACGCCGCAGCGGTGTCGGTGGTGAAGAACGGATTGCCCGTCCCGGCCGCGAAAATGACCACGCGGCCTTTCTCCATGTGCCGGATGGCGCGCCGCCGGATATAGGGCTCGCAGATCGTCATCATCGGGATCGCCGACTGCACGCGCGTGGGCACGCCGCTGCGCTCGAGCGCAGTCTGCATGGCCAGGGCGTTCATGATCGTGGCCAGCATGCCCATGTAGTCGGCTGCCGCCCGGTCCATCCCCTTGGCCGCGGCCGAAAGCCCGCGGAAGATGTTGCCGCCGCCGATGACCAGGCACAGCTCGTAGCCGGCATTGACCGCCTGGCCGACTTCGCCGGCAATGCGCTCGGCGGTCTCCATGTCGATGCCGTAATTTTGCGAGCCCATCAGGGCTTCGCCCGAAATCTTCAGCAGGACCCGCCGATAGGGACCGGACGGTACGGGGCGGATAATGTCCTCAGAGTCGTCGCTCACGATGTCGTTCCCCGCACTTTTCTCGCCACCATACAGACTACGGGCGCTGGCAGACTCGCTGCCAACGCCCGCGCACCATAGCCTAGGATTTGGAAACTGCAGCCACTTCCGCGGCGAAGTCTTCCTCTTTCTTCTCGACGCCTTCACCGAGCACCATGCGCTCGAAGCCGGCGAACTGGATCGGAGCGCCGACATCGGCTTCCGCATCCTTGATCGCCTGTTCGACCGACTTGTCCTGGTCGAAGACGAAGGGTTGCTTGAGCAGAACCACTTCTTCGAAGAACTTGCGCAGGCGGCCTTCCACCATCTTCTCGATGATGTTGTCCGGCTTGCCCGAGGCGCGCGCCTGATCGGCGAACACTTCGCGTTCCTTGTTCACGACCGCAGGATCGAGATCCTCGACCGTCGAGGCGAGCGCAACGGCCGGCGCACCGGCCGCCACGTGCATCGCGATCTTGCGGCCAAGCTCTTCCAGCTTTCCGGCATCGCCTTCCGACTGGAGCGCGACCAGAACGCCGATCTTGCCCATATTGTCAGCCATCGCGTTGTGAACATAGGTCGCCACAACGCCTGCATCGACGCTCAAGGCTGCCATGCGGCGCAGCGACATGTTCTCGCCGATCGTGGCGATCAGGCTGGTCAGGGCGTCGGTGACGCTCGCACCGGAAGCGGTCTTGGCTTGCGACAGCTTGCCGACCTCGCCGGCTTCGATCGCCAGCTCGGCGATCTCGCGCACGGCGGTCTGGAACTTCTCGTTACGCGCCACGAAGTCGGTTTCGGCGTTCACTTCAACCGCAGCGGCGGCCATGCCTTTGCCGCTCTTTGCCGACGCCACCGCAACAAGGCCTTCGGCGGCCACGCGATCGGCTTTCTTGGCGGCCTTGGACAGACCCTTCTTGCGCAGCCAGTCGACGGCAGCCTCGATGTCGCCATCGGTTTCCGTCAGCGCTTTCTTGGCGTCCATCATGCCTGCACCGGTCATGTCACGCAGTTCTTTAACCAGGGAGGCCGAGATCTGGGCCATGGGGAGGTCTCCTGTTTGTTCAGATGCGACGACGGCCGCGTATTAGGACTTGGCGTCTTCGGCCGGAGCTTTTTCAGACGCTGCGCCTTCAGGGGACGCTTCGGCCTGAGCGGCTTCGGTCGGAGTTTTTTCAGCCGGAGCTTCCTCGACCGGGGCCTCCTTGGACAGCGCCGGTTCGACCGGAGCTCCGGACTCGCCAAGATCCATGCCGAATGCCGCCTGGCTGTCGGAGATGCCGTCGAGCACCGCATCGGCAATCAGGTCGCAGTAGAGCGCCAGGGCGCGCGCCGCGTCGTCATTGGCCGGGATCGGATAGTCGATCGGATCCGGGTCGCTATTGGTATCGACGATCGCGATGACCGGAATGTTCAGGCGCTTGGCTTCCTGGATGGCGATCGATTCCTTGTTGGTATCGATCACGAACATCAGGTCCGGCGTGCCGCCCATTTCCTTGATGCCGCCCAGCGAACGCTCGAGCTTCTCGCGCTCACGGGTCAGGTTCAGGATTTCTTTCTTGGTCAGACCCTGCGGGCCGCCTTCGCGGTCCAGCAGCTCTTCCAGTTCGCGCAGGCGCGCGATGGAATGGGAGATGGTCTTCCAGTTGGTCAGCGTGCCGCCGAGCCAGCGGTGATTCATGTAGTACTGGGCGCAGCGCTGCGCAGCCTGTGCGAGCGGCTCGGACGCCTGGCGCTTGGTGCCGACGAACAGGACGCGGCCACCACCGGCGGCAACTTCACGTACCTTGACCAGAGCCTGGTGCAGCAGCGGCACGGTCTGGGACAGGTCGATGATGTGAATGTTGGAACGCTCGCCAAAGATGAAGGGCTTCATCTTCGGGTTCCAGCGGTGGGTCTGGTGACCGAAGTGCGCACCGGCTTCGAGCAGCTGGCGCATGGAGAATTCGGGAAGGGCCATATCGTTTTTCCTTTTCCGGTTGGCCTCCACAGGGCGGAGTCGCGGACCGGCAAGCCGGGCCGAAACACCGGAAAACGACGTGAACCATTCACGCCGATGCCCCGTGTGTGGAATCGCGCGCGCTTATACGAGCTACGCGGCTCTGCGGCAAGCCGTCGAACCGCTTTCACTCAAGCGCTGTGCAGCCTAGCGTCCAATTGAATGTAACGGCCACGCCACCGGACGAAGCCGTAAAGCAACCCTGCCCCGGTGCAAACCCTGAAAACACCGCGCGCCGCCCGGCTGCCGGAAGCAAGGCTCGCTTCCATCTGGCCGCGTGGCGCAAGGGATCAGAGCGTCTCCACCTCAAGCACGCCGCCCACCTGCTTGAGCGCGGCGCGCGTGGCAGGGTCGATTGCGTGCTGGCCGGCCAGACGCACTTCGGCGATCTGTCCGTCGCTCAGCCCGAGCCGGATATGGACACCGCCGCGCGGCACACCCTCGCGCTCGTTGGCCCGGTCGAGGCGGCTGCGAATCTGGTCGAGGGCGCCAGGGTCTTCGAGGTGCACGCGCATGCCGTCACCGGCATGCTCGACCGCGAACGGATCGAGGGTTTCCGCGCCCTCAATGATCAGCCGGATCTCGCCATCGTTATCTTCGATCTTGGCGGTGACCATGACCGCCGCGCCCGGTTCGAGCACGTCGCGGATGTCGGCGAGAATCTTGGGCGGAACGAGCGCCTCGAACTCACCGGACGGGTCGGAAAGCGTCAGGAAGGCAAACTTGTCGCCCGAGCGCTGCGAGACCTTTTCCTGGCGCCGCCGGACGACGCCGGCAAGCCTGGCTGCGCGGGCGCCCTCAGCCGCCCTCGCCGGCAGATCGGCAAACAGGGAGACGCCGCGCTTGGCCAGCGCCGGACGCATGTCGTCGAGCGGGTGGCCTGACAGGTAAAACCCGATCGCGGACAATTCCTCGTCCAGGCGCTGGACCGGATCCCACGGGTCGGGCTCGCGAAGCGATGGCCTTTCCAGGCTGTCCCCGCCCGCGGCCGGACCGCCGAACAACGAAGCCTGGGCCGATTCCCGTTCACCGTGAGCGCGCTGGGACAACGCAATCAGGGTCTCGGCCGCAGCAAACGCCTTGGCCCGGTCAGGTTCCAGACTGTCGAAGGCCCCCGATCGTGCGAGATTCTCGAAAGCGCGCTTGTTGACCTGGCGCGGATCCACACGCTCAGCAAAATCGAACAGATCCTGGAAGGGACCGCCCGCTTCGCGCACCGCCACCACATGCTCCATGGCGGCAAAGCCGACATTGCGCACTGCGCCGAGCGCATAGAGAATTCGCCCCCCTTCCACCGAGAAATCGGCCCGGGAGGCATTCACATCCGGCGCCTCGACCGAGATCCCCATGCGCCGTGTCTCCTGGAAGAAGACGGCCAGCTTGTCGGTGTTGGTGATATCGAGACTCATCAGCGCCGCCATGAAGGCAACCGGGTGGTTGGCTTTCAGCCAGCCGGTCCGGTAGGCGATGAGCGCGTAGGCGGCCGCGTGCGACTTGTTGAAGCCGTAGCCGGCAAACTCCGCGACCAGGTCGAAGATGAAGTCCGCCTTGGCCTCGTCGACGCCTTTCTCCGCGGCGCCCTGCTTGAAGCGCACACGTTGCTGGTCCATCTCCTCCTTCTTCTTCTTGCCCATGGCACGACGAAGAAGGTCGGCTTCCCCAAGAGAATAGCCGGACAGGATCTGGGCGATCTGCATCACCTGTTCCTGATAGATGATGACGCCGTAGGTCTCCTTGAGCACGCGCTCGAGATCGGGGTGGAGATAATCCGGCTCGGCGCGCCCGAATTTACGGTCGACATAGACGTCGATATTCTTCATCGGGCCGGGGCGATAGAGCGAGATCAGCGCGATCACGTCCTCGATCGTATCCGGCTTCAGCTTCTTGAGCGTGTCGCGCATGCCCGAGCTTTCCAGCTGGAACACGCCGATGGACCCGCCCGATGCCAGAAGCTCGTAGGTCGCCGGGTCGTCGAAGCCCAGCGTGTCCATGTCGATCACGCCGCCGCCATCGCCCTCGATATACTTGATCGCGCGGGCGATCACGGTGAGCGTTTTCAGACCGAGAAAGTCGAACTTGACCAGGCCGGCCGGCTCGACCCATTTCATGTTGAACTGGGTCGCAGGAAGCTCGGACCGCGGATCCTGATAGAGCGGGACGAGTTCGGTCAGCGGGCGGTCCCCGATCACCACGCCGGCCGCGTGCGTGGACGCGTTGCGGAGCAGGCCCTCCAGCTGGAGCGCGACGGTGATAAGCCGGTCCACCGCCTCGTCCTCGCGCCGCATCTGGCCCAGCTTGGCCTCGCTTTCGACCGCTTCGGCCAGCGTGACCGGCTGCGCCGGGTTGTTCGGAATCTGCTTGGCGATCCGGTCGACCACCGGGAAGGGTAGCTGCAGCACACGGCCGACATCGCGCACCACGGCGCGCGCCTGGAGCGAACCGAATGTGATGATCTGGGCGACCCGGTCCGCGCCGTAGCGATCCTTCACATAGCGGATCACCTCCCCGCGCCGCTCCTGGCAGAAGTCGATGTCGAAGTCCGGCATCGACACGCGTTCCGGGTTCAGGAAGCGTTCGAACAGCAGGCCGAAGCGCAGCGGATCGAGATCGGTAATCGTCAGCACCCAGGCAACCAGCGAACCGGCGCCCGACCCCCGGCCCGGCCCCACGGGAATGTCGTGCGCCTTCGCCCACTGGATGAAGTCCGAAACGATCAGGAAATAGCCGGGAAAGCCCATCCCCTCGATGATGGAAAGCTCGTGCTCGAGACGCTGGTCGTAGACTTCCCGCTCGGCCGACGGGGCGACCTTGGACAGGCGGGCATCGAGGCCTTCGCGCGCCCTGACGCGCAACTCCTCAGCCTCGTCGCGATCACCCTCGCTCGGGAAACGCGGCAGAATAGGGTCACGGGTGACTGGGCGATACGAACATCGGCGCGCGATCTCGATCGTGTTTTCAATGGCTTCTGGCAGATCCTTGAACAGGCCGGCCATCGCGCCAGGCGATTTGAAATCGTGTTCGGGCGTCAGCTTTCGCCGGTCGTCGACCGTGACATACGTGCCCCCGGCGATGCACAGGAGCGCGTCGTGAGCCTGGTAGTCCTTGGGCTCGGGAAAATACGCTTCGTTCGTCGCAACCAGTGGCAAGGCACGCGAATACGCCTCGCGGACGAGGACGGCCTCGGCTTTCAACTCTTCCGGCCGCCCGTGGCGCTGGAGTTCCACATAGAGCCGGTCGCCGAACGCCTCGTGAAGCCCCGAGAGCAAGTCGAGCGCGGGGCCGTCCCGCCCCTCGGCCAGCAGCCGGTTCAGGGCACCGTCCGGCCCGCCGGTCAGGCAGATCAGACCGGCATTGAGGGCAAGTACGGATTCGAACGGGACATGGGCCGGTTCGGTCGGGCCGACCTCCAGATAGGCCTTGGAGGATAGCGCCATGAGATTGGCATAGCCGGTCTCGTCCTGGGCCAGCAGGACCAGAGTCCCGTCCGGCTCGGCGCGTTCGCCCGCGCGCACCTCCTCCAGCCGCACCGATAGCGTGACCCCGCAGATGGGCTGGATCGCCTCGCCCGCCATCACCTCGGAAAATTCGAGCGCGCCGAACAAATTGTTCGTGTCGGTCAGCGCGATCGCCGGCATCTCGTACTGGCGGCAGAGCCGCACCATGTCCTTGATCCGCAGCGACCCTTCGAGGAGCGAGTACGGCGAGCGCGTACGCAGATGGATGAAGGGCATGTCGGACATGGGGGCTGACCTGTACTGGACGACGCAACGCGTGAGACCAGCCTAGCCCGACCCCGCCCCCAGGGTCAGCCGGCGAACGCGGCACCCCAGGTCAGGACGGCTCCGATGAAGCCGAAAACGATGACCGCGGACGTGGTTTCCTGAAGCAGTCGACGCATGACTAATCCCCTGTGTTGTTTGCGAAGAACCGAATGTTTCTTGTTTTGTTCTTCCTTGTGTATTCTTCTTTTGTTCCGTCTGTCAACCCGGCTGTATCGATTTGTGGAAAAAATCTGCGGGGTGCGCGTTCAGGCCGTTTTCGGCGCGCAGGCCTCGACCAGTCCGTCGACAAGCGTGACCACCCGGTCCATCCGCTTGGCCAGGGCCAGGTTGTGCGTGGCCACCAGGGCGGCTGCGCCGGCATCGCGGCAGGCGGCGCTGAGCGCATCGAAGACCTGGTCGGACGTGGCCGGGTCCAGATTGCCCGTCGGCTCGTCGGCCAGCACGATCCTGGGATCGTTGACGAGCGCGCGGGCGATCGCCACGCGCTGCTGCTCTCCACCGGAGAGCTGGCCCGGCCGGTGATCCAGACGCCCGCCCAGCCCGAGGCTTTCAAGCCGAACGCGTGCAGCCTCGCGCGCCTCCTTCACCCCGGCGCCGGCAATGCGCCGCGGCAGGGCGACGTTCTCGAGGGCATCAAGTTCAGGCAGCAAGTGATGGAATTGATAGACAAAACCCACTTGGCGCCGGCGGATGGCCGTGCGCATCTTGTCCGGCAGGCTCAACCCGTTCACGCCCTCGATGATCACTTCGCCTGCGGTAGGCTTTTCCAGAAGTGCCGCGGCGTGAAGCAGGGAGGATTTGCCCGAGCCGGACGGTCCCACCAGACCGACGAGCTCGCCGGGGTAGAGATCGAGATCTGCGCCGCGCAATACCTGAAGGCGCTCACCCTCGGTCTCGTAGATGCGGACCAGATTGCGGATCGACAGGGCCGGACTACTCATAGCGCAGCGCCTCCACCGGATCGATGCGGCTTGCCCGCCAGGACGGGGCTAGCGTGGCCAGAAGCGAGGCCAGGAAGGCAAAGAGCGACGCGTAGATCACATCGCTGGCGGCCAGGCGCGCAGGCAGCCGGTAGAGCCGGTACACGCTCGGGTCGAACACGTTCACGCCGAAGACCAGGCTGAAGAAATCCTGGATCGGGCCGATGAACACCACGGCGAGCAGGCCCAGCAGGATGCCGGCAACCGTACCCAGCACACCCAGTGTCGCCCCCGCGATCAGGAAGATGCGCATCACCGCACCCTCGCTCAGCCCCATCGTGCGCAGCACCGCCACGTCGCGGCTCTTGTTCTTCACCAGCATGACCAGGCCGGAAATGATGTTCATCGCCGCGATCAGCACGATGATCGACAGCACGATGCGCATCATGTTGCGCTCCACTTGCAGCGCGTCCCAGAACTGGCGGTTCTGCTCGCGCCAGTCGCGCACGACCGCGTTGGGATAGAGGGTGCGCAGCTGGTTGACCACAGGGTCGGGGTCGCCGGGATTGTCGATCCGCACCTCAATCCGGTCCGGCCCGTCGCGGTTGAAGAAGACCATGGCCTGCTCGATGGGCATCAGCACCAGAATGGCGTCCACATCATGAATGCCGACCGAGGCGACCGCTCCGACGCGGTATGTTTTCTGACGCGGCAGTGTACCCATCGGGGTCGCGGCGCCCTGGGGCGAGATCAGGCGCACATCGCCATCGACCGAGACGCCGAGCTGGGCGGCAATCTGCGAACCGATGATCACATCGTCGCCGCCATTATGCCCCTCGCCAAACCCCTCGATGGAGCCCGCGAACTGGCCCTGGGTGAAGGCGGCGTCGCGACCCTCGCCTTCCTGGAAAAGACTGAAGCGGGAGAGGTCCTGCGGCCGCACGCCGACCACCTGCGCGAAGGAGGCCCGCCGCCCCGAGGTCAGCAGCCCCTGCCCGTCCACGACCGGCCCGGCATAGTTCACGCCGTCCAGGCCATTGATCTCGCTCAGCATGGCGTCGAGATCGCCGGTCTCCACATCGGCCGAGTAGACATAGATATGCGCCTGCACGCCGAGAAGGCGGCTCAGAAGTTCGTGGCGGAAGCCGTTCATCACGCTCATCACGGCGATCAGGGCGCCGACCGCGAGCATGATGCCGACAAAGGAGATGACCGAGATCAGCGTGACCCCGCCATGGACGCGCTTGGTGCGCAGATAGCGGAAGGCGAGCATGAACTCGAACGCGCTGAACGCACCTGCGCCGCCAGAAGAGTGAGAGCCGGCCATGAAGCACGCCTTCTATCGGTCTTGCGCGGGGAAAATTCAGGTTCTCAGCCGGTTTAGACTGTTCGCCCTGATTCCGGCAAGGCTGTGAGCTACCCGCTCACCGGATTGGGCAGAAAGAATTGTCCGACCGGGATCAGGCCAAACTCGAACACCACGAAATAGACCAGCCACAGGCAGGCCATCACCACAGAGGTGAGCCAGGCCTTGCGCTTCAGACCGGGATCGACCGGCGCTCCCGGCTCGGACCCCGCCACGATCTCTCCGGTCTCGTGCTGCCCGGTGATCTGCAGCGGCAGGACGGCGAACAGCACCGTCCACCAGCCGATCAGGTAGACAACCAGGCCGTTGACGAAGCCGACCCCGCCATTGCGGATGAAGAGCTGGGAGACCAGAATCGCGGCAGCAAGGGCCACGACCAGGATTTGCAGGGCGCGGGTCACGCGTGTTCGCCTTCCGGCTCTTGCATCAGCTCGACCAGGACGCCGCCCGTATTCTTGGGGTGGACGAAGATGACCGGCACGCCATGCGCCCCGGTATAGGGTTCGCCGGTACCCAGAATGGTCGCGCCGCGCTCGCGCATCGCGTCGCGAGCGGCAATGATGTCGGGCACCTCGAAGCACATATGGTGCTGGCCGCCCTTGGGGTTCTTCTCGAGGAATTTGTGGATCGGGCTGGCGGCGCCCAGCGGCTCGATCAATTCGATCTGCATATTGGGGATGCGCACGAAGATGACCTTCACGCCAAGCTTGGGCAGCTCGATCGGGTCGCTCGCCTCGTCCGCGCCGTACAGCTCGCGATAGGTCCTGGCCGCCGCCTCGACATCCGGCGTGGCCACACCGACATGGTTCAGTCGTCCGATCTTCATGCTCGCTCTCCCTCAGGCGCTCAGCGCCATGATTTCAACGATGGGCTTCTTGCCCCAGATCCGGTCGGCTTCCCGGCGCACCGCCCGGCGCAGCGCTTCCTCGATCGTTTCCAGATCGCGGCGCTCCTTCTTGCCGAGACCATCGAACGCCCGCTCGGCCGCATCGGCAAGGGCATCCAGGAAATCGTCCAGGTCGAATTCACTGCTGTCGGGCAGGCCGATGCCGCGCACGTCCGGGCCGGCAATCAGTTGACCGCGCGGGTCTACGGATACCGCCAGCGTCACGATGCCGGCATGAGACAGCTTGCGGCGTTCACGGATCGACTCCGCCTGGGCATCGACCAGGAATTTACCGTCCAGGTGCAGACGCCCGGCCGGCGCCTCGTCGACGATCTCCGCTCCGTCCCGCGTGATGCGGATGATCGCACCATTGTGCGGCGTCAGCGTGTGGGGCACGCCCAGCGAGCTGGCCAGCGCAGCGTGCTCGATCAGGTGGCGGCGCTCGCCATGCACGGGGATCGCCACATTCGGCCGCGCCCATTCATACATCTGGCGCAGCTCGTCCCGGCACGGATGGCCGGAGACGTGCACGTGGCGGTCCTTCTCGGTGATGATCTTCACGCCGCGCGACGCCAGCTGGTTCATCAGCTCGAAAATCCCCTTCTCATTGCCCGGGATGATCCGCGAGGAGAAGATCACGGCATCGCCGTCATTCAGGGTGACGTTGCGGTGGCTGTTGGTCGCAATGCGCGACAACGCCGCGCGCGGTTCGCCCTGGCTGCCGGTGCACAGATAGAGGATCTTGTCGTGCGGGAAATAGCCCGCCTCCTCTTCCTCCACGAAGGGCTGGGTCGCAGACAGCATGCCCACTGCCTTCGCGGCGGCGGTCATGCGGTGCATCGACCGGCCCACCAGGCAGACCCGGCGGCCATTGGCCTCGGCGGCCTCGATGGCGGTCTGCAGACGCGCGACATTCGACGCGAAGGCGGCGATCGCGACCCGGCCGGTCTGTTCTCCGACCAGCTCGATCAGGCTGTCGCGTACGCCCAGCTCCGACCCGGCCTCGCCGGGCGTGAAGACATTGGTGCTGTCGCACACCATCGCCATCACGCCTTCGTCGGCCAGGGCCTCGATTGCCGCCACGTCGGTGGACTCGCCCAGCAGCGGGTCGGCATCGATCTTCCAGTCGCCGGTATGCAGCACCAGCCCGGCGGGCGTGCGGATGGCGAGCCCATTCGGCTCGGGAATGGAGTGGGTCAGCGTGATCATCTGCAGGTCGAACGGCCCGATCTCGAACCGGCTGGAGAGCCCGATCTCGTGAACCTCGGCCTTCTTCAGCAGGCCCCGCTCCGCCAGCCGGTCGCGCATCAACCAGGCGGTAAACGGGGTCGCGTAGATCGGGCAGCGCAGGCGCTCCCACATATGGGCGACTGCGCCCATATGATCCTCGTGGCCGTGCGTCAGCACGATGCCGAGCAGGTCTTCGCTGCGCTCCTCGATGAATTTCGGATCGGGCAGGATCACGTCGATGCCCGGTGTCGACAGATCGCCGAAGGTGACCCCGAAGTCGACGATGAGCCATTTGCGATCCTCTTCCGGCCCGTAGCCGTAGAGGTTCAGGTTCATCCCGATTTCTCCGGACCCGCCAAGCGGTACGAAATAAAGCGCGTCCTTGTCCGCCGTCACGTCACCTTGCCTTTGTTACGCTGCCAGATTTGGTAAAGTCCCCGGATCGTCACGTCCGGGTCGTAATGCTCGATCGAGGTCGAGGCGCCTTCGAAGAGAGACGCGACCCCGCCAGTCCCGATCACCGTCATCGGTTCGCCGTACTCGTCACGAACCCGCGCGATCAGACCGTCGATGAGGTCGATATAGCCCCAGAAGACCCCCGATTGCATGGCGCCCACTGTGTTTTTTCCGATCACGCGGTCGGGGCGCTCGATCGCGATGCGCGGCAGGCGCGCCGCCGCGCTGTGAAGCGCCTGCATGGACAGGTTGATCCCGGGCGCGATGACCCCGCCTTCGAAGGCCCCGTCGGCCGAAACGACATCGAGCGTGGTCGCAGTCCCGGAGTCCACGATGATCAGCGCTCCGTCATATTTCGCCCGGCAGCCCACGGCGTTCACCAGCCGGTCCGCACCCGCCTCGGAGGGCTTGTCGATGCGCACCTCCACGCCGAGATCGACTTCGGGCGTGCCGATGACCATCGGCGCCACGCCGATATAGCGCCGCGACAGGTTGCGCAGGTTGAACAGGGACTGGGGTACGACCGAGGAGATGATGCAGTCGGTCAGGTCGCTGACCGTCAGGCCCTTCATCTCCAGAAGTGCCGACAGCCAGACCGCGTATTCGTCAGCGGTCCGCGTCGTGTGCGTGGCCGAGCGCCATTCGGCGATCCAGCGTTCGCCGTCATGCACGGCAAACAGCGTATTGGTATTACCCTCGTCGATTGCCAGCAGCATGACGCTACATCCTTATGATCGGCCCGCCATCGGGAAAAACACGTCACCGGCCGCAATATAGCGTCTCGTGCCATCGGCCAAATCAAGTCTGAGCCGGCCATCGGGCGTGAGATCGGCGAAGACGCCGGTCAGCGTCTCCTGATCCAGGCGGACCTCGCACCGTTCGCCCAGCCCGTGCACCCGCGCCAGCCAGGCATCGCGCAACGGGGCGAAGCCGTGATCGCGCCACCGTTCGAACCAGGTCTGAAATCGAGCGGCCAGAATCTGTACCGCCGCCTCGGGCGACAGCGTGTCTGCATGCACCGACAGGTCGGTCGCGGGCCGCTCTGTGCCTTCCGGGTGACTGGCCAGGTTGATCCCGATGCCGACGGCGAGCCAGAGCCTGCGGTCGGGCAGCGAGCCGGACTCCAGAAGAATGCCGGCGCATTTCGCTCCGCCGATCAACACATCATTGGGCCATTTCAGAGTCACGAGCGCCGGATCGACTCCGGCCGCAAGTGCAACCTCGCCGACGGCCAGGGCCGCTGCAAAGGAGAGCTGCGCCGCGCGCTCGGTCCCGGTGTCGAGCGTATAGAGCCCGGTGGAGAACAGATTGCCGCCCGCATCACTCCAGGCCCGCCCGCGGCGTCCCCGCCCCGCGCTCTGCCGGTCCGCGTGGATCCAGATCGGGCCGCGCTCGCCGGCCAGCGCCCGGCGGCGGGCCTCTTCATTGGTGGAATCGACCTCGCTGAGGTGCGCGAAGCGCAGATCAGCCGCCAATCCCGCCCCCGGCCCGGATGACCTGAGCAAACAGCAGCGCCACGAAGGGCAGAAGCACGACGGTGGACAGGCCGGCAATGCGGGTCACCGCCGCCACCCCTGCCGGGGCCGGCAGGAATTCCCCGCGCGGCTCGTCGAACCAGACCCGCTTCAGGATGGCGAGATAGTAGGAGATCGACACAATCGAGAAGAGCGCGCCGACGACCGCGAGCCAGATCAGCCCGGCCTCGACCGCGGCGTAGAACACGAACAGCTTGCCGAAGAAGCCGACCAGGAAGGGCATGCCGCCGATCGACAGCAGCAGGCCGGTGATCGCCAGACCGAGGCCCGGATTGGTCTGGGCCAGGCCGGACAGGTCTTCGACGCGCTCGACCATGCCTTCCGACCGGCGCATCGAGAGGATCACGCCGAACGTCCCGGCGACGCCGACGATGTAGAGCGTCATGTAGAGCAGCACAGCCCAGACGCCGATCTGCGTCCCCGAGGCCAGGCCGACGAGCACGTAGCCCATGTTGGCAATCGAGGAATAGGCCATCAGGCGCTTGATGTTGGACTGCATGAGTGCGCCGAACGCGCCAATCCCCATGGACAGGATGGCCAGCACGATCACGATCTGCTGCCACTGATCGGCCATCGCGGCGAAGGGCTCGGTCAGGACGCGCGCGATCAGCACCATCGCGGCGAGCTTTGGCGCGGTGGCGAAGAAGGCTGCCACCGGCGTCGGCGCCCCCTCATAGACGTCCGGGGTCCACATATGGAACGGCGCTGCGGAAACCTTGAATGCGAGGCCGGAGAGCAGGAAGACCAGACCGAAGAGCAAGCCAAGCGAGTCCGGATCGCTCTCGGCCGCCGCGGCGATAGCCGCAAAACTCGTTCCGCCGGCAAAGCCGTAGACCAGCGATGCGCCGTACAGCAGCAGCCCCGACGAGAGTGCGCCCAGCACGAAATACTTCAGCCCGGCTTCGGACGCGCGCTGGCTGTCACGGTTGAAGGCGGCCAGGATGTAGAGCGCGAGCGACTGCATCTCGAGGCCGAGATAGAGCGTCATCAGGTCGTTGGACGACACCATCAGCGACATGCCGGTCACGGCCAGAACGATCAGGACCGGGTATTCGAACCGCGCGAGCTTTTCGGTCTCCAGATAGTTGATAGCCAGGATCATAGCGACGATGGCCGCCAGATAGATCGCCGACTTGGCATAGAGCGAGAAGGTGTCGTGGATGAACGCACCTTCGAAGGCCGTGGTCGAAACGCCGGTCGACAGCAGCATCGACGCGATGGCCGCCGCCGCCAGCAGCCCGATCGCAAGCCAGCTTACCAGACGGGCGACCTTCAGCTCGTCCTTGCCCGCGAAGACGCCGACCATCAACAGCACCATGGCGCCGATCGCAAGGATCAGTTCCGGCGTCATCAGACTGAGATCGGCCAGAAGGGTTTGCACGGTCATGACGGGAGCCTTGCTTCGAGCTTACTGAACCGGCGCGGCGAGCGCGCCCTGGTACTGATTGATGAGGGCGTTGACCGAGGCTTCGGTCATCTCGGTGATCGGCGTGGAGAAGAAGCCGAGATAGATCGCCAGCACGGCGAGCACGCCGAGATTGATCCATTCGCGGGCATTCAGGTCCGTGGCCACTTCCAGCTTGGTGTTGGTCAGTTCGCCGAACACGACCTTCTTGTACATGGTCAGCATGTACATCGCGGAGCCGATCACGCCCAGGGCTGCGCCGGCCGCCACCCACGGAGCGACCTGGAAGGCGCCGGTCATGACCATGATCTCGCCGATGAAGCCGGATGTGCCGGGAAGACCCACATTGGCCATCGCGAACAGGCCGAAGAAGACGGCAAAGACCGGCATCTTGTGCACGAGACCGCCGTAGAAGCCGATATCGCGGGTGTGGAAGCGGTCATAGATGACGCCGACGCACAGGAAGAGCGCACCCGACACCAGCCCGTGGGAGAACATCTGGTAGATCGCGCCCTGCACGCCGAGCTCGGTCATCGTGAACACGCCGATCGTCACATAGCCCATGTGGGCGATGGAGGAATACGCAATCAGCTTCTTGATGTCGGTCTGCCGGAACGCCACGAGCGAGGTGTAGACGATGGCGATCACCGAAAGCGCGAAGACCATCGGCGCGAAGAACTCGCTGGCCTGCGGGAACATCGGCAGGGAGAAGCGCAGGAAGCCGTAGCCGCCCAGCTTCAGCAGGATACCGGCCAGGATGACCGACCCGGCCGTCGGCGCCTGGACGTGCGCGTCGGGCAGCCAGGTGTGGACCGGCCACATCGGCATCTTCACCGCGAAGGACGCGAAGAAGGCGAGCCACATCCACATCTGCGCCGTGCGCCCGAACTCGTAGGTCAGCAGCTGCGTGATGTCCGTCGTCCCTGCCTGGGCATACATGGTGATCATCGCGATCAGCATCAGCACCGAGCCGGCAAACGTGAACAGGAAGAACTTGAACGCGGCATAGATCCGGTTCTGGCCGCCCCACACCCCGATGATCAGGAACATCGGGATGAGCGAGCCCTCGAACAGGATGTAGAACAAGATCAGGTCGAGTGCGCAGAACAGGCCGATGACCAGCATTTCCAGCAGGAGGAAGGCGGCCATGTACTCGGCGACGCGCTTTTCGAGTTTCCAGCTCGCCAGGATGCAGATCGGCATCAACATGGCCGTCAGCAGGACGAACAGCACCGACAGGCCGTCCACGCCCATCCGGTAGGAGATTCCCACCTCGGCGAGCCACGCCGCTTCCTCGACGAACTGGAACCCGGCGACGCTCGGGTCGAACTCGACCATGAGCAGCGCGGTCAGCGCGAGCACGAAGAGCGTCACGAACAGCGCCACGCCCTTGGCATTGCGCTCCATCGAGGCCCCGTCCTCTTTGCGCATCAGCGCGCGCAGCACCAGGATGGCGATCGCGCCAAGGCCCGGCAGGAAGGTGATGGTGGTAAGGATTGGAAGCTGACCCAGCATTTTTGTCTTACACCCCGGCGCGCAGAACAAGCCACAGGGTCAGTCCGAGGACCCCGATCAGCATGATGAAGGCATAGTGGTAGAGATAACCGGTCTGCATGCGCGCAATGCGCCTGGCTCCGGCCATGACCGTTCCGGCCACCCCGTTCGGGCCCAGCCCGTCGATGATCCGGACATCGCCGATCTTCCAGAACAGATCGCCCAGGCCGCGCGCCCCGCGCACGAAGACGAAATGATAGATCTCGTCGAAATACCACTTGTTCGACAGGAAGGCGTGGATCGGTCCGCCGCGCGCCGCGATGCGGCCAGGCAGCTCGGGCCGCATCAGGTAGAACCAGACAGCGCCCAGGAAGCCCAGGATTGTCACGATCAGCGGCATGAACAGCACCCAGGTCGGCGGATGGTGTCCGCCATGGCCATCGCCATGCTCTTCCGCCTCGCCGTGCTCCGCCGCGGCCTCGCCCGCTGTCGCAGACCCGGTCGTCGCCGCTTCGCCGGAATCACCCGCCACCGCTTCGACCGCGGCGTCGTCGACATGCTCTGCTTCACCTGCCGCATTGGAGACCAGCGGATCGCCGGCATCGCCCGCGCCGTAATTGTATTCGGCGTACGGACCGGCTGGCAGGCTGTCGCCCCAGAAGGTCAGCGCGCCCTTGCCCACGAAGTCGGACTTGAAGGCGGCCCCGGCAAACAGCGCGCCGATGGCGAGCAGCACCAGCGGCACCAGCATGACCGGCGGGGAATCGTGCGCGTGCTTGAGCACTTCAGGATCGCCGCGATACTTGCCGTGGAACGTCATGAAGATCAGGCGCCAGGAATAGAAGCTCGTCAGGCCCGCCGCGATGATGCCGACCCAGAACGCCATCGTTCCGAACGGCACGCCGGCGGCGCCCATCATGAAGGCTTCCTCGATGATCATGTCTTTCGAATAGAAGCCGGCAAAGCCGATGCCCAGGATGGGCAGGCCCACGCCGGTCAGCGCCAGCGTGCCGATGATCATCAGAATCCAGGTCCAGGGCAGCACCTGATAGGTCCCGCCCATCTTGCGCATGTCCTGCTCCTCGTGCAGCCCGTGAATGACCGAGCCGGCGCACAGGAAGAGCAAGGCCTTGAAGAAGGCGTGCGTGAACAGGTGGAACATCGCCGCCGAATAGAGCCCCAGGCCCGCGGCAAAGAACATGTAGCCGAGCTGCGAACACGTCGAATACGCGATCACGCGCTTGATGTCGTTCTGCGCCAGGCCGACCGTGGCGGCAAACAGCGCCGTGGTCGCGCCGATGACGGTGACGAAGGCCGAGGTCGCCGGCGCCAGCTCGAAGATCGGGTGCGCGCGGCACACCAGGAAGACGCCCGCGGTCACCATGGTCGCGGCGTGGATGAGCGCGGAGACCGGCGTCGGGCCTTCCATCGCGTCGGGCAGCCAGACATGGAGGAAGAACTGGGCCGACTTGCCCATCGCGCCGATGAACAGCAGGAAGGCGATCAGCTCGAGCGCGCCGAACTGCAGGCCCAGGAAGCGCAGCTGGCGTCCGGTCTCGCCGGCGGCTTGGGCAAACACCTCGTCGAACTGGACCGAGCCGAACACGAAGAAGATGGCCATGATGCCCAGCGCGAGGCCGAAATCGCCGACCCGGTTGGTCACGAAGGCCTTGATCGCCGCCGCGTTCGCGCTCTCCTTCTTGTACCAGAATCCGATCAGCAGGTAGGAGGCGAGCCCGACGCCTTCCCAGCCGAAGAACATCTGGATGAAGTTGTCCGCCGTCACCAGGGCCAGCATCGCAAAGGTGAACAGCGACAGGTAGGCAAAGAAGCGCGCGCGGTGCGGGTCATGGGACATGTAGCCCCACGAATAGACGTGGACGAGCGAGGAAACGCTCGTCACCACCACCAGCATCACCGCCGACAGCGTGTCCAGCTTGATCGCCCAGCTGACTTCGAAATCGCCCACCGCCATCCAGCGGGCAATCTCCAGCGTGCGAACATTGCCGCCGACAGCCACGTCGAAGAAGGTCACGATCGACAGGATCGCCGACAGGATCAACAGACCCGTCGTGATGATCTGTGCCGCGCGGTCGCCGATCTGCTTTTGCAGGAGCCCTGCAACGATGGCGGCCAGAAGCGGACCGAAGACAATCAGATAGGCCATAGCTGCCCCTAGCCCTTCATCATGTTGACGTGGTCGACGCTGATATCTCCGCGATTGCGGAAGAAGACCACCAGAATGGCGAGACCGACGGCTGCCTCGGCGGCGGCCACGGTCAGGATGAACATGGCGAAGACCTGGCCGGACAGGTCGCCGAGATGAGCGGAGAAGGCGACGAAGTTGATGTTGACCGCCAGCAGCAGCAGCTCGATCGACATCAAGAGGATGATGACGTTCTTGCGGTTCACGAAGATGCCGAACACGCCGAGCGTGAACAGGATCGCCGCAACGGCCAGATAGTGTCCCAGACCGATCTCAAGCATTAGCCGATCCCCTCGCCCGATTTGATGTCGACGACTTCGACCGACTCTTCGCGCGTGCGGCGCACCTGGCGGCCCACATCCTGGCGCTTGGTGCCCTGGCGGTGGCGCAGCGTGAGCACGATCGCGCCCACCATGGCGACCAGCAGCACGAGGCCGGCCAGCTGGAAGAACAGCACGTAGTCGTCATACAGAATGGCGCCGAGCGCCTCGATATTGCTGACCCCTTCCGGCGTCGGCGAGCGCAGCGCGAACTGCGCGGTCTCCGCACTCACCCACAGGCTGCCGATCATCGCCAGCTCGATCGCCATGATCAGCGCGACCAGCCCGCCCAGCGGCAGATAGCTCAGAAAGCCCTGGCGCAGCGCGGCAAAGTCGATGTCCAGCATCATGACGACGAACAGGAAGAGCACCGCGACCGCGCCGACATAGACGATCACCAGGATCATCGCGAGAAACTCGGCGCCCAGCAGGACGAACAGCCCCGCCGCGGAGAAGAAGGCCAGGATCAGGAAAAGAACCGACCGGACCGGGTTGCGCGCGGACACCACCATGAAGGCGGACAGGATCGCTACCGCGGAAAGGACGTAAAAGGCCGCTGCCTGAAGCATGAAGCCCCCCAGTGGGCAAAGCGTTGGGTCTGAACGGCGGAGCGCGTGTGCTCCGTCAGGGATGAGTCGGGCGCCGTAATAGCGCTAGCGGTAACGTGCGTCGAGTTCGAGGTTCCGCGCGATCTCGCGCTCCCACCGGTCGCCGTTCTCCAGAAGCTTCTCCTTGTCGTAGAAGAGCTCCTCGCGGGTCTCGGTGGCATATTCGAAGTTGGGACCTTCGACAATGGCATCCACCGGGCAGGCTTCCTGGCAGTAGCCGCAATAGATGCATTTGACCATGTCGATGTCGTAGCGGGTCGTACGCCGCGAGCCGTCGGCGCGCGGTTCGGCCTCGATGGTGATGGCCTGAGCCGGGCACACCGCCTCGCACAGCTTGCAGGCGATGCAACGCTCTTCCCCGTTTGCGTAGCGGCGCAGCGCGTGCTGGCCGCGGAAGCGTGGGGAGAGATAGCCCTTTTCAAAGGGATAGTTCACGGTCGGCTTCTTGCGGAAGAAATAGTTCATTCCGAGAAAGAAGGCGCCCCAGAAGTCCATCAGGGCCGCACCGCGCAAGGTCTGGGTAATCCGGTTCATGGGTGAAACCGCTCCTATCAAGCGCCAGCGTTGGAGTAGACGACGAAGCCGGCCATCAGCGCCACCGCGGCCAGCGAGGTGGGCAGGAAGACCTTCCAGCCCAGCCGCATCAGCTGGTCGTAGCGGTAGCGGGGCACGAGCGCCTTCACCATCGCGATCATGAAGAACATCAAGAAGACCTTCAGCGCGAACCAGATGACCGGCGGGACCCAGGTCAGCGGGGGCACATCGATCGGCGCGTGCCAGCCACCCAGGAAGAGCACCGTCATCAGGGCGCACATCAGGACGATGTTGAGATATTCCCCGATCATGAACAGCAGGTACGGCGTGGAGGAGTACTCCACCTGGTACCCGGCCACGAGTTCGGATTCAGCTTCCGGCAGGTCGAAGGGCGGCCGGTTGGTCTCGGCCAGCGCGGAGACGAAGAAGATCACGAACATCGGAATGGTGATCAGCACCGCCGGCCACGGCAGCATGTCCAGAGACAGGACGTGCCAGTTCCAGAATCCGCCGCCCTGCGCCTCGACAATCTCGGACAGGTTCAGCGTGCCGGCCATGACGAGGATAGCAACGATCGCGAAGCCGATGGACACCTCGTAGGAGACCATCTGAGCCGCCGAACGCAGCGAGCCGAGGAAGGGGTATTTCGAGTTCGACGCCCAGCCCCCGATGATGATGCCGTACACGCCGAGCGAGGAAATCGCGAAGACGTAGAGTATCCCGACATTCAGGTCGGCAATCACCCAGCCCGGAGCGACCGGGATCACGGCCCAGGAAATGAAGGCCAGCACGAAGGTCATCAGCGGCGCCAGCAGGAAGAGCGGACGGTCCGCCCCGGCCGGCACGATGATTTCCTTCAGCACGAACTTGCCGAAGTCGGCAAAGGACTGAAGCATGCCGAACGGGCCGACGACATTGGGTCCCTTGCGCAGCTGCACCGCCGCCCAGACCTTGCGGTCGAGCAGCAGCAGGAAGGCCAGCGAAACCAGCAGCACGACCATGAAGCCCAGGATCTGGGCCACGGACATGAGCGCGCCGCCAACCGGACCGAACTCTGTGACGAAATCGTTCATCGGCCCTACTCCGCCGCCTGCAGATCGCTGCGCGCCTGATGCACCCGGGCGGAGCATTCCGCCATGGTCTTCGAGGCCCGCGCGATGGGATTGGTCAGATAGAAGTCGGCGATCGGTGCGGTGAACGGCGCATCGGATACACTTCCCTCGGCGCCGATCTCGGCGACCTTGAACTCGCCGGCGCTCGCCGAACCGGGGGCGTGATCGATCTCGCCGAAGACCGGATTGTCCTCGATCAGCTTGGCGCGCAACGCGTTCAGATCGTTATAGGGCAAGGTCTTGTTCAGGCGGGCCGACAGGGCGCGGAAGATGGCCCAGTCCTCTTTCGCCTCGCCCTTCGGGAACACCGCCCGGTCGCCCAGCTGGGCGCGCCCTTCGGTGTTCACGTACAGGCCCGGCTTCTCGGTATAGGCCGCTGACGGCAGGATGAGGTCGGCCCCGTGCGCGCCCTTGTCCCCGTGGCTTCCCACATAGATGACAAACGCCTTCTCCAGCCGGGCGGTATCCCCCTCGTCCGCGCCGAGCAGAACGACGGTCTGGATATCGCCGCTCTCGGCTCCGGCCAGGATGTCGCGCGTGGACTTGCCGCCCTCGCCCGGCAGGAAGCCGAGATCGAGCGCGCCGACGCGGCTCGCGGCCGTATGCAGCACGTTGAAGCCGTTCCAGTCCGCGCTCACCGCGCCGATCTTGTCGGCCAGCGCGCCGGCCGCGCGCAGGACCTGCGCGCCGTCTTCACGCGCCAGCGCCCCTGCGCCGACGATGATCATCGGGCGCTTGGCCTCTTTCAAGGTCTGGATGAAGCCGGTGCGCTTGCGCCCGAGGGCTTCGATATCGGCCGGCTTGTCGCCCAGATGCTCGTAGTCATAGGTCAGGTCGGCCGCTTCGCCGATCACGCCGACCGTCATGTCGGAATTCAGCCAGCGCTGACGGATGCGCGCGTTCAGCACAGCCGCTTCCACGCGCGGATTCACACCGACGAGAAGGATCGCATCGGCCTGGTTCACCCCGGCAATCGTGGAATTGAACAGATAGCTTTCGCGAGGTCCGGTTCCGATCGGCGATCCGTCCTGGCGGCAATCGATATTCTTCACGCCCAGGCTGTCGAACAGATCCTTCGCCGCTTTCAGGCCTTCGACTTCATTGAGATCGCCCGCAATCACGCCGACCGTTTCCGGATTGCCGCCGAGGCGTTCCGCAGCTACGCCTAGCGCAGTGCCCCAGTCGACCGGCTTCAGCTTGCCGTTCTCGCGCACATAGGGCCGGTCCAGGCGCTGGCGGCCCAACCCGTCCCACACGAAGCGCGACTTGTCGGAGATCCACTCCTCGTTCACGTCCTCATGGATGCGCGGCAGGATGCGCAGCACGGCGCCGCTGCGGCTGTCGACGCGGATATTGGACCCGATCGCGTCCATCACGTCGATGCTCTCGGTCTTGTTCAGCTCCCACGGGCGCGCATTGAAGGCGTACGGCTTGGAGGTCAGCGCGCCGACCGGGCACAGGTCGATGACATTGCCGGACAGCTCCGACGTCATCGATTTTTCCAGATAGGTCGTGATCTCCATGTCCTCGCCGCGCCCGATGGCGCCGAGCTCGGATACGCCCGCGACCTCGGTCGCAAAGCGCACGCAGCGTGTGCACTGGATGCAGCGGGTCATGATCGTCTTGATCAGCGGGCCCATATACTTGTCTTCGACCGCGCGCTTGTTTTCCGCATAGCGCGAACCGGACCGGCCATAGGCCATGGACTGGTCCTGTAGGTCGCACTCCCCGCCCTGGTCGCAGATCGGGCAGTCGAGCGGGTGGTTGATGAGCAGGAACTCCATCACCCCCTCGCGCGCCTTCTTCACCAGCGGGCTGAGCGTGCGCATGGCCGGTGGCTCGCCATTCGGCCCGCCGCGCATGTCCTTGACCAGGAAGGCGCACGAGGCCACCGGCTTCGGCGCCCCGACCAGCTCGACAAGGCACATGCGGCAATTGCCGGCGACCGACAGGCGCTCGTGATAGCAGAAGCGCGGAATTTCCCGCCCCGCCGCCTCGGCCGCCTGCAGAAGATTGTAATCGTTCGGGACTTCGATTTCGTCCCCGTCGATCACGATGGTGCGCATGTTGTCGGTCATACCAATATCTCTCTACTCCGCCGCCTCGGGGTGGATCACCGCGTCCGGCAGGCGCCGGGAGGCGTGAAGAATCTCGATGCCGACGATGCGATCGTCGGCGTCATAATCGACGACCACGTCATGGGCAGAGTCGCTACGCGCAGCCGTGCGCTCACTGGCAAGCGCCAGGTAAGCCGCATCTGCGTCGCTGTCATAGCTCCAGCCCATCATCGCCCTACTCCGCCGCCACCGGTGCTTGCACGAAGACCGGACGGCCCTTGCGGTAATTCTCGATACGCTCTTCGATCTCATGGCGGAAATGCCGGATCAGGCCCTGGACCGGCCACGCCGCCGCATCGCCGAGCGCGCAGATCGTATGGCCTTCCACCTGGCCGGCCACGTCCAGGAGATCGTCGATCTCGGAAATGTCCGCCTCGCCGCGCGCCATGCGTTCCAGCACGCGCCACATCCAGCCCGTGCCTTCACGGCAGGGCGTGCACTGACCGCAGCTCTCGTGTTTGTAGAAATAGCTGATGCGCGCGATCGCTTTGACCACGTCGGTCGACTTGTCCATGACGATGACCGCCGCGGTGCCAAGGCCCGACTTGTGCTCTTTCAGCGCATCGAAATCCATCAGCACGTCGTCGCAGATTTCTTTCGGCAGCAGCGGCACCGAGGACCCGCCGGGAATGACGGCCTTGAGATTGTCCCAGCCGCCCCGCACACCGCCCGCATAACTGTCGATGAGGGTGCGCAGCGGGATGCTCATCGCCTCCTCGATATTGCACGGCGCGTTCACATGGCCGGAGATCGAGAAGATTTTCGTACCCGTATTGCCCTCGCGGCCGAAGCCGGCAAA
The DNA here is from genome assembly GCF_947331485.1 of Marinicauda sp. Alg238-R41. Taxonomy (NCBI): domain Bacteria; kingdom Pseudomonadati; phylum Pseudomonadota; class Alphaproteobacteria; order Maricaulales; family Maricaulaceae; genus Marinicauda; species Marinicauda sp. Alg238-R41. Next base: position 212,162 of record NZ_CAMZOJ010000003.1, on the reverse strand, counting down.
CCATTCCTTGCCGCGGCGCAGGATGGTCGGGACAACCGCAATGGATTCCACGTTGTTGACCGTGGTCGGGCAGCCATAAAGCCCGGCATTTGCCGGGAATGGCGGTTTCAGGCGCGGCTGGCCCTTCTTGCCTTCCAGGCTTTCCAGAAGCGCAGTCTCTTCGCCGCAGATATAGGCGCCCGCTCCGTGGTGGATATAGACGTGGAAGTCCCATCCATGGACGTTGTCGTCCCCGATCAGCCTGGCCTCGTAGGCCTCCTTAACCGCCGCTTCCAGGCGCTCGCGCTCCAGCACGTATTCGCCGCGCAGATAGATGTAGCAGGCATGCGCGCGCATCGAGTAGGACGCGATCAGGCAGCCCTCGATCAGGTGATGGGGGTCGTGCCGCATGATCTCGCGGTCCTTGCACGTGCCCGGCTCGGACTCGTCGGCATTGACCACCAGGTAATGGGGACGCGCCCCCACTTCCTTGGGCATGAAGGACCATTTCAGCCCGGTCGGGAAACCGGCGCCCCCGCGGCCGCGCAGGCCCGAGCCCTTGACCTCGTCGATGATCCAGTCGCGGCCCTGGTCCAGCATGTCCTTCGTCGCGTTCCAGCAGCCGCGCTGCTTCGCGCCCTCCAGCCGCCAGTCATGGTGGCCAAACAGGTTGGTGAAGATGCGGTCCTTGTCCTGAAGAAGCTGGGTCATGACCTACTCGTCCTTCTTCTTGGGCGCGGATCTCTTCGGCGCAGGCTTTTTCGGGGCGGGATTGACCGGGCGCTGACGGCTCGGCGCGGGTTTCTTGGACGAGGTCTTCTTGACCGCCTCGTCCTTCTCCTTGCCGGCCGGATCGGACTTCTTCGGCGCCTTGGGAGACCCGGCGGGCTTGTCGGCCTCTTTCTTGTTCCTGGGCGCGGGCTTGGCGGTCGCCTTGCCGCTCTGGGCCTGCGTCTTCTCGCGCTCGCTGGTCACGCGCTTGGCCTTGGGCTCCGGGGTTTCGCCCTCGCCCGAGGACACGGCGTTCGGCAGCGTGATCTTTTCGGCGCGGGAGCCGTCGAACAGGCTCTCCTCGACCAGCACTTTCTGCTTGGCCTTGGTGGGTTCGGACGCCTTGCGCCCGGTCACCGGACCGGTCTCGACCTGTTTGCCGGCGGCCAGGTCGTCGAGGATCTTTTCCAGCGCTTCGGCCGTCAGGTCCTCGTAATAGTAATCGCCGTCCGCATTCGCGATCTGGACCATCGGCGCGTTCGAGCACGCGCCCAGGCACTCGACTTCTTCCCAGCTGAACTTGCCGTCGGCGGAGACATTGCCGCGGCCCTTCTTGCCAATGCGCGTCTCGCACACGGCTTTCAGGTCGTCCGCCCCGCGCAGCCAGCACGGCGTCGTGCCGCACACCTGGATCAGGTGCTCGCCGACCGGCTCCAGGTTGAACATGGTGTAGAAGGTCGCGACCTCGTAGACCCGGATGAACGGCATATCGAGGCGCGTCGCGATCTCGCGGATCGCCGGCTCGCACACCCACCCGTCCTGCTTCTGGGCCAGCCACAGCAGCGGGATCACGGCCGACGCCTTGCGGTCATCGGGATACTTGTTCAGCCAGAACGCAACCTTTTCCTCGCTTGCCTTTGAAAAGGCAAAGCTTTCAGGCTGCACTTCGGCGAGACGGCGTACGCTCATCGGTCGACTTCCCCGAACACGATGTCCAACGAGCCCAGGATGGCGGAGACGTCCGCCAGCATGTGACCCTTGTTGAGATGATCCATGGCCGCGAGGTGGGCAAAGCCCGGCGCGCGGATCTTCAGGCGATAGGGCTTGTTCGTGCCGTCGGCGACCAGGTAGACGCCGAACTCGCCCTTGGGCGCTTCCACGGCGGCATAGGTCTCGCCCTCGGGCACGTGTATGCCTTCGGTATAGAGCTTGAAGTGGTGGATGAGCGCTTCCATCGAGCGCTTCATCTCCGCGCGGCGCGGCGGCGCGAACTTGGTGTCGGTGGGCAGCACCTCACCCTGGTTCTCGTCCTTCGACAGCCACTCGCAGCATTGCAGCATGATCTTGCAAGATTCCCGCATCTCTTCCATGCGGCACAGATACCGGTCGTAATTGTCGCCATTCTTGCCGAGCGGGACCTTGAACTCCAGCTCGTCATAGACCTCGTAGGGCTGCGCGCGGCGCAGATCCCAGGCCATGCCCGATCCGCGCACCATCACGCCGGAAAAGCCCCAGTCGAGCGCCTCGTCCTTGCTGACCACGCCGATATCGACATTGCGCTGCTTGAAGATGCGGTTGTCGGTGAGCAGCGTGTCCAGCTCGTCGACGAATTTGGGGAAGGTCTGCGCCCACTCCGCAATATCGTCGATCAGCGGCTGGGGCAGGTCCTGGTGAACCCCGCCCGGACGGAAATAGTGCGCGTGCAGGCGCGCGCCGGACGCACGCTCGTAGAAGATCATCAGCTTCTCGCGCTCTTCAAACCCCCACAGCGGCGGGGTGAGCGCGCCGACATCCATCGCCTGCGTGGTGATGTTCAGCAGGTGATTGAGGATCCGCCCGATCTCGCAGTACAGCACGCGCACATAGGAGGCGCGTTTCGACACCGGAATCTCCGCCAGGCGCTCGATGGCCAGGCAGAAGGCATGCTCCTGGTTCATCGGCGCGACGTAGTCGAGCCGGTCGAAATAGCCGATGCCCTGCAGATAGGTCTTGTGTTCGAGCAGCTTCTCGGTGCCGCGGTGAAGCAAGCCGATATGGGGATCGACCCGCTCGATCACCTCCCCGTCCAGCTCCAGGATCAGGCGCAGCACGCCGTGCGCGGCCGGGTGAACCGGTCCGAAATTGATCGTGAAATTGCGGATGTCTGTTTCAGCCATCTCTTAAGCCTTCCCCTCCGCCTTCTCGTCGCCGGGCAGCACGTATTTCGCGCCTTCCCAGGGGCTGAGGAAATCGAAATCGCGATAGTCCTGCACCAGCTCGACCGGCTCGTGGACGACGCGCTTCTGCTCCTCGTCATAGCGGACCTGGACAAAGCCGGTCAGCGGGAAGTCCTTCCTGAGCGGATAGCCGTGGAAGCCGTAATCGGTAAGAATCCGGCGCAGATCCGGATGGTCGTCGAACAGGATGCCGTACATGTCGAAGGCTTCGCGCTCGAACCAGTTGGCCGCCGGGAACAGGTCGACGATGGACTCCACCGGCGTGTCCTCATCGGTCGTCAGCTTCACGCGGACGCGGTGATTCTTGTGCATGGACAGGAGGTGGTAGACCACGTCGAACCGGTCGGTCCGCCCCGGCCAGTCGACTCCGCAGATATCGATCAGCGTGGTGAACCGGCAGGTCTGGTCCTCGCGCAGGAAGCGGACAACCTTGTGCACGCGGTCGCGGTGGATCGTCACGGTCAGCTCGCCGTGTTCGATCTCCCACCCGCGAACGTCGCTTTCCAGCGCCTCGCCGATATGTTCGCCCAGTTCCTGAAGTGCCTCGGACATGGCCTTGCTCTTCCCTGACCGGGCGCGCAACCGCGCCCGTCCTGTCTATCGCTCGATCGAGCCTTCGCGGCGGATCTTCTTTTGAAGCTGCAGAATACCGTAAACCAGCGCTTCGGCGGTTGGCGGGCAGCCGGGAACGTAGATGTCCACCGGCACGATGCGGTCGCAGCCGCGCACCACCGAGTAGGAGTAATGGTAATAGCCCCCGCCATTGGCGCAGCTGCCCATCGAGATGACGTAGCGCGGCTCGGGCATCTGGTCGTAGACCTTGCGCAGGGCCGGAGCCATCTTGTTAGTGAGCGTGCCGGCCACGATCATCACGTCGGACTGACGCGGTGAGCCGCGCGGCGCGGCGCCGAAGCGCTCGATGTCGTAGCGCGGCATGGATGCCTGCATCATCTCGACCGCGCAGCACGCCAGGCCGAACGTCATCCACATCAGCGAGCCGGTGCGCGCCCAGGTGATGAGATCGTCGGCGCGCGCCACCAGAAAGCCCTTGTCGGCCAGCTGGTCGGACATGCCGTCAAAATACGGGTCGTGCTTCTGGGGATCGTAGAGCGGCGTGCTTGCGCGCCCCGCGGATCCGGCAGGAAGGGTCGTGTCAGCCATATGCGATCACTCCCAGTCCAGCGCGCCTTTGCGCCATTCGTAGAGGAAGCCGATGGTCAGCACCCCGAGAAAGCAGATCATCGACCAGAAGGCAAAGAGGTTGCCCTCGAACACCGGGAACAGCCACGGGAAGAGGAAGGCAACCTCCAGGTCGAAGATGATGAAGAGAATCGCGACGAGATAGAAACGCACGTCGAACTTCATGCGCGCATCGTCGAACGCGTTGAACCCGCACTCATAGGTCGACACCTTTTCAGGGTCGGGATCGGAGGGCGCGAGCACGAACGCGGCCAGTATGAAACCGACACCCATCGCGGCAGCAATGCCAAAGAAGATGAGGATCGGCAGGTATTCGAGGAGAAGCGCGTCCATCCGCTCTCATGCCTTTCGTGTCTCAGGGCCGTATATATGTCCGTCTACGGCCAGGAGGGGGCGGCAAACGGACACAGCCTGACTCTCTCGGCTGCGATTGCGCCGGAAACTAGAGCGACCCCTCACCGGTCGCAAGCCGAAAAGCCGGTCGCGCGCAGCCTGTATTGCAGCGCAATTGCAAGGACTTGAGAACCATTCTCAAGACAGCAGACAAGCTTCGATAAAGACTGCAATTCCATTTGGTCTTGGCGACGGTTACCCGGCCCGTTATCCGTTCAAGAGAGTGCTTCTTCCTGCCGGGCGGACCTGCCGGCGCGTCCGCCTGGAGCCTGTCTGATGAAACGACTCGGTCTTGCCGCAATCGCCTTCCTCGCTCTTCTGCTCGCGGTCTGGGCGATCTTCCTGCGGGGCGGTGCCGGTGCCCCCGGCGGGCTCGAGATCGAGACCGCGCAACTGGAGCGGCGCGATTTGTCGCGCATCGTCTCGGCCACCGGCGAGATCGCACCGCTCGTCACGGTCGAGGTCGGCTCCCAGCTTTCCGGCCAGATCCTGGAAATCACAAAGGATTTCAACGATACCGTGGCGGAAGGCGATCTCCTGGCCCGGCTCGATCCGCAGACCTATGAAAGCCGGGTCAATGAGGCCCGTGCCAGCCTGGAGGTCGCCCAGGCCCAGGTGGAGGTCAACCGGGCCGGGGTCACCCGCGCCCAGGCCGAGCTGCGCGAAGCGGAGCGGGCCTTCAACAGGGCGCAGGAATTGCTCGCACGCGGCACCTATGCCGAAGCCCAGTTCGATACGTTCGAGAGCGCCTATACCTCCGCGCAGGCGGGACTGGCCGTCGCGCGCGCCAATCTGCGCAATGCCCAGGCCACCCTCGCCCAGCGCCAGGCCAATCTGGACAATGCCGAGGTCGATCTGGAACGCACCTCGATCCGCGCCCCCATCGACGGCATCGTGATCGACCGCCAGATCGATGTCGGCCAGACGGTGGCCGCCAGCCTGAACGCCCCGGTCCTGTTCATCATCGCGCAGGATCTCTCGCGCATTCAGATCGAGGCCCAGGTGGACGAGGCCGATATCGGCCAGATCGCCACGGACCAGCCGGTCAGCTTCGACGTGGACGCCTATCCGGGCCGCGACTTTGCCGGGACGGTCTCCCAGGTGCGTCTCGCCGCCCTCAACGAGCAGAATGTCGTGACCTATACGGTGGTGATCGAGGCCGACAATCCCGGCCAGCGCCTGCTTCCAGGCATGACCGCCAATGTCGACATCGTCACCGGTGCCGTGACCGGCGTTCTGGCCGCGCCCAATGCGGCCCTGCGCTTTGCGCCCCGCGGGGCCGCTGAAGCGCTCGTGGAGACAGGCGGCGCCTCGCCGGACCGCGCGGGCAGTGGCGGCGCCATGCTGGACGCCACGGTGGAGCGTCTGACAGAAGAGCTCGAGCTTGACGAGGACCAGGCCGGCGACGTGCGCCGCGCGCTGGAGGAGGCGTTTGCCGGATTGCGTCAGCAGATGCGCGCCCCGGGCGGGCCCGGCGCAGGGCGCCCGGACATGCAGGCGATGATGCAGCGCGCCCTGCGCGATGTGCTCAGCGCCGACCAGATGGCCCGCTTCCAGCAGCTTCAATCCGAACGCGGCGCGCGCGGCGGCGAGCGGCCCGCGCGCGGCACGCTCTGGGTCGAGACCGCGCAGGGCCGTCTGCGCAACCAGCCCGTCCTCTTGGGCCTCTCCGACGGCCAGTACACGCAGATCATGGGCGACACGCTGGAGGCGGGCTCGCCGGTCGTGGTGCGCGTGCGCGAGGCGGGCTGATGGCCCTGCCCCTCATTCAGGCGCGCAACCTGTCGCGCGTCTACCGGCTCGGCGGCGGCGACGTTCACGCGCTGCGCGGCATCGATATCGACATTGAGGAAGGTGAATACGTCGCCGTCATGGGCGCGTCCGGCTCGGGCAAGTCCACCTTCATGAATCTGGTCGGCGCGCTCGACACGCCGACCTCGGGCGAGCTGACGATTGCCGGCGAGCGCCTGGCCGACCGCAGCCCGGACCAGCTCGCCGCCTTCCGAAACCGGGTGGTCGGCTTCGTCTTCCAGCAATTCAATCTTCTGCCGCGCACCACCGCGCTCGACAATGTCGCCCTGCCCCTGCTCTATCGCGGTACGCCGGCTGCCAGGCGCCAGGCGCGCGCCCGCGAATGCCTGGAGATGGTCGGGCTGGGCGACCGCATGGATCACCACCCCTCCCAGCTCTCCGGCGGTCAGCAGCAGCGCGTCGCCATCGCGCGCGCGCTGGCCAACGAACCGAGGCTTCTTCTGGCCGACGAGCCGACCGGCGCGCTCGACAGCCGGACCTCCGAAGACGTCATGGCCATCTTCGACTCGCTCAACGCATCGGGCATCACGATCATGCTGGTGACCCACGAGGAGGATGTCGGCGCGCACGCCCGCCGGCGCGTCATCTTCCGCGACGGCCGCATACTGGAGGACCGGTCATGACCCTGCTGGCCGCCATCCAGGTCGCGCTTATCGCCCTGCGGATCAATGCGCTGCGAAGCCTTCTCGCCATTCTCGGCGTCATCTTCGGTGTCGCCGCCGTCATCACGACGGTCTCGCTGGCCGAAGGCGCGCAGGAAGCGGTCAACGACCAGATCGCAAGCCTGGGCACAAACACGCTCAATATCCGCGCCGGCTCGGAAAATCGCGGCGGACGCCGGGGCGGCGCCGGGTCGGGCACGCCCTTCTCGTCTGAAGATGTCGAAGCGATCCGGCGCGATGTTCCCGTCGTGGTCGCCGCGTCCGGCACGGTTCAGGGGTCGGTCACCGCGGTGAGCGACGGGACGAACTGGCCGAGCCAGATCCTGGGCGCGCACCCCGATTATCTCGACGTGCGCGACTGGCAGATCGCCGAGGGCCGCGTCTTCACCGTGATGGAAAACCAGCGGTCCGACCGCGTGGCGGTGCTGGGCCAGACCGTCGCGGAAGAGCTTTTCCCCTATGGCAGCGCGGTAGGCCAGAGCGTGCGCCTGAACGGACAGCCTTTCGAGGTGATCGGCCTGCTCGCCGCGCAGGGCCAGTCCAGCTTCGGTCAGGACCAGGACGACATCGTCCTCGCGCCCATTTCCACCGTACGCCAGCGCGTCCTCGGCTATAGCAGGCCCGGCGTGCGCGATCCGGTCCAGTCGGTCTGGGTCAAGATCGCGGCGGGCGAAGACATGGACTACGCGGCCGAGGAGCTGGAGCTGTATCTGCGCGACCGGCGCGGCATCGGTCCGGGCGAAACCGACGATTTCCGCGTCGCGAACTTTGCCGCCTTCATCACCGCCTTCCGGGCCACCGAAGTCGTGATGGGCCTTCTGCTCGCCGCGGCGGGCACCATCACGCTCGTGGTCGGCGGGATCGGCATCATGAACGTCATGCTGGTCTCTGTGACCGAGCGTACGCGCGAGATCGGCCTGCGCCTGGCCATCGGCGCGCGCCGGCGCGATATCCGCAATCAATTCCTGATCGAATCGATCCTGCTGTGCTCGGCCGGCGGCGTGCTCGGCCTCGGGCTCGGCGTGCTCATGGCCATGGGGGTCGAACGGCTTGGGCCCATGCTCGGCGTGGAGACGCTGGCCATCGCGGTCAAACCCTCGGTCATCCTGATCGCCATCGGCGCCTCGACCGTCATCGGCGTGCTGTTCGGCTTCTACCCGGCCCACCGGGCGAGCCGCCTCAACCCCATCGACGCCTTGCGCCACGAATAGGCGCGCCCTGGCATGGTCGCCGGGACCCGGAAACGCAAAAGCCCCGCCTGACGGCGGGGCTTTGATGCGGCGTCTGCACGCTGAAACGAAGTGGCGCGAGTGACCGGGCTCGAACCGGCGACCTCCGGCGTGACAGGCCGGCGCTCTAACCAACTGAGCTACACCCGCACACTTCGTGTCCGCCGCGTCGGTTTCCCGTGCGGCAGGAGGCGTTTCCTAAAGCCGACCTTTCTCAGGGTCAAGCGGGTTGATGCGGTTCTTCGCATACATTTGCACACGCGCGTGCATCGCGCGCGCCGGCGGGCTCCGGGGCCGGGCCAGAGACAGGTGATACTCGTAATAGTAGGAGGCCGGTGGTGGGCGGTGACGGGCTCGAACCGCCGACCTGCTCGGTGTAAACGAGATGCTCTACCAACTGAGCTAACCGCCCGGAGCCCGGCGATTTAGCCGACCCTGCCCGTCATGACAACGCCCCTTATGCGGCCGGCGCGGGACTGCGCGAGGCGGGAGGCAGCCGGTCGGCGCCGTAGCTGCCGAAGCTGCGAATCGACTTGGCGAACTCGCCCAGGCTCGCGAGCGCCCGCGCCACGGCGGCGTCTTCCTCGTGGCCGTCCACGTCCAGGAAGAACATTTGCGACCAGGGCTCGCCGGCAATCGGCCGGCTCTCCAGCCGGGTCAGGTTGACCCCTTCGCGGCGGAAGCCTTCCAGCGCGTTGACCAGCGAGCCCGAGGCGTCCGAGGTCACGAAGACCAGCGAGGTCTTGCACGGCAGCAGGGGCGAGGCCGCCACCGGGTTCTTGGCCAGCGCGACGAAGCGTGTGTAGTTCTCCGGGTGGTCGGACGCGCCGGACTCGATCACGTTCAGCCCGAACAGGCGTGCCGCATCGGCGCCCGCGATGGCGGCAGCTTCCGCCCCCTCGTCCATCGCCCGCTCCAGCGCGCGCGTGGAGGAAGAGACCGGCACCGGCTTCAGGTCGCGATTGCGCGCGAAAAATCGCTGCGACTGGCGCAGCGCCTGGGGATGGCCGTACACGGTGCGCACCTGGGACACGCCGCTGGCCTTGCCGACCAGGCAGTGCTCGACCTTGTAATGGTGCTCGCCGGTGATCTTCAGGTCGCTATCGCGCATCAGGTCGTAGACCTCCACGATGCCGCCCGTCGTCGTGTTCTCGATGGGCACGAAGCCGTAATCGGCCTCCCCGGCCTCGACCGCGCGGAAAATCCCGGCAAAGTCGCGCTTGATGACCGGCTCCAGTCCGGAATACCGGCCCTCGAAATGGGCATGGGCGGCAAAATGGCTGTAGGTGCCCGGCCCGCCAAGATAAGAGACGCGTGCCTCCTTCAGCGTGCCCGAGGCGACCCGGGCATCCAGCCCGGCGCGCTGGCGGCGCAGGCTCTCGTCGATGATGAGCTGGAAGAGCCGCTCGACGAACGCGGCGTCGAGCCCGTGCGTCGCGCCGGCCTCCACCACGCGGTCCAGCACGGCGCGTTCGCGTTCGACATCGCGCACGGCCTGGCCGCCGCCCGCCTTGATCGCGCCGAGCGCCTCGCTCAGCTCGCGCCGCTCCGCCAGAAGCTGCACCAGCTTGTGGTCCGCCGCATCGATCGCCCGGCGAAGCTGCGCGCGTTCGTCTTCCATTGAGTGAGCCATGATTGCTGCCTTTCCCCTCACGCCCAAAAAGAAAAACGGCCCCTCCGGTGGAGGGGCCGCTGAAACTCGTCACTCGCTTACGCGCACGCGATTCTCAGCCACCCCGCGGGGGCGTAAAATAAAAGCCGAGATAGAATGCGTTGCGCGTGATCATGGGCTGACTGTGCGGCGGCGCAGCAAAGGCGTCAATAGCCGGTCTTTCAATTTCCGACGGCCAGCTCGCGCTCGACGCCTTTGAGGATGAGTTCGAGCTGACGCACGGCATCCTCCAGCGGGTCTTCTGCCCGGCTGCCCAGCGGTGTCACCGTGACGATGCCGTGAACCGCGGCCCAGACCGCACGCGCGGCGACGAAGCGCTGCTCGCGGTCGCGCGCGCCGGGCAGCTCGCTCAGCCTGTCTTCCAGGATGGCGAACAGATCGTCTTCCGCCTTCTGGTACCAGTCCGGCGGCTCGCCGGTCGTGTGGCGGAAGGTGATCACCGCTTCCATGCGTCGTGGGTGAGCCTGGACGAAGTCGAGATAGGCCCGCGACAGCGCCATGAGCTGGCGATGCAGGCTCGCTCCTTCTGCGGCCCGCAAGGCCGCCACCAGAATGTCGAAGAGTTCGCGGAAGGTGCGCAGATTGGCCTCCCGGGCGATCTCCTCCACGTCGCCGACCAGCTTGTAGAGCGATCCCACGGACAATCCGGTCCGCCGGGCGATGAGACGCGCCTGCAGCCCTTGCGAGCCCTGCTCTTCAAGCAGCTCCAGTGTCGCGGCAATCACCCGGTCGCGGTGCTCCGGGCCAAGGCGCGGGCGCCCGCGCGGGCGCTTGGTGGTGGAGTCGGGCTGATCGTCTTGCATGCTCAAAAGCCTAATCGTCGTATCGATGCCGGGCAAAGGATGCGCTGGCATAAGAAAACCCCGGGGCATTTAGCCCCGGGGTTCTCAAGACACAAGCGATCGCACCCGAACCGGATGCCGCCGCAGCCTTGTGCGCCGGACGAGTGTGCCCGTCTAGTGCGGGCGCGCTTCGTCGCCTGCCTGACCCGGCTGGGGCATGGAAGCCATCGCCGCGGCATCGGCTTCGGTCCACTCCACCGGCTCGACCGGATGGATCAGGGCCCGCGCCAGCACCTCGTCCAGGCGTTCGACCGGGACGATCTCCAGGCCCGCCTTGACGTTGTCGGGGACCTCGGCGAGGTCCTTCTCATTCTCCTGCGGGATCAGCACCGTCTTCACGCCGCCGCGCAGCGCAGCCAGCAGCTTCTCCTTCAGACCGCCGATCGGCAGCACACGGCCACGCAGCGTGATCTCGCCGGTCATGGCGACATCCTTGCGCACCGGGTTCTTCGACAGCGCCGAGATGATCGCCGTCACCATGGCGATACCCGCCGACGGTCCGTCCTTGGGCGTTGCGCCTTCGGGGACGTGCACGTGAATGTCGCTGGTGCGGAACACGGTCGGCTTGATGCCGAGCGAGGGTGCCCGGCTCTGGACGAAGGCGTTGGCAGCCTGGATGGACTCCTTCATCACATCGCGCAGATTGCCCGTGACCCGCATATTGCCGCGGCCGGGCATGGAAACCGCCTCGATCGTCAGAAGATCGCCGCCCACTTCGGTCCACGCCAGACCCGTCACCAGGCCGACCTGATCCTCGGTCTCGGTTTCGCCGAAGCGATATTTGCGCACCCCGGCAAAGTCGCCGAGATTATCGGAGTCGATCGACACCGACGTGCATTTGCCGCTTTCGATCTGGACCACCGACTTGCGGGCCAGGCGCGCCAGTTCGCGTTCCAGGTTCCGTACCCCCGACTCGCGGGTGTAGTAGCGGATAAGATCGCGGATAGCGGACTCGCTCACCTCCCACTCGCCGTCCTTGATGGCGTGGTTCTTGACCTGCTTGGGCAGCAGGTGACGCTTGGCGATCTCGACCTTTTCATCCTCGGTATACCCGGCGATGCGGATGATCTCCATCCGGTCGAGAAGCGGCTGCGGCATGTTCAGCGTGTTCGCCGTGGTGATGAACATCACGTCGGACAGGTCGTAATCGACCTCCAGATAGTGGTCGCCGAAGCTGTTATTCTGTTCCGGATCCAGCACCTCGAGCAGCGCGGACGAAGGATCGCCGCGATAGTCGGCGCCCAGCTTGTCGATCTCGTCGAGCAGGAAGAGCGGGTTGGAATACTTCGCCTTCTTCATCGACTGGATGATCTTGCCCGGCATGGAGCCGATATAGGTGCGCCGGTGACCGCGGATTTCCGCTTCGTCACGCACACCGCCGAGCGACATGCGGATGAACTCGCGTCCGGTTGCCTGCGCGATCGAGCGCCCGAGCGAGGTCTTGCCCACGCCCGGCGGTCCCACCAGGCACAGGATCGGACCTTTCATCTTCTTGGTCCGGCTCTGCACGGCCAGGTGCTCGATGATGCGTTCCTTCACCTTCTCCAGACCGAAATGGTCGGTATCCAGCTGGTTTTCCGCCTTTTCCAGGTCGATCTTGACGCGCTTCTTCTTGCTCCACGGGATGGTCAGCATCCAGTCGAGATAATTGCGCACGACCGTGGCTTCGGCCGACATCGGGCTCATATTCTTGAGCTTCTTGAATTCGGCATCGACCTTCTTGCGCGCTTCCTTGGGAAGCTTGGCGGCCTCGATGCGGTCTTCCAGCTCGGCCATTTCCTCACGGCCATCATCGGTCTCACCCAGCTCGCGCTGGATCGCCTTCATCTGCTCGTTGAGGTAATATTCGCGCTGGGTCTTCTCCATCTGGCGCTTCACGCGGCTGCGGATTTTCTTTTCCACCTGCAGGACGGAGATTTCTCCCTCCATCAGGCCGAAGACCTTCTCCAGGCGCGCCGCGACATTCGGATTGCTCAGCAAGTCCTGCTTCTCGGCGATCTTCACCGCAAGATGAGCCGCGATCGTGTCGGCCATCTTGGCCGGCTCGGAAATCTCGGCAATCGCGGAGAGAACCTCCGGCGGCACCTTCTTGTTCAGCTTGACGTAGTCTTCGAACTTCTCCGCCGCCGTGCGCATCAGCGCCTCGACCTCGGAGGGTTCGACCACTTCTTCGTCGAGCAGCTCGGCTTCGGCTTCGAAAAAGGCCTCGTTGTCGACGAAGCGCGTCACGCGCATGCGCCGGCCGCCTTCGACCAGCACCTTCACCGTGCCGTCGGGAAGCTTCAGGAGCTGCAGGATCGACGCCATCACGCCGTGCTCGTAGATCGCATCCGCGGACGGTTCGTCGTCCGCCGCGCTCTTCTGGGTCGCAAGCAGGATCTGCTTGTCGGTGCGCATCACCTCTTCCAGGGCGCGCACCGATTTCTCCCGTCCCACAAAAAGCGGCACGATCTGGTGGGGAAACACCACGATGTCGCGCAGCGGCAGCAACGGAAGCGTTTTTACTTCACTCATAAATTCTCTCCTCATGCGCTCCGTCCCGGATCGGGCCCGAAGCGGCCGGCCCGTTCCGGCACCGGCAGCGTTAAGAGACCGTGCGGGGGACAAACCTCCCCCGCTTTGCGTCTCCTAACAAGTGGAAGCTCATCCCCGGCGGTTCAACCGGTCTGGCTGCGGGTTCTGCGCCCCGTCCCACTGCCTGTGCAGACAAAAACGCCGGCGCACAGGGGCGCCGGCGTCGTGTTGTCACGCTAGGCGGAAGGCACCCGTCATCAGGCGCCTTTCTGGCCGGCGCTCGCGGCTTCTTCGCCCTTCTTGCGCTCGGCATAGATGTAGAGCGGCTTGGCATTGCCATCGACGACTTCGGCATTGACCACGACCTCTTCGATCCCCTCCATGGAGGGCAGGTCGAACATCGTCTCCAGCAGGATGCCTTCCATGATGGAACGCAGGCCGCGTGCGCCCGTCTTGCGCAGGATGGCCTTGCGGGCAATGGCGATCAGCGCGTCCTCGGTGAAGGACAGGCCGACATTCTCCATCTCGAAGAGACGCTGATACTGCTTGACCAGCGCATTCTTCGGCGCGGTCAGAATCTGCACCAGGGCCTGCTCGTCCAGGTCCTCCAGCGTCGCGATGACGGGAAGACGGCCGACGAATTCCGGGATCAGGCCGAACTTGGTCAGATCGTCCGGCTCCACCTCGCGCAGCACATCGCCCTGGCGGCGTTCGTCGGGGTCGCGCACATCGGCGCCGAAGCCGACCGCACTGCCCTTGCCGCGCAGCGAAATGATCTTCTCAAGACCGGCAAACGCGCCGCCGACGATGAACAGGATGTTCGTCGTATCCACCTGCAGGAATTCCTGCTGGGGATGCTTGCGCCCGCCCTGGGGCGGCACCGAGGCGGTCGTGCCTTCCATGATCTTCAGCAGCGCCTGCTGGACGCCCTCGCCCGACACGTCGCGCGTGATGGACGGATTGTCCGACTTGCGCGAAATCTTGTCGATCTCGTCAATATAGACGATGCCGCGCTGGGCGCGTTCGACGTTGTAGTCGGAGGCCTGGAGCAGTTTCAGGATGATGTTCTCGACATCCTCGCCCACATAACCGGCTTCGGTCAGCGTCGTGGCGTCGGCCATGGTGAACGGCACATCCAGGATGCGCGCCAGGGTCTGGGCCAGCAGCGTCTTGCCGCAACCGGTCGGGCCGACCAGCAGGATGTTGGATTTGGACAGCTCCACATCCTGGTGCGCGGTGGTGTGGTTGAGGCGCTTGTAGTGGTTGTGCACCGCGACCGCGAGCACGCGTTTGGCGTGCGCCTGACCGATCACGTAATCCTGCAGGACCTGGAAAATCTCCTGCGGGCTGGGCACGCCCTCTTTCGATTTGACCAGCGAGGATTTGTTCTCCTCGCGGATGATGTCCATGCAGAGCTCGACGCATTCATCGCAGATGAAGACTGTGGGTCCCGCGATGAGTTTGCGAACCTCGTGCTGGCTCTTGCCGCAGAACGAGCAATACAGCGTGCTCTTTCCGTCGCCTTCGGTTGCCTTGGTCATGGTCGCTCCGTGGTGCAGCCAACAGGGCTGCTCTGCCGCCTGGGTGTCCCGCCGTGGTCCGAACGATCCACCTGACGGGACGTGATTCCCTACCAAGCAAGATCAGGGCCGGACCTTAGCGAAACGTTGCCAAGCCTGAGTCTTATTCGATCACAGGGTTGCGCATACGATCAAGCACCGGATGCGGCTTGTGCCGTCCGGCGCCCGATACGTCCGCGTGCATTCAACGGCGCGAGCGCCTTCAGGACTTGGTGTCCTCGCCTTCGCGGGTCTCGTAGACGGTGTCCACGATTCCGAAGTCGCGGGCCTCGTGCGCGTTCATGAAGAAGTCGCGATCAAGTGTCTTTTCCACCGTTTCCAGCTCCTGGCCGGTGTGCTTGACGTAAATCTCGTTCATGCGGCGCTTCATTTTCAGGATGTCTTCGCCGTGGCGCTCGATATCGGCCGCGGTACCGCGGAACCCGCCGGAGGGCTGGTGCAGCATGATGCGCGCATTCGGCGTGGCAAAGCGCATGCCCTTCTCGCCGCCGGCCAGCAGCATGGAGCCCATCGAGGCCGCCATGCCGATACAGGCCGTGGCCACCGGGCAGCGGATGTATTGCATCGTGTCGTAGATCGCCAGGCCGCTGGTCACGACGCCGCCGGGCGAGTTGATGTACATCGCGATCTCTTTTTTCGGGTTTTCCGATTCAAGATACAGGAGCTGGGCCACCATCAGGCTGGCCATGTGATCCTCGATCGGCCCCGTCACGAAGACGATGCGTTCCTTCAGGAGGCGCGAATAGATGTCGAAGGCGCGCTCGCCGCGGCTCGTCTGTTCGACGACCATCGGAACGAGGCTGCTCATCATGTCCTGAGGATCCTTCATAGGCGCGCACTCCACATCGAAACAGGAACACCTGCCGGGCCCGGCAGGTGACAGAAAAATCGGGTTGTTCAACGACTTTGGCAAGGGCTGGAGGTGC
This sequence comes from Marinicauda sp. Alg238-R41, assembly GCF_947331485.1. NCBI lineage: Bacteria > Pseudomonadati > Pseudomonadota > Alphaproteobacteria > Maricaulales > Maricaulaceae > Marinicauda > Marinicauda sp. Alg238-R41. The sequence goes on along the minus strand of NZ_CAMZOJ010000003.1, from coordinate 196,426 downwards.
ACGCAAGCGCGCACACCTCCACACGGCCCTGCCGGGCCTTGGGCCCTAGTCTTTCTTGGGCGCAGCTTTTTTCTTGGCCGGGGCCTTCTTCGCCGCCGGCTTCTTGGCTGCAGAGTCCTTGGACTCGGTGCCCTTGGACTCCTCGCCCTTCTTGGCCGCTGCCTTCTTGGCCGGGGCTTTCTTGGCGTCGTCCCCGTCCTTCTTGGCCTCGTCCTTCTTGGCGTCATCTTTCTTGGCCGCGGCCTTCTTCTTGGCTGCCGGCTTTTTCTTCGCGGTCTTCTTGGCCGCCTCGACCTCGTCCTCTTCTTCCTCGAAGAGGGTTTCGCGATCGACTTTCTTTTCGCTCACGTCGGCCAGTTCCAGGATGTAGTCCACGACCTTTTCTTCATAGATCGGGGCGCGCAGCGACTGGATCGCCTGCGGGTTCTTCTGGAAATAGTCGACGACCTGGCGCTCCTGGCCCGGGAAGCGCTGGGCTTCCTGGTTCACGGCGCGGGCGAGTTCTTCCTGGCTGACCTCGACATTGGCCTTGCGGCCCATCTCGGCGAGCACCAGGCCCAGGCGCACGCGGCGCTCGGCAATGGCGCGGTATTCCGACTTGAGCTCGTCCTCGGACTTGTCCTTGTCCTCGTCTTCAAGCTCGCCCTTCTTGATCGCGTCTTCGACCTGCATCCAGATCTGGGCAAATTCCTGCTCGACCATGCCGGTCGGCAGCTCGACGTCGGCGTGGGCTTCGTCGAGCTGATCGAGGATCTGGCGCTTCACCTTCATGCGCGAGGCCTGATTGTGCTCGGTCTCGAAGCGGCCCTTCAGGGCGTCTTTCAGGGCGGCGAGATCGGACAGGCCGAAATTCTTGGCCAGATCGTCGTCGATCTTGGTCTCGGCCGGACCCTGGACTTCCTTCACCTTGGTCTCGAACGCGGCTTCCTTGCCGGCCAGGTGCTTGGCCTGGTAGTCATCGGGGAAGCTGACCTTGACCTCGACATCGTCGCCGGCCTTGGCGCCGATCAGCTGCTCTTCAAAGCCCGGAATGAACTGGCCGGACCCGATGACCAGCTCGGCATCCTCGGCCGTGCCGCCGTCGAAGGCTTCGCCGTCGATGCGGCCGATGAAGTCGATGACGACCTTGTCGCCTTCGGCGGCCTTGGCCGTCTTGGCTTTCTTGTCGTAGGACTTGGTCTGCTCGGCCAGCTCGCTCAGCGCTTCGTCGACCTGCTCGTCGGCGACCGGCGCGACCGGCTTTTCAAGCTTGAGCGTCTTGGGATCGACGGTCTCGAACTCGGGCATGATTTCCAGGCTGATCTCGAACTGGAAATCCTTGCCGCCCTTCAGCACGTCGTCGGCGTCCGATTTCACGTCGATATTGGGCTGGTTGGCCGGACGGATCTCGCGCTCGGAGAGCACTTCCTGCGTCGTCTGCGGCACCAGCTCCTGAAGGATGTCGCCCATGATGGAGGTCCCGAACATCTTGCGGATGTGCGCGGTGGGCACCTTGCCGGGGCGGAAGCCTTTCAAGCGGACCTGCGGACGGATTTCCTCGATCTTCTGAGACAGGCGCTCATCGAGGTCACTGGCAGGAACGGTCACTTCAAAGACGCGGGAGAGACCTTTGGCGGATTTTTCTGCGACGTTCATATTGGCAAGGCCTTGCTTCTTTAGGGGCCGGAGAGGCGGCGTGAGACGACGGGTAGACCACGGGCCAGGCGAGCCAGTGATCTTCCTCGTGCGCGCCTGTGCGTGAAAAATGAGCGCGCGTTATGTCACGGAGGATTTACGGACGCAACGGGCCGCGGCGGTTGGGGCAAAAGCCGGGCGCATCCTGGCGTGACGCAAGCCTCGCATCGCCGTACCCCCAACCCCGGACCCGAACGGGTCCGCAAGGACGACCGTCCGCCCGCAGCGAAGCGAGGATCGAAGCCCCGGCACGGGGCTGAGCATCAGGAAAAACCGAACCCGAACGGGTTCGCAAGGACGACCGTCCGCCCGCAGCGAAGCGAGGATCGACTGAGCGGATGCGAAAGAGACCAGGAAAGATGGTGCGGCTGGAGGGACTCGAACCCCCACTCTGTTAGGAACGTGGACCTAAACCACGCGCGTCTACCAGTTCCGCCACAGCCGCAGCACGCGGCGTTTCTAGCCTTCGCGGCGCGATTTATAAACTGCGATTATGCAGCGCCCTCGCCGCGTCAGCTTTCGGCCTCGCCGTGTGAATCCAGGTCCAGCCAGGCGCGCGCCTCCTCCACCTCGTAGAAGAAGCGCAACTCGTTCCAGCCACCCTCGGCCGACAGGCGCGCCACCACGCCGAAATCGCGCAAGTCGGGACGGATCACGAGCGAGATGCACTTGCCGGTGATCGGCTCGGCCAGTTCGCGCGTGAAGGCGATCCAGTCTTCCAGCTCGTAATTGAACTCGCCCAGGCGCGCATCGAGCAGCAGCTTGTTGGTGTCGTAGCTCTCGAAGGCGGCGAACAGCCGGACCCAGTCCGCTTTCGCCTTTTCCACATCCCTCGGCCCGCTCACAATGGCGACGAGCGCATCGAGCGATTCGTCATAATCGATCGCCATGCCGCCCTTGGTCTCAGAACCCATGCTCAGCCCCCTGTCAAAATGCGGTGTCCGGACACGCCCTCGCGTTCTATCTTCGTGGCCATTGCCCGGTCCGCCGACACGACCACCCAAACGGGAGATGCGCGCCAACTCAACCTCGAATTTGCACCCGGTGATCCTCAATCGTGGCAGTTAAATGACAACGATCGACAACACAGACCGCACGCCCTTCGACTGGGAGGCCCGCTTCCGGCAGAACGACACGCCGTGGGAGCGCGGCGCGCTTCATCCCGCCTTCCACGACTGGGCGAAAGCCGGCCTGTTTAAGCCCGGCCAGCGCGTCTTCATTCCCGGATGCGGACGCGCCCGCGAACTGGAAGCCTTCGCGCGGCTTGGCCTGGAGGTGACCGGTCTCGATGTCAGTGAGAGCGCCATCGCCTGGCAGAGGCAGCGATTCGCCGAAGCCGGGCTCGAGGGCCGCTTCCTGGTGGAGGACGCCCTCGCCTGGCGGCCGCAAACGCCCTTCGACCTCTATTACGAGCAGACCTTCCTGTGCGCGATAGCCCCGCGCCAGCGCGAAACCTATGAGCAGGCCGCCTTCGAGCAGCTTCGTCCCGGCGGCCTGCTGCTGGCGCTGTTCATGCAGAAGGCCGAGCGCGGCGGCCCGCCCTATGGCTGCAGCCTGGAAGCCATGACCGCCCTGTTTCCCGCCACGCGCTGGATCTGGCCGCAGGCCGAGCCCGTCGCCTGGCCCCACCCCAGCCTCGGCGGCAAGGCAGAACTCGCCGCCGTGCTGGAACGGCGCGCCCAGGCTGGCGAAAGCTAGAAGTCTACTCGGCCGAGGCCGGCTTCGGCGCGACCGGGCGCTGCTTGCCGTTATCGGCCGTCAGGGGCGCGAATCTCAGCGTGTAGATCACGCCGAGTACCGCCATCAGCCCGTTGGCCGCGGCGATGCCGGCAATCACCCCGGTCGAGCCGTACAGGCTGCCGATCACCCAGCTTAGAGGCGCCAGCAGCACGAAGCCGCGAATGGCGTTGAGCGAGATACCCTGCAGCGGCCGGCCCAGCCCGTTAAACCCGGCGCTCGCCACCATCGCGATGCCGTAGCCCATCACGGTGAAGGGCACGATCCTCCAGTAGAGCTCGGCCACCGCGCGGCCTTCCGCCGAGGGCAGGAACAGCCCGGCCAGCATCCCGCCGAACGCGAACAGAAGCACGGCCATGGCCAGCCCCCACCCGGCGCAGAACAGGAAGGACTTGAAGAAGGCCTCGCGCACGCGGTCCGTCATCCCTGCGCCGCCATTCTGGCCCGCAATCGGACCGATGCAGGCCGACATCGCAAAGAAGGGAATGATCGCGAACGCCTCCACGCGCATCGCGACGCCCAGGCCGCCCACCGCGCCCTCGCCGAAGCGGGCCATGGACGCAAAGGCGATGCTCATCGCGATCGGGCTGATCATGTTCGAGCCCGAGGCCGGGATGCCCACGCGCGCAATCTCGCGCCAGTTCCACAACAGCTCGTTCCAGCCCGGCCAGGACAGGTCCATGATCTTCTCGCGGAAGATCAGGATCGCCATGGCGATCACGAAGACCACCATGTTGGAGATCAGCGTCGCGGCCGCCGCGCCCTGCACGCCGAGCGCCGGCACCGGCCCCCAGCCGAAAATCATCAGCGGATCGAGCGCCATGTTCAAAATCGCCGCCAGCACCATGATGACCGAGGGCACGATCGCATCGCCCAGCGCGCGCAGGATATTGCTCGCGATCATCGGCCCGACGATGAAGACGATGCCGGCAAACCAGATCTGCATGAAATCGCGCACATGCGGCATCATCGCGTCGGTCGCGCCCATCAGGGTGAAGAGCGGATCGATGATCGTGATCCCCACCGCGGAGGTCACGATCACGAGCGCAAAGCTCAGCACCACTGAATCGGTCGCCAGCCGCCGCGTGCGGTCATGACTGCCCCGCCCGGCCGCGCGCGCCACGACCGAGGCCGCCCCGGCGCCGAGCCCGATGGCGATGCTCATCACCGCCATGTTGACCGGGAACACGAACTGCACCGCCGCCTGCTGGGCCGTGCCCAGCTGGCCGACCCAGTAGGCGTCGACCACGCCCACCGCCATCATCGCCACGATGCCGAGGCACATCGGAATGACCATGCGGGCCATGTGCGCGAACACATCGCCCTGGGTCAGGTCTCGCGATTTGCGGGTAGCGGCCATGAGACGACTCTTCGCTGGGATGGCAGGACGCCCCTACATAGGCCCCCACCCCGCCCGCCGCCATCGCCGCGACGGCAAAAAACGTTTTCGTGAGCGCGCCGCCACCCCCTCACCTCTTTCCCAGCAAAAGCTGGGACCCAGAAGAGCGAAGGGCACCGCGCGCCCTCTCTGGGTCCTGACTTGCGTCAGGAAAGAGGGTGTTGTCTCTCCAGACCCAGCCAACCCCAAACCCTGTCATCCCGGCCGAGTGAAACGAGCGCCGGGACCGCATGAAGTAGGCCCGCCCGTCACCAAACCCTGTCATCCCGGCCGAGTGAAACGAGAGCCGGGACCTCGCAAGGGATGCCCGCGCGCACCGCCCACCCTCCCGAGACCCCGGCTCGCCTGCGGCGGCCTCAGATGACACTCTTCTATTCGCTAAACCAACACCCCCTCTTTCCCAGCGAAAGCTGGGACCCAGAAGATCGAAGCGCAGCGCACGCCCTCCCCGGCGCCCGACCCGCATCAGGAAACAGAAAAAACCTCCTAACCCCCACCCGCCGTCATCCCGCCGTCATCCCGGACCCGATCCGGGATCCAGAGAGCGTGGAACAGAGCCGCACGAGGCCGGCGCTCCGCCCGCTACCGGCCCCGCCTTGAGGCAAAAGCGAAACAGAGCCGGATCGAGCGAGCGCCCCCGGCACCACCGCTCCCCGTCACCCTCCCCCTCCTCTTGACGGTGAGGCCCGTTCGGCGCAGCCGATGCGGGGCGCAGCCCGGAGCCTCGAAAGATCGACGACGGCGGCGCCTGCGTTTGGGAAGCGGGTGTATGTCCCCACTTTCCCGTCTTCAGGAGCCGGCAACCAAAGCCCTGCGCGGCCGGGTGACGCGGGGCAGTTTATAGGCGGGGGGCGGCGATGGGGGTAAGGGGGGTAGGAACGCGACTCAACGAAATTCGTTGCTGCGGTTCAGTTTAACGGTCCCGGCCGTATTCTTGGCCAAGTGCCATTGCCGCCGCGTCCAAAACACACCCTCTAATCTAGACCCGTCTTCGGAGAGCTTAAGGCTAGCCGCGCCCTTGTGCCAATTCTCGTCCGTTTGTTTCGGACTGGCAACGGTTTGATCATAAATATAATCAATCGACCACTCACCTGCGGCATTCTTATACAATCCGGCTATACTAGAGACCGTGTCACCGTCAGTGTCTGGCGTCTTGCCGCTCATCGAAAATGCCAATAGCGAGTGCTTTATTCTGAGACGTATTGGCACAACCTTTAGCGCCACGCCATCAGCCGCCTTACCCTGATGCGCAGCCTCAATTCTTGAATAGTTGGATGATATTTCGCCCTCCCATATTCCGTTGAGGTCTGGGAGGAGGGTCTTCCTTAAAACTGGAAAGCCACGGGAAAGAACCCGCCAAGGGGAAAGATAGAAGCTGGTTCCAACCGAAAACCCGAAAACAATCGTGGCGACAGTGAACGTTTTCGGAGCGGCGCGGAGCCATGCGAATGGTTTGCTTGGGTCTGAGGGGCCGAGAAAGACCCAAAGCGCCAGAATCGCGAACGTCAGGAAGAAGAAAAGGCCAAATAATATCTTGGCATTCTGAGCGTTAAGAGGAGCAATCATCCGAATCATAATCCTAGGGGTTGCGAACGCTGAAGGCGGCCCCCAACTCAACATGTTGTGCCCGCCGGCAATGGAGCCCCCAAATGAGCATCTCTGCGCTAATAGATCAGTTTCGCGTCACGCATATAAATCTAACCCAAACGCAACTTGCCGACATTCGTAGCAAACGTGATGCGAACCTAAAGCGTCTCAAGTCGGGCTTGGAAGCCGAGGGTTACCCTGAGTTTTGTGAGACAATTAATCAGGGCGGCTACGCGATGCGTACGATGACACAACAGCCGGAAGCAGAAAACGACTTCCGCTGGGATATCGATATGGGGATCGTTTTCGACGAGGACGACGTTATCGGCGCTCGGCGAACGCGCCAACGGGTCTGCGATGCCTTAACTCATAAATCGGGAGCCTTAGCGAAGGCACCAGAAATAAAGAACAAGTGTGTACGCGTAGCATATTCCGACGGGTACCAAGTTGATTTTCCTACTTTTTATAAAGCTTCATCCGGTGGGTACTATGTCTCAATTGGCGACGACTGGGTACAATCTGATCCCGCCGCGGTAAATCAGTGGTTCGAAGAACGAGTAAGCGCTCTTAGCCCCGAAGAATCAGGGCTCCAGCTGAGGCGCATTGTTCGGATGGTGAAATACTTCTCTAAGGTCCGATCCTTGGTATCAGGAAAAATGCCAAGTGGCTTGTTGGCCTCCGCGCTCACGGTAGAAAATTACGTGCCCGCGGAAGGAAAGGATGATGAATCCTTTAGGGCTACCGTTGCAGCGATTGCCAAGATGCTTGAACGATCATCCAACGTGTATGCAGACGGCTTCCTCATTACCGACACCAAAGACGGACCTCGCCTTGAACGTTTCAAGGACGCTTGTGCGAAGGCTGAGGAGTGGCTTGAGGGGATAGATAATCAAACCGACGCAGCTAAAATTCGGGCGTCGTGGAAGAAGGTTTTTCGTCACAGCTATTTTGATAGTGACGACGCCAAGAAATCCCTCGGTGAAACAATTACCAAAGCGTCAGTTGCAGCGGCAATCGCAGCGCCCGAAACGAAAGCCATCGCCGAGGAATCCCGGCCGTGGGTCGAGTAGGCACAAGGTCACGTATCGACCGCGCCCAAATTGTTAATGCCATCGACGACTTTCAGCCGCTCCTAGCGTTGAGAGATATTCCTCAGGGTTGGATCCTAGAGGGACGTTTCGAAGCCAAGGGCGCTACTGAAGAGCTACTCGGCACCTTTAAGGTTAGGATCGAGCTACAAGATCGATACCCGAATAAAGAGCCTATCGTTTTTGAGACGGACGGACGCATACCTCGTGACCCGGACCGTCACGTGAATAAAAATGGGAGCATTTGTTACGGCATATGGGAGGAGTGGCTATTTAATCACCGCGATTGGTCAATTAGCTCGTATTTTGAAAAATGTCTTCGACCTTATTTTCTTAGCCAAATTTATTTCGAGCATCACAAAAAATGGCCTGGCCAAGAACGTGCCCATTACCGCCAAGGAATTCTCGAAGCAGCGCGTGTAATCATTGAAAGGGAAGGCGGACGGGCCGAAGCGATACGCACTTTAGGGTGCCTATCAAAGCGGGTGCCTCCCAGAGGTCATTGGCTGTGCCCATGCAACAGTGGAAAGATGATACGACACTGTTGCAAAGAACGGTTGTGGCGCCTCTACCAGCCGGAAAACCGTCTTGTGATCAAGATGCTCGCCGAACGCCTTGAGGCTGACGAATAAACCTCCAACTATTTCCGATCTACAGGGGGTGCTCCCGCCGCCCCCCCCTACTCCCGGTGCGTCAGATCGAAACTCGCCATCCCTGCCAGGTTGACCAGATCCGACACGTTCGAGCCCAGCCGTGCGATCTGGACGGAGCGTTCCAGGCCGACCAGCAGGCCCTCGATCACCGTGGCGCCGCCGGCCGCTTTTAAAAGGCGGGTGGAGATAGAGGCGGAGTGGACGGCCGGCATGACCAGCACGTTGGCGGCATCGGACAGGCGGCTGAACGGGTAGACCTCGCGGTGATCGGGATTGAGCGCGATATCGACCGCCATCTCGCCCTCGTACTCGAAGTCGGCGGCGCGCGCGTCGAGCAGCTGGACGGCGTGCTTGACCGTCTCGGTGCGCACCCCGGGCGGGTTGCCGAAGGTGGAGTAGGAGGTGAAGGCGACGCGCGGGTTCAGCCCGAGCTTGCGGGCGGCCTTGGCCGCGCCTTCTGCGATGTCGGCGAGCGCGGCGGAGTCGGGAAACTCGGTCACATTGGTATCGGCGATCACCAGCGTGCGTCCGCGCGCAATGGCGATCGACATGCCCATCAGGCGCGCGCCGGGCGCTTCGTCCAGCACGATGCGCACATCGGACAGCGTGTTCATGAAGTGGCGCGTCACGCCGGTGACCATGCCGTCCGCATCGTCGAAGCGCAGCATGCAGGCTGAAAACACGTTGCGGTCATTGTTGACCAGGCGCTGCACGTCCCGGCGCAGATAGCCCGAGCGCTGCATGCGCTTGTAGAGAAAGTCGACATATTCCGGATTGCGGTCGGACAGGCGCGCATTCCAGATTTCCAGATCGTTTTCCGGCAGGCCCAGCTCGCGCATGTTGGCGCGCGCCACATCCTCGCGCGCGACCAGGACCGCGGTGCCCAGCCCCTGGTTCTGGAAGGCATGGGCGGCGCGGATCACGCTCGGCTCCTCGCCCTCGGCAAACACGATGCGTTTGGGTTCCGACTGGATGGTGGCCGTCACGCGCTGTTGCAGCGCGGCGGTGGGATCGAGGCGCCGGGCGAGCTCGCGCCGGTAGGTATGGGTGTCCTCGATGGGCTTGCGCGCCACGCCGCTATCGACCGCGGCCTTGGCCACATAGGGCGGCACGAAGGAGATCAGGCGCGGATCGAAGGGCGACGGGATGATGTAGTCGCGCCCGAAGCGCAGCTGACCGCCGCTGGCGCGCGCGGTGGACACCTCGTCGGGCACGTCCTGGCGCGCCAGGTCGGCGATGGCGCGCGCGGCGGCGAGCTTCATCTCCTCGTTGATCTCGCGGGCGCGCACGTCCAGCGCGCCGCGGAAGATGTAAGGAAAGCCCAGTACGTTGTTGACCTGGTTAGGAAAATCGGACCGGCCGGTGGCGATGATGGCGTCGGAACGCACCTCGCGGATCTTGTCCGGCATGATTTCCGGGGTCGGGTTGGCCATGGCGAAGATGATCGGGTCGGCGGCCATGGACTTGACCATGTTCTGCGACACGATCCCGCCCGCCGACAGGCCCATCAGCACGTCGGCATCCACCAGCGCCTCGTCCAGCGTGCGCAGCGTCGTTTCGCGCGCATGCTTCTTCAGGCGCGGGTGCAGGTCGGTGCGCCCGGTATGGACCACGCCCTCGACATCGACCACCGTCACGTTCTCGTCGCGCACGCCCAGCGACTTGACCAGCTCGAGCACCGACAGCCCGGCCGCACCCGCGCCGAGCAGGACCAGCCTGACGTCTTCGAACTTGCGGTCCGTCAGATGCAGCGCATTCATCAGCCCGGCGGCGGCAATGATCGCGGTGCCGTGCTGGTCGTCGTGGAAGACCGGGATGTCGAGCGCCTCGCGCAGGCGTTCCTCGATCTCGAAGCATTCCGGGCTCTTGATGTCTTCCAGATTGATGCCGCCGAACGTGTCGCCGAAGCCCTTCACGCAATCGACGAACTTGTCCGGGTCGGTATAGGTGATCTCCAGGTCGAAGGCGTCGATGTCGGCAAAGCGCTTGAACAGGACCGCCTTGCCTTCCATCACCGGCTTGGACGCCGCCGCGCCCAGATTGCCCAGCCCCAGGATCGCCGTGCCGTTCGAGACGACGGCGACCATGTTGCCCTTCGAGGTGTAGTCGTAGACCGCGTCGGGGTTCTCCGCGATCGCGCGCACCGGGGCCGCGACCCCCGGGGAGTAGGCGAGCGCGAGGTCGCGCTGGGTCGCCATCGGCTTTGTGGGGAGAAGGGCGATCTTGCCCGCCGGATAAGCCTCGTGCAGCGCCAGCGCATCCTCGTCGGTCTGGGAAAGATTGCGCGTTTCGTCGCTGGAACGGTCAGACATGTCGCGGGTTCGCCTCTCAACGGTCGGGGTAATGTCGATGAATGGCCGGGAACATGCCGTGCCGCATGGCTTTAGCCAAGCCTAATGGTCTGCTGACGGCGCCGTGCATGGCGTTAGTCTCGACATGGCCGCTTCGCGTGCACGCTGGCGGCGCAGGGCTTCCAGCGCGCCCGGCAGGCGCGTCAGAAGCTCGACGGCCGTCTCGCCCGCGCCCATTCTGCGCCCCGCATCGCCGTGAATCCAGACCGCCGCGCTGGCCGCGTCAAAGGCGCTCGCGCCCTGTGCCAGCAGGGCTCCAGCCAGGCCGGCGAGCGCATCTCCCGTGCCGGCCGTGGCAAGCCTCGCGCTCGCATGCACATTGACCCGGACCTCTCCGTCCGGCGAGCCGATCACCGTGTCGGGCCCCTTCAGGACGACCACCGCCCCGCTGCGCGCCGCCGCCTCGCGCACCGCTTCGATCCTGTTCTCGCAGTTCTCGCGCAGGCCTTTGAAAATCCTGTCGAATTCCCCGGCGTGCGGGGTCAGCACACAGCGCGCGTGCAAGGCCTCGAACAGCGTCTCCGGGTCGTCCTTGAAGACGGTCAGCGCATCGGCATCCAGCACCAGCGCCATCTCGCGGCCCAGGGCTGACAGCACACGCTCGCGCAGGGTCTCGCCGAGCCCGGCGCCCGGGCCCATCACCGCGCAATCGGCCTTCGCCTCCTCCAGCGCCTCGGCAAAGCTGCCATCGCGCGAAAGTGCTTTAGTTACAACGGCCAGACTCGCGGTCGAAGCCTCCATGAGCGCCGAGGGCGGACACAGAAGCGTGACGAATCCCGCACCTCCGGCCAGGCCCGCCTGCGCCACGATCCGCGCCGCGCCCGTCGCCCCGGCCGGACCGCTCAGCACGCACAACCGGCCGCGCGAGTGCTTGTGCGCCTCCGCCTCGATCTCCAGGCCCGGCACCGTCCAGAGACCCGGCCCGTTCACCTGCGCGCAATGGCCCGCCTCGCCGTGCCAGCCTTCGGGAATACCGATATCGATCAACACCTTGTCGCCGCATTGCCCGGCGGCCGGCTGCAACAGATGGGCCGGCTTGTAGCGGTGGAAGGTCACGGTCAGGTCAGCGAGGAAGCTCGGCCCGTCGGCCCTGGCGCGGTCACCCTGCACGCCGCTGGGCACATCGACTGCCACGGTGACGCAGGAACGCTCACGGCTGGCCTTAGCCAGCCTTGCCGGCTCCCCCTCCAGCGGGCGCGACAGGCCCGCACCGAACAAGGCATCGACAATCAGCGCGCCCTCCTCCGGCACGGCCGCATCCAGCCGCGAGACGGGTCCTTCCCATTGCGAGGCGGCCCAGCCGGCATCGCCGGTCAGGTCCTCGATCGCCTTGAAACTGAACACCTCGACGGGCCAACCTGCCTGACGCAGGTGGCGCGCGGCGACAAAACCGTCGCCGCCATTGTTTCCCGGGCCGCAGAGGACCAGTGTCGGACGGGCCGCGTAGCGCGCCATGATCGCCTGCGCCACGCCGCACCCGGCGCGCTCCATGAGCGTCGTGCCCGCCACCCCTGAGTCGGCAGCGAACGCATCGGCCTGCCCCATCTGCCGGGTCCTCAGAATTGCGTGATCGAACATTCGAAGCCGCCTCCTTGCTCGCTTCTTGTGCAACACTGCCCAACGATGATGCAAACGATTGTCTTTGCCGGGCTGGGGCGCGGCTTCGTATTGTGCAACGTCTGCGAAGCTCTAGCGTTTCGACCCAAGCGGAGGCGTCTCATGAAAAAAATCGAAGCGATCATCAAACCGTTCAAGCTGGATGACGTGAAGGAAGCGCTTCAAGACATCGGCCTGCAAGGCATGACCGTCGTTGAAGCCAAAGGGTTTGGCCGTCAGAAAGGCCATACCGAACTCTATCGCGGCGCCGAATATGTCGTTGATTTCCTTCCCAAGATAAAGATTGAACTGATCGTCGCCGACTCCCGGGTCGAAGCGGCGGTCGAAGCGATTCAGACAGCCGCACAGACCGGCCGGATCGGCGACGGGAAGATTTTCGTCATGCCCGTCGAGAACGCCATCCGCATCCGGACCGGAGAAACCGGCGAAGAGGCGATCTAGTCGCCCTGCCGTGCGCCGCACACGCCCGAAACCACTTTAACGAATCGAGGATCCCATGTCCGACGACATTATGAAGAAGATGAAGGATGAGAACATCCAGTACGTTGACCTGCGCTTCACCGACCCGCGCGGGAAGATGCAGCATGTCACGTTCGATGCTTCGATGGTCGACGAGGACTTTTTCGAAGACGGCCAGATGTTTGACGGGTCTTCGATCAATGGCTGGAAGGCGATCAACGAGTCCGACATGATCCTCATGCCGGACACATCCACCGTGCGGATGGACCCGTTCTTCCAGCAGAGCACGCTGTTCATGTTCTGCGACATTCTCGAGCCCTCGACCGGCGACCCGTATAATCGCGACCCGCGCACCACGGCCAAGAAGGCGGAAAAATTCATCTCGACCATCGGCGTCGGAGACCGGGCCTATTTCGGACCGGAAGCAGAATTCTTTGTCTTTGACGACGTGCGCTGGACGACGGGCGCCGAACAGACCGGCTATGCGATTGATTCCGAAGAGGGTCCCTGGAACACCGGTGCGATCTTCGAAGGCGGCAATATGGGCCACCGCCCGGGCCACAAGGGCGGCTACTTCCCGGTGCCCCCGGTCGATTCGGGCCAGGACATGCGCTCTGAAATGCTGGCGGTTATGACCGAGCTGGGCCTCAAGCCTGAAAAGCACCACCACGAGGTCGCCCCGGCCCAGCATGAGCTCGGTACACGGTTCGCCACCCTGGTGGAGATGGCCGACAACCTTCAGCTCTACAAATATGTCGTCCAGATGGTCGCGGCGGCTTATGGCAAGAGCGCCACCTTCATGCCCAAACCCATGTACAAGGACAACGGCTCGGGCATGCACGTGCACCAGTCGATCTGGGACGGCGACACGCCGGTGTTCGCGGGCGATAAATATGCAGGTCTTTCAGACACCTGCCTCTATTATATCGGCGGCATCATCAAGCATGCGCGGGCCATCAACGCCTTCGCGAACTCGACCACCAACTCCTACAAGCGTCTTGTTCCCGGCTACGAGGCTCCGGTCCTGCTCGCCTATTCAGCCCGCAACCGCTCGGCGTCGATCCGGATCCCGCACGTCGCCTCGCCCAAGGCCAAGCGTCTCGAAGCGCGCTTCCCGGATCCGGCCGGCAACCCCTACCTCACCTTCACCGCGCTGCTTATGGCCGGTCTCGACGGCATCGAGAACCAGATCCACCCGGGCGATCCGATGGACAAGGACCTCTACGACCTGCCGGCCGAGGAGCTGAAGGACATTCCCACCGTCGCCCGCACCCTGCGCGGCGCCCTGGAATCGCTGGACCACGACCGTGCCTTCCTGAAGAAGGGCAATGTGATGGATGACGACCAGATCGATGCCTATATCGATTTGAAGATGGAAGAAGTCGAGCGCTTCGAAATCCACCCGCATCCGGTCGAGTTCGACATGTATTACAAGTGCTAGGCTCACCGGGCCACTGAATGCGAAGCGGCCGCCCTTCACGGGCGGCCGCTCTGTATTGAGCTGCCTGTCCTGCGCAGGGATTAGGGTGTCGACGCGCCACGAGGCATCGGCTAGAAAACCAAAGCCCTGTGTCCTGCACCTGCGGGTCCTCTTACGTATACGCGGAGTTTGCTGAATGCGCGCCCGTCTTCTCGCCGCCGCCTCCCTCACCGTCCTTGCAGCCTCCGCCGCATGGGCCGATGAGGAGGTCACCGAGGAGCGCACGTCTCCGATCAGTACGGCCAACGCAGATGGCCAAGGCAATGCCGACAATATCGTGATCAGCGAGAATGGCCGCGTCACTCTCACCGGCCAGACCGGCCCCGCGGTATTGCTGAACTCCGACAACTCGGTGACGCTCGAGAGTGGCAGCGTCGTCCGCGTAGACAATGTGAGCGGGGCGACCGCGATCGAGGTCCAGGGCGGCAATGAGGGCGAGCTGGACATTGGCGGCGCCATCTCGCTCAGCGACGATTACCAAGCCGAAGACGGCGATGACGACGACATGCTCGATACCGATGGTGACGGCGAGCCTGACGGAGATCTTGCCGAAGCCGATGGGCCATTTGCCGAGGAGACCGACAAGGTCGGCGTCCACGTCACCGGCACCTCGGCGTTCATCGGCGACATCGTCAGCCAGGCCGGTTCCTCGATTTCGGTTGAGGGCCAGAACTCTTACGGCCTGCTGGTCGAATCCGGCGGGATTGACGGCAATCTCAATCTTGGCGGCAGCGTGTCCATTGTCGGCGAGAACAGCACAGCAGTTCTGGTTCGCGGCGGTGTGACCGGCGATGTGACCATTGGTGGTGCCGTCAACTCACGCGCGCCCGCCGGCGAAGGTATCGCGATCGAGGGCGATATCGGTCAGGGCTTCCAGCTCACCGGCACGGTGACCACGAGCGGCTACCGCCCCAGTTCGCGCCCCTCTGAAATCCTGATGCCGGCTTATGATGTGGGCGACGATGACCTGAATTCCGGCGCTGCCATTCGGATCGCAGGCAATGTCCAGAACGGCATTTATATCTATGGCGGCTCGGATGAGGCGGCCGCCGGTCAGATCATCGTACGCTCCGAGGCTCCCGCTCTCCACGTTCAGCCGGGTGCCGGGTCGGGCGATGTGACCATCGGCCGGGTGGTGCTGCCTGAGGGTGTGGATCCGGCCCGTGAGAGCCTTGAAGACCGCACGCTGGACTATGGCCTGGTCCAGGAAGGCGATATCACCGCGCTGGGAATGTTTGACGGGAAGAACGCGCAGGGCGTACTGCTCTCCGCAAGTGAGGACGGTCAGCGGTCTTTGACGATCGAAGGCGGCGTCCACAACACAGGCCGCGTTGACGTGAATGCGTTCGACGCGACGGCAACTGCGGTGCGGCTCGGACAGGGCGTCAGCACCCCGCTCCTGTTGAACGAAGGGACCATCACGGCGCGGGCAAGCCGCGGCTATGATGGCGACGGCTTCGCCGACAATCGCATTGGGACAGGGCGCGCTTTCGGTCTCGTTGTTGATTCAGGCGCCGATATACAGGAGCTCAGAAACGCCGGGACGATCGGGGCAATCGTGGCCGGAGATGGTGACGGCGGCGCTGCGATCCTGGTTCAATCTGACTCTCTGCAGTCGATCGAAAATTCCGGCGTCATCGCTATGGCGACAGAGAGCCTTGTCGAGGGTGCTTCTGTGGAGGCGCTTGCACTCGATGCGCGCACGCAAACAGCCGGGCTGACACTGCGTCAGTACGATGCCGACACCAGCGATACTGCGACGCCTTCGATCACCGGCAACGTTCGCCTTGGAAGCGGCGCCGATACGGTGCGCCTGGAAGCCGGCGCGCTGAATGGCGATCTCTTTTTCGGCGATGGTGACGACAATTTTGTTCTGCGCAACGCCAACTTCGGCGGCGCTCTGTCCGATACGGACGGCCGCCTGACAATCGACGCTGAAAACGCCACACTCACGTTAAACTCAGGCAGTGCGCTCAACCTCACTTCCGCTCGCTTCGGGACCGGAGCCGCGCTCGATGTGCTCATCTCGACGGGCGCCGATCCGGACACGGCATTCCTGGCCGCGTCCGATACGATCAGTTTCGAATCCGGCTCCGAATTGAGCGTGTCTCTGCAGAACCTCATTTCTGCAGATCAGACCTTCCAGATTCTGACTGCGGGCGATCTTCAGATCGACACTGCAGACGGCAATCTCACGGCCACCGATGCGCCCTATCTCTACAACGCCTCCGTCGTGCGGCCGGCAGCCGACCCGAACTCGCTCGTTCTATCCTTGGAGCGCAAAACGGCCGGCGAACTGGGCATGGATGCCAACCAGGCGCGTGCCTATGATCCCGCCTTCCAGGCCGTGCTGGCTGTCGAGGAGCTGGGAGCCGCCTTTGCAAGCTTGCGCAATTCTACCGACTTCTTCGCGGCGTATGACCAGCTGCTGCCTGAGTATGCGGCGAGCGCGATCCAGTTTGCTCTGGCATCCAACGACGCGGCTCAAGGCGCCCTCGGTACGCGGTTGCAGAATGCACGTCTGTCGCCCGACGAACTCGCCGGTGTTTGGGTTCAGGAGTTCGGCTATTACGCAGACCGGTCCGGCAGCGCGCTTGGTCCGGGCTATCGCGGCGAGGGTATCGGGCTTGCGCTCGGTATCGACCGGCCGATGGGACCCTTCTACGCCGTCGGTTTCAACGTGGTCGGTGCGGCCAGCGAAATTGAGTCTGTCGGCGGATTTGACGATCCGATGGTCGCCCTCACCGGGCAACTCGGCACCTACGCCGCGCTTGATCTGGGCGGCTGGGACGTTTCCGGCAGCGCCGCGCTTGGTTACGATCGCTTTGAAACTGAACGTAATATCATCGTTGGCAGCTTTAGCGCGACGAGTACAGCCGAATGGTCTGGCTGGCATGTCACGGCATCAAGCTCGGTCGGACGCGATTTCCTGATTGCGGAAAACTGGATCCTGCGTCCCGAGGCCAATCTCACCTACATGTCTCTGTTTGAAAGCGGTTATACCGAAAGCACCACCAGCTCGGACAATAACCCGCTTGGCCTTGTCGTCGACGATCGCGAATCCTCGACGCTGACTGCAGCGGCTACGCTTTTATTGGCACGGCGTTTCGGTACCGACATATCTTGGTGGGCACCTTCGGTGCGTGTCGGTTATCGCGGGGACTTGCTGAACGGGGATGCAGAAACGACCGCCCGCTTCGGCGAATCTGGCAGCCCGTTCACCTTGCAGGGAGCAGAGCTCGCAGGCTCCGGCGGCCTGGTCGGCCTCGGCCTTTCTGCCGGGTCAAATTACTCCACGTTTACATTCGCTTACGACGCAGACGTGCGGGAAGATTTCATTCGCCATGTGGCGCGCCTGATTATTCGTCTGACCTTCTAGTGACGGCTTGCGAAACCAAGAATGACGACTTAAAGTGGTTTTTGTTCTCGCTCCTGCCCCCTCACTCTACCAGGAGCAGAGATGCGAGCCGGTGACGCGCCCCCCTCTATCGCGCACCGGCTCCTTTTTATCCTCATCGCCATCCTGGCCGGCCGGCTCGTTCACCAAAGATCAACCTTGACGTGACTTCATCGTGCCATGCGGCACCTCTTGACCCTTCTCGTCTTCGGCCTGGCCTTGAGCGCCTGCGGGCACCGTCCGCCGGATCAGGTGG
This sequence comes from Marinicauda sp. Alg238-R41, assembly GCF_947331485.1. Lineage (NCBI taxonomy): Bacteria > Pseudomonadati > Pseudomonadota > Alphaproteobacteria > Maricaulales > Maricaulaceae > Marinicauda > Marinicauda sp. Alg238-R41. The sequence goes on along the minus strand of NZ_CAMZOJ010000003.1, from coordinate 178,728 downwards.
AAAATGCCTGCCTCATTCTGGAAGATAATCGTTCCTGGTGGCGCGAGGTTCAGCGAACCGAGCGGCGCTGGGGCATTTCGCCCGGCGTCCAATTGGCGATCCTGAAGCGGGAATCCAGCTTCAACGCACATGCCCGGCCGGCACGCCGGCGGCTTCTTGGATTCATTCCCGGTAGCCGCCCCTCCAGTGCTTACGGGTACGCACAAGCCCTCGACAGCACCTGGGACTGGTATCGCAACGAAACCGGTCGTGGCGGCGCCGACCGGGACGATTTTGGTGACGCAGTCGATTTTATCGGCTGGTACTCGATGCAAAGTCGGAACCTGTCCAGCATCTCGCTGGACGACCCCCGTTCGCTTTACCTCGCCTATCACGAGGGACATGGCGGCTTTAACCGGCGCAGCTACAACGGCAAAAGCTGGCTCTTGCGCGCGGCTTCTCAGGTCGAAAGCGATGCTCGCAACTACGATGCCCAGATTTCGCGTTGCCGGAACCGGCTGGATCGCGGCTGGATCCCGTTTCTTTAGCCGGTCGCGATAATAGACGTTTTCCACCCAAAACTGCGCCGCAGAGTTCTCATCACCCCTGCCCCTCGGGCACTGTGAATGAACAATGTCCAGTGATTCGCAAAACGACCTCTTTGGCGGCAGCGCCTCCCCTGCGCGAAAGCCTGCAGCACCCAAGGCTGCGGAGCCTGTCACGCAAAAAGCCGTGGTCCGGGAGGACGCCGTGCGTCCCACCGCGGCAAAGGCGGCAGCCTCCGACCCCGGTTACAACGCGTCCTCGATTGAAGTCCTTGAAGGGCTCGAGCCGGTCCGGAAACGTCCGGGCATGTATATCGGCGGCACGGATGAACGCGCCTATCATCACCTGTTCGCAGAAATCCTCGACAATTCGATGGACGAAGCTGTAGCGGGACACGCAGACCGGATCGAGGTCCTCCTCGATTCAGATGGGTTCGTGACCGTGACCGATAACGGGCGCGGCATCCCGATCGATCCCCACCCCAAATTCCCTGAAAAGTCGGCGCTGGAAGTGGTGATGACCACACTCCATTCCGGCGGCAAATTCTCCGACAAGGCCTACCAGACAGCCGGCGGACTTCATGGCGTAGGTATTTCGGTGGTGAATGCCCTTTCAGAGGAAGTGGTGGTTGAAGTCGCGCGCGACAGGCTCCTCTGGCGTCAGAGCTATGCCCGCGGTCTCGCAACCTCGCCACTGGAAAAGGTCGGGGCCGCGCCGAACCGTAGAGGCAGTTCGGTCCGCTTCAAACCGGATGCCGACATCTTCGGGCCGCGGGTCCATTTCCGCCCTGCGCGTCTTTTTGCCATGGCGCGAGCCAAAGCCTTCCTGCGCCGGGGCGTGGAAATCCGCTGGAAGTGCGTCCCGGAACTGGTCGAGGGCACCGAGACGCCCTCCGAGGCGGTGCTTTCCTTCCCCGGTGGTCTGGCCGACCGGATGAGTGAACTCGCCGCCAAGAGCGCGTTGGTTACCTCGGAGCCGTTCTCCGGCCGGGTGGAACGCGATGGCCGCATGGGTGCGGTTGAGTGGGCTGTCGCCTTCTCTGCAAACGGGTTTGGCGAGAATGACGGATTCACGCAGAGTTTCTGTAACACCGTCCCCACTCCGCAAGGAGGGACGCATGAACAGGGCTTGCGGGCTGCATTAACCAAGGGATTGCGCGCCTATGGTGAGCTCTCCAACGTAAAAAAGGCCGCTCAGGTAACCGGCGATGACGTGATGGGCGGAGCCGGCGCCTTGGTGTCGATTTTCCTCAAGGATCCCGAATTTCAGGGCCAGACAAAAGATCGCTTGTCCACGCCAGAGGCCCAACGCCTTGTCGAGGCAGCCGTTCGCGATCGGTTTGATCACTGGCTGGCCGCCCGGCCCAAGGAAGCAGCCCTGCTTCTCGACTGGGCAATCGAGCGCGCCGACGAACGCCTCAAGCGGCGCAAGGAAAAGGAAGTCAAACGCCAGTCCGCGACACGCAAGCTCCGCTTGCCCGGCAAGCTGGCTGACTGCTCGTCGCGCAATCCGGAGGGCTCGGAGATATTCCTGGTCGAGGGCGATTCTGCCGGCGGGTCCGCCAAGCAGGCCCGCGACCGGCGCACCCAGGCAATCCTGCCGCTCCGGGGCAAGATTCTTAACGTTGCATCCGCCTCCATGGACAAGGTCGCGGCGAACCAGGAGATCTCAGATCTCATGCTGGCGCTCGGATCCCGTCCGGGACAGAAATTCAATCCTGAAGAGCTTCGCTACGAGCGCGTCATCATCATGTGCGACGCAGACGTGGACGGCGCCCACATCGCGGCGTTGCTGGCGACCTTCTTTTACAAATTCTGTCCGGGCCTCATCGAATCGGGCCGCCTTTTCATGGCTCAACCCCCTCTCTATCGACTGACCCAGGGCGGCAAGACGCTATACGCCGCTGATGACGCAGAGAAAGACCGGCTCATCGAGACCGAGTTCAAGAAATCCAAGGTCGAGGTCGGGCGATTCAAGGGTCTGGGCGAGATGACACCGGCCCAGCTCAAATCGACCACGATGAACCCGGCCACGCGATCGCTCGCTCGGGTCACCGTTGAAGCCGGTTACAAAGAGACGGCAGACAGCCTGGTCGAAACCCTGATGGGCAAGAAGGCCGAGTTGAGGTTCCGTTACATTCAGGACCATGCCCCCTTCGTCGAGGAGTTGGACGTATAGGCCTGCACAGCCCGGCCGGTCCCTGCAACGTGGCGTAGGCGATGCGCCTCAAGCCAAGAAAATTGAGCCTGCCCCTTTCATCGCGAGCGGATTCCGGCAAGGCTAACGTCGCATTCGGGAGTCCTTGCATCCCGGTACTGACGAATGGGGAGATATTCTTTGAAACACTACGGCTTGTATCTGGGCCTGGCCTCCGTTCTTGCCTTGACGCTGGCGGCCTGTGCCGACGACGCGTCGGGTGACGGCGACCGCGAAGCCCGGAGCGGAAACGATCAGGACGATAGCGAAATCGTCAGGGTCGACCCGAACCCCTATCCTTCCACCTACACGCCTCCGCCATCCGGCCTGACGCTGATCCGCGGAGCAACCGTCTTTGACGGCGTCGGGGGAGAGTTCCAGAATACCGACCTGCTGATCCGCGATGGTGTGATCGCAGAGATCGGGGAAGGTCTTGAAGCGCCGGACGATGCGCAAGTGGTCGACGCTGAAGGCCGTTTCATCACGCCCGGCGTTGTCGATATCCACTCCCATCTCGGCGTCTACCCGTCACCGTCCACGAATGCGCACTCCGATGGCAACGAGGCCACCGATCCTGTGACCGCTGAAGTCTGGGCCGAGCATTCGGTCTGGCCCCAGGATCCTGGGTTTGACGCCGCTCTTATCGGCGGCGTGACGACGCTACACATCCTGCCCGGTTCGGCGAACCTGTTCGGCGGTCGCGGTGTAACGCTGCGCAACGTGCCGGGTCGGACTGTCCAGTCGATGAAGTTTCCCGACGCGCCCTACACCGTGAAAATGGCCTGCGGCGAGAACCCCGCACGCGTCTATGGCGGCCGCGGAAGGTCGCCCGCGACCGACATGGGCAATATGGCCGGTTACCGTAGCTCGTGGATTGAGGCCTCGCGTTACCGCGACAGCTGGCACGACTACTGGGAACAGGCCGAGGACGGCGAGGATGTCGATCCGCCCAACCGTGACCTGGAGCTGGACACGCTCATGGGCGTGCTCGAGGGCGAGATACTGGTCCAGATGCACTGCTACCGCGCTGACCAGATGGCCCAAGTTCTCGATATGGCCGATGAGTTCGGTTACCAGGTTTCGGCCTTCCACCACGGGGTTGAAGCCTACAAGATTCCTGACCTCCTGGCCGAAGCCGGCACGTGTGCGGCTGTGTGGGCCGATTGGGGCGGTTTCAAGATGGAGGCTTACGACTCCATCCGCGAAAACCTGGCCCTCACCCACGCTGGCGGCGCCTGTGCGATGATCCACTCGGACAGCGAACTCGGAATTCAACGTCTCAACCAGGAAGTTGCCAAGGCACTGGCCGACGGTCGCCGTATGGGGCTCGACATCAGCGATGCGGATGCGATTGCCTGGTTCACCTCCCGTCCCGCGCAAGCACTCGGAATATTTGAAGAGACAGGGTCTATCGAGACCGGCAAGCGCGCCGATATCGTGCTGTGGTCCGACCACCCCTTCTCCAGCTACGCCACGGCCGATCAGGTCTTTATCGATGGCGCGTTGATGTATGATGCCGAGGACGAGACCCGTCGGACGGTACGCGACTTCATGCTTGGCCAGCCAGGCGAAGGAGACAACTAGAATGAAACGTCTTCTCACCGCGATCGCCGTTGCAGCGATCACTTCCCTGCCCGCGCTCGCTCAGACCGTGGCCGTCACCAATGGCCGCGTCGTGACCAACACCGATGGAGGCGTACTGAACAACGGTACGGTCATCATCCGCGACGGAGATATCGTCGCCGTCGGTACGGGACTCGACCTACCCCAAGGCGCCGAAGTCATCGACGCGAATGGCGGCTGGATCACACCCGGTCTTTTCCATCCCGCGACCCAGCTCGGCCTGATCGAGGTAGGAGCGGAATCCTCCACTCGTGATACCGCGGCAGACGAGAGCGTGTTCAATGCCACGCTCCGCGTCTCGGACGGCTTCAATTACGAGGGCAGCCACATCGACGAGTCGCGTATCGACGGGATCACCCGCTTCGCGCTCTATCCGTCCACTGGCTCCTCCATTCTGGCGGGCCGCGGCGCGCTGGCCGACTCCTCCGGGGAGGCAGGGAGCCTGTTTGCTGACGACCAGTTCATGCTGGTTGACCTGTCGCGCTCAGGCGCACGCACCGCCGGCGGCTCCAAACCCGCGGCATGGGCCTATCTCAGGGCGGCCCTGAACGACGCGCGCACCTATCCGGGGCGCTACATGTCGAGCCAGACCGGGATTGTTCTCAATCGCGCGGATGCACAGGCGTTTGAAGCGGCGGCCCGTGGCGAGATGCCCATCATTTTCGCAATGGACGACAATGCCGACATCCTTCGCCTCATTGCGTTCAAGGAGGAAAATCCGGGCCTGCGCGTCGTGATCATGGGTGGCGCCGAAGCACATACAGTGGCGCAGGAACTGGCGAATGCCGATATTCCGGTCGTTCTCGACCCTATGCGCAATCTGCCCGACTCCTTCGACGTCCTGTCCTCTTCCATGGAAGCGGCCGGACTTCTGTTCGACGCGGGTGTCGACGTCGCCTTCTCCACAGCGGCATCGGATAGCTACTTCAACACGCGTCTTCTCACGCAGCACGCAGCGATCTCGGTCGCTCACGGTGCCGACTGGGCCGACGCCTTCCGGGCCGTCACGCTGACCCCGGCTGAGATCTACGGCTACGGAGACCGGTTCGGCGCTCTGGCGCCGGGCTATGCGGGCGACCTCGTGGTCTGGGATGGAGATCCGCTCGAAGTCATGAGTGCGCCCACTCATGTCTTCATCGAGGGCGAAGCGCAGAGTATGGAAACGCGCCAGACCCGGTTGGCCCAGCGTTACGCCGAAATCCGGAGCGACGCCGAATACGCCTATCACCAGTAGGCAACGCTTCGCTCGAGAGTACATCTAATTACGGCCCGGCCGCGTTGACAGCGCGCGCCGGGCCTATATTTTCGCGTCGCACGAGGACCTGCTTCAAGAGTCGCCGATTCATCAGGTCTCTTCCGCCCCACAATGAAAAATCAAGGGCAAGTACAAGCGAGGCGCATGACCTTCGAAGAACTGGGGCTCGGCCCCACACTGTTGTCCGCCATCAAGGATGCCGGCTACGAAACTCCGACCCCGATCCAGGAACAGGCGATCCCGGTCGCCCTGACCGGGAGAGATGTGCTGGGCATCGCCCAGACCGGAACCGGTAAAACCGCCTCCTTCACTTTGCCGCTGATCGAGCGTCTGTCGCGTGGCCGTGCCCGGGCGCGTATGCCGCGCTCTCTCATCATCTGCCCGACGCGCGAACTCGCCGCGCAGGTGGCGGAGAATTTCGAGACCTACGCTAAGAACCACAAGCTCACGATGGCCCTGCTGATCGGCGGCGTGGCCTTCGGTCCCCAGGACAAGATTCTGGATCAGGGCGCTGACGTTCTGATCGCAACGCCCGGACGCCTGCTAGACCAGTTCGAGCGCGGCAAGCTGCTGCTGACCGGGGTCCAGATTATGGTGGTCGATGAAGCCGACCGCATGCTGGACATGGGCTTCATTCCCGATATCGAGCGGATTTTCAAACTCGTTCCGCCCCGGCGCCAGACCCTCTTCTTCTCTGCGACCATGGCTGACGAAATCACGCGCCTGGTCAACACCTTCCTGAACGACCCCGTCCGCATCGAAGTGACCCGTCAGGCCCAGACGGCCGATAACATCAACCAGCTATTCGTGCGCATTCGCGACAAGACGCCCGCCGCCAAGCGCGACGCGCTGCGCAAGGCAATCGAGCGCGAGGGCGTGAAGAACGGGATCGTCTTCTGTAATCGCAAGCGCGACGTGGATACGGTGGCCCGGTCGCTCCAGCGGCACGGATTCTCAGCTGCGCCGATTCATGGCGATCTCGAACAATCACAACGGACCCAGACTCTGGCAGATTTCAAGTCAGACAAGGTTCGCCTTCTGGTGGCATCAGACGTGGCTGCCCGAGGGTTGGACATTCCAGCCGTGAGCCATGTGTTCAATTTCGACGTTCCGCGTAGCGCCGACGACTATGTGCACCGGATCGGACGAACCGGACGTGCAGGAATGAGCGGCGAAGCGATTACCATCGTGACGCCAGAGGATAGCAAAGCCATTGATGCTGTAACGAAGCTTATCGGCTTCGTGCCTGAGGAATTGAAGCTTGGAGCTGGCTCCGCCCAGACCGAAAAGAAACCCTCTGAGCCGGCGAAGAAAGCCGCAGAGGAGCAGGACGCCCAGACTGCTGCCAAGCAGGAGAGCGGAGCGAAAGAAGCCGAAGCCGCTCCTCCCAGAGAGCCTCGCAAGCGCACGAGTGGCCGCCGCCGCAAATCGGAGACACAGTCGCGCCCCGCGCGCCGAGACGAAGGCACGAGTTCCGAGACCAATCCGCGACCAGCGCGATCCGCACGGCGGGACGAAACAGAACCGGTGGATGCCGCCGTCGGATTTGGTGACCACGTGCCGGAGTTCTTGCTACGCCCTGCAATCCGCTAGCCGGGGACATAATTCGAAGCCTGTTTACCTCATCTTTCCATATCTCCGCGTAGTGTCAGCGAAAGATACCCGCCTCGGCAGAAGCGTCTGAGGCCAGTTAACGGGGATAGGCTTGTGAACGGACGGCTGCACACCGAGGAAGGCATCACTCTTGCCCAGCGCGCGCTGGAGATGATGTCTGAACACAAGATTGCTCCGACACCTCAGAATTACTCGGTGTGGATCGCTTATGCATCTGACTCAATTCCAGAGCTTTGCGAGAACATAAAGTCGCATCTTGATCGGGGCGCCCCGATCGATGAAACCGTCAGCGAAGAGCTTTACGACCGTTTTTTCACGTTCCGGCGCATGCAGGACGCGGTTCTGGACACGGGCGGCGCGATGAGCCGCGAGCTTGGAGCAGTCGTAAAGACCCTTGAGGCAGCCGAACGCGATACCGCCGCCTACGGGGAGGCCCTCGCCGGCGCGAGCGGCCAGCTAAACAAGCCGACCGACGAAGCCACATTCAAACAGATGGTTGAAGGCCTGGTCCAAGCAACCGCGCGCATGCAACGCCGTTCGCGAGACTTGGAGAAGCGCCTCCAGGAAACCTCTCAGGAAGTCGATCAACTTCGCCATAACCTTGAAAAGGTGCGCGAGGAAGCGATGACCGACGCGCTAACCGGCGTGGCGAACCGCAAGCGGTTTGATGAAGCCATGCGCAAGGCCCGCCGCGGCGCCGAACTGCAGGGCGAGGACTTCTCGCTCATTCTCTGCGATATCGACCATTTCAAACGCTTCAACGACACTTGGGGCCATCAGACCGGCGACCAGATCATCCGTTTTGTTGCCGCATGCTTGTGCCGGTACTCGAAAGATTATCACGTGGTGGCGCGCTATGGCGGCGAGGAATTCGGCTTCGTCCTGCCCCGCACCAGCATCAAGGAAGCGCGCACTATTGCCGAGAAGATTCGTTCCACTGTCGAAAGCAAGCGCCTCTTGCGCAAATCGACCAACGAGGATCTCGGTCATATCACCGTCTCGCTCGGCGTTGCCGCATATCACAAGGGCGAGTCGATCGAATCCCTCATCGAACGGTGTGACACCAATCTCTACAAGTCCAAGCAATCTGGTCGAAATCGGATCACCGTGGACATCGAGACCGAACCGCAAACCCGGAACGGCGCTGCGGCGGCCTGACCCGCAGATCCCTTCCCTTGCATTTGCCGGGACGGGGAGCCCAACGGTGAGCGGCAAATCGCCCCTTGAGGGCTGTCGCCAGCCAAACTAGATCGATAGACGCTAATCAGCCGAACTGGGTCACGCAAACGCGTCCTGGATCACGGCGCCGAGCGGGTGATCACCCTGCCGGCGGCGCTGTGGCAGCGAAGCTCTCTCGCGTAAACCAAGTCTGCGCGAACTTAGCCAGTCCCGGCGCACGTGCGCGCCAATCGAACTCGCTATAGCGAAGGTCCAGATAGCCGAGCGATATCGCTATCGCCAGCGCTCCAAGATCGACAGAACGGTCGAACTGTCCGCGCTCGGCCTCAAGCGTCTCAATGGTCCGCGCAATCGCTGCCTCCCAGCGCGCTTGCCAGAAACCCCACCGCAAACCCTCGTCACGTTGAACTTCGATCCGCCGCCCCATTGTCAGATCGAGCAAACCATCGGCAATAGCCTGCTGGCGCATCACCAGTACGCGGCTTTCCCCGCGGGACGGAATCCATAATTCGTCGTTCAGCGTGTCCAGGAATTCGCAGATATGGGCCGAGCCAATGATCGCCGGAGCCTTCTCACGCGAGAGTGTCGGGACCTTTCCGAGAGGATTGGCTGCGTACAGCTCCGCAGGATTGTCGAGCGGGCTCGCTTCCACGCACTCTATCTTGCCTTCAAGGCCCTTCTCGATGATCAACGCCCGGCATTTGCGGGCGTAGGGAGACGTTGAAGAGTAATAGAGCCGCATTGGCTATCCCATTGCCTGTGCTTGATTATGTCTTACAGGGGCGGCTCATTGCGAGCCGTGACTAATCCTCAAGCTCGGCCGGAACGAGTGTCACGCTTTCACCGCAGCCACAGGCGTCGGTTTCGTTAGGATTGCGGAAGACGAACTTCGCGTGAAGCGGCGTCTTTTCGTAGTCAATTTGTGATCCGAGGAGGAAAAGCAGGGCTTTGGATTCAATCACAATTTCTACGCCTTTGTCCTGCACCCGCTCATCAAGCGGTTCCGGTGCTTCCACGTAATCCATCACGTATTCCATACCAGCGCAGCCACCGTTCTTCACGCCGACGCGCAAATACCCCTTGCCCGAGCGTTCCATCAGGGCCTTGACCCGCTCAGCAGCGGCATCGGTCAGTTGCACGGCCTTGGGTCTTGGACGGCTCATGATCGCCTCCTACAGCATGTTCAATTGCAAACGGGCTTCATCGCTCATCTGTTCAGGCGACCACGGCGGATCGAAGGTCAAGGTCACCTCGACTTTATCGACACCTTTTACTGTGTGGGCCGCGTCCTGAACCCAGCCCGGCATCTCGCCTGCGACGGGACAACCGGGAGCCGTCAACGTCATCTCGATCTTCATGGTCCGGTCTGTCTCCAAGTCTACCTTGTAGATCAGCCCGAGCTCGTAGATATCGACCGGAATCTCCGGATCGTAGACCGTCTTCAGTGCCGCAACCGTATCAGTCGTGATCCGCTCGATCTCGGCCTGGGGAATACCTTCCTCCAGAGATTGATCCGCTTCAGGCGCGGGCGCGGCCTGATCCTCGCCGACTGGGCTGGCCGACAGGTCAATCACATCGCGGGTCTGTGTAGTCGCATTATCCATAATAATTCCTCGACTCCTCAGATGAGGAAGCTTCTGGCCTTCTTCAATGCCTCCAGGAAGGCATCCACATCCTCAGCCGTGTTGTAGAGAGCGATGCTGGCGCGCACCGTGGCAGTGACGCCATAGCGCTTCATAAGCGGGTGCGCGCAGTGATGTCCCGCCCGGACCGCGACGCCATACTTGTCCATGAGTTGGGCCAGATCATGGGCGTGGGCATTCTTCATGACGAAGGAGACGATCCCGCCTTTTTCCTGTGCTGTGCCCAGGACGCGCACATCATCAAACTCGTTCAGGCCCGCCATCATGCGGTCCAGCAGCGACAGCTCATGGGCATGGATCGCCACCCGGTCCTGCGCCGTCAACCACTCGATCGCGGCACCCAGGCCAATGACCTCGGCGATGGCGGGAGTGCCGGCCTCGAACTTGTGCGGCGCATCAGCGTAGACCACGCCGTCTTCACTGACCTCGGCGATCATCTCTCCGCCCCCCTGATACGGGGCAAGCCTGTTCAGCCAGTCTCCAGCCGCATACAGAACACCGACGCCATTGGGTCCGTAGAGCTTGTGGCCGGTAAACGCAAAGAAGTCACAGCCCAGTTCGGCTACGTCGATATGGCTATGGACGGCAGACTGGGTGCCGTCGAACATGATGGGAACACCATGCGCGTGCGCAATCTCGGCCAGCCGGGTCGCCGGGTTTAACGTGCCCAGTACATTGGACATATGAACCAGGCTCACGAAACGTGTCCGATCGCTGAAAAGCGCCTCATAGGCCTCCAGATCGATGCGCCCGTCCTCGGTGACCGGAGCCCATTTGATCACCACGCCCTTGCGTTCGCGCAGGAAATGCCAAGGCACGATATTGGAGTGGTGCTCCATCTGCGAAAGGATGACTTCGTCACCCTCTTCCAGGGTCTGGCCGATGGAGGAGGCGACAAGATTGATCGCGTCGGTCGCGCCTTTGGTCAGCACGATCTCCTCGCTGCGCTCCGCACCGATGAATCGCCCAATCGTCGCCCGAGCGTTTTCGAAGGCGGCGGTCGCCTCATTGGCGAGCGTATGCAGACCGCGATGCACATTCGCGTAAGACCCGCGCCAGACATCTGCCACGGCCTCAATCACCGCTTCGGGTTTCTGCGCGGAGGCGGCACTGTCCAGATAGACCAGCGGCTTACCATTCACGTCGCGCTTCAGGATCGGAAACTGTTCGCGCGCCGCGTAGGGATCGAAACCGGCTTGCGGTTTGCTCAACGCATTCATGTCAGTGCCTCCAGCGCGGTGCGCAACTTGGCGAGAAGATCGTCGCGGCGCACCTCGTCGGTGATGGCATCGAGAGGTTCTGCCAGAAAGCTCTCAGTTAGAAGTGCACGGGCCTCGGTCTCGCTCATGCCGCGCTGGCGCATATAAAACAGCGCGTCATCGTCGATGGCCCCGAGCGCGTTGCCGTGTGCGCACACGACATCGTCGGCATAGATCTCCAACTCAGGTTTGGCATCGATTTCCGCGCCGTCGCTCAACAGCATACCGCGATGCTGCATCTCGGCGTCAGTCTTCTGGGCTGCCCGGTCCACGGCAATCTTGCCCTGAAACACCCCCCGCGCGCGTTCCCCGGCCGCTCCTTTAAACAGCTCACGCGTCTCTCCATTCGGCCCGGTGTGATGAACCAATGTCGTCTGGTCGAGATGGCGCTTGCCCGAAAGGAGATATGACCCGGCCAGTGAAACCTTTGCGCCCTCGCCCGGATGAATGACATGCGTTTCAAGACGGGCCAGACGGGCGCCGAAGCCAAGCGTGGTTTGCTTGAAGCCGGCCTCAATTCCCAGCTCTATCCTGGAGGTCACCACCAGCACCCCGTCATCGCTGCCTGCCTGCTCTATGGTGCGCTCCAGCCGGGCACCTGATCCCAGACGGACAAGGATGGCAATATTGGCGAGGCTCGGGTCTGTGACGGCATAACGCTCATCGAGGCGCGCTGAGATTCCCGGAGCGACATCCACCACGATCAGCGTGTGCCCGGTACCGGCATTCGCTTCGATGTCGAGTGAAAGAACGTCATCCTGACGCTCCAGACGATAGAGGCTCGCATCACCGCCCAGCGCAGCGGCCAGGCGGGGCATGACCCCGGCCATGACATCGTCATCGCCCGGAGCTCTACGTTCATCGGGCTCGCGCGACGCGGACACGGTGAGCGGGACCTGACCGGATTCGACGCGAGAAAGCGCAGTCTTGAGATCGCTCCACTTCCACTCTTCCACCCGGCGATGGGGCAGGCCTCTCGCTTCAAGCTCTTCGCGCAACTCGGCTCCCCAGCCGCTGCCGGAAGCGGAGAGATCGCGAAGAAAGCCATGTTCGATCGGAGAGAGTTTGACAGGCAGTGTCATTACGCGGCCTCGCCGGTGAACTTGTCATAGCCCTCGCGCTCGAGCTCATGAGCGAGTTCTGGCCCACCACTCTTCACGATCCTTCCGTCGGACAGGATGTGAACCTTGTCCGGCGTCAGATAGTCGAGCAGGCGCTGGTAGTGTGTAATCACCAGCATTCCACGGTCTGGCGCGCGAAGCGCATTGACCCCCTCTGCCACCACCTTGAGCGCATCAATATCGAGTCCGGAATCGGTCTCGTCGAGTATCAGGAATTTAGGTTGCAGCATCAGCGCCTGGAAAATCTCCATGCGCTTCTTCTCGCCTCCTGAGAATCCCACATTCACAGGCCGCTTGAGCATGTCATTGGAAATGCCCAGCTTGGCAGCGTTCTCGCGTGCCGCCTTCATGAATTCCGGTGCGGAGATCGGTTCTTCACCGCGCGCCTTACGCTGAGCGTTGGCCGCCTCCTTCAGGAAAGTCAGCGTGGGCACGCCGGGAATTTCGACTGGATACTGGAAGGACAGGAAGAAGCCACGAGCCGCGCGTTCCTCCGGCTCCATGGCGGTGAGGTCTTCGCCGTTGAACTCGACCGAGCCGTCAGTGACCTCATAGCCCTCTCGGCCGGTCATCACGTAGGACAAGGTCGACTTGCCCGAACCGTTCGGGCCCATGACGGCATGCACCTCGCCGAGCGGCACCTCAAGCGAGACCCCCTTCAGGATCGGCTTGTCCTCCGCGTCTTCGATTTCGACGCGCGCGTGAAGATTCTTGATTTTAAGCATGCGTGTCGTCCTTTCTTAACCCACTGAACCTTCAAGGCTCACTTTAAGAAGGCTTTGGGCCTCGACGGCGAACTCCATCGGCAATTCCTGGATGACCTCGCGGCAGAAGCCGTTCACCAGAAGCGCAACAGCCGCTTCCTCGCCTAAACCGCGCTGACGCGCATAGAAGAGCTGTTCTTCGGAGAGCTTGGAGGTGGTTGCCTCGTGCTCGAGCACGGCTTTGGGCGTCTTGGCCTCGATATAGGGCACGGTATGCGCGCCGCATTCGTCGCCGATCAGCAGGCTGTCGCACTGGGTGAAGTTGCGTGCGCCCGTGGCGTTCTTGTGGATCGACACCAGGCCGCGATACGTCTGGTCGGAACGCCCCGCCGAAATGCCCTTCGAGATGATCCGGCTTTTGGTGTTCTTTCCCAGATGGATCATCTTGGTGCCGGTATCGGCCTGCTGGCGTCCATTGGTCACCGCAATCGAATAGAACTCACCTTGCGAGTTATCGCCGCGCAGCACGCAGCTTGGATATTTCCACGTGATCGCAGAACCGGTCTCAACTTGCGTCCAGCTTACCTTGGAATTTCGACCGCGGCAGTCGGCACGCTTGGTTACGAAATTGTAGACGCCGCCCTTGCCCTCGGCATCGCCTGGCCACCAGTTCTGCACGGTGGAATATTTGATCTCGGAATCGTCGAGGGCCACGAGTTCCACGACAGCTGCATGCAGCTGATGCTCGTCGCGCATCGGGGCAGTGCACCCTTCAAGGTAGGATACGTAGGCCCCTTTGTCGGCAATGATCAGCGTGCGTTCAAACTGGCCTGTGCCCTGAGCGTTCATCCGGAAATAAGTCGACAACTCCATCGGGCAGCGCACGCCCTCCGGGATGTAGACGAAGGAGCCATCTGAAAAGACCGCGCTGTTCAGTGTCGCAAAGAAATTATCCGTCGGTGGGACGACGCTCCCGAGATACTGGCGCACCAGCTCAGGGTATTCCTGCAAAGCCTCGGAAATCGACATGAAGATCACGCCGGCCTTCTTCAGCTCCGCCTTGAACGTTGTGGCGACTGACACGGAGTCGAACACCGCGTCCACCGCGACCTTCGGCTTCTCGCGCGCTTCTGCAGCAGTCTTGTCCTCAGCGCCTTCGACGCCCAAAAGCACCTCGGCCTCGCGAAGCGGGATGCCGAGTTTCTCGTAGGTATCGAGCAACTCCTTGGGAACCTCGTCCAGGCTCTTGTATTTCGCGCCCGTCTTCGGTGCGGCGTAATAAATCGCATCCTGGTAGTCGATCGGCGGATATTTCACCTTGGCCCAATCTGGCTCAGTCATCTTCGTCCAGCGGCGATAGGCATCAAGGCGCCAATCGAGCATCCAGTCGGGCTCGTTCTTCTTGGCAGAGATGAACCGGACGGTGTCTTCGTCCAGCCCCTTTGGGGCGTATTCTTGTTCGATTTCAGTCGTAAAGCCGTATTTGTACTTGTCTGATTCCAGCTTCTTGACGTCTTCGATCGTTTCTTTGACCGCAGGCATCTACGTCACCTTCCGTTCGCTTAACTGGCCGTGGCGAGCGTGCGCTGCGCCTTGGCCCGGGCCGACAGCCACGCGTCTGCGAAGGCTTCGGCATCGTGTTTCGTGTTCGTGTACCCAAAGCTGACGCGCAGAGCGCTTGCCGCGTGCGCCTCGCTTGCACCCATCGCTTCAAGTACGCGTGATCTTCTGATCTTGCCCGACGAGCACGCGGAGCCGGCACTGACAGCGAAGCCCGCCAGATCCATCGCAATCACCTGAATCTCGCTGGGCCACCCCTCAACGGACAGGCAGATCGTGTTGGGCAATCGCTCGGCGACCTCGCCCCAGACCTGAAGGTCGGGTGCCCCGACGCGGATTTGTCGGATCGTGTGATCACGAAGCCCAATCAGTCGCTCGAAGTCGTTCCGGTCGGCGACGGCGGCTTCTACTGCCGCGGCGAATCCGGCGATTCCCGGAAGGTTCTCGGTACCGCAGCGCCGCCCTTTCTCTTGGCCGCCCCCGATCATCCGAGGGGTGACGGGGGCATCGCAGTCAAGGACGAGCGCCCCGACGCCTTGCGGTCCACCAACCTTGTGGGCGGAGAACGCCGTATAGTGCGCAAGCGATGCGGCAACGTTGTAATCAACCTTGCCAAGCGCCTGAACGGCATCAACGTGAAAAAGACCACCGGCCTCGCGCACGATTCGTCCGGCCGCCTCGACAGGCTGGATCACGCCCGTCTCGTTATTTGCCGCCATGAGCGAAACGAGGGTCGGCCCGTTGGTACTTGTCTCGCCATTGAGACGCTGAGCCAGCCAATCGAGATCGGCGACTCCGTGCTCATTGACGGGCAATATCTCGACCGCAACACCGCTCGCTTCTGCTGCAGCCATTACCGCACTGTGCTCGACCGCGGAGACGATCAAGGTTTTCGCTCCGGCCTCGCACGCGCTGAAAACGGCCAGATTATTCGCTTCAGTTCCGCCTGAGGTGAACACGACGTCCTCGGCCCGGGCTCGTATAGATCGCGCAATCGCTTCGCGGGCCCGTTCCAGCACCCCCTTGGCCTTACGTCCACTGGAATGAATCGAGGAGGGATTACCGGGACGAGACATGACGTCCAGTATCGCGTCGCGCGCCTCGGGTCTCACCGCAGTGGTGGCATTATGGTCGAGGTAAACAGTCACTATTCCGCAGCCGCCCCCAGTGCGAAGTGCTGTCCACTCGCTGCGCCCATAACACGGCGCTGCAGAACATCCTCAAGCGTAACGCCATTGAGAAACAGATGGATGTGGCGGCCCAGCTCATCCCATAGATCGTGCGTGATGCATCGCCGCCCGCCTTCCAGGCAGCCGCGCGAAGCATTGCCACACCGGGTGACTTCGACGGGCTCCTCGACGGCAACCATGATATCGGAAATACGGGTTTGATCTGCAGAACGGGCAAGCTTGTAACCGCCGCCCGGCCCGCGCACGGATTTCACGAGGCCTGCCTTTCGAAGCTTGGCAAAAAGCTGCTCAAGGTAGGAAAGCGAAATTTCCTGTCGCGAAGCTATATCGCCCAACGTGACAGGAGCTTTTTTCGACGCCTGGGCGAGATCAACCATCGCCATCACCGCATAGCGGCCCTTTGTGCCAAGTTTCATGGGTCTACCCTTCTAGACAGGAACAGCCATACCGGATGCGCCAACGCTCTCGCTTTAACCTGCAGGCATGTGTTATGAGGCCCGCCACACCACTCTGAACCGCCGCGCACTCTTTCATTTAGGTTTCCGAGCGCAGAGGTCAAGTATTCGCCCCCAGCCCGTCTGTAACTTAACGATTCAGCGGAATCAAAGACCAGGCGCAGCACTCAGGTATTGATCGAAGGACACGTTTTTAAGCCCATGCCCGACGTCATCATTTCCGGCCCGGCCGGCCGTCTCGAAGGCAAGTACAGCCCCGCCAAGGAAGAAGGCGCACCCGTTGCGCTAATTCTTCATGCTCACCCGCGCGGCGGTGGTCACATGGAAACGCCTGTCAATCTGATGATGTACGACCTGTTCAAGCAGCGCGGGTTTGCGGTTCTGCGATTCAATTTCCGCGGGGTCGGACGCAGCCAAGGCGTGTTCGATCAGGGATTTGGCGAGTTGTCGGATGCCGCGACCGCCTTGGATTGGGCCCAGGCCCATAACCCGAATGCGCCCTATTGCTGGGTCGCGGGACACAGCTTCGGCGCGTTTGTGGGGATGCAGTTGCTCATGCGCCGACCGGAGATCGCCGGCTTCATCTCGGTCGCGCCGCCGACGAACATGTATGATTTTACCTTCCTAGCGCCCTGCCCGGCCTCTGGTCTGATTGCTCATGGCGACGCTGATTCCATTATCTCGCCCGAGGACATGGAGCGCGTCATGAGTAAGGTCCGGGTTCAAAAAGGCATCGAGATCGAACGCGATATCATTCCTGGCGCCTCCCATCTTTTCACCAACCATGTCAGCGAGCTGGAATCTTCGGTCTCAAGGTATCTGGACCGCCGCCTGGCTCAGCTCAACGCGCCGTCGCTGGAATCGAAGGACAAGAAGAAGCGCTAGACGTCAGAGCTGTGCGGGGAGCGCGATCCGTCCGCCGAGTAGCGGATGGGCGATCCCTGTCGTTCCCGGAAAGCTGATGGGAAGCCCCAGCTCGGTGCGCGCGGCGAGAAAGGCGAAGGCCTCCGCCTCGATCAGGTCACCGCGCCAGCCAACGGCCTCGGCGGAATGGACGATGATGTCTGCCGCCGCCTCTATAAGCGCGAGCAACGTCGTATTTTTGCGACCTCCCCCGCACACGATGAGCCGCTCGGGACGTTCAGGCAGGCGATTTAACGCCAGTCCTACCGTACGTGCGGTCAGGACCGACAAGGTGGCCGCACCATCGGCAGTGGTCAGATTACGCACAGGATCGAGCGAAAAATCCCAGCGGTCCAGAGATTTGGCTCCATCCCGTGAGAAATGGGCGTGGTCCAAATATTCCGCTAATGCCCCTTCATGCACCCGGCCCTGCGCCGCCATCTGACCGTTTCGATCCATAGCCTCACCGGTTCGTTCTTCGATGAAAGCGTCGATCAGGCCGTTGGCGGGACCGGTATCGAATGCGATCAGGCCGCCATTAGAGTCGACAAGGGTCAGGTTTCCCACACCACCGAGATTGAGAATACCGAGCGGACGCTCAAGCCCTGACGTGTCAGCCAGGGCCTTGTGATACACGGGTGCCAGAGGTGCGCCCTGACCGCCGGCAAGCACATCATCGGTTCGAAAATCGTAGGCCACGGCGCACCCCAGAATATCCGCCAGTGCCTGCCCGTCGCCTAGCTGGCGTGTACGCCCCGGCGCGCCTCCCGCAGGAGCTTGGTGGAGCACAGTCTGTCCGTGAAACCCGATCAGATCGAGATCTGACGGTCGACATCCCGCCATTTCACAAGCCGCGTGTACGGCTTCTGCATGGGTTCGCATCAAAACCTCATTGGCCTTCGCGAAAGCTAGGGGCTCCTCGCCCTGAAATCGCCAACCCAGCGCCGCCTCCACGGCCTCTGCCAGAACCGCCCGTTCTTCGGAGGTATAGGGTCGTTCCAGTCCCGGCCCGAACGCGGTGATCATGTGTCCATCCGTATCGAGGATCGCGCAATCTACCCCGTCGAGCGAGGTGCCGCTCATCAAGCCGGCGATTCTCATGGTTGGGGCTCCAGCGTTTCATCCGTCGCGCCAGCTTCATCCGCCGTCGGCGAGGCCTCGTCGATCGTCTCACCGGGGTCGGCCTGTGAGGGCTCTCGGCTTCGTTCTCGTTCGAGACGCTCGGCCTCCAAGGCATCGAGTTCCCGTTCGGCAGATGTCCCTTCGAATATTCGCCGCAAGACGCCGGGCGCGAGCGCCGACAAGGGATTAGCCGTTACACGCGTCTCGTCGAATTCGCCCTGAACCGAGAAGGTAACTCCGATAACCCCCTCTCCCTGACGCGACGTCAGCAGACCACCAACCAGGGGAAGGTCTCCAAGCACGGAGTTGACGCCATATGAGGGGAGCAAGGTGCCGTCGATCGCCACACGCTGAGTAGCGGTGTCAACCAGACCGGTCCAGGTGACGCCGAGTGCAGGTCCGGCCACTCTCGCTTCAGGCATTTCCAGCACACCATTTTGCCAGACAAACTGCCCCTCCAGACGCTCGAAGACCAGACCCTGGCCACTCAGGAGGCTACCAAGGCCTTCCAGCGAACCAGCCGCCAGAATTCGGGCCAGTAGAGGCATGCGCTCAAGCACAAAACCGTTGGCTTCGAGACGTCCCTCCATCGGTCCCGCCTCGCCCAGGGTCGGCGCCCGTGCCTCCAGATACAGCTCGCCGCCGCTGGCATTGTCGAATCCGGTGAAGGCGCGCAGCAGAGCGCTGGCATCCGCGCTGTTCACCACCAGCTGCCGCGGGCCTTCCAGGTCTCCGTCTGGCCCGAAGCGCACCTCGACCGGACCGGCGCGGGTCTGGCCGGAGAAACTGAAGCCGCGAATGCCGCGCTCGACGGAGTCCAGATAGAGACGCGCGTTGGTGAAACTCTCCCCGCGCACCTCGACCGTGTCGACCCCGGCTTCGAAGAGCAACGGCAAGCCGCTCGATGTCCCGTCAGACCCTCCGGTGCGCGGAAATGGCAACTCGTCGAAGAGAGTGCGTGCATTAAGGTAGGAGCCATTGACGGCGATATGCAGCCGGTCATCCTCTTGGCCTGCCCGGTCAGCCATGAGCGCGACATCCAGCAATCCTTCAACGAAGACTTCTTCGGCTGAGGCGCGGACCAGCCGGCCACCAGGCTCAAGCACGGCGTTCGCCGCGATACGCGCGGTGGGAGCTGTAGCAGCCAGTTCGTCAACGTGGATTTCCCCGTTTGGCTCTATACTCAAAGTCAGTGTTGCCGCGGCGGGCACGCCGGGCGGCTTTTGCCAGAGCTCACCGGGCAGCGCGATAGCGGCATCGGCCATGTCGAGAGTCAAAGTCGCATTGCGAAAATCGAACCCGTTGCCAAGCAGCCGCGCATCGACCCCCACGGGCCCGTTAAGGAACCGCCGGACCGGCAATCCAAACTGGTCGAGCGTCCCGGCGCCTGCAGTCGAGGATACCGTGATCAAGGTGCTTGGCTGGTCCTCCGGCGTGTTGAAGCTCTCCTCCCAGCGAATACTAGCCCGGCTGCCAGCGAGATCGGCTTCACCCGTGCCGAGGAGACCGTCAGGGTTCGCCACCAATTCCACATCAGCGTCGGTGAAGCGCACGTCGCCCACGCCCGCGGGACCGGAGACGTTCTCGAATTGAGCTGTGACATCGAAGTCCACATCCTCCACGGCCACGTGCCGGCGCATGGGGCGACCGATCTCGAACCGGATCGCGCCCTCCCCATCAAAGGCTGCGGGATCGATGCCATAAGCGGTCGCGAACCCCATCGGCTCCTCGTCGAGAAGTGCGATCAGATCGCGGGCGGCGCCGCGCCCGGTCCCGCCGAAACGAGCCATTGCGCCTTTCGGGTTCAGGCGAGGAATGCGCACATAGATCGTTTCCGCCTGAAGGGATCCGATCTGGCCGCCCCGCCCGTCAAGAGTAAGCGAATTGCCGAGCAGCTCTGCCTCGCCGGATAACCCGGTTAGCGGTGTCATTGTGGACACATAACGCACGTCAGCATCCGCGAAGTTGAAACGCAGACTCAGCGCCTCGTCGTCCAGCTGACGCTCCGCGATCGCGCGAGCAGGAATGTCCAGATCAAGATGGGCGTCAAACAACGACCCGCCGATGATCGAGTCTCTGATCCAATCGCGAGCGCCGAGCGCGAAATCGACCGGCCAGTATCTAAGCACATCCTCCTTGCCGATCCGGCCCTCAATCGGCCCTTCGATAGTCAGGTTGGGTAACCACCGCTCCTCGACTTGCTGCAGGCTTACAGCTCCCGTGAAGCTGGCCTGAGCGCGCTCAACCGATAGATCGAGTTGTTCAAACCCGACCCGCAAGGCTCGGCGATCGAGGTCACCGCGCATGTCTGCCGACGTCCATACCAACGGTTCAGGGAAGACGTCGCCAGTGTCGATCGAGCCTGGTCCTGAACGCAATCGATACCGCGCGCGCGACGGCAGCGCGTCCTCATACCCGGATAGGCCGGTTAGCTCGCCTTGAAGATCGAGTTGCACGAGTGAGGACTCGATCTGCAACACATCAAGATCGATGCGCCCGGCTGTCGTGTCATAGCTCAAGCGCAACGTGCCGCGCTCTATCGGTTCACGGCCGTTTGCTGCCAACCAATGACCCGCTCCCACTTCCAGGTCGATGAGAGCGCTGGTCAGTCCTTGCTCGCGGCTGGCATCGAGCACCAGGTCAAGATTCAGCGGTGCGTTGAACCGCCCCAGCATCTCGGTCCGACCACGTTGGGCCGAGATGCTGGAAGGAACCAGTTCGCGAACACGCAAGTCGATGAAAAGCGATTGAAAATCACGTCCTGTTTCCAGCCCCAATGCAATCGGCGTCTCGCCGGCAGAGGAAAGCAATGTGCCTGAGAGATCGGCGTCTATCCGATCCTCTGTCAGATCTACGTCAGCGCGAGTGTCTTCGAATAAAAGTGTGAGGCCATCATGATGGTCGACGTAGCGAATATCCGCCCCCCGAAGATCGATCTGCACCAGCCGGTCGAGCATCGAGCTCTGCGCAGCCTGGTTGAAAATCGCGAGACGGGCATCCAACCCACCTAAATTGTCATCGGAGCGAGCAGCGACGTATTCCGCATGGCCAAGGCCGGCGGCAAACGACCCGTCGGCTCGGCGGACCACAGCGAAGCTGCCTCCATCCGCATCGACGCGCACCGGCGCGAACCGCCCTATCAACAGGAGATCCAAGGCTAGACCCGCTTCGATATGGCGAGCGGCGCTGATTATCTGGCCTGAATCGCCAAAAACCTGAACCTCTTCGGCTCTCAGGACGAGAGTAGCCAGCTGCGGATCATAACTCAGAAGCAAGGCGCCGATCTCGGCCCGGCCCGCCCCGAACGCCCTGGCGGTTCGAGCTTCGAGCTCAGAGGCGAACATATCGACAGCAACTGGCCCGGCCGCCAGTCGCCACAACGCCAGCGCTACTCCGAATATCGCCAGCGCCAGGAGCGCCGCGATCGCTTCGAGCGTGTAGAGCAATGCCAGCCGCGCGGTGCGTTTCATCATGTCCGGATCGGCCCATCTTTCAGGCGAAGGACTGGACGTGACTTGTGAGCGTCCTCCATTAGTAGTCCCTCAGACACAGCGACGACCCAGCAACGGAGACACACATGAGCGACCTCACCCCCGGCGACCCTGCACCTGATTTTTCCCTGCCTTCGCAGACGGGAGAAGACGTGTCTCTGGAGGCGCTACGAGGCAAAGCAGTGGTGCTCTATTTCTATCCTAAGGACGACACGCCGGGATGCACGAAGCAAGCCATGGCATTTACAGAGAATTTCGCCGAGTTCGAGGCTGAGGGTGCAACCATCATCGGGGTTTCCAAGGACACCGCCGCCAAACACGCTAAATTCGTCGACAAGCACGGCCTGAAGCTCACCCTTCTTTCGGACGCGGACGCAGATGTGTGCGAACGCTACGGTGTCTGGAAGGAGAAGAACATGTACGGCCGCAAGTATATGGGTATTGAGCGCTCCACTTTCCTGATCGGGGCCGATGGCACATTGCGGGAAATCTGGCGCAAGGTGAAGGTTCCCGGACATGCCGAAGCTGTGCTCGACGCTGTTCGAGCGCTATGAGCGATCAAAGCGCCCGGGATATCCGTCACGCATGCGTCGGCATTCTCGAAACGGGGAATACGGGAAGCAAGGCGGCCCTGGCCCGGGAAGTCGCCGCAGGCTGGCGCGCGGGCACGTTCGAGTTCACCGCGAGCGAGCCCCTATCCCCCGGTTGCCCGGCACGACCACCGCGACCGCAGCTTGTATCTCCCGGCGGGGTCCCCCGGCGCAGGCTCAACAGCATTCAAGGCCGGTTTGCCCTGCTGCACGCGCTTGCCCACATAGAATTCAACGCCATCGACCTGGCCTTTGATATGGTGGCACGCTTTTCCGCCGTGTCCGATTTGTGGCCGGAGGAGAGGCACGCCTTTATCTCTGACTGGATCGCGGTTGGCGATGACGAGGCGCGGCATTTTATGATGATTGAGAGCAGGCTGGTCGAACTAGGCGGACGCTACGGTGACCTGCCCGCCCATGACGGGCTGTGGAATGCAGCGATGGAGACCAGCGACGATCTTCTTGCACGTCTCGCTATCGCTCCGATGGTCTTAGAGGCCCGGGGTCTGGACGTTACGCCCGGAATGGCACAGCGTCTTCGTTCCGTGGGGGATGAGGCTAGCGCTGCCCATCTCGACGTCATCTACCAGGACGAAATTGCCCACGTCGCGGCCGGAACGCGTTGGTTCGAGCATATTTGCCGCCGACGCGGCGAAACGCCTCAAGAAAAATTTCATCAACTGGTCAGGGATCGATTTCGAGGGTCTCTCAAGCCTCCATTTAACGTAAAGGGCCGTGCCAGTGCAGGGCTTAGCGAAAACATGTACCGGCCGGTCGCTCAGCGCGAATTGCCGCAGAACACCACCTAAGATATGGCAGAACCCTGTCGCGGGCATATAGTTTGCATCGAGTTGATTGAAACAACGCGCAATCTTGTGTCAGATACGCGCGCCTGAGGGTTGAGGGGCAGACAGGGTATCGCAAGCGCATGGTGAAACGTATTCTCGCCGGCCCGTGGGAAGCGCTCAAAGAGCGCTTTCCTGATCGGCAGATCTACCACCGCACTGAAGGCCAGGTTCGCTATTTCGTTGTTCGCACCGAAATGCAGGTTGGCGCAATCGCGGCCGCTTGCCTGGTTGCGATGTGGGTCGCGATCGCCACTGTCAACATGGTGGTAAACACCGCAGACGATCGCGGCGACAAGGCGCGACTGGCAGCTCTAGAAGCACGCTATCAGGAGATGCTGGAAGAGGCGCGCGCCGCTGAGGCGGCCGCGATCGCCTATCTTGAAAGCCGCACCGACCAGTTTGACCGCACGGCCGGCGAATTTCAGATGCGGCACGAAACGCTGCGCCGTCTTATGGACTTCGCCGAAGACCTTCAGATCGGCGGCGGGAATGAAAGCCCGTCCTTGGGCGGCGGCGAGATTTTGATGGCGGCCACCACCGCCGACCCGGATCCACGAACTGCGCTCGTTTCGCTCGATCATCGCGCCGGTGACGAAGCCGGCGCTGAAGGCCGGGTCCAGCAGCTCGTGGAAGAGCAGGATGCGCTGCTCGCCGAAGCAGAAGACTCCGCCGAGGCGCGTCTTGAAAATCTGAGAGCGGTGCTGCGCCTCACCGGCTTGCGGCTGGATGATGTCATCGAGCACGAGAGCCCTGATGGCGGCGGTACTGGCGGCCCTTTCATTCCGCTCGAAGACAGCCAGCTTTTCGGAACGTCGCTCGACCTTGAAAATCCGTTTAACGCCCGTGTCTCGCGCATTGCGGCGCGCCTTGTGGAAGCGGAGTCGCTTTCCGAGGCCGTTACCGCCCTTCCGCTACGCGAGCCGGTCGGCGACGGTTTTCGTGAGACGAGCGATTACGGCACCCGGATCGATCCGTTTACCCGTCGTGCGGCATTTCATGCCGGCAAGGATTTCGCGGCATACCGAAACGCGCCGATCGTGGCCGCGTCACCGGGTCGGATCGTTTACGCTGGCTGGCGCGCAGGGTATGGTCGCACCGTTGAGGTTGATCACGGCTACGGATTCAAGACCCGGTACGGCCATCTCAACTCGATCGATGTGCGCCGCGGTGACGAGGTCACGGCAGGTCAACGCATCGGGGGCATGGGGTCCACCGGCCGGTCTACGGCCACGCACCTTCACTATGAGATTTGGTATCAAGGTGATCACCTTGATCCTGAGCGCTTTTTGAGAGCGGGACGCTATGTTCAGTAAAAAAGAGACTCCTACCACTACTACTACCACCGCCCATAACCCTCCACCCCAGGCTGGCCATGCGCCGGTGCAATCGAAAAGGTCGGCCATGAAAGCGCAAGCCCCATCCATCCTGAGCTCCGACCTGGTCATCACCGGGTCGATCAGTTCCGAAGGCGAGGTCCAGCTTGATGGCGAAGTGCGTGGCGACGTTCGCGCCGGGACGCTGACCATTGGCGAAGAAGCCTCGGTCCACGGCGAAGTCGTCGCGGACTCCGTCATCGTGCGCGGCCGGATCGAAGGCTCAATTCGCGCCCGTCAGGTCCAGCTGGCGTCCACCGCCCGGATCGACGGCGACATCGTGCATGCCACGCTGGCGATCGAGAGCGGTGCATATTTCGATGGTCATTGCCGCCGCGATTCAGACCCGCTGAGCGACAAGTCCTCCAGCTCCAAGGCGGCGGCCCAGCCCGCTGCCCAGAGCGCTCCCAAGCCGC
The DNA here is from genome assembly GCF_947331485.1 of Marinicauda sp. Alg238-R41. Lineage (NCBI taxonomy): Bacteria > Pseudomonadati > Pseudomonadota > Alphaproteobacteria > Maricaulales > Maricaulaceae > Marinicauda > Marinicauda sp. Alg238-R41. The sequence goes on along the minus strand of NZ_CAMZOJ010000003.1, from coordinate 153,661 downwards.
AGGACTCCAGCACGCCGCCATCCGCACCGCCGGCCCCGAAAAGCGCCAGTGCGGCAAGCGGCAGCAGCTCAGGCTCGGTGTTCGGCGATTCGAAGCCCAAGGCAGGCGCCGGTTCCGACCCGTTCAAGGCCTCCTGACGCTCCGCGATCCCGCGGAGACCGCAAACGATCAACGCCCGCCCGCGCCCCTTCAGATCGGCGCGGGCGGGCGTTCTGCGTTCCGGAGACGCGATTTCGGCAACCGGTGGTCCAGCCTGAAAATGACCGCCCGGTCTATTTTGGCCAGATCAGGAACAGGTAGACGCCGTAGCTGACGAGCAGGACCAGCCCCTCCCATCGCGCCACGCGCAGGCCGGTCGCGGCGAAGACGAGCAGCAACGCTGAAACCCCGACCATTATGAGATTGTCGAACCCCACAATCTGCTGGGGGACCGCACTTGGGGCGATCAGGGCGGTCGTGCCGCCAATTCCCAGAATATTGTAGATATTCGAGCCGACAATATTGCCGAAGGCCACGTCGCCCTGCCGCTTCAGCGCCGCGATCACGGACGTGACCAGTTCCGGCATCGAGGTCCCGACCGCCACGATGGTCAGGCCGATTACCGTTTCGGGGATGGCGAAGGCTTGCGCGAGAGAGACAGCGCCCCTCACGAGGAAAGACCCGCCCACCACTACCAGGACAAGCCCCGCGACAGCAATCAGCAAGGCAACGAATACGGATCGGTCGCGGCGCGCCGGATTTCCCGGTTCGAGGGCCGGGTCGGCTGCCTGAAGGGCCGCACTCTTGTCAAAGACCGCCCCGTGCCCGGCGGCGCTGCGCTCCTGTTGAAAGGCGAGGTAGATGTATGCAACGAGCCCGACCAAAAAGACCGCGCCGGCAATCCGTCCCATGGGCATGAGCGCCGCCAGCACCGCGAAGCCGACAGCCACGGCCAGCATCACGACTGCATCGCGCTTCAACGCTGACGATGCGACCGCAATCGGGAAGATTACCGCAGACACGCCTGCGATCAGCAGGATGTTGGCAATGTTGGAGCCCACGATGTTGCCGAACGCAATTCCGGGTGAGTCCGCCAGAGCAGCCTGAACCGATGTGACAAGTTCAGGCATGGACGTGCCGAACCCGACCAGCGTCAGTCCGATGACGAGCGGTGAGACGCCGAGGCGCTCTGCCACGCCAACGGCGCCGCGCACCAGGAGGTCCCCACCCAGAATGAGGAAGATCAAACCTCCCAGAAGCGGAAGCCATGTCTCAAGCATTGTCTTGTCCTAAAGCCTAAAAATGCGATCGCAGCGGGTGACGTCCCGGAGATTTATGCAGATTGCGTTCGCTATCCTCCCCGGCGCACACACGTCAGGACTCGTCGTCTACTCCAACGCGTGCAGCGAGCGCGGCGGCCATGAAGTCATCAAGGTCGCCGTCCAGCACGCCCTGCGTGTCGGACGTCTCCACATTGGTGCGCAGGTCCTTGACCATCTGGTAGGGCTGAAGAACGTAGGACCGGATCTGGTGACCCCAACCGATTTCGGTTTTGGAATCGGCTTCCGCCTGCGCAGCTTCCTCCCGCTTTTGAAGTTCGAGCTCATACAGCCGCGCACGCAGCATGTTCCAGGCGGTCGCCCGGTTCTTGTGCTGCGACCGGTCGGCCTGACACTGAACCACGATGCCTGAGGGCACGTGGGTCAAGCGAATGGCGGAATCGGTCTTGTTGATGTGCTGACCGCCAGCCCCAGACGCCCGGAACGTGTCGGTGCGCACGTCCTTCTCCGCGATCTCGATTTCGATGTTCTCGTCGATTTCGGGATAGACCCAAACGCTGGCGAAGCTGGTATGGCGGCGTCCGGAACTATCGAACGGAGAGATCCGCACGAGGCGGTGAATGCCGGCTTCATTTTTCAGCCAGCCATAGGCGTTCTCGCCTTTCACATGCAGGGTCACCGATTTGAGCCCGGCTTCCTCGCCGGCCTGTTCCTCGATTACATCGACCTTGAAGCCCGAGCTGTGTGCCCAGCGCGAGTACATGCGCGCCAGCATCGACGCCCAGTCCTGGGCCTCCGTGCCGCCCGCACCCGGATGGATCTCCACGAACGAGCTGTTCGCGTCCGCTTCTCCGGACAGCAAGGCCTGTAACTCCGCCCGACGCGCACGGTCGGCAAGCGCCTTCAACGCCTGCTCTGCTTCGTCGAGAAGCGAGGAGTCCTCTTCCATCTCGGCAAGTTCGGCCACCTCCAGAGTGCTTTCGAGCTCGGTCTCGATCTCGCGCACCTCGGTCATGGCGGCGTCCAGCTTGTTGCGCTCCTTCATGAGCGCCTGGGCTTCGGTTGGCCGGTCCCAGAGCGAGGGGTCTTCAGCTTTCGCGTTCAGTTCATCGAGTCGTTTCTGGGCTGTATCCCAGTCAAAGACGCCTCCTCAGCAGTTCACTCGACTGCTGGATGGCTTGATTGAGGGTGGTCATTTCGGCGCGCATGGGCAGAGCTCCTCACGCGATGGAACAGAGAAATCGGAAGGGCGCGGGATAGCGAGACTGAGCCGCTAATACAAGCCGCTCAGATCGTCCTCTTCATCTTCTTCGCTGCCAGAGTCAGGCTCCTCCTCCGGGGTGCGCCCGCCCAGAGCGCCACTGCCAAAGGACAGGCTTTCCTCCGCTGCGCTCTGGCCGCGGGTCGGCTCGGTACCCGGCTTGAACGCCTCCATGATCGTGAACGGACGCCCGATGACGGACGGTTCGCCGGTCTGCCGGTCGATGGGCACAAAACGCACGCCCTCGGGCACCCGGAATGGCGCAGCCGGGTAATCCTGCAGAGCCGATTCGAGGAATTCCTGCACGATGGGAACCGCAACCCGGCTACCGGCTTCGCCCGAACCCAGCGGCCGGGGTGTGTCGAAGCCCACATAGGTTGCGGCGATCAGGTCCGGTCCAAAGCCCACAAACCAGGCATCGCGAAAATCGTTTGTGGTGCCGGTCTTGCCCCCCAGCGGACGGCCCAGCGCCCGCAGACGCGCGCCAGTCCCGCGTTCGACAACGCCTTCCAGCATGTGCACGACCTGGAATGCCGTGACCTCGTCGATCACACGCTCGCCCAGCACCGGCAGATCGGGCTCTTCGACCTCCGGGCCCCATTCCTCAACGTCACAGCCTTCGCACGAGCGCTGATCGTGAACGTAGATCGTTTCACCGGACCGCGATTGAACACGGTCCAGCAGGGTCGGCTCGATGTAGCGCCCGCCGTTCACGAGTGCCGAGTAAGCCGCCACCAGCCTGAAGAGCGTCGTCTCGCTGGCGCCAAGCGCCATGGAGAGATTTGGCTGCACCTGATCGTAGAGACGGAAATCCTCGCCGATCTGGACGATCGGGGCCAGGCCGAGATCCTGGGCCAGACGTACCGTCATCACGTTGCGCGACAGCTCAAGTCCCAGACGCAAGGGGGACGGGCCATAAAACTCGTTCGAGTAGTTCTGAGGCCGGTAGAAGCGCATCTCGCTATCGCCGGAGGCGACAAAGGGCGCGTCAAGAATGATGCTCGCCGGGGTCCAGCCATTCAGCAAGGCTGCGGCGTAGACGAAGGGCTTGAACGAGGAACCGGGCTGACGGCGCGCCTGTGTGGCGCGGTTGAACTCGCTCTGCTCGAACGAATACCCCCCGACCATGGCCAGCACGCGGCCGGTATAGGGGTCAATCGCGATAATGCCGCCGTTCACCTCGGGAACCTGCCGCAAACCATAGGCATCCGCCGGCGGCAGGTCTTCGGCATCCTCTGCCATGTCGGCCCGCAAAGGCTCGATCAGGATCACGTCGCCTTCTGACAACACGGCGGACGGCGCCGTGATCTGTGCTCCCAGAGCCGGAAACCCGTCTTCGCGGGTCAACGGCTCGCGCGCCCACTCCAGCGCCTCCAGAGAAATCGACCCGCGTTCGCCGCTCAGCAGGCCGATCTCGGCCGCGCTTGAGGACAGGCCGGTGACCACCGCCACGGTCCAGGTCTCGTCTAGATCGGGTGGCGGCGTGAACTCGGCCAGCTGGTCGCGCCAGGACTCCATGCTGTCGAAGTGCGTCAACGGCCCGCGATATCCATGACGCCGGTCATAGGCCTCAAGGCCGTTGCGCAGCGCCCGGCGGGCGGTCAGCTGCATGGTCGTGTCCAGCGTGGTGCGAATGGACAATCCGCCATCGTAGAGCTGGTCCTCGCCGTAGAGATCGAAAACCTCCCGCCGGACCTGCTCCACGAAATAATTGGCCGCCAGGTATTGCGAGCCGGACAGGCGCTCTCCGCTTTCCAGCGGCATGGCCTGCGCGGCATTCATCTCTTCGCGCGTGATGTAACCATTGGCGTGCATGCGCTCGAGCACCCAGTTGCGCCGGCCGATGGCCGCGGCGCGCTCGCGCTCGGGATGGTAGTTGGACGGGCCCTTGGGCAAAGCGGCCAGATATGCGGCCTCATGAAGGTCCAGCTCGTCCAGTGACTTGCCGAAATAATTCAGCGCGGCTGCCGCAACACCATATGCCCGGTTACCCAGATAGATCTCATTGAGATAGAGCTCGAGTATCTGATCCTTGGTAAAGGCACGCTCCATGCGCCGCGAGATCACGATTTCGCGCACCTTGCGTTCGATCCGCTGATCGGCGGAGAAGAGGAAATTCTTGGCCACCTGCTGCGTGATCGTCGACCCCGATTGAAGAGGGCCGCCCTGCCCGCGCGCAATCTGGATTGCGGATCGCAAGCCGCCCCGCGCCATCCCGAAAAAGTCGACGCCGCCGTGATTGTAGAAATTCTTGTCTTCAGCGGACAGGTAGGCGTTGATCACGAGCGGCGGGATATTCTCGATGGGCACGAAGACGCGCTGCTGCCGTGCAAACTCGGCGATCAGCAAGCCATCGCCGGCATGGACCCGGCTCATGATGGCCGGCTCGTACTCGGCAAGCTGTTGATACTCGGGCAGATCCTCGGTCACGCGCACGACATAGACCGCGACCGCGATGATCGCGGCCACGCCCAGAACGCCAACCGTCGCGCCGCCCCAGATCAGCGTGCGAAGCGCGTTCTTCCAGGTGAATACTTTCATACTGCCCTCTTGCACCCGCCGGCCGACAAACCGTGCCCTCGGCGCCGCGCGTTGTGAATGCGCGATTGGGCGGCATTATGACCGCCTTCGCGGTTCAATCCAATGAGGCTCAGATTGCCAGAACAGCGCTGACGGGCAATGTCAGCGGGCCGCGCCATCGGTGCGCGCAGCAAACTGCACGCCTGGGCTCTGACCGCAGGACGGGAAATGATCTTCCAGCGCGTTCACGATCGACGCCATGAGCCGGCGCCGATGGGCGTCGCTGTTCAGATTGCGGCTGTCCTGCTCGTTGGACAGGAAGCCCATTTCAAACAGCACGGCGGGAAACTGCGCATCCAGAAGCACCAGGAATCCGCGATGCTCGGGACGTTCGCGCAACAAGGGCGTTACCGAACGCGCTTCTGACAGAAGCTCGGTGGCAAACTGGTAGGAGCGGTTGAGCTTGTCTCCCATCGAAATGTCGAACAGGATTTCATTGACCTCATCGGGCCGGTTTGCCGCGTCAGGCAGGAACCAGTCGCCCTCTCGCCGGGCCCGCGTCCTTGAGCGGTTCACACCGGAGCTGGAAAGGACATAGGCCGCCGCCCCGCGCGCAGAACTCGATCCGGCCGCGTCCGAATGCAGCGACACGAACATGTCCGCTTCCGCCGCCCGGGCGATCCGCACCCGGTCTTCGAGATCGATGAAGACATCGCTCTCGCGGGTCATCACGACTTCGAACCGGCCGGTTGCCTCCAGCAATTCGCGCAGCACCCGGGCCGCCGCCAGATTGACGTCGGCTTCATGTCCGCCGCCGAACCGCGTCAGCGCCCCGGGATCGCGCCCGCCATGACCGGCATCGACCACGATGCGCGGCAATTCGCAGACCCCGGCCAACGCATCAATCTGCGCATGCTCGGCGAGCAATTGGGTCAGGGTCTGGCTGCGCTCTGGAAAACCGGCCGCTTCGATGAAATCGGCTTGTGTGGACGGGTTGATGTCGATCACCATGCGGTAGCCGCCATCGGTGGGATCGAGCACCATTTCCTGATTGATACGCGAGGGCCCGTCCAGATTGAAAACCAGGCGCGGGTGGAGACCCGAGGGGTCGAAGCGGAAATCCTCGAACAGCCCGTGGCCGAGGCCTTGCCCGTTGTCGAGGCCGCTGACGCGCCATTGAGCACCCGGCAGAGAAACCACCAGGCGCGGATTGGGTTCGGCCAGAACAAACGCATCGAACTCGATCGGCGAGTCGGCCTCGATCACGACCCTGGAGAACGTGTCATGGGCGCCGAAGCGAACTGCGGTCACATCAGTCGCGAATGCGCTGGTACCCAGTCCCGCCACGACAATGGCAGAGCCCAGAATGCCGACAATTCTAGCGAGCGATTTTATGACCATGACCACCACCTGCCTCGATCCGGGATGTCCGTTTGAACGGATCTGTGAGCAGGAACGATAGGGCGCTTTGTTTTAGATTCGGTTAGCGAACCGTGTACCACGTCTAACACGGCACGCTGTGCTTTTCATCGTCAGGCAGATGGTGCATTGTGACATCCGTTGCAGGAGTCTCTGACTTTTGAGGGCCTTTGGCCTGATCAGGGTGATCCTTGCAACCTGTCCGGTCCGTCCTTCAGACAGGGCCGGTTGAGCCGAAACCATTATCGACGCGCCCCGCCGTCCAGTACCGCAACACTCGTTGCCTGGACATCCAAAAGGGACGCGAAGAACGCCAGTCACCGGTGGCCCGCGCCGGCTCCCTCGTTCGGAGCGCGCTGCAACAAAGGGCCATCAAAGGAATACACCAATGCGCCATGCGCGTTCGACATCGCTGAAACCAAACCGCGAGTCCCACGCCGCGCGCCCCCTGCAAAGCCAATGCCTGACCACTCCGCTCGCCGTTGCGTGCGGAAACGTCGATGCATGGCATGGAGCCCCTTTTTATGCCGCAGAAAATGCTGATCGATGCCGGCCACCCGGAGGAAACCCGGGTCGTGCTCGTCGACTCCAACCGAGTTGAAGATTTCGACTTCGAATCATCCACCAAGAAGCAAATTCGAGGAAATATCTATCTGGCCAAGGTGACGCGGGTCGAACCCTCGCTCCAGGCCTGTTTTGTCGAATATGGCGGGAACAAGCACGGCTTCCTCGCCTTCAACGAAATTCACCCCGACTACTACCAGATACCCTTCGAGGATCGCGAAAAGCTGCGCGAGGCCGAAGCCGAGATCGAGGGCGAGCTGAATGCCGACCCGATCGAGGTCGAAGACGGCGAAACCGAATCGGTCGGAAATAACGACGACGACGAAATCGTCGAGGAAGCCGCCCGCAAACGCCGCCAGCTCCTGCGCAAGTACAAGATCCAGGAAGTCATCAAGCGGCGCCAGGTCCTTCTGGTCCAGGTTGCCAAGGAAGAACGCGGCAACAAGGGCGCCGCGCTGACGACCTATCTGTCGCTGGCCGGACGTTATTGCGTGCTGATGCCGAACACGGCGCGCGGCGGCGGCATTTCGCGCAAGATCGCGATTGCCTCGGACCGCAAGCGCCTGAAGAGCATCGTCAACGAACTCGAAGTGCCGCAAGGCATGGGATTGATCATCCGGACGGCCGGAGCGTCGCGCACCAAGCTCGAGGTCAAGCGCGATTACGAATATCTGATCCGGTTGTGGGAGACGATCCGCGAGCTGACGCTTCAGTCGACGGCGCCGACCCTCATCTACGAGGAAGGCAACCTGGTCAAACGTGCGATCCGCGATCTCTACGACAAGGATATCGAGGAAGTCCTGGTCGAAGGCGAAGAGGCCTATAAAGAGGCCAAGGCCTTCATGCGCATGCTGATGCCCAGTCACGCCAAGAAGGTCCAGCACTACAGGGACGACACGCCGCTCTTCCAACGCCATCAGGTCGAGAGCCAGCTTGAGGCGATCTATTCCCCGATCGCGCAGCTCAAGTCGGGCGGCTATATCGTGATCAACCCGACCGAGGCCCTGGTCTCGATTGACGTGAACTCCGGGCGTGCCACCAAAGAACGCAATATCGAGCAGACGGCCCTGAAGACGAATATGGAAGCGGCCGAGGAGGCCGCCCGCCAGATGCGTCTTCGCGACCTGGCAGGTCTGCTGGTCATCGACTTCATCGACATGGACGAGAACAAGAATGTTCGCGCGGTCGAGAAGAAGATGAAGGATGCGCTCAAGAAGGATCGCGCGCGCATCCAGGTCGGGCGGATTTCACAATTCGGCCTGATGGAAATGAGCCGCCAGCGCAGGCGGACCAGCCTGATGGAAGGATCGACCCAGGTTTGCAGCCATTGCGGCGGGTCGGGCTTCATGCGCTCGGTGGAATCCAGTGCCCTGCTGGCACTGCGCACGCTGGAAGAAGAAGGACTGCGCGGCCGCACCGCCAAGGTCGAGCTCAGAGTGCCGATGGATGTCGCGCTCTACCTTCTCAACGAGAAGCGGGACTCGCTGCACGCCATCGAAGCGCGCTTTGACATGAAGGTCATCGTCACGACCGACGAGACGCTGATCCGGCCGCACCTCACACTGGACCGCCTGGAGACACGCAAGGAGGCCGCTCGGGCCAGGGCGGAGGCGCGCGCGGATTCCCCGGCGATTACCGAGGCCGATATCGAGCCGCGCGTCCAGGACGTGTCGGATGACGATGACGACTTTGACGACGTCGACGATGACGTCGAGGACGAGGCCGACGAGACCGCCGATTCCGACGCGCAGGACGACACCGCCAACGCTCGCGAGCGGAGCTCTGGAAACCGCGCCGACGGCGCGGAAGATGACGGCAGCCGCAAGCGGCGCCGTCGCGGTCGTCGCGGCGGGCGCGGCCGCCGGCGGCGCGGGGGGGATAACGGTCAAAACGAGGCTGGTGAAAACGCTGAAGCACGATCGGACAGCCAGGATTCCGATATGGCGCCTCATACCGACACCGACCCCAGCGGCGATGACGTTCTGGCCGTCGTCGAGCCGGTCGGCGGGGATGATCTGACGCATGTCGCCTCCGACGAGGAGACCGCTGCACGCAAACGCCCGTCGCGCCGGCGCAGCAGGGCCAAAACGGCCGATGATGCCCCTGCCGACAGCGCGCAGGACGCGGAAGCGAAGGCTGACGAGACACCCGCCGACAGGGAAAGCGGGACCGGCGAGGACAAACCCAAGCGCCGTCGCCGCCGCCGCAAGCCTGCCGCAGAAACTGCACAGCAGGACGATATGACGCCGGAGGCCAAGGACGAGACCAGCGAGTCTCAAGAAGAGGCTCAGCCCGTTTCGGATGTGGCAGACCAGCCGGACGAGGCCGAGAAGCCCGCCAAGCCGAAGCGGACCCGCCGCAAACCGGCCGCGAGCAAGGTCAAGCCCGATACATCCGCGACCGAGGAAACCACAGCGGCGGCGTCGGATGAGGCCAAGGCTGCCACCGAAGACGAGACCGGGACAAGCGCCAAGCCGGCGCCGAAAAAGCGCACGCGCAAGAAGCCTGCGCCCAAGGCCAAACCCGAGACCGAGACCGAGACGACCAGCGAACCGGCTCCAGCGGCCCGCACTGTCGAATCCCAGCCAGCCCCGGCTGAAGCTCGGGCAGAGCCCGCCAAACCCGAACCGGCGGCGAAGCCAGCCGCAGACGAAGGGTCCAAGAAGCGCGGCTGGTGGCAGCGCTCAGGCAAGCTCTTCGGCCTCGGGAACGACTAGGCCTCATTGCGGCCTTGGTCTGGCCACGCAGTTCAGCTTTCATTCCGTCCAGCGCCACTTCACATGCTTGTGTGGCCTGACGGGATGAAAGCTGGTGCGGCTCGCGCTACACTGATGGTGATGCGGGGGCGCAGGAGATGAGGCTTCAATGCGGTTTATCTATCGGCTTGTGTTCGCCCTGAGCCTTGCGCTTGGCGTATCCGCTCAGTCCTTCGCTCAAGGACTGATCCGCGACGCCGAGGCCGAGATCATGATGGAGCGCTACGCTGATCCGCTGATCCAGGCGGCCGGTCTGAACCCGGATTCGGTGGATCTCTATCTGATCGGCGATATGGAGTTCAACGCCTTCGTGACCGGCGGGCAGAACATCTTCATGCATACCGGCGCTATCGTCATCGCCGACCAGCCCATCGAAATCAAAGGTGTACTCGCGCACGAAATCGGTCACATCGATGGCGCGCACCTGGCTCGTTTCGGCGATGCGTCGCGCGGGGCATTGGCGACCATGGCAATGACCGTCGGCCTGGGCCTCGCGGCCGCGCTGGCAGGCGAAGGCGGTGCCGGAGCGGCCATCATGGCCTCCGGCAGCCAGTTCGCGACTCTGGACATGCTGCGCTATACGCGCGCCCAGGAAGCGGCTGCCGATCAGGCCGCCGCGAACTATCTCGAGGCCACGGGGCAGTCCGGACGCGGCCTGGTCGCGACGTTTGAACGCTTCCGTTATCAGGAAGTCATGTCCCGTCAGCGCCAGATGGAATATTTCCGCTCGCACCCGCTGTCCGCCGACCGCATCGGCGCCCTGAGGCGCAGCGTCGACAACTCCCCCTATGTGGACGTGACCGACACCCCGGAGGAGGTCGACGAGCTGCGCCGTGTCCAGGCCAAGATCATCGGCTTCATGGTTCCGCCGGCCCAGACCTTCAATCGATATCCGGAGAGCGATACGTCGATCCCCGCCCGGTACGCGCGGTCGGTTGCGTATTTCAAGCGCGGCGACCTCGATCACGCGCGAGCGGAATTGCAGACCTTGATGGATGAAGAGCCGGAGAATCCGTTCTTCCGCGAGCTGGAAGGTCAGATGCTGTACGAAAGCGGATTCATCGCAGAGTCCATTGCGCCGTACGAGCGTGCGGTGGAGCTCATGCCGGACTCCCCTCTCCTGCGCATCGGGCTGGCTACCTCGCTGATCGCGGCCGGCAGTACCGAACAGCTGGAATCGGCCAAGGCGCACTTACGTTTCGCGCTTACCGAAGAGCCGCAAAATTCGCTCGGCTGGTACCAGCTCTCGATCGCCCACCAGGCGTTGGGCGAGCAGGCGCTTGCCGAACTTGCAACGGCGGAACGCGCCTTCTCGGTAGGAAATAACGTTGAAGCCTATCAGTTCGCCACGCGGGCGCATGAGAGCTTGGAGAGCGGTACGCCTGCCTGGGTTCGCGCGGCGGAGTTGAAGGCGGTTGCCCAACCCTCGCCTGACGAGATTCGCGAATGGAATCGCAATCAGCGTCAACGGCAACCGCTTGCCCCGTCCCGGGGTCTCCGTTAAGTCCCGGCTTAGCCGCTTCCACCTGACAGGAGTTCATTGATGCGATCGCTTTTTGCCGGACTGTTTGCGCTCGGCCTGGTGGCTTGCGGCCAAGGGGCGCAGGACGCTCAGGCGCAAGATGGCAACTGGACTCAAGATGAGCTTGAAGAGCTTGTTCACGCCTACATCGTGAACAATCCCGAAGTCATCGAACAAGCCTTGATCGAACTGCAGCGCCGGGCGCGCCAGCGCGAGCAGAGCTCGCTATTCGAGAGTGTCGAAAACTCGAGCGCAGCCCTGTTTGAAGATCCGCGCGATCCGGTCGCCGGCCCGGATGATGCGGCCGTCACCATCGTTGAGTTCTTCGATTACAAATGCGGCTTTTGCCGTCGCTCGCATGAGTGGGTCACCGACGTTCTGGACGAGCACGGCGACCAGGTTCGTTTCGTATTCAAGGAATTCCCGGTACTCGGGCCGGAATCGGTAGAAGCGTCCCGTGCCGCGCTTGCCGTCTGGCGGACGCAGCCCGAGCGCTATCTCGCCTTCCACGACGCGATGATGGGTTCCAGCGGACCGCTGCCGAGCGCCCGTATCGACGATCTGGCCGAAGATTCCGGCGTGAATGTCGAGACCATGCGCACCGAGATGGAGAGCGAGGCCGTGTCCGATCACATCGCTGAAATCCGGGCACTCGCTCAGAACATCGGGATCACGGGAACGCCCTTCTTCATCGTGGGCGATGCGGTCATCCCCGGCGCCGATATCGCCGGCCTCGAGCGTGCGCTCGGCGAAGCGCTCGGCGGCTAGCCTTCCTCAGATCAAGCCGGCCAGCGGGCTGGACGGGTCTGCGTAGCGCTTGCGCGGCATGCGGCCGGCCAGATAGGCCTCGCGCCCGGCGATGACGGCATGCTTCATCGCGGTCGCCATTCGCACAGGATCCTTGGCCTCCGCAATGGCGGTATTCATCAGGACCCCGTCGCAGCCGAGTTCCATGGCAATGGCGGCGTCGGAGGCCGTGCCGACCCCCGCATCGACGATAACCGGGACCTTGGTCTGTTCGATGATCAGGCGGATATTGACCGGGTTCTGGATGCCGAGCCCCGAGCCGATGGGCGCGCCCAACGGCATGATGGCGCAACATCCAGCCTCTTCCAGGCGCTTGGCGTAGACCGGGTCATCGGAGCAATAGACCATCACCTCGAAGCCCTCCTTGAGCAGCATTTCGGCTGCGCGCAGGGTCTCGGCCATGTCGGGATAGAGATGTTTCGGGTCGGACAGCACTTCCAGCTTCACAAGATTCCAGCCTCCCGCCTCCCGCGCGAGGCGCAGCGTCCGGACTGCGTCTTCACCGGTAAAGCAGCCTGCAGTATTGGGCAGGAAGACATAGCGCTCCGGATCGATGTGATCGACAAGGCGCTCCTTGCCGGGGTCTGACAGATTGACCCGGCGTACCGCCACGGTGATCATCTCCGCGCCGGAGGCCTCCAGGGCCCGGGCGTTGAGCGCGTAGCTCTCATACTTGCCCGTGCCGATGATGAGACGCGAGGACAGAGCCCGGCCCGCAACGACGAGACGGTCTTCCGGCTTCTGATCGGGTAGTCCGTCCATAGGCTCAGCCTCCTCCGACAAAATGAACGATCTCAAGACGGTCGCCCGCCTCGATCTCTATCTGGCCATACGCCGAACGTGGCGCGATCTCCAGATTACGTTCCACAGCAACCTTGCGCGGCTGAAGCGACAATTCCGTCAGCAGCCCCTCCAGCGTCAGTCCCGCCGGGACATCGCGCGGTTCGCCGTTCACCGTTATGCTTATTGCACTCATGGCTCGGTCTTTTCTTGTTTCTTCGTATCTTCACGTCGTAAAACCGCCGCCCGCAGTCAAGGCTGCGATCCGACTTCGAGCACAGGGCCGGGACGATGACCAAGCCGATCCATATTCTGAACGGGCCGAATCTCAATCTGCTCGGTACGCGCGAGCCTGGCATATACGGCCGGGAAACGCTGAACGACATCAAGGCGCGATGCGAAGCGGAAGTGGCCGGACTGGGGCTGGGCTGTGTCTTCCGCCAGTCCAATCATGAAGGCGTGCTGGTCGAATGGATCCACGAGGCGCGCGCAGACGCCTCCGCCCTGCTCATCAACCCGGCAGCTTACGGCCATACCTCTGTGGCTTTGCACGACGCGCTGAAAGCGCTAGACCTGCCAATCATCGAAATACACCTCTCTCAGCCACTGGCGCGCGAGAGCTTCCGTCATCATTCCTACGTCAGCCTCGTTGCCGATGGTGTCATATCCGGCTTTGGCGCGTTGGGTTATGTGTTAGGGATCAAGGCCGCCGCTGAGATCATCGCGAACGGCGCGGCCTGAAAAAATAGAAGAAGGGCACGGCATACATGGCATCCAACCCGTCTCAGCAGAACGATTCCAAGCTCGCACGCGATCTGGCAAAGATCCTGCGCGATTCGGAACTGACAGAGATCGAGCTCGAACGCGGCGAACTGCGTATCCGCGTCGCGCGTGAAATTCATGCCGCTCCGATCGCCTACGCGCATGCGCCGGCCCCGGCTCCTGCCCCGGTACCGGCTGCCGCGCCGCAGGCGGCCAGCGCCAATCCGCCAGAAACACCGGCTTCGACGAAGGCCGCCGATCCGGCCAGCCATCCGGGCGCCGTCAAGTCGCCGATGGTGGGAACCGTCTACCGCAAACCCAATCCGGAATCGCCGAACTTCGTTTCGGTTGGCGACGCAGTGAAGGAAGGTGACACCATCCTGCTGATCGAGGCGATGAAGACCTTCAATCCGATCACAGCACCCTCGTCCGGCAAGATCACCGAAATCCTGGTCGACGACGCCCAGCCGGTCGAATACGGCGAGCCCCTCTTCATCATCTCCTGATCCGGGCGCAATCTCATGTTCGACAAGATCCTCATCGCCAACCGGGGCGAGATCGCACTTCGCATTCACCGCGCCTGCCAGGACATGGGCATCCGCACGGTTGCGGTGCATTCCGAAGCCGACGCCGACGCGATGCATGTGCGCCTGGCCGATGAAAGCGTGTGCCTGGGGCCGCCGCCGGCAGGGCGTTCGTACCTCAACGTGCCCTCGATCATTGCCGCAGCCGAGATCACCGGCGCGCAGGCGATCCACCCCGGCTATGGCTTCCTGTCGGAAAACGCGCGCTTTGCCGAGATCGTCGAGGCCCACGGCCTGGTCTTCATCGGTCCGAAGCCCGAGACCATCCGGCTGATGGGCGACAAGATCACGGCCAAGCAGGCCGCGGCCGATGCCGGTATTCCGGTCGTGCCCGGCTCTGGCGGTGCGATCACGGACATGAAGGAAGCGCGTCGCATCGCCAAGGAGATCGGCTTTCCCGTGCTGATCAAGGCCGCCTCCGGCGGCGGCGGGCGCGGCATGAAGGTCGCCGAGAGCGAAGACAAGCTGGAGCAGGCCCTCCAGACCGCGTCGACCGAGGCGAAGGCCGCCTTCGGCGACGGTGCGGTCTATATCGAGAAGTACCTCGGCAAGCCGCGTCACATCGAAATCCAGGTCATGGCCGACCAGCACGGCAATGTGGTTCATCTTGCCGAGCGCGATTGTTCGCTGCAGCGCCGTCACCAGAAAGTACTGGAAGAAGCCCCCTCCCCGACCCTCACCGATGAAGAGCGCGCCCGCATCGGCAAGACGGTGACCGATGCCGTTCGCAATATCGGTTACCGCGGCGCGGGAACGGTCGAATTCCTCTACGAAAACGGTGAGTTCTTCTTCATCGAAATGAATACCCGCCTGCAGGTGGAGCACCCGGTCACTGAAGAGATTACCGGTATCGATCTGGTGCGCGAGCAGATTCGCGTCGCCAATGGCGAAGTGCTGGGCTTCACCCAGGACGAGATCAAGATCAACGGCCATGCGATCGAATGCCGGATCAACGCCGAGAATCCGTTCACCTTTGCCCCTTCGCCCGGCAAGGTGACCGATTTTCACGCCCCCGGCGGCCCAGGCGTGCGCCTCGATAGCGCACTGTACTCCGGCTATTCCATCCCGCCCTATTACGACAGCCTCATCGGAAAGCTGATCGTGCACGGACGCAGCCGGCAGGAAGCCCTGCTGCGCCTTCGGCGCGCGCTGCAGGAGATGGTGGTGGGCGGTGTCGAGACGACCATCCCCCTCCATCTAGAGCTTCTCGAACAGCCCGAATTCATCAGCGGCGACTATCACATTCGCTGGCTGGAGCAGTTTCTGGCCGAGCGCGGACAATAGGAGGGGCCGCATGCGCGGCTTCGGTGTCGAGGAATTGCTGGCCTGCTACCGCCGGGGGGTCTTCCCCATGGCCGAAGCACGCGACGATCCCCGGATATTTCTGCTGAACCCGGACGAGCGGGGCATCCTGCCGCTGCACGAATTTCATATTCCGCGCAGCCTGAAAAAGGTGGTTCGTCAGGACATGTTCCACGTCACGGTCAATCGCTGCTTCGACGCGGTGGTGAATGCGTGCGCGGCGCCGGGCCCCGGGCGTGAGGAGACCTGGATCAACCAGCCAATCCTCAATCTTTACCGGGAGATGCACCGCGCAGGTCATGCCCATTCGCTGGAATGCTGGAAGGACGGCGCGCTGGCCGGGGGCCTGTATGGCGTTTCGATCGGGGCGGCGTTCTTTGGCGAGAGCATGTTCTCGCGCGCGACCGATGCCTCCAAGGTTGCGCTGGTTCATCTGGTGACCCGCCTGCAGGCCGGCCAGTACCGCTTGCTGGACGCGCAATTCACGACCGCCCACCTGGAGCGCTTCGGCGCGCGGACCGTGTCACGCCACGTCTATGCGGCCAAGCTGGACGATGCCACTGACCACGAAGCCGACTTCTTTGCGCTTCCCGACGGCCTCTCGGGGCCTCAGCTCCTGCAGTCGATCACCCACACGTCATAGACAGGGTGTTCGAGCGGATTGAGCGCCGGGTTGGAGGCAAACATCCAGCCGGAGAAGATTTCCGCGCCGTCGACATCCGACCCGAACCCGTCTGTGCGGCGATCGAAAACTTCCATGAAAACAAACGTCTCGGGCGGTTCTTCCGGCGGACGCCGGCGGCAATACTTCACTTCGATCTCGAGCGCTCCGAACTCGACACGCTCGCCGACCGGCGCTTCGAAATCCCGGGTACGGGCCGTCACCTTGTCGAGCCCGCGCAGGATCGCCACGGAACCGGGCTCCGAGCCCGGCTCGTCAGCGTCGGGCAGGGACTGGGCCTGCGTCTGGGCCGTCAACGCGGAAGCCGCCAGAATCGGAAGAAGAAACGCCTTGATCATCATGGGGTGAACGCTCGCACCGCTTTACGGCGATGTCGAGGCACTGGAATCCGAATTGGAGGTCCCGCGCTGACTCATGAACTGACCGATCAGATCGAACAGGTCGATGGCGCCCTGGGTGAACTCGATCTCTCCGCCGGCCTCCAGCATTTCCATCGCGCCGCCCGGCTCGATCTCCACGTAAGAGCCTCCGAGAAGCCCGGCCATGGCAATCTTGGCCGTTGAATCTTCAGGGATTTCAACATCCGAACGAATGGTCAGATGGGTGCGCGCGAAATAGGTCTGGGTGTCGAGCGAGATGTCCGACACCGTGCCCACGGAGACACCGGCGACGCGCACGTCGGCGCCCCGGGCGAGGTCGCCGATCGAGTTGAACCTGGCATTGACCGCATAGCCGCTGCGGCCCGGCCCCTCGTCGAGCTGGCCCTGCGCGTAGAACAGGAACAGTCCGGCGGCGGCCAGGACGATCAGACCGATCAGGGTCTCGAGAACAGCACCGCTTCTCATTGATCCTATCCTTCCGGAGTCCAGCTCTCATAGTCGGCGGTCGTGCGCTGGCGCTCGCGGGCCGAAGCCAGCGAACCCTTTGGACGATAAGCGTGAATCGTGCCGGTCATATTCGGCTGGTGATCCTTTTCCCAGGCATGGCGCGGCAGCGGCGTCTCGCTGGGCGGGGTGTCGAAGGTGTGGTGCATCCAGCCATGCCAGTCGGACGGAACGCGGGAGGCGTCGGCATAGCCCTTGTAGATCACCCAGCGGCGGCGGGTCTTGCCGGCGCCGGTTCCCTTGCCCTCGGCCTCTTCGAAGTAGCGGTTGCCGGTTTCGTCCTGGCCGACGAACTTACCCCCGCGCGAAATCGTCCACAGCGTGCCCAGGGTGGCACCGTCCCACCAGGCGAAAAGGCGTTTGAAGAAGAGCATGATCGAGGCGGTCCTCTAAGGGGTGTGTGTCTCGCGCGCGACTATGCCCACGCAGGCCGCCCGGGTCCAGTGACGGTGCTGTCAAACACGCCGTTTGCAGTCCGGCTACGGCTTTTTCGACACGCCGGGCCGGGACGCGATACCAT
This sequence comes from Marinicauda sp. Alg238-R41, assembly GCF_947331485.1. NCBI lineage: Bacteria > Pseudomonadati > Pseudomonadota > Alphaproteobacteria > Maricaulales > Maricaulaceae > Marinicauda > Marinicauda sp. Alg238-R41. The sequence goes on along the minus strand of NZ_CAMZOJ010000003.1, from coordinate 136,039 downwards.
AGCAGGCGATTCGCGTTTCCCGCCCCGTTTATCCCCGGAGTTCCCATGGCGCTCGATCCCCGACTGACCGGCCCCGAGGCCCCTCACACCGACTGGGAAACGCGCGACCTATCCCTCGCCGATCCCGATGCGCTGGAGGCGGGCACGCCTGTCCCGCTGCGGGTTCCGGCCCATTTCGACGCCGCCTCAATCCTCGGCTTCGCGGCCCTGACCGGATACGAGCTGGACCGCGGCGGCGATCTCGAACAGGCCATTACCGAGCTGGCAGAGCGCATCGTTTCCCAATGGGATCAAGACGATAGAAAGCTCGCCGCAGCCGAGCTCGCCGCCAGCATGATACGCTGCGAAGCTGCACCTACCTCCATGCGCGAAGACCATCATCCGCTGCCCCCCGTCGGCTTGAGCCATGCACGCGCGCTACTCGATGATGTCAACGCGCATGCGGCGGGCAGCGCGGCCGCCGATCTCGGCGCGCGCGTCCTGCGCGAGCGTCTGGAATCGGTCGCGTCGGCGTGCGTGAACTGCGACGGGACACCGGAAGAATGCTTCGATCCGCGCCGCAACCGGGCGCTGGCCCGAGCCGTGCGCGCCGCGCGCCGGGACGGCGCGCCGGACGCGATGATCGAGCGGGCCATCTCGCGCGCCCGCCAGGGCATCACCGAGGTAGAGGCCGGGCTCGATCTCTCCCCGCCCGCACCCCGGGCACAAAGCCTGCGCCTGTCCCCCGATTTCTTCGACGCGGTGGATGGCGACGCGCGGCTGGACGGTCTGGACGAGACCCCGCGCGCCCTGCTCGCCCGGATCGCCGAGACGATCTGGACCCATGGGACGCCCAGGCTCGAGTTCAAACCGCAGGACAAGCATGAGCCGGCCGCCGTGCTGAACCTTGCCGCCTTCGTGACCGGGGGCGAACTCGACCGGGACGCGCTCGCCCACGCTGCCGCCCTCTGGGGCCGCGCGGCCGAGCCGGCCGGCGCGCTGGGCCTTGCCAATCTGGCCGCCGCCCTGATGCGCCTGCATCTGGCCTATGACAGCGACGCCGCGCGCGAGACGGCCGCCTCCCTCGTCACACTGGTCCAGGACCACTCCCCGGCCCCGGTCTCGCTCAAAGCGCCCGACGGGCCTTGCTGCGATGCGCTGGGCCTGGACTCGATCTCGATCCACCCGATTGCCAGCCTGGTGCGCGCGGGCGACCTGACAAAGAGCGCCCGCATCGCGCTGGAAGCGGCCGGAGACGAGGCAAGCCGCGCCGCCATCCGCCACGCCACCGGGCGCGGTACGCTGTCCGGGCTCGGCGCGGACTGGCTGTCCGCCCTGCAACGACAGGGGCTGGACGATGAGGACTTGGCGCGCATCGAGGCGATGATCGCCGACGGCATGGCCGTGCGCCACGCCTTCAACCGCTGGACGGTGGGCGAAGAGATTGCGCGCCGCTGCGGGCTTGCGCCCGAACAGCTCGAAGCGGCCGGGGCGGGCCTTCTGGAAGCCTTCGGCGTCAGCACCGAGGACATCGAGGCCGCCGAACGTTTCGTCCACGGCACCGGCCAGCTGGACGCGTGCAGCGCCCTCTCGCCAGAGCTGCGCGCCGTGTTCGCGGCACCCTCGCTGGAGGCGCGCCTGGCCATGGCGGCCGGCATCGAGGCGGCGAGCGGCCAGTCCTGCGACCTGGAGCTGGCCTTGCCCGGCTCGGCCGGGATTGACGAGGTCTCGCGTCTCATCGTCTCGTGCGCGCGCCGCGGCCTGCATGGCGTGACGCTGCGCCGCGAGGGCGACGCGCTCTACGACCTGCTCAACACGATCGAGTTCGAGGGCGGCGATTACGGACGGCGCGAATTCGTCGCCGAGGAGCGCGTGGTCGAGAAGGTCGTGGAACGCATGGTCGAAGGCCCGGCCCGGCGTCGCAAGCTGCCCGACCGGCGCAAGGGCTATATCCAGAAGGCCACGGTGGGCGGCCACAAAGTCTATCTGCACACCGGCGAGTTCGACGATGGCGAGCTCGGCGAAATCTTCATCGACATGCACAAGGAAGGCGCGGCCTTCCGCTCGCTGATGAATAATTTCGCCATCGCGATCTCCATCGGCCTGCAATACGGCGTGCCGCTGGAGGAATTCGTGGACGCCTACGTGTTCACGCGTTTCGAACCGGCCGGCCCGGTGGAAGGCAACGACTCCATCAAGTACGCCACCTCCATCCTGGACTATCTCTTCCGCGAGCTCGGCACCTCCTATCTCGGACGCGAGGATCTCGCGCAGAGCGACGGCCCGAAATCGGACCCGGCGGCGCTGGGAGACGGCGTGGCGAAGGAAAAGATCGTCGAGGCCGACCCCAGCAAATTCATCTCCAAGGGCTTCTCGCGCGGCCAGCTGCCCGACAATGTCGTGATGCTGGCCGGGCCGAGAAAGGCGCGCGCGGCGCAAGCCGGGCGCGCCGGCGCGCTCGACGAGGAGGAGGATTTGTCTGCGAGCGGAGTATCTGGCGGGGCTTCCGGCGGTTCAGGTGGCTCGGGCAGCGTGTCCAGCGTGGCCCGCACGGCCGACAGCTATTCCGGCGACCCCTGCCCCGAATGCGGCCACTTCACCCTGCTTGAAAAAGGCAGCACCCTCGTCTGCGACGCCTGCAGCTGGTCGGGCACGCCGCCGGGGGGCTGACCCTACTGGTCTTCCTCACACCTCTTGAAATCCCGGGCCGCGAAGCGGACCCGGGACCGGGTGACCATCCAGCTCCAAGGCCCCGGCTCTGCGCCTTCGGCTTGGCCGGGGTTTCAGCATTGGTTGAGAGTCCAGGCACAACCCCCAACACAAATCGCGCACGTCTCTTTCCCAGCGGCCGCTGGGATCCAGAGAGCGTAGAGTGCCGTCATCCGATGACGCCGCCCTGTCCTCTCTGGGTCCTGACTTTCGTCAGGAAAGAGGAGTCGATTTTTCAATACCTTAAACTGGCCCTTCCCCGGCAGAACCGCCTGCCCCCCTGAAATCCCGGGCCGCGCAGCGGACCCGGGACCTCAGGCGATCCTGCGTCTCCGAGGCCCCGGCTCGGCGCCTTCGGTTTGGCCGGGGTTTCAGCTCTATTTGAAAGTCGAGGCGCAATCATCAAGACAAATCGCGCACTCCTCTTTCCCAGCGAATGCTGGGATCCAGAGAGCGTGGAGCGCTGTCATCCGATCACGCCGCCCGTCCTCCCCTGGGTCCTGACTTTCGTCAGGAAAGAGTCGTGGAGCGGGAGAAGGAGAGTGGGGGAGTGAGCCTGCGCCGCCGTGTTACTCACGGAGCTCTGCGGCCATCAGCGCGCGGTAGAATTGAAGATTCCATGCGGCGCCGGATTGGCCAGTGTGTTCCAGGGGATCGCTGGTTTCCGGTTCGATGCCGAGCGCTTGCGCGATCTCGCCGCCGTAAAGGCCGCGATAGCCGCGCCCCCAGGCCAGCGACGGCAGGTCCACCATGAAATAGGTAAACAGGTCCGACACCCCGCCATGGCCCTCCTCCTTCAGCCAGGCGTCCACGAAGGCGCGGTCGAAATGGGCGTTGTAGGCGGTGAAGAGCGCGGTGCGGCCGCCCGCCATCTCGTCATGAAACGCCAGGAAGGCGCGGGCCGCCTCCGCCTCGCCGGATGCGTCGAGCTCGGCCCAGCGGGCCTCGTCGAAGCCGTTGATGCCCCGCGCGATCTCACCGGCGCGCTCGGGATGGTCCGGGGTGATGCGGATGAAGAACTCGCCAAGCACCTCCCCTTCAAGATCGGTGTAGACCGCCCCGATATCGATCATCTCGTGATGGCCGGGCTCGAGCCCCGTCGTCTCCACGTCGATGATGGCGAGCACGAAGGCGTCCGGATCGGTCTGCGGCGTCACCGGCTGGACTGCGGCGGCAGCAAGGGCGGCGGCGAAAAGGGCGTGAAACATGAAAAGGGTCCTCCCGGATGATCTGTGCGGGAGAGCCTAGCAGGGCGTTGTGACGGCCCTGTCTCAGACGAGCGGTTTCAGGCAGGCGCCCCGTCCTCTCTGGGTCCTGACTTTCGTCAGGAAAGAGGGATTTCGGGAGAAGCGCGTCATCCGACCCTTCGAGGCTCGCTACGCGAGCACCTCAGGGTGAGGGAATGGGTGACATCGGATGATTGTTTGACTGCGATACTGGCATCAGGCGTCCAACCCGCCCCCTCATGCTGAGGTGCCCGGCTTTGCCGGGCCTCGAAGCATCGGATGGCGGGCGTGAGCCTATCTGCCTGAGGCCCCGGATCGCCTTTAGCGTCCGGGGTTGCAGCTTTAAAAGGGTAGAAGCTGGCGCGGCGCTTGCAGGAGGCGGGCTGGACCCTTGCATCAGTGGCTGGAGCATGCCGAGATGAAACAGATATTCCTCAGCGTGATCGTGGCGGCGCTTCTGCCGGCTGCGGCCAGTGCCCAGAATGCGGGCCAGATCGCCTCGGTGCAGACCGGGCAGTCCTGCCCGGGCTGCAATCTGTTCCAGGCCGATCTCGCCTATACCGACCTGCCGGGCATCGACCTGTCGGGCTCACGCCTGCGCCAGGCCGATCTAAGCCTGTCCACGATGAACCGCGCGCGCTTCGACCGGGCCAATCTGTCGGTGGCCAATTTATTCGGCGCGCGCTTTACCGCGGCGAGCTTTCGCGGGGCCGATCTGAGCGGGGCCAATGCGGTCGGGGCGTATTTCGGCAGCGCGGACATGACCGGCGCTAACCTGACCGGCACCAATCTGTCGGGCGCCGAGATGGAGACCGCACGCGGGCTGACGCAGACCCAGCTTTCCTCTGCCTGCGGGGATGCGCGCACACGCCTGCCTGCGTCACTGTCCGTGCCCCCTTGCGACCCTAGGTAACATTGCCGTCAACTCTCCAACGGGTTACCGCCTTTTAAGTCGCTTTTGGCGGTCGCCGGTTGTACCTGTTGGGCCATGATGCTGCGAACTTTGTTCATTGGAGTGGCCGGCGCGGCCGCACTGTCGGGACCGGCCCGGGCCGGCGGCGAGGGCGAACCCCATCGCCGCCTCGTCATCGGCGGTGACTGCGTCGCGTGCGACTTTGCCGATTCCAACCTGGCCAATGCGCACCTTTACGGCGGCGATTTCTCCGGATCCAATTTCGAAGATGCCCATCTGGTCGGCGCGCGCTTTGCCAACATCACGGTGACGGGCGGCAATTTCCGCGATGTCAGCATGGCCGATGCGCACCTGTCGGGTGCGTCCTTTGCCGGCGCCGATTTCGGCGATGCTCTCCTGTCCAATCTGCGCAGCCAGCGGGTGAACTTCACCGGCGCGAACATGCGCGACGCGATGCTGGCCGATGCCGCCCTGGTCCTGACCGATCTCAGCGGGGCGGACCTGAGCGAGGCAGTCTTCGTGAACGCGGCGCTGCGCCTGTGCGATTTCCAGGCCGCCAACCTGATCGAGAGCGATTTTTCCGGCGCGCGGATCACCAATACCAATATGCGCGGCGTGAACGCGCGCGAGGTCCGGTTCGACGGCGCCATTCTGGAGCATGTCGATCTGAGCGGGGCCGATCTGCGCGAGGCCGATTTCAGCGGCGTGCGCCTGGTCGATGTGAATTTTTCCGGCGCGCAGATGCGCGACGTGACCGGGCTCGAGCAGGAGATGCTGTCGAGCAGCTGCGGGTCGCCGGCGACGACTTTGCCCGGCGGGCTGAGGCTTGCCCCCTGCCCGCCCGGCGGCACGCCCGGTGCGGTGACGCTGGACCCGTCCGCATTCGTGGTCGCCGGCAATGAACGCTCGCGCCAGCGCGAGATGGAAGCGGCGCGCGTCGCCTTCCGCTCGGCGATGAACGATCTGGAACGCTCCAACATCCGCAGCGAGGTGCTCAACTCGCGCGCCCTGGCCGAAGCCGCGCGCGAAGGCTTGCGCGAGGCCGCCCAGGCCATCAGCGAAGCCCAGATGGAGGCGCGCGGCAGCGCAATGGACGCCGGCGAGCTGGAAGCCATCGTGATGAGCGCACTGCGCCAGGTGCGCGCCGATCTGGAAGACGATGGCGGGTCGAGCTGGGAGTTCGATTTCGTGCGGTCTGAATCCGGCGTGCCGATCGAGATCATCCTCAACCAGGCCAATGCCCGCCTGGCCGAGGCGCCGGAACCTGTGCCAGAGCCTGCACCGGAACCCGAAGCTGTGCCCGAACTTGAAGGCGGCGGCAAACCCAGACCCCCCGCCATTCCCGACCGGCGATAGAAAAAGGCCCGCAGCATCGCTGCGGGCCTTGTCTTTTCACGTCCAGGTACCGGAGCGGAGGCGTCAGCCGGGCTTTTTCTGCTCGGGCAGCACGGTGCGCAGGTGAAGTTCGCGCAGCTGGCGCAGCTCGGCGGTCGCCGGAGCGTTCATCATCAGGTCGCGGGCCTGCTGGTCTTTCGGGAACATCACGACTTCGCGCAGATTCTCCACACCGGCCAGCAGCATGACGATGCGGTCCACGCCCGGCGCGATGCCGCCGTGCGGCGGGGCGCCGTAGCGGAAGGCGTTGAGCATGCCGCCGAACGCCTCTTCCACGACGTCTTCGCCGTAGCCGGCATATTCGAAGGCTTTCAGCATGACGTCGGGACGGTGGTTCCGAATCGCGCCGGAGGACAATTCCACACCGTTGCAGACAATGTCGTACTGGTAGGCCTTCATGGCCAGCAGCGTCTCGTGATCGTCCTTGTCCAGCGCCATGAATTCGTCGGGATCCATCTGGGGCATGGAGAAGGGGTTGTGCGAGAAATCGACCTTTTTCTCGTCTTCGTTCCACTCATACATCGGGAAATCGACGATCCAGCAGAACTTGAAGACGCCGTCCTCGAACAGGTCGAGCTCGCGGCCGACCTGGTTGCGCGCGCGCCCGGCAAAGGCGACGAAGTCCTTGGGGACCCCGGCCGCAAAGAAGACCGCATCGCCGGCCTTCAGGCCGAGTTGCTGGCGGATGAGTTCGGTGCGCTCGGGCCCGATATTCTTCGCGATCGGTCCGGCGCCTTCGACCTGGCCGCCCTCCTCGCGGAACATGATGTAACCCAGGCCCGGCTGGCCTTCTTTCTGCGCCCAGCCATTCATGCGGTCGCAGAAGGCGCGGCTGCCGCCGGTCGGGGCGGGAATGGCCCAGACCTCGACCTTGGGGTTCTTCTCGATCATCCCGGCAAAGACCTTGAAGCCCGACCCTTCGAAATGGGGCGTGACGTTCTGCATCTCGATCGGGTTGCGAAGATCGGGCTTGTCGGAGCCGAACTTGCGCATGGACTCCAGATAGGGAATGCGCGGGAAAGGCAGCGCGGTGACGGCGTTGTCGCCGGAGAACTCCTCGAACAGGCCCTGCAGGACCGGCTCGATGGAGTTGAACACGTCTTCCTGCTCGACAAAGCTCATCTCGATGTCGAGCTGGTAGAACTCGCCCGGCGCGCGGTCGGCGCGCGCATCCTCGTCGCGGAAGCAGGGCGCGATCTGGAAATACCGGTCGAAGCCGGAGACCATGATGAGCTGCTTGAATTGCTGCGGAGCCTGGGGCAGCGCGTAGAACTTGCCCGGGTGCAGGCGCGAGGGCACGAGGAAGTCGCGCGCGCCTTCCGGACTCGACGCCGTGAGGATCGGGGTCTGATACTCGGTGAAGTTCTGCTCCACCATGCGCCGGCGGATGGAGTCGATGATCCTGGACCGCAGCACGATGCGCTTGTGCAGGCTTTCACGGCGCAGATCGACATAGCGGTGCTTCAGGCGCACTTCTTCCGACCAGTCCGGCTCGCCGAACACCGGCAGCGGCAGCTCCTCGGCCTCGGAGCGCACTTCGAGATCCTCGACGCGCAGCTCGATCTCGCCGGTGGGCAGGTTGGCGTTGACGGTTTCCGAACTGCGCGCGACGACCTTGCCGGTCAGGGTCACGACGCTCTCCACGCGCAGGCGCTCGAGACGTTCGAAATTGGGATTTTCCGGCTCCAGCACGCATTGCGTCAGACCGTAATGGTCGCGCAGATCGATGAAGAGCAGACCGCCATGGTCGCGCTTGCGGTGAATCCATCCCGACAGCCGCGCCGTTCCGCCCACATCGGGCTTGCGCAGCTCGCCGCACGTATGGGTGCGATAGGCGTGCATGAAGTCGTGTCCTCGATTGTCAGCGCCGCTTGAAAAACGACGCGGCGGAAAGGGCAACGGAACGCGCGCGATGTCAAGGGATCGGGCCGCTACACGGCGGCTTTCGTGCGGGCGGATGCAGTGGCGCACTGCGCTTGGGGGCGGAACCCAGGCCCGTGTCTTTCTGACAAAAGTCAGGACCTCACCGATCATGAAGCGCCGCCATCAAGGGACGGTCCCTGGCCTCTCTGGATCCCGGATCAAGTCCGGGATGACGAAGGAATTTAAGTTATTTAAAAGTATACACTTTTCGTCATTCCCGGCTTGATCGGGAACCCAGAGATCGTGAGCCGCCGGCATCCGATGGCGGCAGTCTCGCCTCTCCTCACCCCGGCTTCCGCCGGATGATCGCTGAGGTCCCGGGTCCGTTGCGCGGCCCGGGATTTCAGGTTTTGAGGGAAGCGCTTGCGAAGAGAGCGGAGGGGGTGGCGCCGGGTGAACAGGTGTGTCCCCGTTTTACCCTCATCTCGCTCGCGCTGCTTCTGCTGCAAGGATGGCTTCGACGCCGCTATCGATACCGCGCCGGTAGTCGGAGAAAAGCAGCGGAGCGTCCAGATCAATCTCGACCGAACCTACCTCGACACCGAAAAGGATATTGACCCAGAAACACCGCGACCAGTCTGTGCAGCCATTCTCCCAGTCATGATAACCGGTTGAGACAAAGATCCCGACATCGGAGTTCGGCAAACGCATACCGTTGCCGCCACCCTCCGCCCAGAACTGCGCATCGTCGCCCATCGCCGCACCGGCATGGATGGCGTTCTCACCGCCGCTATGAAGGGCATAGAAGGCTGTGACGATGCCAGCCGAGAAGGTATCGCCATCGGTAAGGACGTAAATGCGGCCCCCGGGCTGTACCAGCTCGTCAATCTTGCTCATGACGGGCATGGCAAGGGTGTAATCACCCCCCGAATTGGCTCTGAGGTCCAGCACCAGATACCGCGCCGGATTTTCGCGCAGACTGCTCGCTTGATCCTGGAGCCAGGCCGATAGCGGGGTTTCTGGATCGCCGTACACATTGCGCATGCGCCAGTATGCGCCGCCATGGTCGAGCGTGTCGGCCCACAGCGCCTGCGGTGGATGACGACCATACCAGGTCGCCTCGGTTGTGGCGGAGTCAAGAAAGCGCCAGTCATGAGCGCTTTGCGCCTCATACTCGTGGGTTTGCGCCAGCGAATACCGGTAAACCGGGAAGAACCGGGTCGGCTCACTTTCAACGCTCAGCGTTTGCGAGAAAACCGTCCCGTCCGTATCCACAAGCTCCAGCGATACCGTATCGGGCCGGTCGATCAATCCAATGGCATGAAGCGAGGCGGGCGCTGCAAAATGGTAGGCTGTGTTCTGGCGCAGGAATGCGTCATTGCCTCCAAAATAGGGATCCAGTTGCGGATAGAGTGTTTCAGGGTCCTGCCCCTCGTAAGCCGCGACTCGTGTCCCGATCAGATCGGCATGTTCGGCATGGGCGCGAACGATATGCAGCCCATCGGCAAACCAGGCGAACCGCACGGGAAGGCTGTTGAGACGATCCATCGTGGAGCGTGTGCTCACATTGGTATGCCCGTTCTCGGTTATGGCCGCAGCTGCCGCCACCTCCATGAGAAACCGGGCCTCGCTCAGCGTGTCCGCGCGCCCTTCCAGCTCATCAATATGGGCGTTGAGCGCAGCCATCTCAGATTCGGAAAAGCTCCTGTCCGCTTCCGGCAGGCGGCGCAGATAGTCGAGATCCTGTAACCGCGCCTCTGTCGCAGTGGCAGGCTCGGGATAGGAGGCCTGCGGTATTTGCGGCGTGAAACGCCAGATAAAAAGGCCAAACACCGCCCCGCTGACGATGACGAGCGCAATAACCAGAGCGAGGATAACGAGAATAAAGCGCTTCATTGTTGGACTACTCTCTTTAAGTCGCCCGGCGGACAACATGGCCGTTCGGTTGAGACACAGCGTGTGCCCCCGGGTTTTACTCAAGCGCAGCCATCAATGGACGCCGCCCTGTCCTCTCCTGATCCTGACTTTCGTCAGGAAAGAGAAAGAGGAGGAGAGAGAACACTACCCCCTCCCGGTTCACACCCCCAACCCTCGCCAGGCTCTTTCTCAGCCCGGACACACGCGCTGCCAAAAAAAAAGCACCGCGAGAGTCGAGGCAGCAGGAGGCGAGCGTCCGCTTTGCGGCCCGGCGTCTCGCCGGACCGGCGCGGACACCTACCCCAGCAGCTTCTTCTGGAGGATTTCGTTTACGACCTGGGGGTTGGCCTTGCCGCCCGTGGCCTTCATGACCTGGCCGACGAACCAGCCCATGGCCTTGGGCTTGTCCCTCACCTGGGCCGCCTGGTCGGGGTTCTGCGCGATCAGATCGTCGACCACCTTTTCGATGGCACCGGTGTCGGTGATCTGTTTGAGGCCCTTTTTCTCGACGATGGCTTCGGGATCGCCGCCCTCGTCCCAGAGGATTTCGAAGACTTCCTTGGCGATCTTGCCGGAGATCACGTCCTCTTCGATCAGCTTGACCAGCTTGCCGAGCTGCTGCGGGCCGACCGGGCTCTCGGTGATCGACAGGCCTTCCTTGTTCAGCCGGCCGAAGAGCTCGTTATTGACCCAGTTGGCGGCCAGCTTCGCGTCGCGTCCCTCGATGACCTTTTCAAAATAGTCGGCCCGGTCCTTGTCGGCAGCCAGCACCGAAGCGTCGTATTCGGACAGGCCGAGCCTGGACACGAAACGCTCGCGTTTCTCGGCCGGCAATTCGGGCAGGCCGGCTTTCAGCGTCTCGATGAAGGCCTCTTCCAGCTTCAGCGGGAGCAGGTCGGGATCGGGGAAGTAGCGGTAGTCATGGGCTTCTTCCTTCGACCGCATCGCCCGCGTCACGCCGGTATTGGCGTCGAACAGGCGGGTCTGCTGGATGACCTTGCCGCCGTCCTCGAGGAGGTCGATCTGGCGCTGGGCCTCATACTCGATGGCCTGCTGGATGAAACGCAGCGAGTTGACGTTCTTGATCTCGCAGCGTGTGCCGAGATGGGAGAAATCCCCGCTCTCGCGGAATTTCTCGTACGCGCCCGGCTTGCAGACCGAGACGTTCACGTCGGCGCGCATCTGGCCCTTTTCCATGTCGCCACCGCACGTATCGAGATAGCGCACGATGGTGCGCAGCGTGCGCACATAGGCCGCCGCGTCGCCGGGGCTGCGCAGGTGGGGACGCGACACGATTTCCATCAGGGCGACGCCGGAGCGGTTCAGATCGACATAGGTTGCGTTCGGATCGAGATCGTGGATCGACTTGCCCGCATCCTGTTCCAGGTGCAGCCGCTCGATGCCGACCGTGAAGCGCGAGCCGTCATCGCGCTCGCACTCGATTTCACCCTCGCCCACGATGGGAAACTCGAACTGGCTGATCTGATAGCCCTGCGGCAGATCGGGGTAGAAGTAATTCTTCCGGTCAAAGCGCGAGAAGCGGTTGATCTTCGCGTTCAGCCCCAGCCCGGTGCGCACGGCCTGGGCCACGCATTCCTCGTTGATCACCGGCAGCATGCCGGGCATGGCCGCGTCGACCAGGCTGACATGGCTGTTGGGTGCCGCGCCGAACTCGGTCGAGGCGCCGGAGAAGAGCTTCGACTTCGAGCGCACCTGCGCGTGCACTTCGAGACCCACGACGATTTCCCAATCCCCGGTCTGGCCGGGAATGCGATAAGTGTAGTCGGCGGTATCGAGCGGCATCGGGCAAAGTCCTGCTAGGGCGTGAAAACGGGGTCGGTCTGTGGCGGCGTCTCAGCGTGTCGTGTCAGTCTGGTTTCTTCTCGGTCATGGCGTCGAGCGATTTTTTCAAGCGGGTAAAGAAGAAGACGTTCAGCATCCCGACCGCACCGGCCACCAGCATCGTGATGCCGATCGCCATCTGCAGGCCGCCCTCGCCGAACCGGCCGGACGCCAGCAGAGCGCCGAGAATGGCTACGAGGCCGAAGCCCAGGATGAGCAGGCGGCGTGTCATCGTCTCTTGCCCGTCCAGCCTCAAGCCCACCACTTCTCGGGCTTGGCGCTGAACCCGGCGGAGTCCTCCAGCGCGGCGCCGACAGAGAACATCGTCTCCTCGTCCAGCGCGCGCGTGATGACCTGCAGGCCGAGCGGCAGGCCGGACTTGTCCAGCCCTGCCGGCACGCTCATCGCCGGGATGCCGGCGATATTGGCCGTCACCGTGAAGATGTCGTTGAGATACATCTCGATCGGGCTCGCCTTGGCCTTCGAACCGATGCCGAACGCGGCCGACGGCGTTGTCGGCGTCAGGATGGCATCGACCTTTTCGAACGCGGCGTTGAAGTCCTCCAGGATGCGGCGGCGCACCTTGAGGGCCTTGAGGTAATACGCGTCGTAATAGCCCGCGCTCAGCACATAGGTGCCGATCATGATCCGGCGCTGGACTTCCTTGCCGAAGCCGGCCGCGCGGCTCTTCTCGTAGGTGTCGATCAGGTCCTCGCCCTCGACGCGCTGGCCGTAGCGCATGCCGTCATAGCGCGCCAGGTTGGAGGAGGCCTCGGCCGGCGCGATGATGTAATAGGCCGGCAGCGCATATTTCGTCATCGGCAGGGAGATATCCACGATCTCGCAGCCGGCCGCTTCCAGCCATTCGCGGCCCTGGCTCCACAGCGTCTCGATCTCGCCCGGCATGCCCTCGACACGATATTCGGACGGGATGCCGATCTTCAGCCCTTTCACCGACTTGCCCACCGCAGCCGCGAAATCGGGCACTTCGCCGGTATAGCTGGTGGAGTCCTTCGGGTCCGGGCTGGCCATGTGCTGCATCAAAATGGCGTTGTCGCGCACGGTCCTGGTCAGCGGGCCGGGATGATCGAGCGAGGAGGCAAAGGCGACGACGCCCCAGCGCGAGCAGCGTCCATAGGTTGGCTTTGCGCCCACCAGCCCGGTGAACGCCGCAGGCTGACGGATGGAGCCGCCCGTGTCCGTGCCGGTCGCGCCGTAGGAAATACCCGCGGCCAGCGCCGAGGCCGATCCGCCGGAAGACCCGCCGGGAACCAGTCTCTCGTCAGAGCCCTTGGCGCGCCACGGGTTCACGACCGCACCGCTGGCCGCGGTCTCGTTGGACGACCCCATCGCGAACTCGTCCATGGAGGTCTTGGCGAAGAAGACCGCGCCGGCATCCCACAGATTCTGCGAGACCGTGGATTCGTAGGTCGGGGTGAAGCCTTTCAGGATGTTGGACGAGGCCGTCATCTCGACGCCCTCCACCGCGAACAGATCCTTCATCGCGATCGGGACGCCTTCGAGCGCACGCCCGTTCCCCGAGGACAGGCGCTCGTCGCTGGCCCTGGCCATGCGCATCGCCCGCTCGCCATCGATCAGCGTGAAGCAGTTCAGCGCACCTTGCGCGGCTTCGGCCTCGCGAACCGTGAATTCGGCAAGCTCGGTGGCGGTGAAGTCTTTCTTCTTCAGCCCGGCCGCCGCATCGGCGAGGCTCAGCGTGGAAAAATCGGTCATCGAACTCTACTCCACGCTTTTGGGGACGACGAAGAAGCCTTCTTCGGACCGCGGCGCGTTCTTCAGGATATCCTGGGTGATCTCGCCGTCCGTTACCGCGTCGGGCCGCAGGGGCAGCGGCGTGGACACAGCCGTCGTCATCGGCTCCACACCCTCCACATCGACCTCGCCCAATTGCTCGACCCAGTCGAGAATCCCGTTCAGCTCGCCGGTCAGCTGCTCGATGCGGTCGGTCGGCTCGGCGATACGTGCCAGCCGCGCAATGCGACGGACATCATCCTGGGTAACGGACATGGGTAAAACACTCCGGGAAGAGACGAAGGACGTTCAATCGTGTTGACGTACCAATGCCTGTGCTGCGGCGCAAGAAGGCGCTGCGCCATACGCTCCCGCAGCTGTCAGGCGAAGCCGGATTTGCGACGCTTTCTTGCCAGCCGCTCAACGTCACTGGCATAGGCCATGGCCTTCCTGGCGCGTTCGAACGCTTCCTCGCTCAACTCGTCGGCCGCTTTACCAAAGGCCTCGCTGTCGCCCGCTTTCAATCCGGCCAGGGCGGCCTGCAGCGTCGCGCCAACCTCGTAGAATCCCGCTCCGTCGCGTGAAATCATCAGAAGCGGCTCGCCCAGCATCTCGGCCGGGTCGAGCGCCGGCCCGTAAAGTCCTTCACGCGGCTCCTCCGGCTCGCACTGCCTGGACTGCTGGCGCCAGCCAAGCAGCGTGCGCTCGATCGAGCGCACGGCCTCCACCGCCGTGCCGGGATCGTTCACGCCTGGCGACAGCGCGCGCAAGGCAATCTCGGCCAGTGCTATGAGCGCGAAATGCGGGTCGGAGGCGTAAGTGCGGCGCGGACCGGTAACGAAGGCGTTGCGCACCGTCTCTATCGCATCCTCCTCCAGCTCTCCGGTCACACGTGCCAGCGGACTGGCCGGATCGGAGAAAGCGCCGATCGGCGTCACGATATCGATCTCGACGCCTTGCTCCTCGCATACCTTGAGCAAGGCATTGCCATCGATGACCTGGACAAAGCCCGGCTGGCGGGTCACCACCGGCCAGGACTCTTGCGGAAACGCGCGGGCCGGCCGGCCGCCATAGTTCGGGGCGTGGAGCCGCGCCTTGAACGCCGTCAGCCCCGCATTCTCGACCCGCTGAATCGCCTCCCCGACATCGCCCATCAAGGAAAGCGTGCGAATCCACCGGATCAGCATCACGACCACGATGGCGATCAACACAAGCGTCATGACGAACAGCATCACCTGGCCGGTATCGTCATAGAGATTGGTCGCGAGCCCGATAATGCCGAGCAGGCTGAAGAGAAACGCTCCGATGAAGGTGGCGACGGCGTTCTGGGCAGTCTCGTCCTCGATCACCAGCGGGCGGGCACGCGGCGTCGCGGAATCAGAGGCCGCCCGGAAGGCCGCGACCATGGTGGAGAGCGAGAAGATTGCGACCGCCAGAAGGCTGGACGCCAGAATGGTCAGGATCGAGTCGACCGTCTCGGCTTCCACCACGGCTTCCCAGGCATCCGGCATGAAGCGGTCGAACACCGGCGTAATCAGCGTGATGGCGAGCGCTGCGACCGTGAACAAGGCCGGGCGGAACCAGATGGAGCGGAGCCCCTGGCGCAATAGGAAACCAAACTTGGAGAACATGAACGCCTGCGCCTCTAACCGGATGTACTGAGAAATTCCCGGACCCGTCTAACGCGCCATCTCGCCGCCCGTTCAACCCTTTGTCAGGCACAGGTCGCGGCAATGCCCGACAGCAGGCAAGGAAAGACGGGCAACCGCGGTTCGGCTACCCGTCTTGCCTCCTTTGCCGGCATCATGGCCGACAGTCGCCTTATTCGGATGGGGCGGCGTCTATGCCCGCCTCGCCTCGAAGGTGCGTGTCGAGGAAGTCGACATAGGCGTTAGAGGCCTCGATGCGGTTTTCCCGCTTCAGGAACCCATGGCCCTCGTCTTCGAACACGATGTATTCGACGGGCACGCCATTGGCGCGCACGGCTTCCACGATCTCGTCGCTTTCGACCTGCAAGACGCGAGGATCGTTGGCGCCCTGCACCACAAGCAGCGGCTTGACGATATTATCTGCGTGAAAGAGCGGAGAGATGGCCCGGTGGCGTTCGGCATCGGTCGCCGGGTCGCCCATCTCGTCGTAGAGCGCCTCGCGGAAGGCTTCCCACCAGGGCGGAATGGATTCCAGCGTGCGCACCCAGTTGGTTACACCGAAGATGTTGATCCCGGCATCAAAGGCCTCCGGGTGAAAGGCCAGCGCCGCCGCCGTGATATAGCCGCCATAGGAGCCACCGATCACACCCACCGCATCGTCCTGCACCCAGTCCTGGGCGCGCAGATACTCGCCGGCAGCCACGATGTCCTGGAGGTCCTCCTCACCGTGGCGGCGGTCATCCATATGGAAGAAGGTCTTGCCATAGCCCGAGCTTCCCCGGTTGTTCGCCGCGTAGACCGCGTAGCCATGATCGACCAGGTGCTGGACCATGGCGCTGTAGCCGGCCCGGCTCTGCCCGCCCGGTCCGCCGTGAACCATGACGAGCGCAGGAACCGGATTGTCGGCCGAGGCCTCGTGGGGACGATACATGATGCCTGGAATGGTCAGCCCGTCGAAGCTTTCAAAGCGCACAATCTCGGCTTCGACCAGCTCCTCCGGGTCGAGCTCCGGGTTCAGCGCTTCGGTCAACTGGCGATGCTCGCCCGAATTGAGGTCGACCCAGTGCACGTTCGCCGGCGCAGTCGAGGAGGTCACCAGGAAGGCAATCTGGCGCTCGCTCGGAGAGAAGCGCACCGACGCAAGATCGCCGGCCGGTACGCTGGACGGCAGGAGCAGCTCGCCCCCCGTGTCCTGGTCGAGCACGGTGACCTCGGTAAAGCCGTCGGCATTGATCGCGCTGACCCGGTAGCGGCCGGAGTTGGAGTAGGCGACGTACATGACGTCCCAGTCTGCCTCGATCAGCGGGCTCTGCTCGCCGGTCTCGATCTCGTAGCGCCACGCCTGGTTCCACTCGCCGTGCTCGTTGGTCGCGTAGACCAGGGCTTCGCTGTCCGGTGTGAAGGTGTAGGTGCTGTAGGCGATATTGCCCTCGTGACCGGTAATGAGCTGCGGTGCCTTGTCCTCGCTTGCCAGGTCGACCAGCAGGATATCGCTATCGGCCGAAGTCCGCGGGCGGTCGAGGGCCAGCCAGCGCCCGTCCGGGCTGATTGCTGTCGGCTGGAGCGCGTCGGTGTTCTCGAACACCAGCTCGCGCTCATAGCTCCCGGCGTCGTAGGCATAAAGGTCGAAGGCAGCCGGATCGCGCTCATTGCTGGTGACCCAGAAACCGGTCCCGTCCGCGGTCCAGCCCGCGAAATCGGCCTTCACGTTGTCGCCGGGTGTCAGGTCGGTCAGCGTGCCGTCCAGCTCGCGCACATAGACGTGATTGAGCTCGTCGCCACCGCCGTCCATCGTGACCAGGGCGCGGCCGTCGGCGGGAAACCAGCTGACCGCGAAGACGGCATTGCCGGTCGACGTCGTCAGCGCCTCGCGCGTCCCGCTTTCCGGATCGAGCGCGAAGGCATTGAACACGCCGGTCTCGTCGGAGGAGATCAGGAGCTGACCGGTCTCGGAAGAAAACGCGTGACCGGACGGCGATGCCATGCCGAACGAGGTCGTGTTGAAGAAAACCTCGGCCGAATGGGCCTCGGCGGTGTCCCGGCCGGTTGCGGCCGCGTTATCCCCGCCCGTCGCGGTCCCGGGCGCGTCGCAGGCGGTCAGCGCAAGGCCGGCCAGCCCCAATACGAGCGTCGTTGCTGAAAAATTCATGGTGGCGTCCTCCCCAAAGGTGAAGGGAGGCTAGCACGGTGGCCCGGGGAGTCGAGCGCAACGTAGGCCCTACTCCTCCTTCATCAATTCCTCGACGAAGCCTTCCAGCCAGGGGTGGCGTACCCGTTTCAGGCGTTCCGCGTGCAGGATTTCGGACATCTTCTCCAGCGCGCGGGAGAAATCGTCGTTCAGGACGACATAGTCGTATTCCTGCCAGTGCTCGATTTCGTCCTTGGCGCGCTGCATGCGCCCGCGGATGATCTCCTCGCTGTCCTGCTTGCGCTTGGTCAGGCGTTCGCGCAGCAGCGCCAGGGAGGGCGGCAGGATGAAGACGCGCACGCAGTCGTCCGGCGCCGCCTCGGCCAGCACTCTTGCGCCCTGCCAGTCGATGTCGAACACCACATCGCGCCCCTCGTCGAGCGCCTCCTCGATCGGGCCCTTTGGCGTGCCGTAGTAATGATCGAAGACCTTGGCCCACTCGTAGAATTCGCCAGCCTCGATCTTCTGCTTGAACGCCTTTTCCGACAGGAAGAAATAGTCCTGACCGTCGACCTCGCCGGGGCGCGGCTTGCGGGTTGTCGCGGAGATGGACAGCACGACATCCGGATTGAGAGCGATCAGGCGTTTGGACAGCGTCGTCTTGCCCGCCCCGGACGGGCTGGAGAGGACGAACATCAGTCCGCGGCGGCGTCCGCGAAATACCGGACCGGAGAGGCCATCACCGCTCATCGTCTACTCCACATTCTGAACCTGCTCGCGCATCTGATCGACGGCGGCTTTCATGGCCAGCCCCAGATCGGTCAACTCGCGATCGGAGGATTTCGAACACAGCGTGTTTGCCTCCCGGTTAAACTCCTGCGACAGGAAGTCCAGCTTGCGCCCGGCCGGGGAGCCGGCGGCGAGAAGCTTCCGCGCGCTGTCGATATGGGCCGATAACCGATCCAGCTCCTCACGCACATCGGCGCGTACCGCCAGACTGGCCGCCTCCTGGGCAAGCTTGTCCGCGTCCAGACCCTGGGGCAGCAGCTCGTCAAACTTGGCCGCAATGCGGTCGCGAATGGCCTCCGGCTGCGTGGCGGCATGGGCTGCCGCAGCGTCGCGCAAGTGTTCGATCTCGCCGATATGAGCGTTCAGCAGGCGGGCCATCGCCTCGCCCTCCTCGCGCCTCGCCAGCTGAAGGCCGGCAAGCGCCTCGTTGGCCGCCTCCAGCATCAGCGCCTCGATTTCAGCCTGGCGCGCGTCGTCCGCGTCGGCTTCCGGCGTGGTCAGCACGCCTTTCAGGGCCAGCAGCCCGTCTACACGCGGCTTGTCGGCGAGCCCGGCCTCCACCAGAGCCCGCCCCGCCTCGGCCAGGGCGCGCAGATGCTCGTGATCGATCTGGAGTGCGCCGCCGCGCTCGGCTTCGACGAAGTTGATGTTGACGCTCAGCGAGCCGCGCGCGAACCGGGCCTTGGCGCGTGCCTTGATTTCGGTCTCCAGCCGGTCGAAGCCGGCCGGAAGGCGCACACGCAGGTCCAGGCCCTTGCCGTTGACCGAGCGCGCCTCGGCGCTGGCCGTTCCCGGCGCGCCTGCCGCTTCGGCCCGGGCAAAGCCGGTCATTCCGGATAGCTGGCTCATCTCACTGCCCCCCGCGCTGGCGTTCGATCCGGCGCCAGGCCGCGACATTGCGATTATGCTCGGCCAGCGAGGTGGCAAACGCGTGCCCGCCCGTGCCGTCGGCCACGAAATAGAGATAGTCGGTATCCGGGGGATTGAGCACGGCCCGGATCGAGGCTTCGCCCGGATTGGCGATGGGGGTCGGGGGCAGGCCATCGATCTGGTAGGTGTTGTATCCGTTGGCCAGGCCGTCGAGCTCGGATCGCCGGATGCCGCGCCCCAGAGGCTCCCCGCGCGTCAAACCGTAGATGATCGTAGGATCGCTCTGCAGGCGCATGCCCCGGCGCAGGCGGTTGACGAAGACAGACGCCACCATCGGGCGCTCGGCCGCCACACCGGTCTCCTTTTCCACGATCGACGCAAGGATCAGCGCCTCTTCCACGCTGTCATAGGGCAGGTCTGGCGACCGCTCGGGCCAGAACTCGTCGATCAGGCGGTCCTGCGCGTCGCGCATGCGCTGCAGCACGGCTTCGCGCTGTGTTCCGCGTGTAACCAGATAGGTCTCGGGAAGCAGGCTTCCTTCGGCGGGAACCGCGTCGATCTCGCCCTCCAGCACCGGGTGGGCCTCCACGATCGCCGCGATCATCGCGCTGGTCAGCCCCTCGGCGGCCGTGACCGGGTAGTGGATCGTCTCGCCCTCGCGCAGGATGTCGTAAATATCCGCCATCGACGCGTTTTCGGGGATAGCGTATTCCCCGGCGCGCAGATCGCCCTGCCCGCCATCCAGCGTCACCATCGCGCGGAATATTCGCCCGTCGCTCACGAGGCCTTCGCGATCGAGCACGTCGGCAATACGGATGAGCCCGGAGCCGGGCTCGATCATGACCGTTTCATTCTGACCGGCCGGACCCTCGGCGTGAAACCGGGCCTGCAGCCAAGTATAGCCGGCAAACGCGCCGCCGGCGGCCAATACGGCAAAAATGACGAGAAGCAATGCCAGCCAGGCAAATACCCGCGCCGGACCGGAGCGGCGCTTCGGCGTCTCCGGGGCACTCTGTGTCTTGGCCATGGCCGGTTACCCTTCGCGTAAAGGGATCAGTCTGCCCGGCGGAAAATGACCGATGCGTTCGTCCCGCCAAAACCGAAGGAATTGGACAAGGCCACGTCGACGGTCTTCTTCACCGCCGCCTTGGGCGCTAGATTGATCGCGGTTTCCACCGACGGGTTTTCGAGGTTGAGTGTCGGCGGGCAAATCCCGTCGCGCATCGCCAGAATCGAGAAGATCGCTTCCACTGCGCCGGCCGCGCCGAGCAGATGGCCGATGGCAGACTTTGTCGAGCTCATCACCAGACTGTCGGCCGTGCCGCCGAACAGGCGTTCGACTGCGCGCAGTTCGATCTCGTCACCCTTCGGCGTCGACGTGCCATGCGCGTTCACATAGTCGATGTCGCCGCCCGCAATGCCGGCATTGTCCAGCGCCATCTTCATCGAGCGATAGCCACCGTCACCGTCCTCGGCCGGAGCCGTGATGTGGTAGGCATCGCCCGACAGGCCATAGCCGGCGACTTCGCCGTAAATCGTCGCGCCGCGCGCCTTGGCCGAGTCATAGTCTTCAAGAATGACGACCCCGGCCCCCTCGCCCATGACGAAGCCGTCACGGTCCTTGTCATAGGGGCGCGAGCCGGCCTTGGGATTGTCGTTGAAACCGGTCGACAGCGCGCGCGCAGCACCAAAGCCGCCAAACCCGAGCCGGGTGATGGCGGATTCCGCGCCGCCGGCGACCATCATGTCGGCATCCCCATAGGCGATCAGACGCGCGGCATCGCCAATCGCGTGTGCGCCGGTGGAACAGGCCGTCACCACTGCGTGGTTCGGTCCCTTCAATCCATGCCGGATCGACACCTGGCCCGAGGCCAGATTGATCAGCATCGCCGGGATCACGAACGGGGACAGCTTGCGCGGACCGCGTTCGTGAAGCGTGACCGAGGCGTCGTAAATGGTCTGGAGACCACCGATGCCGGAACCGATCAGGACGCCAGCGCGCTCGCTCGCGCGCTCGTCCGCCGCTTCCCAGCCGGAATGCTTCAACGCTTCGTCGGCGGCCGCGATCGCATAGAGGATGAAGTCGTCAATCCGCTTCTGCTCTCGCGGCGCCATGACCGCATCCGGGTCAAACGACCCGTCCACATCCGGCGCACCGCCATTGCGGCCGTCCACGCGAGGAACGATACCGGCGATCTGACACGCCAGATCCTCGGTCTCGAAATGCTCGATACGTGCCAGGCCCGACTGACCCTGGATCAGACGGGACCAGACGGTCTCGACGCCGCACCCCAGCGGGGTGACGAGACCGAGACCGGTGACGACAACGCGGCGCTTCGACATGGAGCGGTCCGCTTAGCTGGTTTTTTCGGAAATGAACTTCACGGCATCGCCGACCGTCTGGATGTGTTCGGCAGCGTCGTCGGGGATTTCGATGTCGAATTCTTCTTCGAAAGCCATGACCAGCTCGACATTGTCGAGAGAGTCAGCGCCCAGATCGTCGATGAAGGAAGCCGATTCGGTGACTTTTTCTTCTTCAACGTCGAGGTGCTCGACAACGATTTTCTTAACCCGGGCGAGAACGTCAGACATAGGAAACCTTTCCAAAAGCACTATGCGCGGCAGAGATATAGCCGCTCCAGGGACAAATATGAGGCACCGGTTGCCCTGCGGCCTCCGATCCCCAGCATAGCGGGCTGATAACACGGCTTTTTCACCGATACCAGCAGCCCGAAACAATCGTCTTCCGTGCAGATGCATCTTGGTGCACCGACTCGCAAGACGCGATATCAGATCATGGCCATGCCGCCATTCACGTGCAATGTCTGGCCTGTGACATAGCCTGCCTCCTCGCTGGCAAGATACACACAAGCCGAGGCGATGTCCGCACCGCTGCCCAGATCGCCCGCCGGGATCTTCGCCAGAATTGCCTGTTTTTGCTCATCATTGAGCGCATCCGTCATGGGTGAGGCTATGAAACCCGGCGCCACGCAGTTGGCCGTCACCCCGCGCGACGCCACCTCCTGGGCAAGCGCCTTGGTGAAACCGATCATGCCGGCCTTGGAGGCCGCGTAATTGGTCTGTCCGGGGTTGCCGGTCACGCCGACAATGGACGTGATGCCGATGATCCGGCCCCAACGGGCCTTCATCATCCCGCGCATGGACGCCTTGCACAGCCGGTAGTGGGCTTCCAGGTTGACCCGCATCACTGTCTGCCAGTCTTCGTCCTTCATGCGCATCAGCAGCTGATCGCGGGTCACGCCGGCATTGGAGATGAGGATATCGAGCCCGCCCAGCGCATCGGAGGCCTGCTTGGGCAGCGCATCGACGGCCTCGCTATCGCCGAGATTGCAGGGGGTGATCTCGACCCGGTCACCCAGCTCGCTCGCCAGGTCCTGAAGCTTCTCCTCACGCGTTCCGGAGATGGCGACGGTCGCGCCCTGAGCATGCAGCGCGCGAGCGATATCCCCGCCGAGCCCGCCCGTTGCGCCGGTTACCAGCGCTTTCTTTCCTGACAGATCGAACATGTCGCTTATCCCTTGATCTCTTTGGCAAAGGCTTCGAGGTCCTGAGGCGTATTCAGCGCCTGACCCGTCGCGTCCTTGGTGGTGCGCTTCAGCATGGTGGTCAGCACCTTGCCGGATCCGCACTCGACGAAGCGGTCAACGCCATTCTCCGCCATCCACAGAACACTTTCACGCCATCTCACGCGGCCGGTCACCTGCTCGACGAGCTGGGCCTGGATCAGGGCGGCCTCGTCGACCGGACCGGCGTTCACATTCGTGACAACCGGGACTTTCGGGGCGCGGATTTCGGTCTTGCGCAGAGCTTCGGCCATGACTTCCGCGGCCGGTTGCATCAGGGCACAATGGAAGGGTGCGGATACCGGCAGAAGCATCGCTTTCTTCAAGCCTTCTTCCTGTGCCGCCGCCATCGCGGCTTCCACCGCCGCCTTCTCGCCTGAAATGACGATCTGCCCGGGCGCATTGTCGTTGGCGATCGCGACAATTCCGGTTTCGCTCCCCTTGGCCACGGCGCGTTCGGCCAGGTCCTCGTCAGCGCCCAGCAGCGCTGCCATCGCCCCTTTGCCAACGGGCACCGCCTGCTGCATCGACTGGCCGCGCAGCTTCAGAAGACGGGCCGCATCGGTCAGCGACAGCGCGCCGGCGGCGGCCAGTGCAGAATATTCGCCCAGCGAGTGACCGGCCACGAACTGGGCGTCGGTCACCGCGACCCCGAACTCGGACTCCAGCGCGGCCATGACCGCCATCGAGTTTGCCATCAACGCAGGCTGGGCGTTCTCGGTCAGGGTCAACGTGTCAGCCGGCCCCTCCCACATGATCGCAGAGAGTTTCTGCCCGAGTGCATCGTCAACCGCCTCGAACACGGCGCGCGCTGACGCGAAGGCATCGGCAAGGTCTTTGCCCATGCCGATCGACTGGCTGCCCTGTCCGGGAAAGGTGAAAGCAAGCGCCATGCGTGGCGTCCTCCCTGCTAGCTGGTCTTCGTATGCCGCGTCGATAGACTGGCCGGGGGTCCGGTGGCAAGGCACGAGCGGCGGCTTCTTCGACATCCCGCCGAAACACCCGCAGGGTTTGCCCGTCAGGGCGGCGATCCGCCTGGCGCGCCGGACCTGACGTGCAGCGCCCTTGCCCGCCGTCCTCATTTCCCGTATATCCCGCGCCTTCACCGGTCTGCGGTCCGTTCGTTACCCCCTGTCGCATGGTGCGGCACGGGCGCGTTCGGAGCCATCGTGGACGGTCCGGCCCTTCGGACCCGACGCGCCGCAGCCCACAGACAGAAGGGTCATATATATGGCTAAGTACGAACACACGTTCGTGGCCCGTCCGGATATCTCCCCGGCGCAGGCCGAAAGCCTCCTCGAGGATCTCAAGACCCTCGTCGAGGAAAACGGTGGCACGGTCAACAAGACCGAATACTGGGGGCTTCGCACCCTGGCCTACCGTATCAACAAGAACCGCAAGGGCCATTACGGCTACATCGACATGGAAGCCGGCAACAAGGTGCTTGACGCCCTGGATTACCGCCAGCGCTATGCCGACGACGTCATGCGTCACATGACGATCAAGGTCGACGAGCTCTCCGAGGAACCCTCCGCGATCCTTCGCAAGGGTGACGACCGCAAGCGCAAGCCGCGCTAAAGGAGATTTGAATTATGGCTGATATGTCGATTTCGAACGTCCCCGCGCGCCGCGCCTTCACGCGCCGCCGCAAGGTCTGCCCGTTCTCCGGCGATGATGCGCCGAAGATCGATTACAAGGATGTGCGGTTGCTCCAGCGCTACATGTCCGAGCGTGGCAAGATCGTGCCGTCGCGCATCACCGCGGTGTCCCAGAAGAAGCAGCGTGAACTGGCTCGCGCCATCAAGCGCGCCCGCTTCCTGGGCCTGCTGCCCTACGCCGTCGATTAAGGAGAGAGCGCAATGCAAGTCGTTCTTCTTGAACGTGTCGACAAGCTCGGCGCCATCGGCGACGTGGTTGACGTCAAGCCGGGCTTTGCCCGCAACTTCCTGCTGCCGCAGGAAAAAGCCCTTCGCGCCACCAAGGACAATCTCGCCCGTTTCGAACGCGAGCGTGAAATCCTTGAAAAGCGCAACGAAGAGCGTGCCCAGAAGGCTCGCGAGGAAGGCTCCCACCTGGACGGCGCGAAATTCGTGCTGATCCGGCAGGCGTCCGAAAGCGGCCAGCTCTACGGTTCGGTCTCCACGCGCGATATCGCCGAGGCGGCCTCGACCGAAGAGTACAACGTGTCTCGCGGCATGGTCGACCTGAACACCGCCATCAAGACGCTGGGCCTGCACGAAGTGCGCCTGGTCCTGCACCCCGATGTCGATGTGACCGTGACCATCAACGTGGCGCGTACGCCTGAAGAGGCCGAGCGTCAGGCGACCGGCGAGGACGTGATCGCGTCAGCGGCCGAAGAGGACCGCGCCCTGGCTGAAGCCCAGGCCGCGCAGCTCTTCGAAGCCGGTGCCGAGCCGGACGAGCTGGGTGACGACGAGGACGAGGCTGACGAAGCCGAAGCCAGCGCTGACGAGGAAGACAAGGCCTAGGCTGAGTCTTCGCTTCGAGCGTACAAATCAGGGGCGGTCTCCTCACGGAGCCGCCCCTTTTTTGTTTGAGGTCCTGTCATGACCTACACGGTTCGCGCCTATCGCCAGAAGGATGCGGCAACGCTGGCGGCGCTTGTCCACGAAGCGGTGCGCGAGGGCGCCGCGAACAAAAGCGCGCTCAAGCCGAAATCAAGCGCGACCCGAGCCGGAAAATTGGTCAGCGCCGTATCGCCGGAGCCCCCCAGGAGGCTGGCCCAGGCGAAAAGCGGAAAAAGCCCGCCCTTAGCGGGACGCCGTTTCGTGGCGCATCCGCTCGATACGCAATTCCAGCCGCCGGATATCGCGCGCCAGCCGGTTGGCTTCCATCACAGGCATCAGGCTGGTCTTCAGAAGCGCGCCGACGATCACGAGGACCGCGGACGGCAATCCCCAGTGGAGTGCCGCCAGCGCGCTATCCTGCTGGTAGAACTGCCAGGCAAACCAGACGCCGATCAGAAAGAACACGGCCTGGGTGCCCATCAGCAGTAGATTGACCCAGCCTGTTGGCCCGGCGGCCATCGCAAACGCCCGCTCGAAGAATCCCGGCTCGCGTTCGAGCTCGTGCAGCAGGCCCTGCTCCTCATCGTCCAGCGCGTTGCGGATCATGTCGTCAAGATCATTCATCGATCTCTCCTTCCAGAAAGGCGCGCAACTTGGTGCGCGCATGCATCAGGCGGGTCTTGACCGTGCCCGCCGGCACGTCCAGCGCCACCGCGATTTCCGCGATGGACAGATCTTGGAGGTAGAAAAGCGCGATCGCCGCCGCCTGATCTGCCGGCAGGCGCTTGATGGCCGCACGCACCCGCTGCTGGTCGGGCGCCAGCTCGACACGCACGGCCGGGTTCGGCGGGTCGGGCTCATTGCGCACGTCGGAGGCGAGCGCCCGCTCGCGCTGAAGCCCCCGGATCTGGTACGCACAGCGCCGCGTGACGATCCGCAGGATCCAGACCGAGAAGGCGCGGTCTTGCCTCAGCCGGTTCAGCCCTCGCAGCGCCTGCGTCCACGACTCCTGGACCACGTCCCGCGCCTGTTCGCGATCGCCAAGCAGGCGCCAGGCATGAGTGGTCATGCGAGGCGTCCAGCGCCGCACCAGCTGGTCCAGCGCGCCGCGATCACCCAGTCGGACTTCCGCCAGCAGGTAAGCGTCCAGGCTGCGTTCGGCATCACGTGATCGAGGCACAGACCCCTCCTTTTGAAGGAAGGGTGCGCGCAAATGCGCGAATGGTTCAATCAAACTGCGATTTTCCACAGCGATCCACACACACTGTGCAGAACCTCTTAATGCGCCCCCTCCTCCGCTCAGGTAAAATCGTCTCTATGACCGCTGAACTCACTCATCACGATGCCGGGCCGGACGATCGTCACAGCCTCACCCCGCCGCACAATATCGAAGCCGAGCAGGCTTTCCTTGGCGCTCTCCTGTATGAGAACGACATTTTCCACCGGGTCGCCGACTGGCTGCGCGCGACCCATTTTTATGACCCCGTGCACGGACGTATCTACGAAGCAGCGACCAAGTTGATCCAGCAGGGCCAGCTGGCGGATGCCGTCGTTCTCAAGAACAGGTTCGAGCGCGACGAGGGCCTGAAGGAAATCGGCGGCTCGGTTTACCTCGCCGATCTCATGCGAGAAGCGCCAGATCCCGCCGCCGCCCCGGAATATGCGCGGATCGTCTACGACCTTGCTCTGCGCCGGGCCCTGATCACCATCGGTTCGGAAATTACGAAAACCGCGATGGACGCCGGGGTCGAGGACGAGGCCAAAAACCTCATCGAGAGCGCCGAGCGCTCGCTTTTCCGGCTCGCCGAGAGTGGTGCGGCGTCAAAGGGCTTCATGCCCTTCGCACAGGCGCTGGGGGATTCGGTCGCTATGGCCGAGGCCGCCTACAAGCGCGGGGGCGGATTGTCGGGCACGTCGACCGGGTTGAAAACGCTCGATGCCAAGCTCGGCGGGCTCCACCCGTCCGACCTACTGATCCTCGCGGGACGGCCCTCGATGGGTAAGACCGCGCTCGCGACCAACATCGCCTTCTCCGTCGCGCGCAACTACAAGGCCGAAGAGCTGGCCGACGGCACCCGCAAGACGGTTGAAGGCGGCGTTGTCGGCTTCTTCTCGCTGGAGATGAGCGGCGAACAGCTCGCAACCCGCCTCATTGCCGACTACACAGGTATTTCCGGCTATCACATCCGCCAGGGCCGGATCGATGCGGCACAATATGAAGACATTCGCGACGCAGTCGAGCAGATCCAGGATTGTCCGCTCTATATCGATGACACCGGTGGCATCTCCATCGGTGCGCTCGCTGCACGAGCACGTCGCCTCAAGCGTATGCACGGGCTCGATCTTATCGTGATCGACTATCTTCAGCTCATCACGACCTCGAACTCCCGGGCTGATAGCCGGGTCCAGGAAGTTTCGGAGATCACCCAGTCCCTCAAGGCTCTGGCAAAGGAATTGAACGTACCTGTCATCGCCTTGTCTCAGCTCTCTCGCCAGGTTGAGCAACGCGAGGACAAGAAGCCACAGCTCTCGGACCTTCGGGAATCGGGCTCGATCGAGCAGGATGCGGACGCGGTGCTTTTCGTCTATCGGGAAGCCTATTATCTCGAACGCCTCGAGCCTCGCGAGGGCACCGAAGAGCACCTGAAATGGGAAGACGAGATGCGCGAAATCCGCAATCAGGCCGAAGTCATCATCGGCAAGCAGCGTCATGGTCCCATCGGGTCGGTCAAGGTCGCCTTTGACCCCGAGCGCACCAAATTCTCCGACCTCGAAGAGACGGGGCGGTACGATAACAGCTACGATTAATTCCGCTCCTGCGGCTGCTTCTCCGGATCCGCGGCTGGTCGTGGATCTCGACGCGATCGCGCGAAATTACCGTACGTTGTGCGACCTGGCCGGCACGACACTGGTTGCGGGCGTCGTGAAGGCCGATGCCTACGGCCTCGGCGCCGCCCGTGTCGCCCCTCGCCTTGCGGAGGAAGGGTGCCGGACCTTCTTTGTCGCCACGACCCGTGAAGGGGAGGCCTTGCGCCAAGCCCTTCAAGACCTTGAGGCGGAAATCTTCGTCTTTCACGGCTACTGGCCGGGCGAACGTGCGCGGATCGTGTCAGCCCGCCTGATCCCGGTTCTGAACAGCGCCGACCAGATCGAGGCGTTCCGAGAAGATGGCGGCGGCGCCTGCGCGATCCATTTCGATACCGGCATGAATCGTCTGGGTCTTTCGTCCAAAGAGACCGAGCAACTCATCACCGGCGCCTCCCCGCTGGCCGGGCTCGATCTTCGCCTGATCATGAGTCACCTCGCCTGCGCAGAAGCGCCTGACCACCCCAAGAATGACGCCCAACGAGATCGTTTCGCCGACATTGTGCGCCGATTGCCACCCTGCCGCGCGAGCCTTGCCAATACCGGCGCGGTTCTGTTGGGCGAAGCGTATCATTTCGACCTCGTCCGGCCCGGGATCGGACTATATGGCGCCCACCCGGCCAACACGTCCGGAGGACCGTTCGAACCGGTCGTCGCTATCGAAACGCCCATCCTGCAGCTTCGCGAGATCGCGGCAGGCGAGACCATAGGGTATGGCGCCCAGGTCACGGCCGACCGGACAATGCTCACCGCCACGCTCGCGCTGGGATATGCCGACGGCTTCTTGCGCGCTGCCTCGCCAGGAGCGGCCGGGCGGATCGGGAATACACGCATACCCCTGCTCGGAAGCGTCTCCATGGACCTCAGCGTCGTCGACGTCAGCGCGGTCCCGGGTCAACTCAAGCCAGGCGACAGGGTGCGCTTCCTCGCAAGCGCACTGAATGAAACAGCGGCCGCCGCGGGAACGATCGGCTATGAACTCCTCACGCGGCTTGGCAGCCGCCTGACGCGCGTATACGAAAGCGATCGATGAGCCTGCCAAATCCTTTCCGGGCCACGGGCCGAGGCGTGCTTGCACTCATGCGCAGTGCCGGCGCCATCACCCTGTTTGCCGCTGCGGCTGTCTTCGCCATGGTGCGTCCGCCCTATTTCCTTGGTCAGCTCCTCAGCCAGATCTGGCGAATCGGCTTTCTGTCCCTGCCCGTGGTGGGCCTGACCGCGATCTTCACCGGCGGCGCGCTGGCCCTGAACATCTACACGGGCGGGTCGCGCTTCAATGCCGAATCCTTCGTGCCCAATATTGTCGCGCTCGGAATCGTGCGCGAACTCGGGCCGGTGATCGCGGCGCTGATGCTGGCCGGACGCGTCTCGGCAGGCATTGCAGCCGAAATCGGCGCGATGCGCGCCACCGAACAGATCGATGCGCTGCACACCCTGTCCACCGATCCGATGCGATACCTCATCGCCCCGCGCGTCCTGGCCGGCGTGCTGGTCCTGCCCATCCTGGTCGCGATCGCGAATGTGATCGGTGTCCTCGGCGGATTTGCCGTATCGACCACCTCGCTGGGGTTTGACGGGGCGATCTACGTGCAGAATACCGTCGATATCCTGACCCGCTGGGATGTCGTCTCCGGGCTGATCAAAGCGACCGTCTTCGGTTTCCTCCTGACGGTCATGGGTTGCTATCACGGCTACAATGCCGCTGGCGGCGCGCAAGGCGTTGGCCGGGCCACGACGAATGCGGTCGTGGGCGCAGCCGTGTTGATCTTTGCCGCGAACTTCCTGCTCACCTCCTGGTTTGTCTGACGGAGCGATCATGCGGGACGAGACCATCAAGATAGCCTGGAAATCCGTGACCAAGAGCTTTGGGCGCAAAACCGTGCTCGAAGGCCTCGACCTGGTCGCCTATGAGGGGCGGTCGCTGGTCATCATTGGCGGATCTGGTACGGGCAAATCGGTCACGATCAAGCTCGCCCTTGGCCTGCTGCGTCCCGATTCAGGCAGCGTCGAGATCGACGGCGAAGCGGTCGAGTACGGGCGCGAGAACGACCCCGGGGTCCAGCAGATCGGTATGCTCTTCCAGTCCGGCGCGCTGTTTGACTCGCTGTCCGTCTGGGAAAATGTGTCGTTTCGCCTGCTCCATGCCGAGCACGTTAAAAAGGATGAAGCCAAGGAGCGCGCCATCGCCGCGCTCGACCAGGTCGACCTTGAGGCCGACATCGCCGACCGGCGACCTGCCGAGCTGTCCGGCGGCATGCAGCGACGCGTTGCGCTCGCCCGAGCCGTCGTTGGCAAGCCGAACATACTCTTCTTCGACGAACCCACGACGGGGCTGGATCCGGTCACTGCGGACCTGATCAATCAGCTCATCGTGCGCCAGGTGAAGACGCTGGGCGCCACCGCCGTGACGATCACGCACGACATGGCGTCCATGCGCGCCATCGCGGACGAAGTGGCCATGATCCGGGACGGCAATATCCTCTGGCGCGGTGACCTTGAAGGGGTGGATTCCTGCGAGAACCCCACCGTGTGCGACTTCGTCGCCGGGCGCTATTCGCCCGAAGGCTGAGAGTCCGTCTTTCCGGACTCCTACTCCTATCACGACTATCATGTGGCCGCGGTGAGGAGCGAGCGCGCGGCCGCGCCTGAAGACCTAATCTAAACGACCCGCGCCCAGCGGAGGAGAAGCTCGCGGTGCCCCTCGGCACCTCACGCGCAGACCTGCGCCTCGCCGTCATCCTCCCGGTCGGGAGTCAGGGCGGGCAGGCTGGCGCAGACGCAGAGAGAGGCGATGTCGGCGCCGCGGTCGCGGCGCAGCACGCAGGGCGTCATGTCGACACCGGCAAACCCGGCCTGGCCCAGCAGGTCGGCAATATACTCAGGGGAATGGGCAAAACGCCGGCTCTCCCTCAGCGCGACCGGAGCCTCGCCGGCCTCCACCGTGAAGGCGAGCCGGCCACCGGGCACAAGCGAGGCCACACACCAGGCGATGATGCGTTCCAGGGCGCCGAGATAGGCGAACACGTCAGCGGCCACAATCAGATCATACCGGTCAGGAGCGATCTCGAGCGCTGCGATGTCGGTCTTCTCCAACCGGTCATAGACGTGCTTCGCGCGAGCCTGGTCCAACATGGCCTGCGAGATATCCATGCCGATGAGCGTGCCGCAATGGGGGCGCAGGACCTCGCCCATCAACCCGGTGCCGCACCCCAGATCCAGAGCCCGCTGCGCCCGCGTGAATCCTGCCGAGGCGAGCTGAGCGAACAGGAGCTCCGGGCCGCGATAGCCCAGCTGGCCGACAAGCGACGTCTCGAACCGCGGCGCATATTGATCGAAGAGAAGCTCGACGAAGGCGGCCGGCATGGATTCGCATACCGGCGCGGCACTCAGGAGGTCGCGCTTCATCCCTGCCCCCAGCGCATCGGCCGGGTCGGCGTCGACGGCCCGGGCGAACGCTTGCGTCGCCGCATCGCGTTGTCCGGCGCGCTCACAATACTCACCCAGCCGGTACCAGCCCGCGGCCCAGCCGGGCACACGCTCCAGGGCGCCGGTCAGCACCTCGATGGCACCGGGCAGGTCCCCGTCGGCGGCCAGGGCGTCGGCAAAAGCCGCACGCCTGTCGGCCGCCGGGTCGGCAGAGAAAAACGGCTTCGCAGCCATGAGGGCAACTTCCAAGGAGTCCGCTCATTGGCCGACCGTGGCCACGCGGCGGAGAGACGCTGCACAATCGGGAAATGCCGCGTGCATCGGGCGCGCATTAGAGCCGCGCCGAGGCCCCTGTCAATCGGCTTTGCCGCAGCGTCACTCGCCCTACTGGAAGCCCGGGATCGGCTCGCGGCCCCAAAGTTCAGACACCTCGTCGTCCAGGCCGGTCATTTCCCAGCGGATCAGAGCGAGCGGCAGCCGGCCATGGGCGAGGAAGTCGTCGTGGAACTCGCGCAGCGAGAAGTCGTCACCAAGCTGGCGGCGTCTGTCCGCGAGCAATTGCTGCATCTGCAGGGCTCCGATCTGATAGCCGAGCCCGTAGCCCGGCGGGCGGCGCAGATAGATTTCCGCATCGACCCGGGCGACGTCTTCATCAAGATACGGCGTCAGCTCCCGCCAGTAGGCCACCGCCTCCTCCGCACTCATCCGGTTGGTTTGCAGCCACACATCCGCGGGCACGCGTGCGGCGCGGAATATGCCGAAGATGTAGATGAGTTCGCGCGCGCGCGGCCGATCCTCGAAGAAGCCCGCCTGGACCATTGCTTCCTCCAGATAGGTGGCCCAGCCCTCGGCGCGAACGCCATCGGCAATGTGCTCACGCACCGGGTGTTCGGGCACCATCAGCGCGTCGAAACGGTGGCCGGGGATGACGGCGTGAAAATGATCGGGGCTCGGATCCCGGTACTGGATCTCTTCCCAGAAATTGCGTCCGCCCGGCCGCTCGATCCAGGGCACGTTGAAATCGAGTTCCCCGATATGATCGGGGATGGTGATGATGTCGTGGTCTTCCAGAAAGGCGCGGATATCGGCATCGGTCTCGGCGAGGCGTGCGTGATAGGCCTCGCGCGATTGCGCCGGCTCCAGCTCAGGCAGGTCGCGGTTGCGATGGCGTTCCAATGCGTAAAACGCCCAGAGCCGGTCGATTTCGCGCTCGCCCAATGTCACGATTTCGGCGGACGTCCAGGGCAGGAGCTTGACGTTCTTCACGTACCAGTCGAAGCGCGCTTCACCCACGCCCGCATCCGCAGTCATCGCGGGCCGGCGTTCGAGCAACCAGGCGTGAAACTCGCGCACGGATGAGAGCGCCGCTTCGATCTCGGGAACGAGGTCAGGCTGTGCGGTCTGTGCGCGGCCAAGCAGGTCCTCGTACCAGCCGATCACGCCGGCCGGCGGGACCTCGCGATAGGGATGGCCGTGACCCACCCCGTCGGCTGTGGTCAGATTGTGCAGCGCCAGATCGGCATAGTCGGCTGCCACCGCGTCCAGATTACGTTCGCCAACCTCGACCAAGACAGGAATCGCGTTCAGGCGCGCCTGCAAGGTCTTCAGCGACTCACCCTCCACGGGCAGCTCTGTAAAGGCGGGGCGCAACATCCGGTCGACATAATAGCCCGGATCGCGTTCGAAGGGCCGCGATACGCGCAACCAGAACTCGGCTTCATCCATCCTGGCGCGCACGGCGAGATATTCGGCCTGGTGCGCCCTCTCCCATGCGGCGACATTCATGTCGGACAACTGCGCCTGGAAGTCGCTGAGGTCGTCGATCCGATCGCCGACAACGTCATCGGAATAATCCGGCACACGGGGGTCCGAGCCTGGCGTCTCATCCGCCCAGGCCTCGAATTGGGAGAAGAGCGCGACGAAGCTGTCATAATCGCCCTCGCCCCGCGGCGGGCCCTGAAGGGCGTGAGCCGGTATCGCGAGCGCCAGTGCCACGATGGCGGGCAGGAAGAGCCCGACGGCCAAATTTCTGATTCTCATGATTTTCTCCCCCGCGTGATCGGGTCCAGCGGACAAGCTGGCGCTTTAAAAATCAAGCGAAACTCAAAAAAAATCTTGCGTAAATGAACATTCATTCTTGACGACACAAATCGGATAAGGCAAACACCCTCCAGTAAGTGAATGTTCATTCACACGGCTTAAGAGGGACGCATCATGGCTCACGAGACTGAAGCGCGGCGCGGCGTAACCGCCAATGCCGGAAACTTGAAGGCCCGCGTCGAGCGCGCTGCGCTGGAACTGTTTGCCCGCGAAGGCGTGGACGCCGTATCCATCAAGTCGGTGGCCGGTGCCGCCGGTATCTCCGACGGAGCGATGTACCGCTACTACAAGAGCAAGGATGCGCTGGCCGTCGCCCTGTTCGAGACAATCCATGTGCGCCTCTACAACCTGCTCGAATGCGCGTTGGCAGAGGCGTACGGATTTGAGGATGCGGTGCGGCGTGTGGTGCGCGTCTATTGCGAGGCGGCCGACGACGATCCGGACCTGTTCGCCTACCACCTCACCCACATGCACCGCTTCGGTGTCGAGGCACGTCCAGGCTGCCCGGACCCTGTCGGTCTGATTGCCGGACGCCTGAAAGGCGCGATGGAAGCCGGCGATCTTCCTCAGGGCGACCCCGAGATCAAGGCTGCCGCCGCGCTCGGCGTCGTCCTGCAACCGACCGCCCACCGCATGGTCGGACGCTTCGACGTGCAGATGACCACCATGGCCGATCGCCTGGCCGATGCCGCGCTGCTGGTACTGCGCACGGTCTGACGACCGCCCTGCTCTTTTCCTTGAAACAGAACTGGAGACGACGCCATGCGCGCCGCCGCCTTTTTCGTGGCCTACTGGATCACGACACTCTTCTTCGCCATCTTCTGCCTGCTGCTTGCCGCCCTGCCCGGCAAGCGCCCGCTGGGCTGGGGTCTGTGGCTTTACGGTTCAACCCAGGTCGCCGCGTTGCGGTATCTGGCGGGCGTTCGCATCGACGTACGCGGACAGGAGAATATTCCCGACGAGCCCTGCGTATTCGGGGCCAAGCACCAGAGCTGGGGGGATGGCTTCGTCATGCTGGCGACGATCCAGCATCTCGGCTTCGTGGCAGGCGACCATCTCTACAAATTCCCGCTCGTCGGGCCCATCCTGAAGAAGGCCGGGGCGATCGTTCTGTCCAACCAGGGCGGCGAGCGCGCGCAAGAGGTCCTCAATGGCGGCATTGCCCGCCTGCGCAATGAGGGCCGCCATGTCCTGATCTACCCGGAGGGCAATCTCTCCGCCCCCGGCGAGAAACACCGCTACCGCTCCGGCGTCTTCCATCTCTATGACCGTCTGGAGCGGCCCTGCGTTCCTGTCGCCACCAATCTCGGTCTCGCCTGGGACCGCCAGAGCTACGCGAAAACACCCGGTACGGTTACCGTCGAATTCCTGGAACCCATCGCGCCGGGACGCGACAAAGAGGACTTCATGAGCGAGCTGGAGCGCCGGATCGAAACGCGCACCGATGCCCTCGTTGCACAAGGACTGATCCGATGAGCCTGAAGATTGCGGCCTCCCTCCTGGCTCAGCGCCGCTTCCTGCCTTTGATGAGCGCGCAAGCGCTCGGGGCCTTCAACGACAACCTGTTTCGCTACGCGCTGGTCACGCTGGCCACGTATCAGGGACTATCGGTATTCGGGCTCGACCGGGGCCTGATGGTGCCCATTGCCGCGACCATGCTGACCTTGCCGATCTTCCTGTTTTCCGGCGTCGCCGGTCAGGTCGCCGACCGCTACGACCGCACGAAGATCATGCGCTTCGCCAAATTTGCGGAAATATTCCTGATGATCGGGGCGGCTGCGGGCTTCCTGCTCAACCAGCCGCTCATCCTGCTGGGCGTACTCTTTCTGATGGGGACCCAGTCGGCCTTCTTTGCCCCGGCGCGCAACTCTGCCCTGCCTACCCTGCTGACGGGACGCGAGCTGGTCTCCGGCAATGCGATGGTGTCAGGCAGTCTGAACATCGCCATCCTGATCGGAGCCGGGCTGGGCACGGTCCTGGCGGTCCAAGGGGTCACGCTGGGCGGTCAGGCCATGTCCGGACCTGCCGCAATCTCGGTCATTCTTGTCACCATCGCGGTCATCGGCTGGATCGTGATGCGCCAGGGTAGCCCGGCACCGGCCAGCAATCCGGACCTGAAGATCGAGTGGAATATCGCGGCGGTCACCTGGCGCATCCTGCGTTTCGCCGCGACCATGCCGGCCGTACTCCGCCCGTTGCTCGGCGCCGCCTGGTTCTGGATGCTGGCCGCCTCCATCATCACGCTGATGCCCCTGTTCGCCCTGGAGGTTCTGAGCGCGGACGAAAGCGTGGTCCTCCTCTTCACGGTGATCTTCACGCTGGGCGCTGCCCTCGGCGCCGTGGCCTGCGGGCTGCTCAGCCGCGGCGAGGACGCGCTCGCCTTCACGATTGCCGGCGCAATCGGCCTTGTGATCTTTCCGGTGGATATCGCGCTGCAGACGGCCGGGCGCACACCGGGCGAGCTGGTCGATGCGGTCACGTTCGCACGCGACTCGGCCAATTGGCGCATTCTGATCGATCTCGGCCTGTCGGCGATTTCGGCCGGTCTGTTCGTGGTTCCCTTGCAGGCCATGGCACAACACCGCGCCCCGGCCGAGTATCGTGGGCGCCTGCTGGCCGCCGGCGGCATCCTGAACGCCGCAGCCGCGACGCTGGGCCAGTTCTCGCTTGCCGGAATCGGGATTTTCTCGCTTCCGCTGCAATCGGCCTTCCTGGCGATCGCCCTGGTCTCGGCGGGAGCGGCGGCCTTCGCGATCTGGCGCCTGATGCGGCGAAACCAAAAGCAGCTCTAGGCCACCCCCCGTCTCGCCAAAGCGCGCGGGCGGCGCTAAACGGGCCAGTCATGAAACTCATCACGACGACTTCCGACCTTGCCGCCGCCTGCGACGCCCTTGCCCAGAACGATTTCGTCGCGCTCGACACCGAGTTCATGCGCGAAACCACGTTCTGGCCCCAGCTCTGCCTGATCCAGGCAGCAGGCGGCGAGACCGAGGTGCTGATCGATCCGCTCTCGGAGGAGATCGACCTGGAGCCGCTTTTCGAGCTGCTCCGCGACACCTCCGTGGTTAAGGTCTTTCACGCCTGCCGCCAGGACCTGGAAATCTTCTTCCACAAGGGCGGGGAGCTGATCCCCACCCCCCTGTTCGATACGCAGATTGCGGCGATGGCGGTGGGGCTCGGCGACTCGATCTCCTACGACAATCTGGTCGGCGAATTGCTCGGCCGTGCCATCGACAAGGGCTCGCGCTTCACCGACTGGTCGCGCCGCCCGCTGAGCGAGAAGCAGCTCACCTATGCGCTCGCCGACGTCACCCATCTGCGCGACCTCTACCCCAAGCTCCAGGCGCGTCTAAAGACGAGCAACCGGGAACACTGGGTCGGCGAGGAAATGAAGACGCTCACCAACCCGGACACCTACCGGATGGATCCTGAACAGGCCTGGAAGCGCCTGAAACTGCGCAAGACGACCAAGAAATGGCTGGCGGCATTGCGCGCGGCGGCGGCCTGGCGCGAGCGCGAGGCGCAGACGCGGGATATTCCGCGCAACCGCATCATCAAGGATGACGGGCTGTACGAGCTCGCCCATGCCGCGCCGACCGAGCTCGACCAGCTGACCGGCCTGCGTGCCGTGCCCAAGGGCTTTGAACGCTCCAAGCCCGCGGAACGGCTGATCGAGGCATTGAACGCTGCGCTGGACAATGCGGACAGCTACGCGCCAAAAGTCTCGAAATCCGGTCCTCCGCCGTCCAATCTCGGCCCGGTCGTCGAGTTGCTGAAGGTCTTCCTGCGAGTCGTTGCCGAGGACGAAGGCGTCGCCCCTCGCCTCATCGCCACCGTGCCCGACCTCGAAGCGATCGCCGCCGATGACGAGGCAGATGTCGGTGCGCTGAAAGGCTGGCGCCGCACCGTGTTTGGACAGCGCGCACTCGAGCTGAAACGCGGCGAGATCGCGCTGGTGCTGGAGAACGGCAAGGTCGAGGCGATCGAGCTGGAAGACTAGACCGGGTTCACAGCACCGCGGCCTTGAGATCCATCACGCCGGCCAGCTGATCGAGGCGGTGAAGTGCGCGCTCTACCGCGGTGTCTTCCATTCCCTTGGCCACCCGAAGCACCAGCTCGTTTGGTGTGCGTTCAAGGCGAAAGTGATCCAGTAGTTCTACCGTGCGTCCCGAGAGCGCGGCTCCGAGGCGCAGGGCCAGGCCAAGGCGCAGCGCCGCACCCTCGGCCTCATCGTCCAGCAGCCGGCGGCACGCGCTCTCTTCGCCCGGAGGCTTCTTGCCCTGGTAGCGATGATGGATCGCCAGCGCCAGAAAGGCGCGCTCGCGGTGACTGATCCCGCTCAGCGGTCCGAACAGGACCTGGTTGCTGGCCAGGTCAGCGCGGTGATCGGGGTGCATGCGCACACCGTAATCTGTGAGCCGTGCGGCAGCAGCGCGGACTACCCGGTCGCGGTCCCGGCTGAAGATTTCCGGCTCGGTCTCGAACACAGGTTCGATCCACTCGGCCAGGCGCACACCGAATGCAGGCTCCGGAGACACGGCGGACACCATCGCCTCCGCAGCGGCGAAAAGCGGGTCGCCCTCGAGGTAAAGACGAGGCTCGGCCGCGTAGATCACACCCTCGCGCAAGCCATTGGCCGAAAACACGACGCGCTCGAACTTGCCCAGCTTCATCACCCGGCGCAGCAGCTGGGCGGCGTAGGGCAGCATGGCCGCGCGCTTGGAGGAGACCCCCGGTGTGGAGGACAGCGAGCTTTCGGACTGAGCCGCGGCGAAGTCGGCGTACTTGAAGACGTCGTCGCGCGACAATTCAAACTGGTGCAGCACATGGAGCGGGTGGTCCTCGCCGGCCATCGCCAGATGCGCGAACGCCCGCCATGCGCCGCCGACCGCGTAGAAAACCGGGCCCGAGCCCTGAAAGACCGGTTCGGCATTGCGCAGGGCGTCGTCTATCGCCTTGCGCAACGCTTCCTGGTCACTGTTGTCCTTCAGCATGGCCAGCGGGCCGACCTGAAGCGAGATAGCCGGGCCAAGCTCGCGGCCCGAAATGCGCGTCAATTCCAGGCTTGACCCGCCAAGGTCGCCCGTGACGCCGTCGCAATCGCCCATCCCGGCGACAACTCCGGCTGCTGACAGACGTCCCTCTTCCTCCCCGGACAGAACGCGGATCTCGAGGCCGCACTCCTCGCGGACCCGCTCCACGAATGCCGGCCCGTCCGTGGTCGCGCGCACGGCCGCGGTCGCCACGGCGTGACGTTCGGTCACCTGCTTGGCATCGAGCAGCGTTCTGAAGCGCTTCAACGTACGGATGGCGGCAGCCACGCCCTCCGGGTTCAGCAGGCCCGTCTCGCCCGCTCCGCGGCCCAGACCCGCCATCGTCTTCTCGTTGAACATGGGAAAGAGCGCCCGGCCCTCCAGCCGGAACAGCACCATCCGGATCGAGTTGGACCCGATGTCGATCACCGCGATATTGCGCGCGGCAGACCCGGCGTGATCGGCGGCCGGCAGATCGGCTTGGGCCAGTGTGCTCATCGCCGGTCGCCGATATAGGGAAACGCCGGCGGCTGATCGTGTTTGAGCGCCTCGCCGCGCCCGGACAGGCTGGGATTGGTCATGAAATAGCTATGGGCGCTGAAGGGCTTCTTCATGCCGGTCGTATCGACCCGCGTGTAAGTGCCGTCCGGATTCATGTACCAGCTCTGCGCCTCGTCATTCAGGTTCGCGACCATGATCTGATCGAGAACCTGGCGGTGCACCGTGGGGTTCTCCACCGGACAGAGCTGCTCGACGCGCCGGTCGAGATTTCGCGGCATCCAGTCGGCCGACGTGATGAAGACCTGGGCCTGATTGGACGGCATCGGCGCGCCATTGGCAAAGCAGCAGATGCGCGAATGCTCCAGGAAGCGGCCGACGATGGATTTGACCCGGATATTCTCCGACAAGCCGGGAATGCCCGGACGCAGGCAGCAAATCCCCCGGATGATGAGCTCGATGCGAACGCCGGCCTGGCTGGCCTCATAGAGCTTGTCGATGATTTCCGGGTGGACCAGCGAGTTCATCTTCGCCCAGACCGCCGCCGGCTTGCCGGCCTTGGCATTGGCTATTTCGGCATCGAATTTCGCAAGGATCAGTTCCTTCATTCCGGTGGGCGAGATGGCGAGCTTCTCAAGCTGGGTCGGGCGGGCATAGCCGGTGACGTAGTTGAAGATGCGGCCTGCATCGCGGCCATAGGCCGGGTCGGCCGTAAACAGCGAGAGGTCTGTGTAGACCCTTGCCGTGATCGGGTGGTAATTGCCCGTGCCAAAATGCGCGTAGGTACGCAGCTCCCCGCCCTCTCGCCGAACGACGAGCGAGACCTTGGCGTGGGTCTTGTACTCGATGAATCCGTAGACGACCTGAACCCCGGCGCGCTCCAGATCGCGAGCCCATTTCAGGTTCGCCTCCTCGTCAAAACGCGCCTTGAGCTCGACCAGCGCGGTGACGTTCTTGCCCGCTTCGGCGGCCTCGATCAGGGCCGCGATGATGGGTGAGTTCTTCGACGTGCGATAGAGAGACTGCTTGATCGCGATGACATCGGGATCGGAGGCAGCCTGTTCGAGGAAGGTCACCACCGCGTCGAAGCTCTCATAGGGATGGTGGATAATCAGATCCTTGGCCCGGATCGCCGCAAACGTATCGCCGCCGTAATCCTTGATCCGTTCTGGAAAGCGCGGCTCGTAAGGCGGGAATTTCAGATCCGGCCGATCATCGCCGATCAACTGGGAAAGCTGGGAAAGCCCAAGAATTCCATCTATTAAGACGATGTCTTGTGATTGGGCATGAAGCTGCTGAGTGATGAAACGTCGCAAATCCTCAGGCATGGACGCTTCGATCGTGATGCGCACCAGGACACCGCGGCGGCGTTGCTTGAGCATCTGCTCGAACTCGCGAACCAGATCCTCGGCTTCTTCTTCAATTTCGATATCGCTGTCGCGGATCAGACGAAAAGCGCCTTTTCCCATAAGCTCGTAGCCGGGAAACAACGCGTCAACGAAGAGGATGAGAACCGTTTCCAGCGCGACATAGCGCTTTATGACGCGTCCCTTGCGATCCTTGCCCTTATCGGGAAGTTCGACGAAGCGCTTCACCCCGGCAGGCAAGGGGATGAGTGCGTTCATCACCTTGCCGTCGCGCTCCCGCTTCAGCTTGAGAACGATCGCGAACCCCAGATTGGGGATGAACGGGAAAGGGTGCGCCGGATCGATGGCGAGCGGCGTGATCACCGGCAGGGTGTGGGCCAGAAAATCGTCCCGGAGCCAGGCCGTGTCCGCTGCGGTCAGCGCCTTGGTGTCCAGCATCTGCACGCTCTCTTTTTTCAAGAGGGCGGAGATGTCACGCCAGACATCCTGTTGACGCGCCATCAGCTTGCCTGCCGCCTCGTTGATCTGGGTCAGCTGCTCGGCCGGCGTCAGCCCGTCCTGCCCGGGACGGTCAAGACCGTTGCGGACCTGGGCACGCAGGCCAGCCACGCGAACCATGTAGAACTCATCGAGGTTGCTGGCGGAAATCGAAAGAAAGCGCAGACGCTCCAACGGCGGGTGGCACGGATTTTCCGCCTCTTCCATCACACGCCAGTTGAATTCCAGCCAGGACAACTCCCGATTGATGAAGCGGCGCGGATCGGACTTGAAGGCTTCAAGATCGAGATCGGCAAAGCTGGCTGGCACACTGTCGTTCATGAAACGCTCTCTCCGCTCTCGTCCTGACGGACTCGAAACCAATGCTACTCGCCTGATAGGGCCGTCAGCACGTCGCGCGCAAGGGCGCGGGTGACCGGTCCCTTGCGTGCCAGGGCTGCATTGTCGAGCACCGCGACAAGGCGGCGCGCAAAATCGACCGAACGTTCCATCCGCATCAGGAGGTATTCCAGAACGCCAGCGCCCAGCGGGGTCCGCCTGTCGCGAAACAGCTTCTCCAGAACTTGACGCAGCAGCGCGTCATCGGGCTCGTGCAAGACCGCGCGTTCGGCTGCGGCCAGACGTGAGACGAGATCGGGAAGCGTGACCGGCCAGTCACCGGGAAAGCTGCGCGCGGTCAACAAGACGCTGACCCCGGAATCCCCGGCCGCCCGGTTGAGAAGGTGAAACAACCCGGGTTCGTCCACGCCTGGATCGCAGTCTTCCACCAGAACACTCGTACCTCGTGTTACCCGCGACAGGCTGCGCTCCACGCGATCGCGTTCGAGCACGATGGCGTGCGCGCGTTCCGACCAGATCTTGGAGAGATGCGTCTTCCCGCTGCCAGCCGGCCCGACCAGCAGGAGATGACCCTGGCGCCAGCGCGGCCAGCGATTGACGAGCGCGAGCGCGTTCGCGTTGGCTTCGCTCACGGCGAAGCTGGACGCGCGATAATCGGGATCGAGCGTGAGATCGAGGGCGAGCTGACCGCCCCCGCTGGAGGCGGAGAAGGCTGTCATCGAGAGCGGCGAACCGTCCAGCCCATATCCTCGGTTTCGTCAAGGCGCGCGCCGCGAGACCGCAATTCGGACGCCACCTGATCAAGCCCGCCGCGATAGGCCAGTGTCATCACCGCCCCGCGCGTGGAGAGTGCGTCAAGACGTGCATTGGAAACCAGAGACGCGCCGGCTACCGCGGTCTGAAGGGCCTGCCAGTCAAGAATATTGTCGTAGAGCAAGGTGACCTGAACGCTGGATTCGTCGCCGCCCCGCACGACGGTCTGGCGCTTCCA
Source organism: Marinicauda sp. Alg238-R41 (assembly GCF_947331485.1). Classification (NCBI taxonomy): domain Bacteria; kingdom Pseudomonadati; phylum Pseudomonadota; class Alphaproteobacteria; order Maricaulales; family Maricaulaceae; genus Marinicauda; species Marinicauda sp. Alg238-R41. Next base: position 93,778 of record NZ_CAMZOJ010000003.1, on the reverse strand, counting down.
GGCCGTTTCGAAACGATCAACCAATGCACCGGCCAGCGCGGTGTAATCCCCCGCCACCGACAAATCCTCGACCTGCGTGGTCGCTGTCTCGTCGCCGCTGAAATCGAACAGGATTCCGCCGGTGCGCACGCTGCCCGCGCCCTCGCTTGCGGTCAGTACGGCTACGCGATCGACCCCGTACAGCGACGCGAGTTCGCGCAACACGGGTTCGTTTGCCGACCGCGCATGGGCGACGGACAGGACCCGGCGCCCCAGGGGAGCGGGCTCTGCATCTTCAGTGGCCTCGCCCGCGTCGGCGTCAGCCTCCGTATCGGCTTCCAGGTCGGTCTCAAGATAATTGCCGACAAGGCCAGGCCCGCTCGGGTCCTCGAACCGTGATCCCAGGCCGATAAACGGGGTGAGAGCGTGTTCGTGCGTTTCGCGGCGCCAGGCATCGTACCAGGGACCTTCCCACACCGCCCCGATACCGGTGTCCAGTACCGGCACGACAAGAATGGGGCGCGCCTGGGCCTGCACGAAGGGCACATTGTAGCTTTCGAAGAATGTGCGGACCGCGCGCCGATCGAACCCGACAGACATTTCAGCGATATAGCGTGTGGTCGAGCGGCGCTCATTGGCGATGTCGTATCCCGCAACCAGACGGGCGGCCATTTCCGAAGTCAATTCGGGAAGACCGGCCGAAGCCGGTTGCTGAAGCCCTGTCTGCGGGTCTGCAAGCTGTACCTGACCTGCGCCAACCGAACCGGCGCGGTCTTCGGGCAGGGTCATGCGTTCGACGAGCCGGCGCGCGGCGCGAATCTGCCCTGCCTGCAAGGCACGGCGCTGAGCCTCTGTGGCATTGTCGGCGCGTTCGTCGATGATCACGTTGGTGACGGTAAACGGGTCGGCGGCAAGGGCCGCTTCTCCAGCCCAAAGCGTCGAGGCCACCAGCGCCACCGCGCCCAAGCCCTGCTGAAACCGGGTCAACATTCGCCTCTCCAATCCACGAACTGCGTCGTCGGGGCCGACTATACAAGTCCTTGGCCTACGGTGAAGCCCGCAAACGATCCTGTCTGACAGCTCATCTTCTGCAGAACATATCGACGCACCCGGCCCAGACGGTCTAAACAGCACGCTTTGCCCTCGAGCGTCCCTCAATGCAGGAGTCGCGACCATGTCGCAATCATCCTCCAAATCCGGTCTCACCTATGCCCAATCCGGCGTCGACATCGATGCCGGAGATGCGCTGGTCGAGGCGATCAAGCCGCTCGCGCGCGCCACCCGCCGTCCGGGTGCGGATGGCGATCTGGGCGGGTTCGGCGGCGCGTTCGATCTGAAAGCGGCCGGCTTCAAGGATCCGATCCTGATCTCCGGCACAGATGGCGTCGGCACCAAGCTCAAACTCGCCATCGCCGCCAACAAGCTGGACACGGTGGGCATCGACCTGGTGGCCATGTGCGTCAACGACGTGCTGGCCCAAGGCGCGGAACCGCTTTTCTTCCTCGACTATTTCGCCACCGGCAAGCTGGACCCCGAGCGGGGCCGCCAGATCGTTTCCGGCGTGGCGCAGGGCTGCCTTCAGGCGGGATGCGCGCTGATCGGCGGGGAAACCGCAGAAATGCCCGGCATGTATGCCGGCGACGATTTCGACCTGGCCGGATTCGTGGTGGGCGCTGCCGAGCGCGGATCGCTGCTGCCGCGCCACGAGGATATGAAGCCGGGGGATGCGCTCATCGGGCTCGCCTCGTCCGGGCCGCACTCGAACGGGTATTCGCTGATCCGAAAGGTGGCAGAGCGCGCGGGCCTGAACTGGCAGGACGATGCACCCTTCGCGAAGGGACGCAGGCTGGGAGAGGCGTTGCTGGAGCCGACCCGGATCTACGTCAAATCGCTGATGCCCGCGATCCGGGCCGGTGACATCAAGGGCCTGGCCCACATTACCGGCGGCGGAATTACCGAGAACACGCCGCGCATGTTGCCTGAACCCCTGGGTTTCCATGTCGACTACGCAACTTTCGAGCGTCCCGATGTGTTCAAATGGCTACAAGAGGCGGGCGATATCGAAGAAGCCGAGATGCGCCGCACGTTCAATTGCGGCATCGGCATGATTGCGGCCGTCGAGGCCGACAAGGCCGAAGCCCTGGTCGCCGCCCTGAATGGCTCGGGCGAAACCGCCGCCATTATCGGCAGTCTGAAGGCGAGCTAGCACCCATGGTCCAGAAAACGAGAGTCGGCGTCCTGATCTCGGGGCGCGGGTCCAACCTGCAGGCATTGATCGATGCCTGTCAGAAAGACGACTTTCCGGCCGAAATTGGCCTGGTAGTCTCCAACAAGGCTGGCGCGCAGGGCCTGGACCGTGCGCGCGAAGCCGGCATCGCGACCGCGTGTATCGATCACACGCTGTTTGAAGAGCGCGAATTGTTCGAAGAGGAAATGGACCGGCAGCTGCGTGAGGCGAAGATCAAGTTTCTTTGCCTGGCAGGCTTCATGCGCATCCTGACCCCCTATTTCATCGACCGCTGGCGCGACAAGCTGATCAATATCCACCCCTCCCTGCTGCCCGCATTCAAAGGGGTTTCCACGCATGAGCGCGCCATCGAGAGCGGGGTTCGAATTCACGGCTGCACCGTACACTTCGTGCGCCCGGAAATGGATGACGGTCCGATCATCGGACAGGCTGCCGTACCGGTCCTGCCGGGCGACGATGCAGACAGCCTGTCGCGCCGGGTATTGGAGGCTGAACACCGGCTTTACCCCACCTGTCTGAAACTACTCGTGGAAGGAAAGGCGCGCGTGACGGCCGAACGGGTTCGCATGCAGGCAAACGTCGCCGCCGACCCCGACCGCCGCATCTTCAACCCCAGCGTCTAGCCCCGGACGCGCCGGGGAGGCACGCCATGCGCATCACCGAGACGCTGGCCATCGACGAGAGCGAGATCGAGGAGCGCTTCGTGCGCGCCTCCGGCCCTGGCGGTCAGCACGTCAACACGACGTCGAGCGCGGTCCAGCTGCGCTTCGACGTCAAGGGTTCACCCAGCCTGCCCGATGCGGTCAAACACCGAATGATGCGCCTGGCCGGGAGCCGTATGACGAAGACCGGCGAGCTGATCATCCAGGCCGATGGCGAGCGCAGCCAGGCGCGCAATCGCGAGGCCGCGCGCGAACGGCTCAAAGCCTTGTTGATCGCTGCGACCAAGACACCGAAACCTCGAAAGAAATCGCGGCCCTCCCTGTCCTCGGTGCGCCGCCAGAAGCAGGCCAAGAAGCAGCGTAGCGACAAGAAAGCGCTGCGCCGTACACCGCGTGCGGAGTGAAATCGGCCTGCTGCGCGCCTATCTGATCCCATCATGATCAAGCCGGAAACCCTGCTTCGAGAAACCGCGAAGGGCCTGTGGTGCGAGCCCGGCGGTTTTTTCATCGACCCCATGCGCCCCAGCGATACGGCGGTGGTGACGCACGGCCATGCCGATCACGCCCGCGCCGGTCATGATCGCGTACTGGCAACTGCCGAGACGCTGGCCATCATGGCCGCGCGCTATGGTGAGGAATTCTGCCGTTCGCGCACGCCTGCCGCCTATGGCGAGGTGACGCGGATCGGCGAGGTCGACGTCAGCCTGCATCCTGCCGGGCATGTGCTGGGCTCCGCCCAGGTCCTGCTGGAATGGAAGGGGCTGCGCATCTGCGTGTCGGGAGACTACAAGCGCCGCCGGGACCCGACCTGCGCGGCCTTTGAGGTCGTGCCTGCCCATGTCTTCGTCAGCGAAGCCACTTTCGGCCTTCCGGTCTTTCGTCACCCCGACGACCGCGATGAAATCGCCAAGCTGCTGGGCAGCCTGAAGACCTCGCCCGATCGCGCACACCTGGTCGGTGCCTACGCGCTGGGCAAGGCGCAGCGCGTGATCTGCCTGCTGCGCGAAGCCGGGTATCAGGCTCCGATCTATATTCATGGCGCGCTCAAAGCGCTGTGCGATCTCTACCGCGACCACGGGGTCGAGCTGGGCGAGCTGCGCGATGCCACGGTCAAGGACGGTGCGGGAGACAAGACCGATTTTGCCGGTCAGGTCGTCATCGGACCGCCCTCCTCCTTCCAGACAAGCTGGGCACGGCGGTTTCCCGATCCTGTCATCGCCTTTGCATCCGGCTGGATGGGCGTGCGGGCGCGGGCGCGCCAGCGCGGCGTGGAATTGCCGTTGATCCTGTCAGATCACGCCGACTGGGACGAGCTGACCCAGACGGTCAAAGACGTGAACCCCGAGCAATTATGGATCACACACGGGCGGGATGACGCGCTTGCCCGCTGGGCCGAGCTGGAAGGCGTCTCCGCCCGGCCCCTGAGCCTGGTTGGCTATGAGGATGAAGACGACTAGCTAGGACGTCAGAGCCTTCGCCTGACCCACCCAGTCATCGCGCCGGATTCGCCCGCGGCCGGCGATCATCGCATCGTATCGGTCGATGTCCTCATCGCTCCACGCCGCGATGTGGGACAGGCGCGTGACCCCGGCTTCATTCAGCTTCTCAGCCGCTCGCGGACCCAGCCCCTTGATCTGAGTAATATCGCCGTCCCCGCCTGAATCGGCAGATACCGGCTTCGTCCCCGTCGAGCCGGTCTTTGCTGCGGGTTTGGCACGCGGCTTGGCAGCGGGCTTGGCCGCAGGCTTCGGTTTCGCCGTCGTCCCGGTCTTGGCCCCCTTGTCGGGGGCGACCGGCGCAGTCGGACCCACGGCCACCGGATCGGCGGCCTTGTCGGCAGCGCCGGTTTCGGCCTTGGCGTGGTCAGGAGTGGCCACCTTGCCCGCTGAAGCCGTCTTGGCCGGCTTGGCTTTGGTCTCGAGCTTCGTTTCCTGACGCGCCTCGGGCTTTGGGGCCGGAGCGGGCGACGGGGCGGCCGCAGGCTTGTTCTTGTCCGGCGCGGCTTGAGCGCCGGGCTCCGCCTCGTCAGATCGGCCGCGCGCCATCCAGCCGACAATGCCGCCGCCTAAAAGCGCCAGCGCCAGAAGAATCCACATTTGCCAAGTCAGCCACAGCATGGTTGCCCCTTCCCTGTTTTCTATTGCGGGTCATCTTCACCAACTTCAGGCGCACTCACAGGTTCCGCGCCCGTGTCCTGCTGCGCCTCGACAGGTGCCTGAATCTCGAAGCGGAGCGCAGTTATTCCATCTGCCGGCAGGGTCGAGGCCAGAAACCGGTCCTCTTCCAGGCCGGCCGCGCTCATCGCTTCGATCACCGAGCGGGCCCGGTCGAGCGCGAGCGCTTCGCCGCCTTCGCCTTCATTGACCTGGACGGCAACGCCCAGCGGCGGCGTATCGCACCGGGCAAAAGCCTCTCCGGCCCTGCGCAACGTATTGCGCGAAGCCTCGTTCAATTGTGCACTTCCCGGGGTGAAGGCTACGGGTCGCGGGCCCAGTGCGGCATTCACCGCGGCTTCGCAAAGCCGGAAATCGGTGATCTCCGCCTCGTAAGTCCCGCCGGGGGCTCGCACGAGAGCGGTCGCCACGTAGCCTGCAGGCGAATTGCTCATCGCCGAGCGCACCGAAGCCACCGTTTGCGCGTTGGTCGACAGTCCCGTCACGACCAGGCGATCGCCGGCCATGACCGCGGAACCGGTATCCAGGCGCGCCAGTTCGCCCAGCATCAGGCGTGCGGCCGCTTCCCAGTTTGCCGGGGCACCGCCGGGCGCGAGCTGAACATCGACGCTGGCACGACCGGGAAATAACAAGACAGCCAGATCATTGAGACGCGCCTGGCCCACGGCATCCGGAGCAAAGCCGCTGAGGGTGAGCCGGCTGCCAATCAGATCCGCCCGCAGGCGAAATCGTGTGTCTTGAAGGTCGACGCGCGTTTCGTCGATCACGCGTGTGATGCCGCCTGCAACGATGCCGCCTGCCCACGCCGCCCGACTGACTGCGTCCAGCGCGCGTGACTGCGCGTCCTGGTCAGGCGCAAGGCCTGTCACGATGGCGACCTGCCCGTCCATCCGGACCTCTGCCCAGCCTTCAGCGCGCACCGAATAAAGGGCTTCATCTGCCGCGTCCTGAAGACGCGCCTCCAGGTTGCGGGCCGAAAGCGGACTCGCGAATATCGCCAGGGCGCCGAACACCAGGAAGATGACGAGACCTGCAAGCAGGATTTTGCGGCGCGGTGTCAGCATGAGCATCCCGTTGGATTGGCAGCGTCGAACACAATAGATCGAAGTGCGCGCCTTTCGGGAAGCCTATTCCTCACCGAAAGTAAACGGCGCACGACCACGCACGTGCGGATCAAGGCGCAGCTTGCGCTGCAAGGGCGGGAAAGCCCGTTCGGCACAGCCGCGACGTTCGCACAGGCGGCAGGACAAGCCCACCTCGAGCGGGGCTTCGAAGTCCGGCACCCGGTAGACCAGACGCTCGGCCTCCTTGGCTTCGCACCCCAGCGCGAGCGTCTGCATCTGAACCGAGCCGCCCGGCAAGGGCCGGGTTACCGCCTTGGCGACCGACACAAAGCGCATCCGGTCCGGCAACTCGATCAGGTTGACGTGAATGCGCTCCGGCATGCGGAAGGCATCATGAAGACGCCAGCGCGCACAGCCCCCGCTGGAACGCGCAAAAGGGATAACCCCGCCGCCAAAGCGTTTGGTGACATTGCCGGCCTGATCCACCCGGATCATGAAGAAAGGAATGCCCCGGCTGCCGGGCCGGTTCAAGGTTGTGAGCCGGTGGCAGACCTGCTCGAAGCTGGCCTGGAAGCGGCGCGCAATGGCATCGATGTCGTAGCACGTCTTCTCCGCCAGCCGGTAGAAGGCGTCATAGGGCATCATGATCGCGGCCGCGAGATAGTTGGACAATGCAGCGCGATAGAGCTGGTCTGCCCCGTCACCGGAAAAATTTGCGCGAGCCGCCTCTTCATCCAGAACATCCCCGGCTTCCAGCAGGCCCAGAGTGGCGGCGATATGGAAGACGCGTCCTTCTGCACTCAGGTGCTCGGACAGGAGGAGCTTGCGAGCATGAAAGTCGAAGCGCCGGAGCGCCCCGTCCATCACTTCGTCGTCATACAGGCGCACGGCCGCTCCGTGCTCCGTCCGCAAGCGCTGGCTTAACGCCAGCTCGAGCGGCATATCCGGATCCAGACCGGCGCGCAGGGTCTCGGCCACAGCCTCCAGATCGGGGAAATGGTTCTGGCGGCCGTCGAGCGCGTCGCGAACCTCCTCCAGCGGCGAGACCACCGCCCCGTCGCCTGCACCGCCCGCCATCTGGGCAGCGAGATCGGACGCGCTCGTGCTTGCCTCGCGCCAGGCTTGGTACAGCCGGGACAAGGCATCGGCCGCACGCGGATTGGCATCAACCAGATCGCGCAGATCGCGCTGGTCGAGGTCCACCCCCTTGAGTACCGGATCGCGGGCCAGCGCATCGAGATCGGCCAGGATCTGCCGGTCGCCCTCGCTGGCGAATGCGCGCACGTCAATATCGAAGGCCTGCGCCAGGGATAATAGAACGCGCGCCGTAACCGGTCGCTGGTTACGCTCGAGAAGATTGAGATAGCTGGCCGACACGCCGAGCGCCTCGGCGAACTGGGCCTGTGTCTGGCCAATATCCTTGCGCAGGCGGCGCAGGCGGGCCCCCGCAAAAAGCTTTTCCTGACGCTCAGTCATACAAAACGTTACATCTTTACAAGATTACACAATACATCATGATACACGCTATCCGCTTTCTGTACATAGAGAAATAGACGCATTGCGGTCCATGCACGATAGTCCTTGTCAAAGTACATACACCTGAAAGGACACATCCATGACCTCGTTCTACGATCTCGTGCCCGGCGCCAAGAGCGGCCGCTTTGACGGTATCGAACGCAATTACAGCCCGGAAGACGTGCAGAAGCTGCGCGGCTCCGTGCAGATCCAGCACACCCTGGCTGAGCGCGGTGCGGTCAAGCTGTGGGATTTGCTGCGCAGCGAACCCTATATCAACGCACTCGGCGCCCTGTCGGGAAACCAGGCCATGCAGATGGTTCGCGCCGGGCTGAAAGCGATCTACCTGTCCGGTTGGCAGGTCGCCGCCGACGCGAACACGGCCGGCGCCATGTATCCCGACCAGTCGCTCTACCCTGCCAACTCCGCGCCGGAGCTGGCGCGCAAGATCAACCGCACGCTCCAGCGCGCCGACCAGATCGAAGTCGCCGAGAAAGGCAAGGCCGAACGCGACTGGTTCGCGCCGATCGTGGCCGACGCCGAAGCCGGCTTTGGCGGAACTCTGAACTGCTTCGAGATCATGAAGGCCTTCATCGAGGCGGGCGCGGCCGGTGTACACTTTGAAGATCAGGTCGCGGCCGAGAAGAAGTGCGGCCATCTGGGCGGCAAGGTTCTCATCCCGACCGCGCAACACGTGCGTAATCTGAACGCGGCACGCCTGGCAGCCGACGTCATGGGCGTACCCACGATCACGGTCGCGCGGACCGACGCGGAATCGGCCACTCTGATCAACTCCGACATCGATGAGGGCGACCACGAGTTCATCGATTTCGATGCGGGCCGGACACCGGAAGGCTTCTATCGCCTCAAGCAGGGTGTGGGCGTCGATCACTGCATCAAGCGCGGTCTCGCCTATGCGAAAGTTGCCGATCTGCTGTGGTGGGAAACCTCCAAGCCGAATCTCGACGAGGCCAAGCGCTTTGCCGAAGCGGTCCAGAAAGAGTTTCCGGGCAAGATGATGGCCTACAACTGTTCGCCGTCGTTCAACTGGGAAGCCAATCTGGACAAGGCGACGATCGAAACCTACCAGCGCGAGCTCGGGGCGATGGGCTACAAGTTCCAGTTCGTGACGCTGGCCGGCTTCCACCAACTCAACTACGGCATGTTCGAGTTGGCCCGCGGTTACAAGGATCGCGGCATGGGCGCCTATTCCGAGCTCCAGCAGGCCGAGTTCGGCGCGGAGAAGGACGGTTACACCGCCACGCGTCACCAGCGCGAAGTCGGCACCGGCTATTTCGACCTGGTCAACACGACGCTGTCGGGTGGTGAATCTTCAACCACGGCGATGGGCCAGTCGACCGAGACCGCGCAGTTCAAAAAAGAACCGGCTGAATAGACAGGACCCGTCAGGGCGGACCAAAGTGTCCGCCCTGCCCTTGTTCTCTTTCCAACCGGACCGGGACGTCAAATGACCGAGACCATCCGCACCGCGGATCTCTGCGACGCGCATCCTGACACGATGCGCGTCTTTCTTCCTGGGCTGCAGTCCTTTGGCGGCGTGGCCCTGTTTCACGGCCCCTGCGTGACTCTGCGCACCGTTGACGACAATTCGGTGGTGAAAGACTGCCTCGGCGAGCCCGGTGAGGGCCGCGTTCTGGTCGTCGACAATGCCGGATCGCTGCGCCGCGCCCTGGTCGGCGGCAATCTCGCCGAGCTGGGCGCGAGGAATGGCTGGGCGGGCCTCATCGTCAACGGCGCGATCCGGGACCGTCACGAACTCGCGGGCATCGAGATAGGTATCCTGGCGCTCGCAAGCGTGTCGATGAAGACCGACAAGCACGGCATCGGCACGCTCGGCGTTCCTGTCAGCGTGCGCGGTGTCACAGTGGACCCGGGAGACTGGATCTATGCCGATCTCGACGGTGTGGTCAGCGCGCCTCATCCGGTTCACGACACACATTCATAGGAGGTCTGCCAATGAGCGGAACGACAATTTCCACGCCGGACGGCGTAACGGTACGCGGCGAAATTCGCGAGGGATACGACTCCATCCTGACCGACGAAGCCCTGGAGCTTCTGGCCGGCATTCACCGCCGTTTCGATTCCGAGCGCAGACGATTGCTCAAGGCGCGTCTGGAACGTCAAGCACGGCTCGATTCGGGCGAAGAACAGCTCGATTTTCCTGCCGAAACGGCCGCTATCCGGGCCGGCGAATGGACCGTGCCGCCCGCCCCGGCCGACCTGGCCGATCGCCGTGTCGAGATCACAGGACCCGTGGATCGCAAGATGATCATCAACGCGCTGAATTCCGGCGCGAAAGGGTTCATGGCCGACTTCGAGGATGCCTCGAGCCCGTCCTGGACCAATATGATGGACGGCCAGATCAATCTTCGCGATGCCGTTCATGGCAAGATTGATTTCACCGACGAGACGAGCGGGAAGAGCTACGCGCTGAAAGAGGATACGGCGGTCCTGATCGTGCGGGCACGCGGTCTGCATCTCGACGAGGCCCATCTGGAAATCGACGGCGCGCCGATGGCTGGCGCCTTTTTCGACTTCGCGCTCTACCTGCTGCACAATCATGAAGAGCTGAAAAAGCGCGGGACGGGACCGTATTTCTATCTGCCCAAGCTGGAAACGCGCCACGAGGCGCGCCTGTGGTCTCTGGTCATCCGCCACTGCGAGGAGACGCTCGGGCTGGAGCGCGGGACGGTGCGGGTTACCGTTCTGATCGAGACCCTGCCCGCGGCATTCGAGCTGGATGAGATCATCTACGCCCTGCGCGAAAACCTCACCGCCCTGAATGCGGGACGCTGGGACTATATCTTCAGCTATATCAAGCGCCAGCGGACCGATGGCTCGAAGATCCTGCCCGACAGGGCGGCCGTGACGATGGCAGTCCCCTTCATGGCCGAATATGCCAAGCGGGTTATCGCGGTCTGTCACCGGCGCGGGGCGCATGCGATGGGCGGGATGAGCGCCTTCATCCCGGTCAAGGGCGATGACGCCAAGAATGAAGCGGCCATGGACAAGGTGAAGGCGGACAAGACGCGCGAAGCCGAAGCGGGTCATGACGGTGCCTGGGTCGCCCACCCTGCCCTTGTGCCGATCGCGATGGCTGCGTTCGACAAGGTGATGGACGGCCCCAATCAGCTATCCAAAGTCCCCGAAGTCGCAGAAGACCGCGACCTCTACCTGACGCCGCCAGGCGGGGACATCACCCATGAAGGCGTGCGCGGCAATATCGATGTCGCGATCCGCTACCTTTCCTCCTGGCTCACGGGGCGCGGAGCCGTGCCGATCCACAATCTGATGGAAGACGCGGCCACCGCTGAAATCAGCAGGGCCCAGCTCTGGCAATGGCGGGTGCATGGCGCAGTCCTGGCAAGCGGCGAGACAGTCGACAGGGCCTATCTGGAGAAGGCGATCACAAGCGTGGTCGAGGAGCTCAAGGCCGAGCTTGGCAACGAGACCTGGAGCCGCAATCGCGCCGATGAAGCCGTCGAAATTTTCCGTGAGCTGGTCATGGACGACAGCTTCGAGGAATTCCTGACATTGCCGGCCTATCGCAGAATCGCGTCGGCCTAGGACCGCCGGCCCCCGTCCTTCTCGATGCCAAAAGCCGGAAGCAGCCCGCTTCCGGCTTTTTTGTGCGCCAGCGCAATCGCACGAACGCAAAAGGGCCGGAGCAATGGCTCCGGCCCTCCTGTGTCTGGCGCTGGCCTGGAGGCCAAGCCTTCAGTTGCTTACCACTCGGTCCGCACGGTCACACCCCAGGTGCGCGGGGCACCGAGGAAGGCCATGTAGCTGGCCGTCGAGCGGGGATCGTTCGAGGTGCCAGCTCCGCCACGGCGGCCTTGCGCAAAGGCGTCGATCGCGACCTGAGCGTAGGTCTCGTCGGTGAGGTTGCGGCCCCAGACATCAACGGACCACGGACCTTCTTCCGGACCGAAGCCGAGACGTGCGTTCAGCAGGGTGAAGGACTCCTGGACCTTCTCCGGATCGAGGTCAGAGCCGGTGTTGTATTCGGACACATAACGGGCATCCAGGCTCGCACTGCCCATCAGGCCGGCGAACAAGGGGCGCTCGTAGATTACCTGCCCCGTCAGGAAGTGCTCCGGTGAGAGCGAGTAATCCTTGCCTTCGATTGCATCGACGAGCGGGTCGCCGGTGTTCACGTCGGTGTATTCCGAGTTCACGTACGCATAGCCGCCGGACAGATCGAGACCCTCGATCGGCGTGGCATAGGCGAAATCGATCTCCACACCCTTGGTCTCGGATTCGTCGACGCTCTCCACAACGAAGGCCAGCCCGTTGAAGGTGTTGAGCTGGAAGTCTTCAACCTGCTGCCAGTAGGCCGTGGCATTCAGCTGCAGCACGTTGCTGAACAACTGGGATTTGAAGCCGAGTTCATAGGAATCGATGATCTCAGGAGCGAAGGATGTGTCCGGATCGGTATACCCGTTCGGCCCGATCGGACCGTTCAGCTGACGGTCGAGGTTGAAACCACCTGCCTTGAAGCCGCGTGAATAGCCCGCGAACACCATGACGTCGTCGGTAAGGTCATACGTCGCCCGGAGCGTCCCGCTGACTTCCTCGTCGGAGCGTTCCTGGTCGTAGCCGTTGGCGTCGAGACCGGAACGGGCGTACGGAAGACAGGCTGACGGGACCAGGCCGCCAAGCGGTGTTCCGGCAAACGTCGAGATCGGGTCAAACCCGCCATAGGTCTCAAACAGGCTGCAACCAAGCGGAGAGTTCGTGTCAAAGCTCGCCACTACGTTCTTGGTTTCGTGCGTGTAGCGCAGACCTGCCGTGATCGCGAAACGATCGGTGAACTGATAGGTGTTGTGCGTGAACACTGCCCAGCTGACAGCCGTCTGGTTGTAAAGATCCTGGTTCGGACCGGATCCGGCCGGGAAGAAAGAGCCCGCCGGTTGCGGCGTGTAGCCAGGGAGAGCTGGGAATGGCGGAACGAAGCCGAGCGCGATCGCGTTCAGCGTGTCCGAAATGAAGGTTGGGTTCGTGCCATTCGAGGCCGCGAGGCTGAGGAAAGCTTCCCAGTCCTCGCCGAACTGAAGGGCGTCGCCGAGCTCAAGGTCTTCGTGCGAATAGAATCCACCTACCAGCCAGTCCAGATCGCCCCAATTGCCATTCAGCCGAAGCTCCTGAGACAGGCGCGACAGGTCCGTGAAATTGTGCTCCGGATCGCGATAGGAAATATCGGCGCTGGTATAGTCGACGTCCTGCCCGCGCGAGTTAGACCAGTTTCGATAAGCGGTCACACTCGTCAGCGTGCCGATCGGCATGTCGATGTCGAATTCAGCCGAGATGCCGCGATCTTCGACCGTCTGATCGTACGTCCGGTTGGCGTAAGCGATACGCTCATCGGGATCGGCGGGGTAGTTGACGTCACCACCCACAGCCCGGACCAGCGCATAGGCGGTCGGCGTGTAATCGTAAGCCACGGCCGAGCAGCAGAACTCGTCGCGCTGGGAATAGTCCGCGATGATGCGGCCTTCGACCGAGGCACTGGGCGTCCAGAGAAGCTGCCCACGAATGGTCTGGTAATTCTCGGTTTCGGATTCGGTGAGCTCTGCATTGGCTCCCTTGCCGACGATCAGATCGGTATAGCCGTCACGTTCGGCATCTGCTGCAAACAGCCGGAAGGCCAGCTGGTCCTCGAAGATCGGCCCGGTGATCGAGCCGCTCAAGCGGCGATAGCCGTAATCGCCGAGTTGTGCCTCAGCGCCGCCACCCCATTCGAATTCAGGCGCCTGCGTGGTGATGCTCAGCACACCGGCCGAGGTGTTCTTCCCGAACAGGGTCCCCTGCGGGCCGCGCAGAACTTCGATCCGCTCGAGTTCACCCAGGTCGCCGAAACCGACGCCGTTGCGCGACCGGAAGACACCATCAATGTAGACGCCCACAGAACTCTCAAGGCCGAAATTGTCCCCGACCGTACCGACGCCGCGAATACGGGCGGTGGTGATCGTCTCCGACTGGGTGGAGGTGACCATCAGCCCTGGGGCGATGGAAATCAGATCCTTGATGTCCTGAACGCCGGACTGGTTCAGCGCTTGAGTGTCGTAGGCCCCGATGGAAATCGGAACGTCTTGTGCACTCTGTTCGCGCTGCTGGGCCGTCACCGTGATGACGTCAACGGTGCGACGATCCTGCGGAGCGTCCTGTGCCGTCGCTGCGCTGGCCACGGCCAGCGTAGATGCGGCGCCCAAAAGCAATGCGCGCGTGAAACGTAAAGTCATAAAAGTCCTCCCGAGACTGGCCCGCTTGTTTAGCGCGGTACGTGTGCTGCAATGCACTTGGCGCCACCATGTCGCATTCGCTCCGGATCGAGAAGACCTCAAACCACCGGCACAGGCAGGAAAACCGGTGCAACACCCGTCTTTCTCTGCGTTTTTACAAAAGCGTTGCAATACGGACACGTCATTATTCATCATTACGCTGCATCTGCGAAGATGTCCCCGCACTACACTGCAATGCACAACGATTCTGTTGCGCTGCAGCAGAATCGTTGTGCTTCCCCGCTTACAAAATCTCCATACACCTGGGCCAGACTACTGGCCTGCAAGGGTACAGGGCGATGAGTGGATCTGCTTTCGACGCGCTGAGACGACATCTGGCAAGCGCCGAGCATGTCGATATCAGCCAGTATGAATTCATCAACCTTGCTGCGGTGCGCGAAGCGGCCGGGGATAACTGGGATAATATCAAGAGCCGAGTCTTCGTTGCGGCCGAATCGATCATCCAAAGCCATCTTGCCGACGAGGATCTCGTCATCCGTTGTGCCTCCGGCTATCTGGTGGTGTTCCACGACACCAGCGGCCTCGAGGCAGAGGCGCTGACCGAGGCCATTCGCCAGGAGCTACAAACTTTCTTCCTTGGTGAAGACCTGACCCGGCGGCTATCGGTCGAGGCAGAGTTCGAGACTTTGTCCGTGGCCGAGTTCGCCGCCAAGCTTGATGCTGCCGAGGTAGACGAAACCGAAATCTCCGTTTCCGCCCGGAAGACTGTCCGAGAGATCGGCGAACGCAGACAGATCGACGACACCGTCTTCTGGTCGGCCTGGAACCCCAAGCAGGAAGCGGTCGCGGCCTTCGCCGCGGTCGGGCGCAAGGCTCGTCCGGACCAATCAGGCTGGTTGCTGCAGGATGAGATTCTCGGCCAGGGATTCGGATCAGCGGATCGGCTTGCAATAGACCTGCAGGTGCTGGCCGAGGCCCAGAGCGCGTTGAAGGCTCTCACACAGCAGCGCCTTCGATGCGGCGTGATCGTTCCTGTCGGTTACAGCGTGCTCTCGCACGGACCGAGCCGCATACGGTTTGCGTCCACCCTCACTCAGATGCCGGATGAATTGCGCAAGCTCATCTTTCTCAACGTGGAAAACGCGCCGATCGATGCCCCCGCGAGCCAGGTCAACGAGAGCTGCCGGAGCGTGCTCAATTGCTGCGGCCGACTCATGATCCGCGCGCCGCTCGATGCGCTGAGCCTGGAGCGATTTCGCGATTCCGGCGCCTCCCTCGTCGGAGCGCGCCTGCCAGCGCACTACCGAGACAGCCTGCCGGCACAAATCGAACGATTCACGGCCATCGCCAGACGCCTCGGCGTCCCGATCTATCTGGATGGCATCCGGGACTGGAACGCGCTCAAGGCGGCCCTCGCCTCCCCCGCGCAGCTGCTGATCGGTCCGGCCTTCGGCGAACAGCCAGGCTTGTCGGCCCCGCACAAGCTGTCCCGAGCCCGCGCCCTGTCCTCTGCCGCGTGACGCTGGCCGATTGCAATTGGACATCCGCAGTGACTACTCTGCCTGATACAAAATAACAGGGGAGTTCTCATGAAATATCGTTTGCTCGGCGCTGCAGCCGCAATTGCTCTTGCCGGCTTTGGTCCGGTCGCGGCCCAGAGCGGGCAGCAACCTCTCCAGTTCGTGGATATCTTCAGCCTGGAAATGGCAGCCAACCCGCAGATCAGCCCGAATGGCGATCGCGTCGTCTATCAGCGCCGCTCCAACGATATCATGACCGATCAGACCGCCTCGGCGCTGTGGATTGTCGATTATGACGGCTCCGATCATTTGCCTTTGGTGACCGGGCCCGGCAACTATTCAAGCCCTGTATGGGCTCCAGACAGTGAGCGCCTGGCCTTCGTGGCCAGCGAAAACGAAAAAACCCAGCTACGCGTGGTCTGGCCGGATCGGGGCGTCACGGCCAAGCTGGCCACTTTGCCGAGCGGGGCGAGCAATATCAGCTGGTCACCGAACGGAGAATGGCTGGCATTCACGGCCTTCGTGCGCGGCCCTGGTCCGCAGGTCGATATCGGCATGCCAACGCCGCCGCCGGGTGCTGATTGGGCAGAGTCCGCCCTTGTCGACGAAACCGTGCGCTACGAGTTCGACGGCGTGGGTGAGCTTCCCGATGGCGGGCAGCAGATCTTCGTCATCTCCGCCGAAGGCGGCACGCCCCGGCAATTGACCGAGCTTGCCGGTGGCTCGCCGAGCGCGCCCGTCTGGGCACCGAACGGTCAGGAGCTTTTATATTCCTACGGCGGCGATGCAGAAACCAACTTCGATTTCTCCGAGAGCGACATCTATGCGGTCTCGCTCGATGGTGCAGACCCCCGTCAGATTACGGACTACCCCGGGGCAGAATCCTCGCCCTCCATCTCTCCTGACGGCGAGACTCTCGCGTATCTAGGATTTGAGAACCGCCAGGCCTCTCAACAGAACACTCATCTCTTCCTGCTTGAGTTAGATGGCGGCGAGCCACGCGAGCTGCTGCCCGATCTCGATCGCGGGATTGGCGCGGCCGAGTGGGACAGTTCGGGCAACGGTTTGTGGATCACTTATGACGATCGCGGCCGCAGCCTGCTTTCCTATGTCGGCACGAACGGGAATTTACAGGCCGTGACCGATGACCTGGGCGGGCTGGTCTTTGGACGCCCCTACACATCGGGCGCCTTTTCCATCTCCGACAACGGCCGCTTCGCTGCCAGCATCGGCACGGCGAACGACCTCGCCAATGTCGGCGTCGGTAACCGGCGGGGGAACGTCTCCGTCATCACCGACCTTAACGATGACATTCTGGGCCAGCGCGCTCTGGCCCGGGTCGAGGAGATTACGTGGACCAGCTCGGCGCCCGACGGGCGCGAGATCCAAGGCTGGATCGCCTATCCTCCAGATTTCGACGAAGACCAGGACTATCCGCTCATCCTCGAAATCCACGGCGGGCCGCACACCGCCTACGGGCCGCACTTCTCCGGCGAGGTCCAGCTCTACGCGGCCGCCGGCTATGTCGTCCTCTACACCAATCCGCGAGGCTCCACGTCCTACGGTGAGGATTTCGCCAATCTCATCGACAAAGCCTATCCCGGCGAGGATGTGGACGACCTTCTTTCCGGCGTCGACGCGGTCGTCGAACGAGGCTTCATCGATTCTGACCGCCTGTTTGTCACCGGCGGGTCGGGCGGCGGTGTCCTGACTGCAGAACTGATCGGCAACGACACTCGCTTTGCCGCCGCCGCAGTCGCCAAGCCTGTGATCAACTGGACCAGCTTCATCCTGGCCGCAGACATCGGCCCCACTGTGATGCCGTACTGGTTCGGCGTGACGCCCTGGGAAGCGCCGGAAGTCTATTGGGAACGATCACCGCTCTCACACGTCGGCGACGTGGAAACGCCGACCCTCGTCATTGTTGGCGCAGAGGATCGCCGCACGCCGGTTTTCGAAGCCGAACAATACTACAACGCGTTGCAGATCCGCGGCGTCGAGTCCCGCCTGGTGCGCATTCCCGGCGCGTATCACGGCATCGCCGATTCACGCCCCTCCCGCCTGCTCCAGAAGGCCGGACACATCCTGGCATGGTTCGACGCACACGATCCGGCGAACGCCGACAACTAGCGCCACCGCTCCGCTACCCGGCCGCACATTCTTTCAGCCGGGCCGACACCGGCCCGGCTGAGAGGATCAGGCGACGTCGCCAGTCAAGCGCCGCCTGGCACGGTCAGCGCCAATCAGCGGAAGCAGGACAGCCATTTCCGGGCCGTGGCTTTGACCGGTCAGAGCCTGACGCAAAGGCATGAAGAGTGACTTGCCCTTACGCCCGGTCTGCTCCTTGAGCGCAGACGTCCAGGTCGACCAGCTCTGCGCGTCGAGCGGGTCGGCGGGCAGCAGCTCGGCTGCGGCCCGGAGAAACTCGGCATCTTCCTCGGCTATAGCCGGAGTGACCGGCCCCGCAATCAAAACATGCCAGTCCTTGGCGTCGTTCAGCGTTTCCAGATTTGGCCGAATTGCTTCCCAGGCCAGAGCATCGAGCTGCGCGCCCATCGCGGCCAGACGCTCGGAGACGGCGTCGAACCGCATATCGTGTAGCAGACGGGCATTCAGGCGCCGCATGTCTGCCGGATCCAGACGGGCAGGAGTGCGGGACAGCTTGGACAGATCGAAATCGGTGACAAGCGCCTCAACGGTGGGACGAACTTCGACGGGATCGGAGGTGCCAACCTTGGCCAGGACAGAGAGAATGGCCAATGGCTCGATCGCCTCCTCCTCACGAAGGCCCTGAACGGACAGCGAGCCCAGACGCTTGGAGAGCTTTTCCCCATCTGCACCGACCAGCAATGGATGATGGCCAAGCTCCGGCGCGGCATCGGGTCCGCCAAGCGCATGAAAAATCTCGATCTGCGCGGCCGAATTGGTCACATGGTCTTCGCCGCGGATAATGTGGGTGATCCCGGCGTCGATATCATCCACAACGCTAGGCAGGGTATAGAGATAGCTGCCGTCTTCGCGGATCAGGATGGGATCGGAGACCGAGTTGGTCTCGATGTGCGAGGCTCCCCGCACCAGGTCGTTCCACTCGATGCGGCCACCCGACAATTTGAAGCGCCAATGGGGCTTGCGCCCCTCGGCCTCATATGTCGCCTTGTCCGCCTCGGTCAGCGACAGCGCAGCACGGTCATAGACCGGAGGCTTGCCCTGTGCGCGCTGGATCTTCCTCTTCCGGTCAAGCTCGTCCTCGGTCTCGTAGCAGGGATAGAGCAGACCGTCCGCGATCAGCTTCTCCTTGGCTTTCTCGTACTGTGCAAAACGCGCCGACTGGTTGAACGTCTCGTCCCAGACAAGGCCGAGCCAGGTGAGGTCTTCCTTGATGCCCTGCTCATACTCTTTGGTCGAACGCTCGAGATCGGTATCGTCAATGCGCAGGACGAACTGCCCGCCGTGGGACTTGGCGAACATGTAATTCATGAGCGCCGTGCGCACATTGCCGACATGGATGCGCCCGGTGGGGCTGGGAGCAAAGCGGACTTTCACAGTCATCGGTCGTAATCCTGGAAAATAGGCAGTCAGGCAGGCGCTTTGCCACGCACGCCCGTGCGCGTCAAACACCCGCCTCTCTTTGACAGATCAACTCAGGCGGCTGTCGCCGCCGGCGGCTTCGTCAATCCGCAGCGCAGTCTCGAGCGCCAGCAGGCCATCGCTGCCGCTCGCGGCAACCGACCGGGCCTTCGGATCCAGAACCGCGCCGACGAAGGCACCGACATTAGCGCCGAGGGAATCCCTGGCCTGCGGTGCGTCCGCAAAGTCGGGATCAAGACGCAGCGCCCCCTCATTGGCAAAACGCTTGTTGAGGAAGTCGACCTCGACCTGATCCCCCCCCTCGTAGCCGAGCAACATCACACGGTCGCGCACTTCGGCCACACGGCTGGACTCCAAGGTTGCAGTAAACCCGTCCTCGAACTCTAGGCTGGCGTAGATATGGTCTCCCAACCCGCCACGATCGGCCTTGAGTTCCGCCTCGATGTGCCGCGGCCCCTGCCCGGCGAGCGCCAGCACCAGATCAATGTCGTGGATCATCAGGTCAAGCGTGACCGATACGTCGAGATTGCGCGGCGACGGCGTACCCATCCGGCGCGCGTGCAACAGCTTGAGCCGGGGAAGCTCGCCAAACAGCCCCATCGCATCGAAGACGAAGCGCTCCTGATGACCCACTTGAAGGATCAGCTCGCGCTCCTTCGCCAAAGAAACGAGGTCCCTGCCCTCGCTCACGCTGGCGGCCACCGGCTTTTCGACCAGGACATGCCGCCCTGCGCTCAGAGCGCGGCTCACGGCATCGTGGTGAAACATGGCCGGGCTCGCCACGGTGAGGATATCAGCCGCCTCAATCAGCGCACTCAGACTGGAGAAAACCTCGCCGCCATGGGTCTGCGTGAGACGAGCGCTATGGTCTGAAACCGGATCGAAGACACCGATGAATTCTGTCCGCTCATCAGCGACGTATTTGCTGGCGTGATAACCGCCGAACACACCCGCACCGACGACCCCGGCACGCAAGGGTTTTGCTTGTTCGCTCATGAGCATGCAAAGAGCATACTGGGGCCTGCCTTGCAAAGCCGCGCTTCAGGTTTTTTGTGGCGACTTGCCGTTGACGCTGTTGTGTGCCCGGATCAAGCGCTATCGTTTGTTCGGGGAGGCTGATGATGGCCCAGGACAAACAGCGCGAAGGTCCGGATGGGCCCAGCGTTTCAGACATCGCTGCGGCATTTGGCGCGGAGGGATCGCTGCGCCGGTTCTTTGGTACGCTGTTCGCGTCCGTCGTCACACCCAATACGGTGCTGCGCGATGCCTTCGAGAACGGCTCCCGCTTCATCTCCCCCTTGCGGGTCTTCGTGATCCTGACCGGCGCCGTGCTGGCGTTGATGACATTTCTGGATGCTCGAACGAACTTTGCGCTCGAGTTGGCGCTCGCCCCGGGCGGGCGGGACGCAGCCATGGACCATGTGCGAGCCCAGGGGGTCGACCCGGCCGCACTTGAGGCCGCGTTTGATACCTGGATGCGCATGTCCGCCTGGCCCGTCATTATCGTGTCCTCAGCCATCTTCATCGTCATTCTCAAGCTCTACCGTCCGTCGATCACGTGGTGGGGCCATGTGTGCGCCTACCTGGTTGCGATGAATGCGCTGAGCGTGATCACGCTGGTGGCGGTGGTGCTCAGCCTGACTGGCCTCGAGCTTCTCGCCGCTGTGGTCGGCGGCCTGGCGATGGTCATTTATCTGGCGGCCTTTGTCAGGATTGGCGCCGGCGTGTTCAAGCTTGGCCCCTTCGAACTCGTTGCACTCTTTCTAGGCGTCGTGATCGGTAACATTCTGGTTGCAGCCGTCATAGCGGGGCTTCAATTCGCGCTCGCAATCTATATCGTTTCGCGGTTCGACCTTTCGCTTCTTCAGCTGATCGAGATCAGCATTGAAGCTTCATCCAGCTAACGGGACCGATCATGAAATCGCGCGAAATCCACCTGACCAAGAACTTCACCGGTCCGGTCAAGCCGGACTATTTCGAACTTGCCGAGGTCGATGTGCCCGAGCCGAACGATGGCGAGGTCCAGGTCAAAAACGAATGGCTCTCTGTCGACCCGTATATGCGGGGCCGGATGATCGGGGTGAAGACTTACGTCGATCCGTTCAAGCCGGGTGGTTCCATGGAAGGCGGCGCTGTCGGGCGCATCGTCAAATCTAAGTCCGACAAGTACGCCGAAGGCGATTACGTGTTTTCGATGCATGGCTGGCGCGAGGCCTGGACCGCGCCGGCCAAAGGACTGATGAAGGTCGATGCCGACCTTCTGCCTGCGCAGACCTATCTCGGCATCGCCGGCATGCCGGGCCTGACCGCCTATGTCGGTCTGAAGCGCATTATCGACCTCAAAGACGGCGAGACACTCTGGATGAGCGCCGGCGCGGGTGCGGTCGGCACGGCCGGGATCCAGTTTGCCAAGGCCATGGGCGCCAAGGTGATTGCGACAGCCGGCGGAAAAGACAAGTGCGCCCTTTGCGAGGAACTCGGCGCAGACGCGGCCGTGGACTACAAGGCCACCGACGATCTCGCCGGCGCGCTTCGCGCTGCGGCCAAGTCGATCGGATCAAAAGGCATTGATGCCTACTACGAAAATGTCGGTGGGGACCATCTAGAGGCGGCGCTCGATGTGCTGAACCAGTATGGACGCATCGCTGCGTGCGGGATGATCGCCCGCTATAATGACGATCGCCCGGTGCCGGGGCCCGCCAACCTGGTCCAGATCGTCGGCAAATCGCTCAGGATGCAGGGCTTCATCGTGATGGATCACGTCGATCTGAACGACGCTTTCATCAAGGACCTGTCCGACTGGATGATGGCAGGCAAGGTCCAGTCGAAGGAAACGGTCTACGAGGGCATCGAGAACATGCCCGAAGCGTTCATGGGGCTGTTTAGCGGTACCAACACCGGCAAGATGCTGGTCAAGCTCTGAGCGAGATCGGGCCTACCCGACGGTTGATCATCGTGAAGGCCGGGCTTTGTGCCCGGCCTTTGCGATTCCAGAAACGACTGCCGGCAAATGTCGCAGACGCAGAAACTCCCGGCCGCCCGGACTCCCTCTACCCCTGCGGGTAAGAAGCCCGCCGCTTGAGTCTGCCGAGAAGGCCGCCTCCCGCGACAGCGCCCGCCAGCGCAGCGAAATCGGAGCTTCCCGTGAGGGTGTCGATCCCCCAGAACGCGAGAATCGCTGCGCACACGGCCAGACTGGAAACCGACAAAGCGTTCAAGAATGGATCAGAAACCTGTCTCATGGTTTCTAAAATGCAAACGATGAGCCAGAAGCGCGCCTGATTATTAACCATAAAGCGTAAGTTTCGCCGGTCTGACTGCGGAAAACCGCTGTTTTCTTCCGTATTGGCTTGCATTGCCTGGCAAGAATCGCGCTTCATTCGCTTGTCCTATCGGAAGAGCGGCCAAGTCGGGATGTCCTGTTTCGATGCCGCCAGAACACCAAAGGGGGGTCCCCTCAATGAACAAATCTGAACTCGCTAAAGCCGTCGCCGACGCGTCCGGCATCACCCGCACGCAAGCTGGCGAAGCGGTAGATGCGGTGATCGACTCTGTCACCGGCGCCGTGAAGAAAGGCGACACCGTTCAGCTCGCCGGCTTCGGCACCTTCCACCCGAAGCACCGTGAAGCTCGCGAAGTCCGCAATCCGCGTACCGGCGAGAAGATGATGTCCAAGGCGAAGACCTCGCTGGCCTTCCGCCCGGCGTCCTCGTTGAAAGACATCTAAGCGATCCACATCGCCACGATGACAAACGCCGCCCGGTTGATCCGGGCGGCGTTTTCAATTGTGGGTCTGCCAGCATTATTCCGCTGCGCGGCGAAACCCCTGGGCGGGTTTGAGCGCGTCAGAAATCTGGAACGCCATTTCCAACGCCTGATCGGCGTTCAGGCGCGGATCGCAATGAGTGTGATACCGCGAGGACAAGTCAGCCTCGGACAAGTGTCCTGCCCCGCCCACGCACTCGGTCACATCCTGGCCGGTCATTTCGAAATGGACCCCGCCAGGCTCCAGACCTTCGGCCCGCAGGACTTCGATGAATTGCCGAAGCTCGCTCAGCACTGAATCGAAGATCCGGGTCTTGTAGCCGTTCTGCGTCTTGGTCGTATTGCCGTGCATGGGGTCGCAGGACCACACGACCCGCTTACCGGCGGCCTTGACCTTGCGCACCAGCGGCGGCAGCCCCTGACCGACTTTGTCTGCGCCCATGCGCGCATAGAGGATCAGCCGCCCAGCCTCGTTTTGCGGGTTGAGGATGTCGATCAAGCGCAGGAGTTCGTCCGGATCCAGGCTAGGGCCGCATTTGAGGCCAATCGGGTTTTCCAGCCCACGCATGAATTCAACATGGGCCCCGTCCGGCTGGCGGGTACGATCGCCGATCCAGAGCAGGTGTGCAGAGGTGGCGTAGTAGCGCCCGGTAGAGGAATCCACGCGCGTCAGGGCTTCCTCGAAGGGAAGGTGAAGGGCTTCGTGACTGGTAAAGAAGTCCACGCCCTCCAGCGACGGGGCTGAATCCTGCGTCACGCCGCACGCGCGCATGAACGCCAGCGCCTCGCCGATGCGGTCGGCGTATTCCTGATAGCGCTCGCCGGCTGCGCTGTTGCCCAAGCGCTCCAAGGTCCACTGGTGGACATTGTGCAGATCGGCATAACCGCCCGAGGCAAGTGCGCGCAGCAGGTTCAACGTGCCGGCTGCCTGGTCATACGCTTTGATCAGACGGTGCGGGTCCGGCACCCGCGCTTCCGGCGCAAACGCCATGTCGTTGATGGAGTCCCCGCGATAGCTCGGCAACTCGACACCATCCTGAATCTCGACATCGGACGAGCGCGGCTTGGCGAACTGTCCTGCTATCCGACCGACCTTCACCACAGGCTTGGCTGCAGCAAACGTCATCACGACGGCCATCTGAAGCAGCACGCGAAAGGTATCGCGTACATTGTCGGAGGAAAACTCCTTGAAACTCTCCGCGCAATCGCCTCCTTGAAGGACGAAAGCATCGCCATTGGCCGCATTGGCCAACTGGCGCCTCAGGCGGCGCGCCTCACCCGCAAAAACAAGCGGGGGGCGCCGGCGCAACTGGTCGAGTACATCGTCGAGCTGGGAGGCATCCGGATAAGTGGGGAGCTGCCGCACTTGCTTGGTTTTCCAGCTATCAGGGGTCCATGTTTGCGTATTCATTGCCTTGCCAGTCACTCTGCGTTGGATGATTACTGTATGTGGATAAGTCGCGTGCGGTAAGCCCTCATGCTGCAGCCGCGTCATAATGCATCAAAAAAACCCCCGGCCAATCTGGCCGGGGGTCTGGTCACGCGATAATGCGTAAGTTCCGCCTACCGGCTTTGTTCGAAGAGTTCACGTCCGATAAGCCAGCGGCGAATCTCGCTGGTTCCGGCGCCGATTTCATAGAGCTTTGCATCGCGCAGCAGGCGACCCGTCGGATACTCGTTGATATAACCGTTGCCACCAAGAATCTGGATGGCGTCCAGAGCAGACTGGGTCGCCGCCTCGGCCGCAAACAGGATTGCGCCTGCAGCGTCCTTGCGCGTCGTCTTTCCCCTGTCGCAGGCCTGGGCGACCGAATACACGTAGGCGCGCGATGCATTCATGCGGGTATACATGTCAGCCAGCTTGCCCTGGATGAGCTGAAACTCACCGATCGACTGACCGAATTGTGTGCGTTCGTGGACATAGGGCATGACCACGTCCATGCAGGCTTGCATGATGCCGACCGGACCGGCCGCCAGAACTGCCCGCTCGTAGTCCAGTCCGCTCATCAGAACTTTAACGCCGCCACCGATGCCGCCGAGGATATTCTCTTCGGGCACTTCGCAGTCTTCAAACACCAGTTCACCGGTTTCCGAGCCACGCATCCCGAGCTTGTCGAGCTTCTGCGCGATCGAGAATCCGGTCATCCCCTTCTCAATCATGAAGGCGGTGATGCCCTTGGACCCACTCGCGGGATCGGTCTTGGCATAGACGACCAGCGTGTCTGCGCTCGGCCCGTTAGTGATCCACATTTTCGAGCCGTTCAGGATGTAACGATCACCCTTTTTTTCAGCCTTCAACTTCATGGAGACCACATCTGACCCTGCGCCTGTCTCCGACATGGCGAGCGCGCCAATATGTTCGCCGGAGATGAGCTTGGGCAGGTATTTTTCCTTCTGCGCCTGAGATCCGTTTATCCGGATCTGGTTCACACAGAGGTTGGAATGGGCGCCGTAGGACAAACCGACCGATGCGCTGGCCCGCGAAATCTCTTCCATCGCGATGCAATGTTCGACATAGCCGAGCCCGGAGCCTCCGAACTCCTCCTCGACCGTGATACCAAGCAAGCCGAGTTCACCCAATTTGGGCCAGAGATCGGCAGGAAACTCGTCCTTGGAGTCGATCTCGGCCGCACGCGGCGCGATATGGTCGGACGCAAAGGACTGAACGGTGTCACGGAGCATGTCGGCGGTATCGCCGAGATCAAACTCCAGAGTGGGATATTGATTAGAGATCATGCTGGCGGAGATACCACTTCGCCCGTCGCCGTCAAGCGCGCGGCCGGACGTTGCGCAGCCTATCCCTATCCCGTTTTGACACCCTGCGACGATTTTCGATTATTCGACGGAGGATCTCACCGGCGTATCATCAGAGGGCTTGGCCCGTGTTGCAAGCATCCAGCCCGAGGCTGTCATGAGTACGAGCCCGAGCGCCAACGACACCGGTCCCGTCACCAGAAAGCCCTCGCGTTGATAAAGATCGAAATGGCGGATGAGATCCCATGCTCCGAAGCCGCCTAGTCCTGCACCGATGGTGAAGTTCAACGCGTAGATCCACCGCCCGTCAGCCTGCGACGGAGACTGGGACGTCTCATGATGGAACGCATCGTGGGCCTCTCGCCCTGCAACCAGTTCAGGATGCAGCTCTTCCTCATCGGTGTAGTCGAGTTCTTCAAATTCAGCGGGGCGCGTCACGCCGCCCACTTCGCCAGAGAAACCAGGCGCCGGCGCGGGGCCGTCATCGTGAACGGGAGGCTGGACCGTGACGGGTGCTCCGCGCACAGGAACCGGGCCTACCGATACCGTGCCATAGACAAATCGCTTGTCCGCTGGCGCCGCGCTCACCGGAGCAGAATCGGCCTTGACCGGAGCGACCGCAGCGGGCGCCGGGGATGCACCAGATTGGGCGAATTTTGCCTGACCATAAATGGGCTGCAGGAAGGCATAGCCCAATTGAACTTCCGGACTGAGCTCCGGCGCGGCGGAGTCGGAATCGCTGGTCGGAACGCTGACCGACGTGGCAATCTCCCGGGCCATACGGGTCATGACGCGCTGCACGGTCGCATCCTGTTCCGCCTTCTCCAGCGAGGAGGAGGCGGTCGGCGTTTCAATACTCGGGTCCGCCGGCTCGACAGACGCCTCATGAGGGGAGGTCCCCTCTTCAGCCGAATCGACGGCAGGCTCATCCTTGATGTCTTCGGCCGGGCCCACCGAACGCTCCAGCGCCGCTTCGGCCGGCTCAAGCGAAGCGTCAGGTTCGCTATCCGGCTCCGGGCCAAGCGCGCGATCAAGCGGCGTGTCATTGTCTTCAACCTGGTCCAGACCAAGCGCTTCGCCGGTGTCTGCTTCGCCTTCCGGCGGATCTTCAAATTCGATTTCCAGATCGACCAGCGGACCGAGACGCGGCTGGGCTGTCTCTTCGAGATCATCGCCCAGGGAAGCGCCGATGTCGGCAACCTCAGGCTCGATCACTGCAATCGGGCTCGCTCCGGATGCAGATTCTCCTGATCCGGTCGCGTCGGAGCGTGAGGAGGCTTCCGTGTCCGCGTCGTCCGCAGACTCAAGCCCTTTCAAGAATAGCGATTTTTCTGCAGCGCGGCGCGCGACCAGACGGTCGGATACGACCAGGCGGCCGTCTTCTTCGGCTCGCACCCAGGTTTCCATCGCCCGGGCTGCATCCTCCATCCGGCCCGCTTTGGCCAATCGCGCCACGTCAGAGACCTTGAAAGCACCCGGACCGATCGAACAGGCAAAGGAGACGAGCGCGTCACGTACCGGTCTGGCGAGACTTTCACCGACACCGGCCTCAACCGCCTGCTCGGCGTTCAGGACGTCGTAGATCATCAGGAGTTCGGCGTCGTCGCGCGAGACCGCCACGCCTTCGCGCGCTGTCGTCGTGTGACCATACCCCACGACCCACCGGCGACCCCTGCGGACCGCTTCGGGCCGGAAGGGTTCATGGGCCTTGATAAGCTCCCGCGCTGCGCGGCTCGATTTCAACTGCGGTTTCATCGCTGTCCCGTTTAGAAACGTTTAACGCCTTCACGGAGGGTGTGATGCAAACCCGAAGCCGTTACTCCCCGGACGGGGTGTAAATGTCGACCGAGCTCACGGCGGTGAACGGCGCGAAGAAGCCGGAGCCAGCTCCGCCACCGATCAGGAATATCTGGTTGCCATTGCTGGCAGCGGCCGCTTCGGTGCGTGGCACCATGAGTTGCGGACCGCTCTGCCAGCGGCGTTGCGATACCGGCAGGTAGAGCATGTCCGACAGGGTGCGGCGCAGGTCCGGGCTACGGCCCCCAAAAACGTAGATCACCCCATCGTGAAGCGCGGCGGCATGGCCGGCACGTGGCTCAGGCAGCGCCGGACCGATGCGCCAGACGCCGGTCAGCGGGTTGAAAACGTCGACGCGAGCGGTCGCCTCGCCGCCCGTGGCGCCTCCGAGAAGC
Organism: Marinicauda sp. Alg238-R41; assembly: GCF_947331485.1. Lineage (NCBI taxonomy): Bacteria > Pseudomonadati > Pseudomonadota > Alphaproteobacteria > Maricaulales > Maricaulaceae > Marinicauda > Marinicauda sp. Alg238-R41. The sequence goes on along the minus strand of NZ_CAMZOJ010000003.1, from coordinate 66,054 downwards.
CAGATTTCGTCTCCTACTACGACTACTACCGCGCCGCGACGGTTGATCTCGGGAGGCGCTTCGATCGCCGACCACAAGCCGGCCTCGATGTCGTAGACAAACACACCCGGAGCGCCCTCCTCTCCGCCGATGGCGTAAAGCGATCCATCGAATGCAACGAGCGAGAACGCCGCCTTGGGCCCGGGAAGATCGGCCTCGGCCTGCCAGACATCCATCTCGGGATCGTAGGACCAGACCCCGGAGGTCGCACTGCTGGTCGAGTCCGAGCTGTACCCGCCCGCAATCCAGAGCCGTTCATCGCCCGCGGCCATGCCGAAACGCTCCAGCCCGGTGGGCAGAGGCGCAAGCGGACGCCAGCGCCCGGTAGCGGTTTCATAGACCTCGAAATCGTCGCGCGGATTGACGAGGCCGGCACCGCCGGCGGCATAGAGATTGCCCTCAAACTCCACGGCACTGAGACCGGCGCGCGGCGTTTCGAGATCAGGTCCCTGACGCCACGCTGTCGTGGTCAGGCCCTGATCGGAGTTTTGCGAACCGGCCGCGTCCTGTGCAAGCGCGGGCGCCGCACTCAATGCGCCAGCGAGACCCATAAGGGCCAAGGTGTGTTGAAACTTCATCTAAAAGCCCTCTCAAGCGTTTGTTCACGCCCCCGGCCGAGCCACTGTCGAGACGAACTAAAGCAATACCATGGCACCCAGGCCCAGGAAGACGAAAAACCCCACCACATCGGTCACCGTGGTCACGAAGACCGATGAGGCGACGGCAGGGTCCGCACCGAAGCGCTTCAGGCCCAGGGGCACGAGGATGCCTGCCAGTCCGGCGCAGGCCAGATTGATGATCATGGCCAGCGCAATGACCCAGGCCAGTGTGAAGCTCTGGAACCACACGCCTGCAATCGCCCCCATGAGGATGGCGAAGATCAGCCCGTTCACCGCGCCCGCGGCAAACTCGCGCCAGATGACACGCGCCGCATTGGAGACCGTCAGATCGCGCGAGGCGATGGCCCGCACCGCGACGGCAAGCGATTGCGTACCGGCATTGCCGCCCATCGAGGCGACGATGGGCATGAGGACAGCGAGCGCCACAAGCTGGGCGATGGCGCCCTCGAACATGGCGATGACCCCGGACGCCAGCACCGCCGTTCCCAGGTTGACGAGCAGCCAGGGCGCACGCGCGCGCACGGAAGACCAGACGGTGTCCGATGAGCCAGCCTCGTTCACGCCGGCCAGCGCGAGCATGTCTTCCTTGTTCTCTTCCTGAATGACATCGACCATGTCATCGACGGTCAGCATGCCTGAGAGCCGGCCATCATCATCCACGACCGGGGCCGAGATCATGTGGTATTTCTCGAAGAGATAGGCCACCTCTTCCTGATCGCGATCAGGCCGGATGATGGCCTGGGGCGCCACCATTATGTCGGCCAGCCTGACATCGCGACCGCAGCGCATGAGGCGCGAGACCGGGATGGAGCCGACCGGTTTGAACGCTTCATCGACGACAAAGACTTCAAAGAAGAGATCGGGCAGATCCTCGCCGGCGCGGCGCATGTGGTCGATCGTGTTGCCCACGCTCCAGAAGGTGGGCGCTGCCACGAACTCGCGCTGCATCAGGCGCCCGGCCGTGTCCTCCTCGAACGCCAGCGAGCTTTCCAGCCGCTCGCGATCGCTGTCGGATACCTCGGCCAGGACACGCGCGCGCATTTCCGGGTCGAGATCCTCGACCACCAGCGTCATGTCATCGGAATCAAGATCCTGGATCGCCTCTGCGAGATGACCGGGATCGAGTTCGTTGATGATGTCCGCGCGCGTATCGTCCTGGAGCTCGGCCAGCATTTCACCGCCGAACACGCGTGGCGCCAGCTCGGCCAGCGCGATCTGCTGGTCGTAGCTCAGCTGTTCCACCGCATCGGCGGCGTCGGCGGGGTGAAGGTCTTCGAACAGGCCGTGGGCGAGCGCCGCATCGGAGTCGGAGATGGCGTCGACGATTTCCCCGATCAGCTTGTGCGTGACCTGTTCCTCTTCGTCATGCGGGACGGTCTCATCAAGCAGGTCGGCAGAGTCGGACATGGAGACCTCGGGCTGGCGGAGCGCGTACGAGGAGCGAAGATAGGCGCCATCCAGCTAGAAATCGAGCGCACTGAACGGTTGTGCCTGCGCGCAAGAGCCAGCCAGTTCCCGGCGTTCACGGACGCGCGACCGGCACCCGTTGAGAGCCCCGAACACCGTCCAGAACGAGTGAGCCGCCAGTCTTGGGAAACAGGATCACCAGATCTGTCAGGGTCTCCGGCGCCGTGACCGCTACGGCGTCTCCGTCAAAATCCACTTCTGCAAGGCTGCGGGCGCTCCACCAGCGGCCAAATTGGCGCAGCGAGCCCATCCACAATCGGCCTGCATAATGGTCCATCAGGCGTTCTTCGAACTCGAGCTTATGGCCCGTGATATCGGGATGGATCAGCACGGTGGCCACGCCGCCATGGCCAGTCACATCATCGATGACGTCAACCGCCGCATCGAACCGGTCGCCAAGGCGCGGGGGCTTTTCATCCTCGATCGTAACGGGGAACTCCCAGACTGGAACCAGCGCATTGCCGGAGCGGGCATGGGCCAGTTGGTATGGCAGGTGGGTCAGGACTGTGTTCGCAGCAAGGGTCGAAGAGTAGCGATAACCGGTTGCCGCCAAGGCTTCAGGAAGAGCTGGATGATTGGCCAGATACCCTGAGCGGAAGGACGCGACCTCGACTCCAAGCACCTCCTCGAGCAGAAACCGCGATACCCGCAATTCGCCAAGAACAGTCCCGTCCCGCGTTTCGGTAAAGCTCTCCACGAACGGGCGATAGTCCGGATAGCTCTCGGACCCGCTTCCGAGCGGAAAGGAGGCAAATGAGCGCGAGTGTGAAACGCTATGACTTCCAATCTCCATGCCTTGCGCGGTCTCGCGCATCGGCTCCAGGTTTTCCTCATTAAAGAAGACGTCGTCGTTCCAGTCGCGAATAACCCGGGTTTGGATGAAGAAGGTCGCGGACCGATTTCGGCTCCGCACAGCCTGAGCGAAATGCGGTGCATTCGCCACGGAACGCGTGAAATCGATATCGTGGGTGAGGATGAGACTGCCCTGCCAGCCGGCTGGCGCGGTGCCGATCAAATAGGGCGTATCTTCGCCCTCCACATAAAGGTCCCGAATCCAGCGATACATGAGGTCGAGGCTCGGGTCGTAGGAGTTCACCGCCTGGGCAGACACCTGCTCTGACCGGCCATTCATCGCGCGATTTGTCAAAGAGCCGAGATCCAGACCGAGAATGCAGGCACGGCCGCCGGCACGGCGACACACCGCCGCCGCGGTGCCGTCGTCGAAGTTGGCCATGCGCACAGCCGTGGTCGGGACGATCCCATAGCTGCCCACTTGGGCTTCGGCGCGCGGACTGTTGAAGCGGGTCAACCGATCGCCAGGCGCCAGCGAAGCGTCGAGCCAGCGGATTTCGGACCGGCCGCGACCTGGATGCCGCGATGCCACACCGAAAAGCGCTTCCAGACCGCCCCCGGCCAGATCGAAAGTCAGCACGGTGCCCCCGCGTCGAACATGATCAGCCAGGCCGCCAAGCGCCTCGGCCGGCAGCAGACGGCCGGAGATCGAAGGATAGGCGAGCACCACCTCGTGGCCCATCGCGCGGGCCGGATCCCGCGTCATCGTGAACGGGATTCCATGCGCTTTGAAGCCACGGACCAGACCCAGCCAGTTGGACGCAGGATCGGTGACCAGCACGGCCAGCCGGTTGGTCCCGCCCCGCTCATAGTCGCGCACCCGAGCAGGCTCCGCGCCGCTAATCAGCGTCGGCGCAGTGGGGCCCTCTACGCCGCTGAACTCATAGATGCGGGTGCTGGAATCGTGCAGCACAAGCCATGCGCCAATGGCGGCTATGACGGCGAGTGCAATGACGTATCGCTTCATGGTGCTCCCTATGCGGAGCGGACAGAGCGAAACTCAACCCAATCCCCGCCAGGATTTGCGCTTCCTGCGTCGCCAGAGCATCAGATGCCCGGCCTCAATCCTGATTGTGAGGAATGCCCGGTTGTCGGGACGTTCCCAAATGGTGCGGCCGAGAAGACTCGAACTTCCACGGGTTTTACCCCACAGCGACCTCAACGCTGCGCGTCTACCAATTCCGCCACGGCCGCGAACTTGGGAGCCGGGCGTGTAGCAAGCCCGGTCAGATTTGTGAAGTCCCCTTGTGCAAGGGGCGATAGAGCTTGAACAGTCAGTCTGCGAAAAAGTCGGGCACATTCGCCGCGTCGGTGATCTGCACTGCGACCCGGTCGCCCTGGATCATGATTTCGCCCCGCGCAATGGGGTGATTATTCGCCAGAATCCACACCTCGTCATGCTCCGCGGCATCGAGCGGAATCACCGCGCCGCGTCCCATGCGGAGAAACTGATGGATCGGCAGGCGCGAGCGCCCGAGAATGACCGATATCTCCACCTTGACCTGGCCGAGCTGGCTCATGAATTCATCCCAAATGTCGCGCTGCACTCCGATGCCTTGTCAGGCACCTTGAGGACCACGATGTTCGGTGCCGGTTTCAGACCCGTTAAGGATGACGACAATATGCAGATGGATGGCGTGGGCTGGGCAGTCTCGAAAACGCCGGTTGACTATCAGGCAGCCGTCGAGGCCATGGAGGCGCGCGCTGCCGCCATTGCCGCGGGCGAGGCGGGAGAACTGATCTGGCTGCTCGAGCATGCGCCGCTCTACACGGCGGGAACGAGCGCGAAGCCGGAAGACCTCCGGCAATCGGATCGCTTCCCTGTGCACAAGACCGGACGGGGCGGAGAATATACCTATCACGGGCCGGGGCAGCGCGTGGCCTACGTCATGCTGGACCTGACCAAGCGCGGGCGGGATGCGCGCCAGTTCGTTCGCAACCTGGAACAATGGATCATCGACACGCTGGAGCGCTTCAACGTGACCGGCGAGCGGCGCTGCAACCGGGTGGGGGTCTGGGTCGACCGGACCCAGCCGGGCGGCCCGGAACGCGAGGACAAGATCGCCGCCATCGGGATACGTCTGCGGCGCTGGGTGAGCTTTCACGGGATCGCGCTGAACGTGGAGCCCGATTTGTCCCACTTTGGCGGCATCACGCCGTGCGGCATCTCCGATCCGCGCTACGGCGTGACGAGCCTGGTCGATCTGGGATTGCCCATCACGATGGAAGACGCGGACCTGGCGCTGAAACAGGCTTTTGAAGGCGTGTTCGGCAAGACGAAACCTGAAGAGCCGCCGGTTGCCGACCGGCCTTGAACACTGGCGGCTACCAGCTTCTCAGCGAGTACAAGCCTGCCCGCGCTGACGCAGAGGTCAGGCCCGCGGCCCCATGCGCGCGTACCACAACCCCATCAGCAAGGCTGCAATCCAGAAGCCGAACAGCGAAGGCCACGCGCCTGCCCCGGCCAGCTGAAGCGCGAATTCGGGCCCCTGATTCTCCAGATAGGTCTGAAAGCCCTGCATCAGCGCCGGGTCCTGGGAGGCTTCCTGAAGCGCCTGCGGGTCCTCGGTATTGATCCCCTGGCTTTGGAAATACTCGAATAACAGCGGTGTGAGCGACACCGCCATCGCGATCAGGGCAACGATTCCCTTGGCTGCGAGCGCGACAGCGGCCGCGATCATGGCAAGAGCGCCTGGCCGGCCCGCATCGCGAAGCCGGTTGATATGGAGGGCGATGAAAAAGAACACGATGATCAAAAAGGTGAGTAGCCCCGCACCCGGACCGGCGAGGGTTATACGCAACGCATCGATCAGGGCGATAACGCCCAGTCCAAGCCAGTAATCGTCCGCATCGGCGCGGTAGACCGGCAAGAAGGCAGTCTTCAGGTTCATCTCGGATCACCGGGTCAGCAACAAACGAAACGCGCGACGGGTATGACCCGCCGCGCGTTTGTCATCAACGTTTCTATACGCTGGATACGTCTAGGCCGCGGGCGGTTCGTTACCGCCGGGCGGCGTGGAATCGACCGGTTCAGATGAAATCGTGCGAACAGGAGGCTGTCCAAACCGGTTCGAACCCGCCTCGCCCGCAATCACGCCAAGCCAGATCGTGTATCCGAGCCAGATCAGGCTTCCCAGACCGGTGAAGAGCAGCAAGCTGCCGCTGGCGGCCAGGATCGTTGCGGCATCGACCTCATTATTGTTCAGGCCGGCGGCCAGCAGGCTACCGCCTGCAAAGGCGAAGGCGAGAACCGTGAGAGCGATCGAAACGCCCCAGACAAGAGCATGGATCCAGGCGGTCTTGCCGATGTCGTGCAACCGCTTCCCGTAGACGCAGACGCCCACATAGATCAGGCCCAGCCACAGAAGCGTCCCCAAAATGGGGATCATCCCGGCAAGAATGTTGCCGAGGATGAGGATCATGATTCCGACCCAATACTCTTTCTGACCAATTCGCCCGTTCGGGCTGAAAAGCAGATTCGTGAAATCCATTCTACGTCCTCCCAGAACTACAAGGCCGGAGCGTTGAGTGCGTCGCCAGCCCTGTCAAGAAAGAGGGGCGATGAAGCGTTCACCTTCAGCCAGGTCTATTCGAATTCGATCAGCAGCTCGTCGGCCGCGACGCTGTCGCCCGCGCCGGCCTCGATGGACTTGACCGTGCCGTCGCGTTCGGCACGCAAGACGTTTTCCATCTTCATGGCCTCGACCACGACCAGGGCTTCACCGGCCTTGACCTCCTGGCCGACCTCGACATTGACAGACATGACCAAGCCCGGCATCGGGCTGGTGATCAGCTTGGCTGTGTCGGCGGCTTCCTTTTCCGGCAGGCGGGCGTGCAGCTCGGCGGTACGCGGGGTACAGACCAGCACCGTGGCGGCAAAACCGCGATGACGCAGGCGGTAGCCCTCGGTCCGGTCGGAAAAGGTCAGCGCGAATTTCTCGCCATCCAACTCGCCCTCGAAGAGGTGATCGCCCGGCCGCCAGCTTGTGGCGAGTGCCATGCGCCCGGTGGAAAGAGCCGGACACCACAGCTCGGCGGGGACCTCCTCACCGATCGCGCCCTGTGGCAGACGCATCTCCACCGCGAATCTGTGCCCGTCCATGATCACGACCCAGTCGTGAAGTTCGCCCGCATTCGGCGCGGGAGTCAGGCGCCCGGCAATCTGGGTGGCGCGCTGGACGAATGTCGTGTGCACGAAAGCTGCCGCCGCAGTCATGAAGCGAAGCTGATCCTCGCGTGCGACCGTACCCGCGAACCCGTCGGGGAAATGCTCGTCGATATAGCCGGTGTGGATGTTGCCCTTGCGGAAATCGGTCTCGTCCAGGACCGCAGAGAGGAAGGGCGCATTGGCCTGCAAGCCTTCGACGTGAAGCCGGTCCAGGCTGTCGGCCAAGGCATCGATGGCCTTTTCGCGCGTGTCGCCATAGCCGATGACCTTGGCGATCATGGGGTCGTAGAAAAGCGAGATCTCGTCGCCCTCGCGTACCCCGGAATCGATGCGAAGCTTGCCCGGCCCCATCGGGCCCTGCTCCGGCTCGACATAGCGTTCCAGACGCCCGATGGAGGGCAGGAAACCGCGATACGGGTCCTCGGCATAGAGCCGGGCCTCGACGGCATGACCCTTGATGCGGACATCGCGCTGGGTGAGCTCCAGCTCCTCGCCCGCGGCGACGCGGATCATCTGTTCGACCAGGTCGATATCGTGAGTCAGCTCGGTAACCGGGTGCTCCACCTGGAGGCGGGTATTCATTTCCAGGAAGTAGAAATTCTTGTTCGGGTCGACGATGAACTCGACCGTGCCGGCGCTGTCGTAATCGACCGCCTTGGCGAGCGCCACGGCCTGCTCGCCCATCTTGTCGCGCGTCTTCTTGTCGAGGAAAGGCGACGGCGCCTCCTCGATCACTTTCTGATTGCGCCGCTGAATGGAGCATTCGCGCTCGTTGAGATGGATCACATTGCCATGCTTGTCGCCGAGGACCTGGATCTCGATATGGCGCGGCTTCTCGACGAATTTTTCGATCAGGATGCGGTCGTCGCCGAAGGAGGACTTGGCTTCGTTGCGCGCGGCCTTGAAGCCGTCCTTGACCTCTGACGCGGAGCGGGCGATGCGCATGCCCTTGCCGCCACCGCCGGCCGAGGCCTTGATCATGACCGGGTAGCCGATGTCGTCCGCGACCTCGACCGCCTGCTGATCGTCCTCGATCTCGCCCTTGAAGCCGGGAACCGTGCTGACCCCGGCCTTGGCCGCGAGCTTTTTCGACTCCAGCTTGTCGCCCATCGACTGGATTGCGTACACGTTCGGCCCGATCCAGGCGATGTTCTTCTTGGCCAGCGCCTCGGGAAACTTCGCGTTTTCCGACAGGAAGCCGAAGCCAGGATGGACCGCGTCAGCCCCGGTCTCCTCGCACGCGGCCAGGATCCGGTCCATGTTCAGGTAGGACTCGCCGGGAGCCGGGGGGCCGATAAAGACGGCTTCGTCGGCCATCTCGACCGCCAGGGAGGCGGCATCCGCTTCGGAGTAGACCGCCACGGTGGGAATGCCCAGACGCTTGCAGGTCTTGATGACGCGGACGGCGATCTCGCCGCGATTGGCGATCAGAATCTTGTTGAACATGAGCCCGGTGAGCCCCTTTTTGAAAGCCGGATCGGTGTATGGAGCAAGGGTTTAGCCCGCACTGGCAAGGCGGGGCAAGCCACCGCGCACCGTGGAAGGGCGAGGCCCACGCCTAGTCAGGCTTGCCGGCTTGCCCGGTGTCGGCCTCCACCTTGCGCTCGAACCGCTCTTCCAGCCACGTAAATTCGATCGACCGCAGCCGGCTCACGACAGAAATCAGGAAGGCGGTCGACCAGCCCAGCAGCAAGAAGCCGTTCGCGCTTTCGATCGCGCCGAGGATGCGCCAGCGCTGATCGGGGACCAGGTCGCCATACCCCACAGTGGTGAAACTGGACGTGGAATAGTAGAGGGCGGCCTCGAACGTGTCGAACGCGTCCAGCCAGACATAGACCGCTGCCCAGATCCAGATCTGGATCGTGTGGATCAGGAAGAGCGCGAGAATGACCAGAAGGATCATTCCCACTTGCCGCCACGCATTCCGGAACGGCTGGATGTGATCGGCGCGCGCACGCATGACGCCGATGAGCGCGGCCAGTCCCGCCATGTGAATCGCGACGGTGATCACCACCAACGCCGTGGAAATCGCCAAGGGTATGGCAAGCATGACTCCCCCTTTCCGATCCTGAGCCATGTCCTGATGAAGCTGGCCATATAACGACAAAACCCCGGGCGCGGATACCCGGGGTTCTGCCTGTCTGCCAGCGCGGTGCGCCTATTCCGGTTTGACGAAGCGCAGCGTCATGCGGTCGCTCTCGCCGACGGACTGGAGCGGGGGAACGTCCTCGCCCTCGCTGTCACCGCCATTGGAGGGCGGCAGCATCCAGACACCGTTCTCGTAGTCCGCGGTGTCGGCCGGGTTGGCGTTGATTTCGGAGCTTTCCTCCAGCGCAAATCCGTTGCGCTCGAACGCTGCGATCACGTCGGCTTCGCGCATGTAGCCGCGGTCGCCGGATGCGCGCGCATCGGTCTCGTCAGCCGGGGCGCGGTGCTGGACCACGCCGACAATGCCGCCGGGCTTGAGGAAGTCGTGGACCTCGCCCAGCGCCACATCCATGTGCTCGGAGCCGAAGCGGTTCAGATGGTGCAGCGCGCGGATGAACAGGACCGCATCGCCTTGCCCGTCTTCGGACTCGGGAATGGCGTCCAGCATGTAGGCAGAGATGGCGTCTGCAGAGACGGGGCCATTCTCCGCAAGCGCGGCCGGAGCCGTCTCCGGCCAGTTGCGGATCTCGGCCTGGGACTCCTCGTTCCAGTTCTCGCCATACATCTGGGCCCATACGTCTTCCTGATAATTCAGCGCGACATAACGGCCGTCCGCGGACACGTAGGGCAGAAGGATGCGCGTGTACCAGCCGCCACCCGGCAGGGCTTCGGCAATGGTCATGCCCGGTTCCAGCCCGAAGAAGGCCATGGTTTCCATCGGATTGCGGTATTCGTCGCGCGCGCGATCACCCTCGCGGCGTTCGTGGGCAAGGATATCGACGAGCTGGGCGCCAGCGAGAAGCGAAGCAATTGCGTCGCTGTCTTCCTGGCTCATCTCTTCGCCCTGGCCGGGCGCGCTCATCGAGTCAGCCTCGTCGGCGGGCATCGCCTCGCCATTCATCGGCGCATCGGTCTCGCTCTCGTCAGCGCCCTGCGGCGAGCACGCGGCCAGCAGCGCAATCGAGGATGCGGCAGCCATCATGAAACGGGTCATCAGTCTTCCTCCCTGAAATCTGGTGACTGCCTCTATACACGATTACACCTGCGGGCCTTAGCGAAATCGACCCTGCGAAGCGCTGGATTGCGTTCCCTGGATGAGAGCTGGCAAGGCGGCTAACCGGCGCCGATTTCGGGCGGGACCCATTTCTCGCGCATTGTGACGAGCTCCTCGGCCACCGTCGGGTGGACGGCGCAGGTCGCGTCGAACTGCGCCTTGGTCAGTCCGCTCTTCACCGCAATACCGACCGCCTGGATGATCTCCGGTGCGTCGTCGCCCACCATGTGAACGCCAACAACCTTGTCGTTACCGGCATCCACGATAAGCTTCATCATCATGCGGTCGGGGTTTTCGGTCAGCATTCCCTTCATCGGCCGGAAGGTCGACTTGTAGACATCGACCTTCTGGCAATCCTGACGCGCTTCCTGCTCGGTCAGGCCCACCGTGCCCACAGGCGGCTGGGTAAAGACCGCCGTCGGAATGCATGAGCGATCGTAGGCCGTCTTGTTCCCGCCGAAGACCGTCTCGCAGAACGCGATGCCTTCGCGGATTGCGACCGGGGTCAGATTGACCCGGTTGGTCACGTCACCGATGGCATAGATGTGGTCGACGCTGCTCTGCGAATACTCGTCGACGACCACCGCCCCCTGCTCGTCCAGATCGACTCCGGCCTTCTCCAGGCCCAGCCCCCGGGTCGCGGGCGTACGACCAATGGCCAGCACCACGGCATCGGAGTCCAGCACGTCGCCGGTATCCAGATGGACCTTGCGCCAGCCGTCTTTTTCGCCCTTCTCGATCTTCTCGAAGTTGGCATGGGTGATGACTCTCACGCCCGCCTTCTTCAGGCCTTCGTGAACGAAGGTGCGCACGTCGTCGTCAAACCCGCGCAGCACCGTCTCACGCCGGTAGACCAGGCAGACATCGACACCCAGACCGGCGAAAATCTGGGCAAATTCGCAGGCAATATAGCCTCCGCCCGCAATCACGATGTGCTGGGGCAGTGTCTCCAGATTGAACAGATCGTTCGAGGTCAGCGTGAGGTCGATACCCTCCAGATCTTCCTGCAGGGTGGGTGTACCGCCGACCGCGATCAGGATGTGTTTTGCGGTGACGGTGCGGTTCTCGTTGACCAGCCGGATCGTATGCGCGTCTTCGAGGACAGCCCGGTCATTGATCAGCTCGACCCCGGAATTCTGCAGATTCTTCTCGTAGATGCCGGACAGGCGGTCGACCTCGGCATGCATGGCATCGCGAAACGAGACCCAGTCGAACTGGGGCGAACCGAAGCTCCAGCCATAACCCTTGGCCTTCTCGAAATTCTTGGCGAATTCGGACGCATAGACCATGAACTTCTTCGGCACGCAGCCACGGATCACGCAAGTGCCGCCGGGGCGGTATTCCTCCGCGATCGCGGTCTTTGCCCCTTTCAGTGCGGACAGGCGCGAGGCGCGCACCCCGCCCGAACCGGCGCCGAGGGTGAAAAGGTCATAGTCGTAGTCGGCCATAAGCAGGCTCCCGCGCGGCAGTCATCAGATGGAGGGCAAGGTGGGGCGGGCACGATGAAGACGCAAGCATCGGTGGCCAGCTAGGCGTAAAGGCACTTACCGCTAGCGGATTTTCTGCGCATGGCCTGCCATGCAGAGCGGATAATAGCACTCTCAGCTAGTGGTGCGTTGCGCGGAACTGAGCCTGTGAACAATGGGCCCTCGACATCAACGCCGGGGAGTGGTCGACATGCGAAGTTTAGTGAACTTGTTATCAGTTGGGGCGGAGGTCTTTTGGGCGATCCTTCTTTGCCCCGTGTTGCTTGTAGCGATCGTACTTTGCCGAAGCGCCTACGCTCGCGACGTTGCAGACGAGTGCATCCAAACTTTTCAAGTTTGGCTACTGAGAAAAGCGCCGCTGGAAATCCAGAAACAAAATTTTAGGAGCATTGAAAGCTCAAGACGGCGTCGTCGACGAGATGATTCAAAAAGATTTGAAGGCTAATCTCATAGACCGCTCATATCGGGCGTCTAGGACACCTCGCCCGCTACAGCTCCATCGCCCGCGCACCGTCGTCTTCTCCCACGATCACGACACGGGCAATATCAAGAAAGAGGCCGTGATCGATTACCCCGGGAATTTCGATCAGGGCGGCAGCGGCCCGTTCCGGATCGGGGATTTCGCCGCAGCTGCAATCGAGAATGTAGTGGCCGCCATCGGTGACCAGGGGCTCAAGCCCGTCGCCGAGGCGCCGCAAGGACACATCCGGCCGAGGAACGCCGGCGCGGCGAAGCGCATCGAAGACCTTCTTGGCGGTAATGGTAAAGCCGAACGGATCGACCTCCACGGGCAGCGGGAAGGCGCCTAGCGTCTCGACCAGCTTGGTCTCGTCGATGATGACGACCATGAGGTCGGACGCGCTGGCCACGATCTTCTCGCGCAGAAGGCAGGCGCCGCCGCCCTTGACCAGCCGGAACCGGCCGTCGACCTCGTCTGCGCCATCGACGGTCAGGTCGATCTTGTGGGCCTGCTCGATCGAGATCAGCGGCACGCCGGCGTCGCGCGCGACCTGTTCGGTGCCCCGGGAGGTCGCGATGCCGCGCACCTGGATCGGCTCCTGCGCCATTTGCGTGCCGAGCAGGCGAACGAACTCCTCCGCCGTCGAACCCGACCCCAGGCCGAGCGTCATGCCGTCCTCGACGTAATCAAGCGCAGCGCGCGCCGCGTTGACCTTCTGGACGTTCATTCGACATCTCCCAGCATCACGAATTTAAGCTCGGTGAATTCTTCCACGCCCCACTTGCCGCCTTCCCGGCCGATACCGGATTCCTTCACACCGCCGAACGGCGTGGTGGACGAGCCGACCATGGGCGCGTTCACGCCCACCATGCCGTAGTCGAGGCCTTCGGTGATCCTGTGGACCCGTCCGATATCGCGCGTGTAGACATAGGCGGCGAGCCCAAAGGGCGTATCGTTCGCCAGACGCAGGATCTCGGCCTCGTCCCGGGCCCGGTACAGCGATGCCACCGGCCCGAAGATCTCGTTGCGCGCGATATCGAGACCGGCATGACCGCCAGAGATAAGCGTGGGCGCATAGAAGCTGCCACCCAGCTCGTCGGCGAGCGAGCGTCCGCCAGCCAGAATGGAGGCGCCCTGCTCGCGCGCATTCTCGACCAGCCGGCCCACGCGCGTCACAGCCTCGTCGTGGATCAGCGGTCCGACATCGACCCCATCGTCAAATCCCGACCCGACCTTCACCTTTTCGATGCGCGCCTTGAGCGCTTCGGCCAGCCGGTCGGCGATCCGTTCCTGCACGATGATGCGGTTGGCCGAGACACAGGTCTGACCGCCGGCACGGAATTTGGAGGCCAGCACGCCATCGGCGGCTTTCTCGATATCGGCATCGTCCATCACGATGAAGGGAGCGTTTCCGCCAAGTTCCAGCGAGACGCGTTTCACGCCGTCGGCGGCCTGGCGCATCAACAGCTTGCCGATCTCGGTCGATCCGGTGAAGCCGATCATGGCGACTTCCGGCGAGCCGGTCAGAACCGGGCCGATTTTTGTCGCATCGCCGCAGATGACATTGAAGACGCCCTTGGGAATGCCCGCGCGCTCGGCCAGCTCGGCCAGCGCCAGAGCGGAGAGCGGCGTTTCCGGCGCCGGCTTGACCACCATGGTGCAGCCGGCAGCCAGGGCCGGCGCGCATTTGCGCGTGATCATGGCAGAGGGAAAATTCCAGGGCGTGATGCAGCCCACAACCCCGACAGGCTGACGGATCGTCCATCCGCGCGTGCCCGGAAACTGGGTCGCCATCGTCTCACCGTGCAGGCGGGTGGCCTCCTCGGCAGAGACCTTCACGAAACTTGCCCCGTAGGCGACTTCGCCGCGCGCTTCCTTGAGGGGCTTGCCCATCTCGGCGGTGATCAGCGTGCCGAGGTCGGCCACATGCTCCATGATCAGCTCGTGCCAGCGCTGCACCAGCCGGGCGCGCTCGAAGACAGATGTCTTCTTCCATTTGGCAAAGGCGTCATGGGCGGCAGCGACCGCCTTGCGGGCTCCGGCCTCGCCGACATCGCAGACCTCGGCAATGATCTCGCGATTGGCCGGGTTGGAAACTTGAAAACGGGTCTCCCCCGACACCCATTTTCCATCGACATAGCTCTCGGTCCTGAACAGACCGGGGTCGGAAAGACGTTGTTTCAAATCGCTCATCGTATCGCTTCTAATCCTTCTTCGACCTGGCCTGCGCCTTCGCCTTGCGGGCCTGCATCGCCTCGCGGAATCGCTGCGCCCATCCCGGCTTCTCGCTTTGACGGGCGCGAGAAAGCGCCAGGGCATTGTCCGGGACGTCCTCGGTGATAACGCTGCCCGACCCCGTCATCGCACCGGCGCCGATCGTCACCGGAGCGACCAGCGAGGTGTTCGAGCCGATGAAGGCGCCCTCGCCGATCACCGTCCTGTGCTTGAAAAACCCGTCATAATTGCAGGTGATCGTTCCGGCTCCGATATTGGCGTGCGCACCGACATCCGTATCTCCGAGATAGGTGAGATGGCTGGCTTTTGCACCCTCTCCGAGGCGTGCCTTCTTCACCTCGACGAAGTTGCCGACTTTCGCATTCGCCCCGAGTTCGGCACCCGGACGAAGCCGTGCGAACGGACCGGCTTCGGCGCCCTCGCCCAGTGACGCGCCCTCAAGATGGCTGAAGGCCTTGATGCGAACATTCGACGCGACACTCACGCCGGGACCGAACACGACATTGGGCTCAACGACCACATCCGCGGCGATGCCCGTATCGTGGCTGAAGAACACGGTGTCCGGCGCGATCAGTGTAACCCCGCTCTCCATCATCTCCCGGCGCCGGCGCGCCTGAAACGCCGCCTCGGCCTCGGCCAGATCGCTGCGCGAGTTGACGCCGAGCATCTCGGCCTGTGCGCCGCGCACGGCCTTGCACTTCAGCCCGCGCGACCGTGCAATCGCGACGATGTCGGTGAGATAGTATTCGCCCTTGGCATTCTCGTTGGTGACCTCGGACAGGAGGTCGAACAGGAGCGGTACCGGCGCGCCCAGAACTCCGGAATTGCACAGGCGGATCGCGCGCTCGGCCTCGCTCGCCTCGCGATCCTCCACGATGGCGTCCAGACCGTCCGCGCCATCCTCGATGAGGCGGCCATATCCGGCCGGGTCGTCGGCTTCAAAGCCGAGCACGGCAATGGACGCTTCTCCAGCGAGGGCGGAAAAGACCGCCTCCACCGTCTCGGGCCGGATCAGCGGCGTATCGCCGTAAAGGACAACGGCGTGCCCTTCGAAACCGTCCAGCGCGTCCTTCGCGCAGGCGACTGCATGGCCGGTGCCTTGCGGCGGGTCCTGGAGCGCTGTCGCCGAGCCGGCCGCTTCCGCAGCGTCTTTCACTGCCGGCGAATGGGCGCCCCAGACCGTCACCTTGCGGTCGGCCGCGACCGCGTCGGCCAGTGCCAGCGTCCAGTCCAGCATGGAGCGGCCGCCAACACTGTGAAGGGGCTTGGCCAGCGCAGACTTCATGCGCGTTCCCTGACCGGCGGCAAGAATGATGGCGGCGCGGGACGTCTTCATGTGCGGCGACTCACTTGGCAAGCGTGGGCATCCATATTCCGAAGCGCTATAGCCGATTGTTGAAAGGCACGCGACCGCTCGTGCGCAACCCGGACCGGAACAGCCGATGACCCTGACTGACGACCCCATTGCCGGCCTGCCCATCGCGTTCGATCTCGACGGGACCCTGGTCGACACTGCGCCGGACCTGGTGCGGGCCCTCAATGCCTCGGTGAAGCCTTGCGGGTTGTCCGAAGTCCGCGTCGACGATGTGCGCGCCATGGTCGGACGCGGCGCACGCGCCCTGATCGAGCGCACCTTCGCACGCCAGAATGTCGAGGCTGGACAGCCGGAGATCGATGATTGCCTGACGCGCTTCCTGGAGGTCTATCGCGACCAGATCGCCGTCGACAGCCGCCCGTTTGCGCATGTCGAAGCCGTGCTCGACCGTCTGGCAACGCGCGGCGCGCGTCTTTCAGTCTGCACCAACAAGCCGCAAACCCTGGCTCAGGCCCTGCTGGACCAGCTGAAGATGAGTGATCGTTTCGAACGGATCGTCGGAGCGGACAGCGGCATCGCGAAGAAGCCGGACCCGGCGCATCTGTTTGCGGCCTTCGGGGGCACACCGGCGCTGGGCGTTCTGGTCGGCGATTCAGAGCCGGATGCGCTGGCGGCCCGTGCGGCCGGCGCCATCTGCCTGCTCTTTGAAGGGGGTTATAGTGAAAAGCCGGTCCGCACACTGGGCGCGGACCGGCTTTTCAAGCAGTACGACGAGTTTGAAACCGTCCTGACCGAGGCCGTGTCGGCCCGGTTGAGCGCCAAGGCCTAGGCCGAGCGGCGCTCGCTGGCGCGGTCGTTTGCCGGACGCGGCAGACCGTTGACCAGGTTGGAGCGCACATCGGTGCGCGCGGAGCGCATGGCGGGCATGAAGCCGGCATCGACCAAGTCGACGCTCACGTCATAACCGCGCTCGCTCCAATAGGCTTCAATTCGTTCTTTCAGACGGCGTGCACCCTCAGGGGTGCAAAGATCATTAGTGGCCATGGGGAGGACCTCCTCTTTACGCGCTCGCGGCCACGGCGCGTCGGGACTTGCCAAACTGGGCGGAAAACGATGCCTGCAGAGGTGAGCCCGCAAGCAAGCGACGCTCATATATGTCATCTTTCTGTTTGACGAAAGTGTGACGGACCCCGTTCAGCGAAATTTTTTCCTCGGATGATGACTTGCTCCCCTTTTCAACGCAGGTGCAGGCGGGCCGTTCCTTCTGCTTGACCAAAATTCGCCTCCCTCGTATAGGACACGGCCTTGCGGGCGATTAGCTCAGCGGTAGAGCACTTCGTTCACACCGAAGGGGTCACTAGTTCGATCCTAGTATCGCCCACCAATTTAGCGCTAAAATTACAGCCGCTTAGCGAAGCCCCGGTTCTGTTGGAACCGGGGCTTTTTGCATCCTGCAAAGCCGCGTCGGATGAGACTGGCGGCCAGGCCTATCCCGGGAAATTTTCTGCCTGGCGCGCCTGGAGATCAGGGTGTCCCGGCGCCCTTCGCAGTGCGCCGCAAGCGGCGATGCGGTCTTCTGTCGCAGCCAGCCAGAATATTTTATTCCAGAGCGACCGGACTGGCTTTCCCGGCGACGCGCAATTATGCGCCGTAAGCCATCGGAGCGATTCGCGGACTCCGGACGGCTCGACAGCGCTGAGACGTCAGCGCGCAGCCAAAAACTTGCGAACTGTTCTCAAAAGTGGCAGGCATGCCTCAAAGTGCGATTTTTAAAGGAGAGGCATATGAAGAGCTCGTCCACCCTGCTCGGCCTGACCGGTTTGGCCATCCCCCTGCTTTTGAGTGCATGCGGACAACCGGAAGGCTCAGAAGACGCTAGCCAGGATGCTGGCGTGGTCAACGTTTTCAGCGCGCGCCACTATGCCTCCGACGATGCGGTCTACGCGGCCTTCACCGAGGAAACCGGGATCGAGGTCAATGTGATCGAGGCGGGCGGCGACCTGCTGGTCGAGCGCGTGCGCACAGACGGTGACCGCTCCCCGGCCGATGTCGTGATTACCGTGGATGCCGGACGCCTCTACCGCGCGGCGGAAGCCGGCCTGTTCCAGCCCGCCGGCCTTGAGGGCGCGATGGAGCAGATTCCCGCCTATCTTCATCATCCCGACGATCTCTGGTTCGGATTCGCCACGCGTGCCCGCGTGATCGTGTACGCGCCGGAACGCGTCGACGTCTCCGAGCTCTCCGGCTACGAGGACCTGGCCGATCCCCGGTTCGAAGGCCGGGTCTGCGTGCGCTCGTCCAACAATGTCTACAACCAGTCCCTGCTGGCGGCGATGATCGACCGTCTGGGCGCGGATGGCGCCGAGGCCTGGGCGCAAGGCGTCGTGGACAATCTTGCCCGCGCGCCGCAGGGCGCCGATACGGACCAGATCCGCGCGGTCGCTGCCGGCGATTGCGACGTGTCCCTGGTCAATCACTATTACTGGGCACGCATCGCCAATTCCGGCAATCCGGCCGACCAGGCGGTGGCGAATGCGACCGAGTTATTCTTCCCGGAGAACACGCACATCAACGTCTCCGGCGCGGGTCTCGCAGCGGGCGCGCCCAACACGGAGAATGCGCGCCGCTTCCTGCGCTTCCTTCTCTCGCCCGAGGCGCAGCGGGCGTTCGCCGAGCTTACCAACGAGTTTCCCGCAGTCGCCTCGACGCAGTACGACAACGCACTGCTCGACGAGTTGCACGATTTCAGCGCCGACGATTTGAACGTCAACGTTCTCGGCGAGAATGCCTCCGAAGCGCAGCGCATCTTTGACCGCGTGGGATGGCAGTAAGCGACATCCATGACGATGCGGCGGAGCCGTCCCGGTCCCGGGGCGGCTTCGCGCCCTTGTGGGGGGCCGTCTTCGTCGCATTGATCTGCGCCGCGCCGCTGATTGCGGTGGCCATCGTCGCGGTTACCGGACCGTGGACCGACTATTTCGGCCATATAGCCGGCACACGCCTGCCGATCTGGCTGGCCAACACCGCCATCGTGGGCGTGATCGCCGTTGCCGCAGCCGGATCGATCGGCAGTGCCTCAGCCTGGACGGTGGCGCGGTATGCCTTCCCGGGGCGGCGCGCTTTCGAATGGCTGCTTGCGCTCCCCTTGGCGATGCCGGCCTATGCGGCGGCCTATGGCTGGTATGACCTCACCCAGTCGACCGGGCCCCTCGGAGGGCTCGTCCCGGTGGTGCGTGGACCGGTCGGGGCCGGCTTCATCTTTGCCTTCACGCTTTATCCCTACGTCTACCTGCTTGCGCGCGAGGCGTTCGCCAGCCAGTCGAGCGAAGCCTATGACGCGGCGCGCACGCTCGGCTGCGGTCCGATCGAGGCTTTCCAGCGCGCGGCGCTTCCCATGGCCCGTCCGGCAATCGCTGCAGGCCTTGCGCTGGTGGTGATGGAATCCCTGGCCGATTTCGGTGCCGTCGTTCACCTGGGTGCCCCCACCCTGTCTGTCGGGATCATTCGCGCCTGGGCGGGCGAGGGCTCGGTGGCCGATGCGGCCAGGCTGGCGCTCGTGCTGGTCTCGCTGGCCTTCCTCATCTTCTTCATCGAGCGGTTCCAGCGCCGGCGGGCGCGTCAGGCCGCCGCGTCGGGACGCAAGCGCCCGCCGCGCCGGGTGCAACTCTCGCCGGTACGCAGCGCGCTCGCGATCGGCCTTCTCTCACTGCCCCTGATGGCCGGGCTCATCATACCGATGGGGCGGCTTGGATGGCTGGCAACTCATTCAGCCGTCGGGCGCGATCTCGGCGCCGCGCTGTGGCATTCGGTTCAGCTCGCCGCGATCTCCGGCGGAGTGGCGGCAATACTCGGCGTCATCGCCGCCTACGCCCTGCGGACACGGCGCCTGCCCGCCGTACTTGCGGCGCGCCTGGCCGGACTTGGTTATGCCGTCCCAGGCGCGGTCGCCGCCGTGGGCGTGCTCGCGCTTTTCGGATGGGCCCAGAACGGCATGGATGCGGTATGGACGCGCCTGTTCGGCATGCCCCTTCCGGTGCTGTTGAGCGGCGGCATTCTCGGATTGATCTTCGCCTACCAGTCGCGCTTCGCCGCAGCCGCAATCGGTCCGGCCGAAAGCGCGCTGGCCCGCATCACGCCGACGCTCGACGGTGCCGCCCGGACGCTTGGCGCCGGCCCGGTCGAGGTCGCAATCCGCGTCCACTGGCCCCTCATCCGCTCGGGCGCGTTGCTCGCCGGCCTGCTGGTCTTTGTCGAGGTTCTCAAGGAGTTGCCCGCGACGATGATCCTGCGTCCCTTCAATTTCGACACGCTCGCGGTCACCGCCCACAACTATGCCTCTGACGAGCGGCTTGGCATGGCCGCCTTGCCTGCCCTGCTGATCGCACTTGCCGCGCTGGGCCCGATGATCTGGATTGCACGCCAGATGACTCGCAGCGAACGCTTGGTCAGGAAGGAAGCAGAATGAAAGGCGACCTTTTGGAGGTTTGCGATGCGGTCGTATCGTTTGCCGAAGGCCGCCCGGCGGTCGACCGCGCATCGCTGAGCCTGACCTGCGGACGGGTAACGGCCCTGCTGGGACCGTCCGGCTCGGGAAAGTCCAGCCTCCTGCGCGCGATAGCCGGGCTCGAACGCCTGGAGGCCGGTACCGTCCGGTTCGCCGGAAAGACCTGGAGCGGAGACACGGTCCATCTTGATCCCGAGGCGCGGCGCTGCGGTGTGGTGTTTCAGGACTATGCGCTCTTTCCCCATCTGACCGCGCTGGACAATGTCGCCTTCGGCTTGCGCAGCGGCAGTAGCGCAAAGCGCCGCGAGCTGGCCAGAGACCGGCTGGCAAGCGTGGAACTCGCCCACAAGGCCAAATCCTATCCGCACGAACTCTCGGGCGGTGAGCAGCAGCGTGTCGCCCTGGCGCGCGCGCTCGCCCCCTCCCCCGACGTCATGCTGCTCGACGAGCCATTCTCGGGCCTCGACAGACGGCTGCGCGCCGAACTGCGCGAAGCGACGACGCACGCATTGCGCGAGGCGGAGACTGCCGCCTTGATCGTGACTCACGATGCCGAGGAAGCCATGGCGGTCGCCGATCAGATCGCCCTGATGAACAAGGGCGTGATCGTCCAGACCGGTGCGCCCGACCGTCTCTACCTGTCTCCTGTCAGCGAGACGGCGGCCCGCCTGCTCGGCGATGTTGAGGCATTTATCACGCGCGTCGAGTCAGGACGTGCCTCGACGCCGCTCGGCGCTCTGGCGGCACCCGGACGCGATGACGGCGAACAGGTCAAGGTTCTGCTTCGGCCTGAGGGTATCGTGATCGATCGCGCCGCGGCGGATGGCGCGCTGGCCCAGGTCACGATGCGGCAGGCGGCGGGCGGCTCGGCGCGCCTCTCCTTGCGTCTGGAAAACGGGCGCGAGGTGTCCGCGCGCGTCCCGGTCACAGATACGATACGAGCCGGAGACGCGGTCCGCCTCCGGCTCGATGAACGCTTTGCGGTGGTCGTAACCGCCTAGGCAGCTTCGGCCTTGCGAACCCGCGCGTCCTCGATGCGCTCGCGCGCAATCTTGTCCGCAACGATGTTGGCCGGAGTGCCTTCGTCTTCGGCACGGTCCATCACCTCGCCGAGGGTCTGACGCAGGCCCTGCAGCTTTCCTTCGACCCATTTGGCGTCGTACTTCGGATCGAGATCGCCCATGATGTTGATGATGCCGCCGGCATTGATGACATAGTCCGGCGCGTAATAGATGCCGCGCTTCTGAAGCTCGGCGCCCATGTCACGTGTGGCCAGCTGGTTGTTCGCCGCACCGGCCACGGCCTTGACTTTCAACGTATCGATCGTGTCCGGATTGATCACCGAGCCGAGGGCGCACGGAGCGAAGATGTCCGCTTCGACACCGTAGATCTTGTCGATCGGCACGATGGTCGCATTTGTTTTCGCGGCCAGATCCTTGAGGGCGGACTCGTTGATATCGGCCAGGAAGAGCTCAGCCCCCGCTTCGTGCAGGTGCTGGACCAGATAGGCGCCGACATGGCCGGTCGCGCCCTGGACGGCGATCTTGACACCGGACAGGTCCGCCGAGCCGAGCGCGCGCTCCGCCGCCACTTTCACGCCCAGGAAGACGCCTTTAGCGGTGACGGGGGACGGATCGCCCGTCCCGCCGGGCAGACCGACCACATATTGTGTCGCGCGGCGCGCATTCAAAATGTCTTCCGGGCTGACACCGACGTCTTCCGCCGAATAGTAATTGCCCGACAGCGCATCGATAGCGCGGCCGAAAGCTTCAAACAGCTCGGCGCGGTCGAAATCGCCCTGCGGCTTCATGATGACCGACTTGCCGCCGCCCAGCGGAAGGTCGGCCATGATGTTCTTGTAGCTCATGCCCTGAGAGAGACGCAGCACGTCCGTCAGAGCCTCGGAGGAATCCTTGTAGGACCACATGCGGCAACCGCCAATCGCCGGACCATTGGCGGTGGAATGCACGGCAATGATCGCCTTGAGCCCGGTCTTGGCGTCGTGGGCGAACAGGACTTTTTCGTGGTCGTCGAAAGCGGGATGGTCGAACACGCTCATATGCGGGGAGTCCTCTAGCAGCGTTGTCGATCGGAGTTCCCGTTACCCCGCCGCGTCTTGTTTCATGCGCGGATCGGCGGCCCGGGGCCGGTTGCGCGAGGGTCTACTAGACCCCGGCTCCGCGCGCAAGTTGAGCACAGACAATGGCCTGGGGCGTCTCAGGCTGCCTCATCAAGGATGCTGCGAATGCGAGCGCGCAAGGCGGGGAGCACCTCCCCGTCAAACCACGCATTCCGCTTCAGCCAGGCATTGTTCCGCCAGCTCGGGTGCGGCAATGCAGCATGGTGCGGCCAGTATTCTCGCCAGCGCAGCACCGTTTCGGTCAGGGTGCGCCCGGCCATTTCTCCCAGATGATAGCGCTGGGCATGCGCACCGATGAGCAAAGTGAGTTCGACGCGGGAGAGCGCATTCGTGCAGCGGTCCTGCCAGAGCGGCGCACATTCCTTCCGCGGCGGTTTGTCCCCGCCCTTGGCATCCAGCCCGGGAAAGCAGAAGCCCATCGGCGTGATCGCGAACAGGCGCTCGTCGTAGAATTCCTTCGCCGTCACACCCATCCAGTCGCGCAGGCGGTCTCCGCTGGGATCGGTGAAGGGCGCACCGCTCTTCTGAACCCGCGTGCCCGGAGCCTGGCCGATAATGCGGATACGCGCGCTGTCCGTCCCTGTCAGCACGGGCCGACAGGGGTGATCGAGCGCGCCTTGGCAGACCCGGCAGGCGCGCGCCTCGGCCTTGACCCGTTCGAACGCCTCAGTCGCCATCGGCAGCCGGCAGGCTGAGCCGGTAGACACCTTTGAAATTCTCGGGGTCCGCCGGCTTCCCTTTTCGCAGTATCGTCACCTTGCCCTGACGGGCCAGATGCACGGCCGCAGCGCGCACATGGCGCATATGTCCGTTCCAATTGTCTCCGAATGCCGCCTTGGCCGCCTCAGAGGGACAGATGGACTTGGAGGCACCGCGCTTTTCCACCAGATCGAGAATCGCGCTTTCGATAAGATCTTCGCTCATGACCCTAGAATAGGAAGTCGAATGCGCCGAGACCACCGCCCGTACTGGATGCATGCACTCTGGGAGCGCTTCGAGAATGCGTGGACGGGTCATTTCCTGGCGCCGCACTTCGAGGCGCTGGGCGAGGAGCCCAAGATCGTGCGGCCCTGGAATGTCGAGGTGTTCGGGCCCAATGTGCGCGCCGGGCGCAATATCCATATCGTCTCGCGCAAGGACCAGCCGGTGACCTTCACTGTCTGGTCGCCGGGCGACACGCCCGGTGAGATCGAGATCGGTGATTGCTGCTTTTTTGCCGGCGGGGTGAGAATCCTGGCCGGAGGCTCGATCCGGATCGGCGATGCCTGTCTGGTGGCCAAGTCAGCCACGATCACGGACAGCGACTGGCACGGGCTGTACAACCGCATCGACCCTCGCCCGGAGAGCAAGCCGGTGCGCATCGGCAATAATGTGTGGATCGGGGACGGCGCCTTTGTGGGCAAGGGCGTGACCATTGGCGACAATGCGGTCATCGGCGCGCGCAGCGTGGTGACGGGAGACGTCCCGGCGAACGAGGTCTGGGCCGGCATTCCCGCGCGCAAGGTCAAGGCGCTCGATCCCGACGGCCCTTTCCAGACGCGCCTCGACATGCTGGAGCAGCCTGAAGAGGTCGAGCGCTTCTTCGACCAGGCCTATCGCGACGTGCTCAAAGGCAATTCAACGCTCGGCTGGCTGCGATCGAAGATCTGGCCCCGCCGGGGCGACTGAAGTCGGAGAGCGCCCTACTCCGCCGGATTGGCGACTGCGCCGTCGCCATTGGCGCGCGCTTCGGCCTCGAGCTGGCGCGAGACCCAGTTCGGCGTCTTGGTGAAGCGGCCGAGCACACCGTAGGCCATCGGAATCACGAACAGAGTGAACAGGGTCGCGACCATGACGCCGGTAAAGATCACCACGCCGATCGTGATGCGGCTTTCCGAACCGGGCCCCGAGGCGAGCACGAGCGGGAAAGCGCCGATGGCAGTCGAGATACCGGTCATCAGGATCGGACGGAAGCGCGTCTCGGCGGCGTCCAGCGTGGCGGTAATGACATCCTTGCCCTCCTCGCGCAGCTGATTGGCGAATTCGACGATGAGGATGCCGTTCTTGGCCGCCAGGCCGATCAATATGACGAGCCCGATCTGGGAATAGATGTTGAGGCTGGACCCGGCCATGTAGAGGCCGAAAAGCCCGCCTGCGACGGCCAGCGGCACGGTCAGCATGATCACCAGTGGCTGGATCAGGCTTTCGAACTGGGCGGCCAGCACAAGGAAGACGATCAGCAAGGCCATGCCGAACGCGAAATAGATCGCGTTGTTGGCATCAAGATACTCTTTCGCACCCCCCAGATATTCGGTACTCATGTTGGCCGGCAAGGTCTGCTCGGCCCAGTCGTCCAGCCAGGTGACCGCCTCGCCCAGCGAATAACCCTCTGCCAGCGTGGCCGAAACGGCAATCGCGCGTTGCCGGTTGACGCGGTTGCGCTCCGACGCTTCGCCGACCTCGCGCACGCTGACCAGGTTGGAGAGCGGGATGAGCTGGCCTTCGAGACCGCGCACATACAGGCTTTCCAGATCCTGTGCGCTGGACCGTTGGGCCCGGCGGTTCTCGGTAATGATGTTGTACGCTTCGCCCCGATCGATGAACTGACCGATGCGCCGCGAGCCCAGATGGGTCTGCAGCGTACGCCCGATATCGGCAACGCTCACGCTCAGCGCCGCCGCACGCTCGCGGTCGATATCGACCAGCAGGCGCGGGCTTGTCGGCTCGTAATCCTTGCGAGCGCGCATGAGGTTGGGATTTTCCCGCCCGATCGCCTCGATCAGGCGTTCGGCCTCGGCATTGATCGCATCGTATTCGCTACCCTGGATGACGAACTGGATATCGTCGCCGCCGCCCCCGCCACCGATGGTGGAGCGCATCGAGGCGAAAGCGCGCACGCCCGTCAGTTGACCCAGCTGCGTGTTGATGTCGGTCATGATCTCTTCGCCGGGCCGGCGGTCGGACCAGTCCACCATGGAGCCGATGACGATGCCCGAGCTGAACCCGCCGCCGCCCCAGCCCGGCGCAACCACGAGCACCCGGCGCAGCTCACCGGCCTCGACATATTCCATCATGATGTCTTCGACTTCCATCGCCTGCTCGGAAATATAGTCGAAGCTCGCGCCCTCAGGGCCGGAGAAGAAGCCGAAGAAGCTCCCCCGGTCCTCGGGCGGTGTCAGCTCCCCGGGAAGCTTGGCGAACAGAAAGGCCGAACCGGCCAGGGCGATGATGAGAACCGGCACGATCGCGACAGGCGCCTTGAGCGCGATTTCCAGGCTATTGCGATAGTTCGATCGCGCCGCGGAGACGGCCCGGTCGACCCAGCGGGCCGGTCCCTTGGCCTGGCCGCTCGGCTTGAGCAGCTTTGACCCCATCATCGGCGAAAGCGTGAGCGCGACGAAGCTGGACAGGATGACCGCACCTGAGATCGTCACGGCAAGTTCAGTGAATATCCGTCCGATGAACCCGGGCAGGAAGACGAGTGGCACAAAGACAGCGATGAGGGTCGCCGTCGTTGCGATCACGGCAAAGAAGACCTGCCGGCCTCCACGCAGGCTCGCGAGTGCGGGCGGTTCGCCGAGATCGACCCGGCGCTGGATGTTCTCCAGCACAACGATGGAATCGTCCACGACCAGCCCGATCGCCAGCACCATCGCGAGCAGGGTCAGGATATTGATGGAGAAGCCGAAGGCGGAAAGGATCGCGAATGTGCCGATCAGGCAGACCGGCACTACGGCGGCGGGGATCATCGCGGCACGAATACTGCCCAGGAAAAGATAGATCACGAGCACCACGAGAAGGGCAGCGATGCCCAGCGTGCGCCAGACTTCCTTGATCGATTCCTCGATGAAAACGGTATCGTCGGACGCGACCATCAACTGCATGCCCTGGGGCAGCCCGGCGCTCAGCCGCTCGGCTTCGGCGGCCACGTTGTCGGCGACCTCGACGGCGTTCGACTGGCTCTGACGCACGAAGCCGAGCCCGACCATGTTCTGCTGATTGCCCCTGAACAGGGTGCGCGGCTCTTCTGCGGCCAGCTCGACATCGGCGACCTCGCCCAGCCGGATCACGTGCCCGCTGCTCGGCGAGGTGATCGGCAGGCGCTCGAAGCTCTCCTCGCTGGAGAAGAGGCGCTCGACCCGAACCACGATCTGGGTGTCGGAGGTCTCGACCGACCCGCCGGGCAGCTCGACATTCTGGGAACGCAGCGCATTCTCGATATCGGTGACGGTCACGCCGCGCGCGGCCATCGCGGCCGGGTCGAGCCAGATTCGCATCGCGTAGCGCCGCTCGCCGCCGATGCGTACCTGGGCGACACCGTCGATCACCGAAAACGGATCGACCAGATTGCGGCCGGCGAAGTCGGACAGCTCCTCGCTGGTCATCCGGTCCGACATGAGATTGTACCAGATGAACGGACGCGCATCGGAGTCCTGCTTGCGCACCTCGACCGTTTCCACGTCCTGGGGAAGCTGATCGAGCGTCCGGGACACTGCGTCGCGCACGTCGTTGGCGGCCGCTTCGATGTCGCGGCCCAGCGAAAAGGTGATCGTGATACGTGAATCGCCGTCCTGCGAAGACGATATGATCGTCTCGATCCCGTCTATTCCCGATAACCGGTCCTCGATGACCTGCGTGACGCGGTTCTCCACCACTTCCGCGTTCGCCCCGGGGTAGTTGGCGGACACCGACACCACCGGCCGGTCGACATCGGGCAGCTCGCGCAGAGGGAGAGACTGGAGTCCCAGAACACCGAAGACGACGATCAGTGCGCTGATGACGAAGGCAAGAACCGGTCGGCGGACCGCGACGTCCGAGAGGGTCATCAGCGCACTCCGCCGCTGGATGTCGTCGCCGAACCCGCACCGTTGGGAGACGCGGGAGCCTCATCGGCAACCGTAACAGGCATACCCTCGCTGACCCGGTGAACGCCTTCGGAGACGATGCGCTCTCCGACTTCCAGGCCGGAAAGCACTTCGATCATTCCGTTGATTCGGATGCCCGGCTCGATAAGCCGGCGCTCTACACTCGTACCGCGTTCGGTTTGCGTGAGCACGAAAACGAAAACCTCGTTTCCGTAACGCGTTACAGCCGATCCCGGCACGGCCGGGCGCTGGCGTTCGTCGCGGCGCACTTCCACCGTCATGAGCTGGCCGGGGCGAAGCTCACCGTCCTCATTGTCGATGAGGGCGCGTACCGTCACGGCACGCGTCACCGGATCGACGCGGCTGTCGATCCTGGCAATCTCACCGGTGAATGTCTGCTCCGAAGCACTGGTGCGCGCTTCGACCTGCATGCCTTCGGCGAGGACCGACAAGAAGCGTTCCGGCACGGTGAAATCGAGCTTGATGACGCTCGTGTCGTCCAGACGCGCGATGGCGTCACCCGGTCCGATCAGTTCGCCGGGGCTGACGTGGCGAAGGCCAATAATCCCGGAGAATGGAGCGCGGATGATATGATCGGCCACACGCGCTTCGATCTGGGAAACCCGCGCCCGGGCGCGTTCGAGAACGGCCAGCACCTCGTCCTGGCGCGATTGCGGCGCCACACCGCGTTCGGTGAGATCGCGGATACGCGTCATTTCGCGCTCTGCTTCACGCAACGTGGCGCGAGCCTCGTTGAGCCCGGCCGCCTCTTCAGCAGAGGCCAGCTCGACCAGGATGCGGCCTTCTTCCACGTAGTCGCCTGAGTCAAAATTGATACGCGAGATAGTGTCGGAGACCTTGGCAGTGATCGTCACCCCCTCATTGGCACCGGCCGTGCCAAGAGCTTCGACGATATCGACAAATTCGCGTGTCTCGACAGGGCTCACCTCCACCGGAACACCCCCGCCGCCCCAGCCGTTGGCGACATCGTCCTCGCCCGCCATCGAGCGGATCAGAACGGCAACGGCCATCGCCGCAAAAACGACAAGGGCGAAGATCAGGAATGCGGCGCGCTTCATTTTGGTCTCCAGCTAGCGGGCGTGATATGCGCCCAATCACTAAAAAAGCAACGCACAACCACGCAAAACACTGCGGGGGCGCACTAAAATCTCTGTAATGTTCCCGGCTAGAAGCGCTGGGCTATGCCCAATATTAACGCGCGCTCGTCTGCCATTCCGTCGCGCGCGACTGTGGCCAGCACGCCCAGCTGATAAAGTCGGCCTGGACCGCCATCGGCCAACAAGGAGAGTTGCGCGCGGTGGCCGGAGAAAGAGCGATAGCGCGTCGGGTCGGTGTCCATGGACCAGACCGAAAAGGTCTGAGCCATCACATCCAGGTGGGTGTTGACCGGGTAGACCGCCGTGAGGTCGAGCCGCACTTCGCCACGGTCCTCAAGGCTGCGCTGGCGCCAAGCCAGCTGGGCCTCGGCAAATCCCCGGTGGGACAATGAACGACCGGCCATCGCACGTATTTCAAGGTCGCCGCCACCTTGGCCAAGCCCGGCATTGCTGACATTTTCACCCGAGCTTTCGAACGTCGTGCCAAATTGAATGGCGCTCGCCCAGGATCTGCGCTGGAACAGCCCGACCCGTATGCCCGCCTCATTGCCGCCCAGTGCGGACTGGGTGACGACGACCGTGTCCTGCTCGGTCTCGCTCCACACGTCACGCGTGACCGTCTGCCGCGCCAGGCGCCCATAGAGCGTGATGCGGTCGGTCAGACCCCACTCCGCGTAGAGCGCGATTTCCTGCTTCTTGAAAAGAGCCGGTCCATCCGCCGGGTCAAGCCCGTGCCACCCGGCGGTCAGGACGTAGATCTGGTCGCCGCGCTTCTGCGTCCAGGCGCCGGCTCGGGCGGGCACGGAGAGAAGCAATGCGAGCAAGGCGGCGACAATACCGGCTGCCGCAATTGTGGGCCATCGCGCCACGTCTCATCCCCGCCACCCTTTGCCTGAGACGCCATTGGGCAGCGCAAAGAGTGGCAAGTCCAGAAAATTTTCTCTCGAGACGCGAATTATTCGAAATTCACGGCACCTGGATCACGCATCGTAGCCGGGGCTCTGACGGTCAACGCGTCCGCGGATCGCCGCCCACCCGATCTCCTTGAACAGATCGTTGGTAAAGGCCTGCTCGCCTTGACCGTAGACGCGCTCCTGCATCTTGGTGTCCCACTCGATGAGGTCGTTTCCGCCTGACTGAGCCAGCGTCTGAACCTTGCAGGCGCGCTCCAGCAGATACATCCGGGTGTAGGCCGCGAACGGGTGATCCCCGCAGGTCAGCGTCCCGTGGTTGCGAAGGATGAGCAGATTCTTCGCGCCAAGATCGGCAACCAGGCGCTCCTTCTCCTCGGCTTCCAGAGCGATGCCTTCATAGCCATGGTAGGCCACATCCTTCATCACGTTCATGGCGAGCTGGGAGATCGGCAGGAGACCGCGCTTCTGGGCAGACACCGCCACGCCCTGGTCGGTATGCAGGTGCATGACGACATGAACGTCGGGGCGCGCCGCATGGACGGCGGAGTGGATCGTGAAGCCGGCCGGGTTGATCCCGTAGCGACTAGGCGGGAGCACATTGCCCTCCTCATCGACCTTGACGAGGTTCGACGCCGTCACATCCTCGAACAACAGTCCGAACGGATTGAGCAGGAAATGGTCCGGCTCGCCCGGGATACGCATCGAGATGTGCGTGAAGAACAGATCGTCCCAGCCATGCATGAAGGCAAGGCGGTAAAGCGCGGCCAGATCGCAGCGCGCTTTCCATTCCTGCTCCGAGACCTGTTCCTTGACAGAGATATTGGCCTGATCGTCCATGATGCGTCTCCCTGTGACTGCGGTTCGCGAACCGCGTTCTTTATTTTCTCAAGGATCGCTCTCATGCGGCTTCAGGTCAATCGTGCCGGCAAGGCGCGGAGCCGGCAAACCTGCAGCGCGCAGGACGCACCTTGCACCGCAACAAGACTAAGGGTTCAATCCCCGCAAATTTGCTTCTTGTTTTCGGTCACTTGAGATTTCTCGCCATGAAACTCGCTTTCCATGCCAGCCGCCGGGACGATGCGCAGGCCGCGCGCGCCAGCCTCAGCAAGCGTTATGGCGAGGTTGCGCGCGAGGACGCCGATGTCCTGGTCGCACTGGGTGGCGACGGGGTAATGCTCGATGCGCTCCACTCCGTCATGGGGAGTTCCACGCGCGTCTACGGCATCAATTACGGGTCGGTCGGCTTTTTGATGAACGAACCGAGCGATACCGACCTCATCGAGCGGCTGACGCACGCAACCCAGGCCGACATCCATCCGCTCAAAGCGGTGGGCGAGCGGATCAATGGGGAGTGCTTTGAATCTCTCGCAATCAATGAAGTCTCCCTGCTGCGCGAAAAACGCCAGACGGCGAAGCTGAAGATTTCCATCGACGGTACGGTCCGCATGCCCGAGCTCTCCGCGGACGGCGTCCTGCTAGCTACGCCCGCCGGGTCGACTGCGTATAATTTCTCTGCTCACGGCCCCATCCTGCCGCTGGATTCACAGCTCCTGGCCCTGACCCCGATCAGCGCATTCCGCCCGCGCCGCTGGCGCGGCGCTCTCCTGCCTCACGATTCCACCGTGGAAATCGACGTCCTCGAACCGGACAAGCGGCCCGTATCCGCTGTGGCGGACAACAAGGAGTTTCGTGAGACCTGTCACCTCTCGATCAGGGAATCCCGCGAGATCACGCTCCACATGCTGTTCGACGAGGGGCGCGCGCTGGAAGAACGGATTCTGGTCGAACAATTCTCGACCTGATCACCGGTTTAGCGTCACATTAAGCAAATCCGGATATTCGGAATGGTGAAGAAACCAGTTCCGGGGGGATTGTCGTGGCCGGTGAGGTCGAAGCAGCCAACGCTTTTTCCAAGTTGCGCATCCTGATCGTGGATGACAATGCGGCGATGCGCGGCCTGATCCGGACCGTGCTGAGCGCTTTCGGATGCGAGTCAATTTTTGAAGCCGCCACCGCCCAGCACTGCCTGGCGACGCTGCGCCAGGAGCCCATCGACCTGATCATCATGGACTGGAAGATGAGCCCGGTGGACGGTCTGACGCTGGTGCGCATGCTGCGCTCGCAGGAGAAGAGCCCTTGCCCCTTCGTCCCGATCATCATGCTCACGGCCTACACCGAGACCTCCAAGGTACGCGAGGCGCGCGATGCCGGCGTGACAGAATTCATGGCAAAGCCCTTCGCCTCTGACAGCCTCTACCTGCGCATCCAGACCATCGTGAACCGTCCGCGATCCTTCGTTCGCACCAAGGAATTCTTCGGCCCGGACCGGCGCCGCCTCAAACCGAAAGACTATGAGGGGCCGGAGCGCCGTGAAGACGAATACCAGACCGCCTGATTGACCTTGCCGGGAGCAAATGCATGTCCAGCCGTGAAAAGCCGATCGAAATAATCACTCCGCCCAACATGCTCCGCGTGAAGGTCGGGGGCCGCCTGCCTGCCGCTGACCCGGAAGCCATCGCGCGTGCCGAGAAGGCGCTGGACCAGCTCAGCGGCGAGTTTGGCAACTGGCTGGGCCAGGAAGTCGACAAGCTGGAAGCCGCTCTGAAGGATGTGAAGACCCACGGCCTGGCCGGCGACCATGGCGATGCGCTGTTTACAGTCGCCCATGATCTTCGCGGACTGGGGTCCACCTACGAGTTTCCACTCGTCACGCGTATCGCCGCTTCTCTGGCCCGTCTGATCGAGACCCCGGAGAAGCGCAGCACGGTGCCGACGCCGCTGGCCGAAGCCCATGTTCATACGATCCGCGCGGCGCTCATTCAGAACATCCGCACAGACCAGGATCCCGTTGGCCGTCAGCTTGCCGAGGAACTGGAAACCCGTGTCGTCGCCCTCGTCGGCGAACCGACCTGAAACTTTGGAAATCTGACATAAAAAGAAGCCCGCGCTGCTCCCGGCGCGGGCTTCTTCTTGTTCGATCTGGAAGCGAGATCAGGACGCCTTGAGAACCACGGGTTCGGCGGGAGCGGTCTCGATCAGCGCTTCGTCGGCCTCGAGACGGGCGAGGCAATAGTTGAGATCGGCCTCGGGCGCGCCCTGGAACTGGGTAAAGACGCGTTCGGTGAGGATGCGCCTGAACCGGATCTGGTCGGCCGGGCCGCCATCGCCCAGCTCGATCGAGTGGTAGGCGGAAATCGCGGCGCGGATAGCCGGCAGGATGCGCGCAGGAAGACCGGTGCGCTGGAACACGGCATCGAGGCCCAGCGGGCCGGCATCGTGGATCAGCATCCAGGCCTTGGCGTGATCGACATTGGCCAGCTCTGCAACGGCATATTCGAAGAACGCCATGTGTCCGCGAAACAGGGCCCGCAGGATCAGCGAAGGCGTCAGCCGGCTGTTGAGCTGAAGCTGCTGCACGAAACGGCGCGGATCCGGCGAGAGACCGGCCTGGTCGACCAGATCGACCGTCGCCCGCTCGCGCGCACCCTCGGCCAGCTCCACGGCCAGCTGCGGGGGTAAGGCGTGACGCGACACCAGACGCTCGATGGCCGCATCGGAGATTGCCGCGATAAGGCGTTCCGTCACTTCCAGCGGCAGGCGTGAGCGGTCGATGAAGCGTTCAAGAACCTCCGGCTCGGCGCTGAAGCGCTCGAACGTGAGAGCATAAGAGCCGGCATCGAACCTGGCACCGTCATTGGCCGCCGCAGTTCCCACCGCCTCTGACACGCCATGGGTAACGATCTCGCGCACCACGTCCTTGGAGACGCTGGTCCGCTTCGCGACTGCCACCTGGCGGTTCGGTGCAGCATGGCGAATGATTTCGATGAGATCCTCGTCGCTGAGGACCGGAGAGCCCTCAATGACCGGAAGCGCAATCGAATCCAGGTCCGCAGCCAGCTTGCGCGCCACGGCCTCGGGCAAATGAGGGCAGCGCTGCAGCGTCACCGCAAGCGCGCGCCGGACCATTTCGGCAGCATCATCGGCAAGCACGCCGAGGATCGCTTCTCCGGCAGTGCGGTCTGCATCGCTGAGGCCCTGCTCGGCGATGCGCGCGCAGAATTTGCGCGCCGCCATGGCGCGCGATTCCGGATCGTTCGTATCGGTTAGGCGCTGTACGTCTTCACGGGTCAGACGAGCACGAAGGCCGTGAACACTCATGGCAGACCTCAATCTCTTATTGTCGGTCGCAAGAATGCGCTAAGACTCGTTAACGAGGGATTTCAGCTGCGATCGGAGCGTGATCGCGGCGCGTCGAGTGAGGCCAGAATCTCGATGACCCCCGGTGACAGAACCGCAACCGGACGTCCGGGCATGTGCGCGCTTGAGGCGTGGAAACGGGCCGCAGAGCTCAGAGCCTCGCGATCGGGGGCCGGTCCGGAGACCAAGGTTTCCGGAGGCACGACAGCCGCCCCGCCCTGCCCGGTCAGCGAGGACAGTACCTCGCTCACGCTGCGCGCCCGGCCATTGTCATAGAAAATCGGCCGGTTGGCCCGGGCCGCGGCAGGAAACAGTTCGTCGGCCCGACCTGCAGGCTGCGACTCCGCAGCCTGGATCAGGCGCGCCGCATTGCCAGCGCCGAGGAAATGGGCGGCATAAAGTTCGCCGCCCGTCGGTTCCCGGCCCGTCGCTTGCTGCAGGATGGCTCCATTCTCAGCCGCCAGTTCTCCCGCCATCAGGCTGGAAAATCCGGCATCGAAGCGCAGATCGAGGATTTCCTGACGAGCCTGGGGGTTGGCGACCGTAAACCGGCCGTCCGAATTCTGAGTGATCTGGTTCGCCAGATCGCCCTGACCATGCTGCTCGCCATGGCGTGACATCATGGCAAACCAGGTCTGCTCGATGAACTGGAACATGCCCGCCGCGCTCGATGTGCGCGCCTGGGCATTGGGATCGAAATTGCTCTCTCGCGCAGCCGTCTGAAGTAGATAGTCGAAATCGGCGCCCGTTGCATCGGCGGCCGACTGCAAGAGCTGGGACGGAGACACCAGACGGGCAGAAACAGCTTCAACCACGAAGCGCTCCTTCACAAAGCGGCATACAAGAATCGACTCGCACTCTCTCAGAGCCGTCATAAGAGTTGGTTAACCGTTATCGCCGCCGGGCGCGAGCGGTCGCAACGTTGCCGACCAGTCCGGCAACGCACCGTCCAGCACCGCTCCGGCCAGCGCCTCGCCAATTGCGGGAGCCAGCAACACGCCATTGCGATACCCGCCCGTCGCAATGAAAACGTTCGCGACCTCGGTCGCGCCCAGGACCGGGAGGCCGGTTCCCATACGCGGGCGTACGCCCGACCAGCGTTCGACGACCGGCCGATCGTTCAACGCCGGCAACACCTGGCGCGCCGCATCGGCAAGTCTGGCGATCACGTCGTCATCCGTTCCCGGCGTATCGACGCCGGGCTCGCTGGTGGCGC
Source organism: Marinicauda sp. Alg238-R41 (assembly GCF_947331485.1). Lineage (NCBI taxonomy): Bacteria > Pseudomonadati > Pseudomonadota > Alphaproteobacteria > Maricaulales > Maricaulaceae > Marinicauda > Marinicauda sp. Alg238-R41. The sequence continues at coordinate 31,276 of NZ_CAMZOJ010000003.1, read as the reverse complement.
CCGCAATCAGGCGCCCTTCCGGTTTGGCGGCCAGGTAGATTGATAGGCCGCGGACGATACGCTGGGGAGCTTCGGAACGGGGCAGGTCGAATGCGATCATCTGGCCTTTTACTGGTGTCGGGCGGGGCAAGGTCTGCGAGAGCCCCTGCGGCAATCTCGCCCCGGTCGCGACGATGACCGCGTCGAAACGTTCGCGGCCGCGCCGCGTTTCCACCCAGCTTCCGTCCGCGTCGCTGTCCACGGCGATCACGGGAGTATCCTCGTGTAGGACGCCGCCGCGCGTCAGGGCGATCGCACGCAGGGCCTGCCCGAGCGCCCGGTTGTCCACCTGCCCGTCCGACGGAAACTCCAGGGCCTCCAGGGGCGGTGCCAGCGCAGGCTCGCTTGACCTGACAGCCTCGCCGGTCAGGGCCTCCACCTCGATCCCGGCGGCCTGCGCGCGAGCAGCCGCCGCGTTGAGGCGGTTCACATCGTCCGGCGTATAAGCCGGCGTGATCGAGCCGGCACGCTCATAGCCGATGGATTGGCCGGTTTCCCGTTCGATGCGGGCCGCATAGTCGTCCCAGAGCGACAGGGCTCGGAAGGCAATACCGGAAAAGGCTGCAATTTCCGTCGCTTCGAAGGCAGACTCAAAGCCGGCTGCCAGCATTCCGCCCGACGCGGCGAGTGCGCCCTGCCCCGCCGGTCCGCTGGAGAACAGGGTGATATGAGCGCCGCGGCGGCTCAACGCCTCGGCGCAGGCCAGCCCCGATGCGCCCGCGCCGGCAATTGCGATACGAAACGGGCGCGAATGCGTTATGATACTCTCCGACATCGGGTCCGGTCCAAGTCAGAATTGTTGCGACCGGCCTCCGAGATAGCGCGAACACGAGGACGATCACCATGCCCAAGCCCATCCTCTTCGCAGCCGCAAGCCTTGCGGCAGCCTGCGTGATTGCAGGCCCTGCATCCGCTCAGGACTCCGAATGCGTGTCTCTGCGCAACATCAACGGCTACACCGTGATCGATGACCGGCACGTGGTTCTCAACAGCGGAGCCTCGCGCCACTATCTGATCACCACGCGCACGCGCTGCTCGGGCCTCTCCTTCGGCGCGCAAATCGCCACCTCCTTCGGGGACAATGCACGCATCTGCCCACCCGTGGCAGAGTACATCATCCCGTCTGATGGCTGGCGGTGCGCCATCGATACCGTGGAAGAGGTCGAAAGTCAGGAGCAGGCCGAAGCCCTGGTCGCAGAGCGCGCCGGCGGACAGGACTAACCCGCCCCCGATCCGTGCGCCCGGCCTTTGGAAGGCGCAGCCTGCGCAACATTTTCCTCGCCTTCGCCGCCCGGCGCCCGGTCGAGAGCCATCCGGCAATCGGCCAGGAAACGTTCGCCTTGATCGGCGTCGCGCGTCACCCAGGCGCGTGCAAGCGTGTGCGTGTAGAACCCCCGCAACGTGCCGCGCCAGGTCTCCTCGGGATCTTCGATCGAGGAGCCGGCACAGGCTGACAAGGCCTCCTCGTACACATCCGAAAGATAGCTCAGCATGTCGCTGGCCTCTTCAAGGCGATAGCGGCGCTGATCGCTTCGCGCGTCGCAGACCCTGCGCTCGCCTTCCCGCAGGGCGGCCAGATGATACCGGTTCAGGCCGACACCGGCATTGTCTTCGCGCAATTGCTGGCCGTCCGGCACATGATGGCCAAGCTGGGCGCTCAGACGCATCCCCAGTTGCAGCTCCTGCTTGAGACGTGAGATTTGCGTCCGGCTGGCCTGAAGGCGGGTCTGGTCGCGCAGGCGCTTTCCCGCGCGCTCCAGGATACGCCATAACGACAAGCGCGTGGCTTCGTCGGTGATGGCATGACGTGCGCAAATCCGGTCGAGTTCAGCCTCGTCGTAGATCTGGACATCGTCGAGGATGGTGAATTGGGCACCCTCCTGAGTGGTGAGGCGGGCCACGGCAGTCTCCGTAATCTGAGTCGCAATCGGCCAAGTTTAGTAACTCATTAACCACACCGTCGAGCCTATCTGCAGCATTTGGCGCGATATCTGTGGAAAGCCTGTGAACAGGCGGGGAAATCGGAACCGGGTCTGCGACGCCCTCAGGCTTAGACCCGAGCACGTCAAGCTCGCGCCCTGCCTTCACCGGATTCCATAACCCGTTGTTAAATGTAGAAAATCTGCGCCCAGGTTGGCTCCTGCTGCGTCTGACCCGTCACACGGGGACATAGTGACCGGTCTCGTCGCGTGCGACACCGAAGACCTCGCGCACGATATCCGGCGACAGCGCAATGTTCGGGCGCGCATCGGCCCTGACCTGTCCGCTGTCCAGGACGACGACGCGGTCGGCCCAGCGCCGCGCGGATTCCAGATCGTGGATAGCCGCCAGTACGCCGCGTCCCCGGTCAGCCTCCCGCCGCAACGTTCTGAGCGCCTCGTACTGGTGTTTGAGATCCAGCGCGGAGGCGGGCTCGTCGGCCACCAGGAGCGGCGCCGGATTGACGATCAGACGGGCGAGATGGATACGCGCCGCCTCCCCGCCAGACAATCCGGCCATGTCACGGCCGGCCAGGTGGGCCGCATCCACCTCTTCTAGCGCTGTGTCGACACTGGCCCGGTCCGCCTCGTTCAGGCGCCGATAGGGCGCGCCGTTCCAGGCAAAACGTCCCAGCGCGACCACGTCGCGTACGTCGAGCCGCCAGCTGATCGGACGCGATTGCGGCAGATAGCTGGCCATCCGTCCGCGGATTCGCGGCGCGATAGTCTCAACACGACGTCCACCCAGCTCGGCGTGACCTTCATTCGGCTCGATGAGGCCGAGGAGTACCTTCAGGAAGGTCGACTTGCCTGCTCCGTTCGGACCGACCAGCGCCACGAACTCGCCCGCCTCGATCGAGAAGTCGACTCCGTCTAGCGCCAGTGTCGTTCCAAGCCGCGTGGAAACCAAGTGCAGTGCCGCGATACTCATCGTCCGATACTCCGGCTGCGTGCCGCGATCCAGATGAAGACCGGCGCCCCGACCAGGGCCGCGGCAACACCAAGCTTCAGCTCCTGTGCAAAAGGCATCATGCGCAGGCCCGTATCGGCCAGCACCAGCAGCAACCCGGCCAGAAGCGCGCTGGGCGCGACCAGATCGGCGGGATCATGACGGACCAGCGGCCGCACCAGGTGCGGCGCAACGATGCCCACGAAGCCGATCGTCCCTGCCACCGCGACGGCGGCGCCGGTCAGCAAGGCGCTCGACGCTATGACCAGAAGGCGTGTACGGCCAAGATCTGCGCCCAGCGCGACCGCCGTATCCTCTCCCAGAGCGAGGGCTCTCAGCCCCGGCAGCGCGAATACTGCCAGCCCTGCGCCGGTAATCCAGAAGGGCGCGGCGAAGGCGATATCGGCGTACGACCGGTTGGCGACGGAACCCAGAAGCCAGGTCACCATGTCCGAGAGCGAAAACGGGTTCGCAGACAGGTTCATGGCGAGCGCCGTCAACGCGCCGGCAAAACTGGACAATCCCACACCCACCAGAATGAGCTGCACCGCCGAAAGGCGTGCCGCCCCGGCCAGATAGAGGACGATGATTGCGAGACCGGCAAAGCCGACGGCGAACACGGGCACCACGAAGGCGCTGATGAGAGCAAGATTGAAGTAGATTGCGATGACCGCGCCCAGCGCAGCGGATGCACTCACGCCGAGCACACCGGGATCGGCCAGCGGATTGCGGAGCAGACCTTGAAGCAGGGCGCCAGACGCGCCCAGCGCCGCCCCGACAAGAAATGCCGTGAGCACCCGGGGCAGGCGGATTTCCCTCACAATGATGGCAACCGGATCCTCGCCGGACGCGAAAAACCCGGTGAGCGTTTCGCCAAGACTCAGCGGTGCGGAGCCGGCCAGGCAAGAGACGGCGATCGCAGCAAGGCTCAGCACAAGCAGGCCCGTAAGGACTACACGCCGAGGCAGACCGGCGGCACTCATGGGCGTTCCTCCAGGACACGATCGGCGCGGCGCCGCGCCTGCAGCGCGACATCCGCCATGAACCAGGCGCCACAGGACAGAAAAGCGCCGTCCAGGTGGATGGTCGGGGTCTCGGCGAGCTGCTCTCTGAGAGCAGGATGGTTGGTCGGCGACCAGTGGTCCACACGGTTCATGGGCATATCGAAGAACCCCGTTACGATCAGTTCCGGCGGCGCGAGGACCAGCCGCTCGAGCGGCAGGTCGCGCCAGCCGCTCGCACCTCCGCGCGCGGCGACATTCTCGAAACCCGCCGCGACCAGAATCTCGTGCACCAGGGTCCCGGCTCCGCTCGTGACTCCGCCCGGAGTCACATAGAGCACGGCCGGGCGGTCCTCGGTGGTCTGCTCGCCCGCCGCCAGCAGCGCCGCATCCATCTGCGCAATCAGCGCCGCGCCACGCTCGGGGTGACCGAGCGCCTGCGCCGTCGCGGTGACGGTCTGCCGGATATCGTCGAACGACTGAGCAAATCCAAGATCGTGCACCGGAATGCCCAGACGCTCGTAGAAGGTCCGCGCCCGGGTTCCACCGCCAAAGCTGCGTACAACAAGGTCCGGCTCCAGCGCGATCACATCCTCGGCCGCCTCGCGAATGCGCGGCTTGCCGGCTGCGTGCGACCGCATGGCGCTGTAGGCATCATCCGGTCCGGTGGAGATTCCCAGAATCTGCTCGTCATCGGCCAGGGCAAGAACGTATTGATCGGCGCAATAGTCGAGCGACACCACGCGCGGGCGGGCGGGCTCGCCCCCTTGGGAGGGGCCGGCAAGGGCGGCGGCGCCAAGCGCCGCCGCCAGTAGGGGTCTCAACCCTGTCAACGTGTCAGCCTGACGCCGAAATAGCCCGAGAGCCCCGGCGTGCCATATCCGAAGACCTGCTGATATTGCTCATCGGTCAGGTTCTCCCCGCGGACATAGAGCTGCATCCGGTTGGTGAGGTCATAGCGCGCGGAGGCATCCAGCCGCGTCCAGGCGTCCACCGGGCCCAGACTGTCCTGTTCCTCGCCATTATGACGCACGCTCAGCGCACCGCCCCAGCGTCCACCATCATAGGCGAGCTCGCCATAGGCGGAATGCTCCGGCAGGCGGATCAGCTCGCCGCCCTGCCCGTCCTCGGCCTCGATATAGGTATAATTGCCCGCCAGCGACCAGGCCTCGGTAATCGCAAATCGGGCGGCAAGCTCCACACCCTTTGTGTCGACCCGGGCGATGTTCTCGTAGCCGCCGACCGCGAAAGAGAAGCCGATCTGGTTTTCGACCGTCTGGTCGAAATAGGTCGCCTCGACCGCGGCGCGTCCCCCGGCCAGCGTGTATTCCACGCCGACATCGAAGCCTTCGCTCGTCTCGGCACGCAGGTCCGCGTTCGGCTCTGTCGCCCCGCAGCAGACATAGGTGGTCTGGAACAGGGTCGGCGCCTTGAAGCCAGTCCCGGCGGTGCCGCGCAGGCGAACCTGATCGGTCAGCTGCCAGGATGCGGCGAGCTTGCCGGTCGTCTCCGCGCCGAAGCGATCGGCCTCGTCGTGGCGAACGCCGCCTGTCAGAACCAGACCATCCAGAGGCTGCAGCTCAAGCAGCACGAAGAGGCCATCGATCGTGGAGGAGTCCCCGCCCGCCGAGCTGTCCTCGCGTTCCGCCCCGAAAGCCAGGCGATGGTCCTCGGTCAGGTTCCACGTCCCCTGATACCGGTAGACCTGGCGCTCCCCCTGCGACCCGAAAGACGAAACGCCATTGGTGAAGCTCTCGCGGTCGATGTCGGCGGCGGCGACCTGGATCATGGTCTCGAGCGCGCCGGCGAACGCGATATTGGTGAAGGTCAGCGCACCGGAGAGCTGCGTCGTCTTGCTCACCTCATCTCCGTCCTGGGTCCCGGTCACGGCCCCGTACGAGTCGAACTCGGTCTCCGAGTCGACATAGCGCACCGTTGCGGCAAGCTCGCCGAAGCCCAGCTCGTAGCGTCCGCGGCCCGCCAGGGTCACGGCGTCATAGCCATCGTCTTCCGTATTCCCATCGGCCTCGTCGGCCTTGGAGATGCCGTCGCTCGACACCGCGCTGGCCCCCAGACGGAAATCGCCCTGCTCGAAGCCACCCTCTATGGCAGCACCGCCGCGCACCGTTCCGAAGCTTCCTGTCTCGGCAAAACCGGTCACACCGAGGCCGGGCGCAGCACGCTTGGTCACGATGTTGACCACGCCGCCAATGGCATCGGTCCCCCACAGGGTCGATTGCGCCCCGCGAAGCACTTCGATGCGCTCGATCTGCGCAGTGTCGAGGCTGGCAAAGTCATAGCCCCCGCCTGGCGAGGTCGGGTCGTTGACCGGCACTGAATCGATCAGCACCAGGGTCTGCTCGCTGGCAGCCCCGCGAATGCGCACCGTGGCGGCCCCGCCGAACGCGCCGTTCTGGTTGACCGTCACACCGGGCGCCGTCGCGATCGCGTCCAGAGCGAAGGCGGTGCGTTCCAGCTCCGCCTCGCCGATCACCGTGACGGCAGTCCCGGTTTCAGAGGCCGGTGTGTCGAGCCTCGTCCCCGTCACGATGATGGTGTCGCTCGTTTCGGCAGTCTGGGAGTAGGCCGGCGTTGTGAAAACCGCACTCAATAGAGCGGTATAGAAAACAGACTTCATAATGGGTCGTCCCCGTGGAGGCCGCGAAGGAGCGGTTCGCGACCACGAAACAGACACGCGCACACCGCCGGAAACCCGGCGGGCGCCCTCGCGCTCTCGCGTCGCTGCACACGGAAAGTCCCGCGCGCCACCCTTGGAGTTTTCCCGCTCCCGGTGGTGCGACCTGACGGCAGGTCTCCTGGCTCACAGGTCGTGGCCGCTAACACCGCCTTCCCGGAATCGATCGATTCCAGTGGCGCTGTGGTGCGCGGCTCGCTGCTGACAGTTGCGGGTACAGCCCCGGTTTTAAGAGCCAAAAGGCTCTTTTCCGGCGTTCCCTCTTAGCCCGCTCGCACGGGACCGTCAGCGCGCTTAGTAGGGCGGGGAGCATTGGCCGGTCAAGCCATCGGTTTGAAACGTTTCACAATCCGCGTCCGCGTTCGCCCCTGGCAGAGCGCCGGGCGCGCGCCGTCAGTCGGCGTGGACGGCCAGGATCGGAACGCGCGCGGCGCGGATCGCGGGAACAAGCCCGCCCAGAAACCCGATGACCAGCGCCATGACGATGCCGGCAATGATCGCGCTGGGTGTCACGGCAAAAGAGAAGACGATCTGGGTAAAACTGCCCCCGAGCGTCGATGCGCTGACCCCGTTGAACAGGAGATAGACCGCCGCCGCACCAACCAGTCCGCCAATCGCTGAAAGCATGAGCGCTTCGGCCATCGTGCCGACGAAGGCGGGAAAGCCGGAAAATCCGATCGCACGCAGGGTTGCGATCTCGCGGGTTCGCCGGTCGACCGAGGAGTAGAGCGTATTCCAGGCCCCCGCAAAGGCCCCTATCGCCATGGCGATGGAGAGCGGCCAGCCAAGATACATGATGAGATCGGAGGTCGCGCCTGCCTGGCTCGCGTAATAGGCCTGCTCTGCTTGGACATCCAGGTTGAGCCGTGGCTCGTTCTCAGCATAGGCCCGCACCCGCTCGATCGCATCCGGGTTTTCGAGTCTGGCTCGCACGGTCTGCACGCCGCTGCCGCGATTATATAAATTCTGGATCACACCAAGATCGGCCCATATCTCGGAATCGAACACGGTGCCGCCCGTCGAGAAGACGCCGACGATCTGCCAGTTATTGTTACCGAGCCGAATCTCTTCGCCCATCTCGAAACCGGAGAATTCGCGCTGCACGCTGCGGCCCACCACAAGGTCATTTGAGCCCGGCGCAAACATGCGCCCCTCCACCAGCTCGAAATTCTGGCGCAGCAACGCAGCGTCCTCGCCCACGCCGCGCAGCGGGATATTGGCGTCTGTGCCGGAGGACCGCTTGGTTCCGTCGACAATGACGTAAAGCTCGGCCGAGGCGATCGCCTCGCCGCCGGAGTCACGCGCCAGCCCCGGCGCCTCCTCGATCAGACGGACCTCGTCGCGCGACAGGCCGCTATTGAGTTCGGCCTGGGCGCCGGACCGCAGAAAGATCGCGACGTCCTGCGAGCCGGTTCCCTGCACCGTTGCGCGGAACCCGTTCGCCATCGCGGAGAATCCGAGAAGGACGCCGACGACCAGCGCGACTGAAATGATCGTGGCGATCGACATGCCCGGGCGTTGCGGGATGGATTTCAGATTGATCAGGGTGACGGCAAGACTCTGGCGGAACATGGCGGTCACAACTTTCCGAGTGCGGTCGATATCTGCACGTTCATCGCGCGCATGGCCGGTAACAGACCCGTGAGCAGGGCCAAGCCTACCATCAGAGCCAGCGCAATGAGTGCGATGTCGAGCGAGATGCCGAGCCCAGGAATGAAACCGGCCAGAGACTCTGCAGCCAGACTGACCAGGGTCCAGGCGAGCCCGAGTCCGATCAGCCCGCCGAGCAGGCTGAGCAGGAATACCTCCCCGAGGGTCATCGCGAAGATCGACGGCGCGGTGAAGCCGAGGGTCTTCATCACCGCGATCTCCTTGGTCCGCTCGTCGACGGCGAGCACCATGGTTGTGCCCACGATCATGAGAATGGTCGCGAACGCCGCGCCGATCACCGAGGTCAGGATCAGACCGATATTGCCGATCTGCTCCAGGAAGGCCTGCGTGAAGGCAGCCTCGGTTGTGGTCTCGGTCTCTGCAGGTGAGTTGGCGAACAGCGCGTCGATTGCCTGGGAGACTTCGGCGTTCAGGGCCGGATCGGCTGTGCTCACGATCAGCCAGCCCAGCTGGTCCCGATTGAAGGCCAGGGTCTCGTTGAAATAGTCGTAGTGGAAAATCGCATAATTCGTCGGTACCGCGTCATCGTCGGCGTCGAAGATCGCGCAGATCGTGAAGTCCCAGGCCGAACTGCCGTCCTGTTGCTGCCAGATGTTGCTGAGCAACGGAATCCGGTCGCCGAGGCTCCAGCCATACTGATTGGCCAATGCCCGGCCCGCCGCAAGACAGGTCCGGTCAGTCAGAAAGGCTTCGCGCTGCTCGGGCGGGAGGGTCAGTTCATCATAGGCGATCAGATACGTCTCCGGATCGACGGCAAACGTCTGCACGAAGTTCTGCGGTTCCTGGTAATAGCCACCGAACCAGCTCGCATGGCTGACATTGCGCACGCCCTCGACCTGGGCGACCCGGGCCTGATAGGCCAGCGGCATCGTCACGGTGAAATTGATCTTGTTCACCGTCACGAGCCGGTCTGCGGCAGCCACTTCGACGCCGGAGTTGAACGCTTTGTAGAAGGCGCCGAGCGCCCCGAAGATGAAAAAGGCGATGGCGATAGACAGGATCAGGAGGCTCGCGCGCACTTTCTTGCGGAAGAGCGACTTGCGCACGAGGGTGGCGCGGTTCATGCCACCGCCTCCCGCTCAACGAAGCGGCCCTTGTCGAGATGGAGCTCTTTCTTTGCGAAGCTCGCCGCTGCAGGGTCGTGCGTCACCATGACGATGGTCTTGCCAAGCTCGGTGTTGAGCAGCTGAAGGGTTTCCAGCACCGAGTTGGCCGACTCCCGGTCCAGATCGCCTGTCGGCTCGTCGCACATCAGCACCGCCGGGTCCGCGACAATGGCGCGCGCGATGGCCACGCGCTGTTGCTGACCGCCGGAGAGCTGGCGCGGCTTGTGCCCGGCCCGATCCGCGATCCCCACGATATCAAGCGCCGTCTCGGCCCGGCGCCGGCGCTCCTTGCCGCTCATCTTGAGAAGGAGAAGCGGCAGCTCGACATTCTCGATGGCGGTAAGAGTCGGCATCAGATTGTAGAACTGGAAAATGAAGCCGACATTGTGCGCGCGCCAGGTGGCCAGCTTGCCCTGGCCAAGATTATCGATGCGCTGGCCCTTGAACGCGATCTCGCCCGCGCTCGGACGATCGATCCCGCCGAGCAGGTTGAGAATGGTCGTCTTGCCCGAGCCGGACGGCCCCATGATGGCGATAAATTCGCCCCGGCCGATCTGCATGGTCAGATCGGTGAAAATGTCGACCCGTTCTTTCCCGCGCGTATACGACTTCGATACGTGGTCGAGCTGGTAGAGCGTGTCTTGACGTAAATCTTCGGTCATCTGCCGACCAACCCCCTTGCCTGACCTGTACCCTTGTCAGAACCTTAGCTCAGCTGGTTCGGGCCTGTATATTGCTTACTCGCCATTTTCGATAAAAGTGACCCGGGCCGCCATATCGGGCAGAAGGCGCGGATCGAGTTCAAGAAATCTGACGCGCACCTGGATCGTCGCCCGGCTCCGATCGGCCGTCGGTATGATCGCCTCGACCACCGCGGGAACATCCCAGTCCGGGTAGGCGTCCAGCACGGCCTCGACCGGCTGACCGGGACGAATGCGCTGGATCTGGCCCTCGTTGACGTCGATTTCGAGTTCAAGCGATCCCATGTCCACGAGCGTGGCGACACCCGTCCGGGTGAACCCGCCCCCGGCCGAAACCGGTGAAAGAATCTCGCCCACTTGCGCATTCTTCGCGATGACGACACCCGCGAACGGCGCGCGCACGACGTGGCGCTCGACCAGGTCGCGCTGGTTGGCCACCCGCACGTCGGCGGCGGCGGCATCCGCCTGGGACGCGGAGAGCTGAGCGGAGAGGCTGTCGACCTGGGCCTGGGCTGCCGTGGCCGCGGCGACGGGACCGAAACCGCGCTCCTGCAGACGCCGGGCGCGGTCGGACACCGTGCGCGCCTCGGCGAGCTGGGCTTGCAGCGCGTCCACGCGCAGGTGCGCCGCACGGGCCTGGGTCTCCAGCAGTTCCAGATCGAGCCGCGCCCGGTCATCGTCGAGGCGTGCCAGCACCTCGCCTGCCTCGACGCGCGCGCCCTCCTCGATCAGAACGTCACGGATGCGCCCTGTGATCTCGGCCGACACCGTGGCCTGACGGCGTGCGACGACATAGCCTGACGCCACGAGCCCGCGGGACCGCGGTGCCGAGGCTGCCGCCACGGGGGGCGCGGTTGTACCTGATGCATCCGCCGGGGCGTCTGTGCGCACCTCGCCCTGCGGTGCCTCGGGAGACAGAAGCCATCCCGCAGCCAGGCCGAGTCCGGCCGCAACCAGCGCGAGGACCAGCACCGCCACAACCGGCACTCCACCGCCGCGCTGCTCCTCCCCGCTCCGATCAATGCTGAGAGACTGAAGCTTATCGACCCGATCCTGCATGTGCCCGCCCCGGTTGTCCCGACCCGCATTTAGCACGGACCGCATCGCCAAGCCATCTCGCGATCGCCGGCGGCGAGGCGAATTGAGCGAGCCGGACTCACGCCCATCCGAAAGAGACGCGCAGTTCGGAATGACTAGTTCGGAACACCAGCTAAAGTCTTGAAAGAAAAATGGTACCGCCTTCTGGAATCGAACCAGAGACCTCTAGATCCACAATCTAGCGCTCTAACCAACTGAGCTAAGGCGGCACACGCCTCGCGGGGACGCATTTGATCCCGTCAGCGAGGCGGCGGAAACTATCGCCGGGCGCTGCGCGGCGCAAGAGGGTCACCCCGCCCTCTTGCACTCGCGCCACCGGATCGCAAGCTAGATGTAATTCTGCTCGGCGAGGTACTGGCGCAACGCCGCGATCCGGGTCGCATCGGACGGGTGCGTCGAGGCAAATTCCGGCGTGGCATTGCGGCCGGCGCTCTGGGCCGCCTTGCTTTCCCAGAAACGCAGGGCCTGACGCGGATCATAGCCGGCGCGCGCCATGTACTCGACGCCGAGACGGTCCGCTTCCAGCTCGTGGCGCCGCGAATAGGGCAGGATGACGCCGAAGGTCACCCCGGCGCCCAGAATTGCAGCCCATTGCGCGGTATTCTCCACATCGCCCGCATCGAGCGCGACCGAGGCCAGGCCCAGACCGATGCCTGCGGCCTGTTGCTGGGACGCGCGCTCTGCCGCGTGGCGCCCGGCAAGGTGGGCCGCCTCATGCCCCATCACCGTGGCGATCTGGTCGTCATTCTCCATGGTTTCCAGGATGCCGCGGTAGAAGGCGACCTTGCCGCCGGGCAGGACCCACGCATTTTCCTGATCGGAATCGAACACCACGTATTCCCAAGGATAGTTCAGACCGGAGGCACGCGTCACGCGCGCGCCCACGCGCTCGACGCGCGCGTTAAGCTGGGGATCGCGGCTGATGCGTTCGCGCTGGAGCGATTGCTGCCAGGCCTGTGCAGACAACTGCGCGATCTGCTCCTCCGAAACCAGCATCAGCTGGCTGCGGCCCAGCGCCGTGTTCTCTGCGCAGCCCGCGGCGAAGGCGACGACGCTTCCGGTCGCCAGTCCGCGCACCAGCTGGCGGCGGCTCATGCTAACGACGTTTTCCATGCTCAGACCCTCATCTGGTTTTGCCTCGGCCCCCAAAAACACGCACCGGCATCAAATCGCCGGCTCGCCATTAAACGGCCATCAGGCTAATCCTAGCCTTGTTGGCGGCGCGCCGGAACCATATTCACGTCCGGTCGTTGCCGCGCTGGTATTCGACCTAACGCGTTCGAGGAAACAGAGATGCGCCGGCTTGTGATTATCGTTCTGGTCCTGATCGCATTGGTGATCGCAGCGGCGGCGATTCTTCCCGCCATCGTCCCGGCGGACACCTGGCGGGGACGGCTCGAAACTGCGGCAAGCAACGCACTGGGACGCGAGGTCTCGATAGACGGCGATATTTCCTTCGCGCTGCTGCCCCGCATCCAGGCGCGGGCCGATGACGTCACGATCGCCAACCCGGCCGGCTTTGGTGACGCGGCTTTCGCCGAAATGGGCGAGATGCGCTTTGCGCTGGCTCTCCTGCCCCTGATCCAGCGCGATTTCGTGATCGAGGAATTTGTCCTCGTCGAACCGGTGATCCGGCTCGAAGAGCATCAGGGCCGCAATAACTGGACGTTCTCGAGCGACGAGGCTGAGGCAGAGCCCGCGAATGCGGGCGGATTCCGCCAGCCGGGCGCTCTGCCGATCGAGGCCAGTCTTGGCGATGTCCGTATTGTGGACGGCACGCTGATCTATCTCGGCGAGGCTGGAGACTACCGGCTCGACGCGGTCAATCTCGCCATCGCCCTTCCCGGCGTCGACGAGGCCTTCACTCTCACCGGACAGGTCAGCCTGGAGGGCCAGAGACTTGATCTGGATGCAGAGCTTGGCTCGCTGCGAGGCTTCTTCGAAGGCGCGCGCGTCCCTGCCACCGTCTCCGTACGCGGCCCGGCAGGTGACATATCTTTCGATGGCGAGATTCTGGAAAGCGCCGACCTGGAGTTCCAAGGCGAGGCCGATGTCGATCTCTCGCTGCCGCAATTCGCGGCGCTCTTTGGCAGCCAGCTGGCCGAAGGCGACGTTTTCCAGACATTTTCCGCCAATGGCCAGCTTCGCGGAGCGCCGGGTGAGGTCGTGTTCACGGGCGCAAACCTCGCGCTGGATGCCATCGCCGCGAACGGCGATCTGCGCTTTGCCTACGACCGCCCGACCCCTCTGCTGGATGCCACGCTCACGATCCCCGTGCTCGACCTCAATCCTTACCTGCCCAAGGCAGAAGCCGACCAGAGCCCGGCCGGCGCGCCGACAGAATGGAGCGATGCGCCGCTCGACCTGTCCGTCCTCTCCCTTTTCGATGCCGAGCTGGACGCCGAAGTTGGCGAGCTGCGCTTCAATGATGTTGTGGTGACCGATGCCCAGCTTGACGCCACGCTCTCGGACGGCCGCCTGTCGGCCACCTTGCCCGGCTTCGGGCTTTATGGCGGCCGGGGCTCGGCCAACCTCGTCGCGAACAGCCGCAGCACCGTCCCGTCCTACAGCTTCCAGGGGCGGCTCGAGACGCTGCAGGCGCAACCCTTCCTGGACGCCGCAGCCGGCTTTGACCGCCTGCGCGGGATCGGCACATTGACCTTGGATGTGACGGGTAGCGGTGAAAGCCCCGCCGCCATCATGAACGGGTTGCAGGGGCAAGGTCAGTTCGATTTTGCCGAAGGCGCCATCGTGGGCGTCAACCTGGCCCGCGTCATTCGCGGCGTGCTCACCGCCGTGGAGAACCGCGAGCTGCCGCAAGGCTTTGGCGACACGGAAGAGACCGACTTCTCCGCACTTCGCGGCAGCTTTGCCATCCGCGATGGTGTGGTCCTCAATCAGGATCTGACCATGCTCAGCCCGCTTCTGCGCGTGGGCGGCCAGGGCGAGATCGACTTCGGCGGGCTGAATCTGGACTACCGGCTGACTCCGCGCGCCGTCGCCAGCCTCACGGGTCAGGGGGGAGAAGCGGAGCTGGAGGGCATCCAGGTCCCCGTCATCATCTCCGGCAGCTTCTCCGATCCGCGCGTGACGCTGGATTTTGCCGCGATCGCCCGCGGGCTGGTCGAGGCGCGAGCCCGCGGTGAACTTGGCGACCTCGGCGACCTGTTGGATCTGGACCGTGTCCGCGAGAATGGCGCCGCGGGTCTTCTGGACATCCTGACCGGGGCGGGCTCAGCCGGCCCCGGCGCCGCCGGCCCCGACGAATCCGCCTCCGGCGAAGCCGGGACCGAGACCGCAGAACCGGCCGAGGAACCGACTGACCGCGAGCGGGCGGAAAGCCTGATCCGCGGTTTCCTGGGCGCTGCCCGCGACAATCAATCGGACACCGAAACCGAGACGGCCGAGGAGAACCCGAACCGGTAATGGCTTGATCGCGCGCAGGCGCAGCTGTTTACTTGCCCCCACAAAGCACGGTTGGCGCAATGACGCCGGCTTCATACACGGGGGAGAGAGATGATCCGACTGACCGCAAGCCTTCTCGCGAGCACGCTGGCAGGGTTGGCACTGTCAGCTCCCGCATCGGCTCAGGATACTCCCTCCGATCCCCGGATGAGCCATGCAGGCGGCGATCGCATCAGCGGAATGCCGTTCGCCACCCGCTCGCCGGTGCTGGCGCGCAACGGCGCAGCGGCAACGGCCCATCCGCTAGCCACCCAGGTCGCGATCGAAATTCTCAAATCGGGCGGAAGCGCGGTAGACGCAGCTATTGCCGCGAACGCGGCTCTCGGCCTGATGGAGCCGGTCGGCAACGGCGTCGGCGGAGACCTGTTCGCCATCGTCTACGACCCGGCTACGCAACAGGTCTACGGGCTGAACGCGGCCGGTCCCTCGCCCCGAAGCCTGAGCTACGAGCAGATGCTCGAAGAAGTGGGAGGCCCGGACGGCAGCATTCCGCCGCTCGGCGTCCTTCCCGTCTCGGTGCCTGGGACAGTGGATGGCTGGTTTGCCATGCACGAGCGCTTCGGCAATCTACCGATGGAGGACATCCTCGCTCCGGCTATCGGCTACGCCGAGGACGGTTTCCCGGTGACCCAGCTGATCGCCTATTACTGGAACCGGAACATGTCCATCTTCGCCGAGCGCTTCGAAGCCGGGGAGATCCAGGAATTCGACAATGCGCGCATGACCTACCTGAACGAGCAGGGAGAGGCGCCGGCCGAAGGCGAGATTTTCACGAACCCCGACCTCGCCAACACGCTGCGCCTGATTGCCGAAGGCGGACGCGACGCTTTCTACGAAGGCGAAATTGCCGAAACCATCGACGCGTATATGGAACGGATCGGCGGTTATCTCTCCGCGGAAGACCTTGCCGACTTCTCTTCGGAATGGATCGAACCGGTCAGCGTCAACTATCGCGGCTATGACGTCTGGGAATTGCCGCCGCCGGGTCAGGGCATCGCCGCGTTGCAGATGCTCCAGATCCTCGAACCCTACGATCTGGCCGGAATGGGCTTCATGAGCGCGGATGCGCTCCACGTGATGATCGAGGCCAAGCGGCTGGCGTTCGAGGACCGGGCCCGGTTCTACGCCGATCCTGATTTCGCCGACATTCCGGTCGAGACGCTCATTTCGGAGGCCTATGCGGACGAACGCCGGTCTCTGATCTCCCCGGACACTGCACGCGAGACCGTTCCACACGGAGACCCTGCCGCCATCGAGCATGGCGACACGACCTATCTTACGGTGGCCGATTCCAGCGGGATGATGGTCTCCCTCATCCAGTCGAATTTCCGCGGCATGGGCTCGGGTCTCGTGCCTGACGGTCTCGGCTTCATGTTGCAGGATCGCGGCGAGCTGTTCAGCCTCGATCCCGACCACCCCAATGTGTACGCGCCCGGCAAGCGCCCCTTCCACACCATCATCCCGGCCATGGTCACACGCGATGGCCAGGCGTGGATGAGCTTCGGCGTCATGGGCGGCGCCATGCAGCCGCAGGGCCATGTCCAGATCCTGACCAACATGATCGATTTCGGCCTGAACGTGCAGGATGCCGGCGACGCGGCGCGCTGGCGCCATCAGGGCTCTACTCAGCCCACCGACCCGGTCACTGAAGCAGGCGGACTGGGTGTTGTCGCGGTGGAGAGCGGTATTTCCGAAGAGGTGCGCGAGGCATTGCGCGCCCGCGGACACGTGATCGAGGACGGCGATGGAGGATTCGGCGGATATCAGGCCATCATGCGTGACCCCGAAACCGGCGTTTACGCCGCGGCCTCGGAAAGCCGCAAGGATGGCTCGGCCATGGGCTATTAGACCAACCGGATACCGGTGAGCCACACCGGCGAGCACGTCCTTTGTGAACGCAAGTTCAAGACCGGCTTCATCGCCGGTTCAGCCCGGCCCGGTCATCGTAGTCGCACTAGTCAGGACAGGAGAATACCCATGTTTTTACGCAGCTCAGCCTTCGCTGTTCTTGCTGGCCTCGCCGGCCTCTCCGGCCTGAGCGCTCCAGCCGAAGCCCAGCGCGGGGGTCGCGGCGGGGCCATCGTTCTTTATGAGCACGCCAATTTCCAGGGGCGGTCGGCGCGGATCGATGGCGACGCGCCCAATCTGGACTGGATGAATTTCAACGACATGGCCAGCTCCATCCGCCTGGAAGGCGGGCGCTGGGAGGTCTGCGTGCATGCCGATTACGGCGGCAGCTGCCACGTGGTCACCGAAGACCTGCCCAACATGGCCAACTGGGCGTTCAACGATCAGATCAGTTCGGTCCGCTCGGTCCAGTTCAGGGGTCCGGGAAGTGATGCGGGCATCACGCTTTACGCCGGCACCGACTATGCCGGGCGCAATGTGACGCTGACCGATGGCACGCCGAACCTCACACGCATGGGCTTCAACGACCAGGCGCGGTCCATCCAGGTACACTCGGGCGTCTGGACCGTTTGCGTGGACGACGATTACGAGGGCGGATGCCGCACGATCGACCGCAGCGTCAGCAACCTGTCCCGCCTCGGGCTGGATCGCCGCATCACCTCTGTGCGCTCGGGCCGTCACGAGGAACCGGGTTATCCCGGCGGGCCCGGTCACGGGGGCGAGATCGATGGCGAGGTGCGCGGCGTGAGCACCGTCTTCTTCCCCACCCCGCGCATCCGGGGCCTCGAAGTGGCGGCCTGCTCCTACGGCCAGAGCTATCGGTGCGGCGACGAAGCGGCCGACCAGCTTTGCCGCATCGCCGGCCATCGCGCCGCCGTCCATTTCGAGGTGGCCCGCGCGCGCGGCGCAGAGGCCTGGTATCTCGATGACCGCAGGCCGGGACGCGCCAACGAGGTGCTGACCGACGTCTTGTGCACACGCTAAGTGCTCGATAGCGCAGGCCCTCTCGCAATGAGAGGGCCTTTCGTTATATAGAGGTCGCCTCTGAGAGCAGACTGGAGCTTACCTGCCCATGCCCGTGAACGATCCTGTCGTCGCCGAACAGACTCCGGCCGCAGACCACACGATCGACCAATGCTGGGATCGTTACTCCGAAGAGGAGCATGGCGTCTGGAACACGCTCTATGATCGCCAGATGAAGGTGCTCAAGGGCCGCGCCGCGCCCGAGCACTTCAAGGGGCTGGAACTGCTCAATCTGAACGATGGCGGCATCCCCGACTTCCGCAAGGTGAACGAGAAGCTCTACGCGCTCACCGGCTGGCAGGTCGTGACCGTTCACGGCCTGATCCCGAACGACGTGTTCTTCAACCATCTGGCCAACCGGCGTTTCGTCTCCGGCCGCTTCATCCGCGACGCGGACAAGCTGGACTACCTGCCCGAGCCGGACATCTTTCACGATGTCTTTGGCCACGTGCCCCTTCTCACCCTGCCCGCCTTTGCCGACTACATGCAGGCTTACGGCCAGGGCGGAGAGAAGGCGATGAAGGTCGACATGATCGAGAACCTGACCCGCCTTTACTGGTACACGGTCGAATTCGGGCTCATCAACACGCCGGAGGGCCGGCGTATCTACGGGGCTGGTATCGTGTCGTCCCAATCGGAAAGCCGCTTCTGCCTCGAAGGGCGCTCGCCCAACCGGATTCATTTCGACCTCGAGCGCATCATGCGCACCGACTATCGCTACGACGATTTCCAGCAGACCTATTTCGTGATCGATTCTTATGAGGAACTCATGGAATCGACAGCCAATGTCGATTTCGGCCCGATCTACGAACGCCTGAAGGGCTTGCCCGACTACAAGGCGAGCGAAGTCCTGCCCAGCGACAAGGTCTATCACGAGGGCACGCAGGAATACGCGAAGGCTGGCGGGCTCGAGAAGAAGGCCGAGTGGGTCTGACCCGCCTCCGCTTTCGCGGCCGCTCTGCCTACGCCCGCTGGAACGGGTAGAAGTCGCTGCCCAGCTTCATGATCTGCGTGAGGGCGTCGAGCGCGCCCTGCGCCTCGTCGACCAGGTCCGGGTCGGCCAGATCGCCCGGAGCGAGCTCCTCGCGATAGTGCGCAACGGCCCAAGCTGTCAGCTCTTCATACAAGCCATCGCTGAACATCGCGCCCGGATTGACCGCCGCGCGCTCCGCCTCGCTCAGCACGACGCGCAGGCGCAGGCAGGCAGGCCCGCCTCCATTGCGCATGGACTGGCGCACATCGGCATAGTCCACCCGACCGATCGGGCCATTGCCGGCGACCAGTTTTTCGCAATAGGCGCGCGTGGACCCGGTTTCCTCGGTCTCCTTGGGCGCCAGGACAACCATGCGGTCCTCGCCCGGCCAGGTCAGGAGCTGGGAGTTGAACAGGTAGGACCTGATCGCGTCCTCCAGCGGAACCTCGCTCGCAGGCACTTCCACGAAGACCGGCTCGAACAGCCCGTCCGCGGCCTTGCGGATATCCTCGTAGACCGTTGCCTGGTCCTCAAAGGCCTGCGCATGCAGGAAGAGCACCGTCTCGTTGCCCACGCACACCACATCATTGTGGAAGGCGCCCGCCTCGATGGCCGTGCGCGACTGGCGCGCAATCACCGTGCGGGCCGGATCCAGACCGTGGCGGCGCGCGATCGCCTCCACCGATTGCCTGGTCTGGCGGGCGGGATATTTCGCCTGCCAGCTTTCATGCGCATCGCGCCCGAAAACCAGAAGCTCCACGCCGGGCTCGCCATGCCTTGCACAGAGCCGCACATGATTGGCTGCGCCCTCGTCGGCGAAATCGGACTGGTAGGGCAGCGTATCGTGAACGGCGAAGCATCCCGAGTCGGGAAAAATGCGGTCCAGCGCGCGCCGCGTCTGCGGGCCTTCGATCGAGCGGTGCAGCGCCGTCATCAGATTGGCCGGCGTGAAATGGACACGCCCGTCGCGCGTGTCGGCGCTCGGGGAAACCATCGCCGCATTGGCCGCCCACATGGACGAGGCCGACATCATGTTGCGCGCCAGGACCGGATCGCTCTTGAAGGCGCTCTCCCACACCTGCCGGTCGCTGCCGGTGAAGCCGACCTCGCGCAGCCCGGCGATGAAAGGCCGATCGTGCGGCGGCAGGAAGCCCTGGATCAGCCCGGCGTCGTGCAGGCGCTTTGCCTTGGCCAGGCCTTCGAGCACGCCGGCGCGCGGGCTGGAAACCGCACCCTTGTTCGTCGCACTCGCCAGATTGCCCGGCGCGAGCCCCCCGTAATTGTGGGTCGGGCCGACCAGGCCGTCGAAATTGGCTTCCACCGTCGCGCTCATCGCGTCCTACAATCCTTTTACGGCCATGCGTTCCGGCGTCGGCGCGGCCTGGGTCGCCACCGGGTAGGCGCAGTAATCGGCCGCGTAATAGGCGCTCGGGCGCAGATTACCCGACTGCCCCGGCCCGCCGAACGGCATGGTCGACGCCGCCCCGGTCGTCGGCCGGTTCCAGTTCACGATCCCGGCCCGGCTCCCCGCCCAGAATTGCTTCCAGAGCGCCTCGTTATCGCTGATCAGCCCGGCTGAAAGCCCGTACGCGGTATTGTTGGCCTCGCTCAACGCCTCATCGAAGCTGGCCACGCGGTAGACTTTCAGGAGCGGGCCGAAAATCTCCTCGTCCGGCGTGCTCACACCCGTCGCGTCGACCATGCCCGGCGTCACGAAGCACGGCCCCTGCCCGGCCCTCGCCTCCAGGATGGTCTTGCATCCCGCCTGAACCCAGTCGCGTTGCCCGTCGATCACGGCAGCCGCGGCGCGTTCGGAGATCAGCGGGCCCATGAAGGGTTCCGGGTCCGCGTCCCAGACATCGACCGGCAGCCGCGCGGCCATGTCCGCGACCGCATCCACGATCGCATCGCCCTTGGCGCCTTGCGGCACGATCAGGCGGCGTGCGCACGAGCAGCGCTGACCGGTGGTGATGAAGGCGGACAGGAGCGAGATCCGCGCCGCGGCCTCTGCATCCTCCGCGTCCCACACCACAAGCGGGTTATTGCCGCCCATCTCCAGCGCCAGTTGAACCCCGGTCCGCCCGGCAAATTTCTTGTGGATGAACGAACCCGTCTGCCAGGAGCCGGTAAACAGGACCCCGTCGAGATCGGGATCGTCCAGCGCCGCGGCACCGGTCTCGCGTGCGCCCTGGACCAGGTTGAGTGCACCGGCCGGCAGAGCCGCCTCCTCCCAGTATTCAACCATCAGCGCACCGACGCTCGGCGTCAGCTCGGATGGCTTGAAGACAATCGTGTTGCCGGCCAGCAGCGCCGGAATGATGTGTCCGTTCGGCAAATGGCCCGGAAAATTGTACGGACCGAGCACGAACATCACGCCGAGCGGCTTGTGGTCGAGCACGGCCTCGCCGAAATCGGTGTTGAAGGATTTGCGTCCGGTCCGCTCCTCGTATGCCTGGATCGAGACGTCGATCTTGCCGGCCATCGCGCCCGCTTCGGTCCGCGACTCCCACAAGGGCTTGCCGGTCTCGCGCGCGATATGCAGGGCGATCTCTTCGGCCTTGGCCTTGACGATGTCGCGATAGCGCTCGGCGATTGCGCGCCGGCGCTCGAACCCCATCAGGGCGAACTCACCCAGCGCCTTGCGCGCGGCGGCGAAGGCGTCGCGAACATCGCGCGGATCTGCGGATGCGCCCTCCCAGACCGTCCCGCCCTTGGCCGGGTCGGTTGAGGTGAATGTATCCCCGCGCCCGGCTTTCCAGGCGCCGCCGATATAGAGCGTATTACGAGCCATTATTCGCGAATCCAGATTCGAGCTGCTTCAGAGTCCGTCAGGTCGAGCGCACGGCGCGCCTCGTCGTTCAGGCCGACGGTGGAGTCCTGAACGGTCACTTCGGTGAAGACGCACCGGAAATCGTCAACCGCGTCGGTGGAAACCACGGCCTGGACCGGCTCGCCCTGCACCGCGCCCACCGTCACCCTCCGGCTGTCGCGGACCGTGCGGGTATTCTCGGTCCGGCAAGACATCAGCGGTCCGGCGTCGAAGATGTCGACATAGCGGTGGTATTCAAACCCTTCCCACTCCAGAAGCCGGCGCGCATTCACGCCGTGCGGGTGGGTCTGACCGATAACGGCGCGCGCCTGGCTCGGCAGCAGGTCCACATAGATCGGGTGCACCGGCATGAGATCCAGGATGAACTGGTTGTCCGAAGCCGCACTCAGCCGGTCCGCCTCGTCGAAGGTCATCCGGAAGAAAGGCCGCGTGACGTGTTCGTAGAAGACCGAATAGCCATCGGCATCCACGACACCGCGAAGCTCGGCGACCACGCGCTGGCCGAAGCGCGCCGGATCGGCGGCGATCAGCATGTAGCGCGACTGCGCGATCAGGCGACCTGCACCACTGCCGCGCACCCCGTCATCGACGAAGAGCGATCCGACCTCGGTCGATCCGGCAAAGTCGTTGACCAGCAGCATGGCTTCCATGTCGAAGCGCTGATTGGCCTCGCGTGAGGCCTGCGCCAATGTGAAGATCTTGAAGTCGAAATACGGCTTCTTGACCCCGACACACGCCTTGACCGCCGCAGTGCCGAACACGCGGCCACTTTCTGAATCTTCCAGCATGAGCTGATAGCTCACATCGGATGGATCCTCGATCCGGCGCGCATAGCTGTCTTCGGACTGGGCCAGCTTGGCGGCCAGCGCGTCATCGTCGAGCGACAGGCTGGTAAAGCCCGACCCGGCATTCCGGGCGAGCGTGACGAACGCCTCATGATCCGCCCGCCGGGCGGCGCGAACAACCAGCATCAATCGTCCTTTCTATTCGCCGCGCGCGAGCGCGCGCGCTTCGCGGGCGTCAAAGTCGCCCTGGGCGAACTTCATCAGCATGACCGCAGACAGTTTCGCCTTTTCGGGAAAACTCGAGAGCTTGGCGATCTCGCGGTCGGAGTGAATATCCGCGCCGCGCACGCCGAGCGTATCCACGTTCGGACACCCTGAAGCCCACAGATTATTGCCCTCGCACACCCCGCCCGTATCCTTCCAGACAAGGTCGAGACCGATGGTGCGGCCCGCAGTGCGCGTCCACTCGAACATGCGCAGATTGGCGGGAGTCATCGGTTTGGGAGGGCGCGTAAATCCACCATGAAGGTCGGCGGTGATTCCGTCGCGGGCATCGATCCCGGCGCACAGCTCCTTCATCCGGGCCGTGGCCCAGTCTGCATCGTCCTTGGCCGGCACGCGGCAATTGAACCGGACAATTCCGAGATCTGGAACGACATTGGGCGCGCCGCCGCCTTCGATGCGCGAGACATTGAAGGTCACGTTCTCGCGCTTGCCGTTCAGCGCGTCGAGCTGGCGGGCAAAATCGGCCGCTGCCACGATCGCGTTGCGCCCGAGATGGTGTTCGCGTCCGGCATGGGCGGCCCGGCCGCGCACGCGCAGCGAGAAATTGCCCGAGCCTTTCCTGGCGCCCGCCAGGGAACCGTCGGCCAGCGCGGGCTCGTAGGTCATGCCCACATCGGCGCGCGCGCCCAGCTCCGCCAGCTTGGGTCCCGAGCCCAGAGATCCGATCTCTTCATCGGGGCTGATCAGCACGTCATACCCGACCTGGTCGCGCCAGGGCGAACGCTCCAGCCCCAGCAGGGCATGCAGCATGACAAGCAGGCCGCCCTTCATGTCGGCAACCCCGGGGCCGTTGATTGTATCCTCGTCCCACAGCGTCCAGTCCTGGAACCCGGCATCTTCGGGGAAGACTGTGTCGAGATGGCCCGTCAGCACGATGCGGATCGGGGCGTCCGGCCGCTGGGAGATTTTCAGTGCAGGCGTGTAGGCGATATCGCGAATTTCGCCCGTGCGCTCGACAACCTGGGAGGAAGGAAGCTCGACCTCCTCTATCCGGGCGTCGAGTTCGCCGAAAGCGTCTTTCAGGACACCGCGCATACGGTTCAGCCCGGCCTCGTTATGGCTGCCGGAATTGATCCTGGACCAGTCCTTGACCGTGGCGATCATGTGATCGCCACGGCTTTCGATCCAGTCGAGGACGGCGGTTTCGTCAGCGTTGAGCGTGGAGTCGCTCATGAACACCCCATCGGGCAGCTGCGGGAAAGACGGGCGATCAGATCTTCGACAAGGCCTGATCGAAGTCCGCGATGAGATCTTCCGGGTCCTCGATACCGATCGAGACCCGGACCATGCCCTCGGTGAAGCCCAGCCGCTTGCGCAGTTCGGGATCCACGCCGGCATGCGTCGTGCTGCCCGGGTGACAGATCAGCGTCTCGGTTCCCCCCAGCGACACCGCCAGCTTGACCACCTGGAGTGCGTTCAGCATCGCGAACGCCCCCTTCTGACCGCCGGCCACATCGAAGGAGAAGGTGGACCCGTGATAGTCCCCGGCCTGACGGGTATGGACCTTGTGGTCCCGGCTGCCCTCTTCCAGGAAACCGAGATAGCGCACGCGCTCGACCTTGGGATGGTCGTTGAGGAATTCCGCCACCTTGCGCGCGTTCTCGAATGCCGCCTTCATGCGCAGGGTCACCGTTTCGAGCGAGCGGGCCAGCATCCAGCACGTGTTGGCGTCCAGATTGGTGCCAATGGCGGAACGCAGCTTGCGAACCGGCTTCATGTATTCGCTCGAGCCCAGCGCCGCGCCCGCAATCAGGTCCGAATGCCCGCCGACATATTTGGTCAGCGAGTAGACGATGATGTCCGCACCGCAGGACAGCGGCTTCTGGCCGATCGGGCCGAGCACCGTGTTGTCCACGATTACCGGAGGACGGTAGCCCTGACGCTCGCCAAGCTCGTCGGCCAGCGTCTTCATGAGTTCCAGATCGACGACTTCATTGGTCGGGTTGGTCGGGGTCTCGGTATAGATCGCCTTGACCGTGCCGTCCTTCATCGCGTTTTCCAGGCTCTGGCGGATTTCCGCTTCCGGCGCACCGGCCACGAAGTCATGGCTCTTCACCCCGTAATTGGGCAGCACGTTGCGGATCAGCGTTTCGGTTCCGCCATAGAGCGGAGTCGACTGCAGGATCACGTCGCCTGCATTCGCAAACGCCATCAGCACGGTGGAGATCGCGCCCATGCCCGAGGAGAAGACACAGGCCTCGTCCGCGTCTTCAAACACGGTCAGCCGGTCCTCGATCACCTCGACATTGGGATTGTTGAACCGCGAATACATCAGGCCGGGCGTCGCCGGATCGCCCTCTTCGGCACGCCCGCCCATGACCCGGAAAAAGGACGCGCCTTCTTCTGCGGAGGAAAACACGAAAGTGGAGGTCTGGAAGATCGGCGGCTTGATCGAACCTTCCGACAGTTTCGCGTCATAGCCATAGCTCATGGCCAGCGTTTCGGGCGACAGCGGCCGATTGCCGAGGGCGCGCTTGCGATACGGGGTGTCTGGCTTGCTCATGACTATGGTCCTTGTTCGTGAGTGCGCCGGCGTCGAACCCCGGATCGGGGGCGGCGGCGCAGAAATGACGAGAGGCTATGGCGCTGTCTTGCCCCTGCGGACCGGCCTTGGTCAAGCCGCGGACTGGCGACTGGCAGGCAAGCTCGTATTCGCTGCGATGCAGCATGACGGCAAAAGAAAACGGCCCGGCAAAGTGCCGGGCCGTTCCCTTGTCTCGACAGTGAGACGACGTGCGCGATCTAGCGCAGGTCGATCGTCACTTCCGCACGACGGTTCAGCGGCTCGCGCACGCCATCCGGCGTTTCGACGGCCGGGCGGCTTTCGCCATAGGCCTCAAGCGAGATAGCCGAAGCCGGGACGCCGAGGCGAACCAGCTCGTCGCGGACCGCACGGGCACGACGCTCGGAAAGGCCAACGTTGTAGCTGGCGGCACCGGAGCGGTCAGCGTGACCGGCAACTTCCACGGACGACACGCCGCAATCGCGGGCATCGCTGATCGCCGCGTTCAGGACCGAGCGGGCCTGATCGGTGACGTTGGAGCGATCCCATTCGAAGTAGACCACGCGGCCGATATCTTCGCAGTCAGCGGCCGGCGGAGGCGGCGGCGGAGGCGGAGGAGGCGGCGGCGGGGGCGGCGGCGGCGGGGGCGGCGGAGGCGGCGGCGGAGCTGCGAACTGATAACGCAGACCGATCCAGGCCTCGTGGCCACCGATACGATCCATCGTCACGGACGGATCATAGTCGGTTTCGCCATAGCCGAAGTAGCGGTACTCGGTGTCCAGAACGAGGTTCCGGGACAGATCCCAAGCAACACCGGCGATCAGGTTGTAGGCCAGCGCGTTATCGGAATCATCGACCGTGAAGTAGTCGGTCGCGTTCGAGGCCGGAGCCGCGGCATAGGCCGCCGCATTTCTGTAACCGGCCATGGAAACGCTGGATTCGACCCAACCGACACCAGCGCCCAGGTACGGACGCCACCAGGCACCTTGGTTGAACTCGTAGATACCGTTCAGCATCCCGGACCAGGCCTGGATGTCCGAAGAGCTCTCGGGCAGGTTGCCGACAGCACCGGTATCGTTGAAGCGGTGAGCGAGTTCACCTTCCAGACGGAAGCCGTTTGCCCACTCATAGCCGACGGCAAGCGCTTCGCGCAGATCGCCTTCGCCCTGAATTTCGCCATTCAGCGAGCCGGAAACATCGGTATCGCTCGGAGCGCCGTAACCCAGCGCACCACGAACGTACCAGCCCTCCTCAGCAAACGCCGATGGCGCAGCTAGGAAGGCCCCGACAGCCGCAGCTGTTAGAAGCCGTTTTTTCATTATATATCCCCTCCGGGCCGGAGCCCTTCGTGTGAACATTGAACACCTGGAAGGTGTATGGAACCTCAGACGCGATGTTCCTAACGCTTGGTTAGCCGATTTTATCCATCGCCTCCACGTTTTATCATCGCAATCGTGGCTTTTCAGCGGACGATCCCGCGTATTTTCCAATCTTTGAGACATTTTTCGTCAATGCCGAGGCTCTCTTGCAACACCTCGTCCGTGTGCTCGCCAAACCTAGGCGGGGCACGGTGATACACGGGTGGCGTGCCCCCCAGACGTAGCGGACTGGCCACTTGAGGCACCGATTCCCCCCCGTCTCGTTGCATTTTTAACGAAAGATTGCGTGCCACTGTCTGCGGGTCTGCAAAAACTTCATCTGTCGACTGGATCGGACCGCACGGAACGCCGGCGGCGTGCAGAATCGCTTCCCAGTGCCCGGTGTCATGGCGCGCGAACTGCGCTTCGAGCATCGCAACAAGGACGCCGCGGTTGGCCACGCGGTCGCGATTCTTGGCGAAACGCGGGTCCTCGCCCCATTCGGGATGATCCAGCGCCGCCGCCAGCCGCGCGAACTGGCCGTCCGAGCCTACTGCCAGCGCGATGCGTCCGTCCGCCGTCGGAAAATCCTGGTAGGGCACGATATTGGGATGGGCATTGCCGGGCAGTCCCGGGACCGCCCCGCCAACCAGGAAATTCATGGCCTGATTGGCCAGCAGCGCCGCCTGCACGTCAAACAGCGCCATGTCGATATGCTGCCCGCCAGCGCCCCGGTCGCGTGCCGCCAGCGCAGCCAGGATAGCCGTCGAGGCGTAGACCCCGGTGAACAGGTCGACCAGCGGGACGCCGACCTTGGTCGGCCGGTCATGCCCGGTGATAGACATCAGCCCGCCCATCGCCTGGATCAGAAAATCGTAACCGGGCAGCTGAGCGCGCGGCCCGGTTTGCCCGAATCCGGTGATCGAGCAGTAGACCAGATCCTCCTTCACCGCCTTCAGGGCCGCGTAGTCGAGACCATACCGGGCCAGTCCACCCGTCTTGAAATTCTCGATCACCACATCGCTTTTGGCAGCGAGATCGCGGATCACGCCCTGGCCTTCCGGGGTCGAAATATCCACCGCGATCGAGCGCTTGTTCCGGTTCGCACACAGATAATAGGCCGCGTCGCCGGACGTGCCATCGGCCTCGGTGACGAAAGGCGGACCCCAGCCGCGCGTATCGTCGCCGGAGCGCGGATGCTCGACCTTGATCACATCTGCGCCCAGATCGCCCAGGATCTGGGCGCACCACGGCCCGGCAAGGACGCGGGACAGGTCCAGCACTCGGATGTGCGACAGCGCGCTCTGGGTCACGGCGACTTCCTTCTCAAGCTTTCGGCGGCCAGCCTTATTGACCCCGGCCGGGCCGGGCAAGTCGAGGCGGTCCCACATCGCCAGAGTTGCAACCGCGCGGACACACATGCACGCCAGCCGCTCGATGACGGCGTTATCGGCCTTGCCTTGCGCAGTTCAGGCTGCAATAGAGCAAATGTCGATTGGGTCGGGGGAGCCACGAACAATTATGCGTGAATTATCGATTATGCGTGAATTATCGATCGAACCGCAGCGAAGATCAGCGCGAACCGTGTCGAGGTTCGATGACTCGCCCAAATCCTCCGAAAGCGCGCAGGGCCGGTCCGGACGATCGGCCTTTTCGCGCGCGTCCAGCGTCCATGACCGCGCGGACACATCCCATCCGCTGTCCTTCTGGGTCGGCGCGATTCTCGCCGGCGTGTTCTCGGCTGCGGTGTGGGCGGTCATCCTCTACGCTCTGGTCCGCCTCTTCTGGTAGTGCGAATAACGCGCGTGCGCCCCGATATGAGGCAGCGCGATCTCTTGCCGCCACGCGTCACCCCGCTAGCTTGCCGGTCATGAATTCCGGTGATTCCCGCTCCCCTGCCCGGCCCGATCTGAGCCACGCGCAAAAGACCATGCGCGAGGTGTTCGGGTTCAAGCAATTTCGTCCCGGCCAGGGCGAGATCATCGCGTCCGTGCTGGCCGGCGAAGACGTGCTCGCCGTGATGCCGACCGGGCGTGGCAAATCGCTCTGCTACCAGATTCCCGCTCTGATCCGGCCCGGCCTGACGCTGGTGATTTCCCCGCTGATCGCCCTGATGCGCGACCAGGTCCTGGCGTTGCGTGCGAACGGGATCGAAGCCGCCAGCCTCAGCTCGGCCGACAGCCCGCAGGACCGCGAGGAGACCTGGCAGAAGCTCGAACAGGGCACGCTGCGCCTGCTCTACCTGGCGCCGGAGCGCCTGGCTGTTCCGGGACTGGCCGAAAAGCTCGGCCGCAGCGGGCTGACGATGATCGCGGTGGACGAAGCCCACTGCGTGTCCCAGTGGGGCCATGATTTCCGCCCGGAATATCTGCGTATTCGCGAGCTGGCCGACGCCGCGGGCCGCCCCCAGATCGCCGCCTTCACCGCGACGGCCGACGCCGCGGCCCGGCGCGACATCGCCGCGCGCCTCTTTGCCGGTCCGCCCAGCGAGTTCGTCTCCGGATTCGACCGGCCGAACCTTCATCTCGCCGTTGCCGCCAAGCAGTCCGCCTTCAACCAGACGCGCGACTTCATCAAGGCGCGCCCGGGCCAGGCCGGCATTGTCTACTGCGCCAGCCGCAAGGCGTGCGAGGACTATGCCGACCGGCTCAAGGGCGAAGGCATTGATGCGGGCGCCTATCACGCCGGACTCGACGCGCAGACGCGCAGCCAGAGGCAGGACCGGTTCGTGGCCAGCGAGTCCATGGTCATGTGCGCGACCGTGGCGTTCGGCATGGGCGTGGACAAGCCGGACGTGCGCTTCGTCGTCCATGCCGCCCTGCCCAAGTCGATGGAAGCCTACTACCAAGAGATCGGACGTGCGGGGCGCGATGGCGAACCGGCCGATACGCTGCTGCTCTGGTCGCTCGGCGACGCGGCCCTGCGCCGCCGTCAGATCGCCGAGAGCGAGTCCGAGGACTCCCGCAAGGCCATGGAGACGCGCCGGCTCGGCGCTCTCATTGCCTACTGCGAAGCGCCCTCCTGCCGCCGCCAGTCCCTGCTCTCCTATTTCGGCGACACGATAGACCCGTGCGGCAATTGCGATCTCTGCGACGATCCCCCGGCCCTTATCGACGGCTCGGTCCTGGCCCAGAAGGCCATGTCGGCGATCGCGCGCACCGGTCAGCGCTTCGGTCTGGAGCACCTGATCGGCGTCTTGCGCGGGGTGAAGACGGACAAGATCACCGCACGCGGCCATGACCAGCTGCCCACGTTCGGTATCGGTGAGGACCTGTCGAAGGATCAGTGGATGAGCGTGTTTCGCCAGCTTTTCGCGGCGGGCGCGATCGACCAGCCGATTGACGGCTATGGCGAATGGCTGATTACCGAGCGCGGCAAGGAAATCCTGTTTGGCCGCGCGCCGATCCGGCTCCGTCCGCCTCAGGAACGCCGGGCCGAAAAAGTCGCCCGCATGCGCTCCTCGGGGCCGCAAGCCGACCTGTCCGCCCAGGACCAGGAACTCTTCGAGGCCCTGCGCCGGCACCGCGCCGAACTCGCACGCGAATCCGGCAAGCCGGCCTATACCGTCTTCTCCGACCGGACCCTCATCGAGATGGCGCGTGAGCGGCCGCGCGATGTGGTGGAGATGGGCGATCTGTTCGGTGTGGGCGAGCGCAAGCTGGAACGCTATGGCGAGGGCTTTCTCGAGGTCGTCGAGCAGCACATCTAGAACATTCTGAGCAGAAGTGGGGACCGGTTCTTCGGTTCGAAAATATTCCAGACCGATCGGTGAGAGCAAGTTCATCGAGAGCGGATGAATTTGCTCTAGTCTCCCGCGTCTCCCGCCGACGTATGGTCGTGCACGATCACCCATTCACCGTTCTTCAGTTCGAACACCAGGGTGAACAGCCCGGTCGGGCGGTCGGCCTCGCGTTCAAGCGTCCAGCGGCCGAAGGCGGTCCCGGCAGTCTCCGACAGCAAGGTCACGTCAACATCGGAGAAGACGAGCCGGCCCATCTTGTCCGCCGTGTCATAGCGGGCCAGGTATCGCTCCAGCGTGGGCTGCCAGCCATGGGTCACCGTGCCGCCGGACGCGAAGCGCAAAGCCTCGTCCTGCCAGTAGCCGGCCATGAAGCCTTCGATGTCCCCGGAATTCCAGGCCTCTTGCTGGGCAGAAATCACGGCGCAAATCTCTTCGCCGCTCAGGCCTTCGGCCTGGCAGTCTGACGATTGGACAGCGGCAAGTGACAGAATCGCGGCCAGAAAATTCACGGCGAATCCCTTTTATCCGGGGCGGCAAATCCGCGACCCGGCGGGAGGGTATCAAATCCTGAAAGAAATGGTGAGCCGGCAGGGGTTCGAACCCTGGACCTACTGATTAAAAGACAATGGCAGTTTCAATAAAAACAACGATCTTTCCAACAATCGGAGCCGAAATTCCCCGTGAACGTATCGAGAATGTTGGAAAGTGATGAGGGCGCGACTAAGCTCCGAGCCATGGGCCAGTACAACCACATTGCGGGATACCGCGTGACCTGCGTGCAGGGTTGCTTTGAGCCTGTCTGGATTCCGGCCGGGCCGGGCGCGGACACGCCGAGCCTGCACAAGCGGCTTAACCGGCCGTGCAAGAAATGCGGAATCGGGGTCGGGGTCGAAGGGATATGGGCGGACGATCAGGGCCGCGTGCCGGCCGGTGCGCCCGAGGACGTCCCCGGCGAACGGCAACCTGTGCCGACACGGTCGAGCGGCTGGAGCTAGTCCGGCGCCCGGCAAGCCTCCAGCTTGGCAACCAGCTCGGCCTCCCGCGCCTCCCGCAATCCCCGACCAGCGAAGAGCCGGGAGTAGCGCTCCGCAGCATCCTCGGCGGCGAGCAATTCCGCGTCAGTATCGGGATAATCCGGGCCTGTGAGGTCGGCATCGGCGGGAAC
>NZ_CAMZOJ010000002.1:0-725646 GCF_947331485.1 Marinicauda sp. Alg238-R41 | reverse complement strand
GCGCGGCCGGGATTGTGTCGTCAGCCAGCATGGCCGCACGCCACATGATCTGCGCGCGCCAGGTGCGGACCCCGGTCTCGATCAGGTCTTCGCGGAACTCGCGATGCGCGCGGAACCGGGCCGCCGGATCGCGTGTGAGCGATAGCCGGTAGTCGTGCGCGAAGGAGGCAGGCAGCGCGGCGGACGCACGCGGGAAGAGCCATTGCGCCCACCAAGGCACACTCTCCCCGTCGCTGGCGAACGGTGGGTCAATCGTCAGCTCGCGCACCGTCAAGGGCTCCAGCAACACGAAGCAGGCCAGCGGCCCTCGACGCTCGACGCGGACAACCGGGGTCACGCCGGCCATCCGCTCATGAGGTCGATGGCGTTGACAACCTCGAAGCTGGCTGCCGCTTCGATCTGCCCGGCAAGTACGGCCTCGTAGTCGTAGAATGGCTGCATAAACGCATCGATCGCCAACCCGTAGGCTTTCAGGTCGGACAGCGTCATGTCCCGCCAGGTCGTGGCGTTGAGCTTGAACTTGACCGGGCCGGTCGCATCCAGCTCTTCGAGGATGCGTATCTTGCCCATAACCGGACCCATGGCCGGTTCTGCGTAGGCTATAACGTCATCATAAGCGAAAAACTGCGTCTTGCTCCAGCGGATCGCCGCGATCTCGGAAAGCGCTTCGTCCCGGAACGGGATGAACTTTGCCCCATCCCAGCGGTCGCCGTACTGTCCAGCGCCCGCCTCAATCCAGCCTTGTCCTGACGCATACTCAGGTTTGGCGGCTACGAGATTTACGATGCGGTTGTCTTCGTCAAGGACTGCATATTTCATAGGTGGTCCTCCTAAACTGGGGTGCGCCGATACCGGATAATGACTACTCCGTCCGTTCCGGAGCCATCGCCCGTGGAACCTCCAGACCCAGTATTTTCATCAACGGCCACAGGGCTTCCACCCTTCGCATAGGTGACCGATGACCCTGTGATTGAATTGGCTCGTCCCACCCCTCCGCCGGGAGAGTTAGTACTTCCAGCGGACCCTGCCCCTCCACCGTGAAGTGTACCTGTGCTCGACGGAAAGGTGTGGCCACCACCGTTATTCCCGTAAGAGGTTCCGAAGGTGCCTGTGGTTACAGACGCCCCACCGCCCGCAGTATAACTAGGACCCCCGCCCACAACTCCCCCGCCACTACCCCCATCCGCACCGCTGATATTGGAGCCACCGGTATTGTTGGCCCCTCCGCCTCCGCCACCATTGGCTGAGTTCCCATTGAAAGAACTCGTCCCTCCTTTGGTTCCTAAGTTAAATTGACTAGCCCCAGCACCCCCGCCACTACCTACGACGATTGGGTACTCACCCACCACGGGGGAAAACCCAGTCCATTCGATCATTTCCCC
The DNA here is from genome assembly GCF_947331485.1 of Marinicauda sp. Alg238-R41. Classification (NCBI taxonomy): domain Bacteria; kingdom Pseudomonadati; phylum Pseudomonadota; class Alphaproteobacteria; order Maricaulales; family Maricaulaceae; genus Marinicauda; species Marinicauda sp. Alg238-R41. The sequence goes on along the minus strand of NZ_CAMZOJ010000002.1, from coordinate 724,264 downwards.
GGCTCCGCCATAGCCTCCGGAGTTACCACCTCGACCGCCCCCTCCAGCCACGATTAAGGCAGAAAAGTCAGAAGCGGCATCAACAGTATTTAAGACAAAGGAACCCGAAGTCGTAAATTTGTGAACGGTGTAGTCGCCGTCATTGAAGACTTCATCACCTCCTGTGGCACTAGTAATATTAAACGCATTACTCGTCGTCACACTGATAACTGGCGACCACTCCGACACCGCGCCACCCGCCGACCGATAGCGGACCCGATAGAAGTATTCCGTCGACGTGGACCCGTGCGCGGGCGTCGTCCAGGTCGTCAGATTGCTCGCATCCTCCAGGCTCTCCGCGTCGATGGTCGAGAAGTCCGAGGCGGTCGAGCGTTGCCAGTCTGTCGAGGCGGGGATGTCGCTCTGGTAGGTCATCGCGAAGGCCGAGGCCGTGACGATGATCGTCTCGCCCACATCGGTCGCATCGTCGGCGGGGCTCGTGATGGATGGGGTTTCCACGGTCGCGGCGCGATACGTGTCCGCGTCTTCCGGGTCGATGATCTTCACATCCCAGCCGTAGTTCGAGTTTACGTATTCGAGCACCACCCAAGCGTTCGGGACCGGGACAATCAGGTCCACATCGTCGCCGTTGAGTACCGCCTCACCCGGAATGGTCAGCGCGTCGGTTTCCGACCAGGAACCGTTCGGGTCGTAAAGCTCGATCCGGTCACCCTGCGTGCCGGACGGCAGACCCGTCAGCGCAAAGCCCCCGCCGCTCAGATCGCATGGGTAGGCTTTGCCTGCCTCCGGCGTGAAAACGCTCGTCTGGAGGGCCTGCACGGCGATGCCGCCGCCACCGCCAGACTGATCGACCCACTCGCTGTCATAGTCATCGCCCGTCGCCTTCGCGAGCACCTGGCCCGTGGTGCCGCCAGCGGGGAGCGCGCGGGTCAGAGGAGCCTTCGCCGCGAGGGAAGCGGTCACAGACGCCGCAAACGCCTCGTCATCGTTCAGAGCGGCGGCCAGCTCGTTGAGTGTATCGAGTGCGCCCGGCGCTCCCCCGATCAGGGCGTCAATGGCAGCCGTGATCGCGGCATCGACCTCGGCTTGCGTGTAGGTGTTGGATTTGTCGGCCTTGGTCGTCGGGTCGAAATTGGCGCTGTTCCAGATCAGTCGCCACGGATACCAGCCCGGCCCCGTACCCCCTGACCCGTTGACGTTATGGCCGTTGCGGAACCACATCGCCGTATTGCTGGCGGTGAGCTGGAACAGACGGTTTTCGCTGAATTTGACATTCAGGCCCACCGTGTACTGAGCGGGCCAACCAGTCTCAAGAGCTGAGTTGGCCTCGAACGCCTGCACCCCCGTCGCCGGGGTTATGACACTACTGGACGGGGCTATGTCGATAATGTCGTGCGTAATCGACGCTTTGCTGTCCAACGCATCCTGAAGGCCGTTGATGTCTTCGATATCCTGCCCGGCCAGTAGCGCGCTCTTGCCGCCGACCTTCTCGACGATCAGCGTGCTTTCCCCGGAGCGCAGGTAAATTTCGTCTGCGCCTGAGAGCCGCTGCGTGCAGACCGTCACGACCTGATTGGCGTAGTCGGTGATGTCGATCACCTGCTCGAACCATGCCTGGCCTTCATTGGCTCCGGCGGTGTTGACGACCACGGAGCCGACCCCCTGACCGCCGGTGCCGGTCCCGTTCAGCTTGAAGAACAGGCCAATGGAGTTGTTGACGTCCACGCCTTCCGCGCTCGTATCCTCGTAGGACAGGCGCGCCGCGATCCGGTACTTACCGTTGGCGGCGAAGGTGATGTCTGTATCGTTCGCCCCGGCCAGGGTGATCGCGGTGTCGGAGACGCGGGCCGTGTCCCACTGGATCACCGCCCCCGCCGCCAGGTCCGTCGAAGTGTCTGTGGACGTGTATTCGATCACACTGGCAAAGGGGAGTTGGTCGAGCGCGGCCTTGCCGTCCAGGGCAGATTGCAGGCCCGACACCGTCGAAATGGCTTGCGTTCCCGTGTGCGTGCTCCGGTCCCGCAAATCCTCGTCGGCCGCGTTCTTCGTCGCTTCCTCTTCGATTCCGGCAAGCTTGGACTTCTCCGCGTCAGTGTAGGCGTTGCGGTCATCCTCATTCTCGTAGGCTGCCGCGATCTCCGCGCCGGTCTGGTCGGCGGTTGCGCCGGACTCAATACCGTCAAGCTTGGCCTTGTCCTCTTTGGACATGTAGCCGTCGACCGCGGCAGTCGCGGCTTGCCAGACCGACGCATCCAGCTTGCTCGACACGGCATTGGTCAGCGTGGCAATGGCGTCCGGGTCATCCCCGAGCGCGGCCGCAAGCTCGTTCAGCGTGTCCAGTGCGCCCGGCGCGCCGCCGACTAGGGCGTCAATCGCTGCCTGGATTTGCTGACCGATTTCGGTTTCGGTCAGCGCATCCGTGATCCCGTACCCGGCGAGCGTGTCCGGCCGGGTCGCGTCGATGATCTTGGACCAGTCGAGATCCGGAATGCGGGCCGCATCGAGCGTGCCCGTGACTTTGGACGCCGGCACGTTCGGGATCTGCGCAGCCTTGAGCAGGCTCGACGCGTCCAGCTCCGCGAGCCCGTTGGCTGCGCCTTTCAGGGTCGATGCAAGCTTGGCGTCGAGCGCGGCCTGCAACCCCGAGACCTGGGCAATGGCCAAAGCCAGCGCCGCCTGATGCTGCGTCACGCTGCTCTCGGAGATACGGCCGTCCGCGAATTCGCCGGATACGATATCCCCCGCAGCGTGCGAGTGCGCCTCCGGCGCGAAGGTGGAAGGCTTGCCGGTGATGTTCGACCACGCAATCTGGAAGAAGGTCGCAAGAAGCTGGGGCAGGTCCACCGCGGCGCCGGCATCGATCGCACGCTGCACGAGTTCTGCCGTCTCGGTCACGCTCGTGTCGAAGCGCACCGTCTGGCCCGGGCGGAAGGTCTCGCCGGTCTCGGGATCGGTCCAGCCGCCAGCAAGGTCAAACCAGATATATGTTTGTGACATGGGCTCGTGATCCTGTGTTAGGGCAAGGCTGCGCCGGGGGGCGGATTCCAGCCCCCACCGGGGCCTCCGCCGCCGCCACCGCCGCCTGTCGTATTCGGCTGGGTTGCCGTCGAGAGCTGCGTGACCGCCGCACGCTCAACGAGCGCGGCCCGCACCTCGTAGTTCTCGACACGAATATCCGTGTTGTCCGGGGTGCCGGAGCGCGCGCCGTAATAGACGACCCAGAGGTCGATCGTGTGACTGCCCGCGCTCAATTGCTGGGTGGTCATCCCCCCGGCGAGCGTTTCGGTCACCGTCTGCCCCATGATCCGATAGAAGGTCCGCGTTCCGCCCGCCCCGCCATCGACCTGGATCAGGGCGCCGATATGCACATCCGCGTCATGAAGATTGTAGACGTCGATCTGCGCGTCGATCTGCAGCGCCGCCTCGGCGGTATCGCCCGAAACGACGAAGCTCGCCAGCTTCTGGCTGGTCGCGGTGATGTACCAATTGCTCGGCGCGTCGGCGGCAATCCACTGTTTGACGGCGGCACCCACCGCCAGGCCCGAGCCTGCGACGGTTGCATCCTTGAGCGTGACCCCATCGATCAGAAATATCCCGGACACCGGATCGAGCAGCACAAGCTCTTTCGATCCATCATAGACATTCAGCCCCCACTTCGTCCCACCAAGCCAGTTGCCAAAATTCATCTCGGCGTTACCCGGCCCCTGGATCAGCAGCCGTCCGCCATCGTCGATAATCAGCTGGTTGGGGATGAAGATATTCCCGCCGGATGCGACCAACGCGTCGGTAACGGCTCCGTCCACGGGGTTGCGAAGCGCAATCCGGTCACTGACCAGGTCGACCGCCGAGCCGTCCTTGCCCGCGAAAAGCCGGACCTGAGAATTATTGCCGCCCGCGCCTTCAACCAGAACTTCAAAGTACGCGGCCTGATCTTCAACATCCGCGACCGCGCCCACAAGAATGTCGAACGCGGCGGTCAGGTCTTGCCATTCAGCATTACCGCTGAAGCTGATCCCCGCGACAGCCTGCTCCAGACCGGCTTTCGAAACGAATGTCGCCTCTGCCGAGGCCTCACTCAGCACGTCCTCGGGCAGGCCGTTGACCGTAGTCGCAAGAGCCTCGAACGCGGCGTTGGCGGTCAGGTCGATCCCCGCAATCGACTCCTCCAGATTCGCGAGCGCCAGATAGCTTTGCGACGCCGCGGCCTGTGTCAGATACTGACCTTCGAGCACCGCGTACACGCCCGCCACGGCCTCGGCGCGTGCCTCGCTTTCGGTGACAAGCGCCGTCACGTTCTCCCGGTAGCCGGCCCGGCCCTGGCGGGTTTCCGCCTGCAGGCTGCGGATGAACTCCGCCATGGCGCCGACCGTGCGGCGCAGCTCCGCGATCTCGGCAGCGAGTTCGTTATCCGGCGGCTGAAACGGGCTCGGCGCGATCTGCCCGGGTAAAGCGTAGGCGGCGAGCGGGCGGGACAACACGAGCCCGCCAATGTCTGCCGAGCCCGCAACCGGGACGACGCGGATTTCCACGAAGGCCGCCTCTTCCGGGGCCTCGGCGACACCGCCGATGCGCCCGGACGATCCGGCGCCGAGTTCGCTCGCCGACAGGGTCTCGCCCGCCGCATCGTACCAGACCGCTTCCACGCGCGCGCTCGACGCCGCGCCCAGGACCGCGATGTCGCATGAGGCCTGCACGAAGACACCCTCACGGACCGGCTTGCGGCCCGGCCACCAAATGACCCGCGTGGTCTGCGCGCCCGTTGCGGAGAGTGTCCACGACGCCTGAATTGCACGCTGAGGCCCGTCCGCGAGCATCTGGACACCCTCGACCACGCGGAAGCCATCGGACCCGGCTTCGAAAAGCGGGTCCTGCAACCAGTTGAGCAGCGAGTGCTGGCCGCTCATGGCGGATGTCAGAGCCAGCGCGCCGGCGGAGTCCGCGAGCGTCTCGTCCACGCGTCCAAGTGCGTCGTTGATCGCGCCCTTCGCCGCCTCGATCGCAGCGGACGGGATTGTGGCGTCGATCGATGTCAGCTCATCGGGGATCACCACATCTTCGACCAGCACGCGCGGGCTGAAGACATAGCCCTCGCCCCGCAGCGCGCGGTAGCGAAAGGCCACGTCCACGGTCGAACCGGGCGGCACATCGCGAATATCGCGCGTCGGCCGGTCCGGCGGCAGAATGGCCAGCGGATTGAAGTCGGCCTCGTCCTCGCTGGAGCTGGGCCGGATCTCGACAACCAGATCAGTCAGGGTCAAGTCGTCATCGGCTTCAGCCGAGACCTGCAGAACCGGCTGGCGAACGCCGTTCGCTGTCTCGATCGTGACGGCATTGGCAAACACGCCCTGCGGCGGGTCGAGCTGGTCGTCGGCCGAGATCGACGTGACCAGCAACGGGGCTTCGGACCGGCGCGCTTCAGCGTCGATCAGGACGATCTTGAAATCATAATCCTCCAGCGGGCTGGGCGGGACGAAGCTGAGCACCCGGTCTTCCGCACCCAGGGGAGACAGCGCGGTCCAGGCCGCCTCGCCGTCCGCGGCGGGCGTGACGCGCCAGGCCGCCTCGACCCGGGCAATGCGATCCTCGAAGCCGGTCGGGACGCCAAAGCGCACGAAGATCCCGGCGGCGCTGACATTGACCGCAACAAGCTCAGGCGTTGGCGGGCGCCGGCGGATTTGCGTGACAATGGCCGAGCCCCAGCTGGGCACCGGCCCGTCTTCCGCCAGGAAGCGCGCCCCGGCTTCCAGGACACATTCGATATCGGCTTCGAGGCCGGGGGCCGGATCGATGTTGCGCACAAGCGCCGGCACTGTCTCCTGACCCAGCTCGCCGAAGGCCAGAAGATCTCCGACCGAGGGCGCCTCATCCGCCGCCATGCTGTCGGCAAAGAGCAGCGTCTGCACCGCGCCGGGCTCGGTCTGGACCGGCCGCGACGCTTCAAGCTCGACATGGGCATGATCGTCTTCGTCATCGACCACGCGCCGCCAGGTCAGGCCATACTGCACGCCGGCGGTCATCTCGACGGTTTCATCCAGCACCACGCCGGCAACCCGCCCGGTCCCGTCCTCCAGGATCAGGGATTGCACCCGGCCGGCGCCCAGCCCGAGCACCATCACGTCATGCTGGATCGCGACGAGATCCCCGTAGGTGCAAGTCAGCGATTCCACGTCCTGGGTAAAGTGGAAGCGTTCGGTCTGAAGCAAGGCCGTCGCGCCGTGAAACCGGGCCAGACGATAGATCAGATCCGGATCGGTGACCCCGATCAGCTCGAGCGCCTCGAACTTCGTGGCCTCCTGCGTCCCCGGCTCGCTCCCGTCTTTCGAATAGCCGTCCATATAGACGATGCGCTCGTCCGTCCGGTAATCCTCCTGCTCATTCTGGAATGTGACGCGCAGGGCATGGACGTCGCCCGGGAAGGTTTTCGTCATCCGGAAGCCGCGCACATTGCGCGCGGTGATCATGGCGGACGGTCCCGAGGCCCGCGGCGCATCGATCACGACCGATAGAAGATTGTTCAGGATCACGGGCCGGCCGCGGCCGGCCGCACAGATCAGGCGCAACCAGTCGGCCCGGCGCATATCCTCAACGAGGAAATAATCGAACGTGTAGCCCTGATCGGCGCACCATCTGGAGAAGGCGGCCCAGGCCGGCCAGTCGATCAGCGCATCGGGGCGCGGGTTCGCGACATGCGGCCCGCGCACGGCAAACAGGCCGAGATCGGCCGGGCTGCGCGTGACGGCCGCCTCGGTCCAGTCGTCGGCCGTCACGGCCGACAGATCCGCGTCTTCATCGCCGGCGATCGCGGGATCCAGGCGCGGGGCGACGCGCTCGAGCACAAGATTGATCGTGTCGACCATGCCCGACAATTGGTCGCTGGCCTTGATGCGCATCGCCATTTCGGCGTGCATGGGCTCCGGATTCGGATCGGTCGGGGCGAAGCTGATCAGTTGCGCAAAGTCGACCCGGTCTGCCGTCCGGTCATCATCGGCTTCCGCATTCGTCCGGCGGATGCGGAAACGGTACTGCCCCTCCGGCAGGGCCACCCGGATCTCGCGGCGGAACGGTTTGCCCGGCTCCGCCCGCCTGTAGGTGACCGTGCCGGTCGGCGCGCCGAAACCGCGAACGCGGGTATCGTAATCGCCAAACAGACCGCCGAAGCCGAAGCGGGTCTCGCCCAGCGCCGCCACAGCCTGATTGGCCTGCGGGGCCGAAGATCTCGCATCATACCAGGGGCCTGTGTCCGGATCTTCGGAAACCGGCTGATACTGGACGTCAAGCGTGACCGTGACCGAAACATTCTTGCCCTTCTTGTCCTTACCGCCCAGACCGGTCGGAAAGGCGAGAATGATGACGGCTTCGGTCATTCCGGGCTGGCCCGTTCGGGTGACCCAGAGACCGGTCGTCAGATGCGCCCCGACCACTTCGGTCGACGGGTCTGTCGTGTAGAGCGTGAGAGGCGGGTCGGTTGGACGCACCCGGGTTTCAATCTCGACGCCCTCGAAATCGATGGCGCGCGTCTCCCCGATCCGGATCAGATCCGGATCCGGGTCGGCATACTCCATAGGCCCGAGCGAGAAGAGCAGGCGCAAATAGACATCGTCGCCCACCGTCTCCTGCCAGGGCTGGCCCTGCATGCGCGGAAAGACCCGGATCCGCCCCATGGGCAGGGGAACCACGCCATAAGGGACCAGCTCATTTCTGGCGCCCTCGATCGAATATGTTGCGTCCGGCCGCGCATTCGTCTCCAGGCTGGGCTGAGGCGGCGGGACCAGGGCGTTGATGGCCAGATTGCCCACGACCATGATGGTTGAGGCAGCGGCGGCGGCCCACAGGGATGAGGCGATCGCACCGCCGGCGCCGCCGCCCACCCAGGTCGCCAGGGCCACCACGGCGACCTGCAGCACGGTGCGGATCAGCTTGGCACCGCCGCTATCGCCCCCGGACGGCCGGATGCCGATCGACACGACAGCGGCCGGCTTGGGCCGGATGCGCGCCCAGGATGCGCGCGGCACACACTCACCCTGCAACCACACCACGGCATGCGCGCGCAGAACCGGATCGCCGATCCCGGATTCGACCATGGCGGCGATCGTGGCGCCCTCCGGCACCGTAATCCGGCGCGGCCGGGTCTGGGCGAAGGGACGATCAAAGACGTGCGCCGTCAGTGCGGCGCGCGACACAGGGCGCGTCCTGTCATCAAGCGGGCACATAATAGCCCTCGATCCGGCGCGCCCATTCCGGCGATCCCAGCGTCTGAATACAGGTCGGCGTCTGGGCCATGACGTGAAGAAACTGGCCCTGCCCCAGGCACAGGCCGACATGCAGCGGACGGCCCTGAATGTTGAACAACACGACCGCGCCCGGCTGCGGCGGGCTCGGCCGCCACTCCCCGCGGCCGGCCTTGATGGCGGTCTCCTGTGCGTCGAAGCGCGCCGCCCGGCTCGCATTGATCTCAGGCGTGCGCACGTCTTGATAAAGCGCGATCGGGCCGGTGCCGAAATGAGCCGGAAGGAGGAAGGAAACCAGACCCCAGCAATCCCAGCCTGACGGATCGGTCCCGCCCCATCGATAGGGCACCCCGATATACGGCGCCTGCCAGCCGCGCGGCGGACGAAGAGAGACCTGCACGGACATCAATGCAGACCCGGCGCGAAGCGCGGCGAATAGGTCCAGGCAATGGCCGGTTCGTCGTCATCGTCGCGCGCCCTCAGATCGGCCTCGATCGTCAGCATGCTCCAGCCCGGGGCCGGGATGATGAAGGCAGGAAAGGTCTGCTCAATCACGTCCGGGTCGCTGGCCAGGACGATCTCGGCGGTCACCTCCGGAGACGTCTTGAGCAGCCGGATCATTTCCACGATGCGCCGATCGACATTGTCCAGGCGGATGCGCGCGGCATCGCGGCCCTGTTCGCTCTGGCCGGGCGGGATCCACTCGAACGCGTAGGCCATGAAGGTCCGCCCGTTCGAGACGATATCGGTGTCATTCCCGACCAGCCGCAATTCGCCGTCCGAAATGCCGATATCGGGCCGGTCGATGGCGAGCGCAGCAAGATCGGGGTGCGAAAAGGTCAGCAAGACAAGCCAGACCTCGTCCGTGGATTCCGCCTGGCTTTCCTCCAGGAAGCGGCGCGAGACCATCAGGGCGTCCTCACAAAGCGCAGCTGGGCGCCAAGCACGATACGCCCGCCGGCCGAACGCGTGGTCGGCGGCAGGCTGCCGCCCTTGAACTGCGCGCGGCCCGCATCGCCGGTGAAAGGCTCGGTCCAGTTGAACCAGTGCGCGCCGCCGGCCAGAGCGCCGTTGAACCACGGCACAAAGACATCGCGGTACTGCGCGCGCGACATGACGAAGCGGGCCTGAATATCGGCCGGCGCTGCGGTCGTGTCGCGCCGCTGTTTCGGCGCCCCCTGATCGACCTCGCTTTCGCGGACCCTGGGCGGCGTGTAGGTGTAGCCGTCCCGCAGCGTGCGGAGGACAAATCCATCGGGCAGGTCGATCGCCATCAGCGCTGCCCCACTTTCGGCTTCAGACCATAGCGTTTGGCCATACCGCCATCGAAGGCGCCGCTGCCCATCATGGCGTTGACCTTCTTGCCGATGGTCACATCGAGGCGGTGACCGCCCTCCTGCGAACGCCGTTCGCTGACCTCTACATCGTCGCGCCGCCCGCCATAGTCATTGACATGGACCTCGATGCCCCCCGCACCGGCCGCTTGCCCCGGCGCCGGAGCCTGGGCCAGCGCGCCCGCGATCGAGGACAAGGTGGCCAGCACCTCGGCATTGGTCCGGGCCGTCCAGACCCGCTCATTGCGCCGCAGCACGCTCTGATACTCATCGGGTCCGAGCCGGCTATGACGGCGCACCATGCGGGCGGCGCTCGACGGACTGCCCTGCCAGCCCTCGTGAAAAGTCGGCAGGGAGAGGCTTGGCGCCGGGACGTTGGCCATGGCGGGTCCCGCCGTGCGGGCCACACTGATCGCGCCGCCAGCGCCGCCCCCGAAATAGGCCCCGGCGATCTGTGCAATGAATGAGCCCAGCCCTTGCGTGGAGTCCGCCGTCATCATGGCCTGACGGGCAATGTCGGCCAGGACCTGCAAGGCGACCCGGCCAAGGTCTTCCCAGCTTTCGACCTGGCCGGAGAGAATGCGATCCATCAGCTGGGTCTCGAAACGCAGCGCGCTGCCCGCCTTCTCTGCCCGATCGAGGCCTTCGCTGTAGCGCTCGAGATACTCGCGGGCCTCTTCCCAGCTGAGGTTGGTGTTCTCGACGATCTCGCGCACCCGTGCGGTCTCCGCCGCAAGGCGTTCCTCCTTGGTCGCGATCTCGTCCCGGATGCGGGCCGCGTCGGCCAAAAGCGGATTGGATTGCTCATACTCGGCCCGGGCCGCCTGCATGGCGCGCAGATAGACGGCAAAGTCCAGATGGCCCCGCTGATGCAGGACGGAGAGTTCGGCCACGCGCTGATTGTAGATCTCGGCCGGGGTGCGGACGGAACGCGTGATCTCTTCAGCCCGGGCGAGCGCCTCGGCCGTGCCATCCAGCTCCGCGCGATACCGGCGCAGGACCTGGCTGGCTTCGTCCTGTGTAATGGAGCCGCGCGCGACAAGCGCGTTCAGTTCGCCCTGGCGCAGGCTCACGAGTTCGCTGACATCGCCGAGATCCGCGCCGAGATCCGCGCGGATCTGCGCGGCCGCCCGTTCGGCCTGGGCCGCATCGCGGGCCGCGCTTCCCGCCTCTTCCAGCCCGGTCCGGTAGCGGGCAAGCGCGGCCGTCGCTTCGTCCGCCGTGATCGCCCCGGCCCCGACCAGCTCGCTAAGGCGCTCCTGTTCAAGCGCGACGAGACCGGACGTGTCCCCCAGCTCGGCGCGGACGCGGGCCGCCTCGCGCCGCTGCGACAGGGTCAGGGTGTCCTCGCCGCCCTCCGCCGCGGACGGCAAGGCTCCCGGCTGTCGCAGACGTGCGAGTTCCTGTGCCGTTTCGTCCGCCAGCGCAATGATGGCATCCCGATAAGCTTGCACTAGATCGCGGACATTACCGCCTGCTTCGTCAACCTGCCGTTCGATTTCGGCCGCGACATCTTCGCCGAGTATTTCACGCACTCGTCCTTGAACGCCGACAAGCCCCGTGCTTACGAAAGGTTGCCGCCGATTGCCCAGATTGTAGAGGTTTTCGTCCAGTTTCGCGAGTTCGTCGGCAAATGCCTCCGCCTCTTCCAAGCGGTGGCCGAAGTCGAGATCGAGAAGCAGCTTCATACGCTGCCAAAGATTTCCGACCACTTCGGAGGCTTCGCGAACCCGTTGAGAGAAATCGGCGAAACTTTCCGAGCTGGACACCAAGATCGGACCTAGACCGATAAAGGCCTGTTTCATGTTCACATCGATCACGCGGGCCGCAACGCCGAGCCGGTTTTCCATCATCTCGGCCCGGCGCAGCACGCTTTCATCGACAACGACACCCATCTCCCGCGCGCGGGCGGTCAGGCCGGCAATACCGCCTTGCTGGCGCTCCAGCATCTGGGCAACGGCCAGGCCGCTTTCACCGAAGGCGGCATTGGCCAGGATGGTCCGCTCGCGTTCATTGCGGGCATTGCGCAAAGCGGTCGTGATCAGCTCGAGGCGCTCGGCATTGGTCTCGGTCAGATTGATCTCACGCAGGAGATCGGGATGGGATTCGCGCAGTTTCTCGACCATTTCGCCGCGCCCGGTCGCGGCGCGTGCCGAGTTGATCGTGAAGATGTTCAGAGCCTGATTGAGCTGTTCCAGCTTCACGCCCTCTTCGTCGGCCGCCAACTGCAGAGACTGGAAGGTGTCGGTGTCCAGACTCATCCGGTCGGCCCGCTTGGCCACCTCATCGAAGGCCCGGACCGCTTCGCGGGCGATGCGCATGGCGCGGGTCAGACCCAGCCCCAGGGCCGCGATGCCGGCAGCGGCCGCGACCGCCTTCATGCCAAGCGCCTCGACCGCACCGCCCAGAATGGGAATGCGCGAGGCGGTATTGGTCAGGTTGCGGCGCAGATCGCGCATGGCCCGGTCCACGGCGCGCGTCGAGTTCGAACTTTTCCTGTTCGATTTCTCGATGCGATCGGCCAGGCGCTCATGTTCTCCGCCAAGCTTCTTGAGCGCGGACATGACCTGGTCGGCATCGCCCGGGCGCAGCCGGAGGACGTTGACGGCACGGCTCATTTAATCGTCCTCGTATTCGCCGGATTGCGGTTCGCCGCCGCCCGCCTGATCGCTTTCACCAAGGATCCGGCCGGCCTCGATATCGCGCAGGAAGGCGATGAGCGCGGCGCGGTCATACCGGTGCAGCCCGGCCACGCGGCCCAGGGCTTCACGCACCTGAAGCCCGGTGCACACAAGAGCCGTGACCGGAATCCCGTTCGGGGTAGGCATTGAAAGCGGAACGTGGATCCAGACCCCCGGATCCTGCGCGAGCGACCAGGCGAGATTGCCCTCCGGCGTCCGCGGCGCGTCGAGATCGAGCGGACACCAGGTCCCGTCAATCGTGCGGCCGCCGGTGGCACAGGGCTCGCCTAGGTTCTGACATCGCCGGCAGGATTCGCCGCCGCGCCCCCAGAGATACCGGGCGCGGCGGCGCAGCCTTTTCCCTCGCCATCCTCCAGAATGCGCAGACCGGATATCCGGGTGATGAAGGCCCCGGCATAGGTCTCCGCGCTCGGCGGTGGCAGGTTCTCCTGGAAGAGGAGCGCGATATCGCCGAGGGTGGGCGCGAACGGGGACGGGCGCCCGTCCGGGCTTTCCACACCGGACAGAACCTGGACGATCGAGATTTCGCCCAGCGCCACCGCATAGAGGAAGAGACCGAAGCCCGCCGAGAAGTCGAGACCGTCATGCAGATCGCCCAGCCGGGCCAGCACGCCGGCCGACAGGTTCAACGTGGCGGCCAGCTCGCTGGACTCGACGACCTTGCGCGCATAGCCCCTGGCCAGTTCCTCGGCCATGTCCTTCTCGAACGCGCCGGCCGGGCGCACTTCAAGACAGACCTGACCGATCTCGATGGTCTGTGTGTCGGCCCGGCGCTTCAGCCGGATCGGCTTGTCAGACGCGGTCACGAATAGCTCTCCACAGCGTTGGTCAGCGTGACCGTCATCAGCGGAGCGGGCGTTTCCCCGACCACCTGACGCGCCGTGATCGAGGTCGAGAAGTCGACCGGCCCCGGCCCGTTGGCGGCCGGCACGGCCGGCGGCGCGAAGCAGCGCGGCGTGGCGATCAGCAGAGAGGACGTGTCCGAGCGCGCATACTCGATCTCGTGAGCAAAAGGCGTGGTATGCGAGGTGAACAGGTCGATCGCCCCGTTCAGTGCGGCGCCGCGCTTGAAGCGGTAGGTCGGGTTGCCGGAAAAGCTGAGATCGCCCGGTTCCATGGCACTCGCCAGATCTCCGGCGTCGTCGGCGCTATCGGCATAATCCTCCCGCTGAAGATTGTTGGCGAAGGTGAACTCGCCGGAGACCAGCTGGGCATTGACCACCGAGTTCAGCCGCGTGAGGCCCCGTTTGGCCGGGAGCTTGGCACGGGCGGCCATGGCCGCCGGATCCGCCTCGATCGGGGCGCCGGCGGTGTAGACTTCACGGGCCATGCAATCGAGGCGGAAAGTGCGATACCCGTCCTCGGACTTGGCCAGGCCGAAGGCAATGGAATTGACCATCAACCCCTTGGCGATCTTCCAGCGGCCGCTGCCCAGGGCGCGCTGCAGCGTGGCACTCGGCAGCGTGTCGGCACCCGATTCGAAGACATGCGTCCAGCTGCCGTCCTCGTTGTCGGTCGTGTCCGGGGTGCCCAGAAGCAAGGTCAGCCAGAAGCCGAGCTGGTTCAGGTCCGCGGGCACCACGATCGAGCCCTGCCCGCCTTTCGAGCCCGGCCCCGGATCGGTCGGAGAGCGATCGTCATGGGTCTCCAGGCCCAGCTCGTTGTCCTCGGCCGGAGCCTCGGTCGTGTTCAGGCTCTCTTCGTAATAGGTGTAGCGCCCCAGCCCCGAGGACAGGGGCGAGACGAAGTCGGTTTGAAGACCGGCGGCCAGGACAAGGCCACGGCTTCGTTGGGATGCAACGTCCGGCATGTGTAATCTCCGTGATCAGTAGGCAGGTGAGAACGGCGCGAGGCGCCGCAGGCACGAACGCGCGCCCGGCCCGAAGCGAGGGGCGAAAGACGTTAGCCGGCGAGCGCAATCTCGGTCTGGCTGGCCTTGCGCACGGTCGGGCTCTCGCCGCCGCTCAGCCGGGTGAACTCGTCGCCGGAGATCCGGCGCACGCATCCGCGCGCAATCTGCGACCCGTCGCCCTGCCTGTGCGCGCGCAGGAAGAAGGCATAGACAGGCGGTGCGGGCTTGGCGGTCTGAACCTGCACCTCCTCCGCCGCGGATCCGGTTTGCGAGGCGGGCGGCGTGGATTTGGGTTTGCGGGCCATGGGCGGAACTCCTTTCAGGACAGGATGTCCGGCACCGCAAAGAGCAGCCGGACGGTGAACTCGCACGATTTGAACTGCGGTACGCCAGACAGCACGGTCTCTGCGCTGTCGGGCGCGTCAAAGGTGAGATCGTCACAGATCCCGCCGAGCGTGAGGTCGGCGCGCAGGATGGCGCCGAGCGCTTCGAGACCGGCATCGAAAGCGGCTTCGCGGGTCGCATCGTCGGGATGCAGCACGACCCACTCGACGCGGACGGGCAGGTCGTACTCCTCCAGCCCCTCGCCCTGATCTCCTATTTCCTCGCCCAGCTTTTCGGGCTGAAGGTCGATCAGGTTGAGCCAGCCATGCGATCCCGATTGCGCCGAGAGCCGGGACAGGCCTTGTTCGAGACCCTCATTGCGGACCGGAACCGGCAGGTTCGGCGTGGCGGCCGCACCGGTCCGGATCGTCTCGAACAAGGCCTTCCGGATCTGTTCGGCGCGGGTCAAAGCCTGAAGCCCTGATCGGAAAGCTTGGCGATGACGTCAGCCAAGTGGCGGTCCAGGTGATGACGCAGGCGCGCCGCCGAACGGCGTTCGGCGCGATGACGGATCTTCGCCACGTTCAGGCGCTTCTTCAGATGCGCGTTCGGTACCAGCCAGAAGAGCGGCACGCTGGCCGCGCCTTTGCGATAGCGTCCGGTCTTTGTCAGCTTGGCCGCAGACAGCCGCCCGGTCTTGGTAAAGCGCACATTGTTCGCGACCAGCATGGCCGCCTTGCCAGGACCGCCGGGGATCACGGTCAGCTTGCCGAACTTCGCCTCGGCGGCATCGACCAGGTTGGCCGGGCCGCGCGGGTTCTTCAGATCTCCGGCCGGGCTGTCCGGGATCGGGATCGCAATCGGACTGGACGGACCGCCGCCGATCGTCACACCCCGCTCGAAGGATTCGATGATTTGAGGCGCGCGCGAGTAGATCCAGCCTGTCGGGGCGGTCGAAAGCTTGCCGCGGGCCGGAAACATCTCCATGCGCCAGGTCCGCTCGATGACGCCGAGACCGGCCGCGCGCGTATCCTTCTTGAGTTCCTCGCGGGCCTGAAAGGTGACGTCATACGCCGCCGCAGCCAGCGCCTGCAGCACGGCAGTCTGCGCGGCGGACGTGAACCGTTCATAGTCACCGCGAAGGGCGAGTGTGATATCGACCGACATGGACGTCAGGCCAGTGCCGGGCCGAAGCGGGCCGCATCATGGACCGCGATCGTGCGGGTGAGCCGGTAGAGATCGAGCGATTTGGGCTCGCCATCGATGACGAACGTCTTGTCGGCATAGGCCTCGAACCCGGCCGGCAGCTCGGCCGGCGTCACGAGTTCGCCCTTCTCGGCCAGCACCGCGTCCTCGAGCGCGGGCTCATAGATCCGCACACGAAACTGGAGCGAGGACGTGACGATGCGTGTCGTCATGAAGGACGCGGTCGCATCCGCCATCTCCTGCGGCACGGGCAACAGGCGCACCGTCCCGGCCGCCGCCTGGGCCTCGGGCGCGGTATAGACCGCATCGAAGCCGTAAAGGCGAAAGGCCACGTCCAGGGCGCGGCGGGCGTGCGTGGTCATCGGGTCAAGACCGCCCCGGATCCGTCAGGACCCGGGGCGCTTTCCTTGAGCTTGGCCGAACGGCGTTCTTCAGGCGGCCGGCTGGGTCTGGCCGGAGCCTGGCGTTTCATCGCCCGAGGCGTCGTCGGCATCGCTGTCACCCGGGCCATCTCCGTCGCCGTCACCGGTCTTGGCGGTGCCGGTTTTGGCGGTGCCGGTCTTGCTGCCGGTTTTGGCGGTGCCGGTCTTGGCGGCGCCGGCCTTCTTGGAGCCGGCCGATTTCACCGTCTCTTTCTTCGGTTCTTCATAGTCCACGACAAAGCCCAGGCCCTTGAGGCGCTTCGCCTCTTCAACCTCGAGTTCGACGATGTCCTTCTCGCCGGCGAAGTCGTCTTTGTTGTCGTTGCGGGCGAGCTGCAGCGTGCGGCCCTTGGCCACGCGCATTTTGGTCATCTCAGGTTTAGCCATGATCGGCGTCCTTCTGTTCAGCGTGTGAGAAAGGGCCGGGCGCAAACGCACGCCCGGCCTGAGGCGTCGGGTGGAAAGCCCGCCCTTAAGCGACCGTGACGCACATGGACGCGTTCGCGCGCGCCGGAATGACC
The DNA here is from genome assembly GCF_947331485.1 of Marinicauda sp. Alg238-R41. NCBI lineage: Bacteria > Pseudomonadati > Pseudomonadota > Alphaproteobacteria > Maricaulales > Maricaulaceae > Marinicauda > Marinicauda sp. Alg238-R41. The sequence goes on along the minus strand of NZ_CAMZOJ010000002.1, from coordinate 707,675 downwards.
AGCGGCTTGGACTGCGTCATGCAGAAGGTCTTGGGCGGGTTGTTCTCCCGGTAGACGTTCGGGGCGTATTCGAGTGGCAAGAAGCCGACCGCGTCGTCGGCAATCGCGCCCTGGGCCTGGATGCCCTCGATCGCGGCCGAGCCCAGGATGACGGTATTGTCCGGCATGATCTGCTGCACGCCTTGCGCGTCGTCATACCATTCCTGGTAAACCCAGAAGCGCAGGTCGCCGATATCGCCCAGGAAGCGGGCCTGGGAGACATCGTCACCGACATTGACCGGGCCGAGCTGCAGCTTCCCCCCATCTTGCCGGCGGTTGTCCAGCGCATCCTTGAAGGCCGGGCGCGCCTTCCACCAGGCTTTCGGATCGAACACGACATCGGTGACGCCGTACCCGCTTTCCTGCTGCAGGGTCAGCATCCAGTTTTCGAGATCCTGTGCGGGATCGACGCCGTCATCACCCCACTGGTTGTCCGCAAGAAGTGCCAGCGTCAGGTTGGAGGGGCGCTGATAATCGACCGTAATGGGCTTTTCATAGCCCTCCCCGTTCAGGGTGAGCGAGCCGTTGCGCAAGGCCGAGCTTGCCTGCCACTCCTTGCGGCGGATGATCGACTTCCTTTGCTCCTGCAGGATGTCGAGAATGGTCAGCTGAAAACGTTCGGCCGGGGTCATGATCCCGCCGGCCTGTTCGCCCGCCATGCGCTTAAAGGCGCGCTTGGGCTTGACGCTTTCCAGCGGCTTGACGAGCGCCGGTTCGAAGCGGGACGTGTTGAACCCGCCGGTCTTCACATCACGGCCGGGATGATCCTCGTGGACGATCGGGGCCATGTACTTTCCGCGCACGACTTCCTCGATATCGACATACTGATCGTCGGACTCGGAGATCTGCGGAAAGAAGGTGTCGAGCAGAAAGCTGCGGGGGCGGGCGAACTGTTCGACGACAGCCACGATTTCGTGCGTCTCGCGGCCGGTAAGATTGAGAGCCATGGGTCTTGATCCTTCTGGCAAGGTTGAAAGGGTCAGGCCGGCGCGGACGCGCGGGTTCCTGGACGGCGCCGATCAGGCGCCGGACTGGTCGAGGACCGGGGCGAGGAAGAGCGGCGTGCCTTCCAGATCGGCCTTCATGGTCGCGATCGTGTGATCGGTCCCGGTCAGGACGATGGCGGATTGATCAAGGCGGGCCGACTTGATGATCGACGCTTGCGCATCGGCGCCACTGGCATCGACGGCGAACCGGGTGAAGCCTCGAACGACCTCCGATCCATCCTCAGCTGCCGGATCCGACAGCTTCCACTTGCCGCTAGCCGTGATCTTTCCCACGGGCTGGCGGGCGGCGATGTCCTGGCCGGACAGGATCGTTTCGATCTCTTCGACCAGGGGGTATTCACCGATCTCGAAACTGTCCTCGGTGTAGGACTGATGCTGACTGTCCATGTTCTGGATCCTTCAGACGTTACAGGGATTGGGCGCCCGGACGAGACGGGTGCGGCGGGGCGCTGACGCCGTTCGTACCCGGCCGGCGGAACCGGCTTCGGGCGGTCTAGGAGGCGGCGGACTTCGGCGTTTGCCGCAGGCGAGAGGACTGACCGAACTTTCCGGCCAGAGCGCGGGCTTCGGCGACAAGATCGCCGCCGGCCTGCGCCTGCGAAGGATTGCCAAGATCCTTGACACCCGGATCCGGCACCTCGCCGGGAAAACCGGGCTTGGCCGATCCGCCGGCCATCAGCATCGACTTGGCTTTCGCGACCGTCATGCCCGGAATGCTGACGATTTCGGCCGCCAGCTTGGGATTACGGGACGCCTCGGGCAGGTCCATGATGGCCGAGACGGTCGCCGCGGAGACCTGAAGATCCGCGCCGGCCTTCTTGCCCGGTTTGGCGGCCGAGGCGGCAGCCGCAGCCGCGCCGTCCTCTTCCTCCTCGCCGTCGCCGGCATTGGCTTCGCCGCTGCCATCGTCCTCTTCTTCGTCGATCATCGCCTTGATGGCGGCGAGGATCTCTTCCGGTTTCTTGCCCTCGCCTTCCATGCGGGCGGTCAGGGCGTCGAGCTTTGCTTTGTCCATCTCGCGGACTCCTCGATTCTGCGCCGGCGCGGAAGCCGCGGCGGCCTTGGGTTGCGGGTGGGTAGTCGTCTGGGTTCTCAGCGGCGTGCGGGCCGATGCCGCAGCTTGCACCGTCTGGGCGGTGCCGGATCCGGCGTCTTCGGCCGTCCCGGCCTCGCCGTTCGCCAACGCACGAAGACGGTCGAACCACACCGCTTCGCTGGCGATCTCGTCGACCAGACCAAGGGCCAGGCCGGACTGAGCCTCGTCACGGTGACGGGCCAGATAGATATTCGCATTCATTGCGCGGATCGCTTCAATATCGATCCCGCGCATCTCCGCCACATGCTCGGCAAAGGTCTCGCCAAGCTCATCGATCCGGCTCTGCATCCGGGCAAGGGCGTCGTCGGTTACGGGCGCGATGCCCATTTCGGCGGTCTTGTTCTCACCCCACTTGACCGCGGTGATTGCGATCCCGGCCTTCTCGGCCGCCTTGCTGGTATCGATGTGGAAGGCCACGGCACCGATCGAACCGACGAGAGCCTGGCCGGAGGCGAAAACCTTGTCGCATGCGGCTGCGATCCCGTATCCGGCCGAGAGCGCACCCTTTGCGGTATAGGCCCAGATCGGCTTTCCGCCGGCACGTGCAGAGACCGAGGCGATCGCGCCGCAGAAGTCGAACAGGCCGGAGGCATCGCCTCCGGGGCACTCGATGCGAATGCCGATCGCGCCGACCCGATCGTCGGCGGCAGCGCGCAGGATGGCCCCGGTCAGATGGTCATAACCGAGGATGTCCTCGCACCAATATTCCATGATGATCCGGTCGCCGCGCGCGTCGACCATGCCGTCGACATCGATCAGCGCAACGCCATCGGCAAGCAGGTATCCCCACTCGTACTCCCATCGATCGGCGCTCGCCGGCTTGATATAGAGGGCCTTGGCGCGCGCCGCCGGATCGGCCGGATCACCCGCCGGAGCGCTGCCGGCCTCGGTGCGCGGGGCATCGTTCGGCGAACGGCGTTCGCTGGAACCGGCGAAGAGACGGGCAAGCGAGGCGAGCATGCCGCGCTCGGTCTCTCCCGGCCGGGTCAATTGTCGGATCACGGTATTGCCGTGATCTTCGGCAAGCAGAAGGGGCCGCCCGACATAGCCGGACAGGCAGGACAAGCTGGGCATGATGGATCTCCGTCAGGCGTCTTGGAGCGCGGCAAGCTCGGCGCGATCGTCCGCGTCGGGGTCTTCGGGATCGGCGGGATCGGGCGCGGGTGGCAGATTGGCGTCGGGCACGCCGGCGGCGGCCAGGCTGGGGGCCAGTTCGAGTTCGGCCAGGTAGGACGCCTCGCGCGCCATCTGGTCGAGTTCTTCTTCCCAATCCTGGCCCTGCTCCGCGTGTTCGCGGCGTAGCGTCGTGAAGCGCTCATTCTTGAGCGTCTTCGCGCCCTCGGCTTCCTTCTTGCGGTCGATATAGCCGCGGCCCGGGCCGATCCAGGTGCAGCGCAGATAAGCCGCCGGCATCTCCCAAAAGGACGGCGCGCCGGACGGCGCGGTGATCAGGCCCTCGGCAAACAGCTCTTCGACGAACGCATAGAAGAACGGCGTGATCACCTGCTCAACGAAGCTGGCGCGGCGCGACTGGACCGACCGCCAGATCTCGTTGAGGGCGGCGCGTGCGCTCGAATAGGTGACCGCCTTCCAGTCCTCCGCGAGCGCGATATAGGGCACGCCCAGAGCGCTCGCGATCTCGCGCAGGAAGACCCCGCGGAACGCGTCCAGGCTGGCGGCCTGGCGGGCGGTATTGTTCATCTCGATCGTATCGCCCGGCGGCAGGACCGGCAGGGTGGCCTCCCCGACCTTCACCTCGTTGCCCTGGTAGAACTCGCCGCGCACATCGTTCCAGTCACGGGCGGCACCGGTCGGATTGACCTCAAGGTTCTGCGCGACCGAGAACGGGTCGTAGCTTGAGCTGATGAAGGCGACGAAAAGCGCGTTCGCGACAGCGTTCTGCAGCTCGGCGTGGCCATGCCGGTCAATCATCTTGAACGCTTCGAGGATCGCCGCGAAAGGCGAGATTCCCCGGGTCTGTTCGGCTTCCTCACTCTCGAACCCATGCACGCCCACCGGGCGGCCCCAGCTGGTTTCCTTGGGAACGCGCAGCCATTCGTTCACCCGCGGGTCGAGATAGGACGCGCCGGGATGCGTCTGCCGGATATGGTAGGCGAGCGCCTCTCCGGCGTCGTCAAACTCGATCCCCCCGCGCAGTTCCGGCCGGTCCATCATGCCGTGCGGATTGCTCATGCGTTCCACGTTCACGATGTGCAGAGCCGTCGAATACATCCAGGCCGGCCGGACCTTCTTGCGGATCACATAGAAGCTCTCGCCGACCTGGCACCATTCGCGGAACAGAAGGTTGGCCAGGCCCGGAAACTGATGCCGCCGGATGCGATCGCAGCGTTTGAGCGGGTCATGGGCAAAGGTGCGCCAGTGTGCTTCGATCGCCTTGCCCAGCGCCATCGCCTCTTCACGGCTGACCATCAGCGCGTTCGCGTCCGGCAGGCTCATCAGCTTGAGCGCCTGGCCAACGACCATGTCGGCATTCTTGACGATCGCCGCCCGGGCCGTTCCGTTCGTGCGGATCAGGTCGCGCACCCGGGCATTGGTCAGATCGCGCGAGTAGGCATTCGCCCCGTCCGCCGTGCGCAGGGACGGCGTCCAGCCCGCCAGGGCCGCCTGGCGCGCCTCGCCGCCCGGCGAATAGCCGTAACGGCCCGAGCCGCGCGGATGCCAGGCGCTCATGCGGGCCTGCGCCACCATGGCCGGGGTGATCGCCCGGCCTTTATCGTCCAGCAGCTGTGCCATGATCTAACGCCCGAACCGGATGCGAAGGGCGCCGCGGGCCGGCCTGCCGGCAATCCGCGCCTCGAGCCGGGCAATGTAGGCGCGCAACTCGCCCGCCTTCGCCGCCGTGTACTTCACCGTGTGACCCTCATAGGTCGTCAGCTCGACCGACTGGCCTGTTTCCAGCTGATGAAGGGCATTCTCGGCCTCGACAAGGCGTTGGGCGTCGGTCACGTGTCGGTCCCCTTGTTGATGCGCGACAGCGATTGCAGGCCGTCCTTGCGGAAGACCGATTGCGCCCCGCGCTCGTTGACCGCGCGCGGCCGGTCTGGCGTCTCGATTTCGGAAGCGTCCTCGACCAGGCCGGCCGGTCCGGGCGGCACGTCGCCGGCGGCAACGTCAGGCGACCGCATCAGCGCTTCGAGCGGCCCGGCACCCTCAAGGGCTGGATCCTTGGCGCGCGAAGACGCCCAGCGGTTCCATCCCTCCAGGTTCAACCGGTCAATACCCCAGGCGATCGCTTCGGCCAGGTTGTAGACGGTCAGGTCGAGTTGCTCGTTGGCCTGCCATTTGGGACGTTCCCAGCGGCGCACCTTCTGTCCGCCGACTACGTCCTCGACCAGGTATTCGGCCGTGATCTGACGCGCGTCCGCCTCGGTCAGGTCGGGCTCAAGGAAGAGAGAGCCGGGCAGGATCTGGCCGCTGTCCAGCGACAGCGCCGCCTGATTGAGGCCGCGATAGACGCGGCTTTTCAAATGGAAGGTGCCGACCAGCCAAAGCGGAATCTTGGCAATGATCCGGCCGCTATCATCCTTGACCTTGACCAGCTTGCCGCGCTCGAGCGGGGCCGCGTCGGGATCCTTCGGCTTGCCTTTGAGCGCGAGCACGTTGTGACGATGGCACGCCAGATAGGCCTGGCTGGTATGATGACCGCCGGTGTCGCAGCCGAAGCGGTCGAAGGTCACCGGCTTGAGCGTCGGGCCTTCGTAGACATAGCGGGAAACCTTGGCCAGCTCGGTCCAGGCCATCGGATCGTCCGGGTCGATCGGGATCACGCCGCGATCGAACCGGGCGCCGATGGCGCGCGGTCCCCAGGCCCAGGCCGCCCATTCGATACGATCCCCCTGCACATCGGCCGCGCCGGTGATCAGGCTGGCCCAGGGCGGCACCTCGCCGCGCACCACGCGCGCCAGGCGAAGGATGCCCGGTGCCTTCATGGTGTCGAAGACCAGCTCGTGTTTGGGCCGGTCGTGCGCCGGCTCGTAAGGCTCGGCCAGAACCTGCTGATAGAAGGTCTTAAGCAGATCCGGGTTCTGCTGGGCCTCCTTGTACTCCTTGTGGATCTTCTCCCACGACGCAAAGGGCGAGTAGGCCTGCCAGAAGTGAAAGCTGGGATAGCGGCCCTCGCGATCACGACCGGTCCAGCGTTCGAGTTCGTCCGGGGCAAAGTGACGCGGCGGGGCCGGGTTCGAATCCGGATCTTCTGCGGTGAAGGTCGCCAGCCAGACGCCGTGCTCGAGGAAGCCGGCGCGCTGATGCTCTTCGATGAGGCAACCATTGGCAGGGCAGACAAAGCCCAGGACCGGCTCGCGCACACCGTGCAAGCCGAAGTTCTCGATACGCAGCACCTGATAGTGGCCGCAATCGGGGCACGGAATATAGTAGCGGCAAAGGGCACCGGCCTCGACCAGGGCGGTGATCCGGCACCGGCCTTTCTCTCCGGTGGTCGAGGCCCCGATCATCTTGCCGTCCGCGCCATAGGCGTCGAGGCGGTGATAGGCCTGGCGGATCGGATCGCCCCGGCCATCGGCATCGGCCGGGTAGTCGGTCGGCTCCTCCAGGATGACCAGGCCGATCGTGGAAGCCTGCAACTCCTTGGCCGTGCCGGCCGATACGATCTTCAGGAAGCCGCCGGCAAAGCGCTTGTAGAGTGAGGTGGAATCCTCGGCCGAGCGGCCCTTCTGCGCGAAGGTCTTGAGCCGGATCGCCTCGGTGACCTGGGCGTTCGGCTCCCACTTCTCCCGGTTCCACTGCAGGGCCTTGTCGCGCGATGGCGTCAGGACCAGAATGGATCGAGGGTCCGTGTCGACGCAATGGAAGGCCGCGTTGAGCAGGATCTCCGATTTGCCCGACTGTGCCGACCCGGCGATGTAGCATTCGCGGGCCGGGTGATCGATGCCGCAACAGTCCTGCGGCTCCTGCAGGTACGGGGCACGGGCGGTGACCCATTTCCCGGGGTGCGGCGAACCGGATTCCGGGGCGATCTGGCGGGCGGCGTCTGCCCATTGCGAGACGGTCTGGATCTCCGGCGGGCGGGCCTCGGCCACCGCGGAGAACACCGCCGCAAAGCCCAGCGCCATAGCCGGAAACAGTCCGCGGACATCGCCGCCGAACTTGCCGATACCGGTGATCATGGGATCGCTCTAGGAGACCTGCTCTAGGCGGCGGGAACTGGCACGCAGGCCGCGCGTGCGCAGGGCAAAGGCCGTGACCCGGTCCAGCCGTGCACGGGCATCGGCGATCGATTCCTTCGGCATCGCGTCGGACTGGCTGCAGGCACGCTCCAGCTTAGCGCATTCCTGGGCAAAGCGCTCCTCGACACCGCGGACATAGGTCTGAAAGTGCTGGCGCAAAAGCGGGATCTTCGTCGCCTCAACGCCCAGCTCGGCAGCGGCCCGGTCAGCCGCATCGCGCAGCGTTGCCTTGGCGAGCTGGCGCATGGCGGCGATTGCATCCGCCATCCCAGCGGTCACCTCGTCGACGGGAACCGTCCGGCCGAGAACGGCCGCGGTCTCCATCTCTTCGCGGAACGCCTTGGCCTCGTGCGTGCGGCGCCGCGGATCCAGCGCCGCAACATTGTCGGCATCCGCCTGGTCGGGCTGGCCGTCCGTCTCAGCCGGTTTGTCCGCATCGACGTCACCGGGCTCGCCGAGCCCCGGCAACACCGGCGAACTATCGGCTTCGCTGGCAGTGCCCGTCGCCTGGGCGGCCGGCGGCACGTCCGCCGTCAATTCTTCACCGCGCATCACCTTGCGTTGGAAGTTGTTGGCGCGATGGCTGCGGACCTTCGCGAAATTCACCAACGCCTCCCGGCCGCGGCGCTTCTCGACCAATCCGTGATTCTTCACGTACCGCGACAGAGCCGAGCGGGAGATCTGATCTCCGCCCGCAGTAAGGCGCTCTGCGCACCGCTCGATGGATATGAGTTCAAGATCGGTCATGTCGTGAAGCGTGCAGGCCAAGCGCAATGCGTGCACCTTCCTGCCTAAGCGTGCATCTTTGAAGATGCGTGCGTCTTTTTCCGAACCGGCTCACTAAAAACGCAAAACGCCTCAGAAGTGGCCATAATAACAAGGGCTTCCGGAAGGACCCAAATCCATGAGAAAGCCCGGCGCGGGGTTCCCCGGCCGGGCTTCAGGCGCACTTGTCAGCGTCGATCAAATGGCTACCTGCACGCATGCACGCACGTCAAGCGATTTGTTGCACGCATCGATCAGCTGCGGCCGAACTCCTTGTCATAGAAGGCCCGGAGCAAATCACATGCGACGATGACCAGAGCCCCGGCGGCGGCCCGTCGACCCGGCGAACCGGCGGCATAGGCCTCGGACGCCCCGGGTGATTCGCCCAACGTCGCCTCGTGAAGAATGACCGCCTCGGCTGTCCGGCGCAGCCCGCCGGGCAGCACCTTCCCGCCCATTTCGTAGCGGCGCCAGGCCTGCACCTTGTCCAGCTCGACCGCGCCGCCGGCCTTGCCACCGTCCACGCGGATCTCGTAGCGCTGCGCCATCCGCGCCCGGCTCGACCCGAACAGCCAGTCGGAGCGCCATCGCCCGGCAGCCCGGGCCGAGTGGAGGTCGAGCTGACCGGCGCGAACCATACGCCGCAGCGTCTCCGGTATCTCATCGTCCAGGCGGACGGCCCCGCCAGCCACCCGGCTTCCGGTTCCGCGCTTGAGCACCTGGTCCGGCGTCGGCCCGTCCCGGTCGAGATCGAGGCGCGCCTCGCGCCGTGCCTTGCCCGAGGCTTGCGCGGCACGCCGGTCGCGCGCCAGGTCCTCGAGCCGGCGCACCGACAGGGCCAGTCGGTCCGGGTCCAGATCCCGGCGGGCCGCGGCCAGCCCGGCCTTGGCCCCTTTGACGGCCGCTCTCGCATGACGCAGACGGCGCCGTGGATCGGCCAGCCGCTCTTGCGTCAGGGTGACGAGCTGCTGATAGCGTTCAAGCCGGGCGCGATCGCCGGCTTGAACGCCCTGCCCGGCCCCGGCCCGCGCGATGATCCGCGCCTCCAGCTTCGCCGCCTTGCGCCGTCTGCGCATCAGCCTGCGGTGCAAGGGAAGCACCCGCGCCAGACACCTCTCGGTCTCGCCGAGCATGCGGCTCAGGCGCAGTTCCGCGCGTTCGAGACTGGCCCCGGCACGCCGTGCCGCCTCCCGGTTCAGATCCCGCCTGTTGCCGCTCATAGCGCCCTCTCATAGCTGCCGCCATCTCGTATGACCCGGATGCCCTGACGGCGCAGGAACGCGCCGTACCGCTCCGCAATCGTCTCTGCCTTGAACCGGTCGGTCACAACGCTGTCGCCGATGAATTGAAGGCTGGCGATATCGGCGCGGTAGGCCTCCATCCCGAACTCTTCCTTGGCCTGTTCGCGAATGCGCTTGATCGCATCCAGCGTCAGGCCCGGGCCACGGCCGGCCTCGTGCGGTCCGGACGCATTGTGCCCGTCAGGGCCTGTGCGGTCCGGACGCATGGGGCTCCCGCCTGGCGAAGAAGGGTCAGGGTTATTTTCTCCAGAAAGAACTTCGTCTCTTGTGTGACGCGAAGGATCACACCCCCTGTGATCGTCAGGGATCACACCCCCCTGTGACGCTGGCGTCACACCCCCTGACCCTGTGACGCTGGCGTCACACCCCCGGGCCTTGGCAGTGCCAGAAAGCGCCTGTTTGAGCGGGGCGAGCAACTCGGCAGGAATGCCCTGATCGGCGCCGATCTGCTCGAGGAGCGACAAATGGTAGGCGGTCTGGGCTTCAGACCCTTCCGGGCGCCGGTCGAAGATCAGCTGATAGCTCTTTCGGCCGCCCGGGCTCGGCGGATCGATCACGCGCAGATGGCCGCGCAGGACAAGGCGCTTCATCGACCGGTTGACGGTCTCGCGCGACACATCGGCCAGGTAGGCGATCGTCCCCTGCGCCTGGTTGGAGATCCAGCCATTATTGTTCGTCATCGTGCCCAGCACGTTGGCGATGATCAGATCGGTATGGGTCAGGTGGCCTTCGATCACGTCCCACAGCACATGCGGGGGCGCGATGATGAACTTCCGCCGCGGCCGCCGGAACGGCTTTCCTCGTCTCGTCGTCAAAGCAGCCCTCCAGGCCCGTCAGCGGGGCAGGCAGGCGCGTCCGGGAAATAGCCGGGCGGATACTCCGGATAGTCGCCGGGCCGTGTCAGGGCCGAGCTGCATGGCGGGATCCATTCGGTGACCGTGCGCCCGCCCTGGGCGTCCAGCCATTCATCGTTGAAGACCAGCCAGCTATAGGCCGTTGCGCTCGACGCCTTCGTGCCCGGCCGGGCCGAGCCCGGATCGATCGCATTGCGCGCCACGCACCTTCCCCTCAAAAGCACGACGCGTTCGGCGAAGACCACGTGGATGGCCGGCGGGCGTTTCGAATAGATCGCGCGCCAGCGGTCCTCGCCTTCCAGGAAGGCGCCGCGCACGAACAGGGCGAGGCCGTCCACGACGAGGGCGCGGGACCGGGCGATGAATTCGGCGGCCAGCCGGAAGGGCGGATTGGTGACGATCCAGCGCGGCCCCTCATAATCGGCGATCGCGCCGGCGAACCCGCCGACCCGGGCAAGGCGGTCGAGCTGGCCAGGCATCAGGAAATCCCCGATCGCGTCGGCCCGCCCCGCGCGCCAATTCGGGCACGGCGCCGGATCGGCCGAATAGTCCTTGATATCGGTGGCCAGCACCTCGGCGAAATACTCTTCCAGGGCCGCAGCCATGAAGCCGCGATTGCAGGCCGGCTCCCAGACATGGGCGGCCGACACGTCCATGCGCGGGGCGAGGATGTGTTCAATCAGGGCGCGCGTCGCCCACGCCGGCGTTGGGAAATCGTCCAGGCTGTCATGGGCCTCGACGCGCTGCGCCATGACGGCCTGGGAGCGGTTATGAACTCGGCTCATGATGGCGCGTCCTCCGTCCCGGCCGGGGCGTCGGACGGCGACACGGCGAAGACTGGGAGGCAAAAGGTTCTGAATATCTGCCATCTCAAGGCGCTAAGCGTTTCCGCAAATTCGTGTTGATGATTGACGGCCAGGCACCTCTTCCAGGCCGCAATGCGCGCGGGGGAAGCCGGGCCAGCTATCCCCTTCGGCTCCTCGCCGAGCAGGAGGTAGCGCTCGAGATCGTATTCGCTCTCTCTCATGCCCCCTCCCCCGGCAATTGCCGTTCTGAAGAGGTGGCGCATCCCAGCGCCCGGGCCTTTTGCGCAATAATGCGCGGGCGAACGATGACCGCCCCCAGCTCGCGGCGCGCGCGGGCCTGGTTGGCCTTGCACAGATCGTAATGAGCAAAGGCGGTGCGAGGCGGCCCTTGATACCATTGACGCGGCAGGCCGAGCGCGTCAGCGGCCCTGTGAAGCTCCTCCAGCGTATCGGCTGTCATATGCGCCATGATCATCCGCCCGAGCTTGTGGATCGGATCGTCGACATAAAGGGCCATCACGCGCTCCCGTGCGGATGGGCGCCCGGGGCGGGGAAGCGGAACACAAGCAGCTCGGCCAGATAGCCGGCCGCGGCCGCGTCGCCGCCCGCTTTCAGAACCGCGTGCATGTCGGTCCGGCGCGGTCCGCAGCGATGGCCGAGGCCAAGCACGGCCGCGCCATCCTCCGGCATCAATTGCAACACTAGGCTTTCGGCCAGGGTCTGCCAGCGCTTCTCGGTCCGGGCCGGACCCTCTTCGAAAGGGCGCGCGGCCAGCATGCCGTTCGGATCGGTCATCATCTGGCGGCGGAAGGCCTGCAGGCTCTCGAACAGGGTGCGCTGTTCGGCGGTCGGCTCATCGTCCGGACGCGGGACCCGGCCCTGCGCCTGACCGTTGGCCCAATGGGCCAGCTCGTCACGGACGACGCGCGCGGTCAGCTCCGCGCCGCCATAAGCCCCCATCAGATTGAGCGTGGCGCCGAGAAGAGCATGCAGCACAAAGGCCGGATCGCTTTCGCCGCGGTCGATCGAGGCGATCAGAAACGCCCCGACCAGATGGTGCGCGTGATCCGTCCAGGCCTGGGCGGCCTCCCATTCGGCCTCACTCATCGGCTCATCGAAGGCCGGGTCCGGTGTGTTGGTTTGCGTCATCGCGCGCTCCTTTGCGGCTGGGTCCGGCGAACGGCGTTCGCTCTGCGGTGGGGGTTGGGGCCGGCGCGGCGCGCCTCGTCAAAAGTCAGGTCACGCCAGCGCCCGTCGATCCGGCCGCGCACATGCCCGGCCTCGAACACCAGATCGTCCAGGCGGGCAAAAATGTCGGCGCGCACATCGAACAGATCTTCGCCCGTGGCGATGCGCCGGAACTCGGGGGAAGGCTCGGCACGGTGTGCCGGGGCTGTGGACTGGAAGAGGTCGCGGGCCATCACCCTTCCCCCAGCGCGTCTCGCAGCCAGTCCGACCCGGCAACGGCCTTGAGCTGCTGGCCCAGGGCCACGGCAATGACGGCCAGGGAGAGATGCGGGCTTTTCGCACGCATGGCCCGGACAAATCGGCGCGCCCGGCGCTCGAGATCGTCACCGGCCGGGCCGACACCGCCGCCCGGCAGGCGGCGTCCCAGGCCAGTGGCCAGGGACGGTGCCGCCGGGGCCGGCGCGCGGCTGGCGCGGGTCCTCACCGGGGCTGAGCCCGGCCCGCGCGTCGAGGCCCTGACCGTGTCGATGGCGCGGCGGGCAAGCGCGTCGTTTTGCACCGCCGCGTTGGCTGTCGCGGTCAGGACCGGCGCCAACACGGCGCGAACCGCCATGCAGGCCGGGCTGTCATATTCACCCCGGTCACGGGACACGTAGAGCGTGGCCTGAACCGAACCGGGCGAACCCCACCATTTCAGGCCGGCACCCAGCCGCATCGCCTGCTTCATGTCGGGCAAGGCCAGCAGAACGGCACGCCGCGCGCGGATGATCTGCGGGTGTCCGCAGCCTTTCAGGCGCGGATCCATGACTTGTTCGGGCGTGACCCCACACACGGCGGCGGCCGCCACGACCATCTCGGCTACCAGGCCGGCATTCAGGGCGGGATTGGCGCTCATGAGGATATCTCCGCACAGCGCCCGGACCGGCGCGGTCCGGTGTTGGCGAAGACCGGGCCGTCCTCATCGGCCAGCGGGCGCAAGCCCGGGCCGGCCGGCAGGCAATCGCGCGCTTCCTGGCAGGCGCGGGACTTGTCCTCCCCGCGGCGCCGGGCATTGGAAATTTGTGAGAGGGCGGAATCGCGCGAGCCCCACCATTTCAGGCGGAAGGCCAGACGGGCCGCCAGCGGCAGGGACGGCAGGGCCAGGCAGACCGCGCGGCGGGTTTCGGCGATGGCCGGGCAGAGCGGCCCGCGCTTGCGCGGGTCCATCACCTCGACCGGCTCGACCCCGGTTTCGGCCGCTGCGCAGACGATCATCTCCGCAATCAGATCGGCGGTCAGGACAAGGGTACGGCTCATGACCCTGCCCTCCGCCCGGCATCGCCGCCCGGATCGGACCGTGCCATGACGTCCAGAAGGGCACGCGCGGCCGCATCGGACTCCGGGATCGTGCCAAGCAATCCGGCGGCGGTGCGGTCATAAGCCATGCGGCGGTTGACGCGGTAGACGGCCCGGTGAAGCGCCAGGCCGGCGCGGGCGCGCCGGCTGTCTTCGGCCGGGTTGGCCGACGCTTCGATGACCAGGCTCAGCCGATAAATGCCGAGCACATGCCCGCTGGCCGACCGGGTCACATCGATCGCGGCGGTCAGTCCGGCATAGCTCAGGGTCAGACAGGACGGGCGGCTCATAGCGTGCAGCCCTCCGACACGACGATCAGAACGATCACGACAAACGCGGCGATCACCACCGCCTCGGTCAGAGCTTTGAGGGCTTTAGACATGACCACCTCCGAACAGGTCGCAGGTCCGGTCATCGCGGGCCGCTGGCGCCGTGCCACCGGCCCGCGCGCCGTCCGGCCCGGGAAGGCTGTAGGCCTCTTCCAGCGAAGCACAGGCAGCCGCGAACGGCGCTCCGGAGGCCGCCATCTCGAAGGTCACCACGTCACCTTCCAGCGTGCAGCCCGCCGCCTCGCACCGGCAGCGCTCGCCGTGTGCCCAGATGCGCACGGTCTGCACGCCGCGGCAGCTCGGACAATCGCACCGCCAGCCCTCGCTGGTCGGCGTGACATCCGCCTCGCGCAGCTCGGCCAGATCGGCAATGGAGACCTTGGCCTTGATGGCTTCGGCCCGCAGTCGGGCCATGGCCCTGGGATCGCGCGAACGCGCATCCTGGGGCAGGCCGAGAGTCCGCTGGGTCATGGATACCTCCTGTTCAGCGGTCGCCGGGCGGCAAGCCCAGCTCGATGGGGGAAAAGGCGCAGGACCGGCGGCCCTCGCGCACGGTCTGCGCAAGCGCGTCGGCCGCGGCATAGAGCGGCCGGCCGGCGCGCTCGCGCTCGACCGGGTCCTTGCGGCCGGCCCAGATGACGGCCAGGGACAGCATGGTCTCGAACAGGGCCGGATCCGGTGAGACCCCGGCCAGGCGCTTGGCGCGGCCGAGGGCTTCATCCATCTCCTGACGCAGGCGCACGGCCGCATCGCTGCTCTGATCGCGCTCGACCAGGCGGCGGATCTCGACCGTCGCGACATGCCAGGGCGCGCCGGCGGGCAGATGGGTCTGAGGGAGCGCGCTCATCCTGCCTCCCTGCCCCCGGCATCGCAGCCGGCATCGGCAAGGCGCAGAGCCTGCAGATCGGCGGCGATCGCGCGGCAGGCTGCATCGTAGGCGTCGCACTCGCGGCGGCGCGCATCGACCCGGCTCACCGCTTCGCGCGCCGTGGATTCATCAATGCCGAAGGCCCGGGCCGCGACGCTGACCGAACACTTGCGGCGCGCGATGAACAGGGCCACGGCCGCCTGGCGCGCACGCCCGACCGGTGAGCGTCCGCGGGGACGGCCGATGAAGTCGGACAGCGACAGACCGAAGCGCGGCGCGGTCAGGGCCAGAACCAGCCGGGCGGCGCTGCACGGGGCTATGGCCTCGCGGGCGTCCGCGCCGGCATTGCCGGATCGGGATAATCCCGATACTATCCCGCTTCTCGCCTCGATGACGGCCGGGACGGACGCGGGATCGTTGGAGAATTTGGAAGTTTTGACCATGCCGGGCGCACCTCAAATCGGGATTACATCCCCTTTATCCCGATTCGAGGGTTACGAAAGCGTAAATTCGGGGCAGACCCCGCGTGTCATCCCGCTAAGATCGGCGCAAGCACGGGGCATGGCTGATCCTCAGATCCGAATCGACCGCATCGACCAGCGCCTCAAGGCGACGGGTCTGTCCGCCTCGCGAGCGAGCGAGCTTGCCAGCCCGGCCGGGTCAAAGGATCTCATCCGCGACCTGAGACGCACCAAATCCAGCGGCAAGATGCGCGTGGAAACCGCGCTGGCCCTGGCCGAAGTGCTCGAATGCGATCTGGATTATCTGACCGGCGCCCAGGACGTGCCCCGCCAGCGTCCGGCCGGCGATCCCGCCCCCGCGCCCCAGGCGGTCGCGACATTTCACCTGAGCGATGAAGAGCTGGAGCTGATCGGCCTGATACGATCGGCGCCTCACGAGGCGCGCCGCATCATCGAGATCGCGCGCACACTGACGCGCGGCGAGGGCGAACACGGGCTGGACGAACGCGGCCGGCGCCGGCAGCGCTCGGCGGGCTGACCGGGCGGCGTTCCGCAAGCGGCTTGCACTTGCCGAATTGCCTAAATAGCTTCGGGACTTATGAGCCCGCCGCATAATGGAAAGCACCCGGGAGACCGCCCCGACGAGAGCGACCCGGACACGCTTGCGCCGGGCTGGCAGGCGCTGCGCGACAGGCTGCGCCTGTCCGCTGTCGCACACGATCCCCAGCCCCTCGACCTGACCCTGATTGCGCGCGAACGCGATGACCATATCGAATTGACGATGGTCGATGCGCAGGGGCAAAGCCGCTTTGCGATTGCCGGACCGGACGAGCCCGAGGTGCGCCAGGCGCTGCGCCTCCTGCAGCGCTTTCTCAACCCCGCACCGAGCCTGTCCCTCATCTCGCGCGAGGACCCCTGAGCCGCGCGCGAAGAGCCCGCAGCCAAGGCCGGACGCCGCTTTCCAGACACACGCCGGGCACAACCGCGCATTGATCCGCAGCGGGAAATGATCGGGATAGTACTTGACTATCCCGCTTTTCCCGCTTTTTATCCCGTTGCAGTCGCCTCCAGGCCTCCCCGTTCACTGGATCGGTCGACCGCAACCCGGGGGCGGACCTCGTTCGGCATTGCGGACCCCCTCCCGCTGCCGGCCGGAACCTGCAGAGATCCGCCCCCGGGTCCTTTTTCAGCACGTCCGCCCTGCGGACGGAAAGGATCTGGACGATGACGGCACACACCCTCTCTCCCTCTGCCACTCCGGCCCCGGTGATCGAACAGGCGATCGGGGATTGCGATCTGGCTTTAGCCTTCCTGGCGCATCTCGAAACCCTGAAAGGCGGCGACGGCAAGCCGCCGAGCGGCCTGGACGATGCGGCAGCCTATTTCACCAAACAGCTCGCCCGGCCGCGAAAGGACGCCGTGAAGCGGTCGCTGCAGCGCATGCGCGACAAGGGCGCGATCAGCTTCGATCCGCCGGCCATGGCCGGCTGGGCGCAATTGATGCTGACCGGCGAGGCGGCTGCCCCGGACGCGGCCCCCTCCGGCGCCGGGCACGCACACGGTGACGCACACGGTGACGGAACCCAGCTTGTCCCGCTTTCCGCACTCCACCCCTCCCCGCTCAACCCGCGCAAGACGTTCGACGAGGACGCGCTCGACGAGCTGGCCGGCAGCATTCTGGCCGAGGGCCTGTTACAGAACCTCGTTGCCCGGCCGCGGCCGGACGCGGCGGGCCAGTTCGAGATTGTGGCGGGCGAGCGGCGCCGGCGGGCCTGCCAGCGCCTGGCCGAACAGGGCCGGTCTTCGCCCCGCTTCGATCCGGCCGCGCCCCTGCGCGTGCTGGTCCGGCCGCTGTCCGACTTTGAAATGCGCATGATCGCGATCGCCGAGAATGCGCGGCGCGCGGATCCTCACTGGCTCGAGCAGGCCGACGCCTACGCCGCCGCCAAGCGCGATCGCGAAGCCGAGGGCGGAGACCCCGGCAAGGTCGCCGGCGAGATCGCCGCGGCGCTCGGCTTGAAAAGCCCGCGCATGGTCGAACAGATGATCAAGGCCAGCCAGACATTGTGCGAGGCCGTCCGGGCCGCGGCCATCGATGAAAGCCGAGGCCTCAAGTTCGCGCACGCGCGGGCCTTGTCCGCAGGCACGGACGCCGAACAGGCGGCGCTGCTCTCGCGCTTCGTTCAGGGCGCGGAGGGTTACCGGACCGAGGCCGATCTGGCTCGGCGCCTCGAGGAGATGCGCGCGCTATCCAATCCCGGCGGCCTTTTTGGCGAGGACGAGACCCGCACGCCCGATGAGGGCGCACCGCGCGGTGAGGCCTTCTGGCGCGCCGTGTTCGAGGACCGCCGCGTGATGGGCGAGGACGTTGCGGCGATCAAGGCGGCCGAGCGGCTGGGCGCCGATGCCCAGGCCGGGCGCGAGGCGGTCGAGACGGGGATTCAATGGGGCGCTCTCTATCGCAATGCCGGGCCGGGCCAGAACTGGCTCTACCTGTCGCGCGCGGACGCGCGGCGGGCCGAAGAGGCCGAGCCGGAAGAGACCGCCGCATCGACCGGGGCCAGCCGGCCGGAATGGTGGTCGGCCTGGTCCGAGCGCGCGATGTGGATCCACTTCCTCGAGGACGCCGGGCGCAAGATGGGCCGCGCGCCGCTGGAAAGGAAGCTGGCCGCCGAAGGGGTCACCAATCCCGGCGACGCCATCGACGCCGGCGTGAAGGCCGGGGCGATCGAGACCAACGATCACGGCTGGTTCTGGGTGCCGGAGAACGACACCGGCGCGGCCGACGCCGATCCGGAGCACGCGTCGCGCTATCACGTCTGCGCAGACCGGCCGGCGAGCGAGCCCGACCCGGTCGAGCCCAACGCGCATGGCGTCTACCCGGCGCAGGAGACGGTGGTGCTCTACGGCGACGAACACGGGGCGGGCAAATGGTCGATCGAGGTTCGTCTCGCCCGGTGCGCGCCGGACGGGCGCTGGCGTACGGGCTACAGATACCGGCGCGACCAGGGCGAAGCCTCTGGCGGGGTCTCCGGCGGACACGAAGGACACGAGACCCGCGCCGATGCGATCCGCGCCGGCGCCCGGCACGCCCTTGTCTACCTTCATCAACGCGCCCACGAACTGCCCGTGCGCGACGCACGCCAGGCCGCCAGGGCCTTCAACGTCATCGGCAACCGGGTCGGCGGCGTCCTCGACTACGCCAAAGGCCTCGGCCCCCTTGACCCGGGCGCGGATCCGGCGCCGCAGGAAGGCGAGCCCGCCAGCGAACGGCGTTCGCCGGTGCCCCCCACCGCCATGACCGATCGTCAGCTCCTCTCAGCCCTCGCCGGCTTTGTCGAGACGGGCGCCATCGAGATCCAGCTCGTCCCCAATGGTGCGCCGGACACGAGCCCGGAAGCCGCGGCGGCCTGCATGGCGGGCGAGGTCCTGCTCAACCGGATCAGGGATATCGCCGAAAGGCAGTCAACAGACAGCGGCTATGCCCGCACCACGGTCGAGATGACCTGCCCTCCCGCGGATACCGACAAGCCCTACCGGCTGCACGGCCGCCGGGGCCTGAGTTCAGCCAAGGCAGGCTGAACGCGGCACACCGCCCCTCTTCACAAGGAGTCTACCCATGAACACGCACACCCCTGTTGCGCCCGGCGATCGAGCCCCGGCCCAGCGCACCGGCCGGCGTACCACGCCCCGCGATGGCGAGATCGGCGACCGCCTGCGCCTGGTCCGCGAGCTGGCCAAGGTCACGCAGTCCAGCCTCGGCAAGGCCATCGGCGTGACCTTCCAGCAGATCCAGAAATATGAAACCGGCCGGAACCGGATGGCGGTGAGCCGCCTCGTCGCTGCGGCCGATGTGCTCAATTGCGATTTTCTCTGGCTTGCCACCGGAGAAACCACGCCGGGAAATCCGCAGACGCAGACCCTGTCCAGCCTGCTCGAGGCGGCCGGCGAGGATCCGCGCATCCTGCACGCGGCCCAGGCCCTGGCCGGTTTCAAACCCGACCAGCGCGACCAGGTCCTCTTGATCGTCAAGACCATCGAGGCGGTCAACGCCAAGCACGCCGAACGCCGGCCGCCCGACCTCCGGGAGCTTCGGCCCGTGCGCACCAACCCCACGCATCTTTGAGACACGAGGCCCAAATGACCCCCCATCATGAGGACGATCGCGACAACAAGCAGGAGGTCGACGCCTCTGCAGAGCGCTCGCGCAAGGTCGCGACCGCGCTGCTTGTGCATCTTCTGGCCGACTGTGACGTCTCCCCGGCCTATGCGCTTCAAGGCCTCTGCCGGGTCCTGGCTGAGACGATAAGCGTCGTGACCGGGAACAACACGGACGGCACGAAATGGCTGCGCCTGAGCGCGCGGGCGATGGATGAGCTAACGGCCAAGCCCGGCCGCCTTGGCCCGGCTCAGAAGAGCTATCACGCTTTTGCATGCCAGGTGCATGAAGCGATCTGCCGGGAGGATTCCATCTTCTCGGGCTTCAAGCCGTTCGTGATGGACGCCCCGGATGACGTTCGCCTTCTGGCGCGCATGGCGAACGGCCTCCTTGGCGACGATATCCGCCTCGCAATGAGCTGGGCCGAACAGCGCGGCGGCCAGGTCGATCCGGTCGACGCACTCACCTTCAACAATTGCGAGGACCTCAATCAGCTCAACGCGCTGGCCTTCGCCCTCGCCTGCGTCAGCGCCGGGCAGACGGCAGAGATGAACAAGCCGGGAGGCCGGTCGTGAGCGACGAGAGCAAGCCGGGCGAATGGTTGCGCGGAGACACCGAGCGGGTCTTTACCGAGGTGCAGCTCGCGTGTGCAGGCGCGACGGTCAAGGTCGCCTATGACGCCATGCTGTGCGCGCTTTCCAATGTGCTGGTCGTAGCCTGCGACATGGACATGGAGAAGTTCGACGAGCTGCTGCCGGAAGTGATGACCGATCTCCAGTCGAACGCCCGGATCAACCTGCCCGAGATCAAGCGGCAACTGGCCGCGCTACAGGAACCGGGAGGCCAGGCATGAGCGCCTTTCAGGAACCGCGGTGCCGCGCCTGCGGCTGCACCGACCATACGCCCTGCATCGATGCCGAGCGCGGGCCATGCGGCTGGGCCGAGGCCAATCTGTGCACCCATTGCGCCGATCCCCGGCCGGGCACGCCGAACACAGTGCTCATTGCCGCGGCCGCGCTGCACGCCTTTCTCGCGCCCGGCGCGCGCCGGCGATCGAGCCTGCCCACCCCGGCCGATCTGGAATATGGCCGCCTCTTCGATGACCTCACCGACGCGCTCGAGGCGCTCGGGATCCGCACGGATGGCAAGGACGAGAAAGACCCGGCCGAATCTGCACCGCAGACATCCCGTCGACGGACACAGTACCCAGAAGGCGCCAGTATCTCGATCGTGGCCAACCGCAGCGATCCCGCTGTCGTACAGCTCGATCCCTCAACCGGCCGGATCGAGATCCGCCACATCGCAATGATCTGCGGTGTCCGGGACTGCCAATGCCCCACGCCCGGCGCCTGCGCCGCACTGGGTTGTCGGGCTAAACCCGAAGGACAGCGCCCATGATTGCCCGCATCCTGTACAAGCTTCGTCATCGCCGCGTTCTGGCCCGGCTTCGACCGGACGGTATGCCGCTGTACGCCAGCGACATTCCGCTTCCGGACGGGCCGGGCTGGCCCGAGGTCACGGCGCGCAAATACCCGCACCTGCTGGAGGCCCTGTCCACGATTAGCCATGACAGAGGCAGCTCGGCGCGCTCGCGCTTTCGCGTGCCACCGCACTGGAAAAGCACGCTCCCGCTCTTCGAGACCCTGCTGGCCGACATGCCCGAGGCCCAGCGCGAGACCTTCATCCTGCCGGCCAATGATCAGACCGAAGGCGTCTGCCAGCGGGAGCTGGGGGCGGAAATGCTCAACACCTTCCTGCACGACTTCTTCGAAGGCTTCCCATCGACGGACACGGGCTGGGCGTCGCGCCTCATCTTCAATCCCGAGCCCGGCAAAGACGGCAAGGACGAGGAAGACCTGCCGAATCTGCACCTCGCACCGGAGAGACACAGCTGATGGCCGCGCATGCTACCGAAATCGAATGGACCCACATCCCCGGCTATAAGGGCGAGAGCTGGAACCCGGTCGTGGGCTGCTCCGTCACCAGCGCGGGCTGCACAAACTGCTACGCGATGAAGACGGCCGGCAACCGGCTCGACGGCAATCCGCGCACGCCGCACTACGCCGGCACGACGAAACCCAGCAAGGCCGGGCCGGTCTGGACCGGCAAGATTGGCAAGGCCCCGGAGAAGACGCTCACTGCACCGCTGCGATGGACGAAACCGCGCGCAGTGTTCGTCAACAGCATGGGCGATCTGTTTCATCCCAACGTGCCGGCCGACTGGATCGACGAGGTCTTCGCGGTGATGGCGCTTTGCCCGCAGCACATCTTCATGGTGCTGACCAAGCATCCCTACCGGATGCGGGATTACATGCGAGGCATCAAGCTCGGCGTCGTTGAGCGCGTCGTTGAATTGCTGGAGATCCATTCGGGCGGGCTCCGCCTGGACAACCTCGCCGAGGCGCGCGATGGCTGGGAACGCTGGTGGCCCCTCTCCAATGTCTGGCTTGGCGTCAGCGCCGAAGACCAGGACACTGCCGACAGCCGCATCCCGCTCCTCCTCGAGACACCGGCGGCGGCGCGGTTCGTGTCCTGCGAACCGCTGCTAGAGGCGGTGGATCTGACTTGGTTGGTCGACCCAGACGAAGACGCTGACGGCGTGGTTGACGCGTTGCGCGGTTCGAACTGGATCGACGGGACAGGCTGGCGCGATGGCTGGCCCGGCATTATCGACCTGCCGCGCTATCGTTACGGCAGCGGCGTAGGGCGCCGCCGATACCCGCAGCGCGGCGAGGAAGACAGCTGGGAACCGGCTACCCTGAGACGTCGCGGCAAGCTCGACTGGGTCATTGCCGGTGGCGAGAGCGGCCCGGGCGCAAGGCCCATGCATCCCGACTGGGTCCGCAGCCTGCGCGACCAGTGCGCCGCGGCGGGCACGCCCTTTCTGTTCAAGCAGTGGGGGGAATACGCCGACCACACGGAACGGCACGCCGCAAGCCAGTGCTGCGATGGCCGCGCCGATCTAGTGTTGCGCGCGGATGGAAAGATCATCGGCGCCGGAGCGAAGAATATCGGCGGCCTGGTCGAACACGGCTGGCAAGAGCAAGGCGCCGCGTGGATGTGCCGCGTCGGCAAGAAAGCCGCCGGCCGCACGCTCGACGGCGTCGAACATCTGGCCTGGCCGGAGCGCCCGGCCGGTAGGGCGGCGTCGTGAGCCGCTGCCACTGGATAGGCACCGGGGACGACACGATAATGATCCCCATGTGTATGGGCGCCGCAGTCCAAGGCCCCGCCGGCTGCACCTGCGACGTGCCGGAAAGCCGTGTCGAGACGCCGACGCGCCGGCTCGCCGAGGCCCACGCCTATATTATCCGCCTGGAGGAAAAGTCGCAGGCGCGTCTCGAACATCAAAGATGCGCCTGGCGCACTATTCAGCGCCTGCGAACACGCGTCAGTGAACTCGAACGGGCATTGGCCGCCAGGGAGGACCTGCCGTCATGACCTCGCACCCCGCGCCCCCCAGCACCGCCGGCGATCTGCGTCTGATTACCGGCGCGAAGGCGATTGCCGAGACGCTTGGTCTCGACGAGCGTCAGGTCTACGCACTCCGCGAAGCCGCCAAGAAGGCCGAGGCCGCCGGCAAGACCGCCGACTGCCCGATCGGCAATCTGCCCGGGGTGGGCCTGTGTGCGCGCGCCGCCTCGCTCGAAGCCTGGCTCGAACGCCACGGCGTGGTGTAAGATGTTATTTGAAACGGAGGCCTGCCCATGCCTGACACTCGCTACCAGCCAATCGCCAAGTCGGTCCCCCTTGATCAGTCCATCGACCTCCAGTTCCCCAGAGATCAGGCCAAACACGCGATCGGCGATGAGATTGACCGCGAAATCAATCGAGCCAAAGCACGGGCTATACAGAAGTGCCCGGCCGATCAAATCCGGCGATGGGACATACCGCACGGCGTCCGGTTCGACGGGCCTGACGAGGAGCCGCTGTCGGGGGTCTCGTGGAAGCAGACCGTTCAGGACCGCACCCTTCTCATCAAGTTCGAGACCTTCTAGACCCGCCCGGAATCGGGACCGTCCCGCCGCCGGCCGATTGACCGGCCCGCGCGCCCGGGCCTGACTGCGCCCATGGCGTCCGTCCGCAAGAAACTCGGCACCCCCCGCAGGGATGGGACCCGCCCCGTCAAATGGGTGGCGAGCTGGTACGACCGTGACGGCCGGCAGCGCGAAAAGTATTTCGATCTCAAAACCGACGCCAAGGCCCATGCGGCGGCCATGGAGATCGATCCCGGGGCCGCGGGGCGTGCCACCCTGGCCGAGGCATCGGAGTCCTTCCTGAGCGCCTATGAGGGCCTTGTAGAGGCCGGAGAGCGGCGCCGCTCGAGCTACGACCAGAAGCGCCAGCACCTGCGCCAGCACGCCGGAGGTGCGCCGATCGCCGCCATGCGCATGGCCGAGATCCGCACGCGCGATATTCAGGCCTTCTATGACGGCCTCATCGAGGGCGGCACGAGCTACGCGCTCGCCCGCAAGATCGCGCAGACCGTGCGGCAATTCTGGAAATGGGCAGCCGCCCGGGATCTCACGGGGCAGCCAGGCGCCGCGGCGGCCGCCACGATCGCCGCGCCCCGGTCGCGCCGCCTGGCCGAGCCGGTCGAGATCCCGGACCGCTCAGAGTGCCGGGCCATGCTCGACGCCGCCGACGACCGCGACGATCGCGGGCGGGCCGCCGCTCTGGTCCGCCTGGTGATGTTCGGGGGCTTGCGCGCCGGGGAGTTGCGCGCATTGCGCCGCTCGGTCGATCTGGTCCTGAACGGGCCGGTCCCCGGCGTCCATGTGCGCCGCTCGGCCGACAAGTATGGCGAGATTCACGACGCGCCGAAGACCGACGCCAGCCGGCGCTTCGTTCCGCTGGGTCCGGAGACGATCTCCGCCTTGCGCCGATGGTCACTGGCGGCCCCAAAGGGCGAGCTGGATCTGCTCTTTCCCAGCGACACCGGCGGGCTCTGGGATCATGCCGGCCTCTACCGCAACACCTGGACCCCGGTCATGCGCGCGGCCGGCCTGGCCGACCAGACCGGACGCGAAGCGCCGCGCCGCCATCCCAGGGGCGGCTATGCCCCGGCCATCTGGACGCCGCGCTACAGCCCCAAGACGGCCCGACATATCGCGGCCAGCCTCTGGATCGATCAGGGGGCCGGACCGAAACAGATCATGGCGCGCATGGGTCATGCGACGGTCAAGCTGACGATGGAACTCTATGGCCACCTCTGGCCGGCCGACGCGGCCGACGCGGCGATGGCGGCCAAAGCCGAGCGGGCGTTCGACTAGCCCCTGTCCTCCCGGCCATCCGGCCGGTCGGTTCCTCGCGCACGCCGGACTGCGCCGGCTTCGCTGCGGGCGGGCGTTCGCCCTAGCGCTTGCGACGCGGCGCGCTGGCGCGGTTGACAGCCGCGCCTCGAATTCGGTTTCGGTTGCCCCGGCCAGTCCGACTCCTCCGGCGGAACGCCCCGGCAACATCCACCCGTCATCCACCCGTCAGGAACATAAGGAGCCCGCCGTAAGCGATTGTAATATGCGGAATATACGGACGGGCAAAAACGGGCGGATGCCGCCCGGAACGCGGCGCGAACGGGCGAAAAGTCTAACGATGGCAGGTGTTTGAAAATGGTGCCCGGGGGCGGATTCGAACCACCGACACGCGGATTTTCAATCCGCTGCTCTACCAACTGAGCTACCCGGGCGCCCGGACCAGACCGCGCGACGGCGGCTGGCGAGAGCGCGGTTTATAAGAAACTGAAATGACGCTGTCCATGCCTCAAACGCGGCTTTGTCATCGCTTTGTCAGTGCGGTCGGCCATGTGGCTTGCCGGTGCGGGGCGAGGCTGCTACCTCGCCATCAACCCCGCTCCTCAAACCGTTACCAGGACATATCATGACTGCGCGCCTCATGCTGTCTGCCGCGATTTTACCGCTCACTGCGATGACCCTGTCTGCCGGCTTCTCCCCGGCCCTGGCCCAGGCGGCAGGCGGGGATAAGGACGTGGTCTCGGTGATCGGCGGACGCGCGCCGGGCGCCTCGGTCACCGACCGTCCGGTGACCCGGATCGGGCGCGAGGACATCGAGGCGGCCGGGTTTGCCGATCTCGGCGACGCGCTCGCCTTCCTGCCCTCGATTACCGGATCGGAGTTCAACGAGGATCCCGGCACGCAGAACGACACGTCGGGCACGTCCAGCGTCAATCTGCGCGGGCTGGGGCTGGGGTCGACCCTGGTCCTGATGAACGGGCAGCGCCAGACCGTGGCCAGCGTCTCGGCCGATGACGGGGCGAGCTTTGTCGATCTGAACGCCCTAGTGCCCGGCATCGCGATCTCGCGCGTCGAGGTCCTGAAAGACGGCGCCTCGCCGGTCTACGGATCGGACGCGGTGGCCGGCGTGGTCAATGTCATGACGCGCGACGACTTCTCCGGGTTCGAGCTGACCGCCGAACTGCGCGGACCGACCGAGTATGACGGCTCGGGCGCGGGCTATGAGCTGGCCGCCATTGCCGGGGGCGAAATTGGCGCCGATCTCCACCTGATTGCGGCCGTGGAATGGCTGGACCGGCAGGGTCTGGAGGGGTTCGAGACCGATTTCGTGCCGGGCACCGGCCTGTCGCTGGGCCAGCCGGGCAGCTATCTGGTCCCGAGCGCAGGGTTTGCCAGCTATGCCGATCCGCTGTGCGAGGCGGGCGGCGGCATTCTGAACCGCGCCGGGCCGGACGACGCGACCGGCACGCCGGGCAGCTGCCAGGTCGATTACGGCCAGTTCTTTTCGCTCGTCACACAGGAAGAGCGCCTGCAGGCCTTTGCCGCGCTGACGGGAGAAGCCGGGGATGTGCGCTACGCCCTGCGCGTCAGCGGGACCGACCAGTCGGTGGAGCGCGGCAACTCGCCCTCCCTGCCCAATCTGAACTTCCCGCTGCTCGATGCCGGCCTGCCCGGCAATCCGTTCGGCGAGGACGTGGTCTGGCTCGGCCGTCCGCTGGGCGCGAGCGCCGGCGCGGCGCGGCGCCGCTTCGATCACGAGACCTGGCGCGTCGCGGGCGAAATCGCGCAGGACGTCAGCTGGGGCGCGATGCCGGTCACGCTGGAACTGAACACGACCTATTCGCGCAACGATCTGCGCGCGACGATCACCGATACGCTGGCGGACAATTTCGACGCGGCGCTGGCCGGGTTCGGCGGGGCGGACTGTCCCGGGCCCGGCGCGGCAAGCGCGGGCGACCAGAGCGCGGGATGCTATTACTTCAACCCGTTCGGGTCGGGCGCCGTCGTGCGCGACCCCGCCGATCCGCGCTATAACAGCCCGGCCGTCCTCGACGACATCATTGGCGAGGATGTACGCAACTCGCGTGCCGATCTCGGCGTGGTCGAAGCGGTCGCCAGCACACCGGCCCTCGCCGCCCTGCCCGCCGGCGATGTGAGCGCGGCGCTCGGCCTGCAGCTGCGCCGCGAGACGCTGCGCGTCGATCATGGCGCCGACTTCAACGCGGACAATTTCCTCTTCATCATCGGCGGGCCGGACTATGAGGGGGAACGCGACGCACATGCCGTGTTCGCCGACGCGATCGTGCCGGTCACGAACCGGCTCGAGCTGCAACTGGCCGCGCGGTATGAGGATATTGACGGCTTTGCCTCCACCGACCCGAAGATCGCGGCCGTGTTCGAAGCGAGCGATGCGCTGACCCTGCGCGCCAGCTGGGCGCAGTCCTTCCGGGCGCCGTCGCTGCACCAGCAGGTCTCGGCGACGACGACGCTGCAATCGCTCAATACCGGTTCGGCCTCCAGCTTCCTGCCGGTGCGCACGGTCGGCAATCCCGATCTCGACCCGGAAACCGCCGACACCTTCACCGCGGGCGCGGTGTGGCAAGCACGCGGCCTGACGGCGAATATCGATCTGTGGCGGGCCGAGTATGACGGGCTGATCGTGAAGGAGAATCCGAACGCCATCCTGGCGGCCGATCTCGCCGATGACGGCGTCTATAACGATCCGCGCGTGGAGCTCTCCTCCATCGGCGATGTGCGCTTGGTGCGCGCCCGCTTCGTCAATGCGCCGTCGCTCGAAGCGCAAGGCATCGATGCCGGCCTGACCGCCGCGCCGGTCGAGACCGGGCTGGGCGCGTTCGGTTGGGGCGTGCAGGCGAGCTATATCGACGAATTCACCCTGACCGATCCGGTGCTGGGCACCACGGTCGATGCGGCGGGCAGTCGCAACTTCACCAATTTTGCCCGCTCTGTGCCGGACCTGCGCGCCAGCGCCTGGATCGACTGGCGCCATGCCAACTGGCAGTCGCGCGCAGGCCTGCGCCATATCGCCAGCTATGCCGATGACGAGAATGGCGGCGCGACGATCGATGCGTGGACGGTGCTGGACCTGCAGCTCGCCTATAATTTCAACGTCGGCGCGGACCGCGGACGCCTCGTGCTCGGCGCCCTCAACCTCACCGACGAACCCGCCCCCTTCGTCGACACCCCGCTCGGCTACGACACCAAGGTCCACGATCCGCGCGGCCGCGTGGCGTATCTCAGGGTGGAGTTTGCGAGGTAGGGGTCAGGGAGCCAGCCTTGCCTTGGCCAGCGTGGCAGGAGTCACCGGCCTCCCCAATCAATGGGTTTCCATTGACCTGCCCTCCGCCCCGACAGGATATCGTCAGATTGCGCGCGGCTGGGGGGCTGCCGGAGGTGGCCTGACCAGGTTTAAAGGGGCGTGACGGCTTACCGCGCCCGGCTGGCGTCTTCAGCGCGCGGGATAGTGGAATCTGTTATACTCAACGCTATATACGTGCTTTTCGCGCCGCGATCGGAGGGGGACAGTGTTGGACGAGCACCATATCGGGTCGCGCAGCTGGCAGGTCAATCCGGACCCGATGTGCATCCTGGACACGCAGGGCCGGTTCGTGGCGGTCAACCCGGCGTGGGAGGCGACGCTGGGCTGGACGCGCGAGGAGATGGTCGGCGAAGCCTATCGGCGCTTCCTGCATCCCGACGATATCGAGCGGTCGGATTCCGCCTTTGAAGACGTGACGCAGGGCAAGCCGGTCCTGCGCTTCGAAAATCGCTACCGGGCAAAGTCCGATGGCTATCGCTGGCTCTCATGGGTCGCGGTTCCCGAAGCGGACGGCATCTATTGCACCAGCCGCGATATCACGCCGGAGAAAGAGCGCGACCAGACGATCGCCAAACAGCGCGAGGAAGCGGAGCTGCGAGAGCAATTCCTGGCGATTCTCGGCCACGATCTGCGCACCCCGCTCAGCTCGTTCATTTCCGGGCTGCGCCTTCTGTCGCGCGAGGTGGAAAGCGAAAATGCACAGCAGGTTCTGCAGAGCATGCAGGGCAGTGCCAGCCGGATGTCGGAACTGATCCGCAACATGATGGAGTTCGCCCGGGTGCGCCTTGGCGACGGGATCGGGATCGAGCGCGAGCGTCACCAGGATCTGGACTCGCGCATCTCCCAGGTGGTTGAGGAGATCGAGAACACCGTTCCCGGCGCGCGCATCGAATACACGGCCGATCTGTCCGGCTCCGTGGTGTGCGACGCGTCCCGCATCATGCAGATTGTCTCCAACCTGCTGGGCAACGCGGTCAGCCACGGCGTGGAGGGCGAGCCGGTCAGACTGAAGGCCACGCAGGCGGACGGGCAGCTGACCATCGCCGTCGCCAATGCCGGAGAGCCGATTTCCAGCGCTGCGCGCGAAAATCTGTTCCGGCCCTTCTTCAAGGGCGACCCGCAGTCGAGCCCGCAGGGGCTGGGTCTGGGACTCTATATTTCCTCGGAGATTGCCGCCGCGCACGGGGGCAGCCTGACGGTGGATTCCGACGCCGATCAGACCTGTTTCACGCTTACCATCCCCGCAACCGAGTAGCGCCTAGTCCTCGTCCTCTTCGGGCGGCAGTGCTTCGCGCGGGACGGGCTCGCCGGGAATGGCGTAGGCGCCGGAGAACCAGCGGCCCAGATCGGCATCGGCGCAGCGTTTCGAGCAGAACGGGCGGAAGGCCGGGTCCACCGGCTTGCGGCAGGACGGGCATTTGGCGGCAGGCGCGCCGGTCTTTGTCTTGGAAGAACTCATCAGTCTAGTCTCTGCGCGGCGTGACGAGGCTCTGGCGCGGGCCGAGCGTCTCGCTCTCGATCAGGGCGATGCGGTCACCATAGCGGTGACGGGCCGCCTTGTGCCAGCCGGCCGGATCAGCTTTCAGCCAGGCATGGACCTCCTTGCCCGCAGCCAGCTCCAGCCGGGCGGCGCGGTCATTGCGGCCCTCGCGTTCGAGATCGCGCAGGGCGGTGAGCGCGCAGGTTTCCACGGTTTCCAGTCCGGGGCGCTCGAACACGATCTCGTGCAGCGGCCGGGTCAGACGCTGGCGCGACAATTCCACGATGGCAAAGCGTGAGGGCGGGGCAATGTCCACCTTGGCCGGATCGTTGCGGAAGGCCGACTTGATGGAGGCGACGAGATTGCCCTGGTCGGCCTTCTTCTTCAGCGGCAGGAAGTCGATGGCGACGACACCGCCAATGCCGCGCAGGCGGATCTGGCGGGCGGCCTCGCGCGCGGCGGCCTTGTTCAGCTCCATCGCCATTTTCGCGCCGCCGCCGGGCGATTTGCGCCCCGCCGCGTCGACGTCGATGGCGGTCAGTGCGGCCACGGGATCGACGATGATATGACCCCCGCCGGCCAGCGGGATCACGCGCTCCAGCGCCTCGTCGACCAGCGCGTCGATATCGACGCCGGCCTCCTGCGCGGTCTTCACCGGCGCCTCGAAGAACATGGCCAGGCGCTCGGCCACCGGCGGCGCAGGCACGATCGTTTCGGGCGCCTCGCCGGGCTCGACCTCGAACAGGGTGAGGCTGGGGCCCTTCTCCTGGAAGGCTTCGCGCACGATCTGGACGCCGACGGCCGCGCCTTCGTGCACCTCGTCCGGTCGCCCGGCCCCGCCAAAGGGCAAAAAGCCGTCCGGCCCGGCGCCGAGCGCGATGAAGGCCCCGTTGAGCGAGGCGTCCACCCGGCGCACGCGGCCGCGATAGACCTCGCCGCGGATCGCACGGCGGCCGCGCTCGCTCCAGCGTTCGAGGTGGATTTCCACTGCGCGCTCGCCTTCCATCAAGGCCACGCGCGTTTCGCCAAGATGGTCGGCGGTCACGATTCTCATGGACGGTATCCCAGCCCGGTCAGCAATAGCCGGGTTTCATAGACGGGCAGGCCGACAACGCCGGTATAGGACCCGATCAGGTTTTCGATGAAGGCGCCGGCCCGGCCCTGAATGGCGTAGCCGCCCGCCTTGCCGCGCCATTCCCCGCTGGCGATATACGCGTCGATCTCGTCGGAGTGCAGGCGTTTGAGCGAGACGCGGGTCTCGACCACCTTGTGCGCTTCCCGCCCGTCCGGCGCGCGCACGGCGACGCCGGTGAAGACGCGGTGATTGCGCCCGCTCATCAGGGCAAGGCACGCGCGCGCCTCGGCCTCCGTCTCCGTCTTGGGCAGGATCCGGCGGCCCACACCGACGACGGTATCGCTGGCAAGCACGTAGCAGCCGGGATGATCGGCGGCGGCCAGCTTGGAAACGGCCAGACGCAAGGCCAGCGCGCGCGGGGTCTCGCCCGGACGCTCGCTTTCGTCGATATCGGTGGGGTGAATGGCGTCCGGCGCAAAGCCGATCTGGGCCAGGAGTTCCTGCCGGCGCGGCGAGGCGCTGGCCAAGATCAGGCGGGGGCGGACGCGCGCGCCGTCACCGGACGCGGACTTCGCCTCTGTCACGGGCGCCTGTGTCATGGCGCGTGCCGCCTATTTGAAGCGATAGGTGATCCGACCCTTGGTCAGGTCGTACGGGGTCATCTCGACCAGCACCTTGTCGCCGGCCAGCACACGGATACGGTTCTTGCGCATCTTGCCTGCGGTGTGGGCAATGATCTCGTGATCGTTTTCCAGCTTCACCTTGAAAGTGGCATTCGGCAGGAGTTCGACCACCTCACCGGGAAATTCGAGAAGTTCTTCCTTCGCCATGCGGCTCCTCTTGGACGTTTCGTCGTGTGACGTGTCTATGTATCAATAACGTTTCGCCCGCTCGGATGGCTCCGGCGGGCGGACTTGGAGGCTTTATAGTCGTGTCGCCCCTATCCGTCGAGCGCGCACACTCAGGCCGCGCGCTCGCAGGCTCAGGACGCGTGCTCGCGGGCGAAGCGCTCGATGCGCGCGGCGATGGCGTCGCGCGAGATCCGGAAGGCTTCCAGCCGCTCGCCGTGATGGCCGTCCTGCATGGCCGGGTCGGAGACCTGCCAGCGTTCGTAGCGTGCGCCCCGGGAGTCCGCGAACTCGCGTGCGGCCGGTTCGGCCTCGGCAGCCAGGCACACGACCAGATCGCAGGGTTCGTCCGCGACATCGTCCGCCGTGCGGCAATCGAAGCGCGACAGGTCGACGCCGATCTCGTTCATCACATTGACCATGAAGCCGTCCGGATACCCGGCCGGGTGGACCCCGAAGGAGCTCGACGGCGTGACCTCGCCATAGGTCTTCTTCCACAGCGCCTCGGCCATGGGCGAGCGCACCGAATTGCGGCCGCACACGAACACCACGGCGGGACCCGCCGCAGGCGTGCTCATGCGGCCCTCCGGTGCAGCGCGCAGATCAGGGTGAAGAGGCGGCGCGCGGTGTCGAAATCGACCTCGATCTTGCCCTCCAGGCGCTCTTTGAGCAGCGTGCTGCCCTCGTTGTGGACACCGCGCCGGCCCATGTCGATGGCCTCGATCTGGCCCAGCGGCGCATCGCGAACAGCCGCGTAATAGCTTTCGCAGATCAGGAAATAGTCCTTGATGATCCGGCGCAGCGGGCCGAGCGAGAAGACGAAGACGCGCACCGGCGTGCCGTCCTCGCGCTTGATGTCGAAGACCAGGCGCTCGTCCTCGATCGCCAGGCGCAGGTCGTAGGGACCTTCCTCCGACCCGACCGGATAGAATTTGTTGGCATCGAGCAGATCGGCGATGGCGACGCGGCGCTCGTGCTCGACCGTCTCCTCGCCGCGCCCGATCGTGGCCAGATCGACATGAACCGAGACCAGGGTATGGCTGTCGTTCACGAGCCCGCCTCCCCTGTTTCTGGCCCTGTTTCATGCGCCGGCCTGGCGCGCGCGCGCCAGGGCTCGGACACATCGGCCAGGATCACGTCGACGCATTCCACCTCGATGCGGATATCGCCGCCGCCGGCCAGCGTGACGACCAGCGTGCCCTCGGGGGCTTCGGGATCGTCATCCTTGCGCTCGAACGCCAGGGCGAGCAGCGAGACGACCGCGTCCGGCGCGGTCTGCTTCACGTTGCGCGAGCGCACCGACAGCACCGAATCGACCTGAAGCGCGGTGCGCACGCGTTCACCCTTGCCGCGATCGCCGGCCGCTTCCCAGCGATACCGGTTGAGCAGCATACGAAAGCGGCGCGCCCGGGAATCCCAGGAAAAATCTCCAAGCTGGCCGACCGCGTCCTGCAGCGCCGCGGACACGACCGTCAGATCGTCACCGTCTTCAACTTTAAGACGCAGGGGTTTGAAATCAGCCACGCGGGAAATCCTCCTATTCCTTTTCGCGCCCGATCCGGGCGCCGCAGCGCGAGAGCTTCTCTTCGAGATGCTCGAAGCCGCGATCGAGATGATAGACCCGGTTGACCAGAGTTTCGCCCTCCCCGGCCAGTCCGGCAATCACCAGGCTGACAGAGGCGCGAAGGTCTGTCGCCATCACCGGAGCGCCGCGATAGGCCGCCGGGCCGCGCACCACCGCCTCATTGCCGTGCACCTCGATCCGCGCGCCCAGGCGCGTCAGCTCGGGCGCGTGCATGAAGCGGTTTTCGAAGATCGTCTCGCGGATCAGCGAGGTCCCGTCGGCCAGCGCCATCAGCGCCATGAACTGGGCCTGCAGATCGGTGGCAAAGCCCGGCCAGGGCGCGGTCTGGATGTCCACCGGCTGAATGGGCGTGCCCGGCGCGCGCGAGACGGTGACGTTCTCGCCCTCGATGGCGATCGTGATGCCGGCCCGGCGAAGCGCATCCCACAAAGCGCGATTGGCCGCGGGCGCGGCGTTGACCAGCGTGACCTCGCCCCCGGCCGCGGCGGCGGCAATCGCGTATGTGCCGGCCTCGATCCGGTCGGGCACCACGCTCCAGGTCGTCCCCGACAGGCGCGGAACGCCGTCAATGGTGATGGTGGAGGTGCCCGCGCCGCTGACCTTCGCGCCCATCGCGTTCAGGCAGTCGGCGAGATCGGCGATCTCGGGCTCGCGCGCGCAGTTTTCCAGCAGGGTCCGGCCCGAGGCGAGCACGGCCATCAGCATGGCGTGCTCGGTCGCGCCCACCGAGACCATGGGAAAATCGATCTCGGCCCCGGTCAGGCCATTGGGCGCGGAGGCGATGACATAGCCCTCGTCCAGCTCCACCGTGGCCCCGAGCGCTTCGAGCGCTTTGAGATGCAGGTCGACCGGACGCGCACCGATGGCACAGCCGCCCGGCAGGGAGACCTTGGCCCGGCCGGTACGCGCCACCAGCGGCCCGAGCACGTTGAAGGTCGCGCGCATCTTGCGCACCAGATCGTAGGGCGCGTACGGCTCTTCCAGCTGCGCGCCATGCAGGCGCAGCACGTTATGATTCTGCTCCTCGCTGACCACGCCGAGATGAGCCAGCAACTGGGCCATGAAGCGCGTGTCGGCCAGGCGCGGCATGTTGTTCAGAATCAGCGGTTCATCGGTCAGCAGCGCGGCGGCCATCAGCTTGAGCGCGGAATTCTTCGCGCCGTAGATGGGAATCTCGCCGTGCAGGGGCGTCCCGCCGCGAATACGAATGCGATCCATAAATCAAGCGTCCTTGTGCCGCCGCCCGCCCGGCCCGCCTCGATGCAGCCTGCGCCGGCATCGGGCGAAATCGGGGCGGGCTCGCGGCCTTAATCGGGTTTCTTTGCAGCTTTGCGGCGTTTGAGGTTGCGGCGCAAGGCCTCGGCCAGGCGCTTTTCGCGCTCCGACTGCGTTTTGCCACCCTGGGGCTGCGTATCTTTGTCACCGGTCATGAGCGCGGAGATGCGACGACCTGCAATCGGCGTCAACCCCGGCCTTGGCGAGGAAGAAATGATAGGGTATAGCCCGCCACCTGATCGCGCCGGGCCATACCGGCCGCGCACGCCGCCATAGCTCAGGGGTAGAGCGTTCCCTTGGTAAGGGAGAGGTCCACAGTTCAAATCTGTGTGGCGGCACCATTTCCTTTTTCATCGACCATTGCCGGTTAGCGTCTCATGACGCTCCGAGCGCTAAGTATTTACGGGCTGACCCAGAGCCAGGTCCTGATCGCGTGCCACTCTGGACAGCATCTCACGCAGCGGCCTCGAAGGCCTGCGAGCGAGCGCTTGCGTCTACCTCGAAGAACCGGAAACACAGCTTGCGGCCCAGCCGGTAGACGTGAAACGGCACCTCGTTGCGAAAGCGCCGATTCTCCAAGGTAGGCATCATCCGCGAATTACAATCTCGATGGCCGACTCATCCACATTCAATCCATGTGCGAGCCCGGCTTTGGCCTCAGCAATGGTCAGCTTGAGTGGAGATGTTTCCAAGGGACGAAAGACGAGAGCTTCGAAGTCGATCCCCTCATATTCATCCTCTGGCCAATAAGCGACCGGATTGCGCCCTTCCCATTGGTCAGGCGCATCGATCAACGCATACTCGCTTATCTGGATCAGCCATCGACCTTCTGTTTCGCTCGACGGGACCACGTCCCTAATTTTCCCGACAAGAAACGCCGTACCGTGTGGCTCCGGCCCTTCGGGTTCACGGGTCTTGGCATTACGACAAATCACAACATAGCGACATCGCGCTGCACGGTTCCGATCCAGCGCCCAAGATTGGGTCCCGCCAACCGCCAAAATTGTCTCGACTGACTTATAGGTCAAAACAGAAATTATATTGGTCATCACCATACCTCTCGTTAACTTCGATTAAGGTATCTCATACTTTTAATTTTTTATCAACCAATTTCTCCGAGGTATTGCGAACTATCGCAAAGGCATCTCGGGCGGCTGCATCAGGTCGCCGCCAGCTAGTCTCGGGTGCCGCACACTCCAATCGCCCATCCCGATTCGCGTTGGGCGCGTGCGTGTTGTGCGCTAGTTTGACCTGGACAGGTCACGCTGCGGGGAGACGGGCATGCCAGGTCTTCGAGGATGGAGTCGCCGCGCGGGCGCGGTGCTGGCGCTCGCCGGGGCGGGACTTCTGGCGCTGTCGGCCCTCGCCCAGGAAAGCGCCGGGCCGGCGGATGCACGCCCGGTTCACGTCGCCCCGCTGACCGGGGTGATCGGCCCGGCCAATGCCGCCTTCATCACCGGCGCGATTGAAGACGCCGAGGACGGCGCGCGCGCCCTTGTCATCGAAATGGATACGCCCGGCGGGCTGGTGGATGCGATGCGCGAGATCAATCTGGCGATCCTGTCCAGCCAGGTTCCGGTCATCGTCTACGTCGCGCCCCAGGGTGCGCGCGCCACCAGCGCGGGCGTCTATATCCTCTATGCCAGCCATCTCGCCGCCATGGCGCCGGGCACCACGGTCGGGGCAGCCACTCCGGTCGAGTTCGGACCGGCGAGCGATCCGCCTGCCGCGCCGCAGGACGCGGCGGAGGGCGACAGCACAGACGGCGAGGTACAGGATAGCGCGGACGAGGATGGCGCCGGGGAGGTCGAAGCCGCCCCCTCCTCCGCCCAGGCCATGCGCAACAAGGTGGTCAACGATTCGGTGGCGCAGATCCGGTCGCTGGCCGAGCTGCGCGGCCGCAATGCCGACTGGGCCGAGCGCGCGGTGCGCGAGGGTGTCAGCCTGACCGCCGACGAGGCGGTGGAGATGAATGTCGCCGAGCTTATCGCGCCGAGTCTGGATGCGCTTTTAGAGCAGGCCAGCGGGCGCACGCTGACCCTGGTGGAGGGCCGCGAGGTCACGCTGGACCTCGCCGGGGCCTCGATCGAGCGCGTGGAGCCGGGGTTCGCGCTCGCCTTCCTGCAGGTCATCACCAATCCCAACATCGCCTTCCTGCTGATCAATCTGGGATTTATCGGCCTCCTGGCGAGCTTCTATAACGGGCTGGAGCCGGTCACCGCGATTGCCGGCCTGCTCTGCCTGATCGTCGGCTTCTACGGCCTGAACACGCTGCCGGTGAGCTATGCCGGGGCGGCGCTGATCGTGCTGGGGCTCGGCCTGCTGATCGCGGAGGCGTTCGTGGCCTCGTTCGGGATTCTCGCCATATCGGGGCTGGCGGTCTTCGCGCTCGGCGCGGTCATGCTGGTCGATACCGATATCGAGGCCCTGCAGCTCGACTGGCGCCTGATCGCCGGGGTGACGGCCGCGCTGGGCGCCCTCACCTTCGCCGCGCTGTTTTACGGGCTCGCCGCGCAGGCGCGAAAACCCGTGGCCGGGCGCGAAAGCCTGAAGGGCATGGAGGGGCGCGTGCTGGAATGGTCCGGTACGCAAGGCTTCGTCCATGCCGACGGCGAGCGCTGGCATGCCGTGTCCAAGGACGCGCTCGCGCCCGGCGATCCGGTCGTGGTGACCGGCATCGACGGCCTGACGCTGACCGTGAAGAAGACGTCCTGACCCCTCACCTCCAACCGCTCACCCCTGCCCCCTCAGCTTGAACAGGAGCTACCCCATGCTGGAACAGATCGGTCTCAATGTCGGCCTCATCGTGGCCGTCCTCGCCGTGCTGGGCGCGTTCTTCTCCGCGGCGATCAAGATCCTGCGCGAATACGATCGCGGGGTCGTGTTCACGCTCGGACGCTATTCGGGCACGGTGGGTCCCGGCCTCGTCATCCTGATCCCCTTCGTCCAGCAGATGGTGAAGGTGGACATGCGCATCTTCGCCGAGGACGTGCCGAGCCAGGACGTCATCAGCCAGGACAACGTGTCGGTAAAGGTCAATGCGGTGATCTATTACCGTGTGATCGACGCCCAGAAGGCGATCAACAAGGTCTCCGACTACACCATGGCGACGAGCCAGCTGGCGCAGACCACGCTGAGAAGCGTGCTGGGCAAGCACGATCTCGATGAGATGCTGTCCGAGCGCGACAAGCTGAACAGCGACATCCAGCAGATTCTCGACGGGCAGACCGATGCCTGGGGCATCAAGGTTTCCAATGTCGAGATCAAGCACGTGGATATCGACCCGTCGATGATCCGCGCCATTGCCCGCCAGGCCGAGGCCGAGCGCGAGCGGCGCGCCAAGGTGATCTCGGCCGAGGGCGAGGCCCAGGCTGCGCAGAAGCTGGCCGATGCCGCCCAGACGCTTGGCACGCAGGAAGGCGCCATGCAGCTGCGCTATCTGTCCACGCTGCAACAGCTCGGCGCGGACGAAGGCGCGAACACGATCGTCTTCCCGATGCCGATCGACATGCTGGGCAACATCACCCGCTCACTGACCGGGAAGACGTCCGAGTAGATCCGTGTTTTATCGCATTTTCGAACCGCGAAACCGGTCCCCGCTTTCGCTGAAAATGCTCTAGCGAAAGATCAGCCAGGCAATCACCGCCAGGGTGAGAAGCGTCACGCCCCAGGTGATCCAGCGCTTGCGCCGGCCGGTCATGTGTTCGTCCAGAAAGCGCTCGAACGCCTTGCCGAACAGGGCGACCAGCACGGCGATGCCGAAATAGCGAAGCGCGCGGGT
Source organism: Marinicauda sp. Alg238-R41 (assembly GCF_947331485.1). NCBI lineage: Bacteria > Pseudomonadati > Pseudomonadota > Alphaproteobacteria > Maricaulales > Maricaulaceae > Marinicauda > Marinicauda sp. Alg238-R41. The sequence goes on along the minus strand of NZ_CAMZOJ010000002.1, from coordinate 669,624 downwards.
GAAGCCCACGATGACGATGAAGATCGCGAAATTCATGCCCGCCAGCCCGGCGCCGAGGCTGGCGGTGATGAGCGGGATCGGCGTGATCGAGATCAGGAAGGTCGCCATCGGCCCGTTTTCGGCCACATAGCTGCGGAATTCCTGCAGGGTTTCGCCCTGACCGAGCGCGTTCACCAGGGCCTGGCCCACGGTCTCGAAGAAGAAATATCCCACCAGATATGCGAGCGAAGAGCCGACGATGCAGCCGGCCAGCACCATCAGGGCATAGATCCAGATGCGTGCGCGGTCAGCGAGCATGACCGGCGTCATGATCATCTCGATCGGGATCGGAAAGACGGTACTCTCCGCAATCGACAGCCAGAACAGCGCGAAGGGGGTATTGCCCTCCCGCGTCCATCGTAAAAGCCGGCTTGTCCTGTCCTGCGAAGAGGCGTGGGTTTCATCGCTCATGGGGGTAAGGACGCATGACGCGGCAAAGCGTTCAATGCGCGACTGCGCTGACCTGACGCGACTCATTGGCTAGCTTCGCATTCATGAGCGCGCTTTACCCTGAAATCACACCGTTCGAGACCGGCCATCTGCCGGTCAGCGAGGGCCATAGCCTGTATTTCGAGCGGTCCGGGACACAGGGGGCGCGCGCGGTGCTGTTCCTGCATGGCGGACCGGGATCGGGCAGCGGACCGCGCCACCGGCGCTATTACGATCCGGCGCGCTTCGAGATCGTGCAGTTCGACCAGCGCGGGTGCGGCAAGTCCACGCCGCACGTCTCGCTGGAGGCCAATACCACCGCCCACCAGATCGAGGATATCGAGGCGCTGCGCCGTCATCTGGGCCTGGAGCGCTGGATCGTGTTCGGGCCGTCCTGGGGCGCGACGCTGGCGATCGCCTATGCCGAGGCCTATCCCGGCGCTGTCGAGGCGCTGGTGGTGGAAGGCGTGCTGCTGGGCACGCGCGAGGAATGCTCCTGGTGGCATCGCCCGGACGGGGCGGGGCTGATCCATCCCGATGCGCGCGACTGGCTGATGCGCGATGCGCCCAGATCCGTGCAGCACGACGCATTCGCCTTCATGGACTGGGCACTGGAGGCGATGCGTGCGGAGCTGGCCGAGGGCGCGCCGCGCCTGGACGCGATGGCGCGTCCCGACGCAGGCCCCGGCGATGTCGAAGCCAGCCTGATCTATCGCTGGAGCGCGTTCGAGGAAATCCTGTCCTGGCGGCGCATGAGCCGGGCCGACGTGTTCAAGGCCTTCAAGGCAAAGGGGCGCGACTGGCTGATCGCCCATTCCCTGATCGAGGCGCACTATTTTTCAAACGCATGCTTTCTGGACGGCGATGCGCTGATCGAGGGGGCCGGCCGGCTGACCATGCCGGTGGACATCCTGCAGACGCGCTATGACCTGGTCTGCCCGGCGCAGGCGGCCTGGCGGCTTCACCGCGCGGTGCCGCACTCGAATCTGCAGATCGTGACCCTGGGCGGCCATGCGATGAGCGAACCCATGTTCAAGCGGGTGCGCGAGGTGTTCGACCGCCTGGCCGCTTCACCAGCTGGCTAGGGCCGCGCGCTTCCAGGTGTCGGAGGCGACACAGATATAGACGAAATCGCTGTCCCAGCAGAGCGTGCCCGCCTGACCCGGCGCGGAGGCGGAGAGCGGGGTATGCGCGTCCAGTTGTAACGCGCCGGCTTCCAGCGCGGCGATTTGCACCACGCCGTCCGCCTGGCGGGCGCGCAGTACGTCCAGCCAGCTCACCCCGTCTGGCGAGAGCTTCAGCGTGAAGTCGTCCGATCCGGTCAGGCCAAGCTCCGCGCGGCCCGACCAGCTGCTCTGCATCAGGATGGCGAGGGTGTTCGCCGCGTCCTGCTTGTTGAGCACATAGCGCAGATCGCCCGTGCCCCCGCTTGCCGTCTCACGCGCGGTCCACAGCGCAGAATTGACCCGCACGGCCACGCGGTTGGTGTCGTCGGCCGCGGTGCCGACCCCGAGGCGTTCGAGATGATCGAGGCGCGAGACCGTCTCGCTGCCCAGCCGCCAGGCCGCGCCGTCGAAAACCGCGCCCTCGCCCGCATCGGCCAGAAAGGCCCGCCAGCCGGTGTGCGGCGTGAAGAAGGCCCACGCCCCGTCCTGATAGACTGCGATCGTATCCGCCGGCTGGCCGGTCCAGGCCGCACCGGACGCATCCGGCGGGAGGATGTAGGCGGCGCCGGCCGCAGGAGTTTCGGGCTGTTCGCCGATATCCCGGCTGGTCACGCACAGCTGGACCAGCGCATCGAGACGGCGCAGCGCCTCGTTCACGGTGACATGCTTCTGGGCCTGGGCCGGCATCAGGTATGGCAGGCCCAGCCGCTCGCTCGTTTCGTTCATCTCGCCCTCTTTCCGCATTGGCTTGAAACTCACCCGATGCTAGGCGGCCCGGTACGGGCGGGGAGAGCGGCGCGGACCATCCCCGGGCGCGCGTCGAGCAGCCAGGCGCTTGACCTGAAGGGCTGGCCTTGCGTTACCTCCGGCCAAAATCGATGTAGAGATGATCCATGGCCGAAGATATTCACTCCCTGAATGCCGGATTTGACCCTGCCGACGACGCGGCATGGCGGGCGCTGGCGGAGAAAGCGCTCAAGGGCGCCGGGTTGTCGCGGATCGAACGCAAGACTGCCGACGGTCTGGCACGCGGCCCCCTGTTCACGCGCAGCGATCTGGACGCGGTCATGGAGACCGGCGCGCCGGGCGCTGCGCCCTTCGTGCGCGGACTGACCGCACAGCGCGATGCCTATCTGCCCTGGGCCATCCGCCAGGCGGTCGGCCATGGCGACCCGAAACGCGCCAATGCGGCCATGCTGGAAGAGCTGAGCGGCGGCGCAAGCGAAATCCTGCTCCAGATCGATCCCGAGGGACGGCACGGCACCGCGATCCGCACTCTGGACGAGATGAAGACCGCGCTGGACGGGGTGATGCTCGATCTGGCGCCGGTGCACCTGGCCCTCTCCCCGGACGCGACGCAGGCGGCGCTTCTGCTGCTGGCCCTGATCGAACAGAGTGGCCTGGAGCGCGAAAACCTGCGCGGCGGGCTGGGCTTGTCCCCGCATGCGCGCGCCGCGCGGCTCGGCGTCTCGTCCGGCGATTTCGAACAGGAGATGGCGCTCGCGGCCGAGGCGGCAGAGTGGACGCAGGATCACATGCCCGGCCTCCGTGCGCTTCGCGTCGATGCGGGGCTGGTCCATGAGGCCGGCGGATCGGAGGGCCAGGAGCTGGGTTTTCTGTGCGCATCGGGCTCGGGATACATGCGCGCGCTGATCGATGCGGGCCTGAGCGCGGACAAGGCCGCGCAAACGCTGGAGTTTTCGGTGGCCGCCGATGCGGACATTCACCTGACCATCGCCAAGCTGCGCGCGGCGCGCCGGGTGTGGAGCCAGGTCGCGGAGGCCTTCGGCTGCTCACAGGAGCACCGCGGCCTGCACCTGCACGTCACGACGAGCCGGCGCATGCTGACCGCGCGCGATGCCTGGACCAATCTGATCCGCATCAGCTGCGCCGCGCTGGGCGCGGCGGCGGGCGGCGCGGACGCAATCACGACGCGGCGCTTCACCGATGCCAAGGGCGCGCCGACCGGCTTTGCCCGGCGCCTGTCCCGCAATGTCCAGATGATGCTCGGCGAGGAAAGTCATATCGGCAAGGTCGCCGACCCGGCCGGCGGCGGCTATCTGCACGAGACGCTGGGTCAGCGTCTGGCCCAAGCCGGCTGGGACATGTTCCAGGACATCGAGCGGCGCGGCGGGGTTATACCTGCGCTGGAAGCCGGCTGGCTGCAGGGCGAGATCGCGACAATGCGCGAGACGCGCCGGGCCGCCTATGCCAGCGGGCGCGAGATGCTGATCGGGGTGAGCACCTATCCCGAACTCGACGCCAAGGATGCCGAGATCGATACGGCGAGCCATACCCCGCCGGCGCTGAAATCCGCAGCGCTGCCGGAGGGATCGGTCGAGACCCGGATCGAGGCGGCCAGTGCCGGCGCACAGATCGCTGCCGGCAAGCAGCCAGAACCGGCATGGGACCCCCTGTCCCCCATACGCTTCGCCGAGCCGTTCGAGGCGCTTCGCGCCGATGCGGATGCGCACGCGGAAAAGACCGGCTCGCGGCCCCGGGCCTTCCTGGCAACGCTGGGTGCGCTGGCCGACTTCAATGCGCGCGCGGGCTTTGCGAAGAACCGCCTCGCGGTTGGCGGGATCGAGACCGAGGGAGGCGAGGTCTACGGCTCGGTTCAGGACTGCGCTGCGGCGTTCAAGGCGTCGGGCCGCCCTCTCGCGGTAATCTGCGGCACTGACACGGCCTATGAGGCCGAAGCGGGCGGCCTGGCCAAGGCGCTCAAGGACGCGGGCGCCGAAGCGGTCTGGGTCGCGGGCAAGGCGATGGAGATCGCGGGCGCGGACCATTTCATCCACATGCGAAGCGATGCGGTCGAGGACCTGACGCGCGCGCACGCGATTCTGGGAGTGGCGTGATGGCTCATCCTGATTTCACCGCGATCGAGCTCGACAGCCCCGAGACTGCGGCCGCCAAGGCGGCGGACGCGGAGAGCTGGGTCAGCCCGGAAGGCATCGAGATCCGCCCCGCCTATTTCGACGCCGACCGCGACGCGCTGGACTTTGCCGACACCCGTCCAGGCGCGGCGCCCTTCGTGCGCGGCCCCTACCCGACCATGTACACCCAGCGGCCCTGGACGATCCGCCAATATGCCGGCTTCTCCACCGCGCAGGAATCCAACGCCTTCTACCGCCGCAATCTGGCGGCGGGTCAGAAGGGCCTGTCGGTCGCCTTCGATCTGGCGACCCACCGCGGCTACGATTCCGATAATCCGCGCGTGAAGGGCGATGTCGGCATGGCCGGTGTGGCCATCGATTCCATTCTCGACATGCGCCAGCTCTTCGACGGCATTCCGCTCGACCAGATGAGCGTGTCGATGACGATGAACGGCGCGGTGCTCCCCGTAATGGCGCTCTACATCGTCGCCGCGGAAGAACAGGGTGTCCGCCACGACCAGCTTTCAGGGACGATCCAGAACGACATCCTGAAAGAATTCATGGTGCGCAACACCTATATCTACCCGCCGCGCCCCTCCATGCGGATCATCTCCGACATCTTTGCCTACACGTCCGAGGAGATGCCGCGCTTCAACTCGATCTCCATCTCCGGCTACCACATGCTGGAAGCCGGCGCCCCGGCCGATATCGAGCTCGCCTACACGATCGCCGACGGGCTGGAATACGTGAAGGCGGGCGTGGAGACGGGGCTGGACGTGGACGCGTTCGCGCCGCGCCTGTCCTTCTTCTTCGGCATCTCGATGAATTACTTCATGGAGGTCGCCAAGCTGCGCGCGGCGCGCCTGATCTGGGCCAAGCTGATGAAGGAGCGCTTCGATCCCAAGAGCGACAAATCGCTCTCACTGCGCACGCACTGCCAGACCTCGGGCTGGTCGCTGACCGCGCAGGACGTGTTCAACAATGTGGCGCGCACCGCCGTCGAGGCGATGGCCGCCGTGGACGGGCACACCCAGTCGCTGCACACCAACTCGCTGGACGAGGCGCTGGCCCTGCCGACCGATTTCTCCGCCCGGATCGCGAGGAACACGCAGCTCGTGCTGGAAAGCGAAGCGCATCTGACCGACGCGATCGATCCGTGGGGCGGGTCCTACTATATCGAGCGGCTGACGCACGATCTGGCCGCCAAGGCGCTGAAGCACATCGAGGAAATCGATTCCCTCGGCGGCATGGCCAAGGCGATCGAGGACGGCACGCCCAAGCTGCGCATCGAGGAAGCAGCGGCCAAGACGCAGGCGCGCATCGATTCCGGTCTCCAGACGATTGTCGGCGTGAACAAGTTCCGCTCCAGCGAGCCCGAAGACGTGCCAGTGCTGCGCGTGGACAATGCGCGCGTGCGCAAGGAACAGCTTGAAAAGCTCGCGCGCCTGAAAGCCGACCGCGACGCGGGCGCGGTCGAGACGAGCCTGGAGGCGCTGACCGAGGCTGCGAAAAGCGGGAAAGGCAATCTGCTCGCCCTCGCGGTCGAGGCCGCACGCGCGCATGCGACCGTCGGCGAAATCTCCGACGCTCTGGAAAAGGTCTGGGGCCGGCACAAGGCCGAAATCCAATCGGTTCAGGGGGTGTATTTGAAAGCGTCCGGAAACGACGAGAAGGTGAAGAAGGCGCTCGCCGCCGCCGACGCCTTTGCCGAAAACGAAGGCCGCCGCCCGCGCATCCTCATCGCCAAGATGGGCCAGGACGGCCATGACCGCGGCCAGAAAGTGGTCGCCTCCGCCTTTGCCGACATGGGCTGGGACGTGGATATCGGCCCGCTTTTCCAGACCCCGGAAGAGGCGGCCCGCCAGGCAGTGGAGAATGACGTCCACGTCGTGGCGGCCTCGTCGCTAGCCGCGGGTCACCTCACCCTGGTGCCCGAGCTGCGCGATGCCCTGAAAGACCAGGGCCGCGGAGATATCCTGGTCGTCGTCGGCGGCGTCATCCCGCCCGAAGACGTCCCCACCCTGATCGAGATGGGCGCCGCCGCGGTCTTCCCGCCGGGCACGGTGATCGCGGACAGCGCAATGGAATTGCTGGGGAAGTTGGGAAGTTAGGGTCTCTCTCTCAGTCCCGGCCCTCCTCGCTCATCCCCCTTTTCCACCCCGCCCCTCAGCCCCTCGATCGCCTTGGCGATGTCCTTGGCGACGGGGGCGAGCGGGACGGCGACGAGGCCGGTCAGGATGGCCTGGACGAACGGGATTTCGGCGCGCATGTCTGCCGGCAGGGTGATCCAGACACCGAAAGACAGGAGAAGCGCGACCGCGCCTGCGAGCAGCCGGGCGGTGGTGCGGTATTCGGACTCGGCCAGCAGGAAAACCGCATCGGTCTCGGTTTCCAGCGCCATGCGCGTCTGGTCGGCGGTATCGCGCGCGCCCGGCTCGACCGGCAGGCCGATGGAGCGGGCCATGTCGTCGACCAGGGCGGAGCCGCTGTCTTCCAGCCGGTCGAGCCCCTGGCCGATGGCCAGCTTGAGGAGCGCAGGCGCATCTCCGGACCGGCGCCCATCGCGATAGGCCTCCGCCAGCGTCTGACGGTACTGCTCGCCCAGCGCTAGGCGCAGGACCGGCGCGGCATGGTCGATAACGCGCTCGACAGCGCGAAAGCCGCGCATCGGAAGGCCGCGACCGCCCGGCGTGACCGCCTTGCCCAGCGTATCCACCAGGCCGGCGGCGGTGACACCGGCCAGCCCGGCCAGACCGGCCACCTCGCCAATCATGCTGATCCATTCGCTCATCGCCTGCTCCTCGCCCTGGCATTGATCCACGGGTCGAAGCCTAGGGGCGGCGTTGGCAGGGGTGGATGAGCGGGGCGCGTGGCGATGGGGACATGCAACCTAACGCCTTGATCGCAGGTTATTACTGACACGCACCGGCGGGCCACCCCCGGCAAGAAGACGGGGATTGGCCCGCGCCTCGCCAGTCCTGCCGCGATGGCCTATCATCGCCGTGAGCTTGAGCGACACCCGCGCCTGGAGGTCTTCATGATCCGCACGCTTTCCGCCCTCTCCCTCGCCGCGGCGCTGGCCGCCTGCGCGCCGACCCAGACCGTTTACGGCCCGGCCGCGGATGGCGCGCGCGCCGTCGGCTATGACAGCCTGCGCATCGAGGACGATCGCTGGCGGGTCAGCTTCACCGCCGGCCCGGATGCCAGCCCCGCCGATGTGGAACGCTATGCGCTGCGCCGCGCCGCCGAGCTGAGCCTGCAGGCGGGATATGACTGGTTCGATATCGTCGACCGCGCCAGCGAGCAAACGGGGCAACAGGATTCTCCGGTGCGCCTTGGCGGATCGGTCGGCGGCGGGATCGGCTCGGGCGGCTATCGCAGCAGCGGTGTGGGCCTGGGGATCGGGATCAGCCCCGGTCAGGAGCGGCGCACGACGCTGACGCTGGAAATCATCGCCGGACGCGGGGCGGACCGGCCCGAACGTGCGTACGATGCGCGCCAGATCCTCGCAGCCATGGGCGGCGCAGAGCCGATCTGAGCCCGGGGCCGCGCGGCCTTGTGGGCGAGCCATGCCGGGTGACCGGCCGCGGCGCTTAAAAAGCGCGATTCCAGCTGGCCTGCGCTCACATTCCGTTCATACTCGCAGGGGCATCGTTCGTACGTGCCCGCAGCCGGCTGGATTGTACCAGCGGCGCAGGTTCACCGGCTGGCGACACCCGCCCGGCGGTTCCAGATCCAATTGGGGGATTTCCATGAAAAACACGATACTCGCCGCCGCGGCTCTCGCCGCCATCACCAGCACCGCCGCACTCGCGCAGGATTTCTCCCTGACGCCGACTTACGGTTCCTACTCGCTGAGCGCGGGCTTCATGCCCGACCCGTCCGAACTTCAGATCACCGCTGGCGGCACGCTCGACGCCGCGAGTGTGGGCTGCGCGGGCACCATCGCGAATGCGCCCGACGCTCGCCTGAACTGGGGCGGTGGCCGCATGACCATCGGCGCCCGGTCCAACATCGACACCACGCTGGTCGTCAACGGGCCGGACGGACAGTGGTATTGCTCGGACGACGTGAACGGCCTCAACCCGGCCCTCGTCTTCAGCGCCTCGGGCCAGTACGACATCTGGGTCGGCGTCTATCAAGGCAACAACGCTCCGGCGACGCTCTACGTCACCGAATACTAGGTCAGCGCTTTATTGCAGACCTTGCGACAGGCGCTGCCGGATCGTCCGGCGGCGCCTTTTTCGTGAGCGTCTAGAGAATATGCGTCAGGGCGTGCAGGGTCACCCCGATCAGACCGCCGATCAGCGTGCCGTTCAGGCGGATATATTGCAGGTCCTGGCCGACATTGGATTCCAGCTTCTCCACGATGGTCCCGGCATCCCAGGAGGCGATCGTGTCGGAGACGATGCGCGCGACGTCCGGGCCGTGGCGTTCGGCCAGATGCACCGCGACCGGGCGCAGGCGGGCGTTGAAGGCCGCGCGCGCCTCCTCGTCCTTCAAAATTGCCTCGCCCAGCGAGACCAGCGCGTCGGTGACATAGGCCGCGATCCGGGACTCCTCGCCGCGCGCCGCGTCGTTCAGGACCGCCCGTTTGCCCTCCAGCCATCCCGCCTCGGCCATGCCGGCCAGCGCCGGATGAGCCAGCGCCTCGGTCACGATGGTCTCGATGCGCGCCTGCAGGGCCGGATCGTCACGCAGGCCGATCGCGAAATCATTGACCAGCTCGGTCACCCGCATCCGCATCGGGTGTTCGGGTTCGACCGCCATGTCGTGCAGCAAGTCCTCGATCGCCGCGATCAGCGCGTCGGACACGCGACGGTCCATGCGCGTGAAGCGCAGCAGGCGCGGACTTTGCTCGCGCACGGCGGTCCGGATGCGGTCCTCGTGCTCGGACAGGGCCTTGAAGGCCTCGTCCAGCCCGGCATTGAGCAGGACCTGGTGCTTGCCCCCGGCGGTGAGCGCTTCGAGCACGGCGCCGAATGCGGGCGCCAGGCGCGCGCCCTGGGCCTGTTCGGCCACACGCTGGCGCCAGAAACGCGCGACGGCCTCGTCGTCGAGGAAGGCGAGAATGTCGGGCAGTGCGCCGGTCAGCCCGTCCGCCAGCTTTCGCGCCTGGGAGCGGTCGGCCATCAGCTGTCCGATCTGCGCGCCGGGATCGGACTGCTCGAGCCGCTCGGCCACGAGGGCGGGGTCGAGGAAATTGTCGGCGATGAAGCGCCCGACCGCATCGGCAATGCGCTGCTTGTTTCTTGGAATGACAGCGGTGTGCGGGATGGGCAGGCCGAGCGGGCGGCGGAAAATCGCCGTCACCGCGAACCAGTCGGCCAGCCCGCCCACCAGCCCCGCCTCGGCGAAAGCGCGCACATACCCCCAGACGCCGGTATCGTCGGTCCAGATATGCGTGGCGGTGAACAGCACGGCCATGGCCACCAGCGCGGCGGTCGCGGCAATGCGCATGCGGGTGGCGGGATGAAGGCTGGATCCGGTCATGACGTCCACCATAGGCGTCCCTGTAGCTGAAATCACCGCGCCATGCTCAGGCCGGGCCGGTGGATCGCGGTGACAGGATGCTTGCCTTCGCCGCGTAAAACGCCTTGAACTCGACCTCATGAACGAGCTTGCCGACCGACTTGTTTCCGGCGACCGCGCCGCGCTGGCCCAGGCGATCACGCGTGTGGAATCCACGCGCGCCGATCACCAGCAGGAGGCGCGCGATATCCTGACCGCCGTGATGGACCGGACCGGTAATGCCTGGCGCATCGGGCTGACCGGCGTGCCGGGCGTCGGCAAGTCCACGCTGATCGAGGCGCTGGGCAAGTTTCTGACCGGCCAGGGTCACAAGGTGGCGGTGCTTGCCGTCGATCCGTCCTCCAGCCGGTCGAAGGGATCGATTCTGGGCGACAAGACGCGCATGGGCGAGCTGGCCGTCGACCGGGCCGCCTTTATCCGGCCCTCCCCGGCCGCCGGAACGCTGGGCGGTGTCGCGCGCAAGACGCGCGAATCCATGCTGCTGTGCGAAGCGGCGGGCTATGACGTCGTCATTGTCGAGACGGTGGGCGTCGGCCAGTCCGAAACGGTCGTGGCCGACATGGTCGACGTGTTCGTCGCGCTGATGCTGCCCGGCGCGGGCGACGAGCTGCAGGGTATCAAGAAGGGCATTCTGGAACTGGCTGAAATCCTGTTTGTGAACAAGGCCGAAGGCGAGAACGAGAAGCGCGCGCGGCGCTCGGCGCGCGATCTCGAAGCGGCGCTGCACCTGTTTGCGCCAGCCTCGAAGAACTGGTCTCCGGTCGTGCTGACCGGATCCGCGCTGACGCGCGACGGCATCGACACGCTGTGGGAGACCGTCACCAAGCATCGCAAGGCGCTGAAAGAGGCCGGCGAGCTGGACCAGAGGCGCCGCGGGCAGCAGGTGCGCTGGCTATGGTCGATGGTCGAGGACCGCGTGCTGAGCCAGTTCCGCGCCGATGCCGGTGTCAGGAACGCCGCAGCGACGCTGGAAGACGCCGTCGCAATAGGCAGCCTGCCGGCCAGCGAAGCGGCCGAACGCCTGATCGCAAGCTATCGCGGCGGTCCTGAACGCGGCTCCTCGTCGGATGTGTCCTCGTCGGGCACATCCTCAGGCGCGGCCGGGGAGTCCTGACCGGTGTGTTTGCCGGGGTGCCCGAGATGGCGCTCCACCGCACGCCGGGCGGCCCTCTGTGCGGCATCGTTTCTTGATCGCGTCCGGCCGCGCATCGCGAAGAACAGCACGAATCCGCCGAGAACCAGCACCAGGGTGAGTGTGAGAGAGCCCATGACTTACAACCCGTAGCGCGACCAGATCTCGCGATTCTCCAGCGTTTCGGCGAAGCTCGCCGCGCTCTGGCCGAGCAGCCGCGACAGCATCCCGCCCTTGGGTACGGTCAGCAGCCTGGTCCGCACATCCTTGCCGTAGCGCGATTTTAGGACGCTGCGCACTTCGCCGAGATGATCGGCCAGCCCGTTCTCGACTGCCTCGTCGCCAGTATAGACCTGACCGGTGAACAGCTCCTCGTCGCTCTCGTCCAGCTTGCCGGACCGGCGCGTCTTCACCAGCTCGATGAAATGGGTGTGCAGGCGGTTCATGAGGCGCTCGAGCCGCGTTCTTTGTTCCTCGGTCTCCTCGCTGAACGGATCGGAGAGGGATTTGTTCTTTCCCGCGGTGCGCAAGCGGCGCTCGACCCCGATTTTCTCCATCGCGCCGGTGAAGCCGAAACTTGCCGAGATCACACCGATCGATCCCATGATGCTGGAGGCGTCGCAGAATATCTCGTCGCCCGCGCAGGCGATCATGTAGCCGCCGGACGCGGCCACGTCCTCGCAGAAGACCAGGACGGTCTTGTCCTTCTCCTCGGCAAGCGCGCGGATGCGGTCGTGGATCAGTTTTGACTGTACGGGGCTGCCTCCTGGCGAATTGACGAGTATCGCCACCGCAGCCGCAGAGCCGGGCGCGAAAGCGCGCGCCAGCAGCTTCTCCACCTTGGCCAAGTTGAGCGCGTTGCCGCGTCCGCCCGGGGCGATGACGCCTTCCAGCCTGACAATGGGAACCAGCGGGCCGTCACGGCCAAGCAGTTTGCGGATCCCGCGCATGACGGGCGAGAGAGGGGCGAGCGCGGCCAAGGCGGATCTCCTGTTTTCCAGTTTTCGTGTTCAGGGGTGTCGTACTCAGCGTGTCATGGCAAGGCCGGATGTCCCGCGCAGCACCCGGTCGGCCAGCTCTGTGTACTGGCCCGGCCCGTCATCGTGCAGCACGAAGCCGGGGCGCAATTGCAGCGGGGCCCGGCCAGCCTTGACCGCACGCACCAGGATGCGCTTGGCCGCACGGTTCGCATGGGTGTGGACCGGCAGGACCACAATCGAGCCGAGATGCGCAACGCGGCAGGCTGCCAATGCCAGGTCCAGCGCATCGGCGCGGTGGATGAGGGTCAGCGATCCGCGCGGCGCGAGCAGGCTGGCGCCGGCCCTGACCCAGTCGGCCAGGGTCGTGTCATTCATCCATGCGGCGCGCTTGTTTTCCTTCGGGGCGCGCAGGCTGGACGCATCTTCAAAGAAGGGCGGGTTGAAAAACACCGCGTCCGCTCCGCCCTCCTCAGGCTCATAGGACAGCGCATCGGTCTCGATCACCTGCACACGGGCCGACAGGGCGTTATCCTCGATATTGCGCGCGGCAAGGGCCGCCGCTTCGGGATCGCGTTCGAGACCGGTGAAGCTCGCCTGAGGATACCGCAGCGCCGCCGACAGCAGAGCCGCGCCCGGACCACAGCCGAACTCGACCACCCGGCCGCCCGCGTCCAGCTCAAGGCTGGCCGCGAGCAAAGCGGCGTCGATGCCGGCCCGGTAGCCCTGCGCCGACTGCCACAGGGTCAACCGGCCGCCCAGGAATCCGTCCCGGGTGACCGCCTCCTGCGGCGTCATGGATTGGGCGGTTTGTACGCCTCGCCCAGAGCATCCTTGAGCACCTGGCGCGCCTGCTCCCAGTCCTCGTCGGCGACCAGCACGCGCCGGTTCACCCAGGGCACGGCGCCGCCGAAGATGCTCGCCGTCTGGGAATCCAGCGTGACCGGATTGAGCCTGGCATCCTTCAGGACGGCCTCGACAAAGGACAGCTGGACCGGGTCGTTCGTGGAATAGACTTCTTTCATGTGCTCACCGCGCTCGCCTGGCCCGCAGGATATGATACTCCCCCGCGACATCACGCACAGCCCCGGCCGCTTGCCGGGGTGTGTGGCCAAACCTATTGTGCCGGTCCATTGGCTGAGACTGCAAGGGGCTTGCGGTGAACGGACTTCCTCAGAAATCGATCGAAGGCAACCGGATCAATCCGGTAGTGCGCCTGCACGAGATGGCCGAAGGCGACATGCGCGCCGTCGATGCGCTGATCGGTGAGCGCATGGGCAGCCCTGTCCCGCTGATCCCCGAACTGGCAAGCTATATCGTGGAAGCCGGCGGCAAGCGCATCCGGCCCCTGATCACGGTCGCGGCCGCACGCATGCTGGGCTATGAGGGCAATGCCCATATCGCCCTGGCCGCGGCGGTCGAATTCATTCACACCGCCACGCTGCTGCACGACGATATCGTGGACGAGAGCGATCTGCGCCGCGGCAAGCTTCCCGCCAACCAGGTCTGGGGCAACCCTCATTCGGTGCTGGTCGGCGACTTCCTGTTTGCGCGCGCCTTCATGCTGATGGTCGATTCCAAGTCGATGGACGCGCTGCATGTGCTCAGCCGCGCCGCCGCGGTGATCGCCGAGGGCGAGGTCCACCAGCTGGTCGCCGCCGGCAAGATCGAGACCAGCCGGGACGAGTATATGGAGATCATCGGCGCGAAGACCGCCGCGCTCTTCTCCGCCGCAGCCCAGGTCTCCTCGATCATTGCCGACCGTCCGCAGCGCGAAGAAGATGCGCTGGAGACCTATGGCCGCGAGCTCGGGCTGGCTTTCCAGCTGGTCGACGACGCGCTCGATTATGGCGGGCTCGCCTCCGATCTCGGCAAGAATACCGGCGACGATTTCCGCGAAGGCAAGGTCACCCTGCCCGTCGTCCTGGCGCTGGACGCCGCCGACGAGGCCGAGCGCGCCTTCTGGACACGCGTGATCCGAGAACAGCCCCAGGACGATGCGACCTTCGACGAGGCGGTGACGATCCTGAAACGGCGCGGCGCCCTGGAAGGCACTCTGGCTGCGGCGCGAGCCCACGCCCAGCGGGCCCGCGATGCGCTGGCGATCTTCGAGGACAATCCCTGGAGCCAGGCGCTCGACCAGCTCGCCGAATTCGTCGTGGAACGAGCCTACTAGGCATCCACGCCGCGGCGCCGGGCATAGGCGCCGGCCCAGGCGTAGGCGCCCGTCAGTCCCGCGCACGCGAGAACGAACGCCAGGAAGGGCGCAGCGTCCGGCCCCTGGGCGGCCACGAGGCCGGCCAGCACGCAAAGGCTCGACAGGCCGCCATAGGCCATCGCGGCCTGGGCATGGCTCCAGCCCGTCTTGATCAGGCGCTGGAAGGCATGTTCGCTGTGCGCTTCAAGGCTGAGACGGCCATGACGGGCGCGGCGCAGCAGGGTCAGCAGCACATCGACCAGCACCGGCAGGACGAAGAGCGGGGCAAGCCAGAGCGACCCGGCAAAGCCCCTGCCGGCCATGAGAAGCGCGCCGGCCCCATACAGCGCTCCCGCCGCAAGCGAGCCGGCATCGCCGGCGAATAGCTTGGCCGGGGGAAGATTGAGACCCAGCATTCCGAGAAGACTGCCGGCCAGAAGGACGCCGAGAAAGCTGGTCGACAGGCTGCCACTGGCGAGCCCCGCGACGGCCAGACCGATCCCGGCCGGGATCAGGACCGCGGCCAGCATGCCGTCCGATCCGTCCACGAAGTTGACGGCGTTGATCACCGTGAAGAGGAAGAGCGCGCTGCCCGCGACGGCCAGGACGGGGAAAAGCGCAATCGACCATTCCAGTGTGAGAGAGAGCCGGTCGACCGGGTAGAGACCGGCCAGCGCGAGGCAGAGCGCGCACATGCAGGCAAACTTGATCCGTCCGTTCAGGGCGAACAGATCATCGAGAAAGCCCAGCGCGCCGCACGCCCCGGCAAAGGCCAGCGCCGCGGCCATGCCGGGCGCGCCGACCGGCGCGGCGAGCAGAACGAGCGCTCCGGCCCCGCACCCGGCCAGAATGCCGAGCCCGCCGCTGCGCGGCGTCGGTGTCGCGTGCAGCGAGCGCGCCTCAGGAAAGTCCAGCACCCCGCCTCGGCGCGACAGCTCGCTGACCAGCCAGCTCACCGCGGCGCTGATCAGGGCGGCGCTGAAGAGATAGACGCTCATACCAGCGCGCTGGCGAGCTTGACCGGCTGCACGAGCCAGGACGGGTTCTGCGCCGCCACCTCGTCCGCGGCAGCGCGGGCGTCCGGTTCGTCGTCGAACAGGCCAAAGCAGGACGCGCCCGACCCTGACATTCGCGCGACGCGGCAGCCGGGAAGCCCTTCGAGCGCGTCCAGCACCGTGCCGACCTCCGGCACCATAGCGATGGCCGGCGCCTGAAGGTCGTTCTTTAAAGCGGCGGTGAGCGTGACCGCTGCGTCGCCATGACCGGCAATCGGCATGGCGCCAGGCACAAGCGCCTGCGGCTCGGTTTTGTCGTAGGCGGCGAAAACGGGCCCGGTCGCGACCGGCACGCCGGGATTGACGATGACACCATGCAGGTCCGGCCAGGCCAGCAGCGGCGAGACCCGCTCTCCGCGTCCGCGCATCAGCAAGGGCCGCGAATAGACGCATGCCGGCACATCGGACCCGAGCACCGAGCCGATCTCGGCCAGCTGACGCGCTCCGAAATCGAGCTCCCACAGATGGCAGAGCGCGCGCAGCGTGGCGGCGGCATCCGCGGAACCGCCGCCCAGGCCTGCAGCCACGGGCAGCGCCTTTTCCAGCACGATCCTGGCCGACAGCTCGGGACGGCCGGCGGCGGCGCGCAGGGCATAGGCCGCTTTGAGCACGAGGTTTTCCACCTCGCTCTCCAGTGCAGCCGCGTGTGCGCCCGACACCGACAGGTGAAGACCCTCTGGAGCCGGTTCGGCGAAGATGACATCGCCCCAGTCGGCAAACACCACCAGGGAATCGACCGGGTGGTAGCCGTCGGCCTGGAGCGGGCCGACATTGAGAGACAGATTGACCTTGGCGGGCGCGAACTCGCGTATGGCTTGCCCAGTCATTCGATGTCGTCCGGCCCCGTTTCGATTCCGCCCTCGAGGCGCGCCTCGATCAGGGTCCGTTCGCGCGGCTGCGGGTCCAGCTCCAGCGCGTGTTCCCAGGAAAAGCGCGCTTCCAGCGCGCGGCCCTGACGCGCATAGGCGTCGCCGAGATGCCAGTTGATCGTCGCATTGCCGGGCGAAGCCACGGCGGCGCGTTCCAGATACCCGACCGCCTCCTCGTAGCGCCCGAGCTTGTAGAGGCCCCACCCCACGCTATCCAGGATTGCGCCATTGTCCGGGGCAAGCTCGGCGGCACGCCGGACCATGTCGAGCCCCTCCTCCACATGCTCGCCGAAGACGATCCAGTTATAGCCGAGATGGTTGAGGACGCGCGGCTCGTCGGGGGCGTATTCGAGCGCCTGGATATAGCGCGCCTCCGCGTTATCCCAGTCGCCAAGCTGCTGGTAGCAGATGCCTTCGAAGAAGGCCGGCTGCCAGCGCTGCCGGGCGCTCCGGTCCGTCTCCGAAACGCTGGCGTACAGAGGCAGCGCGCGGTCGCACTGGTCGGTCAGGCGGTAGATGTCGGCGAGCAACAGACGCGCCGTCTCGTCCATGCTGTCAGATTGCAGCTGCTCGGCGCGCAGGAGCGCCTCTTCGCGCCGCCCCGTGGTGAAGAGCAGCCAGGCCGCGTCGACCTCGGCACGCGTTTCGAACGCGGTGCCGTCGAGCGATTCGTAGATGGCGAGCGCCTCGCCATCCATGTCGATGGATTCCAGCGTCTGGGCGAGCGAGTAGCGGTTGCGGGCAAACCCGGGATCGACGCGTTCCACCAGGCGCTGGAACAGGGCCGTGTAATCGCCCGGCGAGTTGCGCGTGAGCGCGCGCGTCAGGGCATAGAGGGCGCGGGCGGCATACTCGTTGGCGTCAAAGCGCGGCGCCCGGCGGCCCGCCTCGGCGCGCTGCAGGGCGTAAAGCACTTCGGGATCGGGATAAGGGTCTTCGTCGACGCGTTGCCGGTAAAGCGCGATCGCCTCGTTGCGGCGTCCGCGCCGCTCCAGCAAGGCCCCCTGGAGGACCGTGGCGAGCTCGATCATGTCCCCGTTCAGGGCGGCGCTGGTATACCCGTCCAGCGCCCGGTCCCACTGGCCGGCCGCCTCGAACAGCATCGCCTTGTGCAGGATCCCGTAGTCGGCGACCTGCGCGGAGACATCGAGCGTTTCCGCGGCGACTTCGCGCGCGCCGGAGCGGGTCTGGGCGCGCGACCAGTCGGTCATGACGGTCTGGACCGCGCGGGCGAATGCGCCCAGCTGGGGATCGTCCGGCGAGTCCTCGTGGCGGTCCCCGCGTTCCAGCGCGACCGCATCGAGATAAAGACGCACGAGCTGGGGATCCTCCGCGCCTTCCGCCGAGGTCAGGGCGGCCTGATCGGCCAGCTCGAAATCGCCCGCCAGCAAGGCGGCAAAGAAGCTGCGCTGGGACAGCAGCTCGAAATCGGGCTGAAGCTCCAGCGCTTCGGCATAGAGCGTGGCGGAGCGATCCATGTCGCGCGACGCCCCGGCATAGCGCGCCGCCAGAAACGCGCCATAGACCGAGGATTCCTCGGCCTCCTCGGGAGACAGGAAATTGCTGCCCGCCGCGCAGGAGGCGGCCAGCAGCAGGGAGAGACAGGTCAAGGTCGTGGCGCGCATGGCAATCGCGCCCGGATTATCTCCGGGCGCGCCTTGTGGTCTTACATGTTGGGATAGTTGGGACCGCCGCCACCTTCCGGTGTCGTCCAGTTGATGTTCTGGTTCGGATCCTTGATATCGCACGTCTTGCAGTGGACGCAGTTCTGCGCGTTGATCACGAACTGCTTCTCGCCCCCGGAATCCGGCTCCACCCACTCATACACGGCGGCCGGGCAATAGCGCGCGCTCGGCCCGCCATAGACCTCCAGCTCGCTTTCCTTCTGGAGCTGCCAGTCGGCGACCTTCAGGTGTACCGGCTGGTCTTCCTCGTGATTGGTGTTGGAGATGAACACCGAGGACAGACGGTCGAATGTGAGTTCGCCGTCCGGCTTGGGATAGGTGATCGGCTTGCACTTGCTGGCCGGCTTGGTGACTTCGTAGTCCGCTCCGCCATGGTCCATCGTGCCGAAAACGGAAAAGCCGAACAGCTCGTTCGTCCACATGTCGAGCCCGCCCAGCATCACGCCGACCGTCGTGCCGAACTTGGACCAGAGCGGCTTGACGTTGCGCACCTTTTTCAGCTCGGCCTTGACCCAGCTCTTGTCGTAGGCGGCTTCATAGGCGTCCAGCGTGTCGTGCTGACGCCCTTCGGTGACGGCTTCGAACGCGGCCTCGGCGCCCAGCATGCCGGTCTTCATCGCGTTATGGCTGCCCTTGATGCGCGGCACGTTCACGAACCCGGCCGAGCATCCGATCAGCGCACCGCCGGGGAAGGCCAGCTTGGGCACCGACTGGTAGCCGCCTTCGGTGATGGCACGCGCGCCATAGGACAGGCGCTCCCCGCCTTCGAGCACTTCGGCGATATCGGGATGGGTCTTGAGGCGCTGGAACTCGCCGAACGGGAAGAGGTGCGGGTTCTTGTAGTTGAGGTGCATCACGAAGCCGATGGACACCAGATTGTCCCCGAAATGATACATCCAGCTGCCGCCGCCGGTTTCGTTGTCGAGCGGCCAGCCCATCGTGTGCTGGGTATAGCCCTTCTTGAACTTCTCCGGCTTGACGCGCCACAGCTCCTTCATGCCGAGGCCGTATTTCTGCGGTTCGCGGTCCTCGTCCAGGTTAAAGCGCTTGATCAGCTGCTTCGACAGGGAGCCGCGCGCGCCTTCTGCGATGAGGGTGTATTTGGCGCGCAGCTCCATGCCCGGCGCATACATGTCCTTGTGCGAGCCATCCTTGGCCACGCCCATGTCGCCGGTGATCACGCCCTTGATGGCGCCGTCTTCCTCGATGTACTCGGCCGCCGGAAAGCCGGGATAGATCTCAACGCCCATCTCTTCGGCCTTGGCCGCGAGAAAGCGGCAAACCTCGCCGAGCGAGCCGACATAGCAGCCCTTGTTGTGCATGAATCCGGGCATCATGAAGCCGGGGAAAGCGGCCGAACCAGCTTCGCCCAGCATGAAGAATTTGTCGCCCGTCACCTCGGTCTCGAGCGGATTGGCCGGATCGTCGCGCCAGTCAGGCAGCAACTCGTCCATGGCCTTGGGGTCGAAGACAACGCCGGACAGGATATGGGCGCCGACCTCGGAGCCCTTTTCGATCACCGCGATGGTGATTTCCTTGCCGGACTCCTGGGCCAGCTGCATGAGCCGGATCGCGGCGGAGAGGCCAGCCGGGCCCGCCCCTGCGATCACAACATCATATTCCATCGATTCCCGTTCGATCGCCTCTTCCGCCATGTCGTCTCCTCGCAACTTCTTCTTTTTCACCGCTTCGGCGTCTCGACCGAACACGCGGCTTTGCGTTGGCTCGTTCCCGTCTTAGCCTAGCTCCTGCCTTTCAGCTAGGGCAGCCCGCCGCGCAGGCCAGCGCGCGCACACCTCAAAGTCCACCGGACCCGCATCATGACCGCACCGCTTTCACCGGACGAAACGCGCATCCTGAAAAGCCTGCTTTCCTGGTGGGAAGAAGCCGGGGTCGAGATGCCCGACATCCCGGCAGCGGCGCGAAGCGAGCCGAGTACGCGTCCGGGCCGCGAGGCCGCGGGAGCCGTCATGCGCCAGACACCGAGCGCCGCACCCGCGCGTCCTGCCGCCACGGCCGCGCGCGCCAGGGAGGCGGGATTCGGCGCGGAGCCGCCCGAGCAGGATGGCCGCGAAATGGCCGGACAGGCCCAGTCTCTCGACGCGCTCAAGGCCGCGCTGGATGCGTTCGAAGGCTGCCCGCTCAAGACGACGGCGAAGAGCACCGTTTTCGCGCGCGGCAACCCCGAGGCCGCCATCATGGTGGTCGGCGAGGCGCCTGGCCGCGAGGAAGACGATCAGGGCCAGCCCTTTGTCGGGCGGTCCGGTCAGCTGCTTGACCGGATGTTCGCCGCCATCGGCCTGGATGAGAGCCAGCTCTACATCACCAATATCGTCAATTGGCGTCCGCCGGGAAACCGCAAGCCGACCGACTCGGAGATCGCGGCCTGCCTGCCGTTTGCCGAGCGCCATATCGCGCTGGCGAAACCGAAATTGCTGGTCTTTGCCGGCGGTATCTCGGCGCAGACCCTGCTCAGAGCCAAGTCCGGGATCATGAGCCTGCGCGGGCGCTGGACCGAATACCGGGTCAAGGACGAGGCCTTCGAGGAGGCCGGTTCGATCCCGGCCCTGCCGATCTTCCACCCGGCCTTCCTCCTGCGCCGCCCGCAGGAAAAGCGCCGCGCCTGGGCCGACATGCTCAGCCTGCAGGAGCGGCTGGAGACGCTCTAGCCGCCGAGCGCACGCAGATCTTCCACCTCGTCCACGTCGCGCAGCATGCGCAGATAGGCGATCCTGCCCAGCCCGCACGCGATCAGGCGCGCTTCAAGATCGCGGCGCGTTTCGCGGTGAGACCAGCGCACGCCCTCGAACAGGGCCGCCGGTGCGGGCGCGTTCAAGCCGAGCAGCCAGTAGCCGCCGTCTTCGGCCGGACCGATGACCGCGTCGTTCTGCCTGAGCAGGGTGAAGGCGCGCGCAATGTCGGCGCGGGCGATCTGGGGCGCGTCGGTGCCGATGACGATGACGGGGCCCCGTCCTTGCTCACCGACTTGCGAGTACGATGCCCGCGGACCCGACCCCGGACGCTTTGCGCGTCCTGTGCGATCTGGCGCCGCGCCGAACACGCGCGCCTGGCGCGTACCGAGATCGCCGTGCCCTTGCGCGATTCGCGCCATCGCTTGCGGCCAGACGCCGGGAAAGTGCCGCCCGGCCGCCGCATCCGGACTGACGGCCAGACATATTTGCCAGCAGGGTCCGGCCACACGGCGCAGGACGCGGGCCGTCATCGCGCGGTAGAGCCGCCAGGCCTCGACCTGGCCAACGCCGCGCGCCAAGCGCGTCTTGGCACCGCCTATAACGGGCGCCTTGGCGAACACGACCAGATGCGCGGTCATCTGGAATAAGCTCTCGCCAGACGGGCCGGATCCGCGCCGAGATAATAGCGCGCCAGCAAGGTGAGATTGCGCGCGGACCGCGCCGCATAGCCCTGCCTGGCAAAGCGCTGCGCGCTTGTGACCGCCCGGCTCCTCAGAATGGAGAGCCGCCGACGTCCGATCCGCCGGACCAGATCGACATCCTCGAACAAGGCAAGCGGCCTGTAGCCGCCGAGCCGCTCGTAGAACTCGCGCGAGATAAGCAGGCCCTGATCGCCATAGGGGAGTTTCAGCGCAGCAGAACGCCAGTTCACGCCGCGCGTCAGGCGCCGGGCCGGGGCACCCTGAGCATCAAGCGCAAAGCGGAAGGCCCAGGCCCGCAGGCTGTTGCCGCCCATGACGCGCCTGACTTCGGCCGACCAGCCCGGCTCCAGCCGGGTATCGGCGTGCAGGAAGAGATACCAGTCATCGCGCCCGGCAAGGCCGGCCGCCACCTGAGCGCCCGCGATGAGCTGCGGCCCGCGCCCGCGCGCACCGGTGACAAGATGGAAACCGGCCCGGCGCGCAAGCTCCCGCGTGGTATCCGCCGAGCCGCCGTCGGCCAGCACCCAGCCGGCGACAAGCCCCGAGCGCACACCCTCCTCCAGCCCCTCCAGCGTGGCGGGCAAGTGGCAGGCGGCGTCGAGAGCGGGAATGATGACGACGAGGCGGCTCATGGGCTCTGTCAAAGCCGGTCCGCGACCGGAAGTCAAACTGAAAAAGTTCTTGCTTTGTTCTGTTCGCGGAAACAGGATCAGCGCCATGAGCACGCGTATCCTCTCCCCCCGCCAGTCGGTTGCGCTGCCCGAGCACCTTCAGCAGAAGGGACGCGGTGCGAAATCGAACGCCGCCGGCCGGTTTGAGCGGCATACCGCCGAACCTTTCGACGATGGGTGGGAAACAGGCGACAAACCGGCGCCGCGCCTCGATACCACGCTGATCCGCGATGCCTCGCGCTCCATCGTGTCGACCAATGACAGTCCCGATATCGGCTTTAACCGCTCGATCAATCCGTATCGCGGATGCGAGCACGGCTGGCTGTATTCCTCTGTTGCACACATCAGAGCAACAGGGGATACGATCAACCATGCGCGCCACCATCTACATCCGCTTTTCGACGCCGAAACAAGAGCGTGGAGCAAGCCGAGACCGGCAATTGGAGCTGTGTCAGCAGTTCTGTGAACGACAAGGCTGGCCTGTCGATGAAGTCATTGAAGATCTAGGGAAATCTGCCTGGACGGGGAACCATATCGCTACCGGCGAACTCGGAAAATTTGCCGATCGCGTCCGGAGCGGCGAGGCTGGAACCGACACGGTCTTAGTTGTCGAAAAGTTGGATCGCCTATCTCGCCAAGAAACGCGGACCACGCTGCGATGGATGGAGGACTTGTGCTCGGCAGGCCTGACGATCGCGACGGTCGACGGCGGTAGAGTTTATAATGATGCGGGATTGCGCGCTGATCTTATGGGCGTCATCGAAATACTGATGCGCGCAAAGCTGGCAAATGATGAGAGCCAGCAGAAGTCAGAGCGCGTGCTTGATCGCATACGGCGAAACATGGAGCGCGCTCAAGAGACCGGGCAGATCATTACTGCTAAAGCGCCCGGTTGGCTGGTCGCCAAAGAAGACCGTAGTGGCTTCGAGATTGTCGAGGAACGAGCCCAGCTCGTTCGGGAAATTTACGAAATGGCCGCAGAGGGCAAGGGCGCGCGGTGGATTGCAAAAGAGCTAAATGAGCGCGGTAGCCCAGCATGGGGAAAATGGCGTAAGACCGAAACGACGCCGACTTGGGAAATTACTTCCATCAAGTTGATCCTTAGCCAACCCTCCGTTGAGGGTGACTACGTACCAGGCTTCTCAAACACCAGCGCCAAGCGGACCAAGTTCGACCAGCGGATTGTGGGGTATTACCCGCGGATCGTTGATGCTGACCTTGTCGCACGCGCTCGTGCTCAGGTGAACGCGAGAAAAACCGGGCCTCGTAAGGGTGGTGGTCATACTCGCGGGGTGGCAAACCTTTTCGCCGGCGTCGTGGTCTGTGAGTCATGCGGAAATCGCATGCACCTCAGAACAAGCGGAAAACCTCATTCTAAACGCTATTGGCAGTGCAGCTTTGCCGCTCGAAAGCGAGGCTGCACACAGACCGAAATGTTTCGGTACGAGCCTTTCGAAAAGGCCGCGCTCGACGAGATCCTCCATCTGGCATTAGAAGATAATTATTTTTCTGCCCCGGATAAGACGGCGTCGCTGGCGAATGAGCTTGCCGATATCGAGAAAACGATTGCCGATAAGAAGGAGGTGATTGACCGCCTAGTTGACTCCCTTGCTCGCATAGGGGCATCGGATGCGATTGAGGAGCGCCTTATTCAGGCTGAGAGGTCCCTACGGAATTTACATGCCACGCGGATCAAGAGCGCCGAGGCTCTTGACGCAGCCAAAGGCGCCGTTAGCCCAGCCGAACATCTGGACCGGGTTCGAGATGTCCGCGTTTCGCTTGATGATGCCGACACGGCGGTGCGTACTGCGGCACGACTGCGCGTCCACAACGCCATATTGGGATTAGGCTGCAAGGTAGTCTGCGGCGTAGACGACGAAGACCGTCGAGAAATAGGATTGGTGCTTCCGGCTAACATGCTTGTTTGTGCGTTCAGCAATGACGGCACGGTGATGCTCCGATACGACGGACTCGAAATTGCGCGGCATATTTTCCCTGATCTATCCGGCCCCGAGCTAGCGGAAAAAGTCTTCGCGACATTCGCACAAGCTTCAGCGACCGAAGAAAAGTGGACCGGACCAGAACCAACGACACTTGCTTGGCTCAATCGCTTCATCGAGCGATACCAAGAAAATAAATAACATCATTTGATCGCATGATTTGAAGATTATTTTACATCACATATCGCAACTGTGAATAGTGGCTTTCCAGCATACTGAATCAGCCTTGCCCCAATGCCGATGAGGTTAATGCGTCGCAAGGTTATCTCATACCCCTCCCAAGGCTCCAAGTTTGGAGAAGCGGTAAGCGTCGGCGGATCCTGATCAAACCAGCTGATCGTTGTCGCTGGCCTACAATCTCCAAGTCCAGAGATCGCGCTAGCGATTTGAGTGCTGCCTTCATGTGCAACTCGGAAGGCTTGTTTCGCTGCCGGTGAGCCTTCCAGTTTTATCGCCGCCCAAGGAGAATCTAACAACGAAGGGTATATGACGCTTGGACCAGCGTCGACACCAAGTTGCTCGCTGTCCCGCGCCGGATAG
Source organism: Marinicauda sp. Alg238-R41 (assembly GCF_947331485.1). Classification (NCBI taxonomy): domain Bacteria; kingdom Pseudomonadati; phylum Pseudomonadota; class Alphaproteobacteria; order Maricaulales; family Maricaulaceae; genus Marinicauda; species Marinicauda sp. Alg238-R41. The sequence goes on along the minus strand of NZ_CAMZOJ010000002.1, from coordinate 645,062 downwards.
CCAAGCTCGGCAGCGAAGGCTCTCACCGCCAAAGCAGCCACGGCTGAGGTGCTCATTTTGCCACGTGGCCCATCACTCGGGCCCAAATGGCCCCTTTGACGCCAATTCCTCTGCCCGTCCATTGAAAGGCCGGTCATATCGGATATCCGTGCCGGCCCATGAAGAGTTTCTTCAACTTGGAATTTTAAGTGCATCTCAGAACCTTGGCGCTTTCATATGCTTTAGCTGCTATCAAACCCACCAACTAAGTCAATTAGTCTAACTTGACGTCTTTTTGCCGTCGTGATAGCCTTTTGTCGCATTCAAGATTGGCAGCTGGAGAACAGAGATTGACCACGGAGATCGATGTAAGCGGACACGATATGGCCGAGACCTTGCGAAAGGACCGCCGCAGACGCCACGAGGCTGAGCTCAGCGAAGGTATGAGTGACTTGGATGCCATGCTTTTACCCTTCACTCTCGCGGTAGCTCGGCTGTCCGCTCGCGTGCGGCCCGCAGAAACTCGCGCCGAAGCTAACAAGTCGGATCAGAATTAATGCCAAGCTTGCCCCCGCCCGGTAGTCGGGTAGCATTTTACAGCCGCTTCTCCACCGACCGGCAGAAGCAGACGTCCATCGACGGCCAGGAGCGGCTGTGCGCGATCTACAGCAAGGCGCGCAAGTGGGAGGAATACAAGCGGTTCAGCGACGCGGAGCGGTCCGGCACCACGACTATGGGCAGGTCCGGCCTGTTTGAGATGCTGGCGGCGGCTGAGCGCGGCGAATTCGACGTGCTGCTTGTCGAGGACATTGACCGCACCAGCCGCGACGCAGCGGACATGCACCAGATTGCGAAGGAATTGGATGAGCTTGATATCGTTCTGTGCACGGTAGTGAACGGGGTCGTCAGCGACATCGAACTGGCGTTTAAAGCCGTGCAAAACCAGCAATTTATTAAACAAAACATCCAGAAATCCAAGCGCGGGCAGGAGCTGGCGATTAGCCAAGGGCGCATGTCCGGCTCCATTGCGTATGGGTATCGAAAAGTCTTGAAGGTGGATACGCGCGGAGAGGCGATAAACGGGCTCCGCGAAATCGACCCTGAGCAATCAGCAATCGTGCAGCGGATTCACGCGGAATTCGACGCTGGTCGCACCACTTTCGAAATATGTAAGACCTTGAACGCCGAGGGCGTGCCTAGCCCCAAAGGAAAGCAGTGGCGCCCGGGCGGCCTGCTTGGCAACCGTAACGGCGGCTTGGGAATTCTTCGAAACCCAATATACGTAGGCGAATATCATTTCAGAAAGACCAAGCGCAGGCGCCGTAAAGGCCAAATCAAGACGGCTTTCACAGCGGAGGCGGAGCGTATCATAACACAGCACCCCGAACTTCAAATTATCGACAAGAGCGTATGGGACCGCAATCAGGCGCGTCTGGCCGAGCATCTCGACCGGCCCTTCCACCAAAAACGGAAGGTTCAATTCGCCTTTAGCGGCAGAGTTCACTGCGGCGTGTGTGGATCCACCGCCGTCGTCAGCGATGGAAAGTACGTTTGCACCGGTCGTAGGGATAAAGGCATTTGCACTAATTCACGGCGCGTGAATCGTGTTGCGGTCGAAACAACAATTTATCAGAAGCTGAAAACCCATGTCTTGGACACGACAACTCTTGGACAGGCGCTGGACGCTTTTTGCGACGAGGTCGACCGCGCTCAGGAAGACCATTCGGCAAGGTTGGAGACGCAGACCGGCCACCTGAAGGATACCGAGAAGCACATCGGGAATTTGATGAGCCAGCTCTCCAATGCCAGCGAGACGTCTTTCGCAAGTCAGATGCTGCTGGAGGAGCTCGACCGCCTCGGCGCCGAGAAGCGCCGGCTTGAAACGCAGATCAACCGGGCACCGCCGATGGTCGTCGCTGGCGGCACTAATGAAATCATCGCCTCGATTTCGCGCACGCTCGATACTTTGAGTGAGCACCTGCAGGCTGAGGATTCCGAGGCCTCACGTGCCAAGGAGCTTCTACGCGGTTTGATTTCACGTGTCGTATTGAACCCGGTAGGATCGGAGACCGACGGTCGTGGCGCCGGCGATATGAGGGTTACGGTCGAGGGTCCGATCGCCAATCTGATCGATCTCGCCAACATGGACATTGATCGCGTTACCAAGCATGGACATCGGCCGATGTTCGAACTGGGTAACGCGAACATCGTCTGGACCTTCTCCTACGTGCTGGCTTGGCAAGATCCTCGCTTAGCAACGGTGCGCGCCGACCTGCCTATTATCGCGCACCTGCTGGATCATGCCGACAAACCGGTTTCTATGGAGAGGATGGCGGAAGCCCTCGGTGAAGCCTGTCCGACGATCGGTATCGATACCGACCGATCACCGGACCAGCGAGCCCGGAACGCCGTGAGTTATCTCCAGGAGCAAGGCTACACGCGCTGCATCAACATGCGCACCTCCGACACCGGTTATGTTTGGAACGAGCGGGGCCTAACCGACGCTGAGTGGAAGGCGCGCATCGCCCAGCCTCCGATGACGAAGTCCATCCCCCCAATCAGAGTAAGCGCTCCCGAAGCTGTGATCGTGGTCGTCGGTCCCCAGCACTCCTCCAGTGACGAGTCCCACACTTAGCGTTGTGCGCCCTCATCGGTTAATAGCTGCCATCCTTTGGGTGCATTCACCGAGCTGCTGAAATCCGACCATCGCCAGGGGGCAAGCTCAGCCCCAGTAGTTCATGACCCCGCCCGCCAGATTGCCTGCGACCCTGACGCACTCTACGGTGGATGGATGGAAGAAAAAGATGTTTTTGAGTTTCTGACGCGGCTGCAGCAATCCGGCGAACTCGATCCGGCAAAGGCGCCGCTTCGGATCACGCTGGAATTCGGGCTTCCCAAATCCGAAGCGGCAAAGCTGTTCGATCAGTGGAACGAGACCCGGGTCACGCAGCCCGATTGAAGAATATTGGGTCGCTTTGCCGGCGCCTGGGCAGGGACAGGCCCATTTCGGCTAGAACTCTCTATCGGAGCGATAGAACCATCATCACCGCCGACTGTGGGAGTGCCTCAGTGGTTGCCTCACGACGTCACGTCTAGGGAGATGGTGACCTCGGCCCACAAGTGGCTCAGCTTCCAAATAATAGAGAGTACGTTCCACCGGGTGCGCCGACAAGGAGTGGGTAGGGAGTCTGCGTCGTGTTCAACCACGGCACGGCGAGGCCTTCAGGAACGACGTAGGGCTCTCGCCCCGACAGCTTGGAGAAGTCTTCACCGACTCGCGTGAGGATCGGCTGGAAGCGATCCGCCTTGTGGCTGCCGCCTGGCTGCAACGAGTAGGTGCCGCCCAGGAGAATGAGGGATTGCTGTGGAACAGCCTTTACCGTGCCCTTGGGGGTCAAATAGCCGGAGTAAGAGCCCTTGATGCCGGCAACAGGCAGCAATGCGTAATTGGCTCCGATGGGGCGCACCGGAGAAACCTCGCCTCCGCCCATATCGGAATTGAGGTCGAGCTGGAGCAGCTCCACGTGAAAGCCGAAGGAGGTCCTCAGAACCGAGGGCATCGGTAGCTTGATTGAGCGTTCTTCGCCCGTACGCCAGTGCGGAACATTGCTGAAACTCACCTTGGCTCCGAGCAAGCGTGGCAAATAGGCGGCTAGTTCGGCCCGGTCGGGCAGAATGAAGGATTCGATATTCATTTTGTGGGGGCTCGTGGAAAGAGGTTTCGTGGAGTTTGTTCTAGCGTAAATCCTCATAAGTTTCAATAAAATCAAGCACCTTTAGATAAGGGCGAGCTGTTCCTAAGCCGTCATTGCCTTTGCTGTCCAAGCGGTCAGGGGCCGACAAAATTTCTATTTGGCACCCTTGGGCGGGAGACCCGGCTGTTCAAGCACCAGACTTGGAGTCTGGTGCTCCGGGTAGACCCCAGATGTCCAGTCTGGGGGTCTAAACACCATTGGAGCGTAACAAAGGCTCTTCAGCTCGCAGCAATTGCGAGGCAGGCAAGTCCCCTCGCATTGCGGTTGGCCTCAAGATCGCTTGGTTGGCCACTTCAAACGGAACCCACCTGCCGATCTTGTGATCTTAGCGCCAACCGCTGCCAGATCAGGAACGACGCCGGCAGGACCAGCAAAGTCAGTACGGTCGCGCTGGCCATGCCGCCGACCATTGGGGCGGCAATGCGGCGCATGACTTCCGAACCCGCGCCGCTGCCGAACATGATCGGTAACAGACCGACGATGACAGTCGCAACGGTCATGATGATCGGACGAACGCGTAAGAGTGCGCCCTCGATCACCGCCTCGCGGATATCCTGCCCGCTCAGGGACCGGCCCTCTTCGGCGGCGCTCTCTCGATGGCGCGCGAGCGCCTGTTCGAGATAGACGATCATCAGAACGCCGATCTCCACCGCGACACCGGCGAGTGCAATGAAGCCGACCCCGACAGCGACGGACAGATTGTAGCCGAGCAGATCAAGCAGCCAGAGCCCGCCCACGAGCGCGAGCGGGAGTGTACCCATGATCATCAGGACAGGGACGATCCGGCGGAAGCTCAGGAAAAGGAGCAGCAGGATCACCGCGATCGTCACCGGAACGACGAGCGCGAGCTTGGCCTGGGCCCGTTCCATGTACTCGTATTGGCCCGACCAGTTGAGCGAATAGCCCGCAGGAAGATCGACCTGGTCGGCCACGGCCTGGCGAGCCTCGGCCACGTAGGAGCCGATATCGACCCCGGCGATGTCGATATAGATCCAGCCGTTGAGCCGGGCGTTCTCGCTGCGGATCACGCCGGGTCCGTCATCGATCGTGATGTCGGCGACGCGCCCGAGCGGGATTTCCTCGCCCGACGGGGTGACGACGGGAAGCGCTCGCAGATCGGCAACCGAGCCGCGATAGTCCTGCGGATATCGCAGGTTCACCGGATAGCGCTGCAGCCCTTCCACACTCTCGGTGATGGTCATGCCGCCGATCGCGGTACGGATCACGTCGTGCACGTCGGCGATGTTGAGCCCGAAGCGTGCGGCCTCCGCGCGGTTCACGTCGATATCGACGAAACGCCCGCCGGTCACACGTTCGGCATAGACCGAGCTGGTACCCGGCACGGTCTCGATAGCGTCCTCGATTCGTTGGCCGATCTCGGCGATCACCGCGAGATCGGGTCCGGCGACCTTGATGCCGACCGGGGTCTTGATGCCGGTGGCCAGCATGTCGATCCGGTTGCGGATCGGCATGATCCAGACATCGCTTAGACTGGGCACCTCGACCGCCGCGTCGAGTTCCGCGCGGATATCATCGATCGTCATGCCCGGGCGCCATTCTTCGCGCGGGCGCAGCTGGATCGTGGTCTCGATCATGGTCAGCGGCGCGGGATCGGTCGCCGTGTCCGCCCGGCCCGCCTTGCCGTGTGCGGTGAGCACTTCAGGCACGGTCATGATCAGCCGGTTGGTCTGCTGCAGGAGCTCGGCCATCTTGCCCGCAGAGGCAGCCGGATAGGCGCTCGGCATGTACAAGAGGTCGCCCTCGTTCAGATCGGGCATGAACTCGCTGCCGATGCGCGACAGCGGCACGGCTGCGCTGGCGATGGCGAGCGCGGACACCGCGATCATCAGCCAGGGCCGGGCGAGCGCCAGGCCGATGAACGGGCGATAGGCGGCGATCAGCAGGCGGTTGACCGGGTTCTTGCGCTCGGGGACGATCCGGCCGCGGATGAAATAGCCCATCAGCACGGGAACCACCGTGATCGCCAGTCCGGCTGCGGCCGCCATCGCATAGGTCTTGGTGAAGGCCAGCGGACGGAACAGCCGCCCCTCCTGAGCTTCCAGCGCGAAGACGGGAAGGAAGCTGACCACGATGATCATCAGCGAAAAGAAGAGCGCGGGACCGACCTCGGTGGAGGCCTTGGCGACGATGCGCCATCGGTTCTCCCGCGTCAGCGGTTCGCGCTCGATGTGCTTGTGCAGGTTCTCGATCAACACGATCGCCGCATCGACCATCGCGCCGATGGCGATGGCGATGCCGCCGAGCGACATGATGTTCGCATTGATGCCCTGCGCGTTCATGATCACGATCGCGGCGAGGATGCCGAGAGGCAGGCTCAGAACGATCACCAGCGAGGAGCGCAGGTGGAACAGGAAGATCGCGCAGATCAGGGCGACGACGATGAGTTCCTGGATCAGCTTCTTGCCGAGCGAGCTGACCGCACGTTCGATCAGGTCGGCGCGGTTGTAGGTCGTGACGATCTCGACGCCTTCGGGCAGTGAGGCTTCCAGTTCTGACAGGCGTTCCTCGACGCGGCGGATCGTGGCGAGTGCGTTCTCGCCGAAGCGCATGATGACGACGCCCCCGGCCACCTCGCCCTCGCCGTTGAGTTCGCCGATGCCGCGGCGCAGTTCCGGCCCTGTGCGGATCTCGGCGACATCGCCGAGCAGGATCGGCGTGCCGGTGTCGGTGACGCCGAGCGGGATGGCCTCAAGATCCTCGATGCCGGTGATGTAGCCCGAGGCGCGCACCATGTACTCGGCCTCGGCCATCTCGATGACGCGCCCGCCGCTTTCCTGATTGCCGCGCTCGATGGCGGTGCGTACTTGAGAGAGCGGGATCGAATAGGCGCGCAGGCGCTCGGGATCGGCGACGACCTGGTACTGGCGCACCATGCCGCCGATGGCCGCGACCTCGGACACGCCCTCAATCGTCTGAAGCTCGTATTTGAGAAACCAGTCCTGGATCGAGCGCAGTTCGGAAAGATCGTGCCCGCCGGTCCGGTCCACGAGGGCGTACTGATAGATCCAGCCCACCCCCGTCGCATCCGGGCCGAGCGCGGTGGTGGCGCTGTCGGGCAAGGTCGGGGCGACCTGGGAGAGGTATTCGAGCACGCGCGAGCGGGCCCAGTAGAGATCGGTCCCGTCCTCGAAGATCACGTAGACATAGCTGTCGTTGAAGAAGGAATAGCCGCGCACCGTCACCGCGCCGGGCACGGCGAGCATTGCGGTGGTCAGCGGATAGGTGACCTGGTCCTCCACGACCTGCGGCGCCTGGCCGGGATAGGTCGTCTTGACGATGACCTGCACGTCGGATAGGTCCGGAATCGCATCGAGCGGCGTTCGCGAGAGCGAGTACGCGCCGTAACCGGTCAGGATCGCGGCGAGGAGAAGAACGATCAGCCGGTTGGCGATCGACCAGCGGATAAGGGAGGCGATCATTAGCGCTGCCCCCCATTGCCGGCTTCGCCGTCCACCGGCGTGATATCGGTGATCATCCAGGCGCCTTCCGGCGTCTCGACCATCTCGAATTCGACCCGGTCACCCTGGTCAATCCGGCCCGGATCGAGGTCCTCGGCGAGCTCGAACGACATGTTCATCGCCGGCCACCCGATCTCGGGGATCGGGTCATGGGCAAGGCGGATCATGCCTTGATCGCCCATGATCGCTTCGACCGTTCCCGTGCCCTGGACGGCGTCTTCGCCCACCGGTGCGATACCGGTGATGATCCAGGTGCCGTCGGCGGTTTCGACCATTTCGAACTCGACCCGGTCTCCTGGCGTTACCGGGCCGAGATCAACGGCGGGCGCGACGTCGAATCCCATCACCATTTCGGGCCATCCGATTGCCGGGATCGGGTCGTGGGCAAGGCGGATCATGCCTTGATCGGGCATGACGCTTTCGACAATTCCCGTCACCTGAATGGCTTCGGGTTCGGCGGGTTCCTCCGTCTCGCGCATATTTTCCGGCGGGGTCATGCGCAGCATCGCGCCCTGCAGGTTCGCCTCGGAATCGATCAAGAACTGGGCGGACACCACGACGCGCTCGCCGGGGGCAAGGCCTTCGATGATTTCTACCCGGCCACCGGTCTCGATGCCGGGCACAACGCGAGCCGGACGGTAGCGCCCCTCGCCCAGCGCAAGGATCACCCGGTCGGACTGGCGGGTGCGGATCAGTGCTTCGCGCGGGATGTGGATCACATCGAGACGCGGGGCCGCCTCGATGGCGACGTTGACATAGCTGTTGGGACGAAGCGTGCGCTCCGGGTTCTCGAAGCGCATGCGCACCGGCACCGAGCGGCTATCGGGATTGATGGTGGGGTAGACATATTCCACCTCGCCCTCCCAGACCCGGCCGGGCTGGTCGGGAGTGCGCATCGAGACCTCCTGACCGGGCGCGACGGCCTGGACCTCGTCCTGAAACAAGTCGGCGACGACCCAGACCTGAGACAGATCGGTGATGGTCATCAGGCGGTTGCCCGGCTGGACGTGCTGGCCCTCGCGCACGCCGATCTCCAACACCGTTCCATCCTGGCCGGCGCGCACATCGACGAGCCGGCTCGGCTCGCCGGACCGGGCCACCGCCTCGATCTGGCCTCGCGTCATTCCGAGCGCGATGAGGCGAGCGCGGGCCGACTGGATCAGCGCTTCACGGCCGAGCCGGCGCGCCTGCAGGAACTCGCTCTGCGCGGTCAGGATGGCCGGCGCATACATGCTGAAGAGAAGATCGCCGCGCTCCACGACATCGCCGACAGCCGCGACGGGAAGACGCTCGATCCAGCCTTCGGCACGTACGTCCACGACGCTGGTCAGGTCGTCGACCGGGCGGACATAGCCCACGGTTTCGACGCGCCGGGACAGCGCGCCCTGTTCCACTTCTGCTGTGCGTACGCCGATATTGTTGGCCACGGTGGGGTTGATGCGAACGACGCCCTCCTCGGCGTCGCCCGCCTCCTCGCCGGCATAGACCGGGACGAGGTCCATGCCCATCGGCGACTGGCCCGGCTGATCGCGCCGATAGCTCGGATCCATGGGTGCGACCCAGTAGAGGATGTCCGGCTCGCCATCGCCCGCCGGACCATCACCGGCCGGAGCCAGGAAAAAGACAGCGGACGCGCCGAGAAGGACGCCGCCGGCAAGAAGCCCGGCGCCTGCGATGAAATTACGCATATTCATTGGATATCTCCGGCGAGATAGAGGAGGCCGACCTCGGCCTTGAGGGCGTCGACGTGCAGGCGCAGAAGCGCGAGTTCGGCGTCAAGAAGAGCCAGTTCGGCGCGGACCAGTTCGGGAAAGTCCGCCTGTCCGTTTTCGTAGGCGGTCATCACCGCCTCGGCGGTCTCGCGCGCATTGGGAAGGACATCGCGCTCGTACAAGGCGATGGACGCCTCGCGGCTGGAACGGTCGGACAAAAGTCGCTCCCATTCGCGGCGCAGGTCCAGCAAGAGGGCGCGGCGTTCGAGCTCCTCGGCAGAGCGCGCTTCGCGTGCGCTGGTCACCCCCGCCTCGCGTGCATCGCGGTTGAAGAGCGGGATTTCGACGCTCACCCCGACGCTCGCGAAGTCCGACCGGCTGTCACGTACGCCATATCCGGCGTCGACCGACCAGGCCGGTTTGAAGGCTTGGCGGGCCAGATCGATCTCGCGCTCGCCGGCGCGGATCTCCGCGTCCTGAACGGCGACCGAAGGATGCCGGGCCAACACGGCTTCGATGGCCTCGGCCTGCGGCAGGGCGGGCAGGTGCGGAAGCCCGCCGGCCAAGGGGCGGTGAGCGGCTTCGCCGAGATAGCGGGCCAAGCGCGTGCGCGCGTGGTGGGCGAACCGGTCGATATCGACGAGCCGGGTATCGAGAACCGCGGTTTCCAGGTCGACGCGGATCACGTCGGCCGCGTTCGACCGGCCGGTGGCGAAGGTCGCGAGCGCGATCTCGCCGAGCTGGCGCAGCTCGTCGCGGCGCTGGCTTGTGAGTTGTCCGGCCTGTTCCCAGTAAAAGGCGTCGAGCCAGCTCTCTCGAACCTCGCGCCGGATCTCGCTTTGCCGCAGAACGCCGCGAGCCTCGGCACCGTCGGCCTGCGCAGCGCGGCGGGCCTGGCGAAGTTCGCCGGTCTCGCCGCGCAGGAAACTCTGGCGTACCCGCACCTCGCCCTGCGTCATCGCCTCGCGGTTCAGGTCGAAATCGTCGAGCCGCATATTGTTGGCGGCGATCCGGATCGAGGGATCGGGCCGGGAATTCTCCGACTCGCCGAGCGCTTCGAGCGAGGCCGAGCGTTGCCGCCAGGCGAGCACGCCCGGTTCCTCGCTGCGCTCGGAGATGAGGACCGCCTCGGCGAGGCTCAGCGGCGCGCCCGGTTGGGGGCCGTGCTGAGCGCCTGCCGACGCAGTCGCTACGGCTGCAAGCGCCGCCGCAAAAATTGGGAATTTCACTGGGATGTCTCCACACATTCACTTTTCGCAAAACGGCGCCGGTCGTCAGACCGGACCCGGCTCGAAAAGCTAGGCGCGCGGAGGTCGTTTCAGCCCGTCAAGCAGAGCGGACGCGTGAGGCGAGGTGTAGCGGGCCGCCCCGTGATCCAGGGGGATTGCAAGCGCGGAGTCCTCGCCACCCAATGTCAGAATGGCGGTTGCGGGCGCACAGGAGATCATCATCGCACAGCTCGCCTCGTCACAGATATGGTCAGCACCGGCAGCCATGGAGGCGGCCTGCTCTTCCATCTCTGCGGACATGGCGTCCATGCAGCACATCTCGTCATGATGGGCCGGGCCGCAGGCCTCCGGCTCATGGCCGACCTGCGCGAGCGCGGGCGAGGACAGGACCAGGACGAGCGAAATCACCGCCAGCGCAAATGCGGCGATGCTCGATCTCACATTAATCCATGCGACATGCGTCAAAGCATTGTCCTGATCGCGGTTGCGGCTCATCATCCAGTACATAGCGCGCTGTCAGCGTTAAATCAAGTGTTGCTACCTGTTTTCGCGACGGCAGTCGACCTTGGCTACTCCCCGCCGCCGACGTTGGCGGAGCCTTCCATCATCTCCTGGCGCGCCATCATCTGCTCCATCATGTCCTGCATCATCGACATGCGCTGGCTGCAATGCTCCATCATGTCCCCTTGATCGTCGTGGTCCATCATGGCGCCCATGCGGCTCTGCATCTGCTCGCGATGCTCGGCCATCAAGCGACGGCGTTCTTCGGGATCGTCGGTATTGCGTGCCTCGTCCATCAGGCTACGCATGCGCGTCATGTGCTCGTGGTGACCGGTCATGTCCATTTCGCCCATCATCATGGGCCGATGTGCGCCGCGATCGCCATGGGAGCTCTGTGTCGTGCTCTCCGCGCCGTGGTGCGCGCCATGATCCCCATCGGCATCGGGTTGCTGGCCGAATGCGGCTCCGCCAAGCAGGGCGGAGGCGGCGATGGCAGTTATCCAAATCTGTTTCATCGGATCGTCTCCTGTCGAGATCGCTTGCTTCAAACTCAGTACGCACTGAAGCCGTCATTCCCTCACCGGATGCGGTGCATCAGCTTGAAAATTGTTCTGGGCTCGCGCAGCAGCGCGCCGAGTAGCGATTTCTGGCCAAGGCTCGGCTTTTCTATCCAATACCAGGAGATCGCGGCGATCGCCGCGGTGGCAGGGATCGTGAAGGCCCCAACGGTCCAGGGGTCCGCTTCCGGCTCGGCAAGCAGCACGAGCTGCATAATCGGATAGTGCCAGATATAGATGCCATACGACCAATCTGGGACGGCGCTCCATGTCGGCGCCCCGCCGAACCGCGCGAACGCCACCCAGAAAAGGAGCGAGCCGATCGCGAGGTTGAGAAAGAGTTCAGCGAGAGGCGCCTCCCCCAGGAACAGCCAAAGCGGAAGGGCCGCGATCGCAGCCCATGGCAGAACAGGAAGCCGCTCGCGCCACAAATATACGACCATGCCTAAAGTGAAAGCCGCCGACAGGCGCGCCGCGCTCGTAAACAGGGCCGGAGCCTCGGGCCAGGTTGTCTGGATGAGCAGATACGCAAGGTTGGCGATCGCGAAATATACGAGCGCGGCGACACGGCCCCAGGGAAGAGGCGTGAAGAACAACAGGGCGGCGGCGATATAGGCGATAACCTCATAACGCAGCGTCCAGAGCGTGGCCGAGAACTCACCCCGCCAGGGATGATCCGGGAAGATGCCGGCCGGACCTTGCGATGTGTCGAGAAATGCCAACACCTGGAACGGGTACGTCCAGGTCTGCGGAGCCGTCCAGTAGGCTGCCTGAGACAGGCCGGTCGCTACAGGGCCAACAAAAAACACCGCGATCGCTGAAAGAAATACCAGAGCCGGCATGAGGCGCAGAATGCGCGACGCCGCATAGGTGAAGGGATCCGCGCGATGCTCGAGGCTGTTGGCAATCAGGAACCCGGATAGAACGAAGAAGCCGTTCACCGCGGCATAGCTTATGGACCATGCGTTGATCGCCATAGGTGGTGGAGGAAGTGGTCCTTGCGTCACGATCACCGCGTGCTCAAGGAGCACGGCACTTGCGAGAGCAAGACGGATCAGGGTGAAGCGATTGTCCCGCCCGGTGAAAGCCGCACCGATCGTTCTCAAGGAATGCCCCCCGCAAATCCGGTTACCGACCGACTACGCGCACGGCGCCCGGTTCCCTCACGGCCTCATGTCAAACCGAGGGATTTCCTGCGCCGGATCGTATCCGGGTCGTGGCTGTCACTGATCATGGCAGATCGAATCTGGATGGAGATTTCGAAATGAAGGATACCGACCTCGCGAAACCGTTGAGCATGAAGGTAACAGGCCTCTCACTGTCGGCCTTCCTCCTGGTGACCTACCTGCTTTGTATTGGCTTCGGGCTCGTCATGCCGGAGCGCTTTCATATGCACGAAGCGTGGGCGCCCTTGCTTCCCGGCTTTGAATGGCTGACCTGGACCGGTTTCTTCTTCGGCGCAGCCGGCGCCTATCTCTATGGCTGGTATATCGCGGTCGTGTTTGTTCCACTCTGGCGCTTTTTCTCAAGGCGCACTTAGGCGCGGTTGACTAGGTAGTTCATCTTTGTGGTTGCTACCGCGGGAGGCATTGAAAAATGCTCGCCCCTGGTCCGTCATTAATCGTCTTTCCGAGACCGCCCACCAAAAAATGCGTTTCTGAACCATGCTTCGACCGCATTAAGAATCCGCGGCGTCAATAGCCGACAATGAGCCTGCGAATTCATCGCCTTTCCGAGGGCACAGAAGAATGTGTCGGCACGCCATCTCAATCCTGAGGCCCGACGCGCATTGGCTCCGATGGCCCAAGATTTGCTGGAAGCCCATCATATACCGTCCGCTCGGGACGATATGCGCCACCAAGGGACATGATCGGCTTTGCGTAACTCTCGCGACCCATCCATCGATACCCTGCGGGGCCTAGCCTGCCTGCTGCTTGTCGCGCTGCACGTGATCGGAGAGGCGCCCAGTCAAGGGCTCCGGGTCCTCGACGATCACCCATTAGCGCTTTTCGCACAGCTCTTCTTTCACCTTCGCATGCCACTCTTTGCAATGTTGTCCGGCTTTGTCTATGCGGCGCGGCCGGTACAGCCGGGCCAAGTAGGCACATTCACACGGGGAAAGGCGCGCCGTTTGGTCGCTCCGTTCGTATTCGCTGCAACGACATTCGCCCTGATCATGACGGTAACGAGCGGGTCCTGGGCCATCGAGCCGGCACGCTTCTGGACAATTTATCTTCAGCCCTATGCTCAGTTCTGGTTCCTGCAGGCTCTGATCTTGATCTTTTGCGCCGTCGCATTCGTCGACCTCGCTTTGCCGCGTCGGCCTCAAACAGCAGCCTTCGTTTTCCTGGCGGTGAGCGCGTCGGCCTTCCTCTCGCCGCTGGGGCGCGGGGTGGAGTGGATGTCGCTGGACCGAGCCATCTATCTCGCGCCGTTCTTCGGTTTCGGACTGATTATGGCCCGGCTGGAATCGCCTTCGGTAAGGCGCGTCGCGCTTGTCGGCGTAGCGCTCGCACTTGTGCTGTTTGCATTTCACGCCCTAACGGTCTTTGCCGGACCGGATCGCGATATTGCCCGGCGAACGGGTCTGGCACTGGGCCTCGGTCTCACGCTCAGCGGCACGCTACTCGCCTTTCGCTTCACCATTCGTCCGTTTGCCCGGATCGGGACCTATTCGTTCAGCATCTATCTCTACCACCTGTTCGCAGTGATGAGCCTGCAGCTAGCTTATCAGCTGCTTACCCGGCCCGATCCGTATATTGGCCTCGCGCTTGGCTTGGCTGCCGGCATAGCGATACCGATTCTACTGCACGAAATTGTGCTACGCCTCGGCGGAGGCGCGTCCTTCATGCTGCTGGGATTGCGTTCTGCAAGTTGGAGAGAGAAGCAGGGGGCTGCCGCCGCGATTGAACCTCCGTCGAGCAAATCGCAGGGATTCTCGGTGGAGAAGCCTCCAACCACAAAACCTATGATATCGTGGTGAAGTAGCTTTAAAATCCGATCCCAGGGGTGAGGCGGTCGCGCAGCGAACGGAGCCGATTATGGCGGGATTGTTCTGTCTTGATGACGATCAATGGCCGGCGGTCCGGCCGCACCTTTCCACGCGTAAGTGACCCGGCGGGTAATCTCGCGCATCTTCCATGTCCTCAAATCGGGTTGCCTGTGGTGTGATTGCCCCGCCCGAGTACGGGCAGTAGACAACCATCTACAACCGCTTCGACCGATGGTCCCGGCGCCGCTTCTGGACAGGCCTTCTTGCAGTGCTGGCCTCCAGTGGCACATTGCGGAAAAGGGGGGCGAAAAATTAGGCGATCGCGCCATCGCGGGGCGGTCAGACCTCCAAGATCCATGCACTCACCGACACGCTAGGCCGGCCCTACGCGCTCGTACTTACCGTCGGCAACGTGCCGGACACCCGAGCCACACCCGCCCTGATCTCATACGCCGGCTTGCCCGCCCATCTCAGCCACATTCCTGTTGGCTGTCGCGCCTGGCGACCCTCATTGCCTACTGGCAATGAATGAGGAGCCTAAGTCAGATGCTTAGTGGGTCTGCCTAGGTCTCGGTTCTATTCGGCGGCGCGCGTCGGACGAGATAAACCTTCTCGAAGACGAAGATCGCGGCGATGCCGCCGGCCGAGACCGCGATGATGAACGGATCGCTCAGCAGCTTCATGATGACGAAGGCGCCCAGCGCGATCAGATCGAACAGGATGGCGGCGACCAGGACGACCGGGTTGGCGCCGACATCCTCGCGCATTCGGCGCAAGACACCCCAGTGGATGATGACGTCCATCACCAGATAGAAGATCGCGCCCATCGAGGCGATGCGGCCCAGATCGAAGAAGGCCGCGAGCACGCCGGCCGCCACGACCGTGTAAACCAGGGTGTGCTGCTGGATATGGCCCGGCATGCCGAAATGGCTGTGCGGGATGAGCTTCATGTCGGTGAGCATCGCGATCATGCGCGACACCGCGAAGATGCTGGCGATAACGCCGGACGCGGTCGCGACGATGGCGAGCAGAACGGTGAACCAGACCCCGGCTTCACCCACGGCCGGACGCGCCGCCTCGGCCAGGGAATAGTCGCGCGCGGCCACGATCTCGTCGATGGAGAGGGTCGAGCCCACCGCCCAGGCGACCAGCATGTAGACCACCAGGCAGATGACAAGCGCGATCATGATCGCGCGCCCGACATTGCGGTGGGGATTGGCGATCTCCGCGCCGCTATTGGTGATCGTGGTAAAGCCCTTGTAGGCGAGGATGGCCAGCGCCACCCCGGCCAGGAAGCCCATGATCGAGGCGTCCGCGCCATCGCTCGCCCGGGCTGGCTGGAAGCTGAACCCGGCAGCAGCCAGCGCGACGAGTGCGAAGACAAGGATGCCGCCGATCTTTGCAATCGCGGCCGCCTTGGATATCCCGCCGACAAGCCGGTTGCCCGCGATATTGACCAGGAAGGCGAACACGATCAGTCCCAGCGCGAGGATCGGCACGAAGACCGGGTGCGGATCGCCGGGGAAGAGCTGCAGGGTGTAGGTGGCGAAGGTGCGCGCCACCAAGCTCTCGTTGATGATCATCGAGAACGCCATCAGGAGCGCAGCACCGCCGGTGATCGTGGCCGGCCCGTAGGCCTTGTTCAGGATCATCGCGATCCCGCCCGCGGAGGGGTATTTGTTCGAGACCTTGATATAGGTATAGGCGCTGAACGCGCTGATCACGGCGGCGACCAGGAAGGCCAGCGGAAAGAGGGGTCCGGCGAACTGGGCGATCTGCCCGGTCAGGGCGAAAATGCCCGCCCCGATCATGACGCCGGTGCCCATCGCCACCGCACCCATCAGGGTCAGGCTGTTCTGGGCGTACTGGGTAACACGGCTTGAGTTTTTCACCGGCACTTCCTTCTGTGTGCTGCTGCAGAGGACTGGACCGAGCCGGGGGCGGGATGGAGCCCTCTAGCTGCAGACGTCGGTGTCTTGGAAGCCTTTAGTATGGTTATCGTCCCGGTGAGCGTGTCCACCCGGGCCAATTCGTCCACGGCTGCAAATCCGGCCTCATTCAGGAGGGTGGGAAGAACACCGTCGGCATTGGGCTGGGTGTCCTGGACGCCGTCTAAGGCCTGTACAGTCAATCGGAACAAGAGCTGCATAAACCGGGTCTTCTGAAGACCGTAATCTGCAATGAGCAATACCCCATCGGGCTGGAGCCCCTCATAGGCCGCGTGCAAGATTCTGCGTTTCTCGGCCAGCGGTGTCTGGTGCAGGACCAGCGAGGTGACGATGCGGTTGGGCGATCGTCCAGCGATCAGTTCGCTTCCGGTAAAAAAGCCGGTCCTAAACGTGAAAGATTCACTCATCCGCCGGGCACGCCTGCGAGCCATAGCCACAGCTTGCTCATCCGGATCGACGCCGAGATAGGTTGTGAAGGGCGGCACACGCCAGATCTGCTCGGCCAGCCTGCCGGTGCCCGAGCCGATGTCTACTATTACATCTTCAGGCTTAGGAGAAAGTTCCGCGATCAACAGGGAGCGCCATCGTCCCTCCCGTGTAAAGATCGCTATTACTGCGTCGTAGAAAGGCGTCAATGCGGCGATTCCAAGCAGCGGCGTATAGCCTTTTCCATCCTCGTCCCGCTGGCCGCTCATAGCTTGACCGATCTTAGGCGTAAGGCATTGCCGATTACGGAGACCGAGCTGAGCGCCATCGCGGCGGCGGCGATCATCGGGCTCAAAAGCAGACCGAAGACCGGGTAGAGCACGCCGGCCGCGATCGGCACACCGGCCGTGTTGTAGACGAAAGCGAAGAACAGGTTCTGGCGGATATTGGCCATGGTGGCCCGGCTCAGGCGAATCGCCTTGGCCACGCCTCTGAGATCGCCCTTGACCAGCGTCACGCCGGCACTTTCCATGGCGACGTCGGTTCCGGTGCCCATCGCAACGCCGACATCGGCGCGGGCGAGCGCGGGCGCGTCGTTGACGCCATCCCCGGCCATCGCGACGACATGGCCTTTCTCGCGCAGCTCGCCCACGATGCGGTTCTTATCCTCAGGCAGAACATCGGCGTGGATCTCGTCGATCCCTAGCTGCCGGCCAATGGCTTCGGCCGTCCCTCGGCTGTCACCGGTGAGCATGACAACTTTTATGCCGGCTGCGTGCAGGGCCTCCAGGGCCTCCGGCGTGGTGTCCTTGATGGGGTCGGCGACGCCGATAAGCCCCGCTGGCCGATTGTCGACCGCTACGAACATCACCGTCTGGCCCTCGGCGCGCAGCGAATTCGCACGTTCGGCCAATGCCGGGGAAAGCGCCCCGAGATCGCTCATCATCGCACGATTGCCGATCGCAACGTCCCGGCCCTCGACCTTGCCCGAGACGCCCTTGCCGGTGACCGACTGGAAGCCGGAGACATCGGACAATGTCGCGCCGCGCGCCTCGGCACCCTTCACGATAGCCGCCGCGAGAGGGTGCTCGCTGCCGCGCTCGAGAGAGGCCGTAAGCGAGAGCAGCTCGTTTTCCTCCACCCCGTCCTCGGCCTCGACGGTGACGAGTTCGGGACGGCCTTGGGTCAGCGTGCCGGTCTTGTCGACCACGACCAGATCGACCTTTTCCAGCGTCTCGAGCGCCTCGGCATTCTTGATGAGCACGCCGTTCTTCGCGCCTTCTCCGGTCGCCACCATGATCGACATCGGGGTCGCCAGACCCAGCGCACACGGGCAGGCGATGATGAGCACGGCCACTGCGTTGACGAGACCGAAGGCCATCGCCGGCTCCGGCCCAAAGAGGGTCCACGCGGTGAAGGAGAGAATCGCGATCACCACGACGATGGGCACGAACCAGCCCGCGACCACGTCGGCCAGGCGCTGGATGGGAGCGCGGCTCCTCTGCGCCTCGGCGACCATCTTCACGATCTGGGACAGCAGCGTGTCCTCGCCGACGCGCGTGGCGTGCATCACGAAGCCGCCGGACTGGTTGACCGTGCCGCCGGTGACGCTGTCGCCGGTCGATTTCTGCACCGGCATAGGCTCGCCGGTGATCATGGATTCGTCGATCGTGCTGGAACCCTCGTCGATCTCCCCGTCCACAGGGATTTTCTCGCCGGGACGCACGCGCAGCCGGTCGCCTTCTTGGAGGTCCTCGATAGAGACGTCCTGCTCGCTGCCATCCGCTTCGATCCGGCGGGCATGGGGCGGGGCAAGTTCGAGCAAAGCGCGGATCGCGCCGGAGGTGGCGCTGCGCGCGCGCAGCTCCAGAACCTGACCGAGCAGGACCAGCGTCGTGATCACCGCGGCGGCCTCGAAATAGACCCCGACCCGCCCCTGCGCATCGCGGAAGGAGTCCGGGAAGAGGTCCGGCGCGATCGTGGCCACCACCGAGAAGGCATAGGCCACCGTGATGCCGAGCCCGATCAGGGTGAACATGTTGAGATTCATCGTGCGTACCGACTGCACGCCGCGCACGATGAAGGGCCAGCCGCCCCACAGCACCACGGGCGTGGCCAACACCAGCTGGATCCATTGGGCGAGGGTGCTGTCGAGTAGGCCGTGCAGGGGCCGGCCCGGCAGCATGTCGCCCATGGCGTAGACAAAGAGTGGGAAGGTCAGCGCCGCGCTGATCCAGAAGCGCCGGCTCATGTCTCTCAGCTCACTCTGGTCCTCCTCGCCGACGACGACGCCTTCAGGCTCCAGCGCCATGCCGCACAGCGGACACGGGCCGGGTTTGGGCTGACGGACCTCGGGATGCATCGGACAGGTGTAGACCGTGCCCGAATAGCCTTCGGGCACGGTGTCGTACTTTCCGTCAGGCGCAGACTTGGCGCCTCCTGCGCAGCAAGCGTTTTCGCTCGAATGGTTGTGATCATTGCTCATTGCGCGGCCTCCTCGCCGGTCGGCCGGTTCTAGGCCGGACTAGATGAATACAATACCCCCCGGGGGTATGCAAGGTGCTTGGAAATTGACCGTTCCGAGTTAGTTGGTTCCACCTGTCGTGAAGAAGGCCACAGCCCCGCCGGCAAGACCGATGATGAAGAGCGTTGTCACCCAAGTCCTGCACGCCGAATTCGCCCCCGGCGTGGTCGTGGCCAGGTTCATCCTCGGCCATCCGGTGATGCTTTCCGCGCAGCCAGAGCATGATGGCGACGATGGCGAGCGCGGCGATGTTCATGAAGAGCGTGTAGTCGAGCTTGAACTGGGCGACGTCGGAGACCGCGCGCCCGGTCTCGGGCATGACGCCGAACCAGTAGAAGCCGTAATGCAGGATGATCGCGGTCGCCACGATGCTGGCATACATGACCCCCGCGATGTAGAGCGCGACGCGCCAGCCATAGTATTTGGCGTTCACCTTCACCAGCGGGGGCACCATCAGGTCGGAATAGATAAAGCCCATGATACCGGCGAACAGCACGCCGCCCGAGCTCAGGACCGTGGCGAGCGGGATATTACCCATCGAGCCGATGAAGGTCGCTGCCGCTACAAAGGGCGCGACCATGGCGTTCTGAAGTACAACCCAGAAATTGCCGGGATTGTCCACCGCGAAATCGGACAGGAAGAGCGCTTTCCAAAAGCTGTCGGGCACGAAGACGGCGATGAAACCCGCGGCGGTGAAGCCGATCAGGATCTCCTGCCAGACCATCAGCCATTCATCGACGAAATTGTTTCCCACCCTCGCCCAGCCCTTCAGGCTGGTAATCCGGTCCATCGGATCGAAGCTCTCGGCTTCCGCGTCGCCTTCGGCCTCGACCTTTTCGCGCGCAGCCTCCATCCAAGATTTGGGATAGGTGAGCCGGATCAGGATCGTGCTGATGGCGATCAGGATCAGCCCGCCGATGATCTCGGCCACCAGGAACTGCCAGCCCAGGAAGATGAGGATCAGGATGCCCAGCTCGATCACCAGATTGGTCGAGGCGAACATGAAGGCGACGGCCGAGACGAAATGAGCGCCCTTGTGCACGAGGGCGCGCGCCGCGGCGAGCGCGGCGAACGAACAAGAGCTGGAAATCATGCCGAACAGGGTCGACAGGCTCACGCTCTTGGCGTCGGGATCGCCCATATGGCGCGTCAGGCGCCTCTTCGGCACGAAGGCCTGGATCATCCCGCTGACCGCGTAGCCAAGCACGAATGCCCAGCCGGATTTCCAGAAAAAGCCAGCCGTCGTCTTGGCGGCTTCCCCATAGCTGACCAGAATATCCATTAGCTTGCCGTCATGGCCCTTTTTCGGCTCTGGTTAGTCGAGATTGCGTTTGCGCCGCTCGAATTCCTCTTCGTCGATCTCGCCACTGGCATAGCGCTTTTCGAGTATTTCGCGCGGGTTGGCCTGCCTCTCGCTGCCGCCACCGCGTCGAACCGCGAACCAGACGAGCAAGGCTGGGAGGCCGATGATGACGCCCCATACCATGATCATCCAGACGCCGCCGAACATGCCGTGTCCCCAACCGTTCATCATCTCTTCCTCCAGCAGACGTTTTCAGCGCGGCCGGGAACCGGCTCGCGATCGCAGATCAATTGTCTTGCAGATCTGGAGTGCGCGTGTCCGGGTTTACCTGGCCTTCGAATGCCGGGACCGGCCGGGCCTGCGCGTCTTCCATGGTTGTCGCCGCCCCATTCGCGGCGATGTCGTCAATCAGCCAGTCCATTTCCTTGATCTCGCGGCGCTGTGCCCGGATGATCTCATTGGCAAGTTCGCGCACTCGTAGATCTTCGATATTTGCCCGCTCGCTGGTCAGAATGGCTATGGAATGATGCGGGATCATCGCTTTCATGTAGGATCGATCTTCAACCGTCGCCTGACTGCGCACCAGCCACAGCGCCAGGACGAAGATCAGGACACTACCGGCGAAGATAGCAATGTTGATCCGCGTATTCTTATACATTGCGAGCATGAAGCTCAGCATCACGACTGCCATCGTCGCGCCCATCAGGAACATCATGTAGAAGCGGGTCTCGCTCCAACGGACATGCTCCCATGCGTAGGTGTTGAGATACATCACACCCAACATGACAATCATCCCTGTGATGATCATCGCGCCGAAGCGTAGATAGCCTTTCGTTTCGTCAGTCATTGTCGCCTCTTCTATTGTGAGCCCCCGCTCAAGGCCTAGTGATCGTGATCGGCGTGGTCGTGCTCATCCTCGAATCCTTGCCGATCCGACTCTTCAACCGACAGACCGTTCTGCAGCGCGCTGTTCGACCAGTGCACGTGCTCGATGATCCAGCTTTCGCCCGCGCGGCGCATCACCAGGCTCTCCTGGCTTTTCACCGCGATTTCGCGCTCGTTGAAGCGCCCACGAAGGGCTGTCTCCGTCGCGACCCAGGCCGTGTCGCCGAAGATTTCAGCGGTTTGAGACAGCGTCTCGCGGGATACGCTCGACAGGAAGGTCATATCGGACATCATATGATGGGAAGCGTATTGCTCCAGGGAGCGCTCCGCGCCGCCCGATTCCAGGATCAGGACATCTTCCGAAAGCAAGCTGCGCACCTGCGTTTCGTCCTGGCTAGCCAAGGCCGCATGCAAGGCAAGAGCTGTTGCTTCGGGCGTACCCGGTGCCGAGTGCGCCGGGGCACTTGTCGGCGAACGACCTTCTTCGGAGGCGTGGGCATGCTCGTTGGACATTCCCCCATCGTGCGCGTGCTCCTGATCGCCACTACTCTGGTCATGAGCGTGCTCACTCTCGCTCTCGGCGCCGGCTGTCTCGTCATGACCGTGTCCGCCATCGCCGTGATCGTGGTCATGGCCTTCACCGGTAGCGGCCGGCAGGCTCTCTACGCCCAGTCCATGACGGAAGACGAGCTCTCCGCCCCACCAGGCGGTCACGGTCAGAAGCGCCGCGGCGACGAGTCCGGCCAGGCCAAAAAGAGCGCCCGGACGCTCGCTGCGTTTGAACCACCGCCAGATACCGAGGCCGAGGAACGCGGCCGCGGTCGGCAGCGCCCAGTTGCGGTGTGTCGTCATGGCCTCGTGAGAGGGACCGTCATGGGTGACAGAGTAGTAAGCGTCGAACCCGGCGATCACAGCGCCGAGCGCGGCAAGAATGCCGAGACCCAGCATCCAGTCGCCGGCCGCTTGCAAGGTCGAACGCCAGCGCGTGTCGGTCGGCGCAAAGGCAGAAATCGCCAGAGCGAGCGCGCTGGTGAACAATAGCCCGACGACGAAGTGCACAAAGATCGGGTGCAGGTTCGGCTCGATCAGATTATCCATGAAAATCCCCCTAGTACCAGAGCCGCACGCCGAGGACGAAGGAGACACTGTGCGTATCCTCCCCTTCAAGCTGTGCAAAATCGACCGTCTTGCCGAACTTTTCGTGCCAACTCACGCCGATATAGGGCGCGAACTGGCGATCGATCTCGTAACGCAGGCGGGCACCAGCCTCCGCAGAGGAAAGCCCTGCGCCCAGTCCGAGTTCCGGGACGTCCTGCGCGGAGAACGACAACTCGGCGCGCGGCTGCAGGACGAGACGCTGGGTGAGCAGGAGCTCGTATTCGGCCTCGAAGCCCGCGGTAAGGTCGCCCAGGTCGCTGAGATAGACCGCACCGTCGACTTCGAACCAGTAGGGCGCAAGGCCCTGCAGACCGACGACCGCATAGGTGGTCTCGAAATCAGGGTCGAAATCCTGGCGCAGACCCGCCTGCAGGTCGAAATAGGGCGTGATCGCGCGGCTGTAGAGTGCCTCGACCTCGAAGCCCTCGATAGAGTCCTCGGCAAGGCTGTGTTCGCCCTCGGTCTTGACCCAGATCCGGTTCAGATCGCCGCCATACCAGCCCTGCGCGTCCCAGACGAGCAGCGGTGCTCCGTCGTTGGACTGGTATTCCAGCCGGTCGGCCTGGAGGAATAGGTGACGCGTGCCGCCACCCTCATGCTGGAGCTGGCGGCGCGCCTCGTCCATTTCGACGGTATCGTAATATTCATCGGCCGCCGACCATTGTCCCTCCTGGGCGAAGGCGGGCGCGCTCAGCGCCAGGGCCAGTGCGGCAGAGGTGATGAGACGAGCCATTAATCCCTCCCCGTCATGTGAGCGTGATGACCGGAATGGGCGTGGGCGTTCAGGTGGCTCTCCGCGTCTGCGCGCACGGAAACGACCTGCATCATGCCCGCGTGCATATGGTAGAGCAGGTGGCAGTGGAAAGCCCAGTCGCCGACCTCGTTTGCTGTGATGTCCACCGAGAGCCTCTCGCCCGGCTTCACGATGATGGTGTGCTTGCGCGGGAGATGGTCGCCCTCGTGGTTTACCACATCGAAGAACATGCCGTGCAAGTGGATCGGGTGGGGCATCATGGTGTCGTTCACCATCGTCAGGCGCAGCCGCTCGTCCTGGCGGAAGACGATCGGCTCGACGACTTCGGAAAAGCGCACCCCGTCGAACGACCACATATAGCGTTCCATGTTGCTGGTAAGATGAAGCTCGATCTCGCGTCCCGGCGCACGGGAGTCCGGGTTGGGGTCGAGACTACGCAGTTGGGAATAGCTGAGCGTGCGGTGGGGCACGTCCTCCAGCCCGATCCCCGGCTCGTCGAGCCGGCTGATGGGTGCCATCGCGACATTGGCAACGCCCGGCCACTGCGGATGGTTGTGCTCGACCATGGCAGCGCCACCGCCGACCATTGCGCCGTGATCCATCGAGTCATGGTTCATCGTCCCGAGAGCCGGGCCGTCATGTTCCATAGCCGCATGATTGCCGTTCGAGCCATGATCCATCGCCATGCCCGCGCCAGCGGCCATGGCGCTGTCGTGGCCGGCATGACCGCCCATGCCCATATCGGTCATGGTCAGCAGCGGGCGCTCGCGAAGCGGCGGGGCTTCTGCGCGCATGCCGAGCCGCGGGGCGAGCGTTGCGACGCCCATGCCCGAGCGGTCGATCGCCTCGGCCACGATCGCGTAGGCCCGGTCCTCTGTGGGTTCCACGATCACGTCGTAGGTTTCCGCGACGCCCATCTGGAACTCGTCGGTCTCGACCGGCTGGACGTTGAGCCCGTCGGCCTGGACGACAGTCATTGCCAGTCCCGGGATGCGGAAATTGAGCAGGCTCATCGCAGAGGCGTTGATGATCCGAAGCCGGACCCGCTCGCCGCGACTGAACAGGGCCGTCCAGTTGTCCTGCGGCCCGTGCCCGTTGATCAGATAGGTATAAGTTGCGCCTGTGACGTCGGATATATCTGTGCGCATCATGCGCATGCGCGCCCACATGTCGCGCTGCGCGATCGCATCGCCGAGGCCCTCTTCACGCACATCGGCCAGGAAGTCGGCGAAGGTGCGCTTCTGATAGTTCAGGCTGTCCGCGCTCTTCTTCAGCTCGTCGAAAAGCCGGTGCGGATCCATGAAGGTCCAGTCCGACAGCACGATCACGTATTCGCGGTCGTACGCGACCGGATCGGAGCCGGCCGGATCGATGACTATTGGCCCGTAATGGCCAAGTTGCTCCTGAAGCCCGGAGTGGCTGTGATACCAGTAGGTTCCAGCTTGCCTCACAGGAAATCGGTAGGTGAAGGTCTCGCCGGGCCGTATGCCGGGGAAGCTGACGCCGGGCACGCCGTCCATGTGGAACGGGATGAGGATGCCATGCCAGTGGATCGAGGTGTCCGCGTCCAGCGTGTTGGTGACCCGCAGCGTGATATCGTCGCCCTCGCGCCAGCGCAAGAGCGGGGCGGGAATGGTACCGTTTATGGTGATGGCGCGTCCGGGTCGTCCGTCAATCCTCACCGGGGACCGCCCAATCGTGAGATCAAATTCGGTCCCGCTGAGCCCGCTCTGCGGCGCAATCACGCTCTGGCTCCGCGCCCAGGCCGGCAGCAAACCGGAAGCGGCGAGCCCACTCGCGGCACCGGCCGTCAGAAACCCGCGCCTGTCAATGCGTGTCATGGATGGGGGGACCCTTTGCTGCTATCGAACTTCGCCCTCGCATCGACCGCCTCCGGGGTACCCATGGCACATCCGGGGGCGGGAGAGCTGGGCCCCGGTGGCAGCCGGCACACGGAGATTACGACGCAGAGGCCTCGCGCCCTCAAATCATTCGCAGCAGGGAGCGTCGCACCGGGCCGCTCTCATATTTCGCCTTGAGGGAACACCTGACGATACGCGTACTATCTCGTGTTTCGACCTCTTCCCGGATCCAGAGCGCCATGAACGACCATGATCTCGATACCCGTCTTTATGAACTTGGCCGACAATCGGCTCGACCGGTACGGCCTGACTTTCGGGAGGCTGTCTGGGCGAGAATCGAGAGGCGAAGCGGGGCGACGCTACGCTCACTCGGCGGGCTAGTGCCGGCCCTGTCCTGGCGCGTGGCGCCGGCAGCCTTTGCCCTGATAGTCGGAAGCTTCGCTGGGCTAAGTGCTGTCCATGCCCACGATCGTGACGTCCTGGACGCGTTCGATCCGTCCGGGCCGTACGCGCTTGTCTCGTTGAGAGAAGGACGCAAGCAATGATCCGTTCGGGATTGGTCGCGGCGGTTCTCGGCCTTGCCGGCGGTCTCATTGGCGTCTGGCTCGGCATCGGCTTGGGAAGCGGCGGCCAGGAAGGCGACAATTTTCACGCTCTGGTTCATGAAGAACTCGAACTTGATGCAGAACAGGACACACGCATCGACGAGATCGAAGCCCGTTTCGCTGCCATCAGAGACGCGAAGGAAGCCGAACTGCGAGAGGCGCGCGAGGCGATCGGTGAGGCGTTATTGCGTGATAAAGCGTTGTCTGAGGATGTTACGGCCGCAACCGCGCGCTACCACGATGCCATGGTCGAGCTGCAGCTTGCCACGCTCGATCATCTCCTGGCGATGCGCGCCGAGCTTTCGCCGGAGCAGGCGCAGGAGTTCGACGATATACTCGGTCGCGCTTTTGATGACCAAGGCTGATAAGCCAGCTGCCTCAGCGGTGACTGCTGGCGAGCCCCTCGTAGCCGCAGCCCGTCATGGCGACCGGTACGCCTTCGACCGGCTGATGACGCGCGACGCACCGCGCCTGGTGCGGTTTGCGATTAGCCAAGGGCTGAGCGAAGACGACGCCAATGATGTTGCGCAGGACACTTTCGTCGCCGTCTACCGCAACCTGCATCGCTATGACCCGTCGCGGCCCTTTCAAACTTGGCTGTTCGCCATCGCCCGTAACAAGCTGCGCGACCATTTCCGCCGCCGAAGCGTACTGAAATGGATCGGCGCCGAGGACACACTTGAACAAATACCGACAGACGCGCCTTCACCGGAGCGCCAGACCTCCGATCGGCAAGCCCTGGACGCGACAGAACAGGCTATAGCCAAGTTACCAGAGGGCCTTCGGATCCCGCTCCTCCTCGCTTCAATCGAAGGTCTTTCCCTATCCGAAATCGGTGAAATCATGGGCATCTCGGCAAAGGCGGCCGAGGTGCGCGTCTACCGGGCAAGGCGCAAGATCAAGTCAGATATGGGATAATGGAGATTATGCGCGGTGCGCTACGGCACTTCACGTAGAATACTCGCTACGCATCGCCGAAACCGGAAGGCGGACCGCCACGACGCGGCGGGCCCACATAAGCAGGGCGACGCGTAGTATCAGCGGCGCCCAAGGGCTGCCGCCACTCGCACGCACGTCGTGTAGCCGCCTCACACTTGAAATTCTGTGCTCTGGGTAGACGCCCGGATTGCTGGCCTGGAAGGCTTCTTGTTCGTATGGCATGAGCCCCAAGGCTCTTTTGCCGGGACTCGTCACGAGCGCAGCAGAGACGATTAGCAAAGGAAATCGATCGAGGGACAACCAACCAGCATGCGAGATTGCCGTACATGGTATGGGGGTGCTGTCAGCGCGCCTTGAAGTCCTCCATTTTTTGGCGCGGGCAGTCGAACTTACTTATTTCTCAGAGCCAGCAACCTGTTCCCTCTCCTCCAATAAATCGATGATCGAACACGAGGGCTTCCTGCCTCCCTCACAGGCATTCGTCATTTGGACGAGCCGGACTTCCATCTTGTGAAGCTCCGCGATCTTCTCGCGAACGGCGTGAAGGTGGCGCCGCGTGAGAGCCGAAACTTCGCCACAGGTGTAGTCGCCCGCATCGACATGGCAGAGCAGGTCGCGCAATTGCTCAATCGAAAAGCCCAACCCCCGGCCGCGAAGGATAAAGCCGAGCCGGCGCTGATCTTCGACGGAGTAGACCCGGTGTCCACCTTGTGTCCGGTCCGGCTCCCTGAGCAGGCCGATCTTCTCGTAATAGCGGATCGTCTCACCATTGCAGCCGATCTTGCGCGCCAGCGCGCCGCGCCTCAGCCCGCCTCGCGATTGTGTGATCGTCATTCTCAGAGAACACCCTTGAAGCTGTAGCCGGTACAGATTGTATCCCGGTTCCATAGCGATTTCGACCCCGGAGCACGCCCATGGACCAGACCGACGATATAGCCGACGCGAGTTCCTCACGCTCTAAAGTCAGGCGGCAGCACACGGGCTGGCTCGCTGGAGGCTCGCTGCTCGCAGCGCTCGGCGTTACATCCTGCTGTGTGTTGCCTCTTGCCCTCGTACTGGCCGGGGTTTCCGGCGCCTGGATCGGGACCCTGACTGCGCTCGAACCCTACAAGCCGATTTTCGCGGTCATCGCGATCGGCCTGATCGGCCTCGGTTTCTGGCAGGTCTACGGACGGCGGACCAAGTGCGATGATCGGCAGGGTGGCCGCACCGTGTCGAGCCTGACCGTTAAACTCGCTCTCTGGACTTCGACACTACTCGTTGCACTGGCCCTGACCGCCGGCGTCTGGGCGCCGCTTTTCTACTAGGAGGATCATCATGATCACACTGTTTGCATCTGCGCTGAGCGCGGCATTTCTCGGTCTATCGACTGCGGCGGCGCCGGAGGTGGCCATCTCCTCCGCAACGACGGGTGAAACCAACCAGGAAACCCACCGGCGCACCGTGGTGTTCGAGGTGCAGAACATGAGCTGCGTCACCTGTCCGATCGCGGTGAAGGCGGCGATGAACCGTGTCGACGGGGTCGAGCAGGTCGAGATTGACTACCAAACCAGGGAGGCCAGCGTCACATTCGATCCCCGGCGGACAAGTTCCGTCGCAATTGCCCAAGCCTCGACCAGTGCGGGTTATCCTGCGGCGCTTCGTCAAGACTGAACCACGACCTTGCGGGAGAAAACCATTATACCGACCTCGACGCTGACCTGCCCGGAGTGTTCTCACAGCGAGACCGAGACGATGCCGGTCGATGCCTGCCAGTTCTTCTATGACTGCAAGGGGTGCGGGACGCTGCTCCGTCCCAAGTCGGGCGATTGCTGCGTGTTCTGTTCCTACGGGACCCAGCCCTGTCCGCCGATACAGGAAGCGCGGGCGAACGGGACCGCCGGCGCCTGCCGCAGCTGCTAGCGAGAACCCCATGACGAAAGATTTCGATCTCATCGTGATTGGCGCGGGCATGGCCGGCGTAACGGCGGCCCATGTCTGCGCCTCGGCTGGCTGGTCGGTCGCCATCGTGGACGAGCGGCCCTATGGCGGCACCTGCGCCCTACGAGGCTGCGATCCAAAGAAGATGCTTCGGCGAGGCGCCGAGATCGTCGAAGCAGCGCGCCTGATGAGGGGAAAGGGGATCAGGGACGACGGCCTGAGCATAGACTGGGCCGATCTCGTCGCGTTCAAGCAATCCTTCGTCGAGGACATGCCCGGTCGCATCGAGAGCGGACTGAAAGACAAGGGGATCGCGACCTGGCACGGCTCCGCGCGTTTTACCGGAGGGTCCACGCTTGCGGTGAACGAAGACCATCTCGAAGCGGGGCGCATCCTGATCGCCACCGGTGCCTGTCCTCGCCCGCTCGGCATACCTGGTGAGGAATACCTCACGACGAGCACGCAATTCATGGACCTGACGGCGCTCCCGTCCCGCATTCTCTTTGTCGGCGGAGGGTATGTATCCTCTGAGTTCGCCCATATCGCAGCGCGGACCGGTGCGAAGGTTCACATGATCGACCGGGGCGAGCGCCCTCTTGAGGCGTTCGACCCCGACCTGGTCGCCAGGCTCGTCGAGCGTGGCCGAGAGGCCGGCATCGAGTTCGAGGGCACAACCGAACTCAAGGCCGTGAAAAAGGACGGTGGGGAATACCAAGTGCTCGTCGAGCAGGCCGGCAAGTCGCGTCACATCGAAACCGGTCTCGTCGTTCACGGCGCGGGCCGTATCGCCAATCTGGAGAGGCTGGACCTCGATGTGGCGGGCATCGATTGGAGCGAGAAGGGCGTGCACGTTGATGCACGTCTGCGTAGCCGGTCGAATCGGAGCGTCTATGCCGCAGGCGATGCGGCCGACACCGAAGGCGCGCCGCTTACTCCGGTCGGCGTACTGGAAGGTAAGCGGGCCGCGAAGAACATGCTCGACGAGCCGGGCGAGGCGCCGGACTATCGCGGCGTGCCGAGCGTGGTTTTCACCCTGCCCGAACTCGCTTCCGTCGGCATGAGCGAGGAGGAGGCGAAAAAAGCGACCTCAAACCTGCGGGTCGCCTTCAACGACACCGGCGGCTGGTTTTCCAACCGGCGGATCGGCGAATCCTGCGGCGCGGCGAAAGTCCTCATCGACGAGGACGGGGACCGTATTGTGGGGGCTCATCTTCTCGGCGACAGCTATAGCGAACTGATCAATATCTTCGCGCTTGCGATTCGTCACCGGCTTGGCGCGCGCGATCTAAAGGACATGATCGCCGCCTATCCCACGCTGGGCTCTGACCTCGGCTCGCTTCTCTAACCTCAAGACAGCCGCAGAAGCTGCGCGATTTACACAGCGATGAGAACGCTTGCTCGTTGAGAAACTCGCCCCGACAAGCTGGTCATCCTCACCCCTGTACGGAACCACGGCGTAGCGTTCTCGATTGGCGGGTTGGAAGCCAATTGAAGCGGGAGACGCATCATGATTACGAATTCGATGGGCGAAGACGGCATTCTCAGGGTCACTGTGACCGGCACGGTCTCGCAATCCGACATCGAGCAATTTGCCGAGCAATTCGAAAAAGCGGCCTCCGACCAGGAAAAGGTTCGGATGCTGATCGAGTTGAAAGATTTCGAAGGTTGGGACTTCAAGGGCCTCTGGGCCGACCTGAGGTTCGACGTCAGCCATCAGGACCAGATGGAACGCATCGCAATCCTTGGCGACAAGCGCTGGGAGGACTGGGGCACCGCGTTGAGCGATCCGTTTTTCAAGGCCGAGCTGAAGTTTTTCGAAACCGATGAGCGCGCGGCCGCAGAAGCCTGGCTTCAGGCCTGACAGCCGACCGTCGCGCCCTTTTCCTATCCCGTCGTAACCAGGCTGAACAGAACGAACCCGCCGATAAATGCCAGGATGGAGCCGGTCCGGTCTTCGGCGCTTTCATGAGCCTCGCCCATCATGTCTTCGATCGCGGCGATCGTGAGAAGTCCCGCCACCGCAACTAGTGCCGAGGTCTGCACCCATTCGGCCATATCCCGCAGTAAGAGGAAAGAGACCAGCGCCGCGATTGTTGCAGGCAGGACGAGGGCGGCGGAAAGGGCGAACCGGGTCTTGCGTGACACGTTCCTGGCTTGGAGGTTCGCGAAGGCAGCATAGCCTTCAGGGAAGTCTGCGAGCAGCTGGCCGAGAGCAAGCAGCAATCCAAGACCCGGCGAAACCGCACTGCCGGCTCCGATTATGAGCCCGTCGGCGAAAAGGTCGACACCAACGGCGATATAGACCATCCATGTGCTCGAACCGGCGTCCGAGCGCGTCCGGCTCTGGACGAAGGTGACCGCCTTCATGAGCATGATATAGCCAAGCCCGCCCAGCCCGAACGCCAGGCCTACCTGCCAGTTCTCCATCACTGCCAGCCCGCGCGGCATGAGCTCGATCGTCACGATCGCCAACACCAGCCCAACCGCAGCATGGAGCGCGTGGCTGACCATGCGCGATGACGCGACGTGAAATTCGATACTTATCGCCCCTATGAAGTTGCCGAGGACCGGCAGCAGGGCGAAGAACAGGACATTGGCCAGTTCCGGCATGGGTCCGATCCTCCGGACGTCGCTGACGAAGAATGGGCCTTCCGCGGCGCTTATTCGCCGCGGAAGGCCTCAAGCT
This sequence comes from Marinicauda sp. Alg238-R41, assembly GCF_947331485.1. Classification (NCBI taxonomy): domain Bacteria; kingdom Pseudomonadati; phylum Pseudomonadota; class Alphaproteobacteria; order Maricaulales; family Maricaulaceae; genus Marinicauda; species Marinicauda sp. Alg238-R41. The sequence continues at coordinate 613,847 of NZ_CAMZOJ010000002.1, read as the reverse complement.
AAACCGGGGCGGGCAGGTCCTCCACACCGGCATCCGACGGCGGGGCCGGCGCGAACCACTTGTACACTGCCGGCATGACCAAGAGCGTCAGGACCGTAGAGGTCACCAACCCTCCGATAACGACCGCGGCGAGCGGGCGTTGCACCTCGGACCCGACACCGCTCGCGAAGAGCAGCGGCATCAGGCCGAGCCCGGTCGTGGTGGCCGTCATCAGGACCGGTTTGGCCCGCCGCGCGGCGGCATCGATGGAGAGCCGGTCGATATCGCGCCGCTCACGGGCAAAGCCATCTAGGAAGGAGACGAGCACCATCCCGTTTCCAAGCGCGATACCGAAGAGCGCGATGAAGCCGACCGAAGCCGGCACGGACAGATTCTGTCCGGTCAGCCAGAGCGCGGCGATGCCGCCGACAAGCGCCAGCGGGATGTTGGCCAGGATCAACAGGGCGCTCTTCAGACGGCCGAAGCTGAACAGCAGCAACAGGAAGACGATGGCGAGCGTGACCGGGATGACCACGGCAAAGCGCGCATTGGCTTCCTGCTGGAGCTCAAACTGGCCGCCCCACTCCACGAAATAGCCTGGCGGCAGGTCCACGGCCTCGGCGACTGCGGCACGGCCCTCTTCGACGAAGGAGCCGATGTCGCGATTGCGCACATTCGCCTGAACCGTGAGAAAGCGCTGACTGTTCTCGCGGGTGACCTGGCGCGGCCCCTCGATGCGTTCAACGCTGGCAAGCTGCCCAAGCGGGATCAGCTCACCGTTCGGCCCGGTCACGATGATACGGCTTATCCGTTCGGCGCTCGCGCGCGCGGCCTCCTGGTAGCGCACTATGATATCGAAACGCCGCACACCCTCGAAGACCTGTCCGGCCTGTTCGCCTCCGATCGTCGTTCTCACGACCGCAAGCACGTCTTCCACGTTCAGGCCGAAACGGCTGATCGCCTCGCGGTTCACCGTAATGCGCAGCTGGGGTGCGCCGCTGACCTGGTCGGCCTGGACGTCGGCCGCCCCTTCAAGCTCGCGAACCACGGCCGCGATTTCGTTGCCACGCTCTTCGAGCACACCCATGTCCGGCCCGAACAGCTTGATGGCCAGGGCCGCCTTGGTGCCGGTGAGAAGCTCATCGGTCGCCGCAGCGATCGGCTGGGTAAAATTGAACTGGGCGCCGGGAAAGTCCTCGAACGCCTCGCTCATCTCCGCCAGCAGCGCTTCCTGGCTACGCGCCCCCGTCCACTGCGAACGCGGGGCGAGCGCGACGAAAGCCTCACCGCTATTAACCGGGTCGGCGTGTGCGCCCACCTCGCCCCGGCCCACCCTGGTGACGACCCGTTCGACCTCGTCGGGAAATTGCGCGAGCAACTCGCGCTCGAACCGCGTGACCGTCTCGCGCGCCTCGGGAAGTGAGATCGAGGGCGCCATTGTCAGCCGCACAAGCAGATCGCCTTCATTCATCCGCGGCGTGAATTCCGAGCCGAGGCGCGGAAAGATCGCCCCGCCCGAAACCAGCATGACCGCAGCCAGCAGGAGTGCGGCCCAGCGCTTCTTGACGAAAAAGCCGATCACCGGCGCAAGTGTTCGTTCGAAGAGGCCCTCTCCGGGCTGGTGTTCCTCCTTCCGGGTGTGCTTGAGACCGAAGAAGGATGCGACCGGCGCCAGAAGGACCGCAAAGACGAGCGACCCCGCCATGGCGAAGACGACCGAAAATGCGAGCGGCCGGAACGTCTTTCCCTCCACACCCTGAAGGGTGAGGATCGGCACGAACACGACAACCACGATCAGGATGGCGAAGATCAGCGGCTGCAAGACCTCCGCGCAGGCGGCGGCAATCACGCTGCGCTTGTTCGCGTCTGCCGCAGCCTCCTGCAGGCGCCGGTTGGCGTTCTCCACGATCACCACGGCGCCGTCGACCATCATGCCGATGGCGATCGCGATGCCGCCTAGCGACATCAGATTGGCCGAGACGCCAAAGATGCGCATGGCCAGGAGTGCGAATGCCACCGAGAAGGGGATGGACGCCGCGACGATCAGGCTGGGGCGCCATCCCCGCATGAACGCGATCAGGACGATCACCACCAGAAGAGCGCCCTGCCAGAGTGCCGTCGTCATGGTCGAGACCGCCTTGCCGACCAGTTCGGACTGATCGTAATACGGCGTCGCCACGACGCCTTCGGGAAGCGCCGCGTTGATACGGTCGAGCCGATCCTTGACGCTCGCGATCACCTCGTTGGTATTGGCCCCGATGAGTTTCAACACCAGGCCGGCAACGGTCTCGCCTTCGCCATTCATGGTGGCCAGACCCTGGCGCGGGGCTCCGCCCACCTCGACCCGCGCGAGATCGCCGACCCGAACCGGCACGCCGTCGGCGACCTTGACGACAATGTCCTCCAGATCGTGCTCGCCTTCGGCAAGACCGACGGCACGCACGGTGTATTGCTCGCTGTTTTCGACCAGGAATTGGGCGCCCGCATTGGCGTTGTTAGCCGATACCGCCTCCACCACATCCTCGATCGTTAGGTCGAAGCGCAGCAAGGCCTGCGGCCTGACATGTATCTGGTATTGCTGTTCGAAGCCGCCGAGCGAAAGCACCTCGGTAACCCCGCGTACGGTCTGAAGGTCGAGCTTCACGATCCAGTCCTGGATGGTGCGCAGCTCGATGCCGTCATGTTCTCCGTTCGTGCTGTCCAGGAAGTAGAACAGGATTTGTCCCAGACCGGTGGTGATCGGGCCCATCTTGGGCTCGCCAAACCCTTCCGGGATTTCTTCGCGCGCCTGCTGGAGGCGTTCTCCGACGAGCTGGCGGGCCCAGTAAATGTCCGTGCCGTCCTCGAAATAGACCGTCACGACCGAGAGCCCGAAATTGGAGGTGGACCGGACCTCCTCGATCCGCGGCAACCCGTTCATGGAGGTTTCGACCGGGAAGGTGACGTAACGTTCCACCTCTTCGGGTGCGAGGCCCTCGGTTTCGGTGAAAACCTGGACCAGGGTCGGGGTCACGTCCGGGAACGCATCAACAGGCATGGTCCGGAACGTTACGATACCTCCCGCGATGATCCCTATGAAGGCAAGGAGGGCGAGCATGCGTCCGCCCGCGATACGGTACAGCAATCTTGCGAGTGCAGGCTGCGAGCCCGCGTGATGTTCAGTGCGCGTGGCCATCGCCGAACTCTCCTTTCTGCAATTCCGCTTTCAGCGCAAAGGCGCCCTCGGTGACGACGGTCGCGCCTGGCGTCAGCCCGCTGGTGATCTCGGCGAACTGGGACGAGCGGGAACCGACTTCGACGCGTTGAACGTGAAAGGCATCGTCTTCGGCGCGGAAGACGACTGTTTCGCCTTCGATGGTCTGTAGTGCGCTGACTGGAACGCGAAGCGCCGGCAGGGCGTCTGCCGGGGTGGAAAACACCGTGACGAACATGCCTGGGCGCAGACGCTCACCGGCATCCTCCACGACTATCCGGGCTCGCCCCGTTCGGGTTCGTTCGCCGAGCTGAGGGCTCACGAACTCGATCGTTTCCTCTATCGCAGGGATGCCTTCCCCGACTTCGATCAGTACCGAGTCCCCGGCATTTACCCGGGCAAGGTCCTCGCCATATATCGCCGCGTTGATCCAGACAGTGCTGGTGTCGGCGATGATGAAGGCGGGCTGCTCGCCTTGGGACTCCAGCGTTTCGCCGAGCACCGCGTGACGCTCGATCACCGTCCCGGTGATCGGAGCAACCAGGTCGTACCGGGTCAGAGAGGCTTCCGGCGAGGCTGCGATATCCCTGCGCTCCTGCGCATCGACACCGAGCGCCTCCAGTTGCTGACTGGCCCGCCGTAGCGTGATGCGGGCTTCTTCCAGCGCCTGACGGGCGTCGAGAAAGTCCTGCTCGGCGGAAATTTGCCGCTCCCAGAGCCGCTGTTCGCGGTTGAAGGAGGCTTCGGCTAGAGCCAGGCGCTCACGGGCCGAAAGATACTCGGCCTTGGCGTCAGCCAATGGGCGGCTTTCCAGGACGGCCAGGACCTCACCGGCTTCGACCTCGTCGCCTTCGGCGGCATTCACCTGGCGGACTATGCCTGAAACCCGCGGCGCGACGTGAGCCAGTTGGGTCTGGTCGAAAACGACTTCACCCGGCAGTTCGACCGTCGCGGCGACAGGCCCCGACGAGACCGGGGCCATCTGGATTCCAAGCTCGGCCTGCTGGGCTTCGGTCAGACGGACCGAACGGGACTCCGTTTCGTGCCCGTCGGCCGCGTGTTCGTCATCGCCATCTTCGCCTGGCGCATGTTCGTCTCTGGCATGATCATCCGGCGCATGCGTTTCGCCTTCGCCGGCGTGTTGCCCGGATTCCTCGCCATGATCGTCCGTGACCGGTGCCGGGCTGCTGTCCTGTCCACAGGCGGAGAGCGCCAGCATGCAGGTTGTGAGAAGCAAGAAGGAGTTCGGTTTCATTGGATGTCCTCCATCGGCGCGCCCTCGAGCAGCGCCACAAGCCGGCGTCCGCCGGTTACGAGATCAAGGTCGATGGCAGATGCCGCGAAGCGGGAGCGCGCATCGATCAGCGCGATCCGCGAATCGAAATATTCACGCTGTACGTCGAGCAGGTTGAGAAGATCGAGTTCGCCTTCCCGATAGGCTTCCCGCGACGCCTCATAGGCCTCTCTTGATGCCGGGAGAATCTGTGTTCGAAGGCTCTCGTAATGCTCTCCGGCACGCCGCCAGCGACCGTAATTCAGGGCAAACTCGCGCATGAGCTCGCGCCGCAACGCATCCGCCTCCAGAAGCGAGACAGTCTCTCGCGCCGCCGCCGCCGCGATATTTCCCTGATTGCGATCGAACACGGGAATGGGGATTTCGATCGAGGCGAGGTAGGCGGTTTCGTCACTGGCCCCGAACCGTCGCATCCCGGCGCCGACCGTCACATCGGGGATGGCCCCGGCTCGCTCGGCACGAAGGACGGCTGCCCGGCGGGCGATCTCGGCCTGCTGCACCGCGAGACGGGCATTGGCCTCGATCGCGCCTTGAGGTGTCTCCTCGGAGAAATTGAAGCCGAACAGAGGTTGCGGATGGCCCAGGGATGCCTCCAGTCCGGGTGCGCCGAGGATTGCGGCCAGCTCTCCCGTTGCAGCATTCGCTTCGAGCCTGGCGCGCGTCGCTGCCGATCTCGCTGTCTCCAGCAGCACGCGAGCCCGGTTGTTTTCGATCGGCGAGGCACGTCCGGCTTCGACACGTGCGGAGATGGCGTCGGCCGCCTCCCGGGCGAGGTCGAGAAGTTCCTGGCGAACCTCGGCCCGGTCTTGAGCCGCATCGGCCTCGACGAAGGCCGTCGCCGTGCGGGCCAGCAGATCGAGCCGGCGTTGGCGAAGCGTCTGTTGCGCCACGCGGGTCGCTGCGAGCCCGGCGTTTCGGGCCCGGCTGCGGTCTCCGCCAAACGGGATCGTCTGACGCAGAAACACGGTCGTTTCGCCATCACCGAGACCACCGCGATCGCCGCCGATCTCGTCGGCTTCCAGTTCGATCGAGGGATTGCTCCACAGGCCCGCCTGCCGCGCTTCGCCCTCACGGGCCTCGATTTCGGCGGCCTGGGCGTCGAGTTCGGGATGTGCCGAGACCGCGCGGCTAAGCGCGTCTGACACTGAAAGGCGGACCGGTTCATCGCCACGCGCATGCGCACCGCCGGTCTGGACCGCGCCTGCGACAAGCAGCGCCACGATCCAGCGGCCCGGCGATACACGCCGAGCGTCATTTGGTTTGGACATTTACAAGAATTCTCCAGTCGGAAGGGTCAGGACGAAATGCGTCTGATCACCCGATTGGAGGTTGGTGCGGAGGCGAAGCGCGCCGTCCGGTCAGAGACTGGTGTCCCAGTCTGAAGGCGAGCGGCGCGGAAACCTGAGACAGGCCAGGGCCTATACCCGGCAATGCCGTCATGTGGTGGCAAACCCCGCACGGATGCGTGGCGTGGATATCGGAGCGCTCATCGGCTCCTGACGGACCGGACGCTTCGGCCTCGGCCGCAGGATGGCTAGAGTGATGATCGTCATGCGCGACCGACGCGTTCGCAGACGCGCCGGCGAGCGCCAGCAGAGTCAACACGATCAGCAATGCGCGAAGAACGGCCATGCGGTGTACATAGTCCATCGTGAAAGTGTTTGCAAGCCGCATCCTAGCCCTTCTCGATCATGGCGGCCAGTTAGTTAGCCCGTTTTCCAAGACGCTCAGAATGAAAGCGCCCGGATAATCTTCCAGATCACGTCAGCGCTCCTTGCCGCCCTCTGAGCTACTCTCCCCCTCCGTTGGACAGTTTCTGGCGCTTTTTAAGCTACTTTCTGCTCCTACTGGCCTGGTTGACGGGTTTGGGTCTGCTGCCAGTAGATCAGCGCCACCCGCAAAAAAAAACTGCATCAGACAATGGCGTCGCTCTCTTGCTTAAGGTGCCGAGATAGTTTTTTGCTTTGAGACATTGGAGCTTGCGAGCGATGAAACGATCATTACCGTTCACGCTTATATCTGAAGTGTGCAACAGGACAGCACGGCTGCATCTATTGCTATGCCAGGCCGAGCCACGCCTATTGGGGCTATTCGGCGGGGCTGGATTTCGAGAGCAAGCTCTTCTTCAAGCCCGACGCGGCCGCCCTGCTTGAGAAGACATTCAGGAAACGCGGCTATGTCCCTGAAACGATCGCCATCGGCGCGAATACCGACCCTTACCAGCCGATCGAGAAGCGCCTGCGGATCACCCGCTCCATCCTGGAAACATGCCTGAAATTCAAGCATCCGGTCGGGCTGATCACCAAGTCGGCAAGCGTGACGCGCGACATCGACATTCTCTCGCAGATGGCCGAGCTGGGGCTCGTTCGCGTCTCCCTCTCGGTCACCACGCTGGACCGCAAGCTCGCCCGGGCGATGGAGCCACGCGCGTCCACGCCGCAACGCCGGATGGAGGCGATCGCACAGCTGTCCTCCGCGGGAATTCCGGTCACGATGATGACCGCGCCCGTGATACCCGGCCTGACCGACCGGGAAATCGAGACGTTGCTGAAATCGGGCGCCGAGGCCGGAGCGCGCAGCGCGAGCTACGTCGTGTTGCGCCTGCCGCTGGAGATCGCCGACCTGTTCCGCGAATGGCTGGAAAGCGAGCGTCCGGACGCCGCAGGCAAGATCATGTCGCTCGTGCGCCAGACGCGCGGCGGCAAGGATTACGACGCCACCTTCCACAAGCGCGGTCGCGGCGAAGGCCCGATTGCCGAGCTGATCGCGCAGCGTTTCGAGAAGGCCAGACGCCGGTACGGGCTGGACGGGGAGCGCCAGCCCCTGCGCACGGATTTGTTCGAGGTGCCGCTGGAAACCGGCGCGCAGATGAGCCTGTTCTAGACCCCGTCCGGGCCGTTACTGATTGAGCACGCGGGCGTGCTGCTTGCCCGGCACGCTGACTTTTTCGCGCACCTGGCCGTTGCTGGCCTGGATGGAGAGTTCGCCGCCGCCCTGGTTGCGCAGGGTGGTCTTCGCCGCCTCGACGGCATCGGCCTGGGTTTCATGGACGCTGGAGGCGCGGGACGCGTTCGCGGCTTTGTTGTCCCAGCTGCCATCCTCGCGCGGCGAGACAAAGCGAGCTGTTGCTTGAGCCATCTGACGAATACTCCGTTTGCTTCTTGAAGAACCGGCAAGCCGGTGTCCTAGGCAACGGGTGCGAGGCGATCGGGTTTCGAGGCTGGCCAAAACTTTGTCAGATGCATCCTGATGCGTACGCACAGCCGCGCACGCTGGAATTTTGCCCGGACCGCTGACAGGGTAATCGCATGCAGACTGCCTCCTGTCCGAAACGCTTTGCCAAGACCAACAAGCTGCACGCCGGCGTGGACGAGGCCGGACGCGGCCCGCTCGCCGGCCCCGTGGTCGCGGCCGCGGTCATCCTGCCCAGACGTTGCGGGTTTCTGGACGATCTCAACGATTCCAAGGCGCTGACCGAGGCACGCCGGGTCGAGCTGGCCGTGGAGATCCGCAAGCGCGCGCTCGTCGCGGTGGGAATTGCGGAGCCGGAGGAGATCGACCGGCTGAACATCCTGCACGCCACGATGGCGGCGATGAGCCGGGCGGTGCTGTCCCTGCCCTGCGTGGTCGAGCGCTGCTATGTCGATGGCAACCGCACCCCGCGCCTGCCCTGCCCGACGACCGCGCTGGTCGGAGGCGACAGCTACGACCCGGCAATCATGGCCGCATCGATCATCGCCAAGACGGTGCGCGACGCCATCATGATCCGCGCCGGACGGCGCTATCCCGGCTACGCCTTCGCGCGCAACAAGGGTTATGGCGCGCCCGCCCACCAACACGGGCTGCGAACTCTGGGACCCACGCCCATCCACAGATATAGTTTTGCACCTGTCAGGCAGGCGCTGGAAGGCGCCCATCGCGATCTTTTCGAGCCGGTCGCCGAATAAGGCGGGCCACCTAAGCGATTCAACTGATTCGAAAAATTGGCCAGACCCCGGCGCGGCGCGCTATCGTGCAACCCGTCCGGTTGCCGCAACGCGCGGCCAGATACGGTGAATCGCTCTTAACCATCTGGAAAGCCGCATCGATTCATCGATGGAGAATCAGTTGGTTCGCGAAGGATGATTGCGGTGTCAAACGCTCTGCCCAAAGACGAGATCTTGCACGGAAACTGCGTGGAGATCATGGCGTCCCTGCCAGAGGGGAGCGTGGATCTGATCTTCGCCGACCCGCCTTACAATCTCCAGCTGGGCGGCGATCTGCACCGGCCGGACAATTCCAAGGTCAATGCGGTCGACGACGAATGGGACCAGATCGGCGATTTCGACGCCTATGACCTGTTCTCCTGCGGCTGGCTGGAAGAGGCGCGCCGGGTCCTGAAGGATGACGGCGCGATCTGGACCATCGGCAGCTACCACAACATCTTCCGCGTCGGCACCTTCCTGCAGGACATGGGCTTCTGGATCCTCAACGATGTGATCTGGCGCAAGTCCAACCCGATGCCGAATTTTCGCGGAACCCGCTTTACCAATGCGCATGAGACGCTGATCTGGGCGTCCAAGCACAAGCACTCCAAGCCGACCTTCAACTACCAGGCGATGAAGGCGCTCAATGACGGGGTGCAGATGCGCTCCGACTGGACGCTGCCGATTTGCGGCGGCGGAGAACGGCTGAAGGCGGCCGACGGCAAGAAGGCCCATCCAACGCAGAAGCCGGAATCGCTGCTCCACCGGGTGATCCTGGCGAGCACCGATCCGGGCCAGACCATTCTCGACCCGTTCTTCGGCACGGGCACGACCGGCGCGGTCGCCAAGAAGCTCGGGCGGCATTTCATCGGGATCGAGGCCGATGAGGGCTATATCGACGTGGCCCGCCGGCGCCTGGCCGCCATCGAACCGGGCCGGGGCGATGCGATCGCGGTGACACAGTCCAAGCGCTCGCTGCCGCGCATTCCGTTCGGCGCGCTGGTCGAAGCCGGCCTCATCAAGCCGGGCGACACGCTGTATTGCAGCCAGGGCCGCCGCACCGCGCGGGTCCGCGCGGACGGGTCGGTCTCCAGCGGCACCGAAAGCGGGTCCATCCACCAGGTCGGCGCCCGCGTCCAGGCCGCGCCCTCGTGCAATGGCTGGACCTTCTGGCACGTGCGCCGCCATGGCAATCTGATGCCGATCGACGTCCTGCGCTCCAAGATCCGCGCCGAGATGGAAGTCTGAAGCGCAAAGGACACCCGCAAGTGGCCCTCTGGATCAACGACACGCCCCGCGATGACTGGCCCGACAGCCTTGAGGCGCGCTTCGGCCTCGACGCGGTGAAGGCTCCGCGCCGGCTGCTGGAAGCCTGCCCGGTGGACGCAGAGACCCCGCTGATCCAGCTGAACGGGCTGGCCAGCCGGCTGGGCGTGCGCCGGATCTGGTGGAAGGATGAAAGCGCGCGGATGAGGCTGACCTCCTTCAAGGCGCTGGGCGGGGTCTTTGCGGTCGCGCGCCTGCTGGAGCGGCGCGTCGCGGCGGCACTCAAATCCGATCCCGAACCGCAGGCCCTGATCGGCGGCGCCGCGTCCTCGATCGCCGAGGACATGACGGTCACGACCGCCACCGACGGCAATCACGGCCTGTCGGTCGCGGCCGGAGCGGCCATCTTCAAGATGAAATGCGTGATCTTCGTCCATTCGCGCGTGGAGCCGCACCGGATCAAGCGCCTGGAGGCCAAAGGCGCCGAGGTGCGCGTGGTCCCGGGCGTGTTCGACGATGCGGTCGCAGAGGCGCAACGCGTCGCAGAGCGGGAGGGCTGGCACCTGATCGCGGACACGTCGGAAAGCCTGGATGACGAGGCCAGCGGCGATGTCGTGCAGGGTTACAGCGTCCTGGCCGATGAGCTGGACCGTCAACTTGGCGAGGTTGGGGCCGAACCCAGCCATGTTCTCTGCCAGGCCGGCGTTGGCGGCATGGCCGCGGCCGTGATTGCCGGGCTCAAGGCGCGCCGCGAAGACGATGCCCCGCTCGGCATCTGCGTCGAGCCGGAGGCCGCCCCGGCTCTGTTTGCGAGCCTGCAGGCCGGACGCCCCCAGCGCGCCGAGGATGTGGGCGGCAGCGTGATGGACATGCTCGACTGTCATGCGCCCTCGCGCCTGGCCTTCGAGGCTCTGGCGCGTTGCGCACACGCCTTCATGACCGTCAGCGACGCGGACGCCGCCCAAGCAGTCGAACTCCTGGCCGAGGGTCATGACGAGGATCCGGTCATCGAGGCCAGCGCGACGGCTGCGGCAGGGCTGGCGGGCCTCGTGGCGCTGCTTCGCGATGAAGAGTTGCGCAAGAAAGCCGGGCTCGGTGCCGGGAGCGAAATCGTCCTCATCGGTACCGAGGGCGCCGCAGGCTAGGACCCGAGCCGCGCCGCCTTCATCATCACGGAGGGCAGGCCGGCCTCGCCGAGCCTTTCGACCGCCACCCACTCACCCGGCACCGCCTCGGCGGCTCCGGTCAGGTGCGCGGTCCTCACCTCCAGTTCGAGCTGGAAATGGGTGAAGACGTGGCGCACCTCGCCCGCGCTTTCCCATGCCGTGTCGGACGGCGCCGCCGCCCGGATCGCCTCGGCATCCGGGGGATCTTCCGTCCAGGTCGTCCCGGGCAATTCCATCATCCCGCCGAGCAGGCCGCTATCGGGCCGCCGGCGCAGCAGTATTTCCTCGCCGCCCGGTCCGGTCCGGGTCAGGTGGAAGCAGACCCCCTTGCGTACTGGCTTGGGCTTTTTCTTCTCCTTGCGGGGAAGCTCCCCCTGGCACCCCTCGGCGAAAGCCGCGCAGGCAGGCCTCCAGGGACAGAGCGCGCAGGCGGGAGAGCGCGGCGTGCAGACCGTCGCGCCCAGATCCATGATGGCCTGCGCATAGTCGCCCGGACGCGGGCCGGCCCCGGCAAGAGCGGCCGCCTGTGTCTTGATCTCCGGCTTGGCGCGCGGCAGCGGTGTCTTGATCGCAAAGACCCGGGCGATGACGCGCTCGACATTGCCGTCCACCACGCTGGCCGGAGCATCGAACGCGGCGGCGCGGATCGCGTTCGCAGTGTAGTCGCCTATGCCGGGCAGAGCCCTCAGCGCATCCAGATCGCTCGGGAACACGCCGTCCAGCGTGTGGCTGACCGCAATCGCGCACGCATGCATGTTGCGGGCCCGGGCGTAATAGCCAAGCCCGGCCCAGGCCGCCATCACCGCGTCGCGGTCGGCGCCGGCGAGATCGTGGACGGTGGGCCAGCGCTCGAGGAATCTGAACCAGTAGGGCGTCGCATGCGGCACTGTCGTCTGCTGCAGCATGATTTCCGACAGCCAGATGGCGTAGGGATCGGCGCGCACGCCCCGGGCACGGTCTTCGGGACGGATCCGCCAGGGCAGGCTGCGGCCCTCGCGATCATACCAGTCCAGTAAGGCGTCATGCATCCCGGCGGGGCGGTCGCGATGAAGCCTGTCCGTCGTCATTCGTTGCGTCCCACCGTGCCGCTCCGCCATCTTGCCAGTGCGCCTGCGCACCCGCACACTGGAAAGCATGAAGTCACGACGTCCATCAATCACGGCGCGCACCGGCGCGAGGCACCGCGTGAGCGTCAGCCGCGAGGCCGACGCCGCGCGCGAGGCCCTGGACTGGGCGCAGGAACACCGTGGCAAGCCGGTGCGCGGCTTCACGCCCAGCGCAGGACGGGCGGCCGCACGGATCGCAAAGCCGCTGGCCAAGCAGTTTGGAACAGCGGCCAACGAATTGAGCGGTCACTGGAAGGAAATCGTTGGCGAGAAGCTCGCCCAGTGGAGCCAGCCGGAGAAATTCCAGGGCGGCGCGGCCGGGTCGACCCTGGTGATTACTGCGCGCGGCCCGGCGGCAGCCCTGATCGAGGCGCAATCGGCGCGGATTCTCGACCGGGTCGCGCAATATACCGGGCGCCGGCCGGCCCGCCTGCGCATCCTTCAAGGCTCTCTGGCGCCGGCTCCGGGCCGGCGCGCGCCGCGCATCACCCGCGTGGTCAAGGTGGTGGAGGGTCCCGCCCTGCCCCAGGACCCCAAGGCGCGGCTCTCGGCGCTGCTAAACCGCTGGGAAAGCGAGATCAACAGCCGGGAAGGCGACTGGCCCGGGCCCGGCCCGACCCGCACGTGAGCGGCTCGCGTGACCAAAGAGGTGGCGCCGACCGCTCGGGCTTGATTAAAGTCCGGTCCGATATTCACGGTTCGAACGATCCAAGACGCCAACGGAGTTGACGCGATGACCCTGACCCGCCGCCTCTTTGCCGGAGCCTTTCTCGGCGCCGGCCTTCTTGTTTCAGCGTGTGGCGGAGGCGCGAACGGCTCCGACGAGGCCGGGCGCAGCAGCTATGAGACCGAGAGCGACCATGCCATCGGCAACGCAGACGCGCCGGTCGTGTTTGTCGAGTATGCCTCGGTCGCCTGTCCCCATTGCGCGACCTGGCACGAAAGCGTCTACCCGACCATCGAGGAGCATGTCGAAAGCGGCGATGTGCGCTTCGTCTTCCGCGAAATGATTACCGGCCAGCCGCAACTGGCCGTGGCCGGCTTCATGCTGGCGCGGTGCGCTCCCGAAGAACGCTATTTCGACGTGCTCGACATCCTGTTCGAGCAGCAGCGCGCACTGTTCACCGCGATGCAGAACGGCACGGCGCAAAGCCAGCTCGTCACGATTGCCCGCTCTGTCGGGCTTTCTGAAGAGGAATTCCTGGGCTGCATGCAGGACGAATCCCTGCTGGCCGAGGTTCAGGCCGCCAACCAGACCGCCGTCGATAACGGCATCACCGCAACACCGAGCTTCGTGATCAACGGCGATCGCGTCGAGATGATGCGCGCACCCGAGGGCGATGGCAGCGTGTTTGCCGTCGACGGCAATCCGATCGAGGACGCGGACGGGACGATCCCGGCCGAGTTTACAGGCGACGCCTTCGACCGAATCATTGCCTACTTCAAGGCTCGCGCCGAAAGCTAGGCGCGAAATGCGTGGATGTGGCACCGCAAGACATGACCGGGTCAACCCGGCGGCGGTGCGCTTGGAGGTCTGATTGAAGTTCACCCAGCTGCGTCTGGTCGGCTTCAAGTCATTCGTCGACCCGGCGGAGTTGCATATCGACCCGGGTCTGACCGGCGTGATCGGTCCGAATGGCTGCGGCAAGTCGAATCTTCTCGAAGCCCTGCGCTGGGTGATGGGCGCGACGTCCGCCAAATCCTTGCGTGGCGGCGGCATGGAAGACGTGATCTTTTCCGGTACGGACAGCCGTCCTGCCCGTGACAAGGCCGAAGTCACCCTCCACGTCGACAATACCGACAAGACCGCGCCGGCCCGCTTCAATGACGCCGACACCCTGGAAGTCGTGCGCCGCATCACGCGCGGCAAGGGCTCCGACTACCGGATCAATGGCGAGGAAGTGCGCGCGAAGGACGTGCAGCTCCTCTTTGCCGATCTGGGCACCGGGGCCAACTCACCAGCCCTGGTCCGTCAGGGCCAGATCAACGAACTCATTGCCGCCAAGCCGGAAAACCGCCGCCGCGTGCTCGAGGAAGCCGCCGGGGTCGCCGGCTTGCGCGCGCGCAGGCGCGAAGCCCAGCTGCGCCTGAACGCCGCCGAGGCCAATCTCGACCGGCTGCAGGACGTCGTGGACGACCTGGAAAGCCGGTTCCAGTCCCTCCAGCGTCAGGCTCGCCACGCCTCGCGCTACCGCAAGCTCTCCGCCGAGATCCGCGAGTTCGAGGCCCTGGTCTGGCTGCGCCGCTACCGCGATACCGGCGAGGCCGTGGACCAAGCCGAGCAGGAATTGAAACAGGTCGAGGCCGTCGCCGAAGAGGCGATTCGCCTGGCCGCTTCGGCCACCTCCAATGCCGAGCGGGTTCAGGCCGGGCTTCAGCCCCTGCGCGAGGCCGAGGCCGAAGCCAGCGCCGCGGAACGCCGCCTCGACCGCGAACGCGACCAGCTGGAGCGCGAGCTCGATACGCTGGAGGCGACCATCGCCCGCCTGACCGCCCGGCTGGGCGAGCTGGCCGGATCGAAGACCCGCGAAGGCGAGCTGGAGAGCGAAGCGAGAGCCGCGCTGGAAAGACTCGACGCCGCGCTGGCCGAGGTGAAGGACGCCGCCAGTGGCGATCGCGAGGCGGTCGACGCCGCCGAGGCCCGGCTTCAGGAGGCAGAGACCGAACGCGCCGACGCCGAAGCGGCCCTGGACCGCGAATCCAACCGGGTCGCCCAGGCGCGTGCCGCGCGCGACGGCGCACAGCGCGATGTCGAGCAGGCCGAACGCCGCCTGGAGCGGATCGAAAAGGACCTGGAAAGCGCGCGCGAGCGCGTCGAGAATTTTACCGGCAGTGGCGGCCCCGCTCTGGAGGAGCTGGAAGGCCGGGTGAAGTCTGCCTCGTCCGCCCTGGACAAGGCCCGCACCGGGTTTGAAGCGCGCGAAGCCGCGCTGGACGCCGCACGCACGAGGGCCGACGAGACGCGGGAAGCGGCGCGCGCGGCCGAGGGCGACGTCAAGGCGCTGCAGCGCGAGGCGCAGAGCCTCGAACGCATGCTGGATACCGGCGAATCCGAAGACCGGGCACTCGACGCGGTCCGCGCCGATTCCGGTTTCGAGACGGCGTTGGCCGCCGCTCTGGGCGACGATCTTGAAGCTGGTCTCGAGGACGGTGCCGCGCGCCGCTGGAGCGGGGCCGGCGTGCGCGCCGGCGCGTTGCCCAAGGGCGCAACTCCGCTCAACGCCGTAGTGGACGGCCCCGATGCCCTGGCCTTGCGCCTGGCCGCAATCGGCGTGGTCGAGGACGACGATCTCGACCGCCTGGCCGCCGAACTGAAGCCCGGCCAGCGCCTGGTGACGCGGAACGGCGCCCTGCGGCGCTGGGACGGTTTTGCCGCGAGCGCCGGAGCGCCCTCCCCGGCCGCGGCGCGGCTGGAGAATCTGAACCGCCTGCGCGAGATCGAACATGAGCTGGCATCGGCGACCAAGGCCGCCGAACTGGCGCAGGGGCAGGCAGAGGAAAGCCGTGGACGGCTGCAGGAAGCGGAAGCCGCGCTCGGTTCGGCCCGGAGCAGCGTCCAGAACAGCGAACGGGCCGTGCGCGATGCTGACCGGGCGCTGTCGGAGGGTCGCGAAGCGGCCGTGCGCGACGAAGCGCGGCGGGTGAGCCTCGTGGAAAATGCGGAGGCGCTGGCCGAACAGGCCGAGCAGGCCCGCGCCGAGCTGGCCGAGGCGCGCGATCATCTGAGCACCGTCCAAACCGGCGATGCCGGCGAGGAAGCCCTGGACCAGGCCCGGGCGCGGACCGAAACCGCGCGCTCCCAGGCGGCCGAGGCGCGGGCGGCGCTCGATACCGTGAAGCGCGACAGTCAGGGCCGGCGCCATCGCATCGCCTCGATCGAACGCGAACATGCCGACTGGACACGGCGGGCCCAATCGGCCGCCAAGCGCCTGACGGAAATCGATACCGAACGCAGCGAAGCCGAACGCCAGCTGGAAGAGGCCCGCGCCCTGCCGGCCGGCATCGAGGAAAAGCGCAAGGCTCTGTTGGGCAAGCTCGCCGAGGCCGAGTCGTCCGCCCGCCTGGCGCGAGACAAGGTGGCCGAGGCCGAAACCGCCCAGCGTGAAGCCGACTCAACCTTGCGCGCAGCCGAGCGCGAAGCGGGCAGTGCGCGCGAAGCACGCGCGGCGGCGGGGGCACGCCTGACCGCGGCGCGCGAACGGCGCACCGAGACGGCCGAACGGTTGGAGGACGCCACCGGCGAGACACCTCAGGCGCTGGCCCAGCGCGTCTCCCAGAGCGAATACGGCGAGCTGAGCACCGACGAGGTCGAGCGCCGTCTCGATGAAGCCCGGCTCGCACGCGAACGTCTCGGCGCCGTCAATCTGCGCGCCGACGAGGAATCCGAGGCCCTGCAGACCCAGCGAAACGAGCTGACGAAGGAACGCGACGACCTCATGGAGGCCGTGGCGCGCCTGAGAAAGGGCGTCGACACGCTGTCACGCGAAGGCCGGGCGCGCCTGCTGGAGGCATTCGAGATCGTGGACGGTCATTTCCGCGAGCTCTTCTCCACCCTGTTCGGAGGCGGGCGCGCGGAGCTACGCCTGACCGAGAGCGACGACCCGCTGGAGGCCGGCCTGGAAATCATGGCCTGCCCGCCGGGCAAGAAACTTGAAAACATGGCCCTGATGAGCGGCGGCGAGCAGGCCCTGACCGCCGCGGCGCTGATCTTTGCCGTCTTCCTGGTCAACCCCGCCCCGGTCTGCGTGCTCGACGAAGTCGACGCGCCGCTTGACGATGCCAATGTCGACCGCTTCTGCAAGATGCTCGACGCGATGCGCAAGCAGACCGATACGCGCTTCCTGGTGATCACGCACAACCCCGTCACCATGGCCCGCATGGACCGGCTTTTCGGCGTGACCATGGGCGAGCGCGGCGTTTCTCAGCTCGTCTCGGTGAACCTGACACGCGCCGAAGAGATGCTGGCGGCCGAGTAGACTAAAAAAGACATTTCAAATCAAAGATTTGGTTCCGCACAGGCCTTGCTTGACTTGGCCAAACCTCGCTTATACGGTGCGCGCGCTTGTCGGGGACCCCCTCGGCAGGCCGCAGATTGCAATGTCCTGTCGAGACAAACCGCTGTCCAACGCTCCAAAAGATCCTGACGACTTCGAGCAACGCCTTCAGGCCAAACTCGATGCGCGCCGGAGCGAGGAAGAGGCCCGCAACCGCGCCAGCGGCTGGGCTGTTGGGCTTCGGTATGGATCGGACTTCATGGCGGGGGTCCTGGTGGGGATCGGTCTGGGCTTTGCCTTCGACTGGTTTGTCGGTACCGCGCCGCTGGGCATTATGGTCGGGACGTTACTGGGTTTCGCGGCCGGCACGCTGAATGTGGTGCGGGCGGCGCAAGAGGTGAACGCCGCAGGGGACAAGGACGCGGAATCGCGTCAGGACCCGCGGGATTAGCAGAAGGGCGGCTCTTAAGGGCCGTGACAAGGGGCCGGGCGTGGCTGACGCAACCAACCCGATTGCACAGTTTGAGATTCATCCGGTTTTCCCGCTGAAAATCGGCAGCCTCGATCTGTCTTTCACCAACTCGAGCTACTTCATGGTCGTGGCCGTCGCGCTGACCGTGGCAGGCCTGATGATGGCCATGTCGCGCCGCGCGCTGGTGCCGGGCCGCAGCCAGTCCGTGGCCGAGATGCTCTACGAATTCGTCGCGGGCATGATACGCGACACGGCGGGCACCGAAGGGCTGCGCTTCTTCCCCTTCGTGTTCACACTCTTCATCTTCATCCTGATGGCCAACCTTCTGGGGATGTTCCACTATTTCCCCGCTCCGGGCCTGCACGGCTTCACGGTGACGAGCCACATCATCGTCACCTTCGCCCTGTCTCTGCTGGTCATGGCCATCGTTGTGGGATACGGTATCTACAAGAACGGCTTCAAATTCCTGAAACTGTTCGCGCCGTCCGGCATCCCGCTTCCGCTTTACATCATCGTGACTCCGGTGGAGATCATCTCCTTCCTGTCACGTCCGATCTCGCTGTCGGTGCGTCTCTTCGCCAACATGCTGGCCGGCCACATCCTGTTGAAGGTCTTTGCAGGCTTCATCGTGATGCTTGGCGCCGCGGGCGCGGGCTACGCCGTCATCGGGGTCCTGCCCTTCTTCATGCTTTTGGCGCTCACGGCGCTGGAGTTCCTCGTTGCCTTCCTGCAGGCCTATGTCTTTGCGATCCTGACCTGTATCTATCTCAACGATGCGCTCCATCCGGGGCACTAACACCAGACCATCCTTTCAACCGCAAATCCAAGTTCAAGGAGCAAACCATGGAAGCGGATGCAGCTCGTTTTATCGGTGCCGGCCTGGCGTGCTTTGGCATGCTCGGCGCCGCCATCGGTGTGGCCAACATCTTCTCGTCCTTCCTGACGGGTGCCCTGCGCAATCCGGCAGCAGCCCAGTCCCAGTTCGGTAACCTGATCTTCGGCTTCGCCGTGACGGAAGCCCTGGGCATCTTCTCGCTGCTGATCGCGCTTCTGCTGATCTTCAACGTCGTCGGTTAATCGCACCTCTTGTGTGATAGCCTTGTTCCTGGCCGGGATCCGTCCTTGGGCGGACGCCCGGCCCGGAATTATCTGACGACTTTTTCGAATGGAGCTCGCCAGTATGGCGCCGCAGACCCATTCCGAGACGGCTGAATACGCTGCCGACGCCGCCCATTCGGGCGCCGAGGGAGCCTTCCCGCCGTTCGATCCGACCTATTTCGCGTCCCAGATCTTCTGGCTGGCGATCACGTTCGGCGTTCTCTACTTCTTGCTGTCACGCTGGGTCCTGCCCCGCATTGGCGGTGCGATCGAGGAACGCCGCGACCGGATCGCCGACGATCTGGATGCCGCCTCGCAGATGAAGTCGCAGGCCGACGACGCTGTGAAGCAGTACGAACGCTCCCTGGCCGATGCCCGGGCGCGCGCTCAGTCTGTCGGTGCCGAGGCCAAGGCCGACGCCGATGCGTCCATTTCCGAAGAAATGAGCCGCGTCGATGCCGAGCTGCAGGCCGAGCAGGACGAAGCCGAGGCCCGCATTGGCGAACTTCGTCAGAAGGCGCTGGGCGAGCTGGACACGATTGCCGCGACAACCGCGGTGGCGGTGGCTCAGCATCTGGCCGGTCTGGACGTCACCGACGACGAGGCCCGCAAAGTCCTCGCCGGAGCGAAGGAGTAAGCTATGATGTCGCTTCTGGCCGATACAACTTTCTGGTCCTTCCTGGGCCTGATCGCTTTCTTTGCCTTGCTCTTCTTCATGGGCGTGCACAAGACGGTCGGCAACGCGCTGGACAGCCGGGCCGAGACGATCCGCAAGGAACTCGACGAAGCCCGCCGCCTGCGCGAGGAAGCGCAGGAGCGTCTGGCCTCCTACGAGCGGCGCCAGCAGGAAGCGGCTGACGAGGCCGAGGAGATCATCCGGCAGGCCCGCCAGGAAGCCGAATATCTTCGCAATAACGCGAAGAAGGAAATTGCCCAGCGGATCGAGCGCCGCCGCGCGCTCGCAGAACGCCGGATCGAGCAGGCCGAGGCCAGCGCGATCAAGGAAATCCGCCAGCGGGCCGCCGATCTGGCCGTCGATGCCGCCGGCCAGCTGATGCAGTCCAAGCTCAGCAAGGCCCAGCGCAACGCGATCGTCAAAGACGACCTCGCGGCACTGAAAGACCGGCTGAACTAGATCTGATGATCCCGCCGAAGACAAAAGCCCGGAGCCAATCGCTCCGGGCTTTTTTCATGGGTCTCGCGCCAAGGCACGGGGCGGAGCTCACCCAGGCCCGCCACGTGGCCGCACCCGGCGGCATCTTGGCTGGCGAACCTTATGAATGAACTCGAGATGGAAAGAGAACAGGCTCAGAACCAGCGTCATGCGCTAGCCCGATTTGGCCTCATCGTCGTGATCGCCGCCGAACACATGTTTGACGCGGGACCAGAGCTTGGGGTGACGTTTGAGAAAGCCGGTAATCAGACGATGCGCGCGCCGGGACGTCGCCGCGAGCAGGATCATCGAAACCAGAAAAAGCGGAATGCCCAGAGGAATCGGGCTGATCGTCAACGGAATCGAGATCACCAGAAGGAACAGACCCACGACCGCGCCAATCCCGCGCACAAGCACGAGAAGCACGCCAGCGAGTGGATTGGACCACCTGTCCTTGAAGGGTTCGTTCATCGCCACGCACTTCAGTCCTTCGGTATTACGCGCGCTCTTGCCGCGAACCCACCTTCGCGAAGATGGGGATCAAGGATGAAAGAAGAAAGACCCGGGCGTGTCGAATTCGAGGCCAATCACACAGGCCGTGAGAATCGTATCGCATTGATGCAAAAAGAGCTCAGTTGTTCCGGCTCATCGCGGCGCTAAGCTGCGCGGTCCTCGGTTCGGGAGACGGTCTTGATCGTATCGCGCCTCTACTCAGTCCAGGCCCTGCGGGCGGTGGCGGCGCTCGCTGTGCTGGCCGGGCATCTGGCCCAGAACGAGATCCGCTTCCTCGACGCCCCGCTCCTTCCCGCCTGGTTGCAGGCCGGGGCCAGCGGCGTCGACCTCTTCTTCGTTATCTCCGGCTTCGTCATGGTCTATGTGACCCGCGGCATGGGCCGCGCGGCACCCGCACAGAGCGCGCGCTTCCTCTACCAGCGTGCGGCGCGTATCTATCCGGCCTACTGGCTGTTCACCGGGCTCGTGCTGATCGGGTATCTCGTCATGCCGGGCAGCCTGACGCGCGGGCTCGACGAGCTGAACCTGCTCGCCTCGCTGACCTTGTGGCCGGTCAGCAGCCCGCCCGTGCTCCTCGTCGCCTGGACGCTCATTCACGAGCTGTATTTCTACCTGGTCTTCGCCGGGCTGCTTCTCCTGCCGCGCCGGCTGTTTGTCCCCGCGCTCTCCGTCTGGATCGCGGCCATTCTGGCGGCACACTGGAGCGGCCTGGCCTATTCGGGCGCGGTCGCCGGTCTGGCCTTCCATCCGCTCACGCTGGAGTTCATCGCCGGGTGCGCAATCGGCTTGCTGGTCTGCTCGGGACGGCGCCGGTTCGGCGCGGCGGCGCTTGTGGCCGGGCTTGCCTTATGGGCCGGCTCCTTCGCCTGGCTCGCTCCGGCCGGTCCTGCCGATATCCCCATGGGATGGCTGCGTGTGGGGATATGGGGCGTGCCTGCGGCGCTGACGACCTATGGCGTCGTCACGCTCGAGATCGATCACCGGATGAAGACGCCCGGCCCCCTCGTTGCGCTCGGCGACTGGTCCTACGCGCTCTACCTCGCCCACCTGCCCGTGGTCGCGCTGCTGGTGCGCCTGGTCGACCGTTTCGTGCCGGACACAGGCCCGCTGCCCAATCTGATCTTCATTGCGACCGCCAGCCTCGCCTCCATCGCTGTGGCCGGGCTCACCTTCCGCCTGTTCGAGCGGCCCGTTCTGGCCGTGACACGAAAATGGGGCGACCGGGTCTTCCCGGCCGCCCCATTCCTGCGCGAACCGCCGATTGCGGCCCGGATCTGGTAGCGCCTATTCGGCCGCCTGCGCGGTCTCGTCCTCGCGCCAGGTCAGGACCGGGGACCGCGCCGCGCGCGTCTCGTCAAGACGCTTGGCCGGGGCGTGGACCGGCGCATTCAGGAAACGTCCAGTATCCCCGTCCCGGGCGGCCTCGGTGAGCTTGAGCAGGGTGTCGCAGAAACGATCCAGCCCAGCCTTGCTCTCGGTCTCGGTCGGTTCGATGAGCAGCGCCCCGTGCACGACCAGCGGGAAGTACATCGTCATCGGGTGATAGCCCTCGTCGATCATCGCCTTGGCGAAATCGAGCGTGGAAACGCCGGTATCCTTCAGGAAGGTATCGTCGAACAGCGCCTCGTGCATGCACGTGCCCTCGAACGCGGCCGTCATCTCACCGCGCAGGCGCGCCAGGATGTAGTTGGCGTTCAAGACCGCGTCCTCTGCTACCTGGCGAAGCCCGTCCGAGCCGTGGCTCATCATGTAGGACAGCGCGCGGGTGAACATGCCCATCTGGCCATGGAAGGCGACCAGACGCCCGAACGGCTCGCCGCCGGACAGGTCCTTCGCCTCCTGCTCGTGCTCGACCATGGCCCAGGTCTCGCCATCCTGGATGACGTAGGGCACCGGCACGAAGGGCGCGAGCGCTTCGGAGAAGACGGTGGGGCCGGAGCCCGGCCCGCCGCCGCCATGGGGCGTGGAGAAGGTCTTGTGCAGGTTGATGTGCATCGCATCGATGCCGAGATCGCCCGGACGCACGCGCCCGACAATCGCGTTGAAGTTCGCACCGTCGCAGTAGAAATAGCCGCCGGCCTCGTGGATGAGGTCCGCGATTTCCTTGATGTCGCGCTCGAACAGGCCGCACGTATTCGGGTTGGTCAGCATGATCGCGGCGACGTCGTCGCCCAGCTTCGACTTGAAGACCTCCATGTCGACCCGGCCCGACGCATCGGCGGGGATTTCATCGGTCACGAAGCCGCACTGCACGGCTGTGGCCGGGTTCGTGCCGTGCGCGGATTCCGGCACCAGCACGCGGCGGCGCCCGGTTTCCCCGCGCGCATCCAGCGCGGCGCGGATCGCCATCATGCCGCACAGCTCGCCATGCGCGCCGGCCTTCGGGCTCATCGACACGCACGGCGTGTTCGTCAGCGTCATCAGCCAGTGAGCGAGCTCGCCGATCAGCTCGAACGCACCCTGCACGGTCGATTGCGGCTGCATCGGATGGATGTCGGACAGGCCGGGAAGACGCGCCAGCTTCTCGTTCAGGCGCGGATTATGCTTCATCGTGCACGAACCGAGCGGGTAGAGCCCGAGGTCGATCGCGTAATTCTTGCGCGACAGACGCACATAGTGGCGCATCGTTTCCGGCTCGGAGAGGCCGGGCAGCCCGATCGCCGACTTGCGCTCCAGCCCGTCGAGGCGGGTCTTCAGGCCCTTGGGTTCGGGCAGGTCGACGCCGCAATTGTCGAAATCGCCGCGCTCGAAGATCAGCGGCTCGGCCTGGTCCAGCCCCTTGGAGCCGGAAAACGTCTCGCTATACGCACCCGGATCGGGGGCATGTACGGGGCGGGAGGGGCGTCCTTGCGTGTTCATGGCCATGGTTAGAGCACCTCTTTGAGAGCAGCTTCGAGCGCGTCGAGATCGCCGTCGGTATTGGTTTCGGTCGCGGCAAGGATGAGATGGGTTTCAAACTGGCCCGGATAGAGCCGGCTGGCCGGGACGCCGGCCAGGATGCCGCGCTGGGCCAACGCCTCGACTACCTCTGTGGCCGGACGGGTGAGCTTCACGGTGAATTCGTTGAAGAAGGCGTCGGTGACCAGCTCCACGCCGTCAATCCCGGCCAGGCGATCGGCCAGCTCGATGGCGCGCTCGTGGTTGAGGCGGGCGAGCTGGGTCAGCCCCTTCTCGCCGAGCAGGCTCATATGGATCGTCCAGGCGAGCGCCATCAGCCCGGAATTGGTGCAGATATTCGACGTCGCCTTGTCGCGGCGGATATGCTGTTCGCGCGTCGACAAGGTCAGCACGAAGCCCCGGCGCCCGTCCGCATCCACGGTTTCCCCAGCCAGGCGGCCCGGCATGTTGCGGATGAAGTTGCGGTCGTCGCGGCAGGCGAACAGGCCCACATAAGGCCCGCCAAACTGCAGACCGACACCCAGCGACTGGCCCTCACCCACCACAATGTCCGCGCCCATTTCGCCCGGAGACGTCATCAGGCCCAGGGACACGATTTCGGTCACCACAGCGATCAGCAGAGCGCCCTTGGCATGGGCGGCCTCGGCCAGAGCGGTCAGGTCGCGCACATGGCCGAACACGTCCGGGTTCTGGACCACGATGCAGGCGGTGTCGTCGTCGATATACTTGACCAGATCGTCGGCCCTGCCCGGCGCGGCGCCCTCGGTCTCCACCTCGATGTCCATGTATTTGGCGAGCGTCGCGGTGGCGGCGGAATAGTGCGGATGAAGATTGCCGGACAGCACCGCCTTCTTGCGCTTGGTCACGCGGCTGGCCATCAGCACGGCCTCCGCGCAGGCGGTCGAGCCGTCATACATCGAGGCGTTGGCGACCGCCATGCCGGTCAGGCGCGCGACCTGGGTCTGGAATTCGAACAGGGTCTGCAGCGTGCCTTGGCTGATTTCCGGCTGGTAGGGTGTGTAGGCCGTCAGGAATTCGGAACGCTGGATCAGGTGATCCACCGTGGCCGGCACATGGTGCTTGTAAGCCCCGGCGCCGACGAAGAAGGGCGCTTCCCCGGCTGAAAGATTCTTCCTGGCCATCTTGGCGAAGGCCCGCTCGACCTCCAGCTCGGTCGCCTTGCGCGGCAGGTCGACCGGTCCGTCCAGACGCGCGCTTTCAGGCACATCGGTAAACAGCGCGTCGATAGACGACACACCGATCGTTTCAAGCATTTGGGTCCGGTCGTCCGGAGTCAGGGGCAGATAGCGCATCGTCAACTCTCACCTTCTCGGCAATTCATTCATGTCCGCGGCCACCTGCCGCGCAATTGGATTGGTCCGGCCGGCCAGGGCATCGGCGATGCCCGTAAAGTCGGCCTGCGTCCTGTCCTGGCTCAGCTTCCTGACCAGCGCCGCCTCCCTGACCTCCACGCGAACCGCCACGATCGCGTTGAGCAGGCGCTCGATATAGTCCGGCGGGGCGTCGGTTCGCCGCCACGGCGGGTTCTGGTCGGCCTCCATCTCATCGCTCAAGGCGTCGATGACAGAGATGATCTGATCGCGTCCGGTCTCAAGCGACACGATGCCGCGCGCCTCAGCCGAGCTGTAATTCCACGTCGGGACGGCGCGGCCCGTCTCGGCCTTGCTCGCATACCAGCCCGGAGAGACGTAGGCGTCGGCCCCGGAGAACAGAACCAGTCCTTCAGATGTGCCGTCGAGGACCGGACAGATCGGGTTGGCCCGGGCGACATGGCCGCGCAGCGCCCTCACCTCGCCCTTAGCGCCGCATTCCACGAGCATCGGCGTGCGTGCGGCGATCAGCCCGTCCGGCCCCTGCACCACCAGCGTGGCGAAGCGATGCTGGCGCATGAAAGCAGCCGCCTCCGCGCTGTCGCAGACATAGGCGGGGTGCGGGCTGAACATCGCGATCTAGTCGACGTGTTTCTGGTAGGCTGCTTCGTCCATCAGCGCGTCGAGCTCGGAGGCGTCGGCGACTTCCAGCTTGAAGAACCAGCCCGCGCCGTGCGCGTCTTCATTCACCTTGCCCGGGGCGTCTTCCAGGGCGCCGTTGACCTCGACGACCTTGCCGGAAACCGGCGCATAGATCTCGCTGGCGGCCTTGACCGATTCCACGACCGCGATTTCGTCGCCTTTCTTGAAGGACTTGCCGACTTCAGGAAGCTCGACAAAGACCACGTCGCCCAGCTGTTCGGCTGCGTAGGGCGTGATGCCGACCGTGGCCGGGCCGTCGCCCTCGGTCTTGATCCATTCGTGGTCTTCGGTGAAGCGGGTCTGGCTCATGAAACTCTCCCGTGAGAATGTGAACGTCGAAGGGATCAGCCGCGATAGAAGCGGTGAGCCACAACAGGCATTTTGACGATTTCGGCCGGGCGCGCCTTGCCGCGCACGATCAGCTCGATTTCGGTTCCCGGCTTGGCAAGCTCGGCAGGCACATAGCCCATCCCGATGGGCGCACCCGCGGTCGGGGCGAACCCGCCCGAGGTCGCGATGCCCACGACCGTGCCGTCATGCGCGATCTCGGCGCCTTCGCGGGCCGGGGCCTTGTCTTTCAGCTTGAATCCGACCCGTTTGCGCGAGGCGCCATCCTCGATCTGTTTCAGGATTTTGCGCGCGCCGGGGAAATCGGCGCTGGCGCGGCGCGACTTGGCCACGGCCCAGGTCAGGGACGCCTCGATCGGCGTCGTGGTCTCGTCCATGTCGTGGCCGTAGAGGCAGAGCCCGGCTTCCAGGCGCAGGCTGTCGCGCGCCCCGAGCCCGATCGGCTTGACCCGTTCGTCGTCCAGCAGCAGGCGGGCAATCTCTTCGGCCTGGTGGTTGGGAATGGAAATCTCGAACCCGTCCTCGCCGGTATAGCCCGACCGCGACACGAAGACGTCGGCGCCGTTCAGGGTGAAGCGGCCCGCTTCCATGAAGACCAGCCTGGCGGCGTCCGGGCAGAGGGCTTCCATCACCGCGCCCGCCTTCGGCCCCTGCAGGGCCAGCAGCGCGCGGTCGTTCAGCTCGATGAGTTCGGCCCGGCGTCCGAACCGGTCGCGCATATGGGCAAAATCGGCGCCCTTGGTGGCCGCATTGACGACGACGAAGAAGCCGTCCTCGTCCGGGCGCGACACCATCAGATCGTCCATGATGCCGCCCTCGTCATTGAGCAGCAGCGTGTATTTCTGGGTGCCCGGCTCCAGCTCGGAGAGATCGGCGGTGATCAGCGCTTCCAGCGCCCCGGCCTCACCGGTCACGCGCGCCTGGCCCATGTGGGAGACGTCGAACAGGCCCGCACCCTCACGCGTGTGATTGTGCTCGGCCATGATCCCCTCGAACTGGACCGGCATCTCGTAGCCGGCGAACGGGACCATCTTCCCGCCCAGTTCGACATGCAGGTCGTATAGCGGGGTTCGCAACAGGGGTTGGTCGGTCATGGCATCTCCGGTCCAGACATGTGTTCACGCAGGGGCGAACCGGATTCCGTGACGGAAATCCGGTTGGCGCGCCCCCGCTGTCTGATCGACCTGAGAGATTCCTCGGCCGGGGGCTCACCAGCCCGCGCCGCATGCTCCTTCGGTGGGAGGCGGACGGTCACCCGCTCGCATCCACTTTCCAGCGTCAGCCATATACCTCGCGGTCCTGTTGCCTGAGCGTTTCCGGGGCGGTTGCGCCTTCGGCGCCGGCGTCTTCGGCCGGTCTCTCCCGCAAGGAGGCCTTAGTTTTCGTACCCGGCCCGCTAACGGCCCGGATGCTGCGCCGCAGGGTAGTTTGCCCGGACGCGGAGTCAATCGCGATGGGATGCGGACGCGCCACTACATCCGTTCGGGAGTCTCCAGTCCGATCAGGGACAGCGTCAGTTCCAGCTGCTTGAGCACGGTCTCGGCCAGCGCGAGCCGGCTGGCGCGCACAGACTCGTCCTTTTCCGGCAGAATCGGGCAGGCCGCATAGAAGCTGGAAAACGTCTGGGCCAGCGCGTGGGCGTGATCGCAGATATGGTTCGGGGCGCGCAGCTCATAAGCGCGCGTCAACGCCGCGTCGAAGCCGTCCAGGCGCCGGATCAGCGCGGTCTCTTCCCGCGTGCCCGCAGCGATCTCGCCTGCCTCGAGCCCCTGCTCGGCGGCCTTGCGCATGATCGATTTGATCCGGACGGCCTGATAGAGGAGATACGGACCGGTCTTGCCCTCGAACGAGACGAAGCGGTCGAGCTCGAAGATATAATTCGTCGTGCGGTAATTCTGCAGATCGGCAAAGCGGATCGCGGCATTGGCGACCATGCGCGCCACCCGGTCGAACTCGGCCTCGTCCAGCGTGGCGCCCAGGCCGGCTTCGCTCAGGCGCGCACGGGCCCGGCTATAGGCTTCCTCGATCAGGTCGGCCAGACGGAACGTTCCGCCTGCCCTCGTACGCAGACGCTTGCCGTCCGGCCCGTTCACCGTGCCGAACTTCACGTGCTCCAGCTCGCCTTCGCCGGCGAGGCCGGCCAGGACCGCGGCGCGGAAGACCTGCTCGAAATGGTCGGACTGACCCAGATCGACTACGTAGAGAATCAGGTCGGGATCGTAGTCGCGCCGCCGGTCGAGAATGGTCGCCAGATCGGTGGTCGCGTAGAGCGCGGAGCCCTTCGAGCTGACCAGGATGAGCGGCGCCAGCTCCTTCTTGTCGTCCTCGCGCGCCACGCGGACGATGCGCGCGCCCTCGCTCTCTTCGAGTATCCCCTTTTCCTCGAACAGTGCGATCGTGTCCGGCACCAGGGGATCGACGTCGCTTTCCCCCTTCCACAGATCGAAATGGACACCCAGCGCCTCGAAATCGGCTTTCAGCGCCGCGATCGAGACCTCGATGAAATGGCGCAACAACGCGCGATAGCCCGCGCGGCCGGCCTGAAGCTCGGCGGTCGCGGACCGCGCCCGCGCGGCGCGGGCTTCGTCTTCCTTCGCCCGGGCGGCCGCTTGCGGATAGAGGCGCGACAGATCCTCGATCGTCACCGGCGGCTCGTCCGGGAAAGGCGCCTCGGCGGTCTCGTCGAAATAAACGAGGTCCGGCTGCTCGTCCTGAAGTTCGGTGAGCAGCAAACCCATCTGATAGCCCCAGTCGCCCAGATGGATATCGCTGACCACGCGGTCGCCGCGGAAGCGGAACAGGCGCTGAAGGCTGTCGCCGATAACCGAGGAGCGCAGATGGCCGACATGCATCGGCTTGGCCACGTTCGGTCCGCCGAAGTCGAGCATCACCATGCGCTCGCGCTCCACGCGGCTCGCGCCCAGCCGGTCGTCGGCAGCGATCTGATTGGCCCGGGCGCTGTACAGTCCGGCGGCCGGCGTCAGGTTGATGAAGCCCGGCCCGGCGATTTCGACCTCGATACCGGACTGGCTTAGCAAGAAGTGCGCGACGACCTCTTCGGCAACGGCACGCGGCGCCTTCTTCGCGAGCTTCGCGGCCGCCATTGCGCCATTGCACTGATAGGGCGCCAGGTCGGGGCGGTCGCTCTCGGCGACCTGGCCCAGATCGGCCGGAAGCCCCATAGCGGCGAAGGACGCCCCGAGTGAGGCGCTCAGCGTTTCTGTGATGGAGGTCATATCAAGCGTATCGTCTTGTTAGCTGCCGCTGCCCGCAGTCACGCGGAAACGCTGGCCCGAGCGATTGAATTCGAGCTGCTCTTCGGTCAGTTCGAAGCCCACGATCACCTCGAAGTTCGCACCCGATGTGCTGGCGTCGGCCCGCGGGATCACCATGTTCTCGAATTCCTGCACGAGCTCGACCCGGTCCACGCCAGCGGGAAACTCCACGGTGACGGGATAGACCTGACGCTCGATCACGGCCTGGTCGCGCCGGGTCACGGCGACGAAGTACTGATAGGTGTGTGAACGGCCGCTGGCCGCCGGGCCGCGGCCGAACGCCATGCGGATGCCCATATCCATCGAGATCGGGCTGGCATCGCGGTCGGTATATTCGCAGAAGCTGACCACGTTGAGGATTTCGCCGGTAAACCCGACATTGGAATAGACCACCCCGTCGCCGTGAAAATTGACGACACGGTGGGCGTCGTACAGGGAAAGCGCCGTCGGGCACGGTCCCGGGTTGGGTTGATCGCCTTCGACCACGCCACGCACCGACTGGCAGCCCGTAACGAGCATGGAAAGGCAGATCAGAGCGGCAATGCGGCGCATGAAGCGTCTCCCGAAGACGTAACGTGAATGCTCAAAGCCGGACACGCCCCTTGCGGCGCGCCCGTGCGCTGTTACATCGTCTCTACGATGGCACTGTCCCAAGGGCAACGCCAAGCGCTCCGCCGAGCTGAGAAATCATGACCCGAACGCGCGACCTGACTGTCCTTCTCGCCTCCCCACGCGGCTTCTGCGCCGGTGTGGACCGCGCCATCCAGATCGTGGAGCGCGCACTGGAACGCTATGGCGCTCCCGTCTATGTGCGCCACGAGATCGTGCACAACAAGCATGTGGTCAACCGGCTGAAGGCGATGGGAGCCATCTTCGTGTCGGAGCTGGACCAGTGCCCGGACGACCGGCCGGTAGTCTTCTCCGCGCATGGCGTGCCGCAGCGCGTGCCCCAGGAAGCGGCCAGACGCAACATGCTCTACGTCGACGCGACCTGCCCGCTCGTGTCCAAGGTCCATGTCGAAGCCCAGCGCCATGACCGCACCGGCCGCGAGATCATCCTGATCGGCCATGCCGGCCATCCCGAAGTGATCGGCACGATGGGCCAATTGCCCGAAGGCGCGATCCATCTGGTGGAGACCGTCGAGGATGCCGAGGCCTTCACCCCCGCCGATCCCGACAATCTCGCCTTCGTCACCCAGACCACGCTTTCGGTCGACGATACGGCCGCCATCGTGGAGGTGCTGCAGCGCCGCTTCCCGAACATGGCGGCACCGCACAAGGAAGACATCTGCTACGCCACCACCAACCGCCAGCAGGCGGTGAAGGCCATTGGCGCGCGCGCAGACCTGGTACTCGTGGTCGGCGCGGCGAACTCCTCCAATTCGGTCCGCCTGGTCGAAGTGGCCAAGCGTGCCGGCGCCAGGGCGGCCTATCTCGTCCCCTCGGCCGAGGATGTGGACTGGGCCTGGTTTGACGGGGTCGAGCATGTGGGCGTCAGCGCTGGCGCCAGCGCGCCGGAAGATCTGGTCGAGGACCTGCTCGCCGCAGTCGCCGAACGTTTCACCGTGCGGATCGAAGACGTCAGCGTTGCCGAGGAAGACGTGGTGTTCAAGCTTCCCAAGGAAGTCGCGTGACCACGCCGGGGCCACGGCGCGGCGCCTGAACCTCGGGAGGATGTCGGCAATGTCAGGGAACAAGACCCAGCCAACGGCGCAGAGCGTGGACACTTTTCTCGACGCGGTGGAGCCTGAGCGCAAACGCGAGGAAGCGCGCACGCTGGACGCGCTCTTCCGGCGTGTCACGGGATGGCAGCCGCAGATTTGGGGCCCGTCACTGATCGGCTATGGCATCTATCACTACCGTTACGGGTCCGGACGCGAAGGCGACTTCCTGGCGACCGGCTTCTCGCCGCGCAAGAGCGCTCACTCCATCTACATCCTTCCCGGCTATACCGATTATCAGCCCCTGCTGGACCGGCTCGGCAAGCATAGCCATGGCAAATCATGCCTTTATGTGAAGACGCTGGCCGATATCGACCTTGAAGTTCTGGCCGAACTGATCGAAGCGGGCCTTCGCGATCTGTCCGGGAAGTACGAGGTCAAGCCGACATGAGCGCCAGCCCTGAACAGGTCGTCCGCGCCTGGGTCGATGCCTTCAATGCCGGCGATGTCGACGGGCTGGAACGGCTCTACGCCGAAGACGCCGTCAACCACCAGGTCGCGTACGAACCCCTGCACGGACGCAGCGCCATCCGCGCCCTGTTCGAGCGAGAATTTGCCCGCGCCCGAATGGTTTGCGTGATCGAGAACCTGTTCGTGGATGGCGACCGGGCCATTCTCGAATGGTCCGATCCGCTCGGCCTGCGCGGTTGCGGGATATTCCATGTCGCAGACGGCAGGATCGTCCATCAGCGCGGCTATTTCGACAAGCTCAGCTTCTACCGGGCCCAGGGCCTGCCGCTGGAAAAGGCCCTTGAAGAATGACTCTGGTGACGATTCACACGGACGGCGCGTGTTCGGGCAATCCCGGTCCGGGCGGCTGGGGCGCGCTGCTCGAATGGAACGGCCACGAGAAGGAGATTTCCGGCGCGGAGCCGGAGACGACCAATAACCGTATGGAGCTGATGGCGGCGATCCGGGCGCTCGAAACGCTCAAGCGCGCAAGCAAGGTCCGCCTGGTCACCGACAGCGTCTATGTCCGCGACGGCGTGACGAAGTGGATCCACAACTGGAAGCGCAATGGCTGGAAGACGTCAGCAAAGAAGCCGGTCAAGAATGCCGACCTCTGGCAGCGCCTGGACGAGGCCGCGAAGTGCCACGACATCAAGTGGGAATGGATCAAGGGCCATGCCGGCCACGCGGAGAACGAACGCGCCGACGCGCTGGCCCGCGAGGCCATCGTGACGATGCGCGCCGAGGCGGCGAACCACGGCTAGGGTCGCGCTCAGCGCTCCAGACGGCACCCCAGGGCCTGGCAAGCCGCCATCGAACCCCAGTTCACGCTCACAGCCTCAAATCCGGCGCGCTGAAGCAGGCTGGCCGCGATGGCGGCGCGCTGACCCGAGCCGCAGAACGTGACGATGCGCCTTGTCTGGTCCAGCTCATCGAGGCGGCCGGTCAGCTCGCCGATGAAGATATGCGTCGAGCCTTCGACCCGCGCCTCCTCCACTTCCGGCTTGGAGCGGACGTCGAGCACGGTGAAGTCCGCCTGGCCGTCGAGCGCCGCCTTGAAGTCCGGCCCGTCAATCGCCCCGAAAGTCTCCACCCGCCGTCCGGTCTTCGCCCAGCCGATCACGGCGCCGTTCAGATAGCCCTCGATCCTGTCATAGCCGATCCGGGCAAGGTCGAGCGCCGCGCGTTCGGCCTGCTCCGCGCTCGCAGCGACCAGGCCCAGCGGCGTATCGTAGGGCAGTACCCAGCCGGCAAAGCTGGCGATCATGTCAGCCGGCAGGCAGATCGAGCCCGGCACATGGCCCCCCGCAAAGCTTTCGGCCATGCGCAGGTCGACCACCAGCATCCCTTCCTCCTGCTTGCGGGCGAAGGCATCGACAGGGATCGGTCCCGGCAGGACCGGGCAGACCCGCAAGCCAGGGCCCTCGCTCGCATTCAGCTCTTCCATCTTGCGGAAATAGGGCGGGTAGTCGTGATGCTCGCCCGTCTTGGCTTTGACGAAGGCCTCGCGCGATAGCTGGAGACGGGGGTTATGCGCCTTCTCATAGCCCAGCGTGGAGAAATCGCGCGTCGCCATGCCCTGCCCGCACACGGAGCCGGCCCCGTGGGCGGGATAAACCACTGTCTGGTCGCCGAGCGGCAGAAGCTTCTCGTGCAGGCTATCGTAGAGCAGGTTGGCCACCTCTTCGGCCCGGTCCGGGTAGAAGTCGGTGCGGCCCACATCGTTGACGAAGAGCGCATCGCCGGTGAACACGCCGAGTGCGCTCTCGCCCGTTTCGTGGTGGCGCAGCACCAGCGAGATCGAATCCAGCGTGTGGCCGGGTGTCTCCACGACGGTCAGGCTGGCCTGGCCGAGTTCGACCCGCTTGCCCTCACGCACCATCTGCGCGTAGGGCACGTCATACTCGTCGGTCGTTCCGCGCAGCACCTCGGCCCCGGTGCGGTTGGCCAGGTTCTGCGACCCGGTGAGCAGGTCCTCGTTACGGTGGGTCTCGAAGATGTGGGTGATGGTCACGCCGCGGCGCTGGGCGATGCGTTCGTACACGCGCACATCGCGGCGCGGATCGATCACGGCGGCGCACTGGCCGTCGCCCACCATGTAGGAGAGATGGGCCAGTCCTTCGGTCTTGACGGTCTCGACGAACATCGCGGGGGAAGCTCCCTTCTCAGCATAGCCAGTACGCCGAGAACCCGGACCGCCGGGCGAACGTTCCCGGTCAAAACCGCACACCTCCAGAGCCATTCCTGGGAACCATCCCCGGAGCCGTGTCCAGACACGAAAAACCCCGGGCCGAATCCGGCCCGGGGCAGTCTCGTCAAGCCTGTGGTGGGGGCGCTAGAGGCTATCCAGCATGTGCTCGGCGCTGGAGACCTTGAAGTCGCCCGCTTCCTCGACATGGACTTGCTTGACCACCTTGTCCTCGACCACGAGCGAGAAACGCTGGCCGCGCACGCCCATGCCGAACTTGGAGCCGTCCATCACGAGACCGAGCGCGCGCACGAAGTCGGCATTGCCGTCAGCCAGCATCATGACCTGATCGGACGCGTTCTGGTTCTTGGCCCAGGCATCGAGCACGAAGACATCGTTGACCGCCGTGCACACGATCCGGTCGATTCCCTTGGCCTTGAGCTCGCTGGCCTTCTCGATGAAGCCCGGCAGGTGCTTGGCCGAGCAGGTCGGGGTGAACGCGCCCGGAACCGAGAACAGCGCCACGGTGCGGCCCTTGAAGACGTCATCGGTGCTGGCCGGCGTCGGGCCGTCGGGCGTCATGGTCATGAAAGTCACGTCGGGAAGCGTATCGCCTACCTGGATCACCATCGTCAAAACTCCGCTTGAAACATCGCTTTCCCGAACCGGCGGCACGGGATGTCACTCCACAGATAGAGGCGCGCCCCCTCTGCGCCAAGCCACGGCGCACTGCACCGGCTCTGGACAAGACAGGGCCGCGTGCCGAGACTGGACCCATGACAGAGGACACGCACCACAAGCCCGACTATCTGACCGGACGCCTGCTGATTGCCAGTCCGGCCATCGGCGATCCGCGCTTTGACCGGTCCGTCGTGCTGGTTTGCGCACATTCCAATGACAGCGCGATGGGGCTCGTGGTCAACAAGCCGATGGACGCCCTGCGCCTGCCGACCCTGTTCGAGCAGCTGGGTGTCACCTCCGAAATCGAAGCGCCCGATCAGGCCGTGCTCTTCGGCGGGCCGATCGATCGCGACCGCGGATTTGTCCTGCACACCGACGACTATGCCAGCGACGAGACCACGCTCGGCATCGGCCCCGGCGTCGGCCTGACGGCCACCAAGGATATTCTCGAGGCGATCGCCTCTTCCACACCGCCGCGCCGTTGCCTTC
The DNA here is from genome assembly GCF_947331485.1 of Marinicauda sp. Alg238-R41. Classification (NCBI taxonomy): domain Bacteria; kingdom Pseudomonadati; phylum Pseudomonadota; class Alphaproteobacteria; order Maricaulales; family Maricaulaceae; genus Marinicauda; species Marinicauda sp. Alg238-R41. Next base: position 579,565 of record NZ_CAMZOJ010000002.1, on the reverse strand, counting down.
TGGCGCTGGGCTATGCGGGATGGACCGAGGGCCAGCTGGAAGACGAGATCGGCTCAAACGCCTGGCTCGTCGTCGATCCGGACGAGGACCTGCTCTTCGACGAGGATTTCGACCGCAAGTGGGAGAAGGCGCTGGGCAAGCTGGGCATTGCGCCGGAGTTTCTGAGCGCGTCGAGCGGACACGCCTGAACACGGCGCCCGATCAGGCCGCCGGGCCCGCGAAGCGCCCGCTGGCCCCTTCGATGATCCAGGCTTCAGCCTCGTCGGCGGGCACCGCGCTGCCGAACTGGAAGCCCTGCGCGAACCGGACGCCTTGCTGGCGCACAGCGTCCGCGCTCGCCGCGCTCTCCACGCCCTCGGCGACCACATCCATCTCACAGGCGCGCGCCAGCTCCACGATGGAGGTGACGATGGAGCGCGCCTGCGGATTGCGGTCCGGGGCGCTGCCCAGCGCGCGAATGAAATACTGGTCGATCTTCAGCACGTCGAAAGGCAGCTGGTCCAGACGCGCGAGCGAGGAATACCCCGTCCCGAAATCGTCGATCACCAGGCAGATACCGGCCTCTTTGAGCGCCTGGCAGGCCAGCACGACGGCCTCCGGGGCCAGCATCAGCTCGCTCTCGTTGATTTCCAGCTTGAACCGGTCGCGCGGTATGCCCGCCGCATCGATTGTCTCGATCAGGGCGCGCACGAAGCCAGGGGCGGAAACCTCGCCCGCCGTGGCGTTCACGGCGATATAAAGCCCGCCCAGCTCCAGCCCGGCCTGCTGCCAGGCCGCCAGGTCGCGGATCGCGCCTTCTCGGATACGCGTCCCGACTTCGGCGATCAGATTCATCTCCGCAGCCAGCGGCAGGAAGTCATCCGGCGCCACGAGCGATTCGCCGGGCCGGCGCCATCTTGCCAGGGCCTCGAACCCGGCCAGACGCCCCGAGTCCAGGTCGATGATGGGCTGGTAGAAGGGTATGACGCGCCCGGCCTGCAGGTCGCGCGTCAGATCCGCTTCGCGGTCGAGTTTCTCGGTCCCGCCGCGCGGCGCCGCGCCGGCGATCAGCAGCATTCCCTCGAAGACGCCATCGCGGGTGCGCCCGGTCAGACGCACATGACGGACATGGCGGTCCTCGCCGACCAGGCGCAGGCGCACATCCACCGGCCCGGCCCTGTACAGCCCGTCGAAGGCGTGGGCGTCGGTCTGGGCAATCTGGGCCCTGAGACTGGAAAGATGCGCCGCGCGTTGAGTCGCAGTGATACCGAACGGCGCCGCATCACCCTCGACCGCGAGCGCGCCGGAGTCCAGTTGCGCCCGTAGCGCGATGGCGCCCGCGGCCCTGGCGGCGGCGGCGAACAGGTCCGCGCCCTGGGTCATCAGCGGATCGGGTCGTCCTTCAGAATCGCGAATTTCAGATGGTCGTGCCATTCGCCGTGGATTTTCAGATATTTGCGCGCAACCCCCTCCGGCGTAAAACCGATCGACAGGAGCAGGGCGCGCGAGGCCTCGTTCTCCGGCCGGGTCGCCGCCTCGATCCGGTGCAGCTTCAGAGTTTCGAACGCGTAGGACAACACGCGGCGCACGGCTGCCCGCGTATGGCCGCGGCGCTGATAGGGCATGCCGATCCAGTATCCCAGATCCGCCGTCTGCAGCACGCCCCGTCGGACATTGTTCAAATTGCACGCACCGAGAAGCACGTCGTCGCTGGCGCGGAAGATGAAGAAGGGAAAGCCCTGCCCGCTCTCGATATCGCTCTGGTAGCGGCGCAGGCGGCGCTTGAAGGCGGAGCGGGTCAGCTCGTCTTCGGCCCAGGCCGGTTCCCACTGCTCGGTATGGCGGCGGCTCGCAAAGCGCAGCTTGGCCCAGCTGTCATAGTCGTCCAGGCTGGGATGGCGCAGACAGATGTTCTCGCTGTAGAGAATTGTTTCCGGATTGTCGTCCCGCCACAGTGCCACGACCCGCCTCCCTCTTTATTCCCATCATCGGGTTTTCGCAGCACGCAGTCACGCGGAAAACCGGCTCAGGCAAATGACTGTACCCGTTCAGTCTTTCGATCGCGTGAATATCAGCCGGCCGCGTGCAATGTGCAATGCCAGGTAGACCCCGATCAGCGCAGCGGCGAGACCGAACCAGGTAATGGCATAGCCATAATGGCGCGAGGGCGGGGTCTGGGACAGGTGGGGCGGCAGGCTCTGCGCACCTCGCGCGACCAGAACGTCGCCGCTGGGCGTGCCCGACTGCGCGAGACGGGCGGCCATCGCTTCGGGGGCGAGCGTATAGAACTCGTTGGCCTGCGGACTATTGGCGGGCGTGAACATGCCCGTTCCCGGGGCGCGGGAAAGCCTGAACTCGCCGGTCGCCGCTCGCACGTCCCCGTTCAGGGGTTCAAAGCCGGTTTCGACCAGCACCGTGTCGTAGCCCTCGGCACAGTCCGGCGCGTCCACCGGGCGAAGCAGGCGCCAGCCGGGGCGGTTGCCCGCGTCCACGCCGTACAGACGCACGGCCTCGCCGCTCGGCTCCTGCTCCAGCGCCACCCGCTGACCGGCCACCACCTCATCGCCGCATAACAGCGTCTCGAGATCGGCCGGCGGGCGCAGGCCCGCAGCAAGGTAGGAGTCGGTTTCGGCGCGTTTCCAGGCGGCGCGTTCCAGTTGCCAGCTTCCCAGCCAGACCAGGAGGGCGAGCGCAGGCAGGGTGAACAGCGTGAGCACGAGGAGCGGACGAAACTTCATCGCGGTCCCTTACTCATCTCCGTCCTCGTCCAGCCGGGCTTCCCGGGCGCTATGCTTGTACTGGAGGGCAAACATCACGCCCTTGAACGGGCGCAGGAACCAGAGGCTCAACCCGATTACCACCGGAATCCAGATGATGAGATGAACCCAGGTCGGCGGCGCGAGCCAGAGATGTAGCAGAAGCGCGAGCGGGACCACGATTGCACCGACGAGGAACATGATGAAGACGGCCGGCCCGTCCCCCGCATCCTCGCCGGAAAAATCGAGCCCGCAGGTCTCGCACTCCGGCGCAATGGTCAGGAAGCCCTCGAACAAGCGCCCTTCCCCGCAGCGCGGACACCGTCCCGCGAGACCTGCAGAGAAGGGGCTGGGTTCGGTCATGGTCTAGTGAGCGACCTGTCCGGCGAAGACCACATAGACAAAGGCGAACAGGAACAGCCAGACGACGTCCACGAAGTGCCAGTACCAGGCGGCGGCTTCGAAGCCGAAATGCTTCTGCGGCGTGAAGTGGCCGGCCATGAGGCGCAGCAGGCAGACCAGCAGGAATACCGTCCCGATGACCACGTGTGCCCCGTGGAAACCGGTCGCCATGAAGAAGGATGCGCCGTAGAGCGATCCGCCGAACCCGAAATGGGCATGGGCGTATTCGTAGACCTGCAGCGAGGTGAAGCACAGGCCCAGCAGGACCGTCAGCAGGAGGCCGATCTTGGCGCCCTTGCGGTCACCGTGCTGGAGCGCGTGGTGCGCCCAGGTGACCGTCGTGCCCGACAGGAGCAGGATCATCGTGTTGATCAGCGGCAGGTGGAAGGGATCGAAGGTTTCGATTCCCGGCGGCGGCCAGCTTTCCCACGCCGAGAAGTCGACGCCGATCGCCTCGCCGGTCCAGGTCGCGCCCGCGCGCGCCTCGTGGAAGAGCGCCATCTCGAAGAAGGCCCAGAACCAGGCCACGAAGAACATCACCTCAGAGACGATGAACAGGATCATGCCGTAGCGCAGGCCGATATCGACGACGGGCGTGTGGTCTCCGCGGCGTGATTCCTTGATCACGTCGGTCCACCAGCCGATCATCGTGTATGCCACGATCAGGAAGCCGAGGCCCAGCAGCCACCAGGATCCGTCCTGGAGGAAGAAATAGGCCCAGCTCTCTTCATTGCTGGACAGGCCCTTCATCTGGACGACAGCGCCCAGAGCCATGACAAAGGCGCCGAGCGAGCCGGTAAAGGGCCACGGGCTCGGTTCTACCAGATGATAGTCGTGTTTAACGGCTCCGCCGGCCATGGTGCTCTCCTGCAAGTCCCAGTCTTACGGGGGTTTGACCGCACCTATAGCGGCGCCCTTGCCCCCTATCAATTCCTTCGCGCTGTCCGGCTTTGCCGGGTCAGCAGTTTCTCTGGCGCGTCAGCGCGTCTGCCCTGCCGCGTTTTCGGGCGCGGCGCGGTCACGATCGCGGCCTGCCTCCCAGAACGTATAGGACAAGGTGATGGTGCGCACATCGTCCAGGCTTTCTTCTTCATCCATCAAGGGATCGACGAAGAAGAGGACGGGCATGTCCATCGATTCGCCCGGCTGCAAAGTCTGCTCGGTAAAGCAGAAGCATTCCAGCTTGGAAAAATAAGGCGCCGTCTTGAACGGGGTGACGTTATAGGTGGCCACGCCGGTGATCGGGCGGTCCGAGGTATTCGTCGCCCGGTAGAAGGCCAGCGCCGTCTCGCCCAGCTGCAGCTCCATCGAGCGCTGCTGGGGTTCGAACTCCCAGGGAAAACCGCGCGCCATGGAGGCGTCGAACCGCACCGTCACCGAGCGGTCGATGATCTGCCCGGCATCGTACTGGGCCACCTGCGTGGTTCCGCCATAACCGGTCACCCGGCAGAACAGGTCATAGAGCGGCACCGCCGCATAGGCGGCACCGACCATGCCGACCGCAGCAACCGCGCACACGGTCAGGACGCGCAGATTCTTGTCGGCAGGAAGCAGGCGCATCGCTCTCAGCCCCCTGCGGAAATGTTCGAGGCCAGGCGCATCACGGTGATCGAGAAGATCAGCACCACGAACGCGACCAAACCAAAGGCGATCGCGAGATTGCGCTTGTTGCGCTGGGCCTTCTCCTGCGCGCTCAGATCGGTGCGCTCCACAGGGTTGACGGCGCCCGGGCCGTCCGCGTGCGCGCCGGTCTGCGTCTCATCGCTCCCGTGGGTCTCTGGCGAATCGCCGGGGTGTGTCATCCAATCCATCCAATACGGCTGAGCGGAACATATAGACCGGCTCCGTGCTCGACGAGCAATGCGGCGAAAAGAAGCGACAGGTGCGCGATCGAGTAGGCAAACAGGTCGCGCGCAGCCTTGTCGCCGGCCCGCACGGCATAAAGCTCGTCTTCTGCGGCGTTCGCCTCGCCCGCTTTCGACATCAGCACGCGCAGGGCGAGCAGGAAGAAGAGTCCGCCCCCGGCCACCACGGCGACGCCATAGCCGATGCCGCCGAGCCCGGTCACCAGCGGGGCGGCGGTCGCGGCCAGATAGGCCAGCGTGTAGATCATGATCTGGATGCGGGTGGATCTGGCGCCCTTGGCCACCGGCATCATCGGCACGCCGGCCGCGGCATAGTCGCCCGACTTGTAGAGCGCCAGCGCCCAGCTATGGGGCGGCGTCCACAGGAAGATGATCGCGAAGAGCAGGATCGAGTTCAGCTCGACCCCGCCGGTTACCGCGGCCCAGCCGATCATGGGCGGGAACGCCCCGGCCGCGCCGCCGATCACGATGTTCTGCGGCGTGCTGCGCTTGAGCCAGACCGTGTAGACCAGCCCGTAGAATGCGATGGAGAAGGCCAGCAAGCCCGCCGCGACATAGTTCGTCGCCATGGCCATCACCAGCACCGACATCATCGCGAAGACAATGCCGTAGGTATAGGCCTCCGAGACCGGCACGATCCCGCGCGCGACCGGGCGCAGACGTGTGCGCCGCATGACCGCGTCGATATCGGCATCGTAAGCCATGTTGATGGCCCCGGCCGCCCCGGCCCCGACGGCCAGCGCGAACACGGCGATGATGGCGGCAAACAGGTTGATCTCACCCGGCGCCGCCACCAGGCCGGCCAGCCCGGTGAACACCACCAGCGTCATGACGCGCGGCTTCATCAGGTCGAAATAGTCGCGCGGCCCCGCGATCGCGGCGGACGGGCCCGATTTCGTTTCGTTCTGAAACGGCGGGGGCGACGCCGCATGTGCAGCGCCGCCCTCGCTTTTATCGACAGAGCTTGGGGTCAAAAAAGCCCTCTGGCTTGAGCGCCGCCTACTTGATTTTCGGCAGCTCGTTGAACTGGTGGAAGGGCGGCGGAGAGGACAGCGTCCACTCCAGCGTGGTTGCGCCTTCACCCCACGGATTGGCTTCCGCCGGCCGGCGGCGGATGGCCGCTTCGATCAGCAGGACGAAGAACACCACCATGCCGACAGCCATGATCACGTAGCCCCACGAGGACACCATGTTCCAGAAGGCGTAGCCGTCCGGATAGTCCACGTAGCGGCGCGGCATGCCGGCCAGGCCCAGGAAGTGCTGCGGGAAGAAGATGATGTTCGCGCCGGCAAAGAACAGCCAGAACTGGATACGGGCCAGCACCGAGTTGTACTTCACGCCCCAGATCTTCTCGAACCAGTAGTAGAAACCGGCAAAGATCGAGAACACCGCACCCAGGCTCAGCACGTAGTGGAAGTGTGCCACCACGTAATAGGTGTCGTGCAGGGACTGGTCGACGCCGGCATTGGCCAGCATCACGCCGGTCACACCGCCCACGGTGAACAGGAAGATAAAGCCGATCGCCCACAGCATCGGCGTGCGGAAGGAAATCGAGCCGCCCCACATCGTCGCGATCCACGAGAAGATCTTGATGCCGGTGGGCACCGCGATGATCATCGTCGCCGCCACGAAATAGGCCTTCAGGTTCACGTTCAGGCCGACCGTATACATGTGGTGCGCCCACACGATGAAGCCGATGAAGCCGATGGCGACCATGGCGTAGGCCATGCCCAGATAGCCGAAGACCGGCTTTTTGGAGAAGGTCGACACGATGTGGCTGATGATGCCGAAGCCCGGCAGGATCAGGATGTAGACTTCCGGGTGACCGAAGAACCAGAACAGGTGCTGGAACATGACCGGGTCGCCGCCGCCGGCCGGATCGAAGAAGGTCGTTCCGAAGTTGCGGTCGGTCAGCAGCATGGTCAGCGCACCGGCCAGGACCGGCAGCGAGAGCAGCAAGAGGAAGGCAGTCACAAGCACCGACCAGGCAAAGAGCGGCATCTTGTGGATGGTCATGCCCGGCGCGCGCATGTTGAAGATCGTGGTGATGAAGTTGATCGCGCCCAGGATCGAGCTGATGCCCGCGATGTGCAGGGACAGGATCAGCAGGTCCATGGCCGGCCCGTTATGGCCGGTGGTCGACAAGGGCGGGTAGAGCACCCAGCCGCCGCCGAACCCGTTCTCGCCCCCCGTGCCCGGCACGAACATGGAGAGCAGCGCCAGCGCGAAGGAGAAGGGCAGAAGCCAGAACGAGATGTTGTTCATGCGCGGGAACGCCATGTCCGGCGCCCCGATCATCAGCGGCACGAACCAGTTGCCGAAACCGCCGATCATGGCCGGCATGACCATGAAGAAGATCATGATCAGGCCGTGCATCGTCGTCACGACGTTATAGTTGTGCTCGTTGCCGAAAATGGCGCCCCAGCCGGTATTCTGGCCGGTGAAGACCTGAAGACCCGGCTCGGCCAGTTCCCAGCGGATGAGGCCGGAGAGGCCGCCACCAATGACCCCCGCCACGATGGCGAAGATCAGGTACATCGTGCCGATGTCCTTGTGGTTGGTGGAGAAGACCCAGCGTTTCCAGTCCCACATGGACGGCGTGTGATCGTGTTGGACAGCAGATTCAGCTGACATGATTGCCTCTCCTTACTCGGCCGCGGCGAGACGGGTCTCGCGCGCCGTTGCATCGTAGTGGGCCGCGAGCACGCTCGGTGCTTCGTACGGATCCTCGTTCGCCGCGGCGACCCAGGCGTCGAACACGTCCTGGGGAACGACATGGATCTCGATCGGCATGAAGGCGTGGCGCAGGCCGCACAGCTCCGAACACTGGCCGTAATAGATGCCGATATCCTCGTCGCCGACTTCAAACCAGGTCTCGTTCAGGCGGCCGGGAATGGCGTCCATCTTGATGCCGAAGGAGGGCATCGCCCAGTTGTGGATCACGTCCGAGGCAGTGACTTCCACACGCACCGTGGCGCCCGCCGGAACGACGACAGGCAGGTCGGTGGCGAGCAGACGCGGCTGGCCGGGCGCCAGCTCTTCTTCAGGCAGCATGTTGGCCACGTAGGAGAATCCGCCGTGGTCGGGATACTCGTAGCTCCAGTTCCACTGGTTGCCGGTCGCCTTGATGGTGAAATCGCTCTCCGGGATCACGTCCTGGAAATACAGAAGCTGGAAGGAGGGAACGGCGATCACCACGAGGATGATGACCGGCACCGCCGTCCACACGACTTCGACCAGCGTGTTGTGGCTGAACCGGCCCGCCGTCGGGTTCGATTTCGCGTTGTAGCGAATCATCACCCAGGCCAGCAGCGCCACCACGACCAGGGTGATGGCCGCGATGAGCCAGAACACCATTGAGTGGAAGGCGGTGATGTTTTCCATGATCGGGGTCACGGCTTGCTGGAAGCCGATCTGTCCGTCGCGGGCATAAACCTGATTCGGCGTCGCGGATGCGGACCCGGTCACCAGGACGAAAAGCGAAGCGAGTGCTCCAAGAGCGGCCTTCAAGCGCATGACTCCCCCGAAGGTTTGATACAGGACGACGGCGGTACTTCCCGTCAATTGCGGCGGAATATAGAGCGCCAACCGCTGGCTGTCAGGGCGCTTTAAGCGCCTTTTTGTCGCAACCCGCAAGGTTTTTTCAGCAGCATTGCCGGACCCTCGGGTTTCAGTTGCAGTCTTAACTAGGTCTTTACCCGCTTGGTTCGAGCCGCCTCCTGTTGTTACAGTGAGGCCGGGTTGTTGAACGAGGGGCATAACCATGACGACGCGTGAGCGCAAGCTACGGTCTTTTAAAGTCTTTTCTGAAACGGTTATCGGCGCTGCAGGCGGTCTCCTCAGTGCTTTGGTACTGGCCGCCATCCTCGTCCTGATCGTTTCCGGTCGAGGCTACGGCCAGCCGGTCTCGGCCACGAACCAGGCGCAACCCGCGCCCGACGGCCCCCGGACGGAGTGCGAATCGGGGGCACGCACCGAGCGCGGCGATGCGCGGGCGCTGGGCGCCTGCGATATCCTGCTGCGCGACACGAGACTTTCGGAAAGCGAGCGCGGACAGGTCCTCGTCAATCGCGCGGTCAATCAGATTCGCCGCGGCAATGCGCCCGCCGCCCTCACCGATCTCGACCAGGCCGCGGACCTGCTGCCCCAGTCAGGCGCCGTTGCGCTGAACCGCGCCGCGGCCCTCATCGAGCTTCGCCGCTACCAGGACGCCGAAGAGGCCGCCAACCACGCCCTCTCCCAGACGCTGAACGAACCGGCGCTGGCCTGGCTCAACCTGGCGATCGCGCTCGAAGGCCAGGACCGGTTTCACGAGGCGCGCGACGCCTATCTCGAGGCCGCCGAACTCGATGGCGGCCAGAACGCGCTCATCGCCCGCCAGCCAGCCCGCTTCGACGCGCTCCCGCCGGCAGACGCAGACCGCTAGCCTCGCCGCGACCGGCAAAATACAGGGCGTGCCCTCGCATCGGGGGTGTGAAGGCTTTATGTCTTGAGCAATCTCAAGGATGGAGCCTTCCATGACCGCCAATCCCTTCGCCGCCTTCGATTTCGACGCCGACGATGCCCGCCAGGTCCTGGCGGACAATCTGGACGGCGCCGATGACGGCGAACTCTTCCTGGAAACGGCGACATCGGAATCGCTCGCATTCGACGATGGCCGGCTGAAGATCGCCAATTTCGATTCCGAGCGCGGCTACGGCCTGCGCGGCGTGTTTGGCGAGACCACCGGCTTTGCCCATTCCAACGATAGCGGCCTGGCCGCCCTGCGCCGCGCCGGCGAGACGGCTGCGGCCGCGCGCAAGGGGCGCAGCGCCATCATGGCTCCGCCCCCGCCGGGCACCAACATCAAGCTCTATGACGATGTCGATGTGATCGGCCAGCCCGGCTTCGAGGCCAAGGCAAAGCTGCTTGCCGAAATCGATGCCTATTGCCGCGCCCGCGACAGCGAGGTCGTCCAGGTCTCCTGCTCGCTCTCCAGCGAACGCCGCGTGATCGGCATCGTGCGCGCCGATGGCGATGTGCGCGCCGATGTGCGCCCGCTCGTGCGCCTGAACGTCTCGGTCACCGTGGAACGCAAGGGTCGCCGGGAAACCGGCTCGGCCGGAGCCGGCGGACGCGCGGAATTCGAGCGCTGGCTCGCGCCCGATGCCTGGAAATCGCTCGCCGACGAAGCCCTGCGGGTGGCCAAGGTCAATGTCGAGGCCGTCGATGCGCCGTCGGGCGAATGGGAAGTCGTGCTCGGCGCCGGCTGGCCGGCCATTCTTCTGCACGAGGCGGTGGGACACGGTCTGGAAGGCGATTTCAATCGCAAGGGCACCAGCGCCTTTTCCGGCCGCGTCGGAGAGCAGGTCGCCGCCAAGGGCGTCACCGTCATCGATGACGGCACGATCTCCGAGCGCCGCGGTTCGCTGAGCTTCGATGACGAAGGCACCCCGACCCGGCGCACGACGCTGATCGAGGACGGCGTGCTCGTCGGCTATATGCAGGATCGCCAGAATGCGCGCCTGATGGGCGTGGAGCCGACCGGCAATGGCCGCCGGGAGAACTATGCCCACGCGCCCATGCCGCGGATGACCAATACCATCATGACCGCCGGCAATGACGATCCCGACGAGATCGTGGCCAGCCTGAAGGACGGCATCTGGGCGAAGAATTTCGGCGGCGGCCAGGTCGACATCACCTCCGGCAAATTCGTCTTCCGCTGCACCGAGGCCTACCGGGTCAAGAACGGCAAGGTGGTCGAACCGATCAAGGGTGCCACCCTGATCGGTGACGGCCCCAGCGCGCTCACCCAGGTCTCGATGGTCGGTAATGACTTCATGATGGATCCCGGCGTCGGCACCTGCGGCAAGGCCGGTCAGGGCGTGCCGGTGGGCGTCGGCCAGCCCACGATCAAGATCAAGGGCCTGACTGTCGGCGGCGCGGGCTGACTTTCCCCTGCATGAAATTGTAGAAAGCTTACCGTGTAGTAACTTGGACATGGTGATCTGGGCGTTTAGACCTCATCTCGGGCACGCTGGCCGATCGGCACAGTAAACAGCGTCGCCGAGATCAACATTCGCCATTCGGGGATCATCATGCACTTGACGCGATTTACCGCGCCGATCGGGATTTCTTTGCTCTTCAGCGCCTCTGCCTTGGCGCAAGAGGAACAGATCGGCGACGACAGTGTCAGTGCCGCCTCTGCCGTGCCTGCAGTCACTACCAGCGAGGCGATTGTCCAGTACCGGAGCGGCTTCTTCGATCAGTTCACGCCCGTCACCGCGGCCGACATGGTCACGCGCCTGCCCGGCTTTTCGCTCTCGGGCGGCGATACGGACCGCCGGGGCCTGGCTGACGCCTTCGGCAATCTGCTCATCAATGGCCGCCGGCCCAGCGACAAGTCCCAGGAGCTGCACGATATTCTCGACCGCATTCCGGCCGGCGATGTCGAACGCATCGAACTCGTGCGCGAAGCCGTGCCCGAGTACGACATGCGCGGTCACGGTCAGCTGGCCAATGTGATCCTGCGCGCCGGCGCGGGCCGCTCGATCAACTGGTCCGCCCGCGCCCTCTACCAGACTCGGTCCCACCGGGTTGTCCCCCATGGTGAAATCTTCCTGACCGACCGGTTCGGCGAAGTCGAGGTGACGGTCGGGCTGGAAGGCTACTGGAACGGACCCGAATTCCGCCAGGACAAGACAGTCTTCAACGGGCAAGGCGAACGCCTTCGTTTCGAGGACGGGATCGATCAGCGCCGCTATTACGAGTACACACCCACTGCGTCGATCGCGACCCCCGTGGGTGCCGACGGCCGGGTGCGCCTCGATCTGCGCGGCGAATTTTCCAACTGGCGCCGCAACTTCACCACGCGCGTGAGATCCGGCCTCAATCCGGAGGAGGTGATCGGACTGGAGCTGTTCACCACGAAGGAGCTCGAGCGCGAAGGATCGGCAACGCTGGCCTATTCGCACCGCCTCTCCGATGCGGTCGAGCTTCAAAGTACCGCCTTCGTGCGCGACTCCTCCTGGGATATCGGACCGGAGCGCTATGAAATCTACGATGCGGGCGGGCTGAAGGGCGCCGATCTGCTTTTGCTGGACGGGGCGAGCGGCGAGCGCGCCTTGCGCCAGCAAATCTCCTGGACCGCCAACGCGAACCATTCCTTCGATGCGGCGCTGGAAGGCGCTTTCAATTTCCGCGAGACCGCGCTCGATCTCTTTTTCGACGACGGCATGAGCGTGTCGCCGGTCGACCTGCCCGTCTCCGACACGCGGGTCGAGGAAGTGCGCGGGGAAGCCTCGTTCAACCATGTCTGGTCGATGGGCACGGCCTATTCGCTGGAAAGCGGTTTGCGCTACGAGGTCTCCGAAATCAGCCAGAGCGGCGACGCGGTGCAGGAACGCCAGTTCCGCTTTCTCAAACCGTCCATGGCGTTCATCTGGACCCCGGACGGCGTCACGCGCTGGCGCCTGGCCGGTCTTCGCGATGTCGACCAGCTGGAATTCTCCAAATTCGCCAGCTCGGTCAATCTCACCGACGATGTCGCCGTACTGGGCAATCCGGACTACCGCCCGGAAAATACGTGGACGCTGGAAGCCGAATGGGAGCGCCGGTTCGGCGACGACGCCACCGTTTCGGTCGTCGTCGGGCGCGACTGGGTCCAGGATCTGGACGACTACATTCCCGTCGTCACGCCCCGGGGCGTCTTCGATGCGCCGGGTAATATCGGTGACGGAATCCGTAACCGCGTGACGCTGGACTGGTCCTCCAACCTGGCCCTGTTCGGCATGTCCAACGCGGTGCTGGACGGTTTCGTGGAATGGTACGACACCCATGTCGACGATCCGCTGACCGGCGAGGACCGCCCCTTCTCCGATACCGCGGAATGGGAGCTCAGCTTCGATTTCCGCCAGACCTTCCCCGAGGCCCAATGGGCGTGGGGCTGGGACTATTACTGGCTCAGCGACCGCAGCATCTATCGCGCCCGCGAGCTGCGCGAGGAGGTCTTCACCAAGGGCGATCTCGACGTCTATGTGGAAACCTCGCGCTTTCGCGGTCTGACGGCGCGCCTGGGCGCCGATTTCATCATCGAGGATCCCTCGCAGAGGGAACGTATCATCTACGCCCGTTCACGCTCGGCCGGCCCGGTCGCGCTGATCGAACGGCGTGACTTTACAGAGGGCGCGCGCGTCTACATCCAGCTTCGCGGCACGCTCTAGGCGCGTCCGGGCTGGCAGAGTAGGGTTATCGCCCGATACTCTAAGTCCGGAGCATTTCGTTATGGCCCTCTTCCCCGTCCTGTCCCTCCTCGCAGCCGCCGTGCAGGCGGCGGGGCCGCAGGCCGCCGGAGAGGCGGGACAATGCGTTCCACTCGCCCTGAGCGCCGATTACCGCCCCGCCGTGACCGTCGAGATCGAAGGCTTCGGACCGGCCCGTTTCCTGATCGATACCGGGGCCAGTAACACGGCCCTTGCGCGCTCGGTCGTGGAAGCATTGAACGCGCAGGATGTAACGGCGCGCGAGGTCATCACCCTGACCGAATTATTCGCCACGGGCACAGTCGATGTATCGCTCTCGGTCTTCCCCGGCGAGGCGCGCGAGGTTGAGGCGGTCATCGTGGAGTCCGATCTGGAGGAAAGCTCCACCATTCTCGGCCTGCTGGGCGCGGACTTCTTCAGCGGTGACACGATCGACATGGATTTCAGCCGCGGCGCGCTGTGTATCACCGACGCATTGACCGCGCCGCGCGACGGCACACGTCACGAGCTGAGCCGCGTGCTGATCGCGAACGCCTCCCTTTATCATTTCAATCGGCCGGTCCGCGTGCTCGTGGACACAGGTGCAACCCGGTCGGTCGCCAACAGCCGGCTGGCCGAGCTCTACGCCTCGGTTCGCCAGTCTGGCTGGCCCGTCAGCCTGGGCGGGGTTGCCAGCCGCATCGACCGCACCGACGACTATGCCCGCCTCAACGAGTTCGAGATGGGCGGAACCTGCGTGCGCCGCCTCCTGCTTCCCGTCGCCGACGTCTACGTCTTCGAGGCGATGGGATGGCAGGACGAGCCGGCCATGATCATGGGCATGGACCTGCTTCAGTTCACCGATTTCGTGATCGATTACGATAGCGGCGACTTCCAGATTACCGGGCGCGACGCCCTCGCCTGCTGACCGGCGCTTCATCCAAAGAAAACGGCCGCGGGGGGATGCCCCGCGGCCGTTCTCGTTCAAGTCAGACCTGACGGCCTTTATGGCGCGTCGGACTCTCGGTCCATGGACGGGCCGGAAGCCTCGGTCTCGGTGGGATGGTAGTGCAGCTCCTTGGCCGCATCGCCCATCGCCTTCTTGATCAGGGGGCTGATGAGCAACATCACCACGGCGATGCCCATGGCGTACAGGCCGACCTGGGAATAGACCGCCGCGTAGCCTGCCTTGGCCGCTGCCGGATCGGTCAGCTGGCCGCCGAGCGTTTCCGCACCGGTGGTCGAGGCAATGACGCCGGCCAGGAAGTTGGACAGGCCGGAGAACAGGAACCAGGCGCCCATCGTCATGCCGACCACGCGTGCCGGAGCAAGCTTGGTCACCGCCGACAATCCGACCGGGGAGAGCATCAGCTCGCCCAGCGTGTGGATCAGGTAGATCAGGAAGACGAAGTAGACCGGAACCAGAGCCGCGCCGGACAGCTGGATCCCGCCGACCAGCACCCAGAAACCAAGACCGGCCATGAAGACGCCGAACGAGAATTTCACCGGCGTGGACGGGTTCCACCTGCGCTTGGACAGGAAAACCCAGAGCCAGGCCAGGATCGGCGCGAAGATGATGATGAAGCCCGCGTTCAGCGCCTGGAAGACCGGGGCCGGTACCGACCATCCGAACATGGTGCGGTCCACCAGCCGGTCGGTGAACAGGTTGAGCGAGGAGCCCGCCTGTTCAAACAGCGCCCAGAACGGGATCTGCGCCAGGATGAAATAGGTCGCTGCCAGCATCTGGCCGCGTTCCTGGCCCTTTGTGAAGAACACCGCATAGCCGACCAGGAAGGCCAGCATGATGAGGCCGATCGGGCCGAGAATGCCGCCGACATATTGCGGGTTCATCACCGCCAGCATGGCGACACCGATGATCACGAGGCCGGCCAGGTAGCAGGCCTGCTCGACCGTCACGATGCCCAGCACTTTTTCCTTCAGCTTGGCGGGATTGGGCGGCTCGGCCAGACCTTTGAGCCAGCCCTGGAAGAACAGGAAGGTCAAAAGGCCGATCAGCATGCCGATGCCGGCCAGGCCGAACCCCCATTTCCAGCCATAGACGATGCCGATTGTGCCCACGAGTACCGAGGAGAGGAAGGAGCCCAGATTGATGCCCATGTAGAACAGGGTGAAGCCGGAATCCCGCCTCGGATCGCCCAGCTCGTAGAGCTCCCCGACAATGGTGGAGATATTCGCCTTCAGATACCCCACGCCGGCGATGATGAGCGCCAGGGCGAAGTAGAGAATGTTGACGTAGAGCTGTTGCTGCTCGATGCGCGTCATCTCGTTTGAGAACGGCACTTCAGCCGGCAGGCCGACCGCGTCCGGATCGGCAATCTGCATCACCTGACCGCCCTCGGCGAAGCTGATCTGAGACTCGCCGATATCCGATACCAGGATCTGGTTCGCGTCGCCGCCGCGCCCGTCCAGCGTGATCTCGTACTCGGCACCTTCATAGGTGTAGATCTCGCGCGATCCCGAGCCCTCGAAGGCCATCATGCCGTGGCCGAGCACCAGAAGGATGGCGCCATAGGTCACCGCCTTCCTCTGCCCCAGATAGCGGTCTGCCAGCGTGCCCCCGATAATGGTCATGACGTAGACCAGCGCGGTGTAGGCCCCGTAGATCAGGGTCGACCGGGAATCGGAAAACAGGAAATGCTGGGTCAGGTAGATGATCAGCAGACCGCGCATCCCGTAATAGGAAAAGCGCTCCCACATCTCGGTCAGGAACAGGATGGCGAGCCCTTTCGGGTGACCGAAAAAGCTCGTGTCTTTCAGTCCGCTCGGGACCGGGTCATGGGTGGTGGTATCGCTCACGCAGGTCTCCCCCGTTTACTTGTCCGCCCGCGCGCAGGGCGTCAAAATTCGGTCGCAATAGAGCATGCAGGCGCGCTGCGGCCAAGCGGGCTTTTCGGTTGGCGGGTCTAGATCGCGAACGCTGCCGCAGCATAGGCGAGCACCAGCAGCAGCCCGCTCGTGCGGTTCGACTTGAACGCAGACAGGCAGGAGGCCCCGTCCTTCAGGTCCACGCGCAGGAGCTGGGAGAAGAGATGGGCGGCGTACAGCGAAACGAGCACCGCGAACACAAGCGATGCGCCCGCCACCACGCCGGCCGCGACCGCCAGAAGCGCGCTCAGGGCATAGAATATCCACAGTCCGGGCAGGATTCGCGGGCCGAGCGCGCGCGCGGAGGATTTCACCCCGACCAGCGCGTCGTCCTCGATATCCTGGCAGGCATAGATCGTGTCATAGCCCAGCGTCCAGAACAGGCCGGACGCGTAGAGCAGGAAGGCTTCCGGCGCGAATCCCCCCGCCCCGGCGGCGAAGGCGACCAGCGCGCCCCAGTTGAAGGTCAGCCCCAGCCAGGCTTGCGGCCACCAGGTGATGCGCTTCATGAAGGGGTAGCCGGCCACCAGCACCAGCGCGCCCAGCCCGGTCGCTATGGCCACCGGCGGCAGCTGGATCAGCACCAGGAGGCCCACCAGGCTTTGCGCTACCAGGAAGATCCAGGCGCGCTTTAAACTCACCGTCCCGGCCACAAGCGGCCGGTTGGCGGTGCGCGCGACCTGAGCGTCGAGATCGCGGTCGACAATGTCGTTATAGGTGCAGCCCGCCCCGCGCATGGCGACCGCGCCGATGGCGAAGAGCAGCGCGTAGTAGAGATCGACCCAGCCTAAGCCGGACCCGATCCCGGCCAGCGCCAGCCCCTGGAAACAGGGCAGTGCGAGCAGCCAGAAGCCGGCCGGCCGGTCATAGCGCGCCAGCCTCAGATACGGTCGCACGGGACCGGGCGCCCGGTCGACCCAGGTTTTCGGCAGGCTGTCTGCGACGCGGCGATCTCGGGCAAGGCTCATGGCGTAGCCTTAGCCGAGCGCTCGCCCGCGCGAAAGTTCGCGCCGCCGTTCGCGCCTCACTCTTTCACCGCAATTGTCTTGCGGTTGGTGAATTCCAGGATGCCGGCCCGAGCGAGCTCGCGCCCGTGGCCGGACGCCTTCACCCCGCCGAAGGGCAGGCGCGGGTCGGAGGCGACCATCTGGTTGACATAGGTCGAGCCTGCTTCGATCCGGTTGCACGCCTGTTCGATCTCGCCCTCGTCTTTCGACCAGAAGGACGAACCGAGCCCGTAGCGATGGTCGTTGGCCAGATGGATCGCCTGCTCCAGGTCGCCAACCTTGAAGAAGAGCGCGACCGGGCCGAACAGCTCGTCCTTGTAGCCGGGGCTGTCTTCGGGAATGTCTTCCAGAACGCCGGGCGTGAACCACGCACCTTCGCGCCGTCCAGGCTCGACCACCGCCCTGGCGCCCGCCTTGATCGTGTCGCGCACCTGCGCGTCGAGCTCCTCGGCAGCGTCAGGACCGACCAGCGGGCCGATATCGGTGTCCTCGTCGAGCGGGTCGCCCACCGTCTGGGCCTTCAACTCCTCGACGAAGCGGTCCTTGAACGCCTCGTAGACGTCTTCGTGCACGATGAAGCGCTTGGCCGCGATGCAGGACTGGCCGTTATTCTGTATGCGGGCCTTCACGCCCACCTTCGCGGCGGCGTCCAGATCGGCGCTGGGCATCACGACGAAGGCGTCCGAGCCGCCCAGCTCCAGCACGCAGGGCTTGATCGCCTGGCCGGCCGCCTCGCCGACCTTGCGACCGGCACCCTCAGACCCGGTCAGCGTCACGCCGCGGATACGCGCGTCGCCGACCAGCCCGCTCGCCGTCTTGCCGTCGATCAGCAGGCTGGTGAAGCTGCCCGGCTCGAAGCCGGCGCGCTTGAACACGTCCTCGATGGCTTTCGCGCAGCCCGGCACATTGGAGGCGTGTTTCAGTATACCCGGATTGCCCGCCATCAGGTTTGGCGCGGCAAAGCGGAAGACCTGCCAGAAGGGGAAATTCCACGGCATGATCGCCAGAACCGGCCCCAGCGGCAGGTAGCGCAGCGCGCAGCGTCCCTTGTCGCCGGCCTCGATCGGTTCGTCCTTGAGGAAGTCCTCGGCATTGTCGGCGTAATAGCGGCAGACCCAGGCGCATTTCTCCGCCTCGGCCCTGGCCTGGGCGACCGGCTTGCCCATCTCGCGCGACATCAGCTTTGCCAGCTCGCCGGCCTCGTTCTCCATGATGTCGCCGGCCCGGCGCATGCGCTCGGCCCGGCCCTTGAAGCCCAGGCGCGCCAGCGTGCCGACGGCCGTGACCGCCTGCTCCAGGGCGGTCTCGATCCGGTCCTTGTCCGCGCCCTCATGGGTCGCGAAGACCTCGCCAGTCGCCGGATTCCTCGATTCAAACGCCATGGGGTGCCTCGTTCTTTCGCTCTGTCATGGCGCCAACGCTTCGTCGCGCCCCGCGGTTTCGCCCCGGCTGTGAACGCGCTAGAGGAGCAGGATGACTGTCGAACCGCGCCTCTATCTGAATACCGACCTGTCCGCCGGCGCCGAGCTTGCGCTGGGCAAGGAGGAGAGTCACTACCTGCTCACGGTGATGCGGCGCAAAGCCGGGGACGGCGTGCGCGTCTTCAACGGGCGTGACGGCGAATGGCGCGCCGAGGTGGCCGATGCGGGCAAGCGCGCGGCCCGTCTCTCAGTCCAGGCCCGTCTGCGCGAGCAGCGCGAGAGCCCGGACGTCCATCTCTATTTCTCGCCGGTCAAGCGCGCGCGCACCGACTTCATCGTGGAGAAGGCAACCGAGCTTGGCGCGGCCCGGATCGCACCCGTGATGACACGGCGCACCATGGCCGAGACCGTGCGTCTCGACCGGCTGGCCGCCCATGCGCGCGAAGCGGCCGAGCAGACCGAGCGCCTGGACCTGCCGCAGATCGGCGAACCGCGCACGCTGGCCGCCCTGATCGATGGCTGGGCGAAAGACCGCGCCCTCCTCTTCTGCGACGAGGCGGGCGATGAGGGCGGCAAGCCCTGGGGCGGCGAGGCCGGCCGGGCCAAGCCCATTCTGGAGGCCTTGCAGCGCTTCGAGCGCGGCACGCCCTTTGCCATCCTGATCGGACCGGAGGGCGGGTTCGACCCGGCCGAGCGCGACATACTGCGCGATCAGGATTTCGTCGTGCCGGTCACGCTGGGCCCGCGCATCCTGCGCGCCGACACTGCGGCAGCGGCCGCCCTGACCGTCTACCAGGCGGTGCTGGGCGACTGGAACACGAGCCTGTGATTGGCGCATACGCCCACTTGCGGCAGGGGCTTTGCCCGCATACCTGTCTGCCCACCAAAGGGTTGAAACCACGGGGCGAGACATGAGCGGCACGTATAACGCTGGCGGCGAAGGCGCCCCGATCGAACACAAATCCCAGCTGGTGGAGGCCATCGCGGCGGGTGAAAAACCGCGCGACGCTTGGCGCATCGGCACCGAGCACGAGAAGTTCGGCTTCACCCTGGATGGCCACAACCCGCTGCCCTACGAGAGCGACGGTCCGAGCGTGCGCAAGATGCTTGAGGGCCTGGTGCGCTTTGGCTGGACCCCGATCGAGGAAGACGGCAAGCCGGTCGCGCTCAAACGCAATGGCGGATCGATCACGCTGGAACCGGGCGGCCAGTTCGAGCTGTCCGGCGCGCCGCTGGAAACCCTGCACGAGACCTGCGCGGAGGTGAATGGCCATCTGCGCGAGGTCAAGAGCGTCGCCGACGAGATCGGCGCTGGCTTCCTGGGGCTGGGCTTCTCGCCCAAATGGTCTCTGGAAGAGACCCCGATGATGCCCAAGGCGCGCTATCAGATCATGCGCAACTACATGGCCCGGGTCGGCACGATGGGCCATCAGATGATGTTCCGCTCGTGTACCGTCCAGACCAATCTGGACTTTGGCAGCGAAGCGGACATGGCGAAGAAATTCCGCGTCTCGCTCGCGCTCCAGCCCATCGCCACGGCCCTGTTCGCCAACTCGCCCTTCAAGGATGGCGGGCTGAACGGCTATCGCTCATACCGCGCCCATGTGTGGACCGACACCGACAACAACCGCACCGGCCAGCTCCCCTTCGTCTTCGAGGAGGGCTTTGGCTACGAGCACTATGTCGACTGGGCGCTCGACGTGCCGATGTATTTCGTCAAGCGCGAGGGCCGTTTCATCGACGCCTCGGGCCAGAGCTTCCGCGATTTCCTCAGGGGCGAACTGCCCGCCCTGCCCGGCGCCGTTCCGGTCCTGAGCGACTGGGAGGATCACCTCTCCACCCTCTTCCCCGAAGTGCGCCTGAAGACCTTCCTGGAACAGCGCGGCGCCGATGGCGGCCCGTGGAGCCGGCTCTGTGCCCTGCCCGCCTTCTGGGTCGGCCTGCTCTATGACGATACCGCGCTGGATGCCGCCTGGGACCTCGTCAAGGACTGGACGAACGAGGAACGCATCGCCCTGCGCACCGACACCGCCAAACTCGCCCTCCAGGCCCCCTTCCGCGAGGGCAAGGTCCAGGACGTGGCGCTCAAGGCGCTCGACATCGCCCGTGAAGGCCTGAAGGCGCGCGCCCGCCTCAACGCCCACGGCGAACACGAAGCCCTCTTCCTCGACGATCTGTTCGAGATCGCCAGAAGCGGCCACTCGCCGGCCGACCTCCTCATCGAACGCTTCCACAATGAGTGGAATGACAGCGTGGAGCCGGTCTTCAAGGCGTGCGCGTATTAGGGGCGCTTGCCGTCCGATGCTTCGAGGCTCGCTTTGCTCGCACCTCAGCATGAGGGTGCAGTCGGGGTCTGCGGTGCTATTTTTGCATTTTTATTACAATAGCTTGATTTCGAGCCCACCCTCATCCTGAGGTGCCC
Source organism: Marinicauda sp. Alg238-R41 (assembly GCF_947331485.1). Classification (NCBI taxonomy): domain Bacteria; kingdom Pseudomonadati; phylum Pseudomonadota; class Alphaproteobacteria; order Maricaulales; family Maricaulaceae; genus Marinicauda; species Marinicauda sp. Alg238-R41. Next base: position 558,608 of record NZ_CAMZOJ010000002.1, on the reverse strand, counting down.
GGTTGAAAACCGGGCCTCGAAGGATCGGATGACGGCCTCCGGCCAAGCTCGTGCAGACAAGAGAACAAGCACCTCTCTCCTGACGAAAGTCAGGACCCAGAGAGCGTGAGGCCCCCTACGTTCCCTCGCTTCCGCGATTCCGAACCGTCGACCAACAAATCACATAAAAACAATCGCCTCCCGGCGAAAGCCGGGATCCAGAGATCGTGGAACGCCCTCATCGGATCACGCCGCTCGGGTCTCCCCTGGACTCCGGCCTGCGCCGGGGAGCGCCGATGCAGTCCTTCCAAAACCGGGCCGGGGCCGACCGGAACGACACGAGTCCCTGTACTCAATCACAGGCTCTGAAATCCCGGGCGGAGCGCAGCGCAGACCCGGGACCTCTCGAAGACAAACCGCCCCGAGGCCCCGGCACTCCCTTCGGTCGGCCGGGGTTTCATCAGATTACATGTCCTGAAATCCCGGGCCGCGAAGCGGACCCGGGACCTGGATAAGGACAGGGCGCCTTCATTTGATGACGGCGCCCCAAACCCTCTGGATCCCCGGTCAGGCCGGGGATCATGAAAGTGGGGGCATAAGGATCACACCCCCTTCTCCGCCCCTGCCAGCCGCGGCTCTACTCTCCTCTGTGTCCTGTCAGCGGAGCCAGTCATGACGCCTCACCCTCATTCACCCGCCATCAAGCCCGCACCGGGGCCGGATGAGAGTCGTGGTAGTAGTAGGAGTCACCCCCGCCTTGCCCATTCTCACGCTCGCTCGCCGCTGGCACACACAGGCGTGATTGGACGCCCGGCCCGCTCACACTAGGTTAGAGATCAAGCTGAATTACGGAGTTTTGCCTCATGCTCGACCGCCGGATTTTCCTGGCCTCCGCCGCTGCCGTCGCCGCCTGCGGGCGTCCTTCGGCCAGCGAGGCCCAGCCCGACACCTCAGCCGACACGACGGCCAGCACGCCAGCGCCGGGCGCGCCTTCGCGCCGCGAGAGCGCGCCGCGCATCGTCGCGATGGGCGAGGCGAGCGAGGATTTTGCGAGTTTTACCCGCGAGGACTGGCGCGCGCGTCTGACCGAGGCCGAGTTCGACGTGCTGCGCCGCGAGGGCACGGAGCGGCCGGGCAGCTCGCCCCTGCTGGAGGAGAGCCGCGCGGGGACCTATATCTGCGCGGGCTGTGCCCTGCCGCTTTTCCGGTCCGAGACCAAGTTTGAGTCCGGCACGGGCTGGCCGAGCTTCTATACCCATATCGAGGGCGCGTTGGAGACCAAGACCGATCTGCGCCTGTGGACGCCGCGCACCGAGTATCATTGCGTGCGCTGCGAAGGCCATCAGGGCCACGTCTTCGAGGACGGGCCGGAACCGACCGGCGAGCGCTGGTGCAATAATGGCGTCGCGCTGGACTTCGTGCCCGACACGGCCACTTGAACGCTCAGATTTCACAGAGGAACACGCCCATGTCCGGAAATTACGACCACATCAAGCGCGCCAATGACGACTATGCCGCGAGCTTCGACCGGGGCGGCAAGCCCATTCCCCCGGCAAAGCAGGCTGCGGTGCTGACCTGCATGGATGCGCGCATCATGCCGGCCGAGGCGCTGGGCTTCGAGCTGGGCGATGTTCACGTCATCCGCAATGCCGGCGGTCGCGCCAGCGACGACGCGATCCGCTCGCTCGTGATTTCCCACAAGCTGCTCGGCACGAAGGAATTCTACGTCATCCATCACACCGATTGCGGCATGGGAATGTTCGACCAGGCCACGATGGAGACCCTGCTGGAGAGCAGCCTGAACACCGCCACGCCGGGCGCGGACGGCTGGAGCGACCCGGGCGGCGAGGATGGTTCTCAAGAGGGCCGATTCATCAAATGGCTCACCTTCTCCGACGCGGCCGAGGCGGTGACCGAGGGCGTGACGCGCATCCGCAACCACAAGCTGGTGCCGGGCCGCATTCCCGTCTACGGCTTCATCTATGACGTCGACACCGGAAAGCTCGCCGAGATCGAAGCGGCCAGCGCCGCAGGGCGCGCCCGCTAGACACGTGCTGGCTCCGGCGCTCGATCCGGCACGCTTCATCGCGGACAATACCCGCGTGCAGAGCGCGCCGCTGACGCCGGAGCTCTCCTTCCACCTCGCCGACGAAACGATCGCGATCTGGGAGAAGACCGAGGAGGCGCTGGGCCGGATGGGCTTGCCTCCGCCCTTCTGGGCGTTCGCCTGGGCGGGCGGTCAGGCGCTCGCGCGCTATTGTCTGGACAATCCGGGGCTGGTCTCGGGCAAGCACGTTCTTGATTTCGCCTGCGGCTGCGCGGTCGCCGGCATCGGCGCGGCGAGGGCCGGCGCGGCACGCGTGGATGCGAGCGAGATCGATGCCTTTGCCGTCGAGGCCGCCCATGCCAATGCCCGGCTGAACGGCGTCACACTGCATGCGCGCGAAATCGACCTGGTCGGGACGGACGAAGGCTGGGACGTGGTGCTGGCCGGCGATGTCTTCTACGAAGGCCCCGGCGCGGCGCGCATCGCCGCCTGGCTTTCGGATCTGAATAAACGCGGCGCGCTGGTCCTGGTCGGCGATCCGGGCCGCGCCTTCATGCCGAAGGACCGGCTGGAAGCCCTGGCGCGCTACGACACCCCGGTTACGCGGGACCTGGAAGACCGCGATGTGCGCCTGGCCCGGGTCTGGCGCTTCAAGGGCTGAGCCCGCCGCCAATCTTTCGGGTCCGAAAGAATCGGCGCAGGGTCTCGCCCATGGCTCGTGTTCGCGCCGTCGACCGGCGGCTCTACCTCCTGATCGAAATCGCTGCGCGCCGCCTGCATCGCGACGCGGACGCGCGGCTGCGCAAGCACGCCACGGTCAGCGCCAGCCAGGCCGCCGTGCTCTTCCTCCTCTTACGCCGGGGCGAGCGGCGCATGGGCGCGATCGGCGAGGTTCTGGCGCTCGGCGCACCTGCCGTCACCGGCCTGGTGACGCGCATGGAGACCGCCGGGCTGGTCACCAAGCATCCCGACCCGGACGACCGGCGCGGCGCCGTCGTCGCCCTGACCGAGGCGGGCCGCGAAGCCGGCGAACGCGCCGACGCAGTGCTGCGCGAGTTCAACAGCGAGCTGACCGCTCTGTTCGGGGAGGAGGATGCGGACACCGTGCACCGCGCCCTCACCCGCATCGCCACGGGCGGCTGACCCAACCAGGCCATTGGCGAAAAGGTTAATGCGGGTGTAAGCTCTCCTTGAAGACTTGAAGGGTCTGGGGGACGCCGATATGCGCACACTGCTGATCGCGCTCGTCATTATCGTTATCGCACTCGCGGCACGCGCGGCCTGGATCGTGCTGCCTGCGGCGGGCACTTTCGCCGATCTTGAGCAAACCGGGCTGGACGGGTGCGAGGCGCTCACCATCGCGCCGGGCACCGAGGACGTGACGATCCACCCGGTCACCGGCCTGGCCTATGTCTCCGCGGCCGAGCGGCGCGGCGGCGATGGCGGCGCCAACGGCATCTGGGCATTCGACCCGGCAGATCCGCAGATGACCCTGCGCAAGGTGAGCGACGGGCCGGAGGATTTCCACCCGCACGGCATCTCGCTGCTGACGCGCGACAACGCGCCAGACCGCCTTTTCGTGATCAACCATCCGCGCGCAGGCGGGCACCGTGTGGAGATTTTCGAGATCGGCACGGACGGCGCGCTCTCCCATATCGAATCCATCACCTACCCCGACCTCTCTTCGCCCAACGACCTGCTGGCGGTCGGGCCGCGCAGCTTTTACGCCACCAATGACCGGCGCTATCAGACCGGCATTCTGTCCACGCTGGAGGCATTTCTTGGCCTGCCGCTAGGGGGCGTCAGCTTCTTTGACGGCCAGACCGGATCGATCGCCGCCGACGGGCTGGTCTACGCCAACGGCATCGCCATGGCGCCGGACGGGCGGACGATCTATGTCGCCGAGCTCCTCACACGCCGGGTCAATGTCTACCGGCGCGATGGCGCGGACGGGCGGCTGGAACGTATCGACCGCATCGCGGCTCACACCGGCCCGGACAATATCGAGATCGGACCGCAGGGCGATCTGTGGATCGGCGCCCATCCCAATATCTTCGCCCTTTTGGACCACGCCGAAGACCCGGACTCCATCGCGCCGTCCGAGGTCATCCGCGTCGACCCGGAGACCGGCGCGGTGTCGCGCGAGCTGATGGCGCTGAACGGCGAGCTGAATGCCTCCAGCGTCGGCGCGATCAGCGGCACCCACCTCATCGTCGGGGCCGTGTTCGATGATCGCGTGCTGATCTGCCCGCGCAGCTGACAGACGAGGCGTGACACCTCGCGCGCTTGACCGGCAGGCCCGGTCTCCGTTCAGATCGCCGCCAGTCAATACTCAACAAGGACATTGCCCATGAGCGACGATATTCGCGTCGAGGACACCGGCCCGGTCCGGGTCATCCGCTTTGACCGTGTAGCCAAGAAGAACGCGATCACGCGCGCCATGTATTCGGCCATGGCCCGCGCCCTGGAAGAGGCGAGCAGCGACACGGCCATCCGCGTGGTGGTGATCGCCGGGCAGGACGGTGTCTTCACCGCCGGCAACGACCTTGTGGACTTCATGGAGGCCCCGCCTCATATCGGCGGCGCGGATACCCCGCCGGTCGAGGATTTCATGCGCGCCCTGATGGGCTGCAGCAAGCCGGTCATCGCGGCGGTCGACGGCATGGCCATCGGGATCGGGACGACCCTGCTCCTGCACTGCGACCTTGCCTATGCGTCCACCCGCGCCGTGTTCAAGACACCCTTCGTCGATCTTGCCCTGGCGCCGGAGTTCGGCTCCAGCCAGATCCTGCCCGGCCTGCTCGGACGCAGCGTGGCGAGCGAGCTTCTGCTGCTGGGCGAGAGCTGGGATGCCGGAACGGCCAAGGCGCGCCATCTGGTCAGCGATGTCTTCGAGGCCGAAACGCTGGAGGACGAGGTCATGACCCGCGCCCGCGCCCTGGCCGCCAAGGCGCCCTCCGCCATCCGCGCGGCCAAGTCGCTGATGACCTCGCCATCCGAAGATCTGATGGAGCGGATCAAGCGCGAAGGCGAACTCTTCGCCGATCTGCTGCGTTCCGAGGAGTTCAAGGAGGCGGTCGGCGCCTTCATGGAACGGCGCAAGCCGGACTTTTCAAAGTTCGGCTGACAGCCCCGGCTCAAGCTGCGCGAGGTGACAGGATGGGCGAGACGATGATTACCGAAACGCGTGACGGGGCACTCGGGCGCTATGCCGTCTCTCATGGGAAAGACGGCGAGAGCGAGCTGACCTACACGATGCAGGGTCAGGTCATGGTCATCGGCCATACCTTCACCCCGCCCGCCCTTCGCGGACACGGGATTGCCGCCCGCCTTGTCGAGCGCGCGGTCGAAGACGCGAGAAAACGCGGGTGGACCATCAATCCGGTCTGCCCCTATGTGCGCATCAAGATGGACCGCACTCCGGCCATGAACGATGTGCGGGAGGCCGGAACATGAGCGTGGCCGAGTTTGAAATCCTCGAAGAGCGTACGCCGACCAAGGGCCGCTATTTCGTGCAGGCAGACGGCAAGCCGGATGCCGAACTCACCTTCTCCATCGCCAATGCGCACCTGATCATTATCGATCACACCGGCGTGCCGGACGCGTGGCGCGGGCAAGGCGTGGGGCAGGCCCTGGTGGAACGCGCGGTGCTCGATGCGCGGGCCAACGGCGTTCAGATTGTGCCGCTATGCCCGTTCGCGAAGGCTCAGATCGAGAAGCACCCCGAGTGGCAGGACGTGCTCACTCCCCGCAAGCCATAAAAAAGGACCGGGCTTGGGGTTGCCCGGTCCTTCAAGTTACGGCTTTCGCGTGCTCACGAGGGGTAAACACACGAGCATCCTGTCGCTGTTTTCTTTAAATTCGGTAACTGAATGTGTTCAGCGCATTTTGTCGCTCTGATCGGCGCTCTCGCTGTCAGTGTCCGGGTCGGTACGCGAGAGGACGCGAGAGAACGGGCCGGGAATCGCTTTCTGAGCCTGACGCATCCAGCGGTCGAAGCGCGGATGCGCATCGCGCGCCGCAATGACCCAGCCGCGCACCAGGCTCGAATTGGAGACAAGCAGGGCCAGCCCCGTGGCGATCATCACGGCACCGACGGGGATCGGGGTCCAGAATAGCGGCAGGCCCGCCACGATCAGCACGATCCCGATGAACTGGTAGACGAAACTCATTCCGGCTCCCGCTTGCATAGCTGGCTAGACAACGGCGGGGCGCGCAATGACGTTCCGCGGTGAGCGCGCTGCGCCCGGACGATCCGGACGCAGCGCCAGCTCGCCCTAGTCTGCCGGAACGATCCGTTCGATCGTGCCGTCGGATTCGTTGGACAGGTAGATCGCGCCATCCGGGCCCTGGACGACGTCCCGGATGCGGCCATTGGCGGGGATCCATTCCTCGCCGGTCACCTGCCCGTTTTCCAGCGTCAGGCGCACCACCTTCTGGGTGGCCAGCCCGCCCACGAAGATGTCGCCCTGCCAGTTCGGGAAGGCGTCGCCGGTGTAGAAGATCATGCCGGCCGGAGCGATCACCGGATCCCAGTAATACACCGGCTGCTCCATGCCGTCCTGCTGTGTCATCTCGTGCTGGGGCGTGCCGTCATACTGCATGCCGTACCCGATGACCGGCCAGCCATAGTTGGCGCCGGCCTCGATGCGGTTCAGCTCGTCACCGCCGCGCGGGCCGTGCTCGATCTCCCACAGCGCGCCGTCCGGGCCGAGCGCGGCCGCCTGGATGTTGCGAATGCCGTAGGCATAGACTTCGTCGGCGCCCTCGTCGCTGCCGACAAACGGATTGTCGTCCGGCACCGAACCGTCCGGATTGATGCGCACGACCGTGCCGATGTGATTGGTCGGATCCTGGGCGAGCTGGCGCGGCTCGGCCAGCGAGCGCTCTCCGAGGCCCACATACAGCGTGCCGTCCGGCGCGAACACCAGGCGCGAGCCGAAGTGCTTGCCCGAATCCCAGGACGGCATCTGCTGGAAGATGACTTCAACGTCTTCGAGCGCGGTGCGATCGTCGGACAGGCGCGCGCGGGCGACGGCCGTCCCGTTCTCGCCATTCTCGCGCGGCTCGGCGTAGGAGAAGTAGACCATGGAGGTCTCGGCGAAATCGGGGCCGAGCACGATGTCCAGCAGACCGCCCTGGTCGTCGTTGAAGACCTCGGGAACGCCGCTGATCGGATCGGACAGCGTCCCGTCCGTGGCCAGCGTGTGCATCGTGCCTTCCTTCTCGGTCAGCAGGATCGTGCCGTCAGGCAGGAAGGTGAAGCCCCAGACTTCGCCCAGACCGTCGGCGACCTCTTCGATGGTCCAGTCGTGGGTTTCATCGGGAAGAGGCGCGCGCGTCTGGTTTTCGAAGGCCGGCTCAAATTCGGGGACTTCCTTCTCGCCGAAATCCTCGTATTCCGGCTCGTCCCCGGCCATGGCAGGCTCGGTACCGGACGCAGCCATCTCTGTCCGGCCCATGTCCGGGGCGGAGTCCGCGTCAGTCATCGCGCCGGTTTCGGTCGAGCCGGCAGCCATGCCGGTGTCGTTGTCGGCTGGCTGACAGGCCACGGCAAACAGGGCGGTGGAGGCAAGAAGCATGAGTCGCATGATGAGAGGTCCCGGTGCAGTGAATGAGTAAGTCGTCGCGCTTCCAACACGCAAAGCGTGTTCTGGTTCCCCGCCGGTCCAGATCCCGTCCCGGCACGTCCCGTGAGCGCACCGTCTTGATCTAGGGCGGACTGGCGAGGCGCACAGAAAAATCCCGTTTTCAAATGCTCCGGCCCGATGTAACGATTTGCCGGCGGCGGGCCCACGGATCGACCCGGCGACATTGGTTTCACGTTGAAGCCTCGCCGCCGTGGGAGGGCTCTTTAAGGGTCAATCCTTGACCGACACACCTATCGGCCCCTCCGTCGGGCCCGGCCGTCTCTGGCAACGGCTTTTCGCGCGCAAATCGGTCGCGCTCGTCCAGTCCCAGTTTCATGGCGAAGAGCTTCACCGACACCTCGGCCCCATCAACCTGACCAGTCTCGGCGTCGGCTGCATCATCGGCGCGGGGATTTTCGTCATCACCGGACAGGCCGCCGCGGCCCATGCCGGCCCGGCCATCATCCTGTCCTTCATCATCGCCGGCTTCGTGTGCGCCTTCGCCGGGCTCTGCTATGCCGAACTGGCAAGCGTTCTGCCGGTCTCGGGCTCGGCCTACACCTATGCCTATACGGTGCTGGGCGAGATCGTCGCCTGGGTGATGGGCCTGCTGCTCGTGCTCGAATACGGACTGGCCGCGTCAACCGTGGCGGTGGGCTGGTCAGGCTATCTCGTCAGCTTCCTCGCCGATCTAGGGGTGGTCGTCCCGCCCACGCTCGCAGCGCCGACCGGCAGCCTGGTGACGCTGGCCGACGGTACGACCGTGACCGCCCTGCTGAACCTGCCGGCCCTGCTCGGCGTCGGTCTGGTGACCGGCCTTCTTGTGCTGGGCGTCAGCGAATCGGCGCGCGCGAACAATTTCTTCGTCATCCTGAAAGTCGCCGTCCTGCTCGCCTTCATCGTGATCGGCTTCTTCTATGTCGACAAAGCCAACTGGACGCCCTTCATCCCGCCCCATCAGGGCGGCGACGAATTCGGCATCCAGGGCGTGTTCCGGGCCGCCGCGATCATCTTCTTTGCCTATGTCGGTTTTGAAGCGGTCTCGACCGCCGCAGCCGAGGCGAAGAACCCGCAGCGCGACCTGCCCATCGGCATCATCGGCTCGCTGGGCATCTCCACCGCGCTCTACATGCTGACCGCGCTGGTCCTGACCGGCATCGTGCCCTTCACCCTGCTGGCGGTGCCCGACCCGATGTCCACCGCCGTCGACGCGATCGGGCTGGGCTGGTTCTCCTTCCTCATCAAGGCGGGCGCGATCCTCGGCCTGTCCTCTGTCATGCTGGTGCTGCTCTACGGTCAGACCCGCATCTTCTACACGATGGGCAAGGACGGGCTGCTGCCGCCGCTCTTTTCCCGCCTGCACTCGAAACGCAAGACGCCCTGGATCAACACCGTGATCGTCGGCGGAGCGGTGGCGGCCGCCGCGGCCACCACGCCGATCAAGGTGCTGGGCGACCTGGTCAGCCTGGGCACGCTCGCCGCCTTTGCCATGGTCTGTATCTCGGTGATGTATCTGCGGGTCAGCCACCCGGAACTGCACCGCCCCTTCAAGGTGCCCTTCTATCCCGTCACCCCGATCCTGGGCGTGCTGACCTGCGCCTTCCTGATCTTCCAGATGCCGCTGCACAACTTCATGCTGATCGGCAGCTATCTGGTGGTCGGGCTGGTGGTCTATTTCCTCTACGGCCTGCGCCACAGCCGGATCTCCGGGTCCTTCTGACGCGCATCTGAACGCTTGGCCCCTTCGCCCGTCCGGCCTAGTTTCCCGGCGGGCGAAGGGAGACCCGCTTATGGCCTACAAATCACTTCGGGATTTCATCGAGCAGCTCGAAGCCGACGGCGATCTGGTGCGCATCACCCGCCCGGTCTCCACCCATCTGGAAATGACCGAGATCCAGCGCCGTCTGCTGGCCAAGGGTGGCCCGGCGGTCCTGTTCGAGAACCCGGTCCATGAAGATGGCCGCCCGTCGGAAATGCCCGCCCTCGTCAATCTGTTCGGCACGGTGGAGCGCGTCGCCCGCGCCGTCACGCTGGGCGGCGAGCCGCGTCGCACGGCGGCGCAGTTGCGCGAGGTCGGCGAGCTTCTCGCCTTCCTGCGCCAGCCCGAGCCGCCACGCGGCTTCCGCGATGCGCTCGACATGCTGCCGCTCGCCCGGACTGTGATGAGCATGCGCCCCGCCACGGTGAGGAAGGCCCCCTGCCAGGAGGTCGTGCTCACCGGCAAGGATATCGATCTGGATCGCCTGCCCATCCAGGGCTGCTGGCCGGGCGAGCCCGCCCCGCTCATCACTTGGCCGCTCGTCGTCACCAGGGGGCCGGGTGAGGGCAAGGAAGACGATTTCAATCTCGGCATCTACCGCATGCAGAAGCTGGGCAAGGACCGCACGCTGATGCGCTGGCTGAAACACCGCGGCGGCGCGCAGCATTACCAGCGCTGGAAGGACAAGAAGCCCGAACCCCTGCCCGCCGCCGTGGTCCTGGGCGCCGATCCCGGCACCATCCTGGCCGCCGTGACGCCGGTCCCCGACACGCTCTCCGAATACCAGTTCGCCGGGCTCTTGCGCGGCAAGAAGGCCGAGCTGGTCGACTGCAAGACCGTCCCGCTGAAGGTCCCGGCAGAGGCCGAGATCGTGCTGGAAGGCCATGTCCTTCTCGACGAGGACGGGCCGGAAGGCCCCTATGGCGACCACACCGGCTATTACAACTCGGTCGAGCGCTTCCCGGTCTTCCAGATCAGCGCCATCACCATGCGCCGGAACCCGATCTACCTGACGACCTTCACCGGCCGGCCGCCGGACGAGCCGAGCGTGCTGGGCGAAGCGCTGAACGAGGTCTTCATCCCGCTCATCCAGCAGCAATTTCCCGAGATCGTCGATTTCTGGCTGCCGCCCGAAGGGTGCAGCTACCGCATCGCCGTCATCTCCATGAAGAAGGCCTATGCCGGCCACGCCAAGCGCGTGATGCTGGGCGCGTGGTCGTATCTGCGCCAGTTCATGTACACCAAATGGGTCATCGTCGTGGACGACGACATCGATGCCCGCGACTGGGACGATGTCTGGTGGGCCATCTCCACCCGCATGGATCCGGCGCGCGACTGCACGATGCTGGAAAACACGCCGATCGACTATCTCGACTTCGCTTCGCCGGTCTCCGGCCTCGGCTCGAAGATCGGCCTGGACGCCACCAACAAGTGGGAGGGCGAGACCAACCGCGAATGGGGCGAGAAGCTGGACATGGACGACGCGACGAAGACGGCGGTGGACGCGATGTGGGACGAGCTTGGGCTGGACTAGCGGACAACGCCCGGCCCCGCCGCACGCATTATTTAGTTATAAAAGCCATTTTCGCGCCCGCTTCTCACCCTTCCTTAAGGCCTTCGCGTCATACCCCCTCACACAACACGACGCGGACAAAAAGTCTGCGCATTTCGGCAACGAACACACACACGGGGGAGAGGCGCGCGGTGAACCAGCACGTCTCCATTATGGCGGGTTCGATCGACAGTCCCGGCCTGGCAGGTGCACGCCTGTCGGTGCTGATCTGCGAGACGAGCCGCGTGCAGCGGCGCATCCTGCGCGAAATCCTGGAGGATGGCGGGTTTACCGTCATCGAGGCCGGGGGCTCCCAGGAGGCCTTTAACCTGTTGCGCTATAGCGGCTGCGACATCTTCATCACCGGTATCGAGGTCGGCCAGGTCAACGGGCTGGAATTGTGCTGGCGCCTGAAGGCCGAGGCCGAAACCAGCCATATCCACACCATCGTGATGACCGCGCTGGGCCAGGAAGTCCAGGTGGCCGAAGCGCTCGATGTCGGCGCGGACGACTTCATCCCCAAGCCGTTCAACCCGGTGGAGATGAAGGCGCGTATCCGCGCCGCGGCCCGCATCGTGCGCCTGCAACGCGATCTTCGCGGCCAGGCCGAGACCGACTCCCTCACCGGTGCCGCCAACCGGCGCGCCTTCATGCAATCGCTCGAGCGCGCCGTGTTCGAAGCCGACCGCCAGACCCAGCCGCTCAGCCTGATCATGGCCGATCTCGACCACTTCAAGGCGATCAACGACACGCACGGGCACGCAACCGGCGACCGGGTGCTGGTTCAGTGTGTCTCCGCCATGCGCTCGGCGCTGGCGTCGCAGGAGATGCTGGCCCGCCTCGGGGGCGAGGAATTCGGTGTCATTATGCCGCGCTGCTGCCGCGAAGAGGCCGAACAGCGCGCGGAATGCCTCCGCCGCGCGACCGAAAGCCTTGTCGTGGAGAACGATGCTGGCGACACGGTGCCGGTCTCGGCGAGCCTCGGCGTGACCGTGCTCATGCCGCAGGAATACATGGCCACCCCCGACGAGCTGCTCTCGCGCGCCGACAGCGCGCTCTATCGCGCCAAGGCCTCGGGCCGCAACCGCATCGCCTTCGGCTAGGCACGCGCACCCTGCGCGCATGTGCCCGGCCCGCTTGCCTTGACGCGGCCGGGCACTCGGCGGAACACTCGCGGCTGCAACTTCCTGAAACGGCACCCGCCCCGCCATGACCCCCGACGTCAAGCGTATTCACTACCGCAGCCTGGTTTCGCGTGCGGAAAGCTGGCTCAGATCCCGGCTCTGGGCCCAGGTCCTGGCCGGCCTCGTGGCCGGCGTCGCCGTCGGCATGGCGCTCGGTCCCGATACCGGGCTGATCGACCCCGCTCTGGCCGACACGATCGGGCGCTGGCTTGCCCTGCCCGGTCAGCTTTTCCTCTCCCTCATCAAGATGGTCCTGATGCCGCTGGTGGCGTCCTCGATCATCCTGGGTCTGGCCGCTGGCGCGTCCGATCCGGCCAAGCTTCGGCGGGTGGGCGGACGGTTTGCCGTCTTCGTGGGCGCAACCACCGTCTTCGCGGCGGTCCTCGGCGCGGGGCTGGCCCTCCTCCTGCGCCCCGGCGCGCTGGTCAATCTCAGCCCCGTTCCGGTGCCCCGGCTCAAGCCGGATGCGGTCGCCACCCCGGCTTCACCCGTCGACCGGTTCGGCGAGATCGGGGCCGAAGTGCCCGATCTGCTCGTCTCGCTGGTCCCGGAAAACCCGCTCGCCGCGGCGGTCGGCAATGAAATGCTCGCCATCGTCGTGTTCTCGATCTTCGTCGGCATCGCCTACGTGGCCAGCTCCAGCAAGGACAAGCTCGCGCCCTTGATGGGGATGCTCGAAGCGCTGCTCGAAGTCTCCATGACCGTGGTCAAATGGGCGATGTACCTGACGCCCTACGCCGTCTTCGGCCTCACCGCCCAGCTCCTGGCCCGTCTGGGCGTACAGTCGCTCGCCGCTCTCGGCGCCTATGTGGCGACCGTCCTGATCGGACTGGCCATCCTGCTCGCCCTCTACATCACCCTCGCGGCGGTGTTCGGGAAGATTTCCCCGATGCGCTTCCAGCGCGCGGTGGGCGAAGTGCAACTGCTCGCCTTTTCCACCTCCTCCTCGGCGGCGGTGATGCCGCTGTCGATCGAGACCGCGGTGGAGAAGCTTCGCGTGCCCTCCTCGGTGGCCAGCTTCCTCATCCCGCTGGCCGCCACCGTGAACATGGCCGGCACCGCGCTCTACCAGGCGTGCGCCGTCGTCTTCGTGGCCCAGGTCGCCGGTGTGCCGCTGGCGATTCCCGAGATCGCCTTCATCGTCGTCACGCTCGTGGCGGCCTCGATCGGCGCACCCGGGGCTCCCGGGGTCTCCATCGCGATCCTGTCCAGCCTGATCGTGAGCTTCGGCATTCCCGAATACGGCCTCGTCTTCGTGCTGGGTGTCGATCGCTTCCTGGACATGGCGCGCACTGCCGTGAACGTCACCGGCGACCTGACCGCCGCGCGCATCCTGACCCGCGACGGCGAGGAAGTTGGCGCAGAAGAAGCGCGCCATTCCTGACCCGGGCGTTAAGCGCGCATTTACCGCCTGACCAACTTGCGCGTGCAAGTCCCCAAGCGGCGGGGCATGGTCAGCTCATGAACGCGAGCTTCGCCTCCGGCCTTTCGGCCTACCAGGGTGCCACAGTCCGGTTGAACCGGGCGGCGGACAAGCTCACCAGCGTCATGACGAACGAAACCAGACAGCCGGATACTCCGGCCAATACTCCTCAGAGTGCCACCAACACCCCTGGCGCGTCTGCTGCTTCTGCCCCCACCCCCATCCCAGGCAGCAGGCGCGCCCCTTCTTCCATTCCCGAGGCGATGGTCGACATCATCAAGGCCACGCACGCTGCCAAACTCGCCTCGACCTCGATCCGCGCCGCCGACGACATGATCGGCGAAGTGCTCGACCTTACCGCCTGACACAAGGTCAGCGCAGGAAGGGCTGGGCCTCGCGATAGCTCAGGGACCGCCAGGCCCATTCGGCCGGCCCGAAGCGGAAGACTTTCAGCCAGACGGTCGAGATCGCGAGCTGGGCCACCCAGACCGCCAGCACGATGGCGGCCTGTCCGCTACGTTCCACCGTCCCGAACCATCCAAGCCCCGGCGGTCCGACGAAGAGGAAGGTCATCACCAGCGTCTGTGTCAGATAGTTGGTGAAGGCCATCCGCCCGGCGCTGGCGAACGGCAGGCGCACCCAGCGCAGAACGGCCGGCTTGGCCAGCAGCATGACGATCGAGGCATAGCCGAACGCGGTCGCCAGGCTCGCGCCATAATTGACCGCCGTCGCCACCCACTGGAATTCGGGCGCGAAGCCGGACGCCAGGTTCGCGTTGGCGGTGACCCATTCCGCCGAGACGCCCGCCCCCACTGCGATGACGCCAATCGCCGCATAGACGCTGGCGCGCCATTGCGCGGTGAGGAAGCCGGTCTTGTACAGCGCCATCCCGATCCACATCACGCCCAGCAGGCGCCCGGCGAAGAGCGTGATCTGGCCGATCAGTGCAAAGCCCTCGCCGGCCGCGTTATAGGCCCGGCTCTGCAGGAATCCCGACTGGTAGGCGCCGACCCAGCGCTCCAGCCACTCCTGAGTGGGATGCGCGGCCAGCTTGGCGGGCTCTCCCGCGCCGGGCATCGAGCCTTCCGCCCAGACTGCGCCCACCATCAGCAGCCCGCTGAACGCGATCGCGACGAGACCCCAGACCACCAGCCTGGCCGGGCTCCACCGGCGCGCCAGCACGACCACGAATCCAGCCAGCGCGTAGGGCACCAGGATATCGCCGAACCAGAACACGAAGCCGTGCACCAGGCCGATCGCCAGCAGCCAGAGCATCCTGCGGCGGTGAAGCGCGGTGGGCGCCTGCGCGTCCTCGCCGACCATCAGCACGATCCCCGCTCCGAACAGGGCGGAGAATAATGTGATGAATTTCAGTTCGAAGAAGACCTGCGTGATCCACCAGACGCGGCCATTCGCGCCGCTCATGTCCATGTGGGCGGGCGGATACTCCAGCGCGCCCCAATACATGGCGAACACCTGGATATTCACCATCAGGATGCCCAGCACGGCGATGCCGCGCAGCATGTCGATGCTCTCGAACCGGTCGCTGGCGCGAACCGGCATAAGGGTCGTGCTCATGAATTATCCCCCTGCCCTGGCGCTCACAGCTTACCGCCGGGCGAGGCGCGGGCTCAAGGCGAACCGGAGCGCCCGGCGTTCAACCTTACTAATATTTTATATTCCATATGCCGCATTGGCCTTGTGCAGCACGCGCGGCGGGCGCATAAGCGGGACACTTGACGGGAGCCGGAAGCGTGCTGGGTTTACTGATCAACATCTTGCACCTTGTTCTGGCCAGCGCCTTGTCGCTGATCAGCATCGATTACGAGCGTGACGCAGGCTGCGATCCGGTGCGGTTCGAAACCGTCGCCTATTACCCGGTGACCGAGACACGCGTGACCGGCACGGTCAGCTTCGTGACCCCGCCCGCTCCGCCTGCACCCGGACAGGTGCGCGCCGCAACGGGCTGCGGCGGCGCCGACGCGATCTCGCGTCCTCAGCTCGGCTTCCCGATCTAAACGCTTCAAAATCCGGTAAAAAGCGCGTAGAGATGACTCCCCCTGCGAAAGCGGGAAGTCAGGGGCTTACCGGTCTGTCATAATGTTCGGGGCCGGACAAAAGACCTTTCGGCGCGAACGGGCAGGACGCGATGAGCGCAGACGATCTCTCCAGAACCGACGAGAAGACCGTGTCTCGCGAAGACGAGGCAGACGCGACACGCACGCCTGCGCGTTACGCGGAGTCACGCGGCGCGCTTGAGACGTCTCGCGAGTCGCGCGCTTTGACAGCCGCCGAGATGCCGCCCCGGCGTTCGGGCGTTTCCGCCCTGTTTACCGGCTTCACCCTCTCGCTTCTCTGGCTCGGCGGGTCGGCCGCCTATCTTGCCGGCTACATGGTCGACGGCCTGCTGGACCTGTCCCCGGCCCAGCTCACCGGCCTGGCCATGTTTGCCGCCGCGCCGGCGGCCCTGTTTGCCCTGGCCGGTCTTCTCGGCCGCGAAGTGATCCGGGCCTCCAGCCGCGCTGAACGCGTGGAAGCCAGCCTGAGCCGGCTCGCCATGCCCGCCGACAGCACCGAGACCGAGGTGCGCAGCCTGGCCGATGCGATCACCGGCGAGATCGACCGCGTCAACGTCTCCATGGAAAGCGCCCTGGCCCGCCTCGCCGCAATGGAAGAAGTCATTTCCCATCACGCCGACACGCTGGAAAACACATCCGGCGATGCGCGCACCCGGGTCGAGGAGCTGGTCAAGCATTTGCGCAAGGAGCGCGAGCGCCTGTCTGAAGTCTCCGACGGGCTGGACGACAAGGCGGCCCTGATTGCCGCCGCCATCCAGGACCATTCCAAGATGGTGGCCGCCGCGGCCGAGCTCGCCGAATCGCGCGCCAATGAGGGCGAGCGCCGGATCCGCGAAGGCGCCGAGCGCCTGTCCGCTGCCGGCGAGAAGGCCGAAGAGGCCGGCGAGCGCGTGGCGCTGACGCTGGATGCGCGTTCGGGCGAGCTGCGCGACTTTGCCGACACGCTCAAGACGCGGACCGAAGGTCTGGAAGCCGCCTATGTAAAACATCGCGATCGCCTGAAGACTGCCGGCGAGACGCTGCGCGACGAGCAGGAGAAGATCGCCGCCGCGCTCGACTTCCACAAGGCCGAGCTGGAAACCATGTCGAAGGCCGCGCGCAGCGGGGCCGATACGCTCAAGTCCAGTGCCGAGGACTCCGGGAAGATCTTCCTCGAGGCGGTCGACACCGCCATCTCCCGCGCCCGCGAGCTTGGCCGCACCGTGAACGACGAGGCGCGCGATGCCGCCGAGGCCCACGAGGACGCGCTCGAGCGCCTGAAGGAAGCCGCTCAGGCGGCGCGCCAGGCTGCCGACGAGAGCGCGCGCAACTTCCACGCCCAGGCCGACGCGGCGCAGGCCTCGCTCGAACGCGTCAGCGAGTCCGGGTTCGAGGCGGCGCGCCGGGCCGACGAAGCCTTCCAGGCGCGCATGCGCGAAGCGGAAAAGCTGACGATGCGCGCCGGCGAGGCCGCGGACACCGCCTCGGAAAAGGTACGCGAACAACTCAAATCCACGCTGGAAGCGGCGACCGAGGAAAGCCGGCGGATCGAATCCCTGCTCCACCGCATGCGGTCCGGGCTGGAGGAGGCGCCGGCTTCGGCCCGCTCTGCGGCCGCCGAGATCGAGCGCGTGCTTGAGGAGGGCCTGACCGGTCTTCGCCGCACGGCCGAAGAAGCCACCGAGAATGCCCGTGAGGTCGACTCCCTCTTCCAGGCCCGCATCCGGCAGAATTACGAATTGCTCTCCGACTTCATGCTGCGCATGGGTTCTGTCGCAGGCGGCCGCAAGCCCATCGATATCGGCGTGAACGAAGTTCCCGATCCGCTGACCGCCGGCGGACGCCGCAAGCGGAGCGAGCCGCTCGAAACGCGCGCCGAGGACCGGGTGCAAGAAGAACGCGAGGAGACCGGCCCTGCCCCGTCCAGCGTCGACACGCGCCGCGAGGAGACCGAGGCCGAAGCGGCCGGGGAAGACAACTGGACACCGTCCGAAGCGCGCAAGAGCGAGGGCAGCTGGCGCTGGAAAGACCTGCTCGCCAACATGAACAGCGAAGACGACGCCGGCGACGCGCCCGACGAGAGTTCCGACCGCGACAGCTCCAGCTCACGCCGCCACCGCCGCCGCTAGGCGGGCCCTTTCGTCTTCCGGCTGAGGACGGCATAGACCCCACACGGAGATACCCAGCGCCGCAGGCCGATCCGGGCCTCAGGCAGCCAGCTTGCCTATCTCTCCTTCCTGACGAAAGTCAGGACCCAGAAGAGGACGGGGCGCCCTCGTCAGATGACGGTATTCCAAGCTCTCTGGGTCCCGGATCAAGTCCGGGATGACGAGTTATATGTTTGAAATTAAACCAACCCCTCGTCATTCCGGGCGAGCAAAGCGAGACCCGGAACCCAGAGCGGACATGGCGCCCCTCTAAGGCCGCCATCCCACACTGAAAAACCAAAGACTGTCATCCCGGGCGAGTGAAACGAAGACCCGGGACCTCGTGAGGGGTGCAGGCTCGCGCCCGTCACGCGCACGAGGCCCCGGATCGGCCTTCGACCGTCCGGGGTGACACGTTTGGGTTTTTCTCTGCCGGTCCAACCTCCACGCCTCTTTCCCAGCGAGACCCGGAACCCGGAGAGGACAGCCCGCTACCCTTGCGGCCCAGCTTCGTCTTCGAGCCGGGAGAGGTGAGCGCGCGTCCATTGCGCCAGCTCCGCAGCCGCAGCGCCGGCCGCCTGAGAGAAGGCCTCGACGATTTCGGTCTGCCGGTTGGCGCCTGCGCGCGCCGAGCCCGACACCGTGGTCACGCCCACCATGGAGTGCGTCTCGCTGTCGACCAGGCGCGCGCGCAGCGTGACCCGCGCCTGGGGCGCGCGGCCCTGGCCCTCGTCGTAGACGGCCTCGAAATGGCGCATGTCGACGCGCAAGGTGAAGCGCGAGGAGACGCCATCGCCCGGGCGTGTTGCCAAATAGCCCGGCAATTCGCGATCAACCGTATCCAGAAGCAATTCCTGCAGCAGGTCGGGTGCCGGTGAAATCCAGTTGGCCCCGGAGATATAGGCCAGCTCGCCATCGCTGCCGACAGTCGCGATCCGGTTACCGGCCAGCGCCCGCGGCGCGCCCGGACGTTCGATCAGGATCACCTCGCCCACCTCGGCGGTTTCGGCAGACGGGGTCGCCTCATGACCCAGACGATAGATGTTGGCCGGCTGGCTGTCGGGAAGAAGCTGGATGCACCCCGATACAAGCAGCAGTGACAAACCCGCCCCGGCGGCCCGCCCCAAACGCGTCAGCATGTTCGATGTCATTGCGGTACCTCGATTTCACGGCCGCGTGGCTCGCTCAGGAAGCCGGCCGGATCCTCTTCCAGCTGGACGGCGATACGTTCAAGCGCCGAGATCAGGACGCGAAGATCGCGCGCAGCGGTGGTCAGCGACTCCAGCCCCTCGTCGGCGAAGGATTCAAGCCCCGGCCGGATGTCTTCGAGCATCTCGAACGTCTCGACGGAGGCCTGGTTCACGGCGATGGAGGCCGCCGTGGTCTCCTCCACCATCGGACCGAGCTGCTCCACCACGAAGGAATCCGCCGTCGTGCCAAATTGCTGCAAGGCCTCGGCGGCGGAGGAGATATCCATGGCCGCCTGGTTGAAATTGTCGATGGCCAGGCTCAGACGCTCGATCATGGCGTCGTTTTCGGCCCAGGCCCGGCTGACGTCTTCGACATGGTCGAGCGTCAGGGTGAAATTCTCGATATTCTCGTCGCTCAGCAGGCGGTTGAAGCGCGTCAGCGTGATCTGCGCGTTCTCGATCACCGTCTCGCCGCCCTCGACCAGACCCTCCAGCTGGGCCTGCCGCGCGAAGATGCGTGCGGGCCGGTCGCCCGACCGGCTTTGCAGCGCCTCCGCCCCCGGCGACCCGCCCGAGAGCTGGATGTAGGACAGGCCCGTCAGGCCCTGGGGTTCCAGCTGGGCAAAGGAATCCACCTTCACCGGGGTTGCGGCATCCACCCGGATGCGCGCGATCACCTCGTTGGGATTGTCCGGGTTCAGTCCCAGATCGATGACCTCGCCGACCTGGATGCCGTTAAAGCGCACCTCGCTGGATTCGCGCAGGCCGCGCACCGGGCCGTCGAAGACGACATCGTATTCCTCGAACTCGCGGTCGAACTGGATTTGCGAGATCCACAGCGTGAACAGGGCGGCGGCCGCAGCCAGGAAGACCACGAAGAAACCGACGAGCGCGTGATGGGCTTTCGTTTCCATGGAGACAGGCTCCCTCTTTCCTAGCCGCTGCGGGCCGCGCGTCCGCGCGGACCGGCGAAATAGTCTTGCACCCAGGGATGGTCGAACTCCACCAGCTCCTCGATCGGCGCGGTGACGATAACCTTCTTCTCGGCAATGACGGAAATGCGGTCGCAGATCGCATAAAGCGAATCCACGTCGTGCGTGATCATGATGACGGTCAGGCCCAGCGTCTCGCGAAGCTCGTTGATCATCTCGTCGAACTTCGAGGCGCCGACCGGGTCTAGACCTGCTGTCGGCTCGTCGAGAAACAGGACGTCCGGATCGAGCGCCAGGGCCCGGGCAATGCCGACCCGCTTCTTCATTCCGCCGGACAGTTCGGACGGCATCTTGGTCGCAGCCTCCGGGCCGAGGCCGGACATGCCGAGCTTGAGATCGGCAATCTCGGCCATCAGCGAGACCGGCATGTCGATATGCTCGCGCAGGGGTGCCATGATGTTCTCGCGCACGCTGAGCGAGGAGAACAGGGCCGAGCCCTGGAACAGGACGCCCCAGCGCCGCTCCAGCACCGCGCGGTCGCGGGCGCTCATCTCGCTCATCGCCTGGCCGTCGAAATAGATCTCGCCGGCGTCGGGCTTGCGAAGGCCCAGAATGGTGTTCACGAGCACCGACTTGCCCGAACCGGATCCGCCGACAATGCCATGCACCTCGCCGCGCCGCACCGTCATGTCGAGATCCTCGTGGACGACATGGGTGCCGAACTGGCTGCGCAGCCCCTTCACCTCGATGATCGGCTCCGCGCTCATATCCCGAGCTCCAGGTAGAGCATGGCAAACAACGCATCCACGACAATAACCGCGAAGATGGCATGGACCACCGAGGCGGTCGTGCGTTCGCCCAGGCTTTCCACGTCGCCGCCGACCTTCATGCCCTGGTGGCAGCCGATCACCGCGATGATCATGCCGAAGACGGGCGCCTTGGAAATGCCGACGAAGAAATGCTCCCAGCTGATCGAGGACTGGAGCCGGTCGATGAAGAAGTTGGGCGAGATGTCCAGCACGCCCCAGCTGACCACCATCCCGCCGAACAGGCCCGACAGCATGGCAGCGAATGTGAGCAGCGGCGCCATCAGCACGCAGGCGATGACACGCGGCAGGACCAGCACCTCGAACGGGTCGAGGCCGAGCACGCGCATCGCGTCGATCTCCTGCTGCATCTTCATCGAGCCGATCGACGCGGTGAAGGCGGAATCCGACCGTCCCGCCAGCATGATCGCCGTGATGAGCACGCCGAACTCGCGCAGCACCGCCACGCCGACCAGTTCCACGGTGAAGACCGAGACCCCGAAGGTCTGCAACAGGTCCGCGCCCATATAGGCGACGACCGCGCCGATGAAGAAGGCGAGCACCGCCACGATGGGCAGCGCGTTCACGCCGGCGGTTTCCATGACCGAGACGGTCGCCGTCCATCTGAGCCGCCAGGGCTGGACAAGCGTGCGTCCCGCCGTCGCGACCGTGCGGCCGAAGAAGTCGAACGTGTCCACCGCGTCCAGCACGAAGCTTTCCAGCGCCTGTCCGATGCTGGCGAACACGGCTACCGGGCCGCGCCGCGCCTCGTGCGTGGACGGGCAGTCCTGGAATGCCTCACGCGTTTCCTCGATCAGACGCCGCGCCGTGCGGTGTTCGCCGCGCACCCGGCTCTCCTCGAGCTCGCGCCCGGGGCCCAGGGTGCGTCCCAGCAGATAGGCGCCGGCCGTGTCGAGCCGGTCCAGCGCGCTGACATCGATCACGATGGAGGCCGCGTCCTCGTCGCGGGCGAGCTTGCGCAAGGGCCGGTCGAAGCGACCGATCTGTTCCACCGTCCAGTCGCCGCGCGGGCGAACCACGCACAGGCCGTCCTCTGCCTCGATGGACAGTCCGGCCAGTTCCTCCTGCTCCTGCGCGTGACGGGCCATCCGCCCTCCTCGGCTTCGATCTGCAACTTATGGGATGGTTCGCCCGGCCGCCCAAGTAGAAGAAGCGCCCGGCACGGCAGAAGCCCCGTCTTTGACACGAAAATGCAACGCTTCAGAACCGGTTTCGGCGCTGCAGACACACCGCCGCCACCAGCCCCGCCCCGGCCGGCACAAGCATCAGGGCAAAGCCGCCCGTGCCCATGGACGCATACGCATAGCCCGACGCCAGCGTCGCCAGCGCCAGAACAATCCCGCCCGACAGCGCGGAATTGACCACCTGCACCGTGGCGGCCAGACGCTCGGGCATGGCCTGGCTGGCAAAGCGCAGAAAGCCCAGATAGGTCGCCGCAAAGCTCCCCGCATGCAGGATCTGCAGCGCGAACAGCGCCATCAGCGGCGGCGCCATCGCCAGCGCGCTCCAGCGGATCAGCGAGCACACCCCGCCCAGCACCAGCAGCCCGGCGGGCGTCCAGTTGCGCATCGCGCGCCCGACCAGCATCAGGAAGACGATCTCGGCCGCCACCCCGGTTGACCACAGCGCGCCCACCGCCTCGCCCGGAATGCCCTGCGCGCGCCAGGCCACGGCGGAGAAGGCGTAGTAGAAACCGTGCGCGCCCTGCAGGAAGGCCGACGCGGCAAAGGCCAGCGGCAGACCGGCCCCGGCCAGCAGTTTCAGGTCCGCCGCCCTCATGGCCGGCCGTGTCTGGCTTGCCGTCCGGCGCCGTCCCGGCGGCAGCAGCATCGCGGCGGCCAGCGTCAGCGCCGCCCCGCCGAGGATCCAGGCGAGCGCCGCCTCCCCGCCTGCGCGCGACACCCAGTAGCCCGCGCCGAGATTGCCGAGCACGAAGGTGAAGGAGCCGATCGCGCGCGCCGGGCCGAATTCGAAGCGCTTGGCGCGCGCCTGCGACATGGCGAACGCGTCCACCAGCGGGATGATGCCCGTCATCGACGCGCCCGCCAGCAGCGCCAGCACCAGGATCGCGCGTGGGTCGATCGCCGGGATGTGCAGCGCGAACGCCAGAAGGTTGATGGCCGCAAACCCGATCAGCGCGTCGCGCCGGCGCGACGCGCGGTCGGCCCACACCGCGCCCAGCGGGGCGGCGATCAGCCGGCCGATCATGCCGGCTGCGGCGGCCAGCCCGATCTGTTCGGGCGCCAGTCCGCGCCCTTCGAACCAGACCGGCATGTAGGGCAGATAGGCGCCGAAGGCGAGATAGAACGCGCCGTAGAACAGGGCGAAGCGGCCCTGCCGCGCCGTCATGGAGAAGTGTGGAACTCGCATGCTCGCGCGCTTACAAGCTTCCCGCCGCAACGCCAAGCATCTTCAGGGTGAAAGCTCAGCGCGCACGCGCAAAATCGCTTGGAGCTGCCGGGGCCTGCGGCTAGCTTCCCGCCTCGATGAGAGACGCCGACGACATGAGTGCGGGCCCGCGCGCCGCGCCGCCCTTGCGGGTATTGCTGACCAGCTACCGGTCCAACCCCCATGTCGGCGGACAGGGCGTGTATATACGCGAGCTGAGCCGGGCCCTGACGCGTCAGGGATGCGAGGTTTCGGTCGCCTCCGGCCCGCCCTATCCCGAACTCGATCCCGGCATCGAGCTGATCGAGCTGCCCTCGCTCGATTTGTTCAGCGAGACCAACGCGCTTCTCGCCCTGCGCTGGCGCCACCTCGCCTCGCGTGCCGACCGCGGCGAGTGGCTGGCCCACAATAGCGGGGCCTTCGGCGAGATGACCGCCTTTGCCCGCCGGCTGAGGGCGTTTCTCGAGCGCGAGGGCGACCGCTTCGATGTCGTGCACGACAACCAGACCCTGGCCATGCCGATGGTCGGGCTGTCACGCCGCATCCCGCTTCTGACCACCCTGCACCACCCAATCGACATCGATCGCGACTTTGCCATTGCCGGCGCCGGCTCATGGTGGAAGCGCCTGCTGGTCGCGCGCTGGCATGATTTCGTGAAGACCCAGGCCGCCGCCGCGCGCCGCCTTCCCGGCTTCATCTGCGTGTCCGAAGCCTCGCGCCAGGCCTATGCGGCGCGCTGCGGCGTCGATCCTGCGCGCATCGCCGTCTCTCACAATGGCATCGACCACGCCGCTTTCTATCCCGATCCGGCAGTCGCTCGCGATCCCGGCCTGATGGTGGCGATGGCCAGCGCGGATGTGCCCATCAAGGGGCTGGACGTGCTGATCGAGGCGATGGCCAAAATCGCCCCGGCCCGTCCCGACCTGCGTCTCGTCGTCGTCGGCACGCTGCGCGAAGGACCGACCAAACGCATGCTGGACCAGACCGGCCTGACCGGACGGGTCGAATTCCGCTCAGGCCTGGCCCAGTCGGAGATCGCGGCGCTCTTCCGGCGCGCGGCCGTCTTCGTCTCCGCCTCCCGCTTTGAAGGTTTCGGCTTTCCTCCGGCCGAGGCCATGGCGTGCGGCGCGCCGATCATCGTGTCGACCGGCGGGGCCTTGCCCGAAGTCGCGGGTGATGCCGGCATCGTCGTTCCGGTCGAGGATGCCGATGCGCTGGCCGCGGCGATCGAAAGCGTGCTCGACTTTCCAGACCGCGCCGAACGCATGAGCCGGGACGGTGCCGCCTGGGCGCGGACCGCCTTTGT
The DNA here is from genome assembly GCF_947331485.1 of Marinicauda sp. Alg238-R41. Taxonomy (NCBI): domain Bacteria; kingdom Pseudomonadati; phylum Pseudomonadota; class Alphaproteobacteria; order Maricaulales; family Maricaulaceae; genus Marinicauda; species Marinicauda sp. Alg238-R41. The sequence continues at coordinate 534,187 of NZ_CAMZOJ010000002.1, read as the reverse complement.
CTGGGACGATCATGCCCGCGCCTCGCTCTCGCTCTACCACGAGCTTATCGCCACTCATCCCCGGACCCAGGCTGCCTCATGATCACACTCGACCTCGATGCGCTCGACCTTGAAGACGGCATGCGTGTGCTCGATCTCGGCTGTGGCCGCGGACGCCACCTGCATGCGCTGTACTGGCACGAGCGCGCGCTGGACGTGACCGGGCTCGATCTCGACTTCGACGATCTGGACGCCGCCATTGACGGCTTCTTCGAGCTGCCGCCGCCCCCGGCCGAGCCGCCGCGTACGGCGGTCTTCTCGGTGGGCGACGCGGGACGTCTGCCCTTCGCCGATGACAGCTTCGATGCCGTGATCTGTTCTGAAGTGCTCGAACACCTGCCCGATGTCGATCTGGCGCTGGCCGAGATCGACCGCGTCCTGAAACCCGGCGGCAAGTTTGCGCTCTCGGTCCCGCGCTACTGGCCCGAGGCGATCTGCTGGAAACTCTCCACCGGCTACCAGAACACGCCCGGCGGCCATGTGCGTATCTTCAAGGATTCCGAGCTGCGCGCTCGCGTGGAGCGCCAGGGCTACCGCTTCTTCAAGCGTCACTGGGCCCATGCCCTGCACAGCCCGTACTGGTGGCTGCGCTGCGCCAAGTGGGACCGCCAGGAGGACAGCCGGACCGTGCGCGCCTATCGCAAGGTGCTCGAATGGGACCTGATCGAAGCCCCGCGCCTGACCCGCTGGAGCGAGAAACTCCTCAATCCGGTCCTCGGCAAATCGGTGGCGCTGTATTTTGAAAAGGCCGCAGCATGAGCGCGCGCACTCTCTCCGGCCTGGATCTGGGCGCCTGCGCGGACCGGATCGAACAGCTCCAGAACCGCGACGGAATGATTGACTGGATCGAGACCGGGGTCTGGGACCCGTGGAATCACGGCGAAAGCGCCATGGGTCTGGCGGTCGTCGGACGCGAGGAGGCCGTTCATCGCGCCCTGGACGCGCTCGCCGCGCGCCAGAACGCCGATGGCAGCTGGGATGGCGAGCTCGGCGCCGGCATCCCCATGGATGAAAGCGGAGAGCGCATCGCGCCGCCCGCGATACCGGCCACTGCGCGCGATACCAATTTCAACGGCTATGCCGCCGTCACGGTGCTGCGCTGCGCGCTCGCCCTGGATGAGCCGCGCCTGATCGCGCGCCATTTTGCCATGGTCGAACGCGCGCTCGACTGGGTTCTGGCCCACCAGAGCGAGCACGGCGACATCGTCTGGCGCGCGCCGGATGCCGGTCAGCCGCTGGACAGCGTGGATTCGCTGCGCGCGGGCAATGCCTCCTTGTTCAAGAGTCTCGAATGCGGGCTGCGCCTGGCCGATGCGCTTGGAAAGCCGCGTCCTCAATGGGCCACAGCCCGCCAGCGGATCGCGGACGCGCTGATCGACCGCCCCGAGCGCTTCGACCGGGAGATCGACCGCTCGGCCTACGCCATGGACTGGTATTATCCGGTCCTGGCCGGCGTGGTGACCGGACGTACCGCGCGTGCCCACCTGGAGGAGGGCTGGTCGCGCTTCGTGGTGGAGGATCTGGGATGCCGCTGCGTGACCGACGAGCCCTGGATCACGGCCGCCGAAACGGCCGAACTCGCGCTGGCCTGCCTGTCGGCCGGGCGCACCGAGACGGCCCGCAGCCTGCTTGACGATCTGTCCCCGCTGGCCTCGTCACAAGGCGGCTACTGGATGGGCTGGCAGTACGAGCTGGGCGCGGTCTGGCCGCGCGAGTCTCCGAGCTGGACGGCCGGAGCCATCCTGCTCGCCGCGGACGCTCTGTACGCCTTGAGCCCCGGCAGCGATCTGCTGATCCGCCATGCGCGTGCCGATGCCTGGACCGCAGGCGCTAGAGCCGGCGCAGGATCTCAAGCGAATTGACACGCTCGACCGGCTCGAACAGGCCTGAGCCCACCGCCAGTTTCCAGATTTCGTAGGGAGGCCGTCCGCCGTCGGCAGGGTTGGGGAATACGTCGTGTATCGCCAGCACTCCGCCGGGCGCCACATGACCGGCCCAGGCCCGATAGTCGCCGAGCGCCGTCTCCATCGCATGGCCGCCATCGATGAACAGGAAGCTGACCGGCCCCTGCCACCAGCGGCCCAGCAGGGCCGACGGTCCGACCAGCGCCATGACCGTGTCTTCAAGACCCGCCCGAGCAATCGTGCGCCGGAACTCGGGCAGCGTGTCGACCCGGCCCAGCTCGGCATCGAACAGGTCCGGGTCGTGATACTCTTCTCCGGCCTGGTGTTCTTCCGATCCGCGATGGTGATCGACGGCGAACAGCACCTTGCCGGTCTCGCGCGCCGCCCATCCCAGATAGACGCTTGAGCGCCCGCACCAGGAGCCGATCTCGACCAGCGGACCCGGCGCACGCACGCCGCTGGCATGGCGATGCAAGGCATCGGCCTCGTCGCGCGCCAGAAATCCCTTGATTGTTTCGGGGTCGAAACCCGCCTCGGCCGTATCTCTCACCGCGGGTCAGCCCACATTGGCAGAACCGGACGCCCAGCGCCGTTCTGCCAGCCGGTCGGCGCTTGCAGCCAGCCGCGTGATTTCAGTTTCCAGCCCGTCCAATCCGGATTCGACCGGGGCCAGGCTCGTGCCGTCGCCCTCCTGGGTCACCAGCTGGCCGGACACATCGGAGAAATAGCTCTTTGCCCGGCGCGCGGCGGTCAGCGCCGCTTCGGCGCGGGCAATGTCGCGATTGATCGCATCCTGTTCGTAAGAAGTGTTGCTGCTTGCGACGCGGTCGGCCGCGTCGGCCACGTCCGCCGTCAGCCGGGTGGCCCGCTCGATATCGCTCTGCAGCAGGCTCACGGCATTCGCCTCGTCGCTTGTGATGTAGGCCATGGCCGGCGTCTCGGCCGGGTCCTCATTCGCCTCGTCGCCTTCACCGGTGACAAGACGGCTGAAAAAGCCCAGAGCCCCGGAATTGCCTGAGGTTTCGACCCGCCAGCCCTGCTCGGCCACGGTGTCGCGCAAGGTGCGCGCCGCGCGTCTGAGCGCCTGTTGCTCGGATGTGCCGAGCTCCACCTGCTCGCTGCCGCCCAGGTCGAACGGCGCACTGGCGCAGCCCTGCAGCACCAACGCGCATCCCAGTGCGGCTGCAATCGCATGACTTGTCGGCATCCGCCTCACCCGGTCTGCTCCATGTCGCGAAGTCAGCGACGCCCCCCGCGTCGCTTTATTTCTCTATCAAAACGCATAAGCTGGTCAAACACCAAGCGTTTAACAGCATCATTAGCACAAGTTTGACGATGGACGCCCAGAGAAGCCGCCACCATCGCGTGGGTCTCTACCCGCATATCGAGCCATTCCGCACCGGAATGCTGGCCGTCGGTGACGGGCACACCCTTCACTATGAAGAATGCGGGCGAGCCGATGGAGTTCCCGTTGTCGCGCTGCACGGCGGGCCAGGCGGCGGGGCATCTCCCGCCATTCGCCGGTTTTTCGATCCCGATCGCTACAGGATCGTCGTGTTCGACCAGCGCGGATGCGGGCGCTCGCGCCCTTTTTCCTCGCTGGAACACAACACCACGCCTCATCTGATCGATGACATCGAACGTCTGCGTGAAGCCTTGCGCATCGATCGCTGGGTGGTCTTCGGCGGCTCATGGGGCGCGACCTTGTCACTGGCCTACGCGCGCGCCCATCCGGACCGCACACTGGGCATGGTGCTGCGCGGCGTGTTCGCCTGCACCAAAGCCGAGCTTGACTGGTTCTACCGCAGCGGCGCCAACCACCTCTTCCCCGACATGTGGGAGCGGTTTGCCGGGCGCCTGTCCGCGCGTGAACGCGAGGACGTGCTGAACGCCTATTACCGGCGCCTGAACGGCGATGACATCGCCGCGCGCCGGGACGATGCGCTGGCCTGGGCCTCGTGGGAAAGTTCTCTCATCGCCATGTCCCCCGCCGGCGATCTGGCCGCGCCCGATCCGCGCCGGGCCGATGCGATCTCGCGCATCGAAACCCATTACTTCGTCCATGGCGGCTTTCTGGAGCGCGACGGCGTCCTTCTGGAAGAGACCGCGCATCTGAAATCCATTCCCGGCGCGATCGTCCAGGGGCGCTATGACATGGTCACGCCGCCCAAGACGGCCTGGACGCTGTCCCAGGCCTGGCCGCGTGCGCGGCTGGAATTCATCCACGACGCCGGCCACGCCGCGGGCGAGCCGGGAATCATCGACGGCCTGGTGCGCGCCACCGACCGGCTCGCCGACACGCTGGAATAGCAAAAACCCTCCGCCAGGTGGCGAAGGGTTTTGCGTCGTGCCGTAGTGGCAGCTCGGGCCTAGCCGCCGAAGACGCCGAAGCGGGCATTCAGGCCCAGCACCAGAATCGCGCCGATCACGATCGGGCAGACATAGCGCAGCAGGAAGCGCCACAGGCTGAACACGCCTTCGCTCATCTCCGAATTCTCGTGACGCATCGTCGCTTTCGGGATCACCCAGCCGGCGAAGACCGCGACCAGGAAGGCGGTGATCGGCAGGAAGATCTCGCCCGACAGCACGTCCACGAAGGCCCCACCGAACACCGGCGAGTAGACCGCGCCGACACCGACCATCCAGACCAGCGCACCGGCCACCGTCGCGGCCATGCCCGCGCTCATGTCGGTATGCTCCTCGGCCCAGGCCACGATCACCTGCAAAAGCGAGATCGACGAGGTCAGCGCCGCGATGAAGGCGAGGAAGAAGAAGGCTCCGCCGACCATATTGCCGAACGCCATGTCGGCGAAGACCGCCGGCAGCGCGTTGAAGATCAGGCCCATGCCCGAGGCCGGGTCGATGCCGACCAGGAAGACGATCGGGAAGATCATCAGGCCCGCGATCAGCGCGACCAGCGTGTCCGACCCGGCGATGATGGCCGAGGACGTGCCCAGATTTTCGCTGCGCGGCAGGTAGGAGCCGTAGGTGATCATGATGGCCGAGCCGACCGAGACCGAGAACAGCGCCTGTCCCAGCGCCGCCAGCACCACGCCCGGCGTGATCTTGGTGAAGTCCGGCGCGAACAGGTAGTTCAGCGTCTCCAGCGCATCCCCGCGCAGCAGCGAGAAGACCGACAGGCCGATCAGCATCACGAAGAAGAGCGGCATCAAGATGGTCACTGCCTGCTCGATCCCGCCTTTCAGCCCGCGCGCGACGATCAGCACGGTCAGCACGATGAAGAGGGAGTGCCAGAAGATCTGCACCGGAATGGAGTTGTAGAGCGAGACCGGAGCCTCACCCACCGGGCTGGAGCCGAACTCGCCCAGGAAGCCCATCGCGGAGAAGGCCATGACCTGGCCGGCAATCACCGAATAGGTGCACAGGATCAGGAAGGCGCCGATCATGCCGAACCAGCCGACGATCGACCAGCGCGTCGAGGCGCCCGAATTGTGCGCCATCTTGCGCGTCGCGCCGACGGCGGAGAGCTGGGCGTTACGCCCGATGCTCAGTTCCGCGTTCAGCACCGGATAGGCGACCAGCGCCACGCAGAACAGATAGACCAGCACGAAGGCCGAGCCGCCATTCTCTCCGGTCTGGAACGGAAAGCGCCACAGATTGCCAAGCCCGACCGACGACCCGACGGCCGCCATCACGAAAGCAAAGCGCGACGACCAATGGGCATGCTGCCCGGGCGATAGCGAAGCCATGGATGTCTCCTCCCGCTGCCGGCTCTGGACGCCGGCTTTTTCCCCTGTCTGCCCCCTCGGGCAGGCTGGCGCGGAACGTTATCCAGTCCGCCGGTCCGGTCAAGCGTGCTGTCACAACATTGCCGCAATGGCTAGCCGAACAGGCCCGCCCCCTTGGGCGGCTCGGCGCCGCGATGCACGTGCGCGCACAGGATCAGGCCAAGGCCGAACAGCACGGTCAGCATCACCGTCCCGCCATAGGAAATCATCGGCAAGGGCACGCCCACGACCGGCACCAGCCCCATCACCATCGCCACGTTGATGAAGACGTAGAGGGCAAGCGTCGTGGTGATCCCCATCACCACCAGGCGCAGGAAGACCGACTTGCACGACATCGCGATCGCGATGCAATTGGCCAGCAGCAGGCCGTACAGCCCGATCACGAAGATGCCGCCGACAAAGCCCCACTCCTCGCCCAGCGTGGTGAAGATGAAGTCGGTCTGGTGTTCGGGCAGATAGTTCAGCTGGCTCTGCGTGCCCTGCATGAAGCCCTTGCCGGTAAAGCCGCCCGATCCCAGCGCGATCTTGGACTGGATGATGTTGTAGCCCGCGCCCAGCGGATCGGCTTCGGGGTCCAGGAAGGTCGTGATGCGCTGCCTCTGATACTCCTCCAGCCCGTAGCGGATCGCCAGCGGCACGCCGACCGCCACGGCCACCGCTCCGCCGGCAATGATGCGCCAGGACAGGCCGGCCATGTACACGATCACGCCCCCGGTCGCCGCGACCAGGAGCGCGGTCCCCAGGTCGGGCTGTTTCAGGATCAGCACGGTGGGCAGGCCGATCATCGCCGCGGGCACCAGGAGCCCGCCCAGCGAGGAGACCTTCTCCTGCGGCAGGTCGTGGTAATAGCGCGCCAGCGCCAGCACGAGGGCAATCTTCATCACTTCGGACGGCTGCATGCGGATCGGCCCGATATCGATCCAGCGCTGCGCGCCCATCACGATCGCGCCCATCAGCTCCACGCCGATCAGCAGGACCAGCGCCGCCAGGTACATCGGATAGGCGACGCCCATCCAGAAGCGCGGCGGAAACAGCACCACGGCCAGCATCACCGCGAAGCCGAGCCCGAAGCGCACGGCGTGGGTGATCGCCCAGGGCGTCCAGGATCCGGCCGCGACCGAATAGAGCATGCCCACTCCGATGCTGCCGATCAGCACCACCAGAAGGACGAACGCCCAGTTCACCTCATAGAGTTTGGCCCGGAAGCCGCGCGGCACGGCCTGCGTGAAAACCGCCATGGGGTCAGCTCTCCTGCCCGGTGCCGGCCATCGCCGTCACCGTCTGGAGCCGCTGCGCCGGATCGCGCTCGATCAGGTCGCGCAAAAGATCGCGGGCCGGCAGCGCGGCCGCGCTTCCCCCGCCGCCGTGCTCGACCACCGCGGCAACGGCGTATTTGGGATCGATGGCCGGGGCATAGCCGATGAACAGGCCGTGATTGCGCAGGCGCCAGGGCAGCTCGTCCTGGCTGCGCAAGCCGGAGGCGCGTTCGGCGGTGGTGATCGAATAGACCTGGGCCGTGCCGGTCTTGCCGGCCATCTCCACGCCCTCCACGCCCAGCCCCTGCAGCGACCAGTAGGACGTGCCCCCCGGCTCGTGGACCACGGCGCGCATCGCCCGGTGGATTCGTTCACGGTGTTCGGGGTCGAACCCCATGTCGGCAAACGGAGCCGGATCGGTCCGGCGCAGCAGGGTCGGCGTCACCGCGCGCCCGGTCGCCAGACGCGACGTCATGACCGCCAGCTGAAGCGGAGAGGCCAGCAGGTCGCCCTGGCCGATCCCCACATTATACGTGTCGCCCGTCGACCAGCCCCGGTTACGGCGCGCCCGCATCCATTGCGGATTGGGCACCAGCCCGTCGGCGCGGTCGGGGATATGCATGCCGATATCGTAGATTTCGCCCAACCCCATGCGGTGGCAAATCTCGTTGATGCGATCGATCCCGAGCCGGCGCGCCACCTCGTAGAAATAGATGTCGCACGACGTCTTGATGCCTTCGTGCAGGTCGACCGAGCCATGGCCTTCGCGCCGCCAGCAGTGGAAGCGGCGATTGCCCAGTGTCGTGTGGCCGACGCAGCGAACCCGCTCGTCCGGCTCCATGACGCCGGCTTCCAGCGCGGCCATGCCCATCATCCCCTTGACGGTGGAGGCCGGCGCGTACAGCCCGGTCGTCGCCTTGTTGAAGAGCGGGCGGTATTCGTTCTCGTTCAGCGCGCGGAAATCATCGGTGCCGATCCCGGTCACGAACAGGTTCGGATCGAAGCTCGGCGCGGAGACCAGCGACAGGATTTCCCCCGACTGCACGTCCATCGTCACCGCCGCCGCGCTTTCCCCGGCCAGGCGCTGCATGCCGAAGCGCTGGGCTTCGGCGTCCACGCTCAGCATCACATCCTGGCCGCGCACGGACGGGTTGGACTGGGCGGGCAATTCGCGGATGACCCGGCCATAGGCATTGACCTCGACCTTCAGCTGGCCGGCAGAGCCGCGCAGCGTCCGGTCCTGGGCCGCCTCGACCCCGGCCCGGCCGATGCGGAAGCCGGGATGGAGCAGCAGCGGATCGTTGCCTGCCGCCGCCTCGGATGCGGCCTGAACATAGCCGGCCACGTGGGCGAAGGCCTGGGGATGGGGATAGGTGCGCACTTCGCCGACATCCGGGCTGATCCCCGGCAGGTCGGGCAGGTGCAGATTGACCCGCGCGAATGTCTCCCAATCCAGGTCCTCGGCGATCTCGACCGGCTGGAAGCGCGGCGAACGCTGGATTTCGCGCAGGATTCGCTCGCGCCGTTCGGGGGACAGCTCCATCAGCCGCGCGAGCCGGTTCAGAGCCGCCTCCGCATCGCCGGCCTGCTCAGGGATCAGGACGATGCGATAGCTGTCGCGATTCTCCGCCACCGCTTCGCCGAACCGGTCGAGAATCCGTCCGCGCGTCGGCGTCTCGAGGCGGAAGTTGAACTGGTTGTCTTCCGCCATAAGGCGGTAGCGTTCCTGCTGGTGAACCTGAAGCGTGTAGAGGCGCGCGCCCAGGCCTGCGAACACGGCGCCGCCGGCCCCGGCCATCAGGATGGCCCGGCGGTTGAACTGCGCCTGATTTTCCTGCTTGTCGCGCTTCATTCCTGGTCCCGTTTCCCGGGCTGGACCGCCCGGTTCACTCTCGCCTCGTCTGCCCGGTCACGAGAAGGTCGAGCGTTCCTTCCGGCGGGCGAAGAAAAAGGCGAACACAGGAAACAGTATGATGGTTAAAACACCTTCCGTCACGAGGTCGGCTGTTCCTGCCGGCTGGCCGAGCGCAACCGAACCGGCGCCCCAGGCGACGGCCAGCGCGATCAGGGCCAGCACCGCAAAGCGCAGGGAAACCGGGCCGATCTCGCCTCCGCCTTCCTCGTCCCGCGGACGCGCAATGGAAAAGGCGACCAGGTAGGCCAGCGCCCACACGCCCATCGGTCCGCCGATCAGCAAATCCTGCAGCAGCCCGATCAGGAAGATCAGCCAGGGCGGCACATAGCGCGGCCGGCGAACCGCCCAGATGAAGAGCGTGATCAGCGGCAGAAGCGGCAGCAGGTCCATGCCGGTCGGCAGCCGGGTCGGCGCCGCGTGAAGCAACAGGCTGGGAATCAGGGTCAGAGCCATGCCGGCGAGCGTCGGCCAGGCCGAGCGGCGTTCCAGGGGTGCGCGCATCAGTCCTCGCCTCCCGGCTCGCCATCCGCCGCGCCGTCTGCTGTGCCGTCCGATGAGCTCGTCTGCGCGATCGCCGCCGGCGCGCCACCCGGCCCGGACGTTTCAGGCTCAGACCCCGTCTCGCCATTCTGCGGTGTGCCGGCATCCTGCGGCGCGTCTCCGGTGAGATCTCCGGTCAGGTCTTCGGCATTCAGCCCCGGCAGCGCATCCACGGAAAGCGGATTGGCTTCGGGCGGCGCGACCGGCTCGAACGGCCAGATCCACACCAGGTCCAGCGGCGCGGCATCGGAATAGAGCGCCACGCGCCAGCGCCCGTCGCGGTCGCGCACGGCCTCGCCCACCGGCAGGCCGCGTGGCAGCACATTGTCATCGCCGGACGTCACGATCCGGTCGCCTTCCTGGATATCGGGATCGGTTCCCAGATACTCCAGGCGCGGAAAGTCGGTATTGTCACCGGTCAGCATGGCGCGCGCATTGGAGCGGTCGGCCATCACCGCCACCCGGCTGTTCAAGTCTGTCAGAAGCAGAGCACGCGCGGACCGCTGGCCGACATCGACCGTGCGCCCGACCAGGCCGTAAACGTTCACGACCGGATAGCCTTCCCTCACCCCGTCCCGGGCGCCCACCCCGATCAGGCGGGAGCGTACGAACGGACCGGCCCGCTCGGCCACGGCCCAGGCAGTGATTCGCTCGCGCACGGCCGGTGTTTCAAGATTGAGGGCTTCTTCGTAGAGCCGGGCCCGGTCGCGCAGGGACAGCGCCACATCGCGCCAGGCGCGCAGCTCGGCGAGGTCCTCGCGCAATTCGCGATTCTCCTGGGCCAGCTCGAACTGGCGCCGCCACCACGGGCCGACATTCTGAACGCCGCGAAGCGGCCAGGCGGCCAGTTCCAGCACGGGCATTGCCGCGTCGTTGAAACCGGCGCGCACTCCGCTCAAGACCTGGGGCCGGTTTTCCGGGCGGTCGGATGCGACAAGAATGCAGGACACGAGAACCAGAAAGATGAACAGGGCCGGCGAGAACCGCACACCCTCTTCATTATCGCGCCGCGAGGATCGCCACTGCGCCAAGGTCTGGTCCCCCGAGGTGCGCGGTTAAACGGCTTCGGACAGGATGGGCCGCCACACGCGCAGGTTTTCAACCGCTTTTCCACAACCCAGCACCACGCAGGAGAGCGGCTCGTCTGCCAGGCTCACCGGCAGGCCGGTGCGGTCGCGAAGCTCGGTGTCCAGATTGCGGAGCAGCGCCCCGCCCCCGGTCAGCACGATACCCTTGTCCACGATGTCGGCGGCCAGTTCCGGCGGCGTCGCTTCCAGCGCCTGCTTGACCGCCTCGACGATCTGTTCGACCGGCTCGGACAGCGCATCGGCGATCATCGCCTCGGTGACCACGATCTCGCGCGGCACACCGTTCATCAGGTCGCGGCCCTTGATCTCCAGGCTCAGCCCTTCGCCTTTCGGCGGCGGCGTCGCGGAGCCGATTTCCTTCTTGATGCGCTCGGCGCTCGTTTCCCCGATCAGCAGGTTCGCCGAACGGCGGATATAATTGATGATGGCTTCGTCCATCTTGTCGCCGCCCACGCGAACCGAGCGTGAATAGACGATGCCGGACAGGCTCATCACCGCGACCTCGGTCGTGCCGCCGCCGATATCCACGATCATCGAACCGGTCGGCTCGTCGATGGGCAGGCCCGCGCCAACGGCGGCCGCCATCGGCTCGTCGATCAGGTAGACCTTGCGCGCCCCGGCGCCCAGCGCACTCTCGTGGATCGCACGGCGCTCCACGGCGGTCGCGCCGGAGGGCACGCAGATCACGACTTGCGGGCTGACGAAGCTGCGCCGGTTGTGAACCTTGCGGATAAAGTGGGCGATCATCTCCTCGGCCACGTCGAAGTCGGCGATGACTCCGTCGCGCATGGGACGAATCGCTTCCACGTTGCCAGGCGTCTTGCCGAGCATGAGCTTGGCTTCCGCCCCGACCGCCTGCACGTGCTTGCGGCCCTTTTCTATCTTGTACGCGACAACGGAGGGCTCATTGAGCACGACGCCGCGTCCACGCACGTAAACGAGCGTGTTCGCAGTCCCGAGGTCGATGGCGATATCCGCAGAGAGAAGGCCGAACAGGCTTGAGAACATGGAAAAACCGGTGTCAGCAAACAGGAGCAAATTTTTAAGACTGCGACCAAATGGTCACAGAGCGAGTCTTGGTTTCTTGTGCGATGCCTCGCGCCATATTGCAAGCGCGCGAGGTCTCTCAAACTCAGCGTTCTGCGGCGTCATCGCCCGTATGTGCGTCTTGTTTCAACTCTGCCGCCTCCATTCCGAGATCGGAACCGCGCAGCCAGCGGCGCGCAATCAGCATGAAGCCGATCCAGGCGGCACCGGCCGCGACCAGAGCCGCGATGGCCCAAGGCCCCCCGCCGGAGAGAATCGCCATCAGGCTGCCGCCGAAGAAAGCCACAAGGGCGGTCTTGGGAATGATGCCCAGCCCCATGCCGGACGCAAAGGCGGGAAATCCCATGTGCGAGATTCCCGCCGCCATGTTCACCACGATGAAGGGGGCGGAGGGCACGATGCGCACGATGAAGCTGGCCCAGAAACCATTGCGTCCCACGAAGTCGGAGATCCGGTTGACCGTCTGCCCGCCATAGCGCCGGACGATCTTCGCTCCCAGCAGCCGGGCGAGGTAGAAGTTGAGCGCGCCGGAGACCATCGTGGCGATCCAGGAATAGAAGAAGCCCTGAAGCGGTCCGAAGGCGAAGACAGCCGCGCCGATCAGCGCGAACTGGGGAAAGCCGACAAAGGCGAGCGCCGTGAACGCCACGATGGTGGCCGGGATCGCGTACCATTCCTCGGCCGCGTGCTCGAACCATTCGCCAACCGCGCCCGGCTCGAGATCCAGCACGAATTTGCCGATCAGGAACACGATCGCCACCGACAGGAACAGCGCCAGCGACACCCAGACGGCGCGGCCCGCGCGCAAATCCATTCGCATGAAAAATTTGAGAAGCGCGTTCATCGATACTCGTTCAGGCAGGGCTGCGGCTCAACGAACGCGGACGCTCGCATATTTGATGCCGAACTAACACGCCATTGGTCCCCTTTTGTCAAAACCGGCCGGCAGGCGCGGCGTCTTACTTCGATCCCTTGAGCAGGGCGCGCAGCTCCTTGCCGGCGTCCTCAAGCGGATGCTCGCCGGCTTTCGCCCGCGCCGCTTTGAGCCACGCCCGGTCATTGGCGTAGTCGGCCACCCAGCGCCGCGCGAAATCGCCCCGCGTCACATCCTCGACAATGGCGTCGAAGACCGGCCCGACCGCCCTGGAAATCTTCCCCTCCACCTCATGGGCGCCGAACTCGGCCGTATCCGAGATCGCCTCATACATACCGGCTATTCCGCGATCGTGGATAAGTTCGGCGATATACTTCAACTCGTGGACCGTATCGATGTAGGCCATGCGCGGTCCGATTCCGGCCGCGGTCAGGCGCTCGAACCCGGTGCGGGCGAGCGCGCACATTCCGCCGACCAGGACGGCCTGCTCGCCTAAAATGTCGGCCAGGGCCTCTTCGCGGAAGCTGGATGGGAAAATACCGGCTCGACCGCATCCGATTGCATTGAGATAGGCCTTGGCTAATGGTTCGGCAGTGGTGCTCGATCCCGGGGTTACTGCCCAGAAACCAACAAGTCCTCCACCCTTTTCAAAGCTGGAGCGCACCGCCCCGCCTGGCCCCTTGGCCGCCGCCAGGATGACGTCGCAATCGGCCGGGGGCCGGAGCACGCCATACTCGATCGAGAAGCCATGACACAGGATAAGTGCTTGTCCTGGCTTGCGATTTTCTGCGATATGGTCGTCCCAGATCTGACCGTGCGCCTCATCCGCGGCCAGCAGCGACAGCACATCGGCTTCGCGCGCCGCCTCTTCGATGGAAACCACAGTGAATCCATCAGCTTGCGCCTTCGCAATCGAGGCGGACCCGGGCCGCAGCGCAATCGAAATCCGCTCCACCCCCATGTCGCGCATGTTCAGCGCATGCGACCGGCCGTGATTGCCGTACCCGATGATAGCCACATGGCGCGACCGGATCGGCTCGAGGTCGATATCGGCTTCGTAGAGCGCGTCGGTCAAAGCCCAAACTCCTTGTCTATAAAGCGGTTAAGCTCATTTCTCTGATCGTCCGGGTCAAGGCTGGAAATGCGCGCCCGGCCTGGATGCTGGTTGGCAAACCACGTGTATTGCCGCTTCGCATACCGGCGCGAATCCCGCTTCGCGGTCTCCACCGCCTCCGCCAGCGTCAGCTCGCCGGCCAGATGGTCGAGAAGCGGCGGCAGGCCCACCGCTTTCATGGCCGGCAGGTCGCGATCCAGCTCCAGGCGGAAAATCGCCTCGGCCTCCGCCAGCGCCCCGGCGGCCATCATGGCGTCGAAGCGGGTTTCAATTCTCTGGTAAAGCGTTTCACGATCAGGAGAAATCACGACACCGCGCCAGCGGTCTTGCGCCAGGAGCGGCACGGTATCGGCCTGCAGCGCGCTCAGCGCCTGCCCGGTCTCCCGGCCGATTTCCACGATGCGCTGCAGGCGCTGGCGGTCGCCCGGCTCAACCCGGCTTGCCGCCACCGGGTCATGGCGCATCGCCTCTTCACGCAATGCCTCAACTCCGCGCGCCGCGACTAAAGCATTCACCGCATCGCGCACGCGGGCCGAAATCTCCGGCGTCGGCGCAAGTCCCTCGGTTAGAGCCTTGAAATACAGACCGGTTCCTCCCACGAAGATCGCACGCTTTCCACGCGCTTTCACCGCCTCCAGGCGCGCCAGCGCCCGGCGGCTCCACTCGCCAACCGAGCAGCGCACAGCCGGGTCCACCTCGCCGAACAGGTGATGGGCAATCCCCGCCATCTCCGCGCGATCAGGGCGAGCGGACAGAATCGCAAGCCGGTCATACACTTGCATGGAATCGGCGTTGATGATTTCCGCGTCCAGGCGCCCGGCCGCGTGCAGGCTGAGCGCGGTCTTGCCCGAAGCCGTAGGGCCGGCCAGGAACAGGATGTCTGGCGCCGCGACCACCGCGACCGCTTACTGGCGAATCGTCTGGAAGATGAACTGGCCGGCACGGTTGATCGTGAACAGGACCGGCTCTTCTCCCCCGCCGGAGGCCTGCTCGGCGACCTGGCGCGCCTCGACGACATCGCTGACCGGGGTCCAGGCGATCTCCTCGATGACATCGCCCTCGCGCACTTTTCCAGCCGCATCGCTGTTCGGGTCCACCTGCGTGATCAGCAGGCCTTCCGCGTCCGGGTGGACATTGTAGCGCCGGCGCAGGGGGTCGGTCAGCGGCGTAACCGCCAGGCCGAAGAAGCTCGGCTCGCTCTCGGCCTCATCCGGCGTGCCGCCCTGCGGCGTTCCGGTTGCGGCGATCTCTTCTTCCAGACGCGCAATCTCGACGGTCAGTGTCATCGCCTCACCGCGGCGCAGAATATCGACAGCCGCTCGCGTACCGACCGCCGTCTCTGCAACGATGCGCGGAAGCCGGCGATCGTCGGGAACCGGCTCGCCGTTGAAAGCCAGGATCACGTCGCCGCGGCGGAGCCCGCCTTCATCGGCCGGTCCGCCCTGCTCCACACGGCTCACGATGGCACCGCGCGGACTGGCTAGGTTCATCGCCCGCGCCATGTCCGGTGTCACCGGTTGCACGTTCACACCGATCCACCCGCGGCGCGTTTCGCCATACTCGAGCAACTGGTCGACCACGACGGTCGCGATGTTGGAGGGAATGGAAAAGCTGATCCCCACGCTCGCGCCGGTGGGGGTGAAAATCGCGGTGTTCACGCCGACAACCTGGCCGTCCATATTGAACAGCGGACCGCCGGAATTGCCCTGGTTGATCGCCACGTCGGTCTGCAGATAGTCGTCGTACCGCCCGCCAATCTCACGCCCGCGCGCCGAGATCACACCGGCTGTCAGCGAGCCCCCGAAGCCGAACGGGTTACCGATCGCGACCACCCAGTCGCCGACACGCGCCGCGTCGCTATCGCCCCAGGGAACGGGCTGGAAACGATCCTGCGACTGAATGCGCAGGACTGCGAGGTCGGTGGCCGGGTCCCGGCCGACGATATCAGTCGGATAGGTGCGTCCGTCAGGGAAGGTCACCTCCACCTCGTCCGCATCTTCGATCACATGGTTGTTCGTGACGACCACGCCTTCTGCACGAATGACGAAACCAGACCCGAGCGAGTTCGCGATTCGCGGTCCGTCGCCCAGCAGGTCGTTGAAGCGCTCCAGCGGCGATCCGGGAGGGAAGGTCGGCATCGCATCGTTCTCGGTCATGCGCTGCACGGCCGAAATGTTGACCACGGACGGTGACAACGCCTCGGCGAGATCGGCGAAGCCCTCGCGCGGCTGCGCATGGGCGGCCGCCGAGACGGCACAAAGAACAAGAGCGGCGAACAGGGCGCGCATCGGCGTCTCCTTCGCTAGAGCGGCAGGCAATCACGATCCGGGTGTATCCGTCCCCCCCGCTGGCCGCAAGACGGCAGCCAGCGACGGCACGAACTCAATTCCCGATATGAAACGGCCCGCGCCGATCAGAACGCGGGCCGTTTTACTGCTTTGACATCGATTACTAGTTCGACGTTCCGCTTTCATTGCGGAAGTAACGGAAGAACTCCGAATCCGGCGGAAGGATGATGGGAGTCCCGTCACGCAGCGCGTTCTCATAGGCCTCCATGGACCGGTAGAAGGCGAAGAATTCCTGGTCCTGGCCATAGGATTGAGCGTAGATTCGGTTGCGCTGAGCGTCGCCTTCACCGCGAATGCGATCCGCTTCCGCGCGGGCATTGGCCAGGATGACGGTGCTTTCGCGGTCCGCACCGGCGCGGATCTCCCGGGCCCGCTCCTCGCCTTCGGCCCGAATCCGGGCGGCTTCCTGCTGACGCTCGGAGCGCATGCGCTGGAACACCCGCTCTTCGACCTCATCGGGCAGGTCTGCGCGCAGAATCCGCACATCGATGACCTCAATGCCCAGATTGGCACGCTGGACAGACGCGCTGACCATGCTCTCCACCCGGTCCATAAGGGCCGCGCGCTGGCCGGAAATGACGTCCTGGGACGGGATCGAACCGACAACGGCGCGCAGGGCGTCCTCCATGATCGAGCTCAGACGTCCCCGGGCAACAGCCTCTGTCCGCACCGATTCGTAAAACCGCCGCGGATCCACGATCCGGTAGCGAAGGAAGGCATCGACCTCGAGCCTTTCCTGGTCTCCGGCCTGGAGCTGCTGAGGCCGCATGTCGAATTCGACGTTGCGGCGATCAAACCGCGTGACTTCCTCCCAAGGGAGCTTGAAGTGGAGCCCCGCCTCGTCCTCACCTTGAGCGTTGATCGTGCGCACCGGATCGCCGAAGCGAAGCACGAGGGCCGATTGGGTTTCGCTCACTGTGTAAGTGGCGGTAAACACGCCGATCAATGCGGCGACGATCAGGATCAGAAATCCGATTCCAACAATACGCATGGCTTAGCCTCCCTGTCCTGAACCCTGGGCGGTGGTCCGAGCCCCGCGGTTTCGACCCAGCTGGTCAAGCGGCAGGTAGGGGACCGCCCCGTTGCCTTCTCCCTGCTGATCGAGAATGATGAGTTCGGAACGTCCGAGCACACGCTCCATCGTTTCCAGAAACATCCTTCGGCGTGTGACATCGGGCGCCTGACGGTACTCTTCGTAGATCGCATCGAACCGGTCGGCCTGGCCTTGAGAGACCGCAATCACCTGATCGCGGTAGCCTCGCGCCTCTTCCAGCAGCCCCACTGCCGTACCGCGCGCTTCAGGCACGATCTGGTTGGCATAGGCCGTGGCTTCCAGCGCATTGCGCTCTGCGTCCTGTTCGGCCGAGATCACGTCCTGGAAGGCCGCGATCACGTCGCCCGGCGGGGCAGCTTCCTGAAGCTGCAAGCCGACGATGCGGATACCCGACGCATAGAGATCGAACGTTTCCTGCATGATCTGGTCTGCGCGATCGGCGACTTCGCCCCGGCCCGCACCGATGATCGGTTGCAGATCGGAGGTGCCGACGACTTCGCGCATCGCGCTTTCGGCCACGGTCTGAACCATGCTGGCGGGGTCCCGCACGTTGAAGACAAAGGCCTGGACATTGGCCGGATCAACTTGCCACTGAACCGTGAAAGACAGATCGACGATATTCTCGTCGCGCGTGACCATCAGCCCCTCGGCTGGCGTTTCACCAATCGTGACCGTACGAATCTGTTCCACATCGACGATTTCGACCGTCTCGATCGGATAGGGCAGCTTGAAGCGCAAACCGGACCCGGTCGTGCGCGAGTAGTCGCCGAAGCGTGTGACGACCCCTGCTTCACCCGGTCCGATCTGGTAGACCGACGCGACGATCACGGCGAGCAGCGCCACGCCGATCACGATCAGACCGACGAGACCGCCGCCCTTGCCGCCTTTACCGCCCTTGCCGCCGCCGAACAGCCCCTTGAGCCTGTCCTGCAGCTGACGGATCAGATCCTCGAGATCCGGTTCGCCGGCAGGACCGCGTCCGCGATTTCCGCCTGGCCCGCGGCCCCACGGGTTATTGTCATTCTTGCGGCCGCCCGAGCCCCAGGGCCCGTTGCTACCGCCACCGGTATTGTCATTCCAGGGCATGCACTCTCCCCGATTGTCCCTTGAAGTGTGAAAGTCACATCACGGTTGTATGTGGACGGCGCGACACGCCGGTTCAAGTAAAACCGGTCAGTCCGGCTGTGCGCGACCGGTTTGCCGCACCCGGTCCAGGATGGTGAGCGTGAACGGGGCATCATCCTCCGGCCCGGCCTCGAACCGTTCGCGGTACACCTCCGTCCACTCCGAGCCATCAAGGTCGGGATAGACCGTTCCGCCATTCGGCTCCAGCTCGACCTCGGTCAGGTACAAGCGGTCGGTGCGTTCCAGTGTGAGAGAATAGAGCTGCGCTCCGCCAATGATACAGACCTCGTCGACGCCCGCCTGCAGCGCCGCGGCACGTGCGGCCTCCAGCGCATGCCAGGGATTGTCGAAGACCTCTGCGCCCTCTGCCGATGCCAGGGAGCGGCTGACCACTAGGTTAGGTCGGCCCGGTAGCGGCTTGCGCGGCAGGCTCTCCCAGGTCTTGCGGCCCATCACGACCGGTTTGCCTAGCGTAACCTGCTTGAACTGTTTCAGATCCGATTTGAGGCGCCACGGAAGCTCTCCGTCTAGGCCTATCACCCCGTTACGTGCGCGCGCGACCACATGCACGAGCTTGACTGGGTCGGTCATCACACCGCCACCGGTGCAGCGATCCGGGGGTGCGGGTCATAGTCCTGGATTGCGATGTCCTCGTATTCGAAGGCGAAGAGGTCGGTGATGGCCGGATTGAGCGACAGGGTCGGCAGCGCTCGTGGCGGCCGCGAAAGCTGCTCGTTCACCTGATCCATGTGATTTGAATAGATGTGAGCATCGCCAAACGTGTGAACGAATTCGCCCGGCTCATAGCCGGTCACCTGCGCGACCATGGCCAGCAGGAGAGCATAGCTGGCGATGTTGAACGGCACGCCGAGGAACATGTCCGCGCTGCGTTGATAGAGCTGCAGCGACAGGCGCCCGTCGGCCACATAAAACTGGAACATGGAGTGGCAGGGCGGAAGCGCCATCGACGGGACGTCCGCCGGGTTCCACGCCGAAACGATGAGGCGCCGTGAGTCCGGCGTCCTGCGGATCTGATCGAGCACATTGGCGAGCTGATCGATTTCCTGACCATCCGGCCCCGTCCAGCGGCGCCATTGTTTTCCGTAGACCGGGCCGAGTTCGCCGTTCTCGTCGGCCCACTCGTCCCATATCGTGACACCGCGTTCCTGCAGCCACGTCACGTTGGTCAAGCCCTTCACGAACCAGAGCAACTCCACGGCGACCGACTTGAAGTGGACCTTCTTGGTCGTCAGCAGCGGGAAACCGTCAGACAGGTCGGCGCGGATCTGGCGGCCGAAGACCGACCGCGTCCCTGTGCCCGTGCGATCGGTCGTATCCGTGCCGTTGGCCAGGATGTCGCGCAGGAGGTCGAGATAGGCGTGCTCGAGCGGCGAGCCCGTGTCGGCATGCGTCTCTGCGATGGCCATGATGTCCTCCCGTGAAGCGCGTCCTGGGCGCGTCAGTCTGCCCGATTCGGTCCGGCGAGGTCCCCGCCGAAAGTGCGAACGCGACTCCTACTACCACGACTACCATCACCATCACACGCGACGAGACCACCCGATTGAGCCGGACCTCGCAGCAGCCAAGCGTGCGGGGACGGTCCGGCGATGTCATCGAGATTTTACTTGCGCGCTCGGCGAAGCGGGAACATGGTGACAAAATCAGAACATAAGGAGAACTCTCGATGATTGGTTATGTGACCCTTGGTACGAATGATCTGGAGCGCGCGGCCAAGTTCTACGACCGGCTTTGCGGGCTGCTCGATACGGGGCGGATGATGGAATTCGACACCTTCATCGCCTGGGGCAAGCCGGGCGGCGGAGCGGGCATCGGCCTGACCAAGCCGTATGACGGAAAGCCCGCCACGGTCGGCAATGGCGTGATGGTCGCTCTTGCCGCGCGCGACAAGGCGCATGTTGACGAGATCTACAATGCAGCCATCGAGATGGGCGCAAAGGACGAAGGCGCACCCGGACCGCGTGGCGATGACGGCTTTTATGCCGGCTATTTCCGCGACCCGGACGGCAACAAGCTCAACGCCTTCGTGATGGGGTAAGCGCGCCTTCTGCGCAGCAGCGCTTCCAGATCCGTCGACTAGGAACGCCCGGGGCAGCCCGCCTGGGCTCGGACATTGAGCTCGCCGGTCAACGTCCACGGGAGCAGATGCACCGCCGGCGCCCCGACGGGGGCGCCGGCGGCGCGCAGTCTCGCGCCGGTCCACACATTGCAGGTACGCAGGAGATGATAGCTGGGCCTCGCCTGCGCGAACACGCTTCGCGGGCCGCGCTTGCCGCGTCCGGCATGAATCGGACGACCCGCCTCACCCGGGACGAAGGCCGCCTCGATCTCCCGGACAAGCGCTTCCAGGCCCTGCCGCGAGACCGCAACCGTCACACCTTGCCGCCCTTCCAGCGGCGGGTGGTCCAGCGCGTGAACGTGCAGCACGGAGGGCGTGGGCCAGACAAGCGCGGTCACCGCCTGGCCGACTGTCAGCGCTCCAGGATAGGCGCGCCGGTCTCCCCAGCCGATGGCGTAGCCGTTGGCCTCGGGAAAGAGCGCGCGTACGGGCGAGTCAGGATCAAAGGCGTCTGCCGGCAGCACGATCTCGGTGTGCAACATGACGCGCTGTACGCCGATCAGTTCACAATTGCCGGGCGAGGCAGGCCGGGCTCCAGGCGAGGCGAGCATTGCCCCCAGCGCGGTCGCCAGCACGCAAAGACCGATCAATACCGCCAGAAGCGCCAGCCCGGCTGCAGCGATGTGGCGAACCATCTCTTTAAACTCCGGCCGAATGAGCTTATGTTACATGTGTCTCTTCGGAGACTATGGCGATAAATGCGCGTGTAATAACCAGACCGGACCCGGGTGCGAATCCCGGCGGCTCCACCAATTTCTCTTCCGCGGCGTTGCGCGGTGTGTGAGGGGCCGAATTAGGATCGACGGATGGCTAAAGACGTAGCGTTCGCCCGAATGGGCTTCGTTACCAGCCCGTTTACAGTAGTTGCCAACGACAACACTGCTGAAGAGTTCGCCCTCGCTGCGTAACGCAGCGCGAGCAACTCGCTTGTTAAGTCCTGTCCTCTAGCAAGGTCAGGCGGGGTTCGGGGGCGCCTGGCAACAGAAGCCCCCACTTCCTCTCTATTGCAGCGCTTAGTCCCCGTGTGGCGCGAGCTGGCCCGGGCTCGTCGACATGAGTGGCATGCCGTTAGCGCTCGCTCAGCCCTCCGCAAGCGGTTTGCCTCCTCACCATTGTCTTCTCTCACCCCTTAGGCCGAAGACCCATGGTTATGTCCCTTCGCACGGCTTCGCATAGAACCCCATTGAGTAGCCGAGATAAGACTGCAGCGTGCTCGATGCGAGATCGTTGAACGGTCCCTTATAGAAGGCGACACGGCTGAAACCTTGATCGCGAAGCAACAAATCGTAGCGGCGCGCATAGGCGTTATCCAATTCCATGACAGCTATTTCCCCGCAGGCTGGCGGAGGCGCCAATACCAGCGTATGGCTCGTAGGAAGCAGCTGAAAGCCTTCAAGACCGTGTGACCGGACGAAGTCGCCGCGCGTCGCGCTTTCATAGTAGGCCGCCTGAGAGATTTGCATCGACCAAAAGAGCCCAGGCGAAACGATCAAGACCAGAGCGAGTCCGATGAGTTGGCTGGGAAGGCGACGGCATACCGTTCCAAAAGATAGCGCGCTTGCAATGAACAGCAGAGGCATCGCGTGCGCAAAATTGCGCTCGAAGAAAACTGTCTTTGTTGAGAAATACAGAACAAGTAGAGCGAATGGCGCCACAAGACATGCGATTGCAATTCGCTCACGATTATTTCCAAGTATAAGACCTGCGACAACTAGAATGAGCCACGGCCAGTACAACTCAAGGAAGAAGCGCGAAATCCAGAAGAAATAGGTTAACGGCCAAGGGTCAGGATGTGAATGGGGCGGGTGAGCCGAACCATATTGCGTGGACAGGGCAACCAAGCCATTAAAAAATATATCGAAATTTGCGATGGCGTATGGCGCGGATGCGATGAAGCCCGCCACTACGGCAATCGGCGCAGCCAATCCAGCCAGCGCCGCCTTCTTCCAGCCTGGCCAGGCAAGCATGGCGATACCTAGTGCGCCGGCAACGCCGACGATCGGATAGGTCACCTTCACGGCAGCTCCGGCGCCAAGAACCAATGAAACAAGAATAACGCGAATCAACAGTCCGAGCGAGAGCGACGATATCCAGAATGCGAGCCCTGTCATAAGATACAGAAGGCTCTCGGGGCGCGCCATCAATGCATCGTGAACCCATGTCGGGGCGACCACCATGGAGAGTACGAGAACCGTGTTCGCGAAAATCGAGAAGCCGTATCTCCGAGCCCCATCAAAAACGAGAGCAATCGCGATAACTTGAAATACAACGTTAGAAATTCGAAGACTAGTTATAGGCTCAACGTGAAAATAGCCTCCGATATTTATGTTTATATGGGATATGATATTGTATAAATAGAAATTGTATTGATCGTAACGAAAATATTCCGGTAGATCAGCATGGGCCCAGTTCGGATCGAGCTTGCCAAGCACCGTCATCGATTGAGATACGGCCAGCGGTATTAGCTCGTCCACGTTTATCATCATGTCGGGGCGCAGCGGCAATCGAAGCCAAACTGCAAGGACAAGACCGACAAGGGTGCTGGCGACGATCAGGAAGTGTCGGTCAATACGTTCAATTTTTCGCATCGTTCAATCCCGTATTATAGCGATTGCAAATTCGACCAACGCGGTAATCGCCATGCCCCCCTAAACACGTCTATCAATGTTGAGTGCGGCCGCTTTTCACGACGATGACTGCACGTTTGATGCCCGGACAAGCGCGCTCGCTCTACGCGAATTCAATCAGCTCTTCAACTGCCGTAGGAATGTGCGAAGACTTCAAGCAAAAAGTGCAATTTCGGAATACCACCTTCCCACTCGTAGCGCTCGAGACTAGTGCCCGGCTGCCACCACCGAGATCCACGATTCTTCACATCTATCCACGCAAATTCACAGAAATAATCGCCTTACCTTTCAATACCAAAGACCTTAGCGCTGCAAAACGGCCGGGCGCATTAACGATTTTATTTGACGTCACTGAATGCGTTCATCATTATCCGTTTCATGGAACCCTTGCACTTCATAGAATTCGACCCGGCGCAGAATTTTCTTCGGATATCGGTCTGTGGCGACCGGAGTCCCGAAGCCAGCGCGGCTTTGGTCGCGGACATGTACAAGGCGGCCGAACGGTTCAAGACACGATCCTTTCTGATCGATCTGCGCGCTGCTCGGTATAACGGACCGGCGACAGAGCTTGTCGCCCGCTTTTCTACCATGGCTAACGGAAGCCGCCGTTGCCGGCTGGCGTTCCTTGTCCATTCGCCAAACGATCCGGCCGGCGTTTTGCTGAATCACGCCAATCGGGCCGCGTGGCACGACACGCTTTTGACAGCGAACCTGCAGACTGCCGAAACATTCCTCGCCAACCGGCAAACGCCGAGAGATCGCTTCCCTCTGCCGGCCAGCCGAGCAACACGCATGGAAATCCCCCTCAATCTCTGACCCCGCGAGATTGGAAGCCTCCCCTCCCGGCTAGTTTCGGAGCGTCTGAATGTTCAGCGCCATCCCCCCGCGCGGCCGCAGCGTAACCTGCATCACCGGATAGACGTCATGGCCCTCGACCGGTGTGAAACCAAGCTTCGCGACCAGGGTCGAGAGGAAAATCGTCGCCTCCATCAACGCGAAATTGGCGCCGATGCATGCGCGCGGTCCGCCTCCGAACGCCATGAACTGATAGCGGTCTTTCGGACGCCGCTCCGGACTGAACCGGTCCGGATCGAAATGATCGGGCTGGTCCCACAGCGTTTCGTGTCTGTGCAGAGCGTAGAATGCGAGCAGCGCAACATCGCCCTTCTTTACCGGATGGCCGCAAATCTCGGTCTCTGCAATGGCGCGCCGGCCCAGGATGGGCGCAGGCGGGTAAAGCCGCATCGCCTCCTCGATCACCTGACGCGAGAAGGTGAGACGCGGCAGGTCCGCAGCGCTGAGCGCCCGCCCATGTGCCATCGCTTCGGCGGCCTCGGCGCGTAGCCGCTTCTGGGTCGGCGCGTCGCTCGCGACCAGGTAGAGCGCCCAGGTCAATGCGATGGCCGTGGTTTCGTGGCCGGCAGCAATGAAGGTCATCACCGTATCGCGAATATCGCGGTCGGAGAGACCATCGCCTGTCTCCGGGTCGCGCAACTCCAGCAGGAGCCCAAGCAGGTCATCCCCGGAATTGCCGCTCTCGCGACGCCGGCGGATCTGCGCCATCGCGGCCTTGCGAAAGACGTGACGCGCGCGCAGGGCGCGAGCCGACATCAGACGCGGTACCCACTCGGGCGCCGGCAACAGGTCGCTCATACGCAGCGTGCCGGTTTCGGCCAGGATCACCTCGATCGCGCTGCGAACGCGTACCCGGTCGAACTCCTGCGCATCGGAAAACAGCACCCGCTCGATCACGCTGAACGTGGCGTCGTTGAGCACGGCCTGAATTTCAACCGGCTGATCCTCGGCGGACAGACGAAGGGCGGTTGTTTCCGCCACCTCCGCCATGATCGGCGCGAAGCCTTCGATCCGGCGTCGAAGGAAAGCGGGCTGGAGGCTTTTGCGCTGGCGATGCCAGTTCTCGCCATGGGCCGTCAAAATGGCCTCGCCCAGGATCGGACGCAGCATGCGCATGATGAGGGGTGATTTGCGCCAGGCCTCGTAATTGTCCAGCAGGATGGACTTCATTTCGGCGGGGCCGGAGACTTCGTGGATGGAGCGGCCAAAATGCGGACCACTCAGACGCGTCTGCCGGAATAGCGCCCCAGGCAGGATCGACATGGGATTTTCGCGCATCAGCCGTCCGGTCTCCACCAGTCCGACCAGACGCGTCAGAGGCTCACACGCGACCGGACGCAACAAGGGCTCGCCGTTTCGCCACGCATACGAGTCACCGGGCGGCGAAGAACTCGCCTCGTCCAGACAACCAGTTTCCTCAATCATGGATCACATTCCTGTATCTTTACACGCGAGCGTCGCGCGCAGACCTTAACTCTTGATCAACTTCCTCGGCCCTGCGCGCAGGCGCGGCGTGCACAGCGTTGCGAATTGACGCGGGCGCGGTGATGGATACTCTCGCTGTCAGCTCGGGGAGGGACTTTTGACCAAGGATTTGATGGGGTACGGCAAGCTGGCGCAGGAGGCCCTGAGAGGGGTCGTGCGCGAAGCTGTTGCGCGCGCTGCCAGTCCACAAGGCTTGCCCGGCAGCCATCATTTCTACGTCAGCTTCAAGACAACCGATCCCGGCTGCGACCTCGACGAGGCCCTTATCAAATCTTATCCCGACGAGATGACGATCGTTCTGGAGCATCAGTTCTGGGACCTGTCGGCGGACGATGACGGCTTTGAGGTCACCTTGAAATTTGGGGGTGTGCCCAAATATCTCAAGGTGCCGTGGCGCGCGGTGACGCGGTTTCACGACCCGGCCGTGAACTTCCAGCTCTATTTCGAGTATGAGGCCCCGGGGCATCAGGATGCGGGAGACGCCCCGGCTGGTGAAACCGGTGACGAGAACACGGTGGTCAGCCTCGACGCTTTCCGGAAGAAAGATTGACCGGAAACACGACAGAGCGGCTGCGCGCCCTGTTTTCCGACCCCGAAAACCTGCCCGGGGCCACGCGCCATTTCGGTTTCTCGTTGATCGATCTCGATGCCGAGGCAGGCTGGGTGGACGCTCACTTCTTTGCCCGCGACGAATTTCTCAATCCCAATGGTTCGGTCCAGGGCGGAATCGTGACCGGATTTCTGGACGAAGCCATGTCGCTGGCCGCCCTGATCGCCACTGATCTTCAGATGGCCGTGCCCACGCTGGAAATGAAGACCAGCTTCCTGCGCCCGCTCTTCAAGGGCCGGTGCCGGGTGCGCGGCCAGGTCAAGCGGCTCGGCCGCAGCGTCGCCTTCACTGAAGGCGATCTGTTCGATGGCGATGATCATCTGTGCGCGAGCGCGACCGCAACGGCCGCGCTCCGGCCTCTGGACACCTAGCCGGCCGTGAAGGCGAGAAGCCTTGCACTCATTGCGCTGTGCCAGGTGCTGGCCCTGTCCTCCTGGTTTGCCGGGGCCGCCGCCCTGCCCGCCTTACAGGCCGCCACCGACCTGGACGCCTTTACGCGCGCCGCCTTGTCCAGCAGCGTCCAGATCGGCTTTGTCGCCGGAGCGCTTGTCAGTGCCAGCCTGGGACTGTCCGATCGGTTCGATCCCCGCCGCGTCTTTGCCGCCGGAGCCGGCCTTGCCGCCCTGACCACGCTCGCGATCATCCTCACGCCGCCCGGCAGCCTGGCGATGGCGGGCCTCCGGCTGCTCACCGGCGCCTCCCTGGCCCTGGTTTATCCGGTCGGCATGAAGCTGGCCGCCAGCTGGGCGAAAGGCGATGCGGGCCTTCTGATCGGCCTGCTGGTAGGCGCCCTGACGCTGGGCTCGGCCCTGCCCCACCTGTTCGCGCTTGACGGCGCAGACGTGAACTGGCGCACGCCGTTCGTATGGGCCGCAGCGCTGGCCGGCCTCTCCGCCGTGCTCATCGGATTTTGCCAGGCCGGCCCGGCCTTTGTGCGGGCCAGAGCCTTCGATCCGCGCGCCTTCGTTCTCGCGATCCGGCGGGCAGACCTGCGCTATGCCAATCTCGGCTATCTCGGACATATGTGGGAGCTGTATGCCTTCTGGGCCTGGGCGGGCGCCTTCCTGCTCGCCTATTTCCAGGCGCGGTCGCTCTCTGCCAGCGCAATCGGGAGTCTGACCTTCCTGATCATCGCCTCTGGCGCGCTCGGCGCGCTGGGTGCGGGCTGGCTCGCCGACCGGATCGGGCGCACACCGGTCGCGGCCGGCGCGATGCTTATCAGCGGGGCATGCGCGCTGCTGACCGGCCTGGCCTGGCCGCTCGGCCCAGGCGTGATGATCGCCCTGCTTCTGGTCTACGGCGTCAGCGTCATTGCCGACTCCGCACAGTTTTCTGCCGCGATTGCCGAACTGGCTCCGCGCGATCAGGCCGGCTCGCTTCTGACCTTGCAGACCGCGCTGGGCTTCGCCTTGACCGCCGTCAGCGTTCAGGCTCTGCCCTACTGGGTGGGTGTCACCGGCTGGCAGTTCGCATTCGCGCCGCTGGCGATCGGTCCCGCTATCGGCGTCTGGGCGATGCTGCGCCTTCGGGGGCACCCCAATGCACGCCAGCTGGCCGGCGGACGCGGCTAGAGCAGCTTTAACCGCTTGAACAGCCAGACCTCCAACCCGCCGGCCAGGACGATGAGCGCGGTCACGGCGGCGAAGGCCCAGGGCGTTTGGGCCCCGGGTATGCCGCCCACATTGATGCCGAGAAGTCCCGTCAACAGGCCGAGCGGCAGGAAGATCGCGGCGACAACCGACAGGAGCAGCGTGTAGCGGTTCATCTGCTCGGCCCGGCGTTCAAGCAATTGATCGTGCACGAGGGCCGCGCGCTCACGGACCGCTTCAAGCTCCTCCAGCACCCGTGTTGTGCGGTCGCCCGCCTCGCGGATGCGGGAGCGGTCGCGATCGCCCAGCCAGGCCAGATCCTCAATGGCCAGCGTGGTCAGCGCATCGCGCTGGGGCCCGATGAAGCGGCGCAGGATGATTGCCTGGTGGCGGATATCGGCCAGCTCCGCGCGTGGCTCTGCCGTCGTTTCGGGCGCGTTGATCTGGTCTTCCAGATCGTCGATGCGTTCGTGGAGTTCGGCAACCGTGGGCTCCATGCGATCGGCGAGGCGCAAGGCCAGCTTGGCGATGAGATCGCCGGGGCTGACGGGGGCCACGCCGCGTTCGATCGCGTCGAACACGTCGACAATCGCGAAGAGCGGACGAAGCCAGACGCCGACAACGCGCTGTCCGTCGATCCAGAACCGGACCGAAATCATGTCCTCGACCTCGGCACCTTCGTGCAGATTGACTCCGCGCAGATTAACTATGGCACCCTGGCCATGGACCGTGCAGCGCGGCCGCGTGTCCTTGGCCAGGAGGGCCTGAACCACGAAGCTGTCCAGACCGCTTTCTTCCTCCAGCCAGGCCCGTGTGCGTTCGTCATCGCGCTGGAAGTGAAGCCAGACAAAGCTCTGACCAGGCCCGGCCTCGCGCGGGTCCGGAGCATCGGGCTCGGGAATCTCGGCGAGACTCGCATTCTCGCCGGAACCTTTTCCGTCCAGAAGGAAGACACGTACAGGATCGATGATCAGAGCCACGGCGCGGCTAGTGCGTGGTCTCTGGCAGGATCGGGCGGGCCCGCACCTTCACCCGGGCGCGCTCGCCTTCCACTTTCTCCACCAGCAGGCGTTCCACCTGGCTGTCATCGTGGAACACCACGCCGGTCAGCGCGTCGAGCACGGACATGGCGACACTGTCGACGTCCTCGGTCGGGCTGCCCGGCGTGCGCTCGATGATGATGGTGACCTCGTAAGGACCCCATTTCGGCCTGACGCGCTTGAACTCAGTCCGGAAGAAATCGCCGATCAGCGACTTGAAGCGGCGCGACTGGGTCGTGACTGCGTCCACCCGCAGATGAAGGGAATCTCGAACATTGGCAGGTTGCACGCTACCTCTCCCGACCCGGCACAGGGTCTGCGATGTCTATTCGGTCGGTCAGACATAAGGCTTCAATCCGCGCCGAATCATTAATCATAGTGTCGGCGCGTCAACGACTTTCTGCAAGGCTCACCGGCCTTTGAGCCGGGCCCGGTTTCAGTCAAATGTTAATCCTCCACGATTCCAGGGCCGGTTCCGGGATACGTGCGAGCGGTCCAGAACCCCGAGGCTCGCAGGGCACGCTGCGGATCTCGAGTGTCTACCCGGTTCGAGGTCTTGCGCCGCGTAGCATGCTGCGTTCATAAACCGGACGAAATTTCAGCGCCTTTTCAAGCGGCGCCGCCCTCTCGCCCAAAGGAGTCTGTATCATGACGAAGATGCGTACCGAGACCGACAGCTTCGGCCCGCTGGACGTTCCCGCCGACAAGCTTTGGGGCGCCCAGACCGCGCGCTCCTTGAACAATTTCAAGATCGGCGGCCAGACCATGCCGGCGCCGCTCGTCCACGCGCTCGGCGCGGTCAAGCATTGTGCAGCGAAGGCGAACATGGCACTCGACAATCTGGAGCCGGAACTGGGCAATGCGATCGCCGAGGCCGCGCGCGAAGTGTTCGACGGCAAGCTGGACGATCATTTCCCTCTGGTCGTCTGGCAAACCGGATCGGGTACGCAGTCGAACATGAATTCCAACGAGGTCATCGCGAACCGGGCCATCCAGATACTGGGCGGCGAGGTCGGCTCCAAGGACCCGGTTCATCCCAACGACCATGTGAACCGCTCGCAATCCTCGAACGACACCTTCCCGACAGCGATGCATATCGCGGCGGCGCGCCAGATCGTCGACCGCCTCGTGCCTGCTCTGAAAACGTTGCGCGGGGCATTGCAGGAGAAAGCCGACGCCTTTGCAGACATCATCAAGATCGGGCGCACCCATCTGATGGACGCCACGCCCCTGACGCTTGGCCAGGAATTTTCCGGCTATGTGGCGATGGTCGACAACTCAATCCGCCGGGTCGAGGCCACGCTGCCCGCGCTGTGCGAACTCGCCCAGGGCGGAACCGCGGTGGGAACGGGGCTGAACGCCAAGCCGGGATTTGCCGAAGCCTTCGCCAAGGAAGTCGCCACTCTGACCGGCCTGCCGTTCAAGACGGCCCCGAACAAGTTCGAGGCGCTGGCCACAAAGGATGCGATGGTCGAGGCGCATGGCGCTCTGAATTCGACCGCCGTGTCCCTGTTCAAGATCGCCAATGATATCCGCCTGCTCGGTTCCGGCCCGCGCTGCGGCATCGGCGAACTCGCCCTGCCGGCCAACGAACCCGGCTCGTCCATCATGCCCGGCAAGGTGAACCCGACCCAGAACGAGGCCATGACCATGGTCTGTACCCAGGTGATGGGAAACAACGCCGCGGTCAGCTTTGCCGGCAGCCAGGGTCAATTTGAGCTGAACGTCTTCAAGCCGGTCATCATCTACAATGTGCTGACATCCATTCGCCTGCTCGCAGACGCCTCGGAGAGCTTCACGGAAAATTGCGTCAAGGGGATCGAGGCGAACGAGGACCGCATCGCGGACCTGCTGGAACAGTCGCTCATGCTGGTGACCGCCCTCGCCCCCAAGATCGGCTATGACAACGCGACCGAGGTCGCCAAGACGGCACACAAGAACGGAACCACGCTTCGCGAGGAAGCCATCCGCCTCGGCTTCGTGACCGAAACGGAATTTGACGAGGTTGTTCGCCCCGAGAAAATGATCGGCCCCAAGTAATCGTCGAACGCGAATTCTACATAACCTGAAAGAAACGGGCGCCCGAATGGGCGCCCGTTTCTTGTTTAATTACAAGTTGCTACTGAGAAGTAGCTGTCACCATTGCCGTTGAGCAACAACGGAAAGCCGACGTTAACCCACTTTGTTATATCAAATATATTGAACGCGTTCACGATCAGGGTTTGCCTCTCAGTCGCACTTCGAGGCAGCCATATTTCCGGGAACGCGCAAGGGGACAGTTTCTACCGCCTGCGACCCAGGCTGAACGGGAGTACGTGACGATGGCATTCTTCAATCTCCAGCGCTTCTCGATGAGGATGCGGCTTCTCATTCTGGCTGGCGCGTCGGTCGGTCTGATGCTGGGCTTTGTGGCTGCGAACACCACGGTCGATCATGCCGGTGACAAGGCCGATGCCCGCAGCCGGCAAGCGACGACCAATCTGATCGCGGCGAGCGGTTTCGAGAAAGACCTGACCTCGCTGCTGCGTGACACCTATCTCGCGGCCGGCGCTCCCAGTCGTGAGCGGACCGAGACCGCACTCGCCAACCTGGACGATCTGGGCACGACCTTGAACAATGTGAAAGCCGTCATTTCGAATCCAAGCTACGAAGCCACGATCGCCACGCTGGAAACCGAATACGCCGATCTGCGCGCTCTGATTTCAGCCGCGGCGCCGCAACTGGCCACTATGGACGAGGCCGCAATGAACCGGTTCTTTGACCGGCTTGCCGTATTCGACGACAGCATGGACAGCCAGATCGAGACGGTTCGCGACGGCGCGGCCGCCGATCTCGCGGCGGCGCGCGCCGAGATGGACCGGATGGAGACCGTGGCCTTCTGGGTCACGATCCTGGCCATCATTGTCACCGTTGCCGGCCTGTTCGCATTGACCCAGATTATCGGTGGCTCGATCAACAAGGTGCTGACCGAAGCCAAGACGATCGTCTCACGCCTGGCTGCCGGCGATCGCGGGCTTGCCATTGGCGACACGAAGCGCAAAGACGAGCTCGGCGATCTCAACCGCGGGCTTGCCTCCCTTCAGGACGCGCTCGCTCAGGCAGATGAGATGCGCGAGCGCGAAGCTCGCGAGAACGAGGCCAAGACCAAGCGCCAGGTTTCGGTGGACACGGCCGTGAGCCGGTTTGAATCCGCCTCGACCGAGCTTCTGTCCAGCGTCATGGCCGCCTCTCAGCAGCTCAGCGCCTCGTCTTCCCAGATGCAGTCTACGTCAGCTGAAGCCGCAGGGCGTTCCGAGAGCGCACGTTCAGCTGCCGAGTCGGCGGCCAACAGCGTTCAGGCCGTCGCGGCCGCCGCCGAGGAACTTGCCGCATCGATCACCGAGGTTTCCGAACAGGTCAACCGGACCAGCGAGCTGTCCAAGGTTGCCAGCAGCGAGACCCAGTCCAGCGCGACGGTGATGAAGGAACTCGCCGAATCCGCTGACGCCATTGGTGCCATTGTTGACCTGATCAACACCGTGGCCGAACAAACCAACCTGCTGGCACTCAATGCGACCATCGAGGCGGCCCGCGCAGGCGAAGCCGGCAAGGGCTTTGCCGTCGTGGCCAGCGAAGTGAAGGCACTGGCCAGCCAGACCGGGAAGGCGACGCAACAGATCGCGGAGCGCATCGAAGCCATCCAGAGTTCGTCCAGGCGTTCGGCTGAATCGGCTGAAAAAGCACTCGCTGCCGTGTCCCAGCTCGGAGAAATCGCCGTGGCGTCCGCATCGGCGATCGAACAGCAACGTGCCGCGACCTCCGAAATCGCCCAGTCGGCCCAACGCGCCCAGGACGGTTCAACCGAAGCGGCCGAAGGGGTCGGGCACGTGTCTGAAACCACCCGGCAGACCGATGCGGTTTCGCGCTCGGTACTTGAGGCCGCCGGCGAAATGGATAAGCGCCACGAGGCCTGGAAGACCGAATTCGAAACATTCATCGCGGCACTTCGCGCTGCCTGATCCCTCCCACGGTTAGAACAACCAAGAGACCCAAAAAATGAAACTCTATCTCCTTTCCGCTACGGCGCTGTGCGCCGCAGCCAGCGCCCCCTCTGTGTCCGCTCAAGAGCTGCCCGGCACCTTGCTTCTGGATGTTCGCGCCCGCTACGAACATGTCGAGCAAGCCGGCAAGGACGATGCCGAAGCTGCTACCGTGCGCACGCGGCTCGGCTGGCAATCACCGGAACGCAACGGTTTCTCCGTTCTGGCTGAAATCGAGAATGTGGCCGACCTTACCGACGGCCTGCGCAACACCAGCCAGACGTCGCGCCCCGGCGTTGCGACGATCAATGACGAGGCAATGACCGAGTTGCAGCGTCTGGAGCTGCGCTTTGCTCCGAACGATCAATGGTCGGGCAGCCTCGGCCGCCAGCATCTTGGGTTTGACGGCAGCCGCTTCATCGGCACGCCAGGCTGGCGTCAGGACAAAAATTCGCACGACGCGCTTGCGCTGCAGTTCGAAAACGGGCCGGTCACACTGGACTATGTCTACCACTGGCAACTCAACCGCGGGCCGGGCGACCTGAGCTGGGATACCGACGCGCACCTCTTCCATGCCGGCTGGGCTGCCACGGAAAACGTGACGGTGTCCGCCTTTGCCTACCTGATCGACCTGACCGATAGCAGCGCGCCGCAGAACCGCTCCAACAGCACGGTCGGCGCCGAGATCTCCGGAGCCCGAAGCTATGGCGAG
Organism: Marinicauda sp. Alg238-R41; assembly: GCF_947331485.1. Lineage (NCBI taxonomy): Bacteria > Pseudomonadati > Pseudomonadota > Alphaproteobacteria > Maricaulales > Maricaulaceae > Marinicauda > Marinicauda sp. Alg238-R41. The sequence continues at coordinate 501,060 of NZ_CAMZOJ010000002.1, read as the reverse complement.
ACCGCCCTGGCCTATTCGGCGATGATCGCCCAGCAGAGCGACTACGGCTCCGCACAAACCGATTTCGACCTGACCTTCTATTCAGGCGAGGCAAGCGTCTCTCGCTTCGGTGGCTCGCTTGCTGCCGGATACGTGAATATCGAAGGCGACGGATCGACCTCGATCGCCAACCCCCTCGCCGCCAATCACAGCTTCCAGGGATGGGCGGACACCTTCAGCGGCGGCAGCGCCATGGCGGGCCCCGACGGCCTGGAAGATCTCTACGTTGAAGCCGGTTACGGCGGCGACCTGAACTCTGCGGTGTTCACCGGCTGGTCGGTCTTTCTGGCCCGTCACGAGTTCAGTGCCGAGCGCACCGGCGTAGATCTGGGTGAGGAATGGGATTTCGAACTGGCTCTCGGTCTGGGAGAGCACGCAGAACTCGCCTTCCAGATCGCAGACTATGATGGCCCGGGCGGCGCGGTTGCACCCGCGGACCGAACGAAGCAATGGGTCGTGCTGTCCTACAAATACTAGGACCAAACACCCCTGCAGAAACAGCAAAGCCCCGGCACATGGCCGGGGCTTTTTTGTTATGCGATCGCGCGATCTAGTAGCTGCCCACACCGCCATCGAGCATGATGGTCATAGACTGGGCCGATACCCGTTCCGAACGGCGTTCCACCGTCTCGGTATAGGTCTCTTCATAGCGGTAATACACCAGCTTGATGCCCGGACCGTAGCGGCGTAGCAGCGACCGCTCGTTGCAATTGCGCCTCGGTTCCTCGGTCGCGCAGTAGAGCCGGCCGCCCGGCGCATGGCGAAGCGCCTCGCCCTTCTCGCACACCAGAGTCTGGCCGTCCTCAAAGCGATCGACGCCCTCTTCGCGCCAGCCAATGCTGGTCTGCATCCAGGTGCCGGCCATGCAACGATAGATTTCGCCGTCAAACTCTCGCGGAACGCGCTCGTCAGGATCGGGGCGCGAAGCGGGGTGTGGCGTACCCGTATCATCAAGGCACACCGCGCGAACCACACGCCAGCCCTCGACATAGCGGCTTCGTTCTTCTTCCACCTGCTCGTATTCACCGGCGAGGCGCAGACCGGCGATGGCCGCCCCTCCGCCGCCGCGCGAGACCGGCGGCATCCAGGTGCCGCCGCCATAGACCACGGTGGAGCTGTTGTTGATCGCGCTCGCACGTGCCATCGCGCTAGCCGACGCATTGGCCTGGACGTTCACGTTCACAGAGCTGTTCACGTTCACGCCGCCGATATTGATGTTCGGACCGCCGACATGAACGCTAGGGCCACCGATATGAACGCCCGGCACGTTGATCGTCGGGCCTCCGGGATGCGTGCAGCAATGGCTCGGCGGGGCCGGGCTGACCGGTGTCGGATCGGGATTTCCCGCCGACGCGGCACTGCTGAGGAACGCGGCCGCCACGGCCGAGGCGAGAGTGGCGTATCGCTTTGAAACGCGCATGGGCGGACTCCATCCATCTTTGCCCTCACTCGTGCAAGGCGCGGGCCACCGAAGGTCCGGCGCGGTGACCCCGGCGCGTTTACGAGTTGGCAAGACCTTTGCAATCGGTCCGGAAACTGGAACCGAATTGGGGATTTAGTCCCAATCAGGGATGAGGGAGCCGGCCGTGCGGCACACGAATACCAAAACCTTGTACGAATACTGGAACACCCGCCGGCTCGGACGCAATGCGCCGGGGCGTGCCGATATCGCGCCGAAGGACGTGTCCGGCCTGCTCGGTCATCTCTTCCTGCTCAGACGCATCGACGCCGATCATCACATCTTCCGGCTCGCCGGAAGTGCGCTGTGTCAGATGCACCGGCGCGAGTTCAAGGATCAGAACTTCCTTTCGCTCTGGCGCGGGCATGACCGTCTCCACATGAGCGCCCTCCTCGAAGGCGCGTTGACAGCGCCTGCGCCCGCAACGGCCATCGTGGAAGCCCATTCAATCGACATGCGCTCTGTTGCCGTGGAGATATCCATCCTGCCGCTGCGCGGTCCGGAGGGCATCGTCGACCGCGTTCTCGGCCTCTATCAGCCGCTGAGCGGCGGGACGCTGGGACATCGCCCGGTGGTGTCGCACGAAATCCGCGAGATCCATCCGGCGAGCCTGCCGGCGCAGAGCGTCAACGTGTTCGCCCCCCTTGCGCAGGCACGTCCCCGGGCCCGGGCCGCCAACGACGCGATGTAGACATCCGGCAGGCCTAGCGAATTTTTAAAATTTCGCGCGGATACTCCACGCTTGTATTCCACCGGGTGGGCAGACGATGAGCACGGTTACCGACATCAAATCGCGTCTGGACAAGCGCAAGATCAAGATCGCAGCCCGCGGCGCACAGGAACAGCGCCGCTTCCGGCGGGTTCAGCTTTCCATCCCGGGCCGGTATCTCGACCCCGTTCGCGGTGAGTTTGCCTGCAAGCTGGTGGACGTGTCTCCTGGAGGCGCTCGCATCTCGGCCGAGGTCCCGCCTCCGGTCAACGATCATATTGTCATGTTGTTCGAGGGACTTGGCCGGCTGGAAGGCGATGTCGTGCGGGCCGGCCGCGCCGGCTTCGCGGTCCGGTTCAGCTTTTCCGACCGCAAGCGCGACCGTCTGGCCGACGCGATCACCTGGCAGTTCAACATGGCGCGGCTGGGCCTCAACGAGGACCGCGGCGGGGCGCGAAAGCCGTCGCGCGGCCAGGCAACCCTGACCTTGCGCGACGGCGTCGTGATCCGGGCAAACGTCATCGATGTGTCCATTTCCGGTGCAGCGTTCGCCTGTCTGGAACGTCCCAGAGTTGGAGAGTCCGTGCGTGTCGGCGGAATGTCCGGGCGAGTCGCGCGCTGGCTGGATAACGGGTTTGCCGTTTCCTTCGATCCGCCTGCATCGCCCCAGACCCCGCCTGCCGCCTGACAGGTCTGGCCCCGGGAACTGTGGCGAAACCGACCATCCCCGTTTAAACTGTCTGAGATACAGCCCATACTAAACGTGTGGCCTGAATCTTGCCTCATGACTGGCATAGCAGATGTCCTATGAAAGACCGGAGCGACATGCCGATGCCTCGTGACGACGCTAGTGCGACCTCTTGGTTTGTTCGAGTGGAGGGACGTGTCTACGGTCCCTACACTCCGGCCCAGATGCATGCCTTCGTGAAGGAAGGCCGCGTTGCGGCGCACTCGACTGTCTCCCAGAGCCGCGAAGCGGGCTGGCTGGATGCCCGTCAGGTCGACCAGTTCAAGGGCTGGTTCGACGAGGCCCGCCAGACCCCGGCCCAGCGCCGTCCGCGGCCGGCGCCCGGCGATGCCCGCACCGCCAATTTTGTCGTCATCGCCCATCTATCCCAAGAGAGCGAAGCCGAGTTCGCCGCCGCCCTGTCCGAGTTCGGTGATACCGAACAGATCGGTCATGGCGTCTGGCTTGTGCGCGCGCCCTACACGGCCGCGATCCTGCGCAACGAACTCAGCCACGCCCTGAGCCGCGATGACAAACTGCTGGTCGTGGACGCAAGCCGCGACCGGACTGCCTGGTTCAACCTGGGACGCGAAGCCGATCAGCGCATTCGTGAACTCTGGGGACGGCCGCAATAAGCTTCGGACCTGTCCGGCCTCTCATCCGGATCAGACTGAGGACAGCCCTCGCGCATAGCGGCGGGCATTTTCCACATAGTGATCCGCGCTGGCCTTGAGCATCTCCTCGGTGCCGGGTGCGATCTGCTTGACGACCTTGCCAGGCGCGCCCATCACGACAGAACCATCGGGAATTTCCTTGCCCTCGGTAATGAGGGCATGGGCGCCGATGATGCAATTCCTCCCGATCTTCGCGCCGTTCAGAATGGTCGCGCCAATGCCGATCAGCGAATAATCGCCGACGCTGCACCCGTGCAACATGGCCTGGTGCCCGATCGTCACGCCTTTGCCGATATCCAGCGGAAAGCCCATGTCGGTGTGCATGACGGTATTGTCCTGCACATTGGAATCCTCGCCGATCGTGATCGTTTCGTTGTCACCGCGCAGGACCGCTCCGAACCAGACCGACGCGTTGGTCTTCAGAACCACCTTGCCGAGCAGGACTGCCGTGGGTGCCACCCAGCAATTGTCCCCACTCAAGTCGGGGCGATCACCGTCAAGCTCGAAAATGCGCATCATGGGAGAACTCCTTGGGTAGCGCGTGACGTTTTTGCGACGCGGGATGAAACTTCTGCGACGCAGGGACTCATACTTCATTCACCAGAGTAGAATGACACTGCGTATGCGATTCGAGTTCAAGGAGTCGCATCGCATCGGGTCAGCGACCGAACGGAGGAGGCGCCAAAATGGCGTTTGCACCACCGCCCCGTCCCTCAGTGGCACCGCCGAACGCGGGTCGTGCCGAGGCTTCGGCCGCTCCCCTTTCATCGCAAGCATCATCCGCCCCTCCGCTATCCAGCGAGGGGTTTTTTCTTGTCTGGAGGTCCTGCCATGGCCAAACGCGCCGCGAAACGCCGCTCGGGTGAATTCAATGCCGAGCATTACGAGCAAGAGAAAGTCCGCGCCCTCTTTCCGGGAACGGCCTGGACCCCCGACGATGTCGATCCGATGCGCGATCAGCGCTACATGAAGAATGTGAAACCGCGCTCAGACGGCCAGGCCAAGCTGATGAGCGCAATCGACGATCACAACCTGGTTCTCGCGCTCGGCCCGGCGGGTACAGGCAAGACCTATCTGGCGGTGGCCAAGGCGGTTGAAGCGCTGGAGGCGGGGGAGATCGGCCGGATCGTCCTGTCGCGCCCGGCGGTTGAGGCGGGGGAATCCATCGGCTTCCTGCCCGGCGCGATGGAAGAGAAGCTCGCACCCTATTTGCGTCCACTGTACGACGCGCTCGCGGACCGGCTCTCGCCCAAGCGGCTCAAGGCCCTGATGGCCGAGGGGCTGATCGAGATCGCGCCTATCGCCTACATGCGCGGCCGCACGCTCAACAATGCCTTTATCGTTGTCGACGAAGCCCAGAACTGCACCTACGGGCAATTGAAGATGCTGCTCACGCGCCTCGGGTGGAACTCGACGATGATCGTAACCGGCGATCCGGCCCAGACGGATTTACTGCCCGAACTCTCCGGCCTGTTCGATATCGCCAACCGGCTTGACGCTCTCGAGAACGTGGCGGTCTGCCGGCTCGAAGCAAAAGACATCGTGCGTCACCCGCTCGTCGCCGACATGCTCAATGTTCTTTGAACCCAAACTATCAAGATGAGTGAAGAGGGCCCGCCGGCTTCCCCGGCGGGCCCTCTCGCAGGTCACAGACTTGCGGAGACGGGATTGGGACGCGTAGATCGACCGCATGACCGATCACGACCAGATTCTTATCGCCCTGCGCCGAATCACCCGGGCTATCGACCTTCAGTCACGCCAGCTCGTAAAGCAGACGGGGCTAACCGCGCCCCAGCTTGTGGTCATGATGGCGCTCGACAAGGATGGGCCCCTGTGTCCAACCGATATTGCCAAGCAGATTGCAGCCAGCCCGGCCACCGTCACGACGATCGTGGATCGGCTTGAGGCCCTCGGTCTCGTGCAACGGCGCGAGAAGCCGACAGACCGGCGGGTGACACATATTCTTCTCACCGCGAAGGGAGAAGCGGCCTACCGGTCAGCCCCGGAGCTGCTCCAAGCCGGATTCCTTTCTCGTTTCCGTAGCTTGGCCTGCTGGGAGCAACACATGCTGCTTTCCTCTCTGGAGCGGATCGCGACGCTGATGGACGCCCAGGCGATATCCGCCTCCCCGATCCTCACCTCGGAAGAATGGGCCACGGACGAGGATCCGGTGGGCTAACCCGCGCACCTGTCGGAAGCCTGTTTTCGCCAGACTCCAATAGTGGCAGAAATATCACAATATTGCGGCAATGCCCCCTGGGTCATTTGAGCTCTAAGCATTTTCGGGCTAGGTCACCTCAGGCCTGCGGGGGTCTGAGGCACATCTTCGTGTCCCGCGCCACGTCTCTTTCGAGTTTCGGCGCCGCATCTATCGATCCCGGTTCACGCACGCACGCCCTTACCGATCCGGCGGGAACTCGTCCCGCTGTGACTTGTCAGCCGATCGAATAGAAAACCAGGAAGCCCATGAAAAAGAACATTCTATTGAATACCGTCTTCGTGTCCGCGGCCGCCGCTGCGGCGACGGCCGGCGTGGCGCACGCTCAAGCAGAGGGTCAATCGGCTCGCACACGCGACGTCATTACCGTGACCGCGACCAAGACCGAGCAGAGCGCCCAGGACATTCCGGTTGCGGTTAGCGCACTGGACACCGGCGATTTGCAGGAATTGCGGATCGATACGTTCAGCGATTACCTCGTCCAGCTGCCGGGCGTGAGCGCCGGCGGCAACGGCCCGGGCCAGCGCACCATCTACATTCGCGGCATCGCATCGACCACGCCGAGCCTCACCGTGGCCGGTGTCGCCGGTCTCGCGCCGAACGTCGCCTTCTATCTCGACGAACAGCCGCTTGCTCAGCCGGGCCGCAATCTGGACGTCTATGCAGCCGACCTCGAACGCATCGAGGTCCTGCCCGGACCGCAGGGCACGCTGTTCGGCGCCTCCTCTCAGGCAGGCACGGTGCGCCTGATCACGAACAAGCCGGTGATCGGCGAGTTCGAGGCCAACGCCAATTTCGGGTTCTCCTGGACCGATGGCGGTGAGATGAGCTCGAACGTCACGGCGGTGGTCAATTATCCCGTTGCCGAGAACTTCGCCGTGCGCGGCGTGGTCTATGCCGACCATGCCGGTGGCTATATCGACAATGTGGCGGGTACACGCGACCTGTCGGAATCGGCTCGCTTCCGTTCTGCCGGCACGGTGCGCTCGAACGGTGTGCCAGTCGCGCCTCGGCGCGCCGGCTTCCAGGCCGGTCAGGATTTGTCAGGCGTTACCTTCCTTGAGGCCAACAATGCCGGCCGGACCGAGGAAGACTTCAACGACACCACCTATTCAGGCTTCCGAGTGAGCGGCCGCTACGAGTTTAACGCCGACTGGCGTCTCGATGTCGCGTTCGCGCAGCAATCGCTGGACAAGGACGGTGTCTTCTTCGTTGATCCCGAGTTGGACGACTGGGAAATCCAGCGCTACGAGGACGATGAGCTCGAAGACGAGTTCACCAATATTTCCTGGACACTGGAAGGACGCGTCGGGGCACTCGAAACCGTCTATACCGGCGCTTACACCGAGCGGAACACCGATCAGACGGTGGACTACACCGACTACATGTTCGTCGGTCAGTACTTCCCCTACTATGTCTGCGACGGGTCGGTGACCTATCCGGGATCCGCGGCGCCGTCCGGCACCTGCCAGGCGCCAAACGCGATCGTCGCATCGACCTCGGAAACCACCGTGCAAAGCCACGAATTCCGGGTCCTTACCCCGCAGACGGCTCGCCTGCGCGCGACCACCGGTGTGTTCTATTCCGACACCCAGCTGGATGAACGCAACGACTTCACCTATTTCGGATCCGAGGCCGCCGATCCGTTCGGTCCGTTCGTGGACAACTATCCGTTCCAGACCGGTTATCGCTCGGATGAAGGTCCGTTCCCGCCGGCTGTCATCTTCCGTAACGATGTGCGCAGGACCGACGAACAGCTCGGCGTCTTCGGCGAGGTCACTTACGACCTGATCCCCGACACGCTGTCGCTGATCGCGGGTGCTCGCTATTACGACGTCGAAGTCGACCTGAAGGGGAGTGCGAATTCATCCTTCTTCAACTCCGGCGCGTCTGTCGATCAGCAGGCCTTCGGTACGGATATCTCGGACCTGTACAATGGCGACGGCGAATACACCTTCCGGGGCACTGGTCTGGCAAACCAGCAGACCTTCACTCTGGACGACTCGGTGGCCGACATCATCGCCGCAGGCCTCAGCCCGGCCCAGGCCGCACAAGTCTATGCCGCGGTGCGCGCTCCGAACGTGGCAGCAACCGATGGCGTGATCACCAAGTTCACGGCCAACTGGACGCCGAATACCGATCTCCTGTTCTACGCGACGTATTCGGAAGGCTTCCGTCCCGGTCTGCTGAACCGGCCGGGCGGCGCTCAGGGTCCCAACGGCTTCACCGTGCCGTTTGCTCTGGATACCGATGAAATCACGAATTACGAGCTGGGTTGGAAGACCTTCCTGTTCGATGGAGCGCTGCGCTTCAACGGCAACGTCTTCTATATCGAGATCGAAGACCTGCAGACCACGATCTTCGACCCGAGCATCACCAACCTGTTCTTCTCCGCCAACGCCGCCGATGCCGAAATCCGCGGCATTGAAGGCGACTTCAACTGGCAGGTCGATGCGGTTCCAGGCCTGACCATTGCCGGTGCCTTCTCGGCGCTCGACACCGAGATCACCGAAGTGAAAGTCCCGACCGACGACGTCCAGGTCGGCGATCCGCTGGCCTTCGCGCCGGAATTCCAGGCCAATCTGCGTGCGCGCTATGAATGGCAACTGGAAAACGGCGTGACGGCGCACGTGATGCCGCAGCTGGTCTATTCCACAGATTCGGAATCGGATGTGATCCGTATCAACCGTGCGACCGTGGAGGGTTACACCACGCTGGCGCTGGGTGCTGGCCTCACTGGTGACCGCTGGTCGGTCGAGCTGTTTGGTGAGAACCTGACCAATGAAGTGGCGATGACGAGCAACAACTTCGTCTTCGACCGTGAACGTGCGACCGTCATGCGTCCGCGCACGATCGGCGTCCGCTTCGGCGTTCAGTACTAGCCTGTACGCGCGAGCCCGGTTGAAATCGCGCCGCGCAAGCTGATGATGGAAGCGTCCCGCCTTTGGCGGGGCGCTTTCACATTTTCCATCGGAGACGATGTCCATCGTGCCGGATGATGCCCAAACCCCGCAGTCACGTTTGAAAGCGGCCCAGAGCGAAATGTACCAGGGCCGGTTCGACCAGGCCCGGGCGCTTGTCGACGAGTTGCTGGCCACCGAACCGGACAATGTCGAGGCGCTCTACATCAGCGCGGTCTGTGCCCGCTATCTCAAGGACTTCCCCGGAGCCCACGCTCGGCTCGAGCAATTGAAATCGACCGCGCCCGATTTCGGACGCGGGTTTCAAGAAGAGGGCCACCTTTTCAAGGCCGAAGGCCAGGCAGAGGCCGCGCTTGAAGCCTACAGGCGCGCGTGCCAGTTCAATCCCGCCCTGCAGGCCAGCTGGACCGCACAGGCCGAACTTCTCCAGGCCGAAGGTCGCGAGGCCGAGGCGCGGCAGGCTCACGCCCAGGCCGATCGCATCGCCACCCTGCCCCGCGAACTCGTGGCAGTGACGAATTTTTTATATGAAAACAAGCTTCTCAAAGCTGAGAAGCTCTGCCGCGCCTTTCTGCAGAAGCACCCCAGGCACGTCGAGGGCATGCGTCTTCTCGCCGAGATCGGCAAGCGCTTTGGCGTTATGGAGGATGCCGAATTCCTGCTGGAAAGCGCGGCCGAGTTCGAGCCGGACAACATCCAGGTTCGCCTCGACTACATCGACGTCTTGCGCAAGCGCCAGAAGTTCGAGGCGGCGCGCGAAGAGGCCGAAGCGCTCTACAATCGCGACCCGGAGAGCCCGGTTTTCCAGTCCCGACTGGCCGTGGAGCGGATGCAGACCGGTGACTTCGAAGGCGCGGTCGCGCTCTTTGATCGCGTCCTGGAAACCCTGCCCGAAGACCCGGTCACGCTCACCTCGCGCGGCCACGCGCTGAAGACTTATGGGCGCCAGGACGAAGCGGTCTCTGCCTACCGGACCGCGGCTCGCATCAAGCCCGATCACGGCGATGCCTGGTACGGGCTGGCCAATCTGAAGACCTACACGTTCACCGACGACGAGCTGGCCACGATGGCCGCGCGCGAAGGCGAGCCCGGCCTGTCGTTTCAGGATCGCATCTATCTCTGCTTTGCGCTCGGCAAGGCGTACGAGGACCGCAAGGCGTTCAAGGACGCGTTCGCCTATTATGAGCGCGGCAACGAGCTCAAACGCGTCCAGACCCGCTATACCGCCGACCAGATGGAACAGGAGTTCGCCGCCCAGAAGGAGTTCTGCACGCCCGACCTCTTCAAGGCACAGGCCGGCAAGGGTCACTCCGCCGCCGACCCGATCTTCATCGTCGGCCTGCCGCGCGCCGGCTCGACCCTGATCGAGCAGATCCTGGCGTCGCACAGCCAGATCGACGGTACGCTGGAGCTGCCCAATATCCTCTCGCTCTCCCACCGCCTGCGCGGTCGCAAGCAGATCAGCGACCGGACGCGCTACCCGCGCATCCTGCACGAACTTTCCGACGAGCAGCTGAAAGAGCTGGGCGAGCAATACATCGAAGGCACCCGCATCCATCGCAAGGGCGCGCCCTTCTTCACCGACAAGATGCCGAACAATTTCCGGCACATCGCCCTTATCAAGCTGATCCTGCCCAATGCCCGGATCATCGATGCGCGCCGTCACCCGATGGCGTGCTGTTTTTCGGGGTTCAAGCAGCTTTTTGCCGAAGGCCAGGAATTCACCTACGGGCTGGAAGAAGTCGGGCGGTATTACCGCGGCTATGTCGACCTGATGCGCCACTGGCATGAGGTCCTGCCAGGCGATATCCTTCACGTGCAGTACGAGGACGTGGTCGATGATCTGGAAGCCCAGGTCCGCCGTATCCTTGACTATCTCGGCTTGCCCTTCGAACAGGCCTGCGTCGAGTTTCACAAGACCGAGCGCGAAGTGCGCACTGCAAGCTCCGAGCAGGTGCGTCAGCCGATCTTCAAAACGGGCAAGGAGCAATGGCGCCATTTCGAGCCCTGGCTCGATCCGCTCAAGGACGCGCTCGGCCCCGCCCTCATCGACTATCGCGACTAAAGACTTTCAAACCTACAGCCCGAAGCGGCAAGGACGTCCATCGTCATGAAAAAAATCGAACCTGCGGTGTTTTTCCCGGCAGCGGCGCTCGTCGTCATCGGCGTGGCGTTCGCCATCTTCTACTCGGAAACGGCGGAAACCTTCTTCGCCGGCCTTCAGGCCTCGATCACCACCAATTTCGGGTGGGTGTACACGATCGGCGTCGGCATCTTTCTGATCGCCTCGATCGTCGTCGCGCTGTCCGACTGGGGCCGCATCAGGCTTGGCCCCGACGACTCGGTCCCCGAATACGGCTTCGCGCCCTGGTTCGCGATGCTGTTCTCCGCCGGCATGGGCATCGGCCTGATGTTCTTTGCCGTGGCCGAACCGGTCACGCACTATCTCAACCCGCCTCAAGGCACGGGCGAGACCGTCGACGCGGCTCGCGAGTCCATGGTGCTGACCTTCTTTCACTGGGGCATCCACGCCTGGGCGATCTATGTCGTGGTGGGGCTGAGCCTAGCCTATTTCACTTACCGCCATGGCCTGCCGCTGACGATCCGGTCCGCGCTCTACCCGCTTATTGGCGACCGCATTTACGGCCCGATCGGCCATGGCGTGGATACGCTCGCCGTGCTCGGCACGCTGTTCGGGGTCGCCACATCGCTCGGCTACGGCGTTACTCAGATCAATGCCGGACTGAACACCCTGTTCGGCATCGAGATCAGCGCCCAGGTGCAGGTTATCCTGATCGCCCTCATTACCGCGCTCGCCACTGCCTCAGTGGTGGCCGGCCTCGATGCGGGCATCCGGCGCCTGTCGGAGTGGAATCTCTACCTCTCGATTGCCTTGCTGCTATTCGTTTTCATCGCCGGGCCCACGCTCTTCCTGATGGGCGCCTTCGTGCAGAATATCGGCGACTATATCGACCAGATTGCCTTCCTTACCTTCAATGTCGACGCCTATGGCGATGCGGGCTGGGTGAACGCCTGGACGCTCTTCTACTGGGGCTGGTGGATCAGCTGGTCGCCTTTCGTCGGCATGTTCATCGCGCGCATCTCGCGCGGGCGCACTGTCCGCGAATTCATTCTCGGGGTGCTGTTCGGGCCGACCCTGTTCACATTCCTGTGGATGACGATCTACGGCAATTCGGCGCTCAGAGAGATACTGGCCGGTAGCGGCGAGGCTATCCTCAACACCGTTCGCGACGGGCAAAACGAGCTGGCTCTCTTCGCCTTTCTGGACACACTTCCGCTGAGCTCCATCACGTCGGTCATGGCGGTGGTTCTGGTCACGACCTTCTTTGTGACCAGTTCGGATTCCGGTTCTCTGGTCAAGTCGACGCTCGCGTCTGGCGGTTCGCTCAATCCGCCCCTCTTCCAGCGCCTGTTCTGGGCCATCCTGGAAGGCGTGGTCGCGGCGGTCCTGCTGCTCGTCGGCGGCCTGGCCGCGCTTCAGGCCGCGACCATCGCTGCGGCGCTGCCCTTCACCATTGTCATCGTGCTCGCTTTCATAGGCCTCGTGCGTGCCTTCGGCGTAGAGAGCCAGCGCAAACGCGGCGTCAAATCAGCGGCGCAATTGCCGGTGGAAGGCGCGACCGTGTCCTGGCGCGCGCGGCTGAGGCTAATGTATTCGCGCCCGAACGAGACCGAGGTCTGCAACTATCTGCGCAATACGGTGGAGCCGGCGCTGCGCGAAGTGGCCGACGAAATCAACAAGCACGGCTATGACGCTTCGGTTGAACTCAGCGAGTGCGAAACGAAGATCACCGTCCTGCATGGCGACAATCCCGAATTCGTCTATGGCGTGTGGGCCAAGGTTCACGAAGAGCCGCATTTTAACGTCGAAGGCGAATCGGTGGAGCAGTACGCACGCGCCGAGGTCTTCCTGTCAGGCGGCGGCCAGCACTACGACGTCTACGGCTACTCCAAGACGCAAATCGTGCGCGATGTGCTGCGCCATTACGAGCACCACCTGCAATGGCTCTACCATCTGAAGTGATTGGGTCACGGCCTAGTCGGCGGGCGGGTGTCCGAACCGTTCGCCGTCATTCCAGGCGGGGATCTGATTGCCGTACGGCGGGATACCGCCGGCATCCTTGAGCATCCGCGCCAGGTGAAGCAGATTCCAGGTCATGAAGGTCGTATTACGTCGGGTGAAGTCATTATCCGGCCCGCCCGAGCCCTCGTCGAGATAGCTCTTGCCGGGACCGATCTCGCCAATCCAGCCGCTATCGGCCTGCGGCGGAATCGTGTAGCCGACATGCTGAAGGGCGTAGAGCATCCCCATCGAGACGTGCTTCACCCCGTCCTCATTGCCGGTGACCATGCAGGCACCGACCTTGCCGTAGAAGACATACTGGCCGTCTTCATTCTGATCGCCGGAATGCGCATAAAGCCGTTCGATCAGGGTGCGCGCGGCCGAGCTTTCCTCGCCGAGCCAGATCGGGGTTCCGACCACCAGGATGTCGGCCGCCTTGATGATCTTCCACAGGTCCGGCCAGGCATCGCGGTCCCAGCCATGCTCGGTCATGTCCGGCTGCACGCCCTGGGCGACATCGTGATCGACGAGGCGGATCGTCTCCACGCTGACGCCCTGCTTTTCCATGATGGCCTGTGCGTTGGTCATCAGGCCTTGCGTGTTGGAGGTCTGCGGGGACCGCTTGAGCGTACAATTGACGAAGACGGCCTTCAGGTCGGTGTAGCTGGCAGGCGGGCGGGACATGGCGGATTCTCCTTCATTGCGGCCTTGGCCAAAAAAAACACCCCCTGCGCCGAACGCGAGGGGGTGTTTGAGAGTTCGATCCAGTCCGCGCTAGGCAGCGGTATCCCAGGCAGGCGCCCATTTGGGATCGACGATGCGGCCATCGGGCGTGTGCAGCGCCCCGATCTGCGCCATCTCGTCATCGCTGAGTTCAAAGTCGAATATCTCGAAATTCGACGCGGCGTGCTCACGGCTGGACGAGCGGGGAATGGCAATGACCCCGTCCTGCTGGATCAGCCAGCGCAGCGCCACCTGAACCGCAGACTTGCCGTGACGGTCCGCGATCTTCTCGATCGTGTCGTTGCCGATGACATTCGCTTGGGCAATCGGGCAGTAAGCCGTCAGTCCCATGCCGTATTTCTTGCACGCATCAAGAACCGGGCGCTGGTCGATGAAGGGATGGAATTCGACCTGGTTGACGATCAGCGGCGCTTCGGAAAGCTCGACCGCCTCGCCCATCCACTGGGTCGGAAAGTTGGAAATACCGATGTTACGCGTCAGCCCTTCACGCTTGGCATTGTTGAGAGCCTCGATCGTCTCCTTCAGCGCGACCTCGTGGTTGGGCCAGTGCAAAAGCGCGAGATCGACCGTATCGGTCTTCAGCTTGACGAGGCTTTCCCGCAAGGATTGCTCCAGATCGCCCTGTTTGAAGCGGTCGAGCCACACTTTCGTCGTGAGCCATATGTCGTCGCGCGCGACTCCGGATTCCTGGATGCCCGCGCCGACATACTCCTCATTGTCGTAGGCTTGCGCGGTATCGATATGACGATAGCCGATGTCCAGCGCGTCCTTGACGCGGTCGCGTGCCGTGTCGCCCTCAAGCTGCCACGTGCCGAAGCCCAGCTTGGGGATCGTCGCGCCGTGAATTTCTTCGACTGGAACCATGTCGTGGGTCCTCCATTCGTCTCTGCTCGTGAATTTGGGCTCGGCCAATCAACGCCATGGCTGCGCGCTTGGATGCATTCGCACTGTAACCTCTCGCGCGGCTGCGCTCTTTCCTTCGACGTGTCAGGGGTGTACCTCGACGCCCATGCTGTTCCTTGATCCTGCGCATCTTCCTGCTGGTCCGCTGATGGGGGTCGATCCCGGCTCGAAGACGCTCGGGATCGCCGTGTGCAATTCGGCGCGCACCCTGGTCACGCCGTTGACGACGATCCAGCGCACCAAGTTTACTGCCGACGCGCAGGCCCTGCTCGCACTCTATGACGAGCGCGGATGTACCGGGCTGGTCGTCGGCCTGCCTCTCCACATGGACGGTGGCGATGGACGGCGTGCCCAGTCCTCGCGTTCCTTCGTCACGAATCTTCTTCGCGTGCGCGACCTGCCCGTCGTCTACCAGGACGAACGCCTGTCCACCTTCGCGGCAGGCGAGCGCCTGCTGGAGGCCGGGGTGAAGCATGCGGGCCACAAGGCACGCATCGATGCCGAAGCCGCCGCGATCATCCTGTCCAACGCCATCGACGCTATCGAGGCGGCAGGGGACGAGGCCCCGTGAATCCGGTCGTCACCGCCCTCATTCCGATTTTCGGGGTGATCGCGCTCGGCTGGGGGCTGCGCCGGACCGGCCTCGTGGCGACAGAGCTATGGGGCGGCATCAACCGGCTCTCCTACCAGGCGCTCCTGCCCGCCCTGCTTTTCTCTACGATCAGCCAGGCCGACTATACCGGCCTGCCCGCGGCAACCTTTCTCATTGCCGTCACGCTGGGTTTTCTGGTGATGGGCGCGATTGCGCTCGCCTTCCGTCCGCTGCCCATCGACGGCCCAGCCTATACCAGCCTGTTTCAGGGCTCTGTGCGCTGGAACGGCTTTGTCCTTCTGGCGCTCGCCGCGCCGGTCTTCGGACCGGAAGGCGCAGCCCTCGCCGCTCTCGTCTTCGCCCCCACCGTGCCGCTGATCAACGTGATGTGCGTCGCCGCTCTTTCAGTCTGGGGCGCAAGCGAGCGTCCGCTCAATCGACGCCTGATCCTGATGCGCATTGTCACCAACCCGCTCATCCTGGCCTGCGTCGCCGGCGCCGGCGCGAACGCGCTCGGGCTCTTCCGTGACGGGCCGGTGGCCGATACGGCCGCGCTCGCGGGCCGCGCCGCGCTGCCTCTCATCCTCCTTGCGATCGGAGCCGGGCTGGACTTCTCCGCCCTCAAGGCGCGCCCGCGCCTGCTGACCCTGGCGGTCGCGCTCAAGCTTCTCGTCGCGCCCCTGGTTTTCTACGTGCTCGGCCGCCTGTTCGGGGTGGAGGGCGTTGCCCTCGCCGTCCTGACCGCCGTCGGCGCCACTCCGGGGGCGGCCGCCAGTTACGTGCTGGCGCGCGAGATGGGCGGCGATGCCCGCCTGACTGCCGGGCATGTGACAGCAACGACGATTCTGGCCGCCCTCTCGCTGCCGATCTGGATTTCCATCGCCTGGCCGGGAGGAATGGCCGGATGATCGCCTCAGTTATCCATGGCTTCCTGCCGGTCTTCATCGTAATTGCCTGCGGCTACGCGCTTCGTACCTCGGCCATCGCGCCGGACTTCGTCTGGGCCGGGGTAAACCGGCTGAACTATCGCGTGCTCCTGCCGGCCCTGCTGTTCAGCACACTGGCCGGAGTCGATCTGCTCTCGCCGTCGGCCGGCCGCCTTGTCTTGCTGGCCCTTGCCGGAATCGCCCTGGTCGGCGTCACCGCCTTTGCATGGTCCGCCGTGCTGGGCCTCAGCCGGCGCAATCGCGCCGCAATGCTGGCGACCACCACGGTCTGGAATTTCGTGCTGGTTCTCAGCCTGTCGCAAAACCTGTTCGGCGCCGAGGCCGTCGAGATCGCGATCATCATTCTGGTGCCTGGTGCGATTCTCGGGACGCTCATCAGTCGAGTTGCCGTCGCGCCTAATGCAAACCTTAAGGCCCTGTCAGGCGCAGCGCGAGATCCCATCGTGGTCGCCTGCCTGCTCGGCCTCGCCGCGAGTCTGACGCCGCTCTCTGATATCACGCTGGTCATGCGTCCGCTGGAGATCATCGCGTCGGCCTCCATCGGACTGGTCCTTCTGACCATCGGAGCAGGACTGGACTTCGCAGCGCTGCGTGGGCGTTATGTGCCGCTTGTCTCCGCAGCGTTGATCCGGGCTGTCGTCTCTCCGATCATCTTCCTTGGCCTTGGCCTTGTGGCCCGGCTCGGCACGCTGGAGCTTGAAGTCCTTGTCCTCGCCGGCGCAGCGCCGACCGCTGCCTTTATATATGCCCTGGTAGCCGAGTCCGAAGGCGAGCACGGTCTCACTGCCGGCATGATCACTGCGAGCGTCCTGGTCAGCGCCCTCAGCGCTCCCGCGTTCATTCTGATCGCGCGGTCACTGGCATGAGGCCGGGTGCAGCGAACAAGAACCTGGATTGAGCCGCATCGCCTTCAGCACCGGCTTCATTGTCATCGCACAGGCGATCTAGCCCGATTGCGAGAGGGAATCCTCTCCGTCAGCGCAAATCCACTCGATCGCGGCGTCCGCCGCTGTGAACGCGCACGTGTCGATGCCCAGCTGTCTTGTAGATTTGAGCAGATCGCTCCACCAGACTTCTACCTCTCCGCGGTGAACCAGAGCGAAGCGGCTCAAACCCGCCTTGACCATCCCTTCGGCGAGCGCCTGGGGCTGAATCTGGACGACTCGCTGTCCCAAATCGATGTCGGCGTGGTCCAGGTCGAGCACAATCCGGTGAAGGCTTTCACCGCGGATCATCGTGACCATCTCTTCGATGGCTTCGAGTTGCTCCGGCATGGAGGCGCCGTCCTGAACCCGTCCGAACAAGCCTTCGAAATCAAGCACCCGCCAGTTTTGAAGCGACATTTTTGTCAAGCCTCCCCGCAAAAGAATTCATATAGTTTATAATTATAAAAACTCCAGCTTTATTCATTTTTATAAATAGAAACCGCTTTCTTTGTTACATTTTCGGTAGCCAACCCACCCCGAAAGAAGTTTATATTCCGCGCGCATGCACTTGCATCAGGTGCGCGCGAACGGGCACGCCCGCCCCTTGCCGCGCCGGTCCGCGCCCCCTATACCGCCGCAACGCTTTGGCTTGGAGGCATGTGCAGATGGGGCGCGCCCGCTTCGCCTATGACTTCCCGCATCGCAATCTGTTGAGCGTCGGCGCGCTCAACCCGCTGGATGTTTCGATGCTGTTCAAGCGTGCGGGCGAGCATTTCGAGCGCAACCGCACGCCGGACAAGAAAATCGACGCGCTGCGCGGTCTCAGCCAGATCAATCTCTTCTTCGAACCGTCCACGCGCACCCTGGCCAGCTTCGAGCTCGCCGGCAAACGACTCGGTGCGGACGTCGTCAATTTCTCGGCAGGCAATGCCTCCATCAAGAAAGGCGAGAGCCTCGCCGACACGGCCGAGACACTTGCGGCAATGCGCCCGGACCTGCTGGTCGTACGCCACGCCAGCGCCGGGGCGGCAGCCTTCTTTGCCGAAGTGACGGGAATCTCCACCATCAATGCTGGCGACGGGGCGCACGAGCACCCCTCCCAGGCTCTGCTGGACACTTTCACGCTAACCCGACGCTGGGGCGAGATCGGCGGCAAGCGGATCGCCATCGTCGGCGATATCGCCCATTCGCGCGTCGTACGCTCCAATGTGTCGCTGATGAATTTGCTCAATGCCGAGGTGCGCCTCTGTGGTCCCTCTACCCTGCTCCCGGCCAATGCCGACCGCTGGGGCGCGAGCGTGTTTCACGACCTCGACGAAGCGCTGGAGGGCTGCGACGCGGTCATGGCGCTTCGCATCCAGCGCGAACGCATGGGGGCAGGGCTGATCCCGTCCGAGCGCGAATACGCCGCGCTTTACGGTCTCACCCATGACCGTCTCGAGCTGGCGAATCCTGATTGCGTCGTGATGCATCCCGGCCCGATGAATCGCGGCGTGGAGATCGACGCCGCCCTCGCTGACGACCCCGAACGCTCGGTCATCCTCGACCAGGTTGAAAGCGGTGTGGCGGTGCGCATGGCGATCCTGGAAATGCTCGCCGGCCAGGCCCCCAACATGCGCTATGACGAGGGCGAGCAATGACCCGCTACCTCATCACCGGAGCGCGTATTGCCGACCCGGCGTCGGACCGGCTCTACGAGGCCGATTTGCGCATTGCCGACGGGTTCATTGCCGGGATCGGCGACCTTGACCCTTCCGACGAGGAGGAGGTGATCGACGCGCATGGACGCCTCCTTGCTCCTGCCCTGATCGACATGCGGGCCCATAGCGCAACGCCTGGCGGCGCTGCGAGCGCCGAGCGCCTGTCCCAAACGGCCAGCGCGGCAGCCTCGGGCGGGATCGGCACGCTGATCCTCGCCCCGAACGGGGCGTGCGGCCTGTCCTCGCCGGAAGATATCGACTGGCTGGACGCCCAGGCGCTGACCCTGCCGGTCCGGGTCCACGGCGCCGGCCTCGTCGCAGCAAAGGGCGAACTGAACGAGATCGGTTTGATGCTGCGCGCCGGCGCACTTTATCTCAGCGATGGCGGCCAGCCGATCGCCGACAGCCGCCTGGTCCGGCGTGCCCTGTCCTATGCCGCCGGCTTCGAGGCCTGGGTCAGCCTGCGCCCCGAGGACGCCCACCTGATCGCCGGCACGGTCGCGCATGAGAGCGACCTGTCCTCGCGCCTGGGACTGCCCGCCCGTCCCGGCGTCTCCGAACGCTTCGGCGTGGAGCGCGATACCGGCCTCGCCGAGCTGACCGGCGGACGCCTGATCCTCGATCGCGTAACCACCGCTGACGGCATCGCTGCAGCGCGGGCGGCGCGCCAGCGCGGCCTCGAAGTCGCGATCACCGTCCCGGTCAGCCATCTGGTGTTCAACGAGGTCGATGCGGGCAATTTCGATGCGCGCTACCGCCTCGATCCGCCTCTGCGCAGCGAGGAGGATCGTCTCGCCCTGATCGACGCGCTGGCCCGCGGCGTGGTGGACGCCGTGGTCTCCGCACACACCGCGGTGGGTAGTGTCGCCAAGGCTAACCCGTTCGCGGACGCGGTTCCGGGAACGACCAGCCTTCATGCCCTGCTGCCCGCCCTGCTGACACTCGTGGAGACCGGCCAGCTCGACCTGCTCTCAGCGCTGCGCCCGGTCACGAGCGGGCCTGCCGACCTGCTCGGCCTCGCCCAGGGCCGAATCGAGGAGGGTGCCCCGGCCGACCTGATCCTCATCGATCCCTCCGCCCCCGTGGTGCTGGGCGACGGCGCCGTGCGCGGCGGAGCGAAGAGTGCGTTCGCGGGCCGTCGTCTGTTCGGTAAAATCTTGATGTCTTTCATCGAAGGCGCGATTATCCTGCAACCTTGATCTCCTGAGAGGCGCAATGGCGTTCGACCCCCTCATTCTTCTGGCCGCCATTGGCGGCTATCTGTTCGGCTCGGTTCCGTTCGGCCTGGTCCTGACCCGCCTCGCCGGACTGGGAGACATCCGCACGATCGGCTCGGGCAATATCGGCGCAACCAACGTGCTGCGGACCGGGCGCAAGGATCTGGCCCTGGCCACGCTCGTTCTGGATGCCGGCAAGGCCGGCTTTGCCTGTCTCGTCTTCGCCGCCCTCGTCTCCACCCCGGCCGGCCTCGTGGCAGGCGGCGCCGCCTTTCTGGGCCATTGCTTTCCAGTCTGGCTCAAATTCAACGGCGGCAAAGGCGTCGCCACCTTTCTCGGCACGCTGCTGGCCGCGGCCTGGCCGGTCGGACTGCTGACCTGCGCGACCTGGCTCGGCGTGGCATTGCTCATGCGCTTCTCCTCGCTCGCCGCCCTGGTGGCGGCCGCTGCGGCGCCTCTCCTTGCACTCGCTGCCGGACGCGCCGACGTGGCTCTCCTCGCCCTCTTCCTGGCGGTCCTGATCTTCTGGCGCCACCGCACGAACATCACCCGCCTGCTCGACGGTAGCGAGCCGCCGATCGGAGCGAAGAAGACGTGAAGACCCGCGCGCTTTCGCCGGACCAGCGTCTCGACTGGCTCCGGCTCGCGCGCACCTCCGGCGTCGGCCCGGTCACTTTTGCCAAGCTCATTGAGCGCTTTGACGATGCCGCCGCCGCCATCGACGCTTTGCCCCGCCTGGCCAGGCGAGGCGGTCGCATCGATCCGCTCAGGACGGTCAGCCGCGATGATGCCCGGGGCGAGCTCGATCGTCTCGATGCGCTTGGCGCCCGCCTCCTGTGCGCCTGCGAACCCGGATATCCGGCTCTCCTACGGGCGCTCGAGCCGCCGCCGCCGGTCCTGTCCGTGCTCGGCCCGCTCGATCCAGACGAGCGACCGGCTTGCGCCATGGTCGGCTCGCGCAATGCCTCGGCGATCGGCGTGCGCTTCGCCGGTGACATGGCCCGCACACTGGGCGGTCACGGCGTCACCATCGTGTCCGGCCTGGCACGAGGCATTGACGGGGCAGCCCACGCCGCCGCGCTGGAAACCGGCACGATCGCAGTCATCGCCGGCGGACTCGAGCATATCTATCCGCCCGAGCACGAGGCGCTGTACCGCGCCATTGGCGAGCAGGGTCTGATCGTGAGCGAATGTCCGCCGCGCTACCAGGCCGGCGCGCGCGATTTCCCGCGCCGAAACCGGCTCATCTCCGGCCTCTCGCTCGGCGTGCTGGTAGTCGAGGCCGCCGAACGTTCCGGCACGCTCATCACGGCGCGCTATGCGCTCGAACAGAACCGGGAGGTGATGGCCGTCCCGGGTTCGCCCATGGATCCCAGGGCCAGAGGTACGAACCGGCTCCTGCGCGACGGCGCCGCTCTTGTCGAAACCGCCGACGACGTGCTCAACGTGCTTCACTCGGCCCGCCGGCCCGTCCTGGAAGAACCCTCGCCACCCGATTTCGAGGATGAACGCGACATGTCCGCGGAAACCGATGCTCAAGCCGACCGCATTCGCGATGCGCTGCTCTCCCGGCTGTCGACCGTGCCGGTCGCGCGCGACGAACTGACCCGGCAACTCGGTGTCCCGGCCCAGGTGGTTCTCGCCGCGCTGATCGAACTGGAGCTGGCCGGCCGGGTTGAGTTGCTGCCCGGTGCTCAGGTCTGCCTGAGCTGGCCCGAAACCTAGACCTCGTCGCCTGTCTCCACGACGCCGGTCGGAGTGACATGCTCCTGATGGACCAGCTTCGCACAGGCGGTCAGAAAGGCGCTGGAGCTTGGCAAGTCGACCGCCAGCGCCAGAATCGCCGCAGAGTCCAGAAGTTCAGTGAGATAGTCTACCGCCGCGTCCGGATCACGCTGCAGGTTTCCAATATCGCCCAGGGGATCAGCCATTCGTGGTTCCTGCTTCGATAGCAACCTTTACGGGTGTTTTATCGACACATGCCTTTCGCGTGCAAGCGCAGACCTCGGTTGACTTGCGAAGGCCCCTCGCCCAACTTCCCCCGCCGTTCGCCGGGTGTTCCGGTCGTGCCATATTTCCCGAGTCAGTATTCATGCAAGTTGTCGTCGTCGAATCTCCGGCCAAAGCCAAGACCATTAACAAGTATCTCGGCAAGGATTACATCGTGCTGGCCAGTTTTGGCCATGTGCGTGACTTGCCGGCGAAAGATGGTTCCGTCCGCCCGGACGAGGATTTTGCCATGGAGTGGGAAGTCGACGCCAAGTCGGCGCCCAAGCTGAAAGCAATCGCCGACGCGCTCAAAGAGGCCGATACGCTCGTTCTGGCCACTGACCCGGATCGCGAGGGCGAAGCGATCTCCTGGCACCTGCTTGAGGCATTGCAGAAGCGCCGCGCTCTTAAGGGCAAGCAGATCCAGCGGGTGGCTTTCAACGCAATCACCAAGAAGGCCGTTCAGGACGCCATCGCCAATCCGCGCGAAATCGACATGGAGCTGGTGGAGGCCTATCTGGCGCGGCGCGCGCTCGACTATCTGGTCGGCTTCACCCTCTCGCCGGTGCTGTGGCGCAAGCTTCCAGGCTCGCGCTCGGCGGGGCGCGTGCAATCGGTGGCACTGCGTCTCATCACCGAGCGGGAATCCGAGATCGAGCGGTTCAAGCCGGAAGAATACTGGTCCATCGAAGCGGATATGCGATCGGGTGGAAGCGACACCTTCCGCGCCAGGCTGACCCGGTTCGAAGATCAGAAAATTACGCGCCTGTCGGTCAAGAACGAGACGCGTGCGCGCGCCGCCGAAAGCGCCATCCAGACTGCCGGGTTCACCATCGCGGCAGTCGAGGCCAAACCGACCAGGCGCAACCCGCCTCCCCCGTTCACGACGTCCACTCTCCAGCAGGAAGCGTCGCGAAAGCTCGGCTTCGATGCGGCCCGCACGATGCGCACCGCGCAGCGCCTGTATGAAGGTGTCGACATTGGCGGCGAGACGGTCGGTCTCATTACCTATATGCGGACAGACGGCGTGCAGATGGACGGCAGTGCCGTGGCCGCAGCGCGCTCCGTCATCGGGGACACCTATGGCGACGACTATGTGCCGGACGTGCCCCGCGCCTATTCGTCCAAGGCGAAGAATGCGCAGGAAGCGCACGAAGCCATCCGCCCGACCAGCTTCTCGCGCAAGCCCGGCGCGATCCGTCTCGATAGCGACCAGGCCCGCCTCTACGAGCTGATCTGGAAGCGCGCCATGGCCAGCCAGATGGAAAGTGCGCGCCTGGAACGCACCACGATCGACCTGGAGAACAAGGACACCACGCTCGCCCTGCGCGCCACGGGCACGGTCGTGACCTTCAACGGCTTCTTCGCGCTCTACCAGGAAGGGCGCGACGATGAGGAAGACGAGCAGGAAAGCCGTCTGCCCAAGGTCGAACAGGGTGCCGGGGCCACCGCAGACAAGACCCATACCGAGCAACACTTCACCCAGCCGCCGCCGCGCTTTACCGAGGCGTCGCTCGTCAAACGTATGGAAGAGCTCGGCATCGGCCGGCCCTCCACCTACGCCTCGGTTCTCTCGGTGCTGCGCGACCGGGATTATGTGCGGATGGACGACAAGCGCTTCGTGCCCGAGGACAAGGGCCGGGTCGTCATCGCGTTTCTGGAAAACTTCTTCACCCGCTACGTCGAATACGACTTCACTGCGGATCTGGAAGACCAGCTCGACAAGGTCTCCTCCGGCGATCTGGACTGGAAGGAATTGCTGCGCCGGTTCTGGACCGATTTCTCTGCCAGCGTGGAGAGCATTGCCGACCTGCGCATTGGCGACGTGATCGATGCCATGAACGAGGCTCTGGCGCCGCTCATCTATCCCGAGCGCGAGGACGGCTCGGATCCGCGCATCTGCCCCAAATGCGGCGAAGGCGCGCTCTCGCTGCGTCTCGGAAAACACGGGGCGTTTGTGGGCTGCTCCAACTACCCCGACTGCCGCTTCACCCGCCAGCTCGGCGGGGCAGACGGGTCCGGCAACGGCATCGAAGGCGACGGCGAGCTGGGCGAAGACCCGGAGTCCGGTCAAACGGTCTATCTCAAGGATGGACGCTTCGGGCCATATGTCGAAGTGGCCCTTCCGGGCGAGGACAAGCCGAAACGGACCTCCGTGCCCAAAGGTTGGAGCGTTGAGGACATCAATCTCGACAAGGCCCTCATGCTGCTGCGCCTGCCGCGCGAAGTCGGCAAGCACCCCGAAGACGGTGAAGTGATCGAGGCGGGCCTGGGGCGCTACGGTCCCTTCGTCAAGCATGGCAAGACCTACGCCAATGTGGAATCCATCGATGAGGTCTTCGAGATCGGTTTGAACCGGGCCGTCACCCTGATCGAGGAAAAGAAGGCCAATCCGCGCGGACGCGGCGCGGCCGCTGCCCCGCTCAAGGAGCTGGGCGAACACCCTGAACAGGGCGGTCCGATCCAGGTCATGAAAGGGCGCTACGGTCCTTACGTGAAGCACGGCAAGGTCAACGCGACCCTGCCCAAGGACCTCGATCCGGAAAGCGTCACGCTGGAGCAGGCTGTCGAGATGATCGCCGCAAAGGCGGCCAAGGGCGGCGGGACGAAACGTAAAGCCCCGGCGAAGCGTTCTTCGAAAGCTGCCACCAGGGCGAAACCTGCCAAGGCCAAGAGCGCTGCGTCGAAGACGGCCAAGTCGAAGACGGCGAAATCGGCAACCGCCAAGAGTTCGACCGCCTCGAAGACCAGCGCGACGAAGAAGACTGCATCGAAATCGTCGGGATCCACGACAAAGGCAAAGTCCGAGAATTGACCGATAACCCATTCAAGGCCGGCGGATTCACCCGCGACGCGCTGATCGAGACGATCAAGCTTGGAGAGGGACGTTTTACCAAGCGCGAGATCGCTCGCGCCCTTTCGTTGAAAGGCGAACAGCGTGTGGCCCTCAAGGAAGCGCTGCGCACGCTGGAGGTCGAGGGCGCAATCCGCAAGACCGGTCGCAAGGAATACGTGGTCGGCGCAGACCTGCCGCCTGTGACGGTGCTTGAGGTGATCGACACCGACATCGACGGTGAGCTGCTCGCCGACCCGGTCAAGGAAGAGCTGAAAGGCCCCACCATCCGGCTCGCTCCAGGCGAGGGATCCGGCAGGAGCGGCGATGCGCTCGGGATCGGCGACAAGGTACTGGCCCGTCTCGAACGCCTTGCCGATGGCAGCTATGAAGCGCGCCTGATCAAGCGTCTGTCCGGCGAAGAGCGCGCCAATCGCATGCTCTGTGTCTTCCAGGTCAGCAGCAGCGGGCGCGGCTCGCGCCTGAAGCCGGTCGACAAGCGCAACAAGCATGACCTGATCCTCGCCCGGGACAACAAGCTGAAGCCGGAAGACGGCGACCTGGTTCTGGTCCGGATTGCAGGCGGGCGCCATCACGGGCTGAAATCGGCAGTCGTCGAGGAAATTCTCGGCTCGGCCAACAGCCCGCGTGCCGGCTCCATCATTGCGCTTGAGGAACACGATATTCCCCAGGCGTTCTCTGACGCCGAGCTCGCCTATACCGAGAAGCTCAAAGAGGCGCGCCAGGGCCGTCGCGAGGATATGCGCGACATCCCGCTGATCACCATCGACCCGGTCGAGGCCCGTGACCATGACGATGCCGTCTGCGCCCTGCCCGATACCGATCCTGCCAATGAAAACGGATGGATCGTCTACGTCGCGATCGCCGACGTCGCCGCCTACGTCGACGGCGGCTCTCCGCTGGATCGCGGCGCACGCAAGCGCGGCGTATCGGTCTATCTGCCCGACCGCGTCGTGCCCATGCTGCCCGAACGGCTGTCGAACGATCTGTGCTCGCTGGTCGAGGATCAGGAACGGCCCTGTCTCGCCGTGCGCATGGTCTTCGATGCCAAGGGCCACAAGCGGGCCCACCGCTTCATTCGCGGCTGGATGAAAAGCCACGCGAAACTGGCCTATGAAGAGGCACAGGCAGCAATTGACGGCCGGGGCAAGGGCCGGGCCGAAACGCTGCGAAAAGACGTGCTTGAGCCGCTCTGGGGAGCCTATGGGGCTCTGAAGGCCGGCCGAGACCGTCGTGAGCCGCTGGAAATCGATGCCCCTGAGCGCAAGGTGAAGGTTGGCGAGGATGGCCGCGTCACCGGTATCGAGACTCGCGAACGCCTTGATGCGCACAAGCTCATCGAAGAATTCATGATCCAGGCCAACGTCGCTGCCGCAGAGGCCCTGGAAGAAAAGCGCATGACGCTCATCTACCGGATCCACGACGAGCCGGGATCGGAAAAGCTCGAGAACTTCTCCGATTTCCTTCCCACTGTCGGTCTATCCTGGACCAAGGGCGACCGCGTCACCCCGGCCCGGTTCAACCGCGTGCTGGATGCCGCGCGAGGCGGCGATCACTACGAGACCGTGAACGAGGTCGTTCTGCGCAGCCAGTCCCAGGCGGTCTACGACACCCAGAATATCGGCCATTTCGGGCTGAACCTTGCCAAGTATGCGCACTTCACCTCGCCGATTCGCCGCTATGCCGATCTGACTGTCCACCGGGCGCTGATCCGCGCCTATGACCTGGGCGACGGCGGGCAGAGCGACGAGGAACGCAGCCAGCTTCAGGCGATCGCGGAAGAGACCACCTCCAACGAGCGCCGCGCCATGGCGGCAGAGCGCGATGCGACCGATCGCTTCATCGCCGGCTGGCTGGCCGACCGGGTCGACCAGGAGTTTTCCGGGCGCATTACCGGCGTCACACGCTTCGGCGCCTTCGTGCGTCTGAAGGATACCGGCGCCGACGGGCTGGTGCCGATATCGACGCTCGGCAACGAGTTCTTCCGTCACGACGAGAGCGCACACGCCCTGGTCGGGGACCGGACCGGGGCCACCTACAGGCTGGGCGCGGAGGTGACCGTGCGCCTGGTCGAGGCGACCCCGCTGACCGGCGGACTGCTCCTTGAAATCCTCACACCTCCGGAATCGGGTAAAGGTGGTCGTGGTAAGAGTAGTAGTAGGAGTCGGCGCGGCCCTCCCGGTTCTCAGAAGAAGAAGCCGGGCTCACGGCCGCCGCGACGATCGAAGCCCCGACGGTAGCCCCATCGCCAAGACGACCGCACAACCGCGCGCCCTGCGCCCCAAGCTGGCAGCCTCGCTGATCCTGACGCGCGAGCGCCATAACGGCGAGACCGAGCTCCTTCTCGGCCGGCGGTCGGGAGGCCACGTCTTCATGCCGCAGAAATACGTCTTCCCTGGCGGACGTGTCGATCGGCGCGATGGCTTCGCCCCCCTTGCCCGGGAACCGGGAAGCGAGGTCATGGGTGTACTGACGCGCGTGCTGACCGAACGGCGCGCCCGCGCTGCGGCGGCCGCCTCCATCCGAGAAACTGCCGAGGAGACCGGGCTCCTGCTCGCCGAACCGCGCCCGATCGAAAAGCCATCGCGCGACTGGGCGCCGTTTGCAGAAGCCGGCGCGGCACCGACCGCCGCGCCACTTCAGCTTGTCACGCGTGCCATCACTCCACCGGGCCGCCCCAGACGGTTTGATGCCTTCTTCTTCCGGGCCGATGCCGAACATCTGCACGGGAGCACGGCACTCGCCGGCTCCGGCGAACTGGAGGACCTGCGCTGGGTCTCCCTGGACGACGCCCATGGCCTGGACATTCCGATGGTCACCCGCTTCGTTCTGGGCGAGTTGAGTGAACATCTCAAAGGCAAGGCTCCGATCCGGTGGGCGCGTCCCACCCGCTCCGGCCTCGCACTGGAGGAGCTGTGAGCACCCGGCCCAGAGACATGAGCGCGCTCATCGTGGGCGACCCGCATTCGCGCAAGCTCGCCCTGGGCCGGATCGGCGACCGCCTGATGCTGCCCATGGTCCCGCTAGAGGCCGCCGACGGGCGTCAGGCCGACTCTCCGCGGATCAGCCGCAAGCGCCTCGGCGCCGCTGAATTGCGCGCCGGTGCCTTCATGGATGCTGCGCTGCGGTCCGGTTTCGAATGCCTCGGCATGCTCATTGCCCGGCCGGTGCTTCACCCGGTCGGCCCGCGAACCCGATCCGGCCTGTGGTCGCGCCTCGCGCGCCACCGGCTTGAACCTGACCGAAGCGCGCTGACCTATCTGGGGCGGATGATTTCGCCGACCGACGCACAATCGCGCCAGCATGTTCGTGTCTTCGCGGCACCGGTTGCCCGGGTGACCAACTCACTGAAGATTCGGGGCAGTTGCGACCGCACGATATGGATGACCCCTGAAGCAGCCGACAGGGCTCTCAACGGGACGGGGCTGGAGGCATTTGCCTCAATGTCGTTATCGGCCATGGGTGGTCGCCCGAGGCCTCTCCTGGTGTCATGGCGGGAGGGACGCCAACGCCAGTCCCGGTTATAAGCGCGCGGATGATGCTGCGCCGCCTGACCGATCCTGCCTATGGACGTGCCCGCTCGCTGGCCGCGGCGATGCTTGCCGCAGCCTTGTCGGGCTGCGGTTTCGGCCTCTTGATGCCGCTGGTCGCGCTCAATCTGGAAATGATGACAGGCTCGGCCGTGGTCGTCGGCACCAACGCCGCTGCGGCGGCGCTCTCGACCATGGTAGCAACGCCCTTCATCCCGGCCCTCCTGTCGCGCTTCAGGGCGCGAGGGGCCATGGTCGTCAGCCTCGTACTCAGCGCTGGCGTCCTCGTTCTCTTTCCGCTCATGCGCGACGTGACACTCTGGTTCGTGCTGCGCTTCGCGGTCGGCGTGACCATCACCGTCGTCTTCGTGGGTAGCGAGACCTGGATTAACCAGCTCGCTCGTCCGGAACGCCGTGCAAGCCTGCTCGCTGTCTACGCCACCGTGTTGTCGGGCGGCTTCGCAGTCGGCGGTTTGCTTCTGGCCACGCTGGGCGCGTCGGGTTGGCTGCCCTGGCTCGTGGGGGGCGCGATCTATCTCTTCGGCGCGATCCCGATCCTGCTCCTGCGTGGGCCGGACCTCATGGCACCGGACATGAAGGAGGCCGGCCCGCGCGCCATGCTCGCCGCTGTACGCCTCGCGCCCATCGCAATTCTGGCCGGGCTGCTCTTCGGCGCACTGGAGACCGGAATATTCTCGCTCCTGCCCGTTTATGCAGAGCGCCTAGGCCTCAGTGTCGGCACGGTCGGTCTGCTCGCTTTCGCCGGTGCCGCAGGCGGAATCGCCTTGCAAATCCCGATCGGCCAGCTTGCCGACCGGCAGGGACGCGCAGCCACCCTGCTGCAGGTGGCGGCGATCAGCGTCGCGCTGCCGCTTGTCCTGCTCTGGGTCGGCGCGTTCAAACCGCTGCTTTTCCCACTCATCTTCGTTTATGGCGGGATCGCCGGGGCGTTCTACACGCTTGGCCTGGCCATGATGGGTGAGCGTCTCACCCCGTCCATGTTCGCCATGGGCAATGCCGCCTTCATTTTCTCCTACGGCGCCGGACAGCTGGCAGGCCCCCCGGTTTCCGGCACGGCAATGGAGCTGATGAACCCCGGCGGCCTCATGATCGCCTTCGCGGCAACCGCGGCACTGTATCTGGCTATCGCCGGGCTGGTATTCACGCGTCGGCGGCATTGACACAACAGGCTTTGCGGGTATGTTCCGCGGCTCGCAGCGCCGGATCAGGTTCGGCGCGCCCAGATTTTCTTTAGGTGCGCGACAATGGCTAAACCTACCACGATCAAAATTCGTCTGAACTCCACGGCGGGCACGGGCTATTTCTACGTGACGAAGAAGAACGCGCGCACGATGACCGAGAAGCTCGTCCTGAAAAAGTACGACCCGGTCGTTCGCAAGCACGTCGAATTCAAAGAAGGCAAGATCAAGTAAGATCTGCGCCTTTCACAACGCCTGATCAAAAGGCCGCAGCGCCCGCTGCGGCCTTTTCGCATGTCCAGGACTCTGGAGCAGTGAAGTCAGGCCGCCTTTGCGCGTGACAGGACGATCTGATTGCGCCCGCCGTTCTTGGCGTCGTACAGCGCCGCGTCGGTCCGATCGAGCAGCTGGCCGACCGTTTCCCCGTCCCGCATCTGAGCGACACCGGCACTGACCGTCACGTTGAGCGTATCCCCAGTCGCCTTGACGCTGAAATCCTGGCGCGCCACGGCGGCCCGGACGCGCTCGGCCGCATCCGCAGCACAGTCGGCCGCCGTATCCTTCAGAATGACGAGAAACTCCTCGCCGCCAAAACGGCCGGCGATATCGATCGCGCGAAGCTGGCTCTTCAACGTGTCGGCAAATGCCTTGAGCACGAAATCGCCTGCGGCGTGACCGTGTCTGTCATTGACCTCCTTGAACTGATCGAGGTCGAACAAGATGACGCTGAGGGGTTCGCCTACACGGGCGAACCCCTCAGCTGCCTGATCCAGACGCGAGGCGAGGTAACGGCGATTAAACAGGCCGGTCAACGGATCGGTGACGGCGAGTTCGAGACTTTCGTCGAGCCGGTCACGCAGCTTGTCGGCATACCGCGCGCGGCGCAGCTGGGTTCGAATACGAGCCGCCAATTCCCCGGCATCCACCGGACGGGTGACTACGTCATTCACACCAAGATCGAGAGCGCGCACCATCTGATCGCGCGCATCCGGATCGACCACGGCCAATATCGGCGTGTTGCGCGTGGCGGCGTCTGAGCGCACGCGAGCACACACGCGCAAACCGTCAAAATGCTTCGAGGTCAGATCGACAACAACGAGGTCCACGCCTGCCCCGATTGCCTGAACGGCATCTCGCGGGTCACCGAAGCTCTGAGCGGCGACATCGTCAGGCAGCTTCGCGGCCAGGCGAGCCGCCGTTCGGTCGTCAACGGCAACAACTGCGATATGCGCGCCCGACGGCACTTCGACATCAAGAACGGGCTCGCCCTCGGTATCCAGGCTGCGCTCGCGCACCCGTAACTCGTCGGTCAGCTGCTTGAGACGCAGAAGGGATCGCACACGCGCAAAAAGCGCGACATCATCAAGCGGCTTGGTCAGGAAGTCGTCGGCTCCAGCCTCCAATCCCTTGATCCGGTCCTCGCGCTCGTCGAGCGCCGTGACCATGATGACGGGAATGTGCCGGGTGACCGGATTATTCTTGAAATGCCGGCAGGTCTCGAACCCGTCCATGCCGGGCATCATGACATCGAGCAAGACGAGGTCCGGTGTCTGCTCGACACACAGATCGAGCGCCTCCTGACCGTCGGCTGCGCAAAGAACTTCAAAATACTCTGCCGAGAGCCGCGCTTCGAGGAGCCTGCGGTTTGTCTCGATGTCATCGACGATCAAAATCCGCGCGCTCATGCTCGCTCCTGTTAGTCGAGAAAGCTTCGGACGGTGGCGATGAATGTGCTGACCGTAATCGGTTTCGACAGATAGCCCTCGCACCCGCCCTGACGGATTCTCTCCTCATCGCCCTTCATCGCGAAAGCGGTGACCGCAACGACAGGAATCTCGGAGAGTTCGTCGTCATTCTTGATCCACTTGGTCACATCCAGGCCCGAGACTTCGGGAAGCTGGATGTCCATCAGGATCAGGTCGGGCTTGTGTTCACGCGCCATGTCCAGCGCCTTGAGCCCTTCACGAGTCTGATACGTCTCGTAGCCATGGGCTTCGAGCAGGTCACGAAAGAGCTTCATGTTAAGCTCGTTGTCTTCGACAATCAGAACTTTCTTGGTCATGACCTGCAGCATGGCGCTCCCGCACCTCCCCGTGTCACCCCGCCCGTTTTTGGCGTTGGCTGTCTACCCATCCACGAGGGATTAAACACGATCTTCCTTAATCAACGATGAGTCCGATGCTTCCGGTTGGTTAAGGAACAAGATAAGAACTGTTAAGGTTTTTCACAAGCAGGAAAGCGGCTTATGGCGCGTCTCGGCGTGGATCTTGGAGGCACCAAGATCGAAGCGATCATTCTGGGCGATCAAGGTCAGATTATGGCCCGCCGCCGGGTCGCGACCCCGAGTGACTATCTGGCCAAGCTGGACGCCATACGATCCTTGGTACACGCGATCGAAGCAGAGGCCGGAGTGGCGGCTCCGCTACCTGTCGGGATCGGGCATCCCGGTTCGCTCAATCCGCGCACAGGGCTGATGCGCAACGCCAACTCCACCGAACTCAACGGCCACCGTCTGGACGCGGATCTGGCGCGGACACTGGAACGGCCGGTGCGTCTTGCCAACGATGCAAACTGCTTTGCGCTCTCGGAAGCCCGCGATGGCGCCGGTGCCGGAGCGGGATCAGTTTTCGGCGTCATCCTCGGTACGGGCGTGGGCGGGGGCATGGTTCTGAATGGCCAGTTGATTGAAGGAAGCGGCCGGCTCGGTGGCGAGTGGGGCCATACCGGTTTACCCTGGTCATCTGCGGAAGAAACGCCCGGGCCGAGCTGCAAGTGCGGCCGCGATGGCTGTATCGAGGCCTGGTGTTCGGGCCCCGGCCTGTCCGCAGACCACCGGCGCGAAACCGGTCAGCCCCTTACCGCCGCCGAAATCGCCGGCCGTGCATCGACCGGAGACAGAGCGGCTCTGGCGACGCTTGAACGTCACCACGATAGGGTTGCGCGGGGGCTCTCGAGCGTGATCAACATCTTCGATCCAGAGGTCATCGTGCTTGGCGGAGGTCTGTCCAACATCCCGGGCATCGATACAGCGATCCGCGACGCTCTGCCGCGCTATGTCTTCTCCGACGAAGTCACCACACGCATCTGCCGTCATGCACATGGGGATTCGTCCGGCGTGCGCGGTGCGGCCTGGCTGTGGCCGGACACGAGGGGGAACTCATGAATAGCGCCGCAGGCTGGTGCCGGCGTTGCTTCAACCCGGTGTCCGAGCAGGACCGGGCCTGCCCGGCCTGCGGATCGAGGCGACTGGTACGCCATGCGGAGGCCAGCACACTCTCCATCGCGCATATCGATTGCGACGCGTTCTATGCGGCTATCGAGAAGCGGGACAATCCTTCGCTGGAAGAACAGCCCGTCATAATCGGCGGGGGACGCCGGGGCGTCGTCTCGACGGCCTGTTATGTCGCCCGCCTGTACGGCGTGAAGTCGGCAATGCCGATGTTCAAGGCGCTCAAGCTGTGCCCGGACGCGGTCGTGCTGCGCCCGCGCATGAACGTTTACGTCACCGAGGGGCGGCGCATTCGCGAGATGATGCAGGACGTCACTCCGGCGGTGGAACCCCTGTCCATCGATGAGGCCTTCCTGGACCTGACCGGGACACAGCGTCTGCATGGCGCGGCTCCCGCCCTGACCTTGATCAAGCTCCAGTCCCGGGTCCGTGAAGAGGTCGGCGTCACGGTTTCGGTAGGCCTGTCGTTCAACAAATTCCTGGCCAAGACAGCGTCCGACCTCGACAAGCCGGACGGCTTCGCGCTGATCGGAGAGGCGGAGGCGCGGGCATTTCTGGCACCGCGTCCGGTTGGCTCAGTCTACGGGGTCGGGCCGGTCTTTGCGAAGAAACTCGAACGTGAGGGGCTGAAGACGCTCTCTGACGTTATCAAGGCGGGCGAGCACGCCATGATCAAGCGCCATGGCGAGACCGGGCAGCGCCTCTGGCGCCTGGCCCAGGGCATCGATACACGCCCGGTCAACCCGGAGCGCGAGCGCAAGAGCGTTTCGGCCGAGAGCACGTTCGACACCGATATCTCGAACGTGGACGAGCTGGAGAACCGCCTCTGGCCGCTTTGCGTGAAAGTCGCCGACCGGATGAAGGACAGCACAATCGCCGGCCGGGTCGTCACGCTCAAGCTGAAAACCGCCGACTTCAGAACGCTGACCCGCCGGCGCACGCTGCCGGACAGCGCACAATTGGCCGACACGCTGTTCCGTCATGCGCGCGAGATGCTGGCGCGCGAGAAGCCGGGACAGCGCTACCGGCTGATCGGGGCGGGCTATTCGGAACTCGAGCCGGCCCACGGCGATGCCGGCGATCTGCTGGATCCCAGCGCATCCCGGCGCGCCGCGGCGGAGCGGGCCATGGATGCCGCGCGCCAGAAATTCGGTAGTGCCGCCGTGCAGAAAGGCCGGATGCTCAAGCGCGATCCCTGACCGCTCGTCTATTCGGTGACAAAGGCGGCAGGCACACGCCGATCCTCGACCATCTCCCCCACCCGCGCGATTTCCGCATCGTGGCCCGGCTCGCGGTAGGGCTCGTTCAACGCATCCGACGCCCAGTCGGTCATGGCCGGACGGGCCAGGACATGCTCGACCCAGCCCATGGCGCGCGGCGAGACCGACAGGCCGTAGCTGGCAAAGCGGAAGGCGACCGGGGCGAACATCGCGTCCACCGCGCCGAATTTTGAATCGGCCAGGAACGGACCGCCGAACCGCTCGAGGCCTTCGCTCCATATCTCGTCGATGCGGTCGAGATCGCGCTGTAGTGCCGAGGTGACCTGGTGAAGGCGCACGCTGACGCCCACGCTCATGGAACACAGGCTGCGCAGCGCGGAAAATCCCGAATGCATTTCACACGACACCGCCCTCGCCCAGGCCCGGGCCTCGCGTTCGACAGGCCAGACACCCTCATGGACCTCGGCCAGATACTCGGCGATGGCCAGGCTATCCCAGACGCGCAGCGCGCCGTCCTCAAGGCAAGGCACCATCCCGCTCGGAGAAAATTCGCGAAACCGCTCGAAGCTGGAGCCGTCCGGCGTGAACGGATGGAGCCGCTCCTCGAAGGCGATACCCAGCTCCTTCATCAATATCCAGGCGCGCAGCGACCAGGAGGAGTAGTTCTTGTTGGCGATATTCAGGACATACATGCGCCTGTCTCCTCCCGGTTTTGCGCGCCGCGTCAGGCGGCGCGCCGCGCCTCTTCGCACGATAGCCAGCGCCAGATCTGGGGCCAGAACACGTCGGCCATGGCCGGGTGGAAGAGGCCGTGATGGCCGATCTGGCCGCGACCGAGATCGGACCGGCTTACGATCTTCATCTCGGTCGGCGCCGTCTCGTACTGCTCGAGCAGCCAGCGCGAGGTGGCCGGGTTGGCGATCGGGTCGTCATCGGGCACCCAGGCGCGGATCGGATGATCGAAACTGGCATATCGGCTGAGCAGGCCTTCCTCGGCGAGCCTGTCGCGGAAATAATCCGGACGTACGCCCCAGTCGCGCCAATCCTTCCAGACCCCCGGCGGCAGGGCTTCGCCCTTCCACAAAAGACCCTTGGGGATGTAGCCGTGCGTCGCCAGGAAGGCCGGGCCGAAGATACGCCAGAAACTCCAGGCGAACGTCTTCATCATCCCGCTATGCTTGGCCCAATAGCCTGAGGACGAAGAAAGCAGCGCCACGCGCCGCAGCGGCAGGTCCTCGGGCAGCAGCGCCACGAAATGGCCGCCGACCGAGTGGCCGATCACGTCGAGCGGCTTGCCGGGAAAGCGCTCGGTCACCGCCCTGGCGGCCGCGGGCTGGTCGAACCGGCCCCAGTCCAGCATCGTGGCTGGGTCCTGCGCCACCGGGCCGGACAGCGAGGCGCCCTGACCGCGATAGTCGTAGGTCAGAACCGCCCAGTTGCATCGCGCCGCCGACCGGGCGAAGGCGTCATAGAATTCCTTGCGGAAGCCGGTGGCCGCATTGACGGTCATCACCGCACGCACCGTGTCCGGCACATAAAGGCGTCCGGCCAGAGCCCGGCCATCGGCCGCGGCAAAGTCGAGATCGGTCACTTCGATTGGCGGTTCGGCGAAATCGCGCATCGACGCCTCCACTCCTTCGCCCCCCTTTTCGCTTCGGCCCTGCCCTCGCAGCGGTCAGCGTGCATTGCCGCGTACCGCCTGCCAAGGATATGAAGGCTATAACCAGCAAACTCAAGGAGTGACCGCCATGTCGACGATTGACGCCCGCCTGCGCGAACTGGGCATTGCCCTGCCCGAAGCCGCCGCGCCGGTAGCCAATTACGTGGCGTTCGCCCGGACCGGCACCACCGTCCATGTGTCAGGCCAGATCGCGTTCGGGCCGGACGGGCTGATGACTGGACGGGTCGGCGACGAGGTCGACCTGGCAACGGCGCAAAAGGCCGCGCGCCTGTGCGCCATCAACCTGATCGCCCAGTTCAAGGCGGCGTGCGAAGGCGATCTCGACCGGGTGGTCCGCGTCGTCAAGCTGGGCGGGTTCGTCAATGCGGATCCTAGCTTCACCGACGTGCCCAAGGTGATCAACGGGGCCAGCGACCTGATGGTGGACGTCTTCGGGGAAGCTGGCCGTCACGCCCGCAGCGCGGTCGGATGTTCGGTCCTGCCGCTCAATGCCGCCGTCGAGGTCGACGCCGTCATCGAAGTGCATTGAGAGTCGAAACCGCCGGAAAAGCGACTCCTACTACTACCACGACTCTCATCCTGCCGGAGGATGCGCGGGGGACCTATACGGATTGAGAAAGAGCCGGCGCGCAGTGTGGGGGCGTCAGGGGCGGGCGGGGATAAGCCCGGGGAGCGCGGTGCCGATCGCCGTGTTCGACGGAAACAGGCGTGCGTCCCCATTTTTCCAGTGTCCCCGTTTTCTCCTCCCCTCATGCTGAGGCGGCCGCGAAGCGGCCTCGAAGCATTGGAAGGCGAGCGGAAAAAGCCTCCCGCCTCTTTCCCGGCGGAAGCCGGGGTCCAGAGATCGTAAGGTTCCGCCCGTCCTTCTTGGGCCCTGACTTTCGTCAGGAAAGAGACGGAGCCGACAGCGAGAGCGCCGTCAGGCGCGCCGGACCAGGCGGAGCAGGAGCAGGATCACGACGGCGCCGGCGGTCGCGCCGATGATCGAGCCGACGATACCTGAACCGATGGCGATGCCGAGCTGTCCGAAGAGCCAGCCGCCGACAAAGGCGCCGACAATCCCGACGACGATGTTTCCGACCAGGCCAAAGCCATAGCCCTTCACGATAATTCCAGCCAGCCAGCCGGCAATGGCGCCGATAAGCAGCCAGATAAGCAGCGCTTCAATGGTCATGATGATCTCCCCGATGCCGCATCGAGCAGGACTGCACCGGCGGCGAAGAAAGGACTATGTGAACATTGAGGTTTAAGCGGGGCATCCGGTCAGGAAGCCGGGCGCGACGGGTTTGTCTGGCGAAGACAGTCTCCCTGCGGTCCCGGATCTGCGCTTTGCTGCGCCCGGAATTTCAGAGCGTGTGATTGTCTGAAAGACCCTACCCGGCGCGGCGGTGGCCGGCGCTGGCGTAGTCGGTTTCGGCGATGACGTCCTCGCGCACCGGGCGCGGGGCGCCGAAGAGGTGGCCCTGGGCGTAACCGACATCGAGGTCGAGGACTTCGACGACCGTGCTTTCGGTCTCGATCTTCTCGGCCACGAGATCGACGCCGTAGCGCGCGAACAGGCCGGCAATGTCTTCGGACGCGATGGCGCCGGGTTCGCGCCCGGCAATCGGCTCAGCGCCATGGGCAGCATCGACCAGCCGGCGCCCTTCCACCTTGGCAAAGCGCACGCCGGCGCGCTGCAACTCGGCCAGGTCCATGGAGAGGTTGGAGACCTGATCGATGGAGAAGCGGAAGCCGTAATCGGCCAGGCGCGCCATGTTGCGCGCCGCGGTCGCCGAGCGGCCCTCGAAGGCGGCCTGGGTCATCTCGAAGATCAGCGAGCCGGCCAGATCCGAATTGCGGCGCAGAAAATCGAGGAAGGCGGGGAAGAATTCCTCGTCCGCGATGGAGCGCAGCGAGACATTGCAGAAAATCCCGATCCGGCGGTCGGACTTGGTCAGGCGCCGGATGATCTGCACGCAGCGGAACAGCATCAGATTGTCGAGATCGGTGATGAGGTTGGCATCCTCGGCCGCCTGCAGGAAGGCGGCAGGTGCAAGCACGCCGCCCTTTTCGTCGCGCAGGCGGGAGAAGCCCTCGTAGAAATATGTCCGCCGCTGGGGCAGGCTGACGACCGGCTGCAGATAGAGATCGATGCGGTTGGCATCGAGCGCCGCGCGTACGATGTCGGGATCGGCCGCATCGGTGAGATTGGCCGCGGTGGACTGCCCGGCCCGTTCCAGGCGGCTCATCAGGTCGGCGATCAGGCGCTCGTCCTGGGGATTTTGAGCGCGCGCGGCGCTGGCGGGAATCGAATAGCCCTCAACGCCCTCGACCGCATCGGACAGCTCGTAGGCTTCCTCCGCGTCATCGCCGTCCTCATGGCGAGACGCAGCCGCCCCTGCGCGCTGCGGACCGGTTCCCGTCTCGACGGTTTCGAGACGGGTCTGAACCTGTTCGAGCTCTTCAAGCAGGGACATGTTCGCGGCGCGCAGCTCGTGCAGGTCGCGCGCCAGCGTGCGGCGTTCTTCCGCCCGTGCCGCAGCGGCGTGAACCTGGCCGGCGATCAGGAAGACCACCGCGCCCATGATCCAGGCAAGACCCGAGGACAGCAGTCCGAAGCGCTCGAACGCCAGCGATGCGACGACTGCAATCATCGCATAGGTCAGAACTACCAGAACATCGCTGACGCGGGGCATGGGTCTTACCGTCACTCTCGTTCAAGTCTGGGTCCGCACTCGCGACCAGGTCTTCGGTCCTGGCCGGCGAGTCACTTACCCGGTTCGATCCTAAACTGAGTTAACCGGACTTGACAGGTCGTTAACGAAACGGCCCGCCGGCGAGCGCCGGCGGGCCGTCAAGACTTCGGTTCGAACGCCCGAACCCGTCTATCAGCTCTGCGTGTGCGGCGCGATCTTGATTTCCACGCGGCGGTTGGCTGCCCGGCCCGCATCGGTGTCGTTCGTCGCGACCGGCGAGGATTCGCCCATGCCCGCCACATAGAGACGGTCACGCATGACGCCGCGCTGGATCAGCGCCTGGGCCACGGAGGACGCCCGGCGTTCGGACAGAAGCTGGTTGTAGTCGGCCGCGCCGACCGAGTCGGTATGCCCGATCACGTCGACATAGGTCGCCGGATAGGTTTGCAGCACATTGGCCACATCGTTCAGGATCGGACCGAAGCGCGGCTCGAGTGCAGCGGAATCGGTCGCAAACGTGAGATTGCCCGGCATTACCAGGACCAGCTCGTCGCCGACGCGGCGCACGGTGACGCCGGAATCGCGCAGACGCTGGCGGAACTCGTTTTCCTGGCGGTCCATGTAATTGCCCGTGGCACCGCCTGCGAGCGCGCCGACGCCCGCGCCGATCAGCGCGTTGCGGCGATCGTCGCCGCCCGCCAGCGTGCCCAGCAGGGCCCCGGCGGCCGCACCGGCGAGAACGCCCGTGCCGGTGCGATTCTGACTAACATTGCCGTACTGGTCGGTGGTGGTGCAGGCGGCGGCAAAGCCGAGCGCCATACCGGCGGCGAGAATGGAACGAAATTTCATGGGATAGTCCCTCCTGAAGGCCAATAACTCAGCCGGATAACCCCCGGCCTTCGCCAAGGGTTCCGTGAAATACGGTTCTAACAAGCGCGCACCATAATGAACTGTGGCTGAATGCCCACGCATTCCGGCCGTCTGTCAAAAAAAGTTATCGCAAGCCGGGACGGGACTGCAGGGCGCATGCCCCTTGCCGTTCGCGCGGCCATCGCCATATCCCGAGCACCCTTTTCCCTTTCGCCACCTCTGGAGCGCGCCATGAAAGCCGTCGGTTACACCAATCCCGGTTCGCTGGAGCGCGCCGATGCGCTGATCGATTTCGAGACCGGACGCCCTGCCCCCGGGGCCAGGGATCTTCTGGTCCGGATCAAGGCGGTTTCGGTCAACCCGGTGGACACCAAGGTGCGCGCCAACCGCCCGGTGGAGGGCGACAGCCCGGTCATCCTGGGCTGGGACGCAGCCGGCGAAGTGGTGGAAACCGGACCAGAGGTCACGGATTTCAGACAGGGTGACCGGGTCTGGTATGCCGGCTCCATCGACCGGCCGGGGACCAATTGCGAATATCATCTGGTGGACGAGCGCATCGTCTCGCGCGCGCCGGTCAGCCTGAGTGATGCGGAGGCCGCCGCCATGCCGCTGACCTCCCTCACCGCCTACGAGATGTTGTTCGACCGGCTGCGGGTCGAGGACGAGGTACCGGGCGCGGCCAGGGCCGTGCTGGTCATCGGCGGTGCGGGCGGCGTGGGGTCGATCACGATCCAGCTGTTGCGCGCGCTCACCGGCCTGACCGTGATCGCCACCGCCTCCCGCCCCGAAACCAAGGCCTGGGCCGAAGAGCTGGGCGCCCACCACGTCATCGATCACAGCGCGAACCTGGCCGAGCAGGTGGAGGCGCTGGGCATCGGCGCTCCCGGCTTCGTCTTCTCCATCACCCACACTCACGAATATATCGACCAGATCGCCGAGCTGATCGCGCCGCAGGGCCGCTTCGGACTGATCGACGATCCCGAGACGCTGGACATCAAGGGCTTCAAGACCAAGGCGGTTTCGGTCCACTGGGAGCTGATGTTCACCCGCCCCCTCTTCCAGACCGCGGACATGGCGCGCCAGGGCGAGATCCTCGCCGAGATCGCCGGCCTGATCGAAACGGGCAAGATTCGCTCCACCGTGACCGACACGCTGGGTCCGGTCTCCGCAGCGAATGTGCGCCGCGCCCACGAGATACTCGAAAGCGGCAAAGCGCGGGGCAAGCTGGTTCTGGAAGGCTTCTGATCGCCTGTTTTCGCAAGCAATTGCGCCAGGGTGCGGAAAAATCGATCCCGGTGACGTTCCTGCCTCTTGACGCGTATGCCGCGCCCTCTTACCTCCGCCTCTGTTAGCAGT
The DNA here is from genome assembly GCF_947331485.1 of Marinicauda sp. Alg238-R41. Classification (NCBI taxonomy): domain Bacteria; kingdom Pseudomonadati; phylum Pseudomonadota; class Alphaproteobacteria; order Maricaulales; family Maricaulaceae; genus Marinicauda; species Marinicauda sp. Alg238-R41. The sequence goes on along the minus strand of NZ_CAMZOJ010000002.1, from coordinate 460,594 downwards.
CGGCCCTGGCGAGTGCCAGTGCGCTGACGGCTAGATCTGACAACCCTGAAAAGAGCCCTTTTCGGCTCGTGGAATGGAGTAGAGAAGCGATGGCATTTCGTCCTCTGCACGACCGTGTGCTGGTCAAGCGCATCGAAGAAGAAGCCAAAACCAAGGGCGGGATCATCATTCCCGACACGGCGAAGGAAAAGCCGCAGGAAGCTGAAGTCGTGGCCGTCGGCTCCGGCGCCATCAAGGAAGATGGCAGCGTGCGCACCCTCGACGTGAAAAAGGGCGACCGCGTCCTGTTCGGCAAATGGTCCGGCACCGAAGTCACGGTCGACGGCGACGAGCTGTTGATCATGAAAGAGTCCGACATTCTGGGCATCATCGAAAACTAGTCGGTTTCTCCAGGCGATGGCCGCGCGATACCCGCGCACATCCCTTCAGGACGAACCGATCCTTCACTCATCTAGACACAGAGGTTTGCACTCATGGCTGCCAAAGAAGTCAAATTCGGCGCTTCCGCCCGCGACAAGATGCTCAAGGGCGTTGATACGCTTGCCGACGCGGTAAAAGTCACGCTCGGCCCGAAAGGCCGCAACGTCGTCATCGAAAAATCCTTCGGATCTCCGCGCACCACCAAGGACGGTGTCTCCGTCGCCAAGGAAATCGAACTGGAAGACAAGTTCGAGAACATGGGCGCGCAGATGGTCCGCGAAGTCGCATCGCGCACCAATGACGAAGCCGGCGACGGCACCACGACCGCCACGGTTCTGGCCCAGTCCATCATCCGCGAAGGCATGAAATCGGTCGCGGCCGGCATGAACCCGATGGACCTCAAGCGCGGTATCGACACCGCCGTGAAGAAGGTCGTCGAGCAGATCAAATCGATCTCGACCCCGATCAAGGGCAGCTCCGAAATCGCCCAGGTCGGCACGATCTCGGCCAATGGCGAAAAAGAGATCGGCGACATGATCGCCCACGCCATGGACAAGGTCGGCAATGAAGGCGTCATCACGGTCGAGGAAGCCAAATCCCTCGAAACCGAGCTCGAAGTCGTCGAAGGCATGCAGTTCGACCGCGGCTACCTGTCGCCGTACTTCGTGACCGACACCGAGAAAATGCGCGCCGAGCTCGAAGATCCGTACATCCTGCTGTTCGAGAAGAAACTCTCCTCGCTCCAGCCGATGCTGCCGGTTCTGGAATCGGTGGTTCAGTCCAACCGTCCCCTGCTGATCATCGCTGAAGACGTCGAAGGCGAAGCGCTGGCCACCCTCGTGGTCAACAAGCTGCGCGGCGGCCTGAAGATCGCAGCGGTCAAGGCGCCGGGCTTCGGCGATCGCCGCAAGGCGATGCTGGAAGACATCGCGGTCCTGACCGGCGGTCAGGTCGTGTCCGAAGATCTCGGCATCAAGCTGGAAAACGTCACGCTGGACATGCTTGGCACTGCCAAGAAAGTGTCCATCACCAAGGACGACACCACGATCGTCGACGGTGCGGGCGAGAAAACGGCCATCGAAGGCCGCGTCAACCAGATCCGCAAGCAGATCGAAGACACCACGTCCGACTATGACAAGGAGAAGCTCCAGGAGCGCCTTGCCAAGCTGGCCGGCGGTGTTGCCGTGATCAAGGTCGGCGGCGGCTCCGAGATCGAAGTCAAAGAGCGCAAGGACCGCGTTGACGATGCGCTGAACGCCACCCGCGCTGCGGTGGAAGAAGGCATCGTGCCGGGCGGCGGCGTCGCCCTGCTCAAGGCGGCCAAGGTGCTTGAAGGCCTGGAAGGCGAAAACAACGATCAGACCCAGGGTATCGCCATCATCGCGCGCGCCCTGCAGTCCCCGATCCGTCAGATCGCGCAGAATGCCGGCGTGGAAGGCTCCATCGTCGTCGGCAAGGTTCTGGAAAACTCCAGCGCCACCTTCGGCTACAATGCCTATACCGAAGAGTATGGCGACATGCTCGACTTCGGTGTGATCGACCCGGCCAAGGTTGTGCGTCATGCCCTGCAGGACGCCTCCTCGGTTGCCGGTCTGTTCATCACGACCGAAGCGGCCGTCGCCGAAAAGCCGAAGAAAGAATCGTCTGCTCCGGCTCCGGACATGGGCGGTATGGGCGGCATGGGCTTCTAGGCCCGAGCCTCTCAAACGGCACAGACAGGAAGGGCGGCCCTCGGGCCGCCCTTCTTTTTTGCGACCTGGCCAGACCTGCATGCTAAAGCGTCCTGTAAGCAGAGGCATCTGAAACGCCAAAAGGAGGCCGCAATGCTCGCTCGGCTCGGAATTGCGGCTCTTGGCGTGATTGTCCTCGGACTCATCGCCCTAGTCTCGGCCTGCTTTGCCACGCCGTACGAGCTACGCGTACCGGCCACGCGTCCAGCCGCCATCCTCATCGAACCGGTGCGCCTCGTCACGATGGACCCGAATGCACCCGAGAGCGAGCCGGACCGGGCAATCCTGGTGGTCGGCGGCGAGATCGCCGCTGTCGGACAGGCAGGCGAACTGACCGTGCCCGCCTCGCTTTTAGCCGGCGACGTCCTGCGCATTGACGGCCAGGGCCGAACGCTGCTTCCCGGGCTCATCGATGCGCACATCCATCTATGGGACGAGGCGGAGCTGGCGGGCTATCTGGCACACGGCGTGACCGGTGTCCGCAACATGTCCGGCATGCCGTTCCATCTCCCCCTGTCTCGGCGTATCGAAAGCGGCCGACTTCTCGGCCCCTCGCTGATAACCACCGGCCCGATCCTCAACAGTCCCGGTCCCAATCAGCAGGACAATCATGTGCTCGTCAGCACTAGCGAAGAGGCGCGCGCTGCGGTCCGCCGGCAGCACGATCAGGGCTATCGAGCGCTGAAAGTCTATTCCAACCTCGAACGCGACGCCTATCTGGCGGTGCTGGACGAGGCAGCGCAGCTCGGCATGACGGTGAGCGGGCACACGCCGGAGGGATTTCGCGGCGAGGGCATACCCTACGACCAGCCGTTCGAGATCCGGTTCGAGGACGTGCTCGACGACGGATTCCTCACGATCGAGCACACCGAGTCGATCGTCTGGCACGGCCTGCGCGATCGCCTGGACGCAGAAGCGATGGCGCTGCTTGCCGAGGAGATGGCCTCCCACAGCGTTACGGTCACCCCGACCCTCATCGCCCACGACAATCTGATCCGGGTGGCGCAAAGCGAGGGCGCCTATCTGAGCCGGGAGGGGACCGGTACGCTCAACCCGCTGATCAGTCGTCTGGAATCGGGTGTCTACGACTTCTGGAGCGGAATGGACCCGGAGCCGCGCGAAGTGCCTCGGGCCGCCTTCTACCGCGACGCGACGCGGCAGATGCACGAGGCCGGCATTGTCCTGCTTGCCGGCAGCGATGCCGGGATCTTCACCAACCTGCCCGGCCGGTCCCTGACGCGGGAGCTGGAGCTTCTGGTCGAAGCCGGACTTTCGGCGCACGACGCCTTGCGGACGGCGACGATCGATCCGGCGCAGGCGCTGGGCTGGACCGACCGCGGCCGGATCGCACCCGGTCAGCGCGCCGACCTCATCCTGCTCGATGGAGATCCTCTGACGGAGATCAGCGCGGTAGAATTTCCCGCAGGCGTGATGGTGGGCGGTATCTGGCTCGACCGCACCCGGCTCGACGCCCTGGAGCGCGCCGCCACGCACACATCCATACCGCGCACGAGCCGCCGTGTGGCCGCCAGTCTGATGGCGCAGAACTAGGCGCGCAGGATTCGCCGGTCGAGCGCGTCCAGGCGCGCCATCGCCGCATCGATCCGTTCGGCCGGCAAAGAGCCGTCTTCGATCGCCTCTTCCACCCACCGCAGGATATGCTGCGGCAGCTCGGGATCGGGATCGGCCGAGTTGGAGATCAGCAACAGGTCGTTGCCGGCCTGGATCGCGCCGAGTACCGCGTCGCGGCGCGAGTAGTTGTCACGGATCGCCCCCATGTCGAGATCGTCCGTAATGACGGCGCCTTGATAGCCGATGACATCGCGCAGCAGACCCTCAATGGCCCGGCGCGAGAAGGTTACCGGTTCGCCCGAGGGATCGATGCGCCGGTTGATGAGATGCCCGCCCATGATCAGATGCGCATGCCCGGAGCGTACGAGATCGGCGAACGGGACCAGCTCCTCGTAGCTCCAGCTCTCCGTGATATCGACGAAGCCGTCATGGCTGTCGCCCTCCGATCGGCCATGGCCCGGGAAATGCTTGACCGCGCACGCAATACCCTCCGCCTCGAACGCCTCGATGAAGGCGGCACAATAGCGGGCCACATCGTGAGGGTCAGTGCCGTAGGCGCGGCCATAGCGGCCGATGACAAGGTTGGCGTCCTGGTGGAGATCGGCGACCGGGGCGAGGTTGAGGTTGAAGCCGGCCGCCTTCAACTCGCGCGCGGCATCCCGGTAGGCGAGCGACGCCGCCTCGATGCCCGCGCCGGCGAGATCCATCGCGCGCGGGATATCGCCATAGCCCATCTCCTCGTTGAGACGCTGCACGAGTCCGCCTTCCTGGTCGATGGTCAGCCAGGCATGGGGGGCGGCGGCGCGGAAGCGGGCAGCAAGCCCCTCCACGCCGGCGCGCTGGCGCGCATTGTGCCGCAGAAACAGGACGCCGCCAATTCGTCCTTCGCCCAGATGCGCCTCGATCCGCGCGGCATCACCGGCCGTCTCGTCCTGTCCCAGGAATCCGAGGATCAGCATCCGGCCCAGCTTTTGGGCAAGGCTGGCGTCCTGCCAGCTCGACCGGGCCATCCCTTCACCGGGCACGGCCAGTGAAACGCCGGCCGCCGCGGCCGCCGACAGCAATGCGCGCCGGTCGATCATGGAATGACCCCTTCCCCTCAATTCCCTGTCAAAGGGCTAGCCGGACGCGGCCGCACTGTCCAGTACGGCCCGGCAATCGCCGCTCAGACCCGGCATTACATGGACAAGTTTTAAGTTCCGTGACGCACGCGTGTAATCCCGGCAGCGGCATGGTGAGCACCATCACGGACGGGAGATATCTGATGAAAACCCTATTTCTGGCCGCGGCCGCCATGCCCGCACTCATGGCCTGCGCCAGCGCTTCGGCCGACGAGGCCCGCCAGGCCCAATCGGCCAATGTGCTGACGATCAACGGAAAACCCTATGTCGTCGAAAGCGGCGCCGATGTCGCCTCCCTGATCTCGGAGGTGACCCAGGAGCGCGGAGCGGGCGATTCTGAACTCGATTTCGACTTCGATATCGAGTTCGACAATGGCGACTGGACGCCGCGCGAGCGCGCCGAGTTCGAACGCGCCATGGAGGATTTGAGCGCCTCGATGGCCAGAATCGGCCAGGACATGATCATCGTTTCCGAGTTCGACGAAGAGCGCGTTCGCGTGCACGCCGCTCATATCGAGGAGATGGCCGAAGCCCATGCCGAGCGCATCGCGGCCCGCACCGAAGCCATTGCCGCCGAGGCGGAACGCATGGCCGAATATGCCGAGCTGCGTACCGGCGACATCATGGATGAGGCCCTCGCCGCCGGTCTGGTGGGGATGGAGGCCGGTCTGCTTTCGATGGACGCGGCGCTGGAGCGCGGCTGGGTGGAAGAGGACGGCGAACGCCGGACCCTGACACGCCGCGAACGCGAGGAGTTGCGCACGGCGCGCGCTGGCCTGGCCGAAGGTCTCGCCGAATTTCGCGCCGAGCACCGCGGGCGGCTCGCCGATCTGGACAGGCGCGCCAGCGAGATGCGTGCGCGAGAGGGTGAGGCGCGCAGTATTTTGATCAATGAGGGCTCAGGGCCTGAACGGCGCCATATCCGCGTCGAGGACGAGGATGGCCAACGCCGGGTCTGGGTCAATGGCCGGGAGCTGGAGGGCGACGCGCTCGAGGACTTTCTGGACGGATTCAGCTACACGCACCCGGCTCCCCCCGCTGCGCCGCGGCCCCCCGAACTGGCCAGCGGCCACCGATAACCGATCACGCGAAAAAAAGCCCGGCATCGAAAGATACCGGGCTTAAGCGTTCGGTTGGTCGATTAAGAGACGTCTCCTCCCCAGAAACGCCACTCAAGAGACAAGACGGTCAGGCCCTGTCGTGAAAACAACATGACCTAAATGTCATAAAGGCGTCAAGCCCTTCGAACTGTCCAAGATCAGAGACTTAAGACTAGCGGCCCGTTGCAGGCCATACCGCCCGGTCATGAAGACGGGTATCGCAGCGGTTCGGGCCGGGAACAGCTAGTCGCGCGACAGACGCGCCTTGATCTCCGACACGAGCGACTCGCGCGGGACCGTGAATTGCTGGCGCTGCTCGGCCCATTCCTCGCGGTCGGTGACTTGCGCCGCGATCTCCGCGCCCAGCGCCAGGTCCTTGACCGACACTGTCCCGGCTTCGCGCTCCTCGCTGCCGACAATGACCGCGAAGGCCGCGCCGCGCCGGTCGGCATATTTCAACTGCTTGCCCATATTGCCTCCGCCCACAAAGGCCTCGGCGCGCAGGCCCGCGGCGCGCAACTCTGCGGCCAGCGCGAAATACTCCGCCATCTGGTCCTTCTCGGCCGCGACCACGACGACCAGCGGATCCGGCCGGGCCGCATCCAGACGGTCCAGCGCAGACAGGGCCGCGGCGAAGCGCGAGACACCGAAGCTGAACCCGGTCGCCGGCACGGCCTGTCCGGTAAAGCGGGCAACCAGATCGTCATAGCGTCCGCCGCCGCCAATCGATCCGAATCGAATCGGACTGCCATCCTCATACTGGGCGGTCGCCAGTAGTTCGGCCTCGAAGACCGGCCCGGTATAATAGCCCAGGCCTCGAACAATGGATGGATCGAAGGCCGCCCGCGTCTCGTCGACGCCCAGAGAGCGCAGGATCGCGTCAATCTCGGTCAGAGCTTCCACGCCCTGCGCGCCCGCCGTGTCGCCCACGACCGCTTCTAGCCGGGCGATGACCTCGGCGCGCGAGCCGCCTCCGGCCTCGAGGAAATCGAGCACGCGGGTGCGCTGACTGGCATCGAGGCCCGCGCCCTTCGTGAAGTCGCCGCTTTCGTCCTTGCGTCCCTCGCCCAGCAACAGCTCGACGCCCTCGCGGCCCAAACGGTCCATCTTGTCGATGGCACGCAGCACACGCATGCGCGCCTCGCTGGCCGAGGCACCCAGGCTTTCCAGCACGCCGTCCAGAAGGCGGCGATCGTTGACCCGGATCACGTAGTCGCCCTGCCTCAGACCGGCCGCACCCATGACCTCGCTGGCCAGCGCGATGATCTCGGCGTCGGCGGCGGGGCCCGGCGCGCCCACGCTGTCCGCATCGCACTGGACGAATTGGCGGAACCGGCCCGGTCCGGGCTTCTCGTTGCGCCAGACTTCACCGAACTGGTAGCGGCGGAACGGCTTGGTCAGGTCCTGGAAGTTTTCGGCGGCGAAGCGGGCGAGCGGCGCGGTGAGGTCGTAACGCAGCGCCATCCACTGCTCGTCCTCGTCCTGCATGGCGAAGACACCCTCGTTGGGGCGTTCCTCGTCGGGCAGGAATTTGCCGAGCGCATCGGCATATTCGAAGGCCGGCGTTTCCAGCGGTTCGAAGCCCCATTTCTCGTAGACGCCAGAGGCGGCGCGTACCAGTGCGCGCTCGGCGCGCAGAACGTTCGCGGAGCGATCCTCAAACCCGCGCGGACGCCGGGCTTTCGGCTTGAAGGCTTTGGTCTTCGCCATCGTCTGTGTGTTCTCTTGGACAGGAAAGGGGCAGTCGCGCCGGACTTAAGCCGAGACGGGCACGCGATCAAGCGGCGCAGGTCTTGCGTGGCAGAGCCTTGATTGGCCTGAATCGATACGGGAGACAGACATGTTGCGCATATTGGTGACCGCCATCGTGCTCCTGCTTGGCACAGTAGCCAGCGCGGTCGCCCAGGATGCCGCCCGCGTGGCCGAATTGGCCGACACCCTGAAAGCCGAAGCGGAAGGCCGTGCACAGACGCTGGCCGAGGCGCCGGGCGCGCCGTCCGCCGCCATCGAGCCGTCCGACCCGTTCGCCACGGGGGTGCAGGACTTTGCCGGCGAGGCGATCCGGCTCTCGCGCCATATCGAGGCCGTCGGGGGACCGATCGACCTGAAATGCATCTTCAAAGGCATGAGCGAAGATGCGCTGTCGCGGCTGGACGCGCTCGCGGAGCCGGCGCGCAATGGCGAGCGTGCGCGTACCTATCACGAGTTCGCCGGCCTGTTCGAAGACGCGGCGATCATCGCGCGCGATAGCGAGACCCAGGCCGTGGCCAGCCTGCCCTGCCCTGTCGAGGCCGAGTAGGCAGACCGGGTCAGGCCACGGGGTAGAGGCCATCGGCGAAGGCGTCTCCGTGATAGCCCTTGACGCCGACCTCACGTGCCAGCGCGCTTCCGATCGGGTCCCCGGCATCGAGCTGGCGCAGGATGCGGGCGAAATCGTATTCCGGCTCCCAGCCGAGCTCGCGGCGCGCCCTCGCGTTGGAATAGACCCTGTCTATCGAATCGAACATCTCATATCCGCGCGACTCGTAGATTGCCTTGCCACTTGGGAAGCGGGACCAGACGGCCGGCGGCGCATCGTCGCGTAGCCCCGCCACGTCATCCCGGTCGAATGGCGGCGTGGCGCTGATGATGTATTTCGCGAAGCCGATCTCTCCGGCCCGCTCGAGCGCGCAGACATGCGCACTCGCCGCATCGGCGAGATCGACGCGGCGATAGAGGAACTCGTTGGCCTTGGCGTTCTCCGGCCGATAGCGCGCACGGACCTGCGGATTATCGTCCTCTTCGGGGAAAAAGCGCGAGGTGCGCAAGACCAGAACAGGCATCGCGGTCTGCCCGTGCGTCAGCTCGCACAGATCTTCCGCCGCCGTCTTGGTCGCGCCATAGATATTCTTGACGCGGCCGGAAACCTCTTCGTCGATCCATGCAGCCGGCGCGCCGGCCGGGGGCCGGAGCGCGCGGCCGAACGCGCTCGTCGTCGAGGTAAAGAGAAAAGCTCCGACCCCGGCTTCGACCGCCGCTTGCAGAAGGATCCGCGTGCCGGTGATGTTCGTGTCCACGAAATCGGCCCAGCTATGGGTGGCGACGTGCGGCTTGTGCAATGTGGCTGTATGAATAACCGCATCGGCACCTCGAATCGTCGACCGGACGAGGTCCATGTCACAGATCGAGCCGGTATGCCGTGTAAACGCGCCCGGTCTGGCATCGAGCCCGACGGGCTCATGACCGGCAAGAGGAAGCGTGCGCATCAGGGCTTCGCCCAGATGGCCGGAGCTTCCCGTGACGAGGACTTTCATCGCCCCTACCCAGGATATTTCACATTACAGCCATAGGCGACCGTCTGATCGGGATCGATCGGCTCGCCTGCCTCCATCGCGTCGAGCGCGGCGGTGACATAGTTGTGCGCGCCTTCCAGGCTGGACGAGCGCGCGCTCGGCTGATCGTCGATCGCGCCGGCATAGCGCAGCGTGCCCTCGGAATCGATAATGTACATGTGCGGGGTCGTGGCGGCCTCGTAGGCGCGTCCGATCGTGCCTTCCGGGTCGAGGACGACATGAGCCGGCGCAGCACCGCGCGACTGGTTCAGGGCGAGCGCTTCCTCGGCGGAAACATGGCCCTGCTTGCCCGGCGCGGACGAGATGATCTGGACCCAGGTGATCCCGTCGCTCGCGGCGCTCGCCTGCAATTGCTGCATGTTCTGGCCGTCATAGTGCTTTTGCACGTACGGGCAGCCATGATTGGTCCACTCAAGGATCACGGTCTCGCCGGAAAAATCTGACAGGGCGATGGCCTCGCCGGTGGCAGTGCTGGCTTCGAAGGCCGGCGCCGGTTCGCCCACGACCGGGTCGACATGCGCCATGCCGGCCAGAGCCAGCAGGCTGGTACCGGCTGCGAGCGTGGTCAGGAAACGCGTCATCATGAGGCATCACTCCCGTTTGCGGTGGCCGCGCGGATTGCACGCAGCACGGTGTCTTCGGTGAGAAGCGGGGGAAGCTTCTGCGGCTCTCCGCCCGATGTCGGGTAGACAAGATACATCGGAACGCCCGCCGATCCATGGGTTTCCAGTGCGGCGGCAATCACGGGATCGCGATTGGTGAAGTCAGCGCGCAGCAATGCCATGCCTGCGGTATCGAATGCTTCGCGCACGTCGCGGTCGGACAGCGTGCCCAGCTTGTTGACCTGACAGGTCACGCACCAGGCGGCGGTGAAATCGACAAAGACCGGGCGCCCTTCACTCTGGAGTTGGGCCACGCGCTCGGGACTCCACACTTCGAAATCGGTCTGCGAGGAGGCCTGCGCGCCCGGCTCGAGGCGCGCGGTCATGACCAGCGCGCCGGCAACCAGGGCGACACCCAGGACGCCGCTGACCCGGCCGAGACTGCCCCCGGCCTGCCAGGCCCAGATCGCGAACCCCGTGGCCAGAAGGGCGACAAGCATCCACACCATGCCGGTCGCGCCGGTCTGCAGGGTGAGCACCCAGATCAGCCATATGGCGACCGCAAACATCGGGAAGGCCAGCACCTGCTTGAACCGCACCATCCAGGGCCCCGGCCTCGGCAGGCGCGCCAGCAGGCCCGGGCTGAAGCTCACAGCAACGAAAGGCAGCGCCAGTCCGATGCCGAGACAGGCGAAGACGACCAATGCAATCGCCGGCGGCTGGGCGATGGCGAAGGCCAGCGCGCCGGCCATGAAGGGTGCCAGGCAAGGCGCCGCGACGAAGACGGCCAGTACGCCTGTGAGGAAGGAGCCTGCCCGCGTATTGGGATTCACCTCGCCGCCGACACCTTGCAACGAGGTTCCGACCTCGAAGGCCCCCAGGAAATTCAAACCGATGAGGAACATCAGCAGGACCAGACCGGCCACCACGCCCGGGACCTGAAGCTGAAAGCCCCACAGATCGGGCATGCCGGCGGCGCGGGCGACGACCAGAGCAGCCCCCAAAGCCAAGAAAGTCGAGATCACGCCGGCGCCGAAGATCAGGCCGAGCATGCGGGCCTGCGCGGGATCGCTATCGCGTTTCTGAACCAGGTGAAGCGCCTTCATCGACAGGATCGGGAAGACGCACGGCATCAGGTTCAAGATTAGACCGCCGAGGAGTGCGAAGAGTACGGCCTGCCAGAGGCTTATGCCCGGGGGCGCCGTCGGGCCTGTGCGGCCGGTCTCGCTACCCGCCGCCGCGCCCAACTCCACCACCTGCAAACCGGGTTCAGGCGCAATCGTGTAGGCCCGCGACTGCCACCGCCCGTTATCGCGAAACTCGGCGGTCAGCACGCCGGGATGCACCTCGTCGACCGGATCGCCGGCCAGGAAGCCGGGCGCCAGACGCAGGGCCAGGCCGGAGGGGGCAAAGACGGCTTCCTGATCCGCGCTATGTTCGATCAGCCCGCCCTGATGGGGAAAGAAATAGACGTTGCGGACACCGCTTTCCCCCGCGGCAAACGGGCCGCCGGCAACGCTCAGCTGGAGACGGTCGCCCGCGCGCACCAGCCCGGCGGACACGTCCTGCGGGGCCGCGACGGGCGCACGCTCCAGCGCCGTGTCGATCAGACGGGCGCCGGCGCGGTCGGAAACGCTATCGCCCACAGTCAGTGTGAGCGCCAGCTCGGCGTCCTCGGGGATGCAGATTTCCTCGCAGACCAGCCAGGTGGCTTCGGCTTCGATCGTCACGGAACCGGGTGTGGCGCTTTCCGGCACGGTGACAGCAACGGGAAAGCTCACCTCATCCGCATAACCGTAATTGGTCAGCGGCCCCAGCGCGTAGGTGGCCGGCGCCGGCCAGATCAGCTCACCGGCCTGCCAGCCCTCGGGCAGCGTCAGGTAAAGCCGCGTCGGCTCTCCGCTATCGCCGGGATTTTGCCAGTAGGTGTGCCATCCCGGCGTGATGTCCTGATGCAGCGCGATATGGAAGGTCTCGCCCGGCGCGACGGTCTCGCGCTCGCTGACCAGGCTCGCATCGACCATCGGGTCGGCGTTGTCCCATTGTGCCTGGGCAAGACCGGCCAGAGCCAGCGCGCACGCAATCGGGGCCAGCACATACCGGCGGAACAGATCAGGGCGTGCGGTCACATAAGTCTCCGTTCGGACAAGCGGCTTTAGGCCGGATATATCGCGCGGCGGTCCGGGGTGAAACCGTCCTGACGCGCATGTGATCGCAGGCTGTTTTTGCAATTCTCGACTGGCGGACCCCGATCAGGCCTGCGCGGCCTGGCCCGTATCCTGGGCTGCGGCGCGCTGGATGAGCGGGTCCCAGTTCAGCTGGGAGAGCATCGCGGCGTACATGCCGCCCAGATAGCCGTTATTACGCAGACCCGCGAAGGTCTCGGTATCGAGCTCCATGAGCTTGCCGCCATCAATGCCGAAATAGGTGGCGACGACTTGCGGCTCGCCGACCGGCTCGCCCTTCTCGTTGCGCGGCTGGAACTTGGATTCCTGCTGGGTCAGCAGGCCGAGTTCTTCGCACCGTGCGGTGAACTCCTGGGTCTGGCGCACATCCGCCTCGAAACGGCGCACATAGTCGATCGCGCGCTGCGTGAAATCGGTCAGTTCGCCCTTGTCGTCGAAGAAGTGCACGTCCGGCTTGTCCGAATACAGGTCAGAGCCCTCATCGACGCACACCGTGAAGCGATCCTTCTCCTGACCGTGCGAGGCGGAGACGAACGGATAGCGGCGCACGAACGCGGGCAGATAGGTGAATTGCTCGAACCGGCCGGTTTGCGGGTCCACGAACAGGTTCTGCCCCTTGCGCAGACCCATCGCGGCCACGGCGGTCTTGTTCTCGCCGAGGAACAGGATCGGGAAGCGGCTCGCCACGGATCCGAACTCGCCGAAGGTCACCGGTACGAAATGGGTATCCTTGAGGAAGTCGAACTGGCGATCGGAGAATTTCAGCCCCTTGCCCTTGTGACGATCCTTATTGAGCGGGACCGGGTTGTTGTAGAGCGGAAGGTTGCCCGAAACGGCAGCATTTGCGGAAGGTGTAGCGTCGGCCATGGTCTATCCCCAGATTGTCACTTTGCGCGTTTGGTAGCGGAGCGGGCCTGAAAGGGCAACACGGCCCCTCACCGCCCCGGTGCAGTTAGGACAATGCAAACCGGGGGCCGCTTTCGCAGCCCCCGGCCAGTGGGATGATCTGTGAGAGGATCGAGCCTAGTAGCGGTAACCGAAGCCCAGTCCGAAAATCCACGGGTTGATGTCGACATCGGCCTCCACGAGACCCAGTCCGCCGGCATCGATCGTGACGTCGGTATTGATCCAGACTTTCTTCAGGTCGGCATTGAGGAACCAGCGCTCGTTGAGCCGGTAATCGACACCGGCCTGGAGCGCGCCGCCGAAGCTTTCCTCGTAGTCGATGCTGGTCAGCGGACTTCCGCCGGGAAGGTCTTCATCGAAGAAGATCGTGTAGTTCACGCCGGCCCCGACATACGGGCTGATCTGACCGTCGGGATTGAAGTGGTATTGAAGCGTCAGCGTCGGCGGCAGCAGAGTCACATCGCCGAGATCCACATCGCCAAGGGCCGTGCCAGTCGCGGTCACATCATGCGGCGTCACGCCCAGGATGAGCTCGGCCGCGATATGGTCGGTGAAGAAATAGCTGATATCCAGCTCGGGCATCACAGACGTGTCGATATCGACACCCCCGCCGATCGGCGTGATATCCGCGCCTTCATCGGGAACGACATTGATCGCGCGCAGACGGAAGAGCCAGTCGCCCTGCTCGGCATGGGCGGGCGCGGCTGCAAGCGCGAAGATGCCGGCAGCCAGCGTAACTTTGAGAAGCGTTTTCATGGGATTACCCCTTTCCCTTACATTCGGTAGGGCTTTCTGCTCCCGTTCCGGCCGCTTGGGGAGAGGTCATCCTGCCGCGGGGCGCCCTGCCGCGCGGCAGGGCGCCGCAGGCGGCTAGAACCGGACGCTGACCGCGGCGCGGTACGAGCGCCCCGGGAGCGGAACCTGATCCTTCAGGAAGGAGGTGTGCAGGCGGGCTTCCTCGTCGGTGATGTTGCGCACGCCCACGATGAAGGCCACGTCATGCTCGTCGAACGGCGTGATGCGGGCATCCGCGTTGAACAGGGCGAAGCCCTCGGTCGATGTTTCGAAGCTCGCGACCTCGTCTTGCTCGGCCACGAAGCGGCCTTCGGCGCGCAGGGATACCAGGCGGTGATCGGCGATCAGCGCCAGCGTGCCTGACAGGGGCGGAATGCGCGGCAGATCGCCGCCATTGTCGAGCTCGCCACGGACATAGTCGGCCGTCGCTTCCGCGCTGAGGTCGAACATCGCGACCCGGCCCAGCTCGGTTTCAAACTTGGCTTCGAACCCATAGAGCGCCGCGTCTTCCTGCCGGTATTCGAACACGTCCAGACCGTCTTCTTCTTCGCCTGTCGGGAAAAGACCGATAAAGCCATCATAATCGGCGTAGAAGGCCGTGGCTTCGGCGCTGAAGCGGCCAGCCTCACGGCGCAGCGTGGCCTCGCCGGACCAGGCCGTCTCGGTACCCAGATCCAGATTGCCAACCTCGAAGGCCCGGGTGGCAACGTGTGCCCCGTTAGAGAAGACTTCCGCGTCGGTCGGCGCACGTTCGGTGTGCGACAGCGTGATGCCGGTGAACCACCCGTCGGCCGGTCGCGCGAAAAGTGAAACTGACCCGGACACCGTGTCGAAATCGCGCTCGGCCCGCAGTCCATCGAGATTGCGGGTGTCGTAACGCAGCCCGCCTTCGATACCCCAGCGATCGAAATCCCAGCGCTCCGCGACGAAGAGACCCCAGTCCTGCGTGACGACCGGCTCCAGGTACGCCTCCGCCCCGGCTGAGTTGAATTCCTGCGTCAGCATCTGGGCGCCGATGGCGCCTTGGCGCGGCCCGCCGTGCTGGTGGCGAACTTCCAGGCGTCCCTCGACGCCCTCCTTGTCGAAGACCGTACCGATTTCATCGCCTTCGAATTCGGTATGCACGTAGTCGGCGTGGGCGAAGGACCAGCGGATCCGGTTGAAGAAGCCTTCGCGTTCGAACGCGCCGCGAAGATCGACCCGCTTCTGGTCGAGTTCCAGGCGCACGTCTTCCTCGCCGTGCGCATGGCCTTCTTCCTCCTCGTGGTCTTCGTGCTCGTCGTGATCCTCGTCCTCGTGGTCTTCCTCATGGGCATGGCTGTGACCGGGCAGGCCGTAGCTGGCGTCGGTCTGCTTGTAGCCAAGGCCGACAAAGCCCCAGTCGCCCACGATGGAGGCGCCCACGGAGCCGGTCTCGAAGGTGTAGCCGGAGTTCTCGACCTCGCCATAGGCGAGTTCCTCTTCGTCTCCGTGCTCTTCGTGCTCGTCGTGATCCTCGTCCTCATGCTCGTCGCCATGCTCGAGTTCTCGCAGCGCGGCGGATTCGGCATAGCCCGGGATCTCGAAATTATCGGCCTCGCGGCGCTGGTATTCTCCCTGCAGCACCAGCGCGCCGAGATTGCCCAGTACGCGGCCGGCCACCTGCGTGCCGTCATTCACGCTGGTCGTGCCCCATAGACGAAACCATCGAGGCCGTCTTCGGGGAGCGCGGTCGGAATGCGGCCGTCCATGACGTTCACCACACCGCCGATCGCACCACCGCCATAGGCGATCGCGGCCGGACCACGCAGCACCTCGACCTGCTCCGCGCCGATGACCTCGGCGGTCACCGCATGGTCGGGGCTGGAAGATGAGGCATCGAGCCCGCCAAGCCCGTTGATCAGAACACGCACCCGGTCCGCGCCAAGGCCGCGCACGATCGGACGCCCGGAAGCAGGGCCGAAATAGGTCGAGGTCACGCCGGGCAGATTCTCCAGCGTATCGGCCAGGTTGCCGTTCAGATTGCGAACGAGCTCGTCGCTTCCGACAACATCGACGGAGCCGACGACTTCGTCTGCTCGCGTTTCCAAAGGTGCGGATGTCACGCGGATCACGTCTTCAGGCTCGGACTGGGCCTGCGCGCCAGCGCCGGTCAGGGCGATGACACTGACAGCAAACATGAGGGAGGATGGGTTGAAGCGGCGCATGACAGGTCTCCGAGCGTCTCTGACGATTTAGTAATGTTATAATGTTGCATTCGCTAAAAGCACGCCTACCCCAAGGGTTCGGCGATGGCAAGCCACTTTCCTGCAGGCTGCGGGCTCGCGCTGGCGCGCAGAACACATTAACTTTCGACTCGTGATGACCCAGAATCTGACCATAAACAGCGCCCTGACCCAGGCGGAGAAGGTGTGCACGCGCCGCGGCCTGTCGCTGACGCCGATGCGGCGCCGCGTGCTCGAATTGCTTCTGACGGCCGGCGCGCCAGTCAAGGCATATGATCTTTTATCGAGCCTGAAACCGGGCGGCGGCGCGCAGCCGCCCACCGTGTACCGTGCGCTGGATTTCCTGACCGCGGCGGGCCTGGCCCACAAGGTCGAGGCGCTGAATGCCTACATGGCGTGCGTGCGCGGGGATGAGTGCGGCGGAGCCGAGCTCTATATCTGCGAAGGGTGCGGCGCGGTCACGGAGCGACACACCTCGCCGGTTCCGACCGAAACCCCCTCGGGTTTCCAGGTCGATCGATCGGTGATCGAGCATTACGGCCGCTGTGCGCAGTGCGCGCAGTCCTGAGATCGGATCCATGCCTGGGGGGCGACCAGCATGCATGAATTATGGCGCGGCAACGCGAATGCGTGGGAATGCGACGAGCTCGGTCACCTCAATGTGCGCCACTATATCGCCAAGGCGATGCAGGGAATCGGTACGCTGTCCGACCTGATCGGCATGCGCCGCGCCTTTGGCGGCGACGCGAGCGCGACACTGATCGCGCGCACGATGCACATCCGCTTTTTCGCCGAATCCCGCCCAGGCGCGCCGCTCCATATCCAGGGCGGTGTTCTCGACGTCCGTCCCGACGGGCTGGATGCGGTACTGATGATGTATCATTCGGCCACGGCCCGGCTGGCGGCGAGCTTTGTCATCTCTCTCGATCATGCGGCGCCGAGAAGCGGTCAGCCCTTCACCTGGCCCGATCGCATGCAGAGCCGTCTTGACCAGCTGCTCGTGCGCTTGCCCGACGAGGCGGGGCCGCGCGGCATCGAACCGGCCGAGCCCGCGAGCGATCTCAGCCTCCAGCGCGCCGACGCGCTCGATCTGGCCTGGGCGGGGCGGGGCCGCTTCCTGCCGGAGGATGCGGACATGTTCGGCTGGATGCGGGCCGAGTGCGCCATAGGAAAGGTCTCCGACAGCGTCATACACTTCAAGGAAGGCTTCCCCGAACAATGGGCGAGCCATGCCGGGAACGGTCCGGCGCGCCGCGCGAGCGCCCTTCTCGAAGTGCGCATCGCGATTCGCAACTATGCGCGGCCCGGCGACGGCTTTGTCATCCGCTCGGGTCTGACCGGGGTCGGGGAGAAAGTCCGGAACCTCGTCCACTGGGTGCTCGACCCGGTTACCGGGCGGCCCTGGTGGAGCGTGGAAGGCGTGGCCTGCATCATGGATCTGGATGCCCGCAAACTCGTCCCCACCGAGGCGGATACGCTCGCAAGCTTGCGCGCTCAGGTCCGCGAGGAGCTGAAACTCTAGCCCTCTTCCAGACCGCGGGCGGCGCTGCGTGCCTGTAAGGCCTCGCTGTCGGTGCGCGCATTGTCGGCGGCATCCAGGAAAAGCTGGCGCGCGACCTCGTTCGAACCGTTCGAACGCCGGATTTGGCCCAGCCCCATCGCCGCGGAGAAATGTCCCGGTTCGAAGGCCAGTACCCGCTCGTACAGGCCGACCGCCTGAGCGGTGAGCCCGGCTTCGGCCAGACAATCGGCGTGGCTCGCCAGCGCATCGAGATCCCACGGGCTTTCGGCCACCGCCGCTTCGGTCTCGCCGCAGATCACCGTGTCTGTCTGGCCAGATTGCGTCAGATCGGCCGGTCCAGGCCGCGCCTGGTCAGCCTCGCCAGAATTGCTCTCGCGTGGAGCGGGAACCGCCGCGGAAGGGTTCGCCGGCACTGAGTCCGGCTCGTCAGACGATTCCGGCTGCGGCTCTGCCTGTGCCGGCTCTGCCGGACGCGGCTGAGCCGAACGGCGCGTGACAACCGGGCCAGGCACCGGGTCACCCTGGTACAGAATCGCAATGCCGCCCTGGCGGATATCGGCCTGGACCGTCTCGAACATGCCGGACAGAATAATCTCGACGCTATCCTCTCCGGTCGGGTTCAGCTCGATCACTGAAATCGCGCTCGGGACCGCAATTTCGATGCGGCGATCCGCGCTGGATACCCCGGTCACGAGCAGCCTTTGCGTATTCAGAGAGCTGTCCATCTCCAGCCCGCCCGGCTGAGTGTCGAACGCCAGCCAGAGTGTCCCCTGCCCGTCCTGCTGGCGCACACGCGCATCGATCAGCTCGGCAGATGCCGGCGCGGCTGCACACACGGAACCGGCGGCGGCCAGGAGACTGGCGAAAACAATGGACGAGGCAGATCGGTTCATTGGCGGGCTCATCCTTCAACGGTCAGGCCACAGAACTAGCGCGAACACGGTAAACGCCATCATAGCCAAGCTGCCCGCCTCGCCTACCCCGTGCCCGGGCCGAATATTGCGCGCTCTCCACCTATTGGAGCCCGCCTCGCAACCGCTTAATCAGGTAGCGAGCCGGGCTGACGGGGGAAGCGGCGATGCACATTGCGATTATCGGAAGCGGGGTCGCCGGACTGGCCAGCGCAACCCAACTGGCGCGCACCGGACATCGCGTGACCGTCTTCGAGCGATTTGAGTCTCCGCGCCCGCTCGGCGCGGGGCTGCTGCTCCAGCCCTCCGGACTGGGTGCGCTGGAGACGCTCGGGCTTCGGCAGGAGGCAGAACGGCGTGGCGCGCGCATCTCACGCCTGATCGGCCGGACTCCGAAGGGGCGCACGGTGCTCGATCTTCGCTATTGTGATGGCCGCCCGGGCGATACCGGCTACGGCATTCACCGTGCCAGCCTGTTCGACATGCTCTACCAGGCCGCGCGCGAGGCCGGAGTGACCTGGCGATCAGGCCGCGAAGTCACGGGATTCGACGGGTGTGACCGCCCCCGGCCTATTATCGACGGACAGCCCGAAGACGCGTTCGACCTCGCGCTCGTGTGCGACGGCTCGGCGTCCGGCCTGCGCGACCAGGTTTGTCCGCAGGCGAGCGCGCCAGTCTATCCCTGGGGCGCGCTGTGGCGGATCGCCCCGGAGCCGGATGGACGGCGCGAAGGCGAGCTGGAACAAGTCTATGAAGGATGCCGCATCATGGTGGGCCTGTTGCCGGTCGGGGACAATCCTGCCGATCCGTCAGGCAGACCCGGAGTGAGCTTCTTCTGGTCAATCCGGCATAGCGAACTGGACGCCTGGCGCGCGCAGGGTCTCGCGCCCTTTCGCGAGGAACTCGCACGCATCTGGCCGAAAGCCGCCCGTGTCGACGGCGACGTCGCTGAGCCCGGCGAGTATGCCCATGCAGTGTACCGCGATGTACGCTGTCCGCGCTGGCGGCGTGGTCACGTCCTGCTGATGGGCGATGCCGCGCACGGCATGAGCCCGCAACTGGGTCAGGGGGCGAATCTGGCCCTGTGCGACGCGGTGGAGCTGGCCCTCAGCCTGCGCGATCATGCTCCGCTTACGCACGCCATTCGCCACTGGGAGGCGCGCCGCAGACGGGCGGCACGCTATTACACCTGGATGAGCTGGGCGCTGACGCCGGTCTTCCAGTCCTCGTCAAGGCTTCTGGGCCGGGCGCGCGACCTGGCCCTGGGGCTGGGCTGCCGGATGCCGGTCGTTCGCGGCTGGATGGCGTGGACGCTGACCGGGCGGGGACGCACACCGTTCTAGCGCTTCGCCCCGCCCTGCTCGAACCCGTCCTTGAACCAGTCGACGAGAAAATCGACGAAAAGCCGTACGCGGTGGGCCAGATACCGATTGGACGGAAAGACCGCCCACAGGTCGCGGTGATCGGGCTCCCACCCGTCCAGCAGCGGCACGACCTTGCCCTCGGCCAGCGCCTGCTCGGCTGCCCAGGCCGGTGAGCAGGCAATGCCTGCTCCGGCCGCTGCGGCGCAGACCGCAGCCCTCGCCCCGTTCAGGGTGAGGCGTCCATTCACCCGCGCCTCGACGATTTCGTTACCGCGCGTGTAGCGCCACTGGTTGGGCGCGGGCTTGTTGCGGTCGATGATGCACAGATGGCGCGACAGATCGTCGGGGTGCACCGGGGCACCGTGCTCGCCGAGATAGTCCGGACTGGCGATCGTGGTCATGCAGGCGCCCGCGAGGCGTTTGGCAATCAGCGAGGAGTCGGTGAGATGACCGATGCGCACACCCAGATCATAGCCCTCGTCAACCAGATCGACCATGCGATCGGCAAGCTCCAGCCGGATTTCCACTTCAGGCCATTTCGCCATGAAGGCCGTGACCGGTTCGATCAGGCGCGCCGCGCCGAAATCGACCGGTGCCGAGACACGCAGCAAGCCGGCAGCCTTGCCGGTCTCGGTCACCAGCCCGTTCTCGATCGCTTCGTATTCGATCAGCCAGGGACGAACCCGGTCGAGCAGGGCCTGGCCGGCATCGGTCAGGCGAACCGAACGCGTCGTGCGTTCAAGCAGACGGGCCTGCAAGCGCTCTTCCAGAGCCGAGATCTGCTTGGAGGCCGCGCCCGGGGTCATTCCCATGCGGTCGGCGGCTTTGGTGAAGCTCTCCAGCTCCGCCACGACAGAAAACAGCCTCAGGGAGTCAATTCGGTCCATGTCGTTTCCGATGCGGAAATAATGAGCAGGCTCTCTCTTAGATTAGCCCGGCATCGCAGTCATCCATCTTTGTGCGATCCAGGCGTGTGGAACACAGCGTAGACAGGCCTGTACGGGCCGTGGTCGGCATCTGCGCCCCGATAAAAGTTAAATTTTTCTGCTTCTAAATTATTATCTTGCGATCCAGTTGCGGGGCTGAGCCGTAGGAGTGTGTGTTCCGCACGATGCGGAGCAGCCGGCCCGATATGATTTCGTGTCGGCCTCCCCACCAAGACGAACCCCTCCAAGGAGGAGATTTACAATGCGTCTTACCGCCCTTCTTTCGACCGCCGCCCTCGCCGCCACTGCCGCGGCCACGCCGGCTCTCGCCGATCATCACGGCTCGTCCGATCATGACGCCATGCAGGCCGACATTGTCGACACCGCGATCAGCGCCGACGATTTCAACACGCTGGTCGCTGCGGTTCAGGCCGCCGACCTGGTCGACGCCCTAAAGGCTGACGGCCCGTTCACCGTGTTTGCACCGACCGACGCGGCGTTTGCTGCGCTGCCGGCCGGCACCGTCGACACGCTTCTCGAACCCGAGAACAAGGACCAGCTGACCTCGGTTCTGACCTATCACGTGGTCCCGGGTGAATACATGGCGGCCGATACCGCGGCCGGAACGTATGAGCTGGACACCCTGCAGGGCGACAGCGTCACGGTCGTCGTCTCCGACGACGGTTCGGTCACGGTTGACGGCGCCAATGTCGTGTCCGCCGATGTGGACGCCTCCAACGGCGTGATCCACGTGATCGACGCCGTGATCATGCCGGGCGAATAAATCGCCCGCTCAGCCTGACGCGCGGCCGGCCGGTTCATCGTCCCCTCGATCGGCCGGCGCGCAAAAGAGCCCGCGATCCGCATGGATCGCGGGCTCTTCTATGCGTTCGACAGACTTCGGTTCCGGGCAAAATCACACCCCCTGGTCAGGAGTGCCACCGCCAGCGCCGCTTGCCGCCGATGCCGAGGGTTTGGCGCGCGTGCGCCGGCGCGGCACGCTGACCGCGCGCACATGGGACTCGATATGGTCGAGCAGGATGCCGGCAATATCCTTGCCCGAGCTTTTCTCGATACCCTCCAGACCCGGCGAGGAGTTGACCTCCAGCACTTTGGGTCCGGTCTCCGAGCGCAGCAGATCGACCCCGCACACGGCCAGTCCCATGGACTTGGCGGCCCGTATGGCGGTCCGGCGCTCTTCCTTGGTGATGCGCACGCGGGTGGCTTCCCCGCCGCGATGAAGGTTGGAGCGGAACTCGCCGGGCTGCGCCTTGCGCTTCATCGAGGCGATCACCCGGCCGCCGACGACCAGCGTGCGGATGTCCTCGCCGGCCGCTTCCTTGACGAATTCCTGCACGATGAAGTTCGCGTCGAGTCCCCGGAACGCATCGATCACGCTTTCGGCCGCCTTTGTGGTTTCCGCCAGCACCACGCCCTTGCCCTGGGTACTTTCCAGCAGCTTGACCACAAGCGGCGCCCCGCCGACATGGCTGACAAGGTTCTTGGTATCCTTGGGCGAGTGGGCAAAGGCCGTCGTCGGCATGCCGATCCCGGCGCGGGCCAGGATCTGGTGGGCGTAAAGCTTGTCCCGGCTGGCCCCGATGGCTTCGGCGTTGTTGAGGATATAGGCGCCGGTCATCTCGAACTGGCGCAGCACCGCCATGCCGTAATTGGTCATCGACGCGCCGATGCGCGGAATGATGGCATCATAGCGCGGTAGCTTGCGGCCATCGTAATACACCGCCGGGGAGAGCGCATTGATCGCGATGGTGCAGCGGGCCGTGTTGATCATCTCGGCGACGTGTCCGCGGGCCTCGGCGACCTCCTTGAGGCGCTGGGAGGAATAATTCTTCGGCTCGCGCGTCAGGATTGCGATGCGCAACGGGCGCTTGACCGGCTTGCGGCGCGGAAAATCCTTGTACAGCTCGAAGCTGAGCGCATTCTGCGCGCACGAAGTGGTCGGACTGACCACCATATCGTCCAGAATGGCGGCCCGGCCGAGCAGCATGCGGTACTGCATCGTCTCGCGATTGGTCAGCGTGACCTCGATCGGCCATTCGCGCTCGCCTATCCTGACGCGCGCCTCGATGACCCAGCGCAATTCTGTTTCGCCGTTCGAACTGGTGACCTCGCGCCGGTCGACCACGGGCGCCGCGCACGTTACCTCGACCTCGGGATCCTCGGGAACGGGGTGCATGACGAAGCGGACCTGCAGATTGTCATCGGGTCCGAACGGCTCGATCGACACCGCATGCAGCGCCGACGTGCGCGCCCCGGTATCCACCTTGGCCTTGATGGCCGGAAGACCGAGCCCGGGAAAGGCGGCCCACTCCTCCCATCCCAAAACGAAAGGATCACTCATATCGCGTGTCAGGTCCTGTTCTGCTGACGGGAATGCCGGCGGCCTTCGCTTAGCCCGGCGCCTATGGCGGCGTCTACCGGCCTGTACCGGACGAAACGCTCCCGCCGTTCGAGCGTTTCCATTCAGGAAACAGAGCTCGTCCACGCCGGGGCTCGATACCCGCGCCAGCCTGCCCCATCTCATAGGAAACGCAATACCGGCCAGGGAGACCCGATCAATGGCAATCCGGACTTTGAAGCAAATCACCAGAGGCATGCCGGCGTCCGACGGCGCGGGCGTGAAGCTGACGCGCATGCTCGGCACGCCCTCGCTGCGCACGTTGGACCCGTTCTTGATGCTGGATCATTTTCATTCGGACAATCCGGGCGACTATCTCGCCGGATTCCCGTCCCACCCGCACCGCGGGTTCGAAACCGTGACCTACATGATCGCGGGCAAGATGCGCCATAAGGACAACAAGGGTCATGAGGGCGTGATCGAGCCGGGCGGCGTGCAGTGGATGACCGCAGCAGGCGGGATCATCCATTCCGAAATGCCCGAGCAGGAAGACGGGCTGATGAGCGGCTTCCAGCTCTGGATCAACCTGCCCAAGGCCGAAAAAATGAAACCGGCCGGCTATCAGGAATTCGACGAGGCCGGGATTCCCGCCGATGAGCGCGACGGCGTCGTCGCCAAGATCGTCACCGGCAAGACCTCGACCGGTGTCGAAGGTCCGGTCGGCGGCGTGACGGTCGAGCCCTTCTATGCCGAATTGCGCATGGAAGCGGGCGCCGTGTTCGAGGAGCCGATCGGCGATGAGAAGACGACGTTCGCGGCCGTCCATACCGGCTCGATCAGCGTGGAGGGGCAGACACTGGACACGTCCGAGCTCGGCGTCTTCGGCCCCGGCAAGACGGTCCGGTTCACGGCAGGCCCCAAGGGCGCACGCGTCATGCTGGCCGCCGGCAAACCCATCGGGGAACCGATCGTGTGGGCCGGCCCGTTCGTCATGACCACCGAGGGCGAAGTGCGCCAGGCCATGGCCGATTTCCAGAACGGCCGCTTCTAGCCGGGTCTCCTCCGGCACTGCCCCGCGCGACAAACCGACACTGAAAGGACGACTCATGGGCCTCCTGATCGACGGCGAATGGCACGACAAATGGTATGACACCGAGTCTACCGGCGGAAAGTTCAAACGCTCCCAGAGCAAGTTTCGGAACTGGGTTACCGCCGATGGCGAGCCCGGCCCGTCCGGCGAAGGCGGCTTCAAGGCAGAGCCCGGACGCTACCATCTGTATGTCTCGCTGGCCTGTCCGTGGGCTCACCGCACGCTGATCTTCCGCCGTCTGAAGGGGCTGGAAGACATGATCTCGCTGTCGGTCGTCCACTGGCTGATGAAGGATCAGGGCTGGACCTTCAAGGACGGGCCGGGCGTAATCCCCGATCCCATCCACGACGCCGACTATCTGCGCGAGGTCTATCTGGCCGCGGAGCCGGAGATGACCGGACGGGTCACCGTGCCTGTCCTGTGGGACAAGAAGCGGGAAACGATCGTCTCGAACGAAAGCGCGGAAATCATCCGCATGTTCAACTCCGCGTTCGACGAGGTCGGGGCCGCGAAGGGCGACTACTATCCGGAATCGCTTCGCGCCGAGATCGACCAGGTCAATTCGCGTGTCTATGACGACATCAATAACGGCGTCTACAAGGCGGGCTTCGCGACCGGCCAGGACGCGTATGAAGAGGCCGTGACGACCCTGTTCGACGCGCTCGACTGGCTCGAAGACCGGCTGTCGGACGGGCGTCCCTACCTGATGGGCGAAGCGCTGACCGAGGCCGACTGGCGTCTCTACACGACGCTGGTGCGTTTCGATCCGGTCTATCACGGCCACTTCAAGTGCAATCTGAAGCGCCTGACCGAATACGAGAACCTGGCGGCCTACGGGCGGCGGCTGCACGGCCATGACGATATCGGCGAACTCTTCAATCTCGAGCACGCCAAGCGTCACTATTACGAAAGTCACGACATGGTGAACCCGACCGGAGTCGTACCGCTCGGTCCGCGCAACCATATTGCCGATGGACAAGAGAGTTCAGGCCCGCATGTCCGCGAAGCCGGGCCGCGCAAGATGCGGCCGGGAAGTGCAATCTAGAGGAACCGGGGCGGGAAAGGTTTCGTTAATACGCTGACCACACCGGGCCGCATGGCCCACCCGCCCCGGGACGAGGCGGCGCTGGATTTGGCGGACATCTCGCAGCGAGATCGTCGCCCTGGCCGCCGCGGAACGCCAAAGAGCCCCGCTCTTGAGGCGCCGTCCCATGCACAGGACGCGTTATCATGTTTATCCGGCTTACCATCATGGCTATGTGCGCGATGTTCGTCATCGTCACGATGTAAGACCGCCTACTCGGCCGCATCCATGACATCCGCCTTCTGGCTGTCCGGGTCATAGCCCAGGATCGGCGCCAGATGGCGTTCGGCCTCCTCCAGGCTCCACCCCTTGCGCGCGGCATAGTCTTCCACCTGGTCCTTCGCAATCCGCCCGACCGCGAAGTAAGCACTCTCGGGATGGGCGAAGTACAGCCCGGCTACCGAAGCGGGCGGATTCATCGCCCGGCTCTCGGTCAGGGCGATCCCGGTGTGCTGCGTCGCCTGAAGAAGCTCGAACAGCACATCCTTCTCGGTGTGGTCGGGCTGGGCCGGATAGCCGGCAGCCGGACGGATACCGGCATAGTTTTCCCCGATCAGCTGCTCGGTCGTGAGCGACTCCTCCGGCGCATAGCCCCAGATTTCCTTGCGGACGCGTTCGTGCAGATACTCGGCGAAGGCCTCCGCAAAGCGGTCGGCCAGCGCCTTGAACATGATTTCCGAATAGTCGTCCTTGTCGGCCTTGAACCGGGCGATGATGTCGTCCTCGTCGGTCCCGGCCGTGACGGCGAACCCGCCCACATAATCGGGTTGGGTCTCTGAGACGAAGTCACAGATCGTCAGATAGGGCCGGTCGCCGCTCTTCTCGCTTTGCTGGCGCAAGCCATGGAACTTGCCCGCGACCGCCTTGCGGTCCTCGTCGGCAAAGACCTCGATATCGTCGCCGACGCGCTGCGCCGGCCACAGGCCCACCACCCCCTTGGGATGGAGCCAGTCCTCGTCGACCATCTGGCGCAGCATCTTCTGGCCATCCTCGAACAGCTCGCGCGCGGCCTGTCCGCGATTGGGGTCGTCGAAAATCTTCGGATAGGTGCCCTTCATGTCCCAGGACATGAAGAAGGGCGTCCAGTCGAGATAGGGCTCGAGATCCTTCAGGCGCACATCCTCGATCGCGGTCACGCCCATCTGCTTCGGCTTGACCGGCGTATAACCGTCCTTGTCGGGGTCGAAGGCCTTTTCGCGCGCCTTCTCGAGGGGCAGCCGCGTCTTGGCATTGCGGTTGCGAGCGCGGGTGACGCGGATTTTCTCGAATTTCTCCCGGGTCTCTTCCCAGAACGCCTCGCGCTTGTCCGACAGCAGCTTGGACACCACGCCGACCGCGCGGCTGGCATCGTGAACGTGGATGATCGGCGCGCGGTTATAAGCCGGTTCGATCTTGACCGCGGTGTGGGCCGGGCTGGTCGTCGCTCCGCCGATCATCAGCGGCAGGTCGAACCCCTCGCGCTGCATCTCGCTGGCGACGATCACCATTTCGTCCAGCGACGGGGTGATGAGGCCGGACAGGCCGATGACGTCGGCCTTCTCCTTGCGCGCGGTCTCCAGAATCTTGTCCGGCGGCACCATCACGCCGAGATCGACGACGTCATAGCCATTACATTGCAGGACCACGCCGACGATATTCTTGCCGATATCGTGCACGTCGCCCTTCACGGTCGCCATCACGATCTTGCCGGCCGGCTCGTCGGCCAGACCCATCTCCTCGCGCTCTTTTTCCATGTAGGGGAAAAGGTGGCCGACCGCCTTCTTCATCACGCGCGCCGACTTGACCACCTGAGGCAGGAACATCTTGCCCGCGCCGAACAGGTCGCCAACGACATTCATCCCGTCCATCAACGGACCTTCGATGACATGAAGCGGGCGCTCCGACTTCAGGCGCATCTCCTCGGTGTCGTCGATGATGTGCTCGGTGATGCCCTTGACCAGCGCATGCTTCAGGCGCTCCTCGACCGGTCTGGAACGCCATTCGGCGTCGACCTTTTCCTTCTTCGAGCCGTCGCCGCGATACTCTTCGGCCGCTTCGAGCAGGCGCTCGGTGGCGTCGTCGCGCCGGTTCAGGATCACGTCTTCGACCAGATCGCGCAGCTTGGGGTCGATCTCGTCATAGATCTCCAGCTGGCCGGCATTGACGATCGCCATGTCGAGGCCCGCCGGAATGGCATGATAGAGGAAGACCGAGTGCATCGCCTGACGCACGGGCTCATTACCGCGGAAGGAGAAGGAGATGTTCGACAGGCCGCCGGAGACATGACAGCCGGGCAGGTTCTCGCGAATCCGTTTGGTCGCCTCGATGAAGTCGACCGCGTAATTGTTGTGTTCCTCGATGCCGGTGGCGACCGCGAAGATGTTGGGGTCGAAGATGATGTCCTCGGGCGCGAAGCCGACCTCGTCGACCAGGATCTTGTAGGCGCGTTCGCAAATCTCGTACTTGCGGTCGGCGGTGTCGGCCTGACCGACCTCGTCGAACGCCATGACCACGACGGCCGCGCCATAGGACTGGCAGATGCGCGCCTGCTCGCGGAACTGGTCCTCGCCCTCCTTCATGGAGATCGAGTTGACGATGCACTTGCCCTGGACCCATTTCAGGCCGGTCTCGATGACGTCGAACTTGGACGAGTCGATCATCACCGGCACGCGGGCGATATCCGGCTCGGTCGCGGCCAGCTTGAGAAAGGTCTCCATCGCCTCGGCCGAGTCCAGCAAGCCCTCATCCATGTTCACATCGATGATCTGGGCGCCGTTCTCCACCTGCTGGCGGGCAACATCCAGCGCCGTCGCGTAGTCGCCGTCCTTGATCAGCTTGCGGAATTTGGCCGAGCCCGTGACGTTCGTGCGCTCGCCGACATTGACGAAATTGTTGGAGGCTTGCGTACTCATATCCGTGCTTTCCCCGCTTCCAGCGGCCAGTTGCCCTCGGCGACGTCGGATGCGCCCCCGGCGGGCTTGGCGTACCAGTAGATCCAGGCGCTCTGCCCGGTTGGTTTGGCGTCGTCGTCCAGAATTTCAGTGCGGCGCCGGACATAGAGCGAGCGGGCCGGGTCGCCGGCATCCACGCCTTCAAATTCGTCCAGCGCGCCGATCAGACCTGCGTCGTCCAGGCGGTAGACCTGGCCGTGGCACAGCGTGTCTCCGTCCATCGCGCCCGGAAATCCGCCGAGATCCACCAGGCGCCCTCTGAAACGGCAGGCACCCTGGAAGGCACCGCCGCCCTTCAGGTCGATATGCTCGGGCGCGCCACGCGCCCCGCTCTTCAGCAGCCCGTAGAAGATGAACAGATCGCCGCTCTGGACCGGTCCGTTGATCATGATGCCAGCTCGAACGGTTCCAGGCCGGACAGGCGCATGGCGCGCGGGCGTTTCGGGATTTCGCGCGCCGGGTGGCCGCGTGCGGCCTTCGCGATGGCGGCAATATGCTCGGGCGTCGTACCGCAGCACCCGCCCACGATATTGACCAGGCCGTTTTCCGCCCAGTCGGCGATGAAAGCCGCGGTCTCGTCCGGCGTCTCGTCATACTCGCCCATCGCGTTGGGCAGGCCGGCATTGGGATAGGCCAGCACGCGCGTCTCCGCGATGCGGCTCATCTCGCGCACATAGGTGCGCAATTCCTTGCCGCCGAGTGCGCAGTTCAGACCCACCGCCCAGGGTTTGGCATGACGCACCGAATTCCAGAAGGCTTCGGTCGTCTGGCCCGACAGGGTGCGTCCGGAGGCATCCGTGATCGTGCCTGAAATCAGAACCGGGATGTCCGCGTCGATCGTGCCCGCGCTTCGAAGATCCAGCAGCGCCTTGATGGCCGCCTTGGCGTTCAGCGTGTCGAAGATCGTCTCGATCAGGAAGAAGTCGACATGCTCGGCCATCGCCTCGATCTGGCGCGAATAGGCCGCGTGGACGTCGTCGAAGCTGACATCGCGATAGCCCGGATCTTCCACGTCGGGGGAAATCGACAGCGTCTTGTTGGTCGGCCCGATGGCGCCGGCGACAAAGCGTGGCGACCCGGTTTCCTCGGCCACCTGGTCGGCGGCGACGCGCGCCAGGCGCGCGCCTTCGG
This sequence comes from Marinicauda sp. Alg238-R41, assembly GCF_947331485.1. NCBI lineage: Bacteria > Pseudomonadati > Pseudomonadota > Alphaproteobacteria > Maricaulales > Maricaulaceae > Marinicauda > Marinicauda sp. Alg238-R41. The sequence goes on along the minus strand of NZ_CAMZOJ010000002.1, from coordinate 431,309 downwards.
ACGCAATCTCGTTGGCCAGATCCTGCATCGAATAATCGGCCTGCGCGATCGTGGTGGCGGAGAAGGTGTTGGTCTCCACCATGTCCGCCCCGGCCTCGAAATAGGCGCGGTGAACCTTCACCACCGCATCCGGGCTGGCCAGGTTGAGCACATCGTTATTGCCCTTCAGCGGAGAGTCCCAGTCGGCAAAGCGCTCGCCGCGATAATCCTCCTCCTCCAGGCCGAGGCGCTGGATCTCGGTGCCCATGGCCCCGTCCAGGATGAGAATGCGTTCGCTGGCCAGCTCTTCTGCGGCCTTCAGTCGGTCCTGACGGGTCATGCGTCCTCCAGCTCGGCCGGTTTCAGGCCCAGGAGACGGCAGGTGGACAGCGCCATTGCCGCCTTGTTGAGCGTGTAGAAGTGGAATTGATCGACGCCGTCCTTCTGCAGGGCGGTGCACAGATTGGCCGCGAGATTGGCGGTCACCATCTCGCGCGTCTTCACATCGTCATCCAGGCCTTCATAGAGCTCGTCCATCCATTGCGGGATCGACGCGCCGCACATGGAGGCCATCCGCTTGAGCCCCTTGAAGTTGGGCTGCAGCATGATGCCGGGCACGATCGGAATATCGATCCCGGCCTTCCGTGCCCGGTCGCGATAGCGGAAGAAGACCTCCGGATCGAAGAAGAACTGCGTGATGGCGCGCGTCGCACCGTTGTCGATCTTCTGCTTGAGCAGGTCGAGATCGTACTCCCACGTCGCGCTCTCGGGGTGCTTCTCCGGATAGCAGCCGACCGAAATCTCGAAATCGGCGACCTTCTTGATCCCGGCGGCCAGCTCCGCGCCGTTGGCGTAACCGCCCGGATGGGGCGTGTAGCATTCGCCGATGCCCCCGGGCGGATCGCCGCGCAGAGCCACGATATGGCGCACGCCCGCCGCCCAGTAATCGCGGATGACATCGTCGATTTCCTCGCACGTCGCCGACACGCAGGTCAGGTGCGCGGCCGGTTTCAGCGAGGTTTCCGTCACGATGCGCCGAACCGTGCGATGCGTGCGGTCGCGCGTAGAGCCGCCCGCGCCATAGGTCACCGAGACGAAGGCCGGATCCATCGGCTCCAGCCGGCTGATGGAGTCCCAGAGCCGGGCCTCCATCTCGTCATTCTTCGGCGGAAAGAACTCGAAGGAGACTTTCGCAGGCGCGAGAGAATCGCGCGGGGGTTGGGTCATCCAGCTCATTGGACAGGCTCCGTTGATTGCGCAGTGAGCCCGGCCGCCGTGCTGGCGGCAACGCGCTTTTCCGCAGTCCAGATCAGAACAGTAAGGGCCGCTGCAGGATCGTCCGGCTCCAGCGTCGTGACTTTCGCCGGGCCGAGCCCGGACTCCTCGAGCCAGCCGGCAATCTCGTCCGGCTCGAAGCCGAGGCGGCGATGATGGTGTTCGGCACGCAGCACTTCATGGCCGTGGGGCGCGAAGTCGACGACGATCAGCCGCCCGCCCGGCGCCATCACCCGGCCGCACTCGTGCAGCGCCCGCTGGGGGTCGTCGAGATAGTGGAGCACCTGGTGCATCGTCACCAGGTCTGCCGTTCCCGTATCGATCGGCAGCGCGCCGGCATCGGCCTGGCGCACGAAGCGGTCGGTCAGCCCGGCATCGGCGATTTTCGAACGGGCGACGTTCAACATTTCGTGAGAGAGATCGATCCCGATTCCGTCGCGCGCCACATCGGCAAACAGCTCCAGAATCCGTCCCGTCCCCGTCCCGACATCGAGATGCAGCTTGAACGGGCCGGGACCGGCTGCGGCGCGCAGCGCCTCCTCCACCTCGGCTTCGGGGAAATAGAGCGCGCGGATCTTCTGCCAGTTATCGGCCGCGTTCTCGAAATAGCGCCGGGCTGCGTCCGCGCGAATCTGTTTCACCTTGGCCAGACGCTGGAGATCGCGCGCGAGGTCGGCATCCTCGGCGTGGGCCATCTCGTCGATCAGGGCGGCCAGCTTCTCGCCCACGGCATTCTTGGCCAGGCGGTAGAACACCCAGGCGCCTTCGGGCAGGCGCTCGGCCAGGCCGGCATCGACCAGCATCTTCAGATGACGGCTGACGCGCGGCTGGCTCTGCCCGAGAATCTGCATCAGCTCACTGACGGTCAGCTCGCCGCGATACAGCAAGGTCGTGATGCGCAGCCGGGTTGGCTCGGCAAGGGCGCGCAGCTTCTTGAGCAGGTCTTCCATCAGATGCAGATCCGGATAAACGACATAAAGATATCTTTATGCCATTATCCGATTTCATTCAACGTCTCACCTTTGTGCTGCGCTGTTGCGCACATGCGCTTGAAATCATCCGCCGGCGAACCGAATTCTGACAAAAACGTTGGTTAGTTCACCCATTCGCCGCGCGCGGCCCAGGTGGGGACGGGCGCGGACAAAGGAATTTGGAGACTTTGAATGTTAACGACTTTTGTCGGGCGAGCGCGGCGCGCCATCAAACCGGCGCTTGTGATAGGCGTCGCGGCCCTGACCACTGCTTGCGCCAGCCGCGAGCAGGCGGCTGAGACCGGAGACCCGTTCGAGCCGCTCAATCGGGGAATCTACAGCGTCAACATGGCGCTCGACGATGCCGTTCTGGAACCGGCTGCCAATGTCTACACCACGGTCACGCCTGAGCCGGCGCGCGACGGGGTCCAGAATTTCATGACCAACCTCAACCAGCCCGTCGTGTTCGCCAACACGCTGCTGCAAGGCGATGTACGCGCCTCGGTCGAGACGTTCGGCCGTTTCACGGTCAACACGATCTTCGGCATTGGCGGTGTCTTTGACGTCGCCAGCGCGGCCGGCGTCGAGCAGCACCAGGAAGATTTCGGACAGACGCTCGCCGTCTGGGGTGTGGCCGACGGGCCCTTCATCATGCTGCCCGTCCTCGGTCCCTCCAGCCTGCGCGACGGCACCGGGCGTTTTGTCGACCGCTACCCGCACCCGCTCAACTGGAACGCCGAATACAGCCAGTCCACCTGGGCCTGGGGCGTTCGCGGCCTGAACGGGCTCGATACCAGAGCCCGCGCCCAGGGCGTGTTCACGACGATGGAGAGCACCGCCATCGATCCCTACGTGCAGGTCCGGTCCGCCTACCGCCAGCTACGCGCCAGCCAGATCGCCAACGAGAATGGCGACGCGTTCGGCGAACTTCCCGATTTCAGCGCCGACTACGACGAAGACGAGTAGGCGCCCCGCCCCCGCTTCTTTCCGAAAGGACACCCCCATGTTCAAGACAACACTGCTTGCCGGCCTCCTGGCCTGCACCACCCTGCTCCCTGCCTACGCGGCCGATGCGAGCCAGGCCGAGGACTTTGTCGAGACCCAGGCCCAGGGTGTGATCACCGTGCTTCAGGACATGCGCGCCGGCGAGCGCGAAATGGCTGAGGTCAAGGCCGATTTCCGCGATCGCATCAACGAGCTTGCGGACGTCGACCGTATTACCAACTTCGTGCTCGGACGCTATCGCCGCGGGGCCGAGCCGGCGACGCTGGAAGAATTCCAGACCGTCTTTCGCGAGTTCGCGATCAACGTCTATGAGAGCGAACTGACCAATTATTCCGGCCAGACGCTGGACGTCACCGGATCGGTCACGCGCGACGAGAATGACTGGGTCGTGCGCTCGCAGGTCTCCGGCGGTCCCGATGGCGAGGTCTACGAAGTAAACTGGCGTGTCCAGGAGCGCGACGGAACGTTGAAGGTCCTCGACGCACAGGTCGCCGGCGTCTGGCTCGCCCAGACCCAGCGCGAACAGATCACCTCGGTCATCGGGAATGCGGGCGGCAACATCCAGGCCGCGATCGACACGCTGTGCGGCCGCATCCAGGACCAGGACGCGGACGATTACGCCCGCGTCTGCGAAGGATAGACTGGCACTCCCCTTTCCCTCCCTCTTTCCCAGCGAAGGCTGGGACCCAGAGGCCGTAGGACGCCGCGCGTCCTCCCTGGGTCCTGACTTTCGTCAGGAAAGAGGAGGGGAATATCTCCCCATTTATCCCCCTCCCCGCATTTCACTCCATACTGCTTTCACCTCACCGTGACTGACGGGGGCGCCTTCCGGAGCGTCCGAAGTGTGTGGCGGTGGGGGCGATGCCTCGAGTTCGCGCGGTCTAACGTCCCGCGCGGATGAAAGAGCGGCCGGTGGTGCTGTGCGGTCTGAAAGGGCCGCATTCCAGATACCGCCTCGCAGGATCGAGGAGGCGTGAAGGTCCGCCGGGGAGCCGCGTTGCCCCGCTTTAGATCCGGTGGAAACCCCGCGCAGACGTCCCGGCAGTGTCCGGGACACGATCCGGCAGGCAGGTGGAAATCCGCTACGCCAAAGGGTCTGGACGGCTGTAAAATCATCGTGGCGCGGGAGGCCCGTGGGCCTATCCATACAGCGCACTATCCCTACCGGTTCGCGATCCCTCCCGCGTCCCCCGTCTCTCATCCCTGCGCGGCAAACAGCCGGCGCAGGTGAACGTGCTGGGCGCATACACCTGGCACTTCTCTCAAACCGCTCCACCCTCGTCATCCCGGACTTGATCCGGGATCCAGAGAGCGTGGAGCGCTCTCATCCGATGACGCCGCCCCGTCCTCTCCTGGATCCTGACTTTCGTCAGGAAAGAGGACGAGAGAGGGAGAAGAAAACATCCCCGCCCGCGTCACACGCCCTACCCTCGCCAAGCTCTTTCTCACGTGTGAACCCGCAACACCCCGCGAGCCCCCAAAACCGGCGCCGTGATAGTCGTAATAGTAGGAGGCGAGCGCCAGCATTCTCACCACCCAAACCTTGCTTACCTGTACAACGAAGCGTACACTTTAAAGATGACCAAGCGCGCCAACATCGTTTCCTTCACCGAGGCCCGGCAGGGGCTCAAAGCCCTGATGGACCGGGTCACGGGGGACAAGTCGCCCGCCGTCATCACGCGGCGCGGGGCTGAACCCGTCGTGATGGTCTCGCTATCGGAATGGGAATCCATCCAGGAGACCAACTACCTCCTGAAGAGCCCGGCGAACGCCGCCGAGCTGCGCAAGAGCCTCGCCGAGGCCGAGACGGGTGAGACGCACGAGCTGACCGAAGACGATCTGCGCCAGCTCGCCGAGGACCCGGCCGCCTATTTCAACGAATGAACGTCGAGTTCACGCCGCGCGCGCTCACTCATCTGCGATGGTTCGCGGAGAAGGAGCCACGTCAGGTCAAGCGCATCCTGAAACTCGTCGAGGACATCAGGCGCGAACCCTTCGAGGGCTTGGGCAAACCCGAACCGCTCAAGGGAGAATTCTCCGGCCTCTGGTCACGACGGATCGATTCAGAGCACCGGCTGGTCTATCGGGTAATCGGCAAGGGCGATGCGGCAAGGCTGCAGGTGGTGCAGTGCCGGTATCATTATTGAACGGCCTAATTCGCCGCTTCAGTAGCCTGGGGCGTTTCAATATGGAGCCCAATTCCCCATGACTTTCTGTGGCGCTTAAATAACGAATTCAATTTCTCAGCTGCGCGCTTGAGTTGGGGCAGCACTCTTTCGAGCATATTGATGTTTTCAATTATCAATGACTCGCAATCATACGCCAAAGCTGGAGCGAGAGGCGCGTCTTCTCGTCTAAAGTTTGTTTCGGCAACCATCCCTTGATCAGTTCTGCGAAAGTTGGTGTATGGCGCGACTAATTCGTGCAGAGAACGCCTTATTTCTCCATATTTCTGCATGGACTGAAAGACGATCCGGTTTGAATTCTCAATCTCCGACAAGTCAGAAAACAATGACGCTTCACCGTGTTTAGCAAGAAGCTCTAGTTCCCTGCCCCCCAAGGGCTCGGGAGGCGGCAAAAATCCAATAGTTTCATTTATATATTTCCACCACTCCTCACGAGGTGCATCCCCGGCGTTAGCGATACCGGCTCGCAGATACTGATGCACACCCCAAAGGCCGTTTGTAATCACATTGAATTTTGAAATCAGCGCCGCCGCTGCTTCGGCATTTCGTTCTTTGCGACGAAAATGGTCGGCTATCCAAATGCCGCCCAACGCCGCACCAGCACCCACTAATGATGCTCCCAAGGAAATGGCGGCCAGATGCCAGAGTGGTTGTCGTTGTGCTTCCGCCCAAGCGAGCTGATGCCCCACCAAGCGCAGAAGTATTTCAGAAAGGGACGGATCGTCCATCACCAACCCTCACAGCGGCAAATTATCGTGCTTCTTCCAGGGATTGCTCAGATTCTTGTTCTTCAGGGTGCGCAGCGCCTTGATCAGGCGGACGCGGGTGGAGCGCGGCTGGATGACGTCGTCGAGATAGCCGCGTGAGGCCGCCACGAACGGGTTGGCGAAGCGGTCCTCGTATTCCTTGGTGTGGGCGGCCATCTTCTCCTCGTCGCCCAGGTCGGCGCGGTGGATGATCTCGGCCGCGCCCTTGGCGCCCATCACCGCGATCTCGGCGGTCGGCCAGGCATAGTTGATGTCGCCGCGCAGATGCTTGGACGCCATCACGTCATACGCCCCGCCATAGGCCTTGCGCGTGATGACGGTGAGCTTGGGCACGGTGGCTTCGGCGTAGGCGAACAGGAGCTTGGCGCCGTTCTTGATGAGGCCGCCATATTCCTGCTTGGTGCCCGGCAGGAAGCCCGGCACGTCCACGAAGGTGACGATCGGGATGGAGAAGGCATCGCAGAAGCGCACGAAACGCGCGCCCTTCTTCGAAGCGTCGATGTCCAGAACGCCGGCCAGGCTCATCGGCTGGTTCGCCACGAAGCCGACCGTCTGGCCTTCCAGGCGTCCGAAACCGGTCACGATATTGGTCGCGTAGTCGGGGGCGATCTCGAAGAAGTCGCCCTCGTCGGCGGTTTTGCGGATCAGCTCCTTGATGTCGTAGGGCTTGTTCGGATTGGGCGGGACAAGCGTATCGAGACTCGGTTCGATCCGGTCGGGATTGTCATAGTTCGGGCGCGCGGGGACTTTTTCCCGGTTGTTCAGGGGCAGAAAGTCGACCAGGCGGCGCATCTGGACCAGCGCCTCGATATCGTTCTCGAACGCGCCGTCGGCCACGCCCGATTTCTTGGCGTGAATGCTGGCTCCGCCCAGCTCCTCGTGCGTCACGACCTCATTGGTGACCGTTTTGACCACGTCGGGGCCGGTCACATACATGTAGGAGGTGTCCTTGACCATGAAGATGAAGTCGGTCATCGCCGGCGAATAGACATCCCCGCCCGCGCACGGACCCATGATGACGCTGATCTGGGGCACCACGCCGGAGGCCAGCACGTTGCGCTGGAAGATCTCTGCATAGCCGCCCAGCGCGTCCACGCCCTCCTGGATGCGCGCGCCGCCGGCATCGAACAGGCCCAGGATCGGCGCGCCATTGCGCAGGGCCGCATCCTGCACCTTCATGATCTTCTTGGCGTGCGCCAGGCTGAGCGAGCCGCCGAACACCGTGAAATCCTTGGCGAACAGATAGACCAGGCGCCCGTTGATGGTGCCCGACCCGGTCACCACCCCGTCGCCGGGGATCTTCTTCTCGTCCATGCCGAAGTCGGAACATTGATGCTCCACGAACATGTCGAATTCCTCGAAGCTGCCATCGTCCAGAAGGACCTCGATACGCTCGCGCGCCGACAGCTTGCCCTTCTCGTGCTGGGCGAGGACACGCTTTTCTCCACCCCCGGCCCGGGCGGCCTGACGCTTGGCATCGAGCTGTTCGAGGACATCTTTCATGGACTTCGCTCCCGAGATTTTCTTGTTGGATCGCTGGTTAGCACCGCCGCCCGAAAGGAGCAAACACCACACCGGCCCGAACCGTGCGGCGGACCGGTCCAGCCGCCATGATTTTCCGGGCCCACAGTTCAGGCCGCATTAAACAAGAAAAGACCCAAGGCTACTAAATTGCGCCATTGGCCTTTCAATTGCAGGTTTCAGTACTATCGTCTAATGCTGACCGACTGGGAGGGGGGCAATGATCCTCGACTGGGAACTGGAAGCGCCATATCGTCTCTACGCTCGCCTGCAAGGGCCGTTAAGCGTGTCCGAGCGATGGCTGACCTATTGCGAACTTGCCGAGATCTGCCGCGATCAGCGTGTTTCCCAGCTCATGATTGATCATGGTGGCGCGCCTCTCGCCGAAGGCGAGCGGGTATATTTCCATCAGCACGATCCGATCAGCCGCCTGTTCTTGCTGGCCGACATCATGGAAGTGGCCATCATCCGGAGCGATCTGACCGCCCAGCGAGGTCGCGCTCGCAAGGCGTTCGCCAACGTTCAGATCATGGCCAGCAATTTTGAAACGCGCCTGAATGCCCGGCGCTGGCTCGATCGGACCTGGCAAGCGAGCGAGGAATTCACCGCTCTGGTGATCTCGCATGCGGCCAACCGTGTCGGGCCTGGCAAGGGACGGCGCAGCTAGGTTTTCGCGGCGTCCATGAGCTGGAACAGGTGGTCCGCAGCCAGCAGGTCGCGGCGCCGGTTTGCCGCCATATCGGCAGCCTCGCTGTCCTCGCCCCAGGTTTCGGCCTGATGGTCCTGCTCGAGCTGGGCCGTCTCGAATGCCGCCTCTCCGGTAATACGCCCCTTGAGAAGTGCGAAGCCCAGCACCGCCGAGCCGGTCAGGGGGACGGCACTGGCGAGGCCCGTCAGCCGCCAATTGTCCAGTATGAGCGCATGAGCACGCAGCGCCTCGATTGAGGCGTCGGGTTGCTCGATCGGCAGAATGGTCTGTGCCTTGTGCAGCGGCGCGTCCAGTTCGCGCGCCGCCCAGTCCAGATAGGGATCCCAGGTTTCGGCCTGACGCCGCGCCAGATCGGGAAGGTCGCTGCGATAGCAAAGCATGTCGGTGCCGGCGAACCGGGCAATCTCGTCCGCCGCCCCGTCGCGGACCTGGCCCATGCGGTCCAGCGCCACATGCGCGAGCCGGGTCAGCGGCATTGAAAACGGATTGATCTCGGTTTCCTGGGCCTGCCACTCGGCCGCCATTGCGTCGGCCAGCGCCTCGCCCGGCGCCAGCAATATCGCGCGCGCGGGGGTCTTGACCGGACGGCCGTCGAGCAGAATGCGCCAGCCCTCGTCGACCGGGTCGATGGCGACCTCGCTATAGAATCGCTTGGGCAGCGGGCGGTTCTCCGCCTTCGCCTTGGACATGCTCATCAGGCCGCTCCCCGGCGCTCGTAGGCAAAGACCCGCAGCGCTGCAGACAGGCTGTCGAAATCCTCGTGAAGCTCATGTGCGCCGCCTGCTCTCACCTCGTCAGGCGTGTGAAACCCCCAGCTCACTCCGATGGCCCGCGTCTTGGCGGCCCGGGCCATTTCCATGTCGAAACTGGTATCGCCGATCATCACGGTGTTGCCGGCATCCACGCCGGTCTCCGCCATGGCGTCGAGCACCATGCGCGGATGCGGTTTGCCGGGACCGTGATCGACCGTCTGCAGCGTCTGGAAGTGGGCATGCAGGCCGTGATGGGAGAAGACGATGTCCAGCCCGCGCCGGGCCTTTCCTGTCGCCACACCCAGAAGCCAGCCCTCGTCGACCAGGCGCTCGACAGTCTCGCGCGCCCCGTCGTAGAGCGGCTCTGCAAACCCGTCCTCGGCCCGCATCTGGACGAAGGCTTCCTTGTAGTAGCCCGCCAGTTCGGCAGTACGGGCGACCGGATAGTCTGGCGGGGCAAGGCGTGAAACAGCCTCTCCAAGCTCCAGGCCGACGATCATGCGCACGCGGTCATAGTCTATCTCACCCAGACCGGCGCGCACGAAGGCGCGATCCATGGCCTTGTGAATGACCTGGCGGCTGTCGACCAGTGTCCCGTCGACGTCGAAGATGGCGAGCTTCAGGTCGCTCATGTGAGGGCCTCCTCGACAAAGATCAGGTCCGCGCGCGGATCGAATCCCAGCGCGTCGAACGTCTGATTCATGTGCTCGGGCATGGGTGCTTCGATGATGAGCGGTTTCTGACCCGGGCGCGGGATTTCCAGCTTGCGGGCATGCAGGTGCAGCTTGCGGGACAGGCCCTCGGGAACGGGCACGTCGCAGGTGTATTTCCCGTCGCCCAGAATGGCGTTGCCGGTCGCGGCCATGTGAACGCGCAACTGGTGGGTACGCCCGGTTTCGGGCCGCAGCACGACCCAGCTGACACGCCGGCCCGCCTCCTCGGCCACGGCGTAGCGGGTCAGCGCATACTGCGCGCCCTCCTCGCCATGGGCGGCGCCGACCATCTGCTCGCGATCGGCATGGTCTCCGACCGCCTTCTTGATGAAGCCCTTGACCTCGCCGGCCTTGGGCACCGGCACGCCCAGACAGATCGCCCAGTAGGTCTTTTTCAGGTCGCGCCCCTGAAACAGCTTGGCCAGGCGCTTGGCGCTCTGTGCGGTTTTCGCGACGATCAGGACCCCGGACGTGTCCTTGTCGAGGCGGTGCACCAGGCGCGGGCGCTCCTCGCCCCGACCGAAGGCATCGAGCAGGCGGTCGACATGATGGGTGATCTTCGACCCGCCCTGCACCGCGAGCCCCGGCGGCTTGTTGAGGGCAATCAGCTCCTTGTCCTGGTAGATCACCAGCGACCGCGCGAACGCGGCATCTTCACGCGACAGGCTGAGCTCGGGTTTGGTCTCGCCGGGGTCGGGCAGTGGCGGCACGCGCACGATCTGGCCGGGCTGGAGCCGGTCGTCCGGTTTGGCCCGGCCGCCATCCACGCGCACCTGCCCCTTCCGCGCGAGCTTGGCCACCATGCCGAATGGCACATGGGGAAAGCGCCGCTTGAACCAGCGGTCGAGCCGGATATCGGCTTCGTCACGTGTGACTTCGAGGTTTTGGACGCCGCTCATGACCCGAATAACCGCCTTGCAATCAGGAGGCCCGCAAATACCGCAAGCACGCTCAACACGACAGTCCCGCTCGCATAGGCCAGCGCCAGTCCCAGCATCTTGCGTTCGGCCATAACGACGACGTCCAGCGCGAAGGCGCTCATCGTTGTAAACGCACCGAGGAAGCCGACGCCGAGCGCAAACCGAATTTCCGTCGCATCCGGCCGCCCGGCCTGAGCGAGCCACCCGACCAGAAGCCCGATCATCAAGGAGCCGGCGACATTCACCAGAAACGTCCCGTAGGGAAATTCCGGCCCGAGCCAGCGCAGACCCGCCTGGTTGACCAGGTGCCGCGAGACCGCACCCAGTGCGCCGCCCAGAGCAATGAAGAGAAGATGGTTCATGACGCGAAGGGTTAGGGCGCAAGACTGGAAGTGGCAAGACCGGCAGCTATCGCCGGTCCCACCCCTCCCCGGCCAACGCGTAATATTCCTCGGTCCATAGCGTGTACAGCAGCCAGGGGGGAAGGCCGTATTCGGCCTGGAGATACTCCGACTGGCTGTGATGGATCGCCCAGGCGCGCCGCTTGTCCCGCGCCGGCGCGGCAACGGCAAAGTCCGGCGCTGGCTGCAGGCTGGCGATACGCGCACCCTGCTCGCCCCCGAAGCGGTTCAGCGCCGGGCGCGGGGCCAGCACCCAGACGAGATTTATCTGCCGGTCCGAGCGCGCGACGGCCTCGGCAGTGGCCCGCCCGATCGTCATGTGGTCGGGATGAAGCGATATCGCGCTCTGCGGATGGAAGCTGACCACAGTGTCCGGCCCCGCAACCGCAATCTCGGCTGAGACTCGCGCCACCAGATCCTCGAAATCGCGGCCGGCAAGCTGTCCGTCGCCCAGATCCTCGACCGTGTGACGGCCCACACCGATGTCGAAGCCGTGCTTTCTCGCCTCGGCTTCGCGCACGACACCCAGATTGGGTTGGTCGATGACAGGCGGATACTGCGTGCCCGCCTCCCCGCGCGTCGCCGTATAGAGGGCCACATGGACGCCCTCCGCCACAGCGCGGCGCATCAGCGCATTGGCGGTGATCTCGTCATCGGGGTGGGCGAAGACGAAGAGCAAGCGCTGCGCACCGAGGTCTTCCGTCACGCTGGACAGGCGCTCGACGCCGGGTTCGCCGACCATGGAGCGGGCGATCAGGAGCCCGGCAAGGACCGCCAGCAGGAGAATGGCAGCCGCCGCCGCAATGGAGATCAAAACGACGCGTCTCATTAGCTCCCCTAGTCTCTTTCGCATGGCCGATTGCCAGAGGCCCGGCGCGGACTGTACCGGACACGCCGCCTACCTCCGCAACTTGCCCCAGTGCTCCAGCCGCTCCTTGATCGCGGCTTCGCGGCCGCGGTCGGTCGGCTCGTAGAAGCGTTCGCGCTCCATCCCGTCGGGAAAATAGTTCTGCCCGGAGACCCCGCCCGCCTCATTATGGTCGTAGCGGTAGCCCTCGCCATAGCCTTCGGACTTCATCAGCTTGGTCGGCGCGTTCAGGATGTGCTTGGGCGGCATCAGCGAGCCGGTGCTCTTCGCGCTGCGCATGGCCGCCTTGTACGCGGTGTAGACGGCATTCGACTTGGGCGCACAAGCCAGATGGACCACCGCCTGGGCCAGGGCGAGCTCGCCCTCAGGACTGCCCAGGAAGTCGTAGACCTCTTTCGCGGCAAGGGCGGCGTGAACCGCGGTCGGGTCCGCCAGGCCAATATCCTCGTTGGCCATGCGCACGATGCGCCGCGCCAGGAAGAGCGGATCCTCGCCGCCGGCCAGCATGCGCGCGAGCCAGTAGAGCGCGGCATCGGGGTCAGATCCCCGAACAGATTTGTGAAGCGCGGAGATAAGATTGTAATGCTCCTCACGATCCTTGTCGTAGACCGGCGCGCGCCGCTGGAGCACATCGGCCAGGTCAGCGAGACCGAGCGGTTTCTCCAGCTTGAGCGAGAAAAGCTCCTCGGCGAGGTTCAGAAGGTAGCGCCCATCGCCATCGGCCATGGCGATGAGCCCCTCGCGCGCCTCGGCTGTGATCGGCAACGAGGCCTCCTCCAGACCTTCCGCGCGCTTGAGCAGACGCTCCATCGCCTCGGCGTCGAGCCGCTTCAGCACCATCACCTGGCAACGCGAGAGCAAGGCCGCGTTCAGTTCAAAGCTGGGATTTTCCGTCGTTGCGCCGACAAGGGTAATAATCCCCTCCTCAGCTACCGGCAGGAAGCCGTCCTGCTGGGCGCGGTTGAAGCGGTGGATTTCGTCGACAAAGAGCAGCGTCCCCGATCCGCTGGCCCGGCGCGCCCTGGCACGATCGAACGCCTTCTTCAGGTCCGCGACACCGGAAAACACCGCCGAGATGGCATCGAACTCAAGCCCGGCCCCTTCAGCGAGAAGGCGCGCAATGGTGGTCTTGCCCACCCCCGGCGGGCCCCAGAGTATAATCGAGGACAACCGCTTTTGCGCGACCATCCTGCCGAGAGGGCCGGTTTCGGAGAGAAGATGATCCTGCCCCACGACTTCGGACAGCGTCCTTGGGCGAAGGCGATCAGCAAGAGGGCGCGGCGCGGACTGCTCGAGCCCGGCCGATTGGAAGAGGTCTGTCATGCGTGCATCGTGCCATAGAGAACCGGCAGATGAACATCGCCCTGTCAGCAACAGGCTGACGGGAGACAGACCGGCCTCAACTCCTCGACCGGACGATCACCGGATGTTCAACCGCATACCACCGCCGGCTGCCTCTGCGGTGGCGCAAGCCGCACCTTCGGCTAGTCGGGACTACAAGCCGGGTTCGTCCCAGAACAGATACTGCCTTGGCGCTGAATGCGGCGGACCGCCTCTCGCGCACCGTCCGCGCTCGCGTCCCGGCCCTCGCCACTAGGGTCGCAGACATAACGCGGCCGCGTCCTTGTGCCCAGGCGATGCTCTTCCTGACACTCCCCGGCCGCGATCATGCGGGCGATTTCTTCGCGCTCGGCGTCGCGTTCGGCCTGGAGCGCCGCGCGTTCCTCGGTTGTCGTGCAGCCGGCAATCAGAATCCCCGCCGACACGCACAGTAAAGAAATTGTCTTGTTCATCTCGCACCCTCCTCGCGAATCCTGACATCTGGATTCTCCCTACAAGAGTCTATTAAAGGGAGGCGGGCTCAAACCGTCAACTGCGCTTGACCAAATCTTTCGATCTCCGTCATCCCTAAAGACGCAGAACCCTAGAATGGCGCTCACCTCGGCGGATGATCTCGATCGGCCATTCGCGGGCATTATCCTGATCGGCCATGGCGTTTTCGAAGTCAGCGAAATCATCCACCTCGATCCCCGCGATGGTGACAATCCGGTCGCCGGCCTGGAATCCGTAATAGTCGGCTACGGACCGGCGTCCAACGGCCACGATCATGACCCCGTCCATGAAGGGATCGATGCCGTTAGCCTCGTTGAAGGCGGGAGACAGTTCCACGATGCGCGCGCCCTGAAAGGGGTTGCGGCCGCCCACCGTGCGCGGCTCGGCGGTCGTGTTGCCCGGAGCCGGGCGCGATTCCACCTCGAATTCGCGCGTGTCGCCATCGCGAAGCACTTCAACGCGGGCGAGGTCGCCGAGCGCGTGCGTCGCGAACCGGAAGCGGATGCCGGTTTCGTTATTCACCTCCACCCCGTCGACCGCGACGATGATATCCCCGCGCTCCAGGCCGGCTTCTTCAGCCGCGCCGTCGGGCCAGAGGTCGGCCACGATGGCGCCGCGCGGCCGGTCGAGACCGAGCGACTGGGCAAGTTCGCTGGTCACCGGCTGAAGCTTGGCGCCGAGCCAGGGCCGGATCAGGTCTTCGCCATTGAGCGCGGCATTGACCACCGAACGCACCATCTCGGCGGGAATCGCGAACCCGATCCCGATCGACCCGCCGGAGCGGGAGAAGATCGCTGTATTGATGCCGATCAGCTCGCCATTCATGTTCACAAGCGCACCCCCGGAATTGCCCGGGTTCACGGCAGCATCGGTCTGGATGAAGAAGGAGTAATCGCTGATCCCGACCTCGGTGCGCGCCAGCGCCGAAACGATTCCGGAGGTCACGGTCTGACCGACGCCGAAGGGATTGCCGATGGCGAGAACGAGATCGCCGACCTCGGAGTCTCCCGCCTCATTGTAGGAGAGAACCGGAAGAGTCTCGTCGGCCTGGATCTGCAGAACCGCAAGGTCGGTGCGTTCGTCCGCCAGCAAGAGCTCCGCATCGAACTCGCGCCGGTCGGCGAGCACGACCCGTAATTCCTGAGCGCCTTCGACGACGTGATTATTCGTCACGATCACGCCGGACGGGTCCACGATCACCCCCGACCCCAGAGAGCCCACGTCGCGCTGCTGCGGCTGGCTGCCGAAGAAGCGCTCAAAGAAGGGATCGCCGGCAAAGGGCGAGCGCTGAGCCACTACGCGGCGCGAATAGACATTGACGACCGCCGGAGCCGCCTCGCGCACGATCGGGGCAAAGGAGAGCTGCATCTCGGTCCGGTTTTCCGGAACAGCGCGCTCCTCGTGGAAGCTATCCGGCGCACGGTCCTGGAGCGTATCGACGTCCTCCTGCGCGCAGGCAGTGGCGGCAAGCCCGAGCATCAGGCTCAGAGTAGAGAGGGCAACGCGGATCATGAACTTGAATCCTGTTTCGACCGGCACAAAAATCGACTTCCATTTAGGCAACACGATCGCACCTGAACAGGCCATGACCGATTAAGATTTCGCAAGGCCGGCTCGGCCCAAAATGAAAAAGGCCGCGCCCTCTTGGGCGCGGCCTTCCTCAATTGACCAGTTTGATGAGAACCTAGTCCTCGTCGGCGCCTTCCATCTCGGCGGCGCGGGCGCGGTCGATGGCACCCTTGGCTTCCGGATCGCGGTCTACCAGCTCGATCACGGCCAGCGGCGCGTTGTCGCCATGGCGGAACCCGGCTTTCAGGACCCGCGTATAGCCGCCCTGACGCTCGGCGTAGCGGCCGCCCAGCGTGTCGAACAGCTTCTTGACCTGCTCTTCATTGCGGATCCGCGAAATCGCGAGACGGCGCGAGGCCAGGTCGCCTTTCTTCGCGAGCGTGATGAGCTTGTCCATGATCGGCTTGAGCTCCTTCGCTTTGGGAAGGGTCGTGACGATCTGTTCGTGCTCGATCAGGGACGCCGCCATGTTGGCGAACATCGCTTTGCGGTGCGACGCGGTCCGGTTTAGTTTGCGGTGCGCATTACCGTGGCGCATGACTTCTCTCCTTATCGTCCCTGGCAGAGTGCCTCGCGGCAGTCCGTCCTAGACGTGATCCTCGTACTTCTTCGCCAGGTCCTCGATATTCTCAGGCGGCCAGTTCGGCGCTTCCATACCGAGGTGCAGCCCCATCTGGGCCAGAACTTCCTTGATCTCATTGAGCGACTTGCGGCCGAAGTTCGGCGTGCGAAGCATTTCCGCTTCCGACTTCTGGATGAGGTCGCCGATATAGACGATGTTGTCGTTCTTCAGGCAGTTCGCCGAACGCACCGAAAGCTCCAGCTCGTCAACCTTCTTCAGGAGCGCCGGGTTGAAGTCGAGCTCGGGAGTCTCTTCTTCCGGACCGCGCGCCTCGGAGGGCTCTTCGAAATTGACGAAAATCTGGAACTGGTCCTGCAGGATACGCGCGGCATACGCCACAGCGTCTTCCGGCGTGACCGCACCGTTGGTTTCAATGTCCAGGGTCAGCTTGTCATAGTCGAGCACCTGGCCTTCACGGGTGTTTTCCACCTTGTAGGCCACCCGCTTGACCGGGCTGTAAAGCGCATCGACGCCGATATAGCCGATCGGGGCGTCTTCGGGGCGGTTGCGATCGGCCGGGACATAGCCCTTGCCGGTATTGACCGTCAGCACAAAGCGGACTTCAGCACCCTGGTCCAGGGTGCAGATGACGTGATCTTTGTTGATCACCTCGATGTCGGCGACTTCCTCGATATCGCCCGCGGTCACTTCGCCCGGACCCGTCTTCTTGAGGGTCAGGCGCTTGGGACCTTCGGCGTGCATGCGCAACGCGACCTGCTTCAGGTTCAGAACGATATCGGTGACGTCTTCACGCACGCCCGGAATGGACGAGAATTCGTGAACGACACCGTCGATCTGAACGGCGGTCACTGCAGCGCCCTGCAGAGAGGACAGGAGCACGCGGCGCAGTGCGTTGCCGAGCGTCATCCCGAAGCCACGCTCCAGCGGCTCGGCAATGATCTTGGCAAGGCGCGAGGAGTCGTAGCCGGGAGTGACTTCCGGCTTCATCGGGCGGATCAGTTCCTGCCAGTTTTTCTCGATCACGTTACGTCCCCTTCAAGCGGACTGCGCGCCGGAGGGGCCGACGCGCCACAGTGTATTCAGCAAGCCGGCAAACGCCGCACGAGTCTCTAGACGCGGCGACGCTTCGGCGGACGGCACCCGTTGTGCGGGATCGACGTCACGTCATGGATCATCGTGATGGTGAACCCCACCGACTGCAGGGCGCGCAGAGCGCTCTCACGGCCCGAACCCGGACCGGAAACGCGCACTTCAAGCGTCTTCACGCCGTGTTCCTGCGCCTTCTTGCCCGCATCCTCGGCAGCCATCTGGGCGGCGAACGGGGTCGATTTACGCGACCCCTTGAAGCCCATCAGACCGGCGGACGACCAGGAAATCGTATTGCCCTGGGCGTCGGCGATGGTCACCATCGTATTGTTGAAGCTGGCATTCACGTGCGCAACGCCAGCGGTAATGTTTTTCCGCTCGCGGCGACGTACGCGGCTGGGTTCCTTGGCCATAAACCTTGGTCCTTACTTCTTCTTGCCGGCGATCGGCTTGGCCGGACCCTTGCGGGTCCGTGCATTGGTGTGGGTGCGCTGACCGCGGACCGGAAGGCCGCGACGGTGGCGCAGGCCGCGATAGCAACCAAGATCCATCAGGCGCTTGACGTTGACAGCCACCTCACGGCGAAGATCACCTTCAACCGTGTAATTGGCGTCGATCGTCTCGCGGATCTGCAGGATCTCCGCATCGGTGAGCTGGTTGACCCGCTTTTCAGCCGGAATGCCCACCGTCTCGATGATTTCACGGGCCTTGGTTGCACCAATGCCATGAATGTAACGCAGCGCGATCTCTACGCGCTTGTTCGTCGGAATGTTGACGCCGGCAATACGAGCCACGACGCTCTCCTTAATTCTTCAGGCCGCTTCACAGAAGACACCGGGACCGGCAGGTGCAGCCAAAGACACTGCACACAGGGACGGCTCCGGCCCTTTTGAGCGAAGGGCGCTTCTTATAGTCTCAGCGTCCCTCCCGTCAACAGGGAGCGACGTGTTCTCTTTCAGTAGAAGCAGGCAGGCAGGACCGATCCCGCCGTATGCTTCCGGTTCTAGCGGCCAAGCGCCTTGTCGATGCTCGCCGCCACGTCTTCGACGCTACCCATGCCATCGACGTTCACCAGCTTGTCCTGGCTCTCGTAATACGGAATGAGCGGCGCTGTCTCGGCTTCATAGGTGTCGAGACGATTCTTAAACACTTCCACCGTGTCGTCGGGACGGCCCTCTTCCTTCGCGCGCTTTTCAACACGCCGGGTGAGCTCGTCCGGATCGACATCGAGCCGGATAACCACGTCGATCTTCTTGCCACGGCTTTCCAGCACCTTGTCCAGGGCTTCAGCCTGGGCAATCGTCCTCGGGAAGCCGTCAAAGATCGCACCGCCGGCGGCTTCGGCATCCGGCAGGCGCTCTTCGATCAGAGCGATGACGATCTCGTCAGAGACCAGATCGCCGCGATCGATGATCGCGGAAACCTGCTTGCCGAGTTCCGTTCCGGCCTTGCGCGCAGCGCGCAGCATGTCACCGGTAGACAGATGAACCCAGCCGTACTCGTTCACGAGGCGCTTGGCTTGAGTGCCTTTGCCTGCGTTCGGCGGTCCGAACAGAATAACGTTCATCGCTTGCGCCCCCGCAGCTTCGTCTTCTTGATCAATCCCTCATACTGGTGCGCCAGCAAGTGAGACTGAATCTGTGTCACGGTGTCGAGGGTGACCGAAACGACGATCAGCACCGCCGTGCCACCGATATAGAAGGGAATACCTGGCGCCTGGGCCCGAAGCACTTCGGGAAAGACGCAGACAATCGTCAGATAGCCGGCACCGATGACCGTCAGGCGCGAGAGCACGTAATCAAGATACTCGGCGGTCCGCTTGCCAGGACGAATTCCTGGCAGGAAGCCCCCATGCTTGCGAAGGTTCTCGGCCGTGTCTTCCGGATTGAACACGATCGATGTGTAGAAGAAGCAGAAGAAGATGATGAGTCCGGCGTAGAAAGCAATAAAGAGCGGTTGGCCCGGGCCCAGCAGTGCGGCGACCGTGCGAAGCCACTCCGGTCCCCCGCCCTGTGCCGTGAAGCCCGCGATGGTCTGGGGCAGGAACAGCAGCGAGGATGCGAAGATCGCGGGAATGACGCCGGCCGTGTTCAGCTTCAGCGGCAGGAAGCTGGATTCGCCACCCATCATGCGGTTGCCCACCTGACGCTTGGGATATTGAACCAGCAGGCGGCGCTGAGCGCGCTCGATGAAGACCACAAACACCAGCACAGCCAGCATCAGCAGCAGCGCCACCAGAATCGTGCCGCCCCCGATCGTGCCTTCCTCGCCTTGAGCCAGCAGGCCGAACAAGGCCCGCGGCATCTCGGCAATGATGCCGGCGAAGATGATCAGCGAGACGCCGTTACCGACACCGCGCGCAGTGATCTGCTCACCCAGCCACAGCAGGAACATCGTTCCGCCGACGAGGGTAACCACAACCGTTATGCGGAAGAACCAGCCCGGATCGACGGCCGCCGAGACGCCGGACGAGTTGACCTGCTCCATACCGATCGCCAGAGCGAAGGCCTGCACAGCGGCAAGCAGCACGGTCAGATAGCGCGAATACTGGTTGATCTGCTTGCGGCCCTGTTCGCCGCCTTCCTTCTTCATGCGCTCCAGGCTCGGCACGGTGGCCGCCATGAGCTGCATGATGATGGATGCCGAGATATAGGGCATGACGTTGAGGGCGAAAATCGCCATCCGCTCAACGGCGCCACCGGCAAAGATATTCAGATTTCCGAGGATTCCGCCCTGCTGGTTTTCCCAAGTCTGGCGGAAGACTTCCGGATCGATCCCGGGAATCGGAACATAGGTCCCGATCCGGTAGATCACCAGAACCAGAAGAGTGAAGAGAATGCGCTTCTGAAGCTCTTTCGCCTGGGCGAAAGAGGCAAAATTCATATTGCGTGCGAGCTGTTCTGCAGCAGACGCCATGAGTTCAGATCACTCCATCCGGGCGGAAGACACGGTAACGACGAGCTTCCATGTAGGAAGCTCGTCGCCGCGTTACATTAGTCTTTGCTGTCGCTCTTGGCCGGAATCAGCACGGTGACCTTGCCACCGGCTTTTTCGACCGCAGCAAGCGCCGGCTTGGAGCCGCCCGCAACTACGAGATCCAGCTTGGCCTTCAGCTCGCCACCGCCGATCACGCGCACGCCGTCGAGGGCGCGGCGCACGACGCCGGCTTCGACCAGGGCAGCCGCATCAACGGTCTTGGTCGTATCCAGCTTCTTGGCATCGACAGCCGTCTGCAAGCGTTCAAGCGTGACTTCGGCATAACGCGCCCGGTTCGGCTTGGTGAAGCCGCGCTTGGGCAGACGTTGATGGAGCGGCATTTGACCGCCTTCGAAGCCCTTGATGGCTACACCGGAACGAGATTTCTGGCCTTTAACGCCACGTCCGCCGGTCTTGCCCTTGCCCGAGCCGATGCCGCGACCGACGCGGGTACGCTCTTTGACGGCGCCCGGATTGTCGCGCAGTTCGTTCAGACGCATGGGAGTACTCCTTTATCGAAGCAGCGGCCTAGCCGCGCTCCTCGACGATTTCGACCAGGTGGGAGACCTTGGCGATCATCCCGCGAATGGCCGGTGTGTCTTCCAGCTCGCGCTGCTTGCCGATCCGGCCGAGGCCGAGACCGACGAGCGTCTGAAGCTGAGTCTTGGGGCGCCGGGTCGAACTACCGGTCTGGCGCACGATGAGGGTGGTTTTCTTCGCCATCATCTACCCCTTAAGACTCAATCGCTTCAGGCGCCGAAGCACCGTCGCGGCGGCGGTTGGCAATGTCGCCCACCTTGAGGCCCCGCTTGGAAGCCACCGTACGCGGGCTTTCCTGCGCCTTCAGCGCTTCCAGCGTCGCGCGGATCATGTTGTACGGGTTCGACGAACCGGTGGATTTGGCCACCACGTCTTGAACACCGAGACTTTCCAGGATCGCACGCATCGGACCGCCGGCGATAACACCGGTACCCGGAGGCGCAGAACGCAGGATCACCTTGCCTGCACCCCAACGGCCCTTGCCGTCATGGTGCAAAGTGCGGCCCTCGCGCAGCGGAATGCGGACCATCGTCTTCTTGGCTTCCTCGGTCGCCTTGCGGATGGCTTCCGGCACTTCACGCGCCTTGCCCTGGCCAAAGCCGACACGGCCCTTCTGGTCGCCGACAACGGCGAGAGCGGCGAACTGGAAATTCCGCCCGCCTTTAACCGTCTTGGCAACGCGGTTGATGTGGACGAGCTTGTCGACGAGTTCGTCGCCCTGCTCATCATCACGGTCTTTGCGCCTGCCGCGACCGCGCTCCTGATCTCGAGCCATGCGTCGCCTCCCTTAGAATTGCAGGCCGCCCTCACGGGCGGCGTCGGCGAGCGCTTTGATGCGCCCATGATAAATATAGCCGCCCCGGTCGAACACGACCTCGGTCAGGCCCTTGGCTTTCGCACGCTCGGCGACCAGCTTGCCGACACGCTCGGCCAGCTCGACCGTCGCACCGGTGGCGGCGTCGCCGGCCACGTCTTTTTCCAGAGTAGAGGCGGCAGCAAGGGTCACGCCTTTGCTGTCGTCGATGATCTGGGCATAGATGTGCTTCGACGAACGGTAGACCGACAGGCGCGGACGCCCATTGGCCAGTTTTTTCAGCCGCGTGCGTGTGCGCTGGGCGCGGCGTTGCATCTTCTCGCGTGAGGATTTCATCGCCTGCGTCCTTACTTCTTCTTGCCTTCTTTCCGGCGAACATACTCGTCGGAATATTTGATACCCTTGCCCTTGTAGGGCTCCGGCGGACGGAAATCCCGGATTTCCGCAGCGGTCTGGCCGACCACCTGCTTGTCGGGACCTTCGATCTTGATCTCCGTCGGCTTCGGGGTGGCAATCTTGATGCCATTGCGCGGCGTGTAGACCACGTCGTGGGAGAGACCGAGCGACAACTTCAGATCGTTGCCCTGCATCTGCGCGCGGTAACCGACGCCGATCAGCTCCAGGTCGCGCGTGAAGCCTTGCGTCACACCGTGAACCATATTGGAAATCGTCGCACGCGTGGTGCCCCACATCGCGCGGGACTCCTTGCTTTCGTCGGCCGGCTGGACGGTGATCCCGTCATCGCCATGTTCGACCGCAACGTTGCGCGGCAACGCGAAGCTCAGCTCACCCTTCGGGCCCTTGACCTGGATTACCGCGTTGTTGATCGCGGCACTGACGCCAGAGGGGATTTCGACGGGAAGTTTGCCTAAACGAGACATTCAAATCTCCCCTTAGCTGATGTGGCAGAGAATCTCGCCACCCACATTCGCTTCGCGCGCGGCCGCGTCGCTCATCACACCCATCGGCGTGGAGACGATCGCGATCCCGAGCCCGTTGCGAACGAGGGGCAGATCTCTGACCTTGCGATACTCGCGGCGGCCCGGTTTGGACACGCGCTTGATATCGCTGATAACGGAGGAACCTTCGAAGTACTTCAGTTCGATTTCGAACTCTTTGAAGCCCTTCACATCGGACGTTTCGGAATAGCCGCGGATGAAGCCTTCTTCCAGCAGCACATCAAGAACGCGCTGACGCAGCTTCGAAGCCGGGGTGCGAACGCTGGACCGGTGGCGCATCAGCGCATTCCGGATACGGGTCAGCATATCGCCGAGCGGATCAATCATCGACATGAGTCCCTCTCCCTACCAGCTCGACTTGACCATGCCCGGGATAAACCCGTGGCTGGCCAGTTGACGCAGCGCGATGCGCGACATCTTCAGCTTGCGATAATAACCACGCGGCCGACCGCTGACTTCACAGCGATTCCGGATGCGCGTGGGCGCGGAATTGCGCGGAAGCTCGGCGAGCTTCAGCTGCGCGGCGAAACGCTCGTCAACCGGGCGTTCGGTGTCGCGCGCAATCGCCTTGAGACGCTCACGCTTGGCTTCGTACTGCTTTGCGAGTTTGCGGACGCGTTGGTTGCGTTCGACTGCACTCTTCTTAGCCATTCATCAATCTCCTGCGTGCGGACTCACCACGAGCCCGCGTTCCTGCTGCGTTAGTTCGAGAACGGGAAATCGAACTCGGCCAGCAGGGCCTTCGCTTCTTCATCGGTCTTGGCCGTGGTGCAAACCACGATGTCCATACCGCGGATCTTCTCGACCTTGTCGTAGTCGATTTCGGGGAACACGATATGCTCTTTCAGGCCCATCGCGTAATTGCCCCCGCCATCGAAGCTCTTGCCGTTCAGGCCGCGGAAGTCGCGGACGCGCGGCAGAGCGATCGTGATAAGGCGATCGAGAAACTCGAACATCCGATCCTTGCGAAGGGTCACCTTCGCGCCGATCAGCTGCTCTTCACGAAGCTTGAAGCCGGCGATGGACTTCTTCGCTTTGGTCGCGACGGGCTTCTGACCGGAGATCGCTTGCAGATCGGCCAGCGCGCCCTGGATCTTCTTGGAGTCCTGGGCCGCTTCGCCGACACCGAAGTTGATCACGACTTTCTCGAGCCGCGGAATCTCCATCGGATTGCTGTAGCCAAACTTCTCCTGAAGGCTCTTGCGAATCTCTTCGCGGTAGCGCGCTTTCAGGCGTGGTTCGTATTGAGCGACGTCAGACATCGATCACCTCGCCGGATTTCTTCGCGATCCGAACCTTCTTGCCACCCTCGACCTTGAAACCGACGCGTGTCGGCTCACCGGTCTTGGGGTCGGCGATCGCCACATTGGAGATCTGGATCGGAGCTTCTTTTTCTTCGATACCGCCGGCCTGGGCCTGCGTCGGGCGCTGATGGCGCTTGACCATGTTGACCCCGGAGACAAACACCCGGCCTTCGCTCGGCACCACTTTGGATACCGTGCCGGTCTTGCCTTTGTCGCGGCCGGTCAGAACGACGACCTTATCGCCCTTTTTGATCTTGGCAGCCATGACTACAGCACCTCCGGAGCCAGCGAGACGATCTTCATGTGTTGCTTGGCCCGCAATTCGCGCGGGACCGGGCCGAAGATACGCGTGCCCAGAGGCTCGTTGCTCTGGTTGAGAAGAACCGCGGCGTTGTTGTCGAAGCGGATCACGCTACCGTCGCGGCGTTTGATGTCCGCAGCGGTACGCACCACGACGGCCTTGCGCACGTCGCCTTTCTTCACCCGACCCTTCGGCGAGGCTTCTTTTACAGAGACGACAATAATGTCGCCGACGCGCGCATAACGCCGCTTCGCTCCGCCCAGTACTTTGATGCACTGCACACGGCGGGCGCCGGAGTTATCGGCCACGTCCAGATTAGTTTGCATCTGGATCATCGTGATCCTCCATAGATCAGGATGGTCTTCGAGGACGGCTTACGCCTGGTCCGCGACGACCTCCCACCGTTTGAGCTTCGACTTCGGCGCGCACTCCTGGATCAGGACCTTGTCGCCAATCTTCTTCACGCCCGCTTCGTCGTGGGCATGATACTTCTTCGAGCGGCGCACGGTCTTGCGCAGCAGCGGGTGCAGGAAGGTCCGTTCGACACGGACGATCACCGTCTTCGCCTGCTTGTCGCTGACCACGGTGCCTTGCAGAATTCGCTTCGGCATCGCCTAGCTCCCTTGGGCTTGCAGCGCGCGACGACGGATATCCGTCTTCAGTCGGGCAATGTCCTTGCGGATATGCCCGAAGCGCGCGGTGTTCTCCAGCTGGCCGGTGGCCGCCTGGAAACGCAGGTTGAAATGCTCTTTCTTCAGCTTGAGGAGTTCGTCCTGCAGCTGGTCATCGCTCAGAGCGCGAACGTCTTCGGGTTTCATCGCGCTGCCTCCTGTTCGCCCGGACGGGTCACGACCTTGGTCTTGATCGGAAGTTTGGCAGCCCCAAGACGCAGCGCCTCGCGCGCAACGTCTTCAGGCACGCCGTCGATCTCGAACATGATCCGGCCCGGCTTCACTTTGGCCACCCAAAATTCCGGGGAGCCTTTACCTTTACCCATCCGGACTTCAGTCGGTTTCTTCGAAACCGGAAGATCCGGAAATACGCGAATCCACACGCGGCCGGCCCGTTTCATGTGACGGGTGATGGCGCGGCGGGTCGCCTCGATTTGACGCGCGGTAACCCGCTCCGGCTCAACAGCCTTCAGGCCGTAAGAACCGAAATTGAGGGTGAAGCCGCCCTTGGCATTACCGTGAATGCGCCCCTTGTGCGCCTTCCGGTATTTCGTGCGCTTCGGTTGAAGCATGGCTTAACTCCTACCTCGAACTCTAGGCTGCGGCGCGGCCCGAACGGGCGCGCTGCTCACCGGTTTCCTGAAGACGGCGTTCGGACGCCATCGGATCGTGCTCGAGGATCTCGCCTTTGTAGATCCAGACCTTCACGCCGATGATGCCCATCGCGGTCATCGCTTCGGCAAAGCCGTAATCGATGTCCGCACGCAGCGTGTGAAGCGGGATAGAGCCCTCGTGGTATTGCTCAACGCGGGCAATTTCCGCTCCGCCAAGACGGCCGCTGCACATGATCCGGCACCCGAGGGCACCCATGCGCATCGTCGTTTGCAGCGAACGCTTCATGGCACGGCGGAACGCAACGCGGCGCTCAAGCTGCTGAGCGATGGATTCGGCCACCAGGTTGGCATCGGTCTCCGGCTTGCGAACCTCGACCAGGTTGAGGAAAACCTCACCACTGGTCATCTTCATCAGTTCGCGGCGCAGCTTCTCGATGTCCGAGCCCTTCTTGCCAATCACGACACCCGGACGTGCGGTGTGAATGGTCACACGGCACTTCTTGTGGGGCCGCTCGATGACAATCTTGGAGACCGAAGCATTCTTCAGACGGTCGTGAAGAAAGCGGCGGATTTTCAGATCTTCGTGCAGAAGCTCGGCATATTCCTCACCTTGAGCAAACCACCGGCTTTCCCAAGTGCGGTTGATGCCAAGGCGCAGGCCGATCGGATTGACCTTCTGACCCATTATGCGGCCTCCTCAACTTCGCGGACGACGATCGTGAGTTCGGAGAACGGCTTCAGGATGCGAGCACCCCGACCGCGCGCCCGCGCACGGAACCGCTTCATAACGATGTTCTTGCCGACATAGGCCTCGGCCACGACCAGAGAGTCGATGTCGAGACCGTGATTGTTCTCAGCGTTCGCGATCGCGGACTCAAGAACCTTCTTGACGTCGTCGGCAATGCGCTTGCGCGAGAAGGTAAGATCGTTGAGGGCGCGCTCGACCGGCTTACCGCGGATCATGGACGCGACCAGGTTCAGCTTCTGAGGGCTGATCCGGATCATACGCTGCTTGGCGCGAGCCTCATTGTCCGCGACGCGGCGGGGATTGGTTGACTGTCCCATCGCGCTACTTCCTCTTGGCTTTCTTGTCCGCCGCGTGACCGTAGTAGGTCCGCGAAGGCGCGAATTCGCCGAGCTTGTGGCCGACCATGTCTTCGGACACCAGCACAGGCACGAACTTGTTGCCGTTGTGAACCTGGAAGGTCAGACCCACGAATTGCGGCATGATTGTCGAGCGGCGCGACCAAGTCTTGATGGCCTGCTTACGACCACCCTCATGGGCGGCGTCCGCTTTCTTCAGGAGGTATCCGTCGACGAACGGACCTTTCCAGACAGAACGGGGCATAGCTAGCGCGCTCCCTTAGCGTTTCTTGCGCTCGTGGCGCGAGCGAATGATGAACTTGTCGGTGCCTTTGTTCTTGCGCGTCTTGCGACCCTTGGTCGGCTTGCCCCACGGGGTCACCGGGTGACGGCCACCAGAGGTGCGACCCTCACCACCACCGTGCGGGTGGTCGACCGGGTTCATCGCGACGCCGCGAACGGCAGGACGGCGGCCCAGATGGCGATTACGGCCGGCCTTGCCCAGGTTCTGGTTCATATGATCCGGATTGGACACCGCGCCAACCGTCGCCACACAATCCTGATGAACCATGCGCAACTCGCCGCTCATCAGGCGCACCTGGGCATAACCGGCGTCGCGGCCGACCAGCTGAGCGTACGCGCCGGCAGAACGCGCGATCTGACCACCCTTGAGCGGCTTCATCTCGACATTGTGCACGATCGTACCCACCGGCATGGAGCGCAGCGGCATGCAATTGCCCGGCTTCACGTCGACGCGCTGGCCCGCAAGGACCGTGTCACCGACACCCAGACGCTGCGGCGCCAGGATATAGGCAATCTCACCGTCTTCATACTTGATCAGTGCGATAAACGCCGAACGGTTGGGATCGTATTCCAGGCGCTCGACCGTGGCGGGCACATCCCACTTGGTCCGCTTGAAATCGATGACGCGATAGAGGCGCTTCGCACCGCCCCCGCGACGGCGAGCCGTCACGCGGCCGGTGTTATTGCGGCCACCATTTTTACGCAGACCTTCGACGAGCGTCTTTTCCGGACGACCGGAATAGAGTTCCTCGCGGTTGACCAGAACCAGCGAACGGCGGCCCGGCGAAGTCGGCTTGAATGTCTTCAGTGCCATGTGTGTCTTCCTTCTGCCAGACGCCCTAGAGGCCCGTCGTGACGTCGATCGAGTGGCCCTCTTCGAGGGTCACGACCGCTTTTTTCACATCGGTACGCCGGCCGACGATGCCGCGGAAGCGCTTGGTCTTGCCCTTGGTGATCAGCGTATTCACCGCCTTCACCTTGACCTTGAACAGCTCTTCCACCGCCTCGGCGATGTCCTTCTTGGTCGCATCGAGCGGCACGCGAAAGACGACCTTGTTGTCCTCGGACAGAAGAGTCGACTTCTCGGTGATCACCGGCGCGACGATGGTGTCGTAATGACGCGGAGCGGGCATCACGCGTTCTCCCGCGGCTGGAGCCGCTCGTTGATCTTTTCAACGGCCGCTTTGGTCAGGACCAGCGTGTCCCGGCGCAGCACGTCGTAAACATTGAGACCTTGCGCCGGCAGCACATCCACATTCGGAATGTTGCGCGCGGCGCGGGCGAAGTTTTCGTCCAGCGTCTCGCCGTCGATGATCAGCGCATTCTTCAGCCCGATCTTGCCGAACGCCTCGAGCAGCGCCTTCGTCTTCGGAGCGTCGAGCTTGGCCTCATCGAGAATGATGAGGCTCGAACCGCCGACCTTGGACGACAGCGCGTGCTTCAGAGCAAGCATTCGAACCTTCTTGGGAAGCTCGGTCGCGTGCGAGCGAACCCGCGGACCATGCGCCTTGCCACCACCCACGAAGATCGGTGCACGGCGCGAACCGTGACGCGCGCCGCCAGTACCCTTCTGGCGATACATCTTCTTTGTGGTGCGGCTGATCTCGTTACGCTCAAGTGCCTTGTGCGTACCGGCCTGGCGACGCGACAGCTGCCACTTCACGGCACGCTGAAGGATGTCGCCGCGGATCTCCTCGATGCCGAAAATCGCATCGTCGAGATCGACCGAGCCGGCCTTGCCGGCATCGAGCTTGATCACGTCGATCTTCATAACTTGGATTCTCCTTCGCCGGAGGTGTCGGCGGCGGCGTCGACCTGATCTTCGGTCGGCGCGCCTTCAGCCACCATGTCGGCCTGTTCAGAGCCCGGCTCCGGACTGTCGACTTCGCCGGCAGCCTTGAACTGGCCCGGGAAAGGCAGATCCTCGGCCTTCACACCTTTGACAGCGTCGCGCACCTCGACCCAGCCACTGGCCGAGCCCGGAACCGCGCCACGCACCCAAAGGATGCCGCGTTCGGCGTCGATACGAACGACTTCGAGATTCTGGACCGTGACGCGCTCGGCACCGAGGTGGCCGGCCATCTTCTTGCCTTTGAAGACCTTGCCCGGATCCTGGCACTGACCGGTCGAACCGTGGGAACGGTGAGAGATCGACACGCCGTGCGAGGCGCGCAGACCACCAAAGTTCCAACGCTTCATGCCACCGGCAAAGCCCTTGCCGATCGAAGTGCCCGCGACATCGACCTTCTGGCCGACGGCGAAATGATCCGCGGTCAACGTGGAGCCTGCGTCGATGAGCGCATCGTCGCTCACACGAAACTCAAGCACCTTGCGCTTGGGTTCGACGCTGGACTTGGCGAAGTGGCCGCGCATCGCCTTGGACGTGCGCTTGGCTTTCGCCGCACCGGCACCGAGCTGCAGCGCGGTGTAACCGTCGCGCTCAGCGGTTCGCTGCGCGACTACCTGCACATTGTCCATGTGCAGCACGGTAACGGGCACGTGATTGCCGTCCTCGGAGAAGATACGGGTCATACCGACCTTCTTCGCCAGAACGCCCGTGCGTAGCTGTTGAGCCTGGCTCATGGTCTTAAGCTCCCAGCTTGATCTCGACGTCGACGCCAGCAGACAGGTCGAGCTTCATCAGCGCGTCCACTGTCTGCGGCGTCGGGTCAACGATATCCAGGACGCGCTTGTGAGTGCGCATCTCGAACTGCTCGCGAGATTTCTTGTCGATGTGCGGACCCCGCAGCACCGTGAACTTTTCGATCCGCGTCGGCAGCGGGATCGGCCCGCGTACCGCCGCGCCAGTGCGCTTCGCCGTGGAAACGATCTCCCGCGCGGACGAATCCAGCACGCGGTGATCGAAAGCCCGGAGGCGGATGCGAATGTTTTGTTGTGCCATCGATCCGGTCCCAACAATGCGCGCGAGCCAGACCACAGACCTCTATGGCCCACGGCAGCTCACGCCAAATCCAAATTTTGCGTTTCATGGAGCTGCGTTTGCACTCGGCACGGCCAGCCCGCTCAGAAGGACGGTGGGATACTCTTCCCCGTCGGTTCCGTCAACACCCTGCAACGTAATTAGGCTCTTCGTCGGCAGCCAGTTGCGCAGCTGAACACTTCCTAGCACCCCATTTTAACATGGAAGGCCCGCACAGGGCCCTTCAACCGGGGTTGAGGCGCAGCAACGCCTGGCAGAAGACTGGCGCATCAATGGTGATTCTCTACCAGAGGTCCGCCCGAGAACTCCTGTTTCGCCTTCGGTCTATCCCGCTCATCGCAAAGAAAAAGGGCGGCTGCCATGTGACAGCCGCCCTGGTTCGATCGTGTCGCCTGGTGAGGCGGCGCGATTTACTCGATGATCTTGGACACCACGCCGGCGCCGACCGTACGACCGCCTTCACGGATGGCGAAGCGCAGCTTCTCTTCCATCGCGATCGGCTGGATCAGCTCGACATTCACTTCCACATTGTCGCCCGGCATCACCATCTCGGTGCCCTCTTTCAAGGTCACCACGCCGGTCACGTCCGTCGTGCGGAAGTAGAATTGCGGACGATAGTTGGAGAAGAACGGCGTGTGACGCCCGCCCTCTTCCTTCGTCAGGATGTAGGCCTCGGCCTCGAACTTCTTGTGCGGCTTGATCGAGCCGGGCTTGCACAGCACCTGGCCGCGCTCCACGCCCTCGCGGTCGATACCGCGCAGCAGAAGACCCACATTGTCGCCCGCCTGGCCCTGGTCGAGCAGCTTGCGGAACATCTCAACGCCCGTGCACGTCGTCTTGACCGTGTCGCGGATACCCACGATCTCGATCTCGTCGCCCACCTTCACGATGCCGCGCTCGATACGACCGGTCACAACCGTGCCCCGGCCCGAAATCGAGAACACATCCTCGATCGGCATCAGGAATTCACGGTCGATCGGGCGTTCCGGGGTCGGGATGAACTCGTCCACAGCCGCCATCAGCTCGCGGATCTTGTTCTCGCCGATCTCGGGATCACGCCCTTCCATCGCCGCCAGCGCAGAGCCGGCCACGATCGGAATGTCGTCGCCCGGGAAATCGTACGAGGACAGAAGCTCGCGCACTTCCATCTCGACCAGCTCGAGCAGCTCTTCGTCGTCGACCTGGTCAACCTTGTTCAGGAACACGACCAGAGCCGGAACGCCAACCTGGCGCGCCAGCAGGATGTGCTCGCGCGTCTGCGGCATCGGGCCGTCGGCCGCGTTGACCACCAGGATCGCGCCGTCCATCTGCGCCGCGCCCGTGATCATGTTCTTCACGTAGTCGGCGTGGCCCGGGCAATCGACGTGCGCGTAGTGACGACCCTCGGTCTCGTACTCGACGTGAGCCGTCGAGATCGTGATCCCGCGCGCCTTCTCTTCGGGCGCACCGTCAATCTGGTCATAGGCGCGAAAATCGCCGAAATACTTCGTAATCGCCGCCGTCAGCGTCGTCTTGCCATGGTCAACGTGACCAATCGTGCCGATGTTCGCGTGCGGCTTCGTGCGTGCAAACTTTTCCTTAGCCATCTTTAGTCTCGCTCTTCTGGCGTCGTTTATTCAGGGGCCTGGTCCGCCAACCGGATCAGGCGATTTTCGAGATAACCTCGTCGGCCACCGCTTGGGGAACCGGCGCATAGTGGTCGAACTGCATCGTGAACTGGGCGCGACCCTGAGTGGCCGAGCGCAGGTTGTTCACGTAGCCGAACATGTTGGCGAGCGGCACCATCGCGTTCACGACAGTTGCGTTGCCGCGCATCTCCTGGTCGCGGATCTGGCCGCGGCGGGAGTTCAGATCGCCGATGACCGAACCGGTATAGTCGTCCGGGGTCACAACTTCGACCTTCATGACAGGCTCAAGCAGCTTGATCTTCATCTGCGGCTTCGCTTCGCGCATCGCGCCACGGGCGGCGATTTCGAAGGCCAGGACGCTGGAGTCCACGTCGTGGTAGGCACCGTCGACCAGAGTCACCGAGAAGTCGATGAGGGGGAACCCGGCCAACAGACCATTGTGCCGGATCGACTCGATGCCCTTTTCAACACCCGGAATGTATTCCTTGGGCACCGAACCACCAACGATCTTGGACTCAAACTTGTAGCCTTCGCCCGGCTCGTTAGGCGTGATCTGCAGCTTGATGCGGGCGAACTGACCCGAACCACCCGACTGCTTCTTGTGGGTGTAATCGATTTCGCAAGGCACACCGACGGTTTCACGATAGGCCACCTGAGGCGCGCCGACGTTCGCTTCGACCTTGAACTCACGCTTCATACGATCAACCAGGATGTCGAGGTGAAGCTCGCCCATACCGGCAATGATCGTCTGACCGGACTCTTCGTCGGTCGACATGCGGAAGGACGGGTCCTCGGCCGCGAGGCGCTGAAGCGCAACACCAAGCTTTTCCTGGTCCGCCTTCGACTTCGGCTCAATGGCCAGCTCGATCACCGGCTCCGGGAATTCCATCCGCTCAAGAATGACAGGCTTTGCCGGATCACAGAGCGTATCACCCGTGGTCGTGTCCTTCAGGCCCGCGATGGCGACGATATCGCCTGCGAAGGCTTCCTTGATGTCTTCGCGCGAATTGGAGTGCATCAGCAGCATGCGGCCGATGCGTTCCTTCTTGTCTTTCACCGTATTCAACAGCGAAGTGCCCGTCTCGACCTTGCCCGAATAGATGCGGCAGAAGGTGAGCGTGCCCACGAAGGGATCGTTCATGATCTTGAAGGCCAGGAGCGCGGTCGGCTCATCATCGGAGGACCGGCGCTTGGTCTCTTCCTCGGTCTTCGGATCGATGCCGCGAATGTCGAGCACGTCGACCGGCGACGGCAGGTAATCGACAACCGCGTCAAGCATCGGCTGGACGCCCTTGTTCTTGAACGCCGACCCGCACAAGACCGGGTTGAACTTCAGGCCGATTGTACCCTTCCGGACAAGCTCAATAAGCTTCTCGTAAGACGGCTCTTCGCCAGCAAGATAAGCCTCCATGGCCTCATCGTCCTGCTCGACGGCAGTCTCGACGAGCAGCTCGCGGTATTCCGCAGCCTGGTCGGCGAGGTCGGCCGGGATTTCTTCCTCACGGAAGGTGGCGCCCAGATTCTCGGCTTCCCAGATGACCGCCTTCATCTTGAGCAGGTCGATCAGACCTTCGAACTCGTTTTCCGCACCGATCGGCAGCTGCGTAACAAGCGGAGTAGCGCCGAGGCGATCCTTGATCATCTTGATGCAGTTGAAGTAGTCGGCGCCCAGCTTGTCCATCTTGTTGACGAAGATGATGCGCGGGACCTTGTACTTGTCACCCTGGCGCCAGACCGTTTCCGTCTGCGGCTCGACCCCGGCGTTCGCGTCCAGACAGCAAACCGCACCATCGAGCACACGCAGCGAACGCTCGACTTCAATGGTGAAGTCGACGTGTCCGGGCGTGTCGATGATGT
Source organism: Marinicauda sp. Alg238-R41 (assembly GCF_947331485.1). Lineage (NCBI taxonomy): Bacteria > Pseudomonadati > Pseudomonadota > Alphaproteobacteria > Maricaulales > Maricaulaceae > Marinicauda > Marinicauda sp. Alg238-R41. The sequence goes on along the minus strand of NZ_CAMZOJ010000002.1, from coordinate 398,180 downwards.
TCAGACGCTTGTTCCGCCAGAAGGTCGTGGTCGCAGCAGACGTGATCGTGATGCCGCGTTCCTGCTCCTGCTCCATCCAGTCCATGGTGGCCGCGCCGTCATGGACCTCACCGATTTTGTGCGACTTGCCCGTGTAGTACAGGATGCGTTCGGTCGTGGTCGTCTTGCCGGCATCGATGTGCGCCATGATGCCGAAATTACGATAGTCTTCGATCTTATAGTCGCGGGGCATTGGGGAGGTCCTTTAACGTCGGCCCGGGCAGTATCTTACCAGCGGTAGTGCGAGAAGGCGCGGTTGGCTTCGGCCATGCGGTGCGTGTCTTCACGCTTCTTCACCGCGGTACCGCGATTGGACGATGCATCCATCAACTCGGCGGCCAGACGCTCGCGCATCGTGTTTTCATTACGCCCGCGAGCAGCGGCAGCAAGCCAGCGAATGGCCAGCGCCTTGCGACGGTCCGGACGCACCTCGACGGGAACCTGGTAGGTCGCACCACCCACACGGCGCGAACGCACCTCGATTTCCGGAGCAACGTTTTCGAGCGCCTCGTGGAAGACCCGCACAGGCTCACGCTTGGCCTTGCCTTCAACGATCTCAAGCGCACCGTACACGATACTCTCGGCGGCCGATTTCTTGCCGTCGTGCATCATGTAATTCATGAACTTGGTCAGATCGCGATCGCCGAACTTCGGGTCCGGGAAGATTTCGCGCTTCTCTGCGCGGTGACGACGGGACATCCCTGTCTCTCCTTATTTCGGACGCTTGGCGCCGTATTTCGAACGACGCTGACGGCGATCCTTGACGCCCTGGGTATCCAGCACGCCGCGAAGAATGTGATAACGCACGCCGGGAAGGTCCTTCACACGGCCGCCGCGGATGAGAACCACGGAGTGCTCTTGAAGGTTATGGCCCTCGCCGGGGATGTAGCTCACGACTTCGTAGCCATTGGTCAAACGGACCTTGGCCACTTTACGAAGAGCCGAGTTCGGCTTCTTCGGGGTCGTGGTGTACACGCGCGTACACACACCACGGCGCTGCGGGCAGGCCTGAAGGGCCGGCACCTTGTTACGCTTGGGCTTATCTTTCCGCGGCTTGCGGATGAGCTGATTGACTGTGGGCATCCCGCTCTTGTCCGTTCCTAATCCCGCTAGGGCGTTGCCACCGTCTTCAAGCAGCGAACGCGTAAAACCGATCTTGGACGAGAGCGTATCCCCCGGCCGCGATCGGATCCAAATTGTCTCGTTGTTTCGGGCGACGTCTAATCGGCGCACGGGGCGCGGATTACGGCTCGCCTCCGAAAACGAGCGCGGAACCTACTGGCGTGACTCGCTTCCGTCAAGCGGGGTGTGGAGGGGATAATGCATAGCCCCGCCCCCGGCCAAATCCGGCGCTCTTCAAGCCCCCTCACCTTCGCCAGCAACGCCCGGTCCAGCAAGGCGGCCGGACTGGCTTGAAGCTTGTTTTGACAACGAAAACAGAAAAAAGCCCCGGCCAGATGACCGGGGCTCATTTCATTCAGCGTACAGCCTGATCGATCAGGATTCGCTCTTTTCCTGCTCGGCCGCTTCCTCGATTTCGGCGGGGAGAGCCTCCGCGCCGGTGGCCGTGGCACTTTCCTGTTCTTCGAGACGATCCCTGTCGCGCTTGTCCGCTACTGACTGGTAGTCCCGCATAACTCCCCCGGTGCCAGCCGGTATCAGACGACCAACAATCACGTTCTCCTTCAGACCCTCGAGCATGTCGACCTTGCCCTGGATCGAGGCTTCGGTGAGCACGCGGGTGGTCTCCTGGAAGGAGGCCGCCGAGATGAAGGAACGGGTCTGCAGGCTCGCCTTGGTGATCCCGAGCAGGACCGGCTCGCCGGTCGCGGGCTTCTTCTTCTCCTTGACCAGTTTCTCATTGGTCTCGAGGAACTCGACCTTGTCGACGTGCTCGCCGGCCAGGAAGTGCGTGTCGCCGGGATCGCCGACTTCCATCTTCTGCAGCATCTGACGCACGATCACTTCGATATGCTTGTCGTTGATCGGCACGCCCTGCAGTCGATAGACCTCCTGGATCTCGTTGATCAGGTAGCTGGCCAGCGGCTCGACACCCAGAATGCGCAGGATGTCGTGAGGCGCCGGGTTGCCGTCCATGAGGTATTCACCCCGCTGGATGACATCGCCTTCCTGGACCGTCAGGTGCTTGCCTTTGGGCACCAGGTATTCGACGGCTTCGGCATCCTCGCCTTCCGGCGTGATCTTGATCTTGCGCTTGTTCTTGTAGTCGCGGCCGAATTCCACACGACCGGTCATCTCCGCGATGATGGCGTGGTCCTTCGGACGACGGGCTTCGAACAGCTCGGCCACACGCGGCAGACCGCCGGTGATGTCGCGCGTCTTCGCCCCTTCGGTCGGAATACGCGCGATGATGTCGCCCGGCTTCACCTCGTCCCCGTCGGAGATCGACAGGATGGCTCCCACCGACAGCATGTAGTTGGCCGGAGAGCCGCTCGGCAGCTTGACCGGATCGCCGCTCTCGTCGCTGACCACGATCGCCGGCTGGATGGAGCCCGACTTCGAAGTCGTGCCGCGCCAGTCGATGACGACCTTGGACGCAATACCGGTGGCTTCGTCGGTCTCTTCCTTCACCGAGATGCCCTCGAGCACGTCGATGAATTTCACCTTGCCGCCAACCTCGGTCACGATCGGAACCGTGTACGGGTCCCACTCGACCAGGCGCTGACCGCGCTTGACGGTTTCACCGTCATCGACGCGCAGCTTGGAGCCGTACTGGAGCTTGTAGGTCTCGCGCTCCTTGCCTTCGGAATCCACGATCGCAATCTGCATGTTGCGGCTCATGACGATGAAGGCGCCTTCGGAGTTCTGCACCGTGGAGCGATCCTTGAAGACGATCTTGCCTTCGTGGGTCGCTTCGATGAAGGACTGCTCGGACACCTGGGCCGTGCCGCCGATGTGGAAGGTCCGCATCGTCAGCTGGGTGCCCGGCTCGCCGATCGACTGGGCTGCGATCACGCCGATCGCCTCGCCCATATTGACCTTCGTGCCGCGCGCCAGGTCGCGCCCGTAGCAGGTGGCGCAGACGCCAAGGCGGGTCTCGCACGTGAGCGGCGAGCGCACCTTGACCGAAACAACGCCGGCCTTCTCGATCGCCGCGCACAGATTCTCGTCGAGATAGGCATCCCGCGTGGCGAGGATCTCGCCGGTTTGCGGGTCCTTGACCTCTTCGGCCGTATTGCGGCCGAGAATGCGCGTGGACAGGCCGGTAACGACTTCGCCGCCATCGACGACCGCGCTCATCTCGATGCCTTCCTCGGTGCCGCAATCGTCCTCGTTGACGATGCAGTCCTGAGCCACGTCGACAAGACGGCGGGTCAGATAACCGGAGTTGGCGGTCTTCAGCGCGGTATCGGCCAGGCCTTTACGCGCGCCGTGGGTGGAGTTGAAGTATTCAAGGACGGTCAGACCTTCCTTGAAGTTCGAGATGATCGGCGTCTCGATGATCGAGCCGTCCGGACGGGCCATCAGGCCACGCATCCCGGCGAGCTGCTTCATCTGGTTCTTCGAACCCCGCGCGCCGGAGTGGGCCATCATGTAGACCGAGTTCACCTCGCCCTCACGGCCGTCCTTGCCGGGCATGGGCTTGGAAATCTCGTCCATCATGGCGTCGGCCACCTTGTCGGTGCACTTCGCCCAGGCATCGACGACCTTGTTGTACTTCTCACCCTTGGTGATCAGGCCATCGACATATTGCTGTTCGTAGTCGGCCACCAGCGAGCGGGTTTCGCCAACCAGATCGGCCTTGGCATCGGGGATCAGCATGTCGTCCTTGCCGAACGAAATGCCCGCCCGCGCGGCTTCCTTGAAGCCGAGCGCCATGATCTGGTCGCAGAAGATCACCGTCGCCTTCTGACCGGTGTGGCGATAGACCTGATCGATCAGGTTACCGATCGCCTTCTTGGTCAGAAGCTCGGCGAGCATGTCCGGGTTGAGCAGCTTGTGCTTGGGCAGATGCTCAAGCACTTTCATGCGGCCCGGCGTCGTGTCGATCACGGAGACCTTCTCGTTGCCTTCCGAATCCACGCCCTCGTAGCGCGCCTTGATCTTGGTGTGCAGCGTGATGACGCCGGCATCCAGGGCCGCGTCGATTTCGGCCATGGAGCCGAAGATCATGCCCTCGCCCGGCTCGCCGTCCTTGGAGATCGACAGGTAGTAGAGACCGAGCACGATGTCCTGCGACGGGACGATAATCGCCTTGCCGTTCGCAGGCGACAGGATGTTGTTCGTCGACATCATCAGCACGCGCGCTTCGAGCTGAGCTTCGAGGCTCAGCGGCACGTGCACAGCCATCTGGTCACCGTCGAAGTCGGCGTTGAACGCGGCGCACACCAGCGGGTGAAGCTGGATGGCCTTGCCTTCGATCAGTTTGGGCTCGAACGCCTGAATGCCGAGACGGTGCAGCGTCGGCGCGCGGTTCAGAAGAACCGGGTGCTCGCGAATGACCTCGTCCAGCACGTCCCAGACCTCGGGACGCTCTTTTTCGACCAGTTTCTTCGACTGCTTGACGGTGCCCGACAGACCCTTGGCGTCGAGACGCGCATAGATGAAGGGCTTGAACAGCTCGAGCGCCATCTTCTTGGGCAGGCCGCACTGGTGCAGCTTCAGGTCCGGGCCGACCACGATGACCGAACGGCCCGAATAGTCGACGCGCTTGCCCAGAAGGTTCTGGCGGAAGCGGCCCTGCTTGCCTTTGAGCATATCGGCGAGCGATTTCAGCGGACGCTTGTTCGCACCCGTGATCACCCGGCCGCGGCGGCCATTGTCGAACAGGGCGTCGACGGACTCCTGCAGCATCCGCTTTTCGTTACGGATGATGATGTCCGGCGCCCGCAGCTCGATCAGGCGCTTGAGGCGGTTATTCCGGTTGATGACGCGGCGATAGAGATCGTTGAGATCCGACGTCGCGAACCGGCCGCCGTCCAGCGGGACGAGCGGGCGCAGTTCCGGCGGAATCACCGGAACGACCGTCATGATCATCCACTCGGGACGGTTTTTCGACGTCATGAAGGATTCGACGATCTTCAGGCGCTTGGAAAGCTTCTTCAGCTTCAGCTCCGAGCCCGTCTCCTTCATGTCCTCGCGCATGCGCTCGGCTTCTTTTTCAAGGTCCATCGCGATGAGAATTTCGCGGATGGCCTCGGCACCGATGCCGGCGGTGAACGCGTCGTCGCCGTACTCGTCGACCGCTTCGTAATATTCCTCTTCCGTCAGCAGCTGGTTCTGCTGCATCGGGGTGAGGCCCGGTTCGGTCACGATATAGCTCTCGAAGTAGAGCACGCGCTCCACATCCTTGAGGGCCATGTCCAGGATCAGCGAAATCCGGGAGGGAAGCGACTTGAGGAACCAGATGTGGGCAACCGGGGCCGCCAGTTCGATGTGGCCCATGCGCTCACGGCGCACGCGCTGAAGCGTCACTTCGACGCCGCACTTCTCGCAGACGATGCCCTTGTACTTGATGCGCTTATACTTGCCGCACAGGCACTCATAGTCTTTCACCGGACCGAAAATGCGGGCGCAGAACAGGCCGTCGCGCTCCGGCTTGAAGGTCCGGTAGTTGATGGTCTCGGGCTTCTTCACTTCGCCGTAGGACCAGGAGAGGATCTTCTCCGGGCTGGACAGCGAAATCCGGATCCGGTCGAAGGACGGGCCTTCGGCGGACGGGTTGAAGATATTCATGACCTCTTGGTTCATGGTCCGTCTCCTTGACGGTAGCGGCGGCGGAGCCTGTTGGAGGGGAGACCCCGCCGCCCTTTCGCTACATTGCCGGTTAGGCGTTTACTCGTTGACCAGCTCGACGTTCAGACCGAGCGAGCGCATTTCCTTGACGAGCACGTTGAAGCTCTCCGGGATGCCCGCCTCGAACGTGTCGTCGCCGCGCACGATGGCCTCGTAGACCTTGGTACGGCCGGCCACGTCGTCCGACTTCACGGTGAGCATTTCCTGCAGGGTGTAGGCAGCGCCGTAGGCCTGCAGAGCCCAGACTTCCATCTCCCCGAAGCGCTGACCGCCGAACTGCGCCTTGCCGCCCAGCGGTTGCTGGGTGACGAGCGAGTACGGGCCGATCGACCGCGCGTGGATCTTGTCGTCGACCAGGTGGTGCAGTTTGAGCAGGTGCTTGATGCCCACGGTGACCTTGCGGCGGAAGGACTCGCCGGTCTGGCCATCGTACAGGGTGACCTGACCGCTTTCGTCCATGCCGGCACGCTTGAGCATGTCGACGATGTCCGGTTCGCGTGCGCCGTCGAACACCGGAGTGGCGATCGGAACGCCATTGGCGAGGTTGCGGCCGAGTTCGGCCAGTTCCTCGTCCGTCTCCGGCATCTCCTGATCGTCACCATAGGCCAGGTTCAGCTTGGCCTTGAGCGGTTCGACATTGCCGTCCCGGCGATAGGCCTCGTAGGCCTCGCCGATCTGGCGGCCAAGCCCTTTGCAGGCAAAGCCCAGGTGCGTCTCGAGAATCTGCCCGACATTCATGCGCGACGGCACGCCCAGCGGGTTCAGAACGATGTCGACCGGGGTCCCGTCGTCCAGGAAGGGCATGTCCTCCAGCGGATTGATCTTGGAGATCACGCCCTTGTTGCCGTGACGGCCGGCCATCTTGTCGCCCGGCTGAAGCTTGCGCTTAATCGCGACGAAGACCTTGACCATCTTCATCACGCCCGGCGGCATCTCGTCGCCGCGCTGCAGCTTCTCGACCTTGTCCTCGAAGCGGCGGTCCAGACGGGCGCGCGACTCGTCGAACTGCTTTTTCAGCGCTTCGACTTCGCCCATCGCCTTCTCGTCGTCCAGGCCGATCTTCCACCACTGCGACGCCGGAATCTCTTCCAGGCTCTCGGCCGTGACGTCACCCTTCTGGAAGCCGCGCGGACCGGAGACCGCCTTCTTCCCGATCAGGATGTCCTGAAGGCGCGAGAAGATGTCGCGTTCCAGGATGGACAGCTCGTCGTCCCGGTCCTTGCCCAGGCGTTCGATTTCCTCACGCTCGATCGTGATCGCGCGTTCGTCCTTTTCGATGCCGTGACGGTTGAAGACCCGGACTTCGACGATCGTCCCGGTCGTGCCCGGCGGCAGACGCAGCGAGGTATCGCGAACGTCGGACGCTTTCTCGCCGAAGATGGCGCGCAGGAGTTTCTCCTCCGGCGTCATCGGGCTTTCGCCCTTCGGCGTCACCTTGCCGACGAGGATGTCGCCGGCTTCGACCTCGGCGCCGATCGAGACAATCCCGGCCTCGTCGAGATTACGCAGCGCTTCTTCCCCGACATTGGGGATGTCGCGGGTGATCTCTTCAGGACCAAGCTTGGTATCACGAGCCATCACCTCGAACTCGTCGATGTGGATCGACGTGAAGACGTCGTCGCGCACGATGCGTTCGGAGATGAGGATGGAGTCCTCGAAGTTGTAGCCGTTCCAGGGCATGAATGCGACGAGCACGTTCCGGCCCACGGCCAGCTCGCCGAGATCGGTCGAGGGACCATCCGCGATGATGTCACCGGTCTTGACCTGGTCGCCCACTTTCACGATCGGACGCTGGGTGATGCAAGTCGACTGGTTGGACCGCTGGAACTTTGCCAGGCGGTAGATGTCGACACCCGATGCGGTGGCATCGATATCACCCGTCGCCCGGATGACGATACGCATGGCATCGACCTGCTCGACCGTTCCCTCGCGGCGCGCCGCGATGGCCGCGCCGGAATCGCGTGCCACGACCGCTTCCATGCCGGTCCCGACCAGCGGGGCCTCGGCCTTCAGCAGCGGCACGGCCTGGCGTTGCATGTTCGAGCCCATGAGGGCGCGGTTGGCGTCGTCATTTTCCAGGAACGGAATGAGCGCGGCAGCCACAGACACGACCTGCTTGGGCGAGACGTCGATGTAATCCACGTCTTCGCGCGGGATCAGCGTCGCGTCGCGGCCCGGGCCGATGCGGCAGTTGACGAACTCGTTGGCGAGCTCGCCGCTCTCGTTCACGGTTGCGTTGGCCTGCGCGATGTTGAAGCGCGCTTCCTGCATCGCCGACAGGTAGTCGACCTGATCGGTGAGCTTGCCGTCTTCCACCTTGCGGTACGGGCTCTCGATGAAGCCGTACTTGTTGACCCGCGCAAACGTCGACAGCGAGTTGATCAGGCCGATGTTCGGGCCTTCCGGCGTTTCGATCGGGCAGATCCGGCCATAGTGGGTCGGGTGCACGTCGCGCACTTCGAAGCCGGCACGTTCACGCGTCAGACCGCCCGGCCCGAGCGCGGACAGGCGGCGCTTGTGCGTCACTTCCGACAGCGGGTTGGTCTGGTCCATGAACTGGGACAGCTGCGAGGAGCCGAAGAATTCGCGCACGGCGGCCGCGGCCGGCTTGGCGTTGACCAGGTCGTGCGGCATCACGGTCTCGATATCGACCGAGCTCATACGCTCCTTGATGGCCCGCTCCATGCGCAGGAGGCCGATGCGATACTGATTTTCCATCAGCTCGCCGACCGAGCGCACGCGGCGATTGCCCAGATTGTCGATGTCGTCGATCTCGCCCTTGCCGTCGCGCAGACCCACCAGGGTTTGCAGGACCGCCAGGATGTCTTCCCTGCGCAGGACACGCACCGTGTCCTCGGCATCGAGGTCGAGGCGCATATTCATCTTCACGCGTCCGACCGGAGACAGGTCGTAGCGCTCGGAGTCGAAGAAGAGGCCCTGGAAGAGCGCCTCGGCCGTGTCCGGCGTCGGCGGCTCGCCCGGACGCATGACGCGGTAGATGTCGACCAGTGCCTGCTCGCGGGACTCGTTCTTGTCGACGGCGAGCGTCTGGCGGATATAGCCGCCCACGTTCACACCATCGATGTCGAGGACGTCGAGCGAGTCGATGCCGGCCTCTTCGATCTGCTGAAGCGACTCTTCGGTGAACTCGTCACCGGCTTCCACGAAGATCTCGCCGGTTTCCAGGTTCACGATGTCGACCGCGGCGAAACGCCCTATGAGGTCGTCGCCGGCCACGATCAGCTTCTCGACGCCGTCATCGGCCAGCTTGTTGGCCGCGCGCGCGGACACCTTCTTGCCGGCCGGAGCAATGACTTCGCCCGACTTGGCATCGATCAGATCGCGCTGCGGCTTCACCCCGCGCCAGCGCTCTTTCACGAAAGGCATGGTCCAGCCCTTCGCGGTGCGCTCGAAGCTCACGTGGTCGTAGAAGATCGACAGGATTTCTTCACGGTCCAGGCCCAGCGCGTACAGAAGGGTCGTCGCCGGAAGCTTGCGCCGGCGGTCGATACGCACGTGGACGATGTCCTTGGCGTCGAACTCGAAGTCGAGCCAGGAGCCGCGATAGGGGATGATACGCGCGGCAAAGAGGAATTTGCCCGACGCGTGGGTCTTGCCCTTGTCGTGGTCGAAGAACACGCCCGGCGACCGGTGCATCTGGGAGACGATGACGCGTTCGGTGCCGTTGACGATGAAGGTGCCCTTGTCGGTCATGAGCGGAATGTCGCCCATGTAGACATCCTGTTCCTTGATGTCCTTGACCGAGCGCGCGCCGGTTTCCTCGTCCACATCGAACACGATCAGACGCATCTTCACCTTCAGCGGTGCCGCAAAGGTGATGTCGCGCTGCATGCACTCGTCAACGTCGTACTTGGGGGCTTCGAACTCGTAGTTCACGAATTCGAGCACAGCCCGTTCGGAGAAATCCTTGACCGGGAAGACGGACTTGAACACGGCCTGCAGGCCTTCGTCAGAGCGTTCGCTCTGGTTCACGTCCTTCATCAGGAACTGATCGTAGGAGTGCTTTTGAACCTCGATGAGGTTCGGCATTTCAATCGCTTCGGGAATTCGACCGAATGACTTGCGAATGCGCTTCTTGCCGGTGAACGACAGACCCATTTCCGCTCCCTTCAAGGCTTTGTGCCTTGCGCCTTCGATAAGAACCGCGACAGTCGCGATCCCTACTCCGTCCCTTTCAACGGTCCGCCAGACATGAGGGGGCGGCGGACCGGCCTTGCCACTCCCGGGACGAAACGGAGCGGCAGGCGAAAACTTTTAGACGCCTCGACGGGCGCGCAGAATTCGCTCTGCGCGCCCGTCAAGCACCGTATATCTGCTGACCGCCCCGAGGGGCTGCCGGCACATAGTTATTTCAGCTCGACTTTCGCTCCCGCGTCTTCGAGCTTCTTCTTGATCTCTTCGGCTTCACCCTTGGAAGCGGCTTCCTTGACCGCTTTGCCGCCGGCTTCAACCAGTTCCTTGGCTTCTTTCAGGCCCAGGCCGGTGATCGCGCGAACTTCTTTGATCACGTTGATCTTCTTGTCGCCCGCGGAAACCAGGATGACGTCGAATTCGTCTTTTTCCTCAGCGGCCGCACCGGCGTCGGCAGCAGCCGGACCAGCAACAGCAACCGCAGCAGCGGCCGGCTTGATGCCTTTTTCTTCGAGGATGTCGTTGAGCTCTTTGGCTTCCAGAATGGTCAGAGCCATGAGTTCGTCAGCAAGTTTAGCTACATCAGCCATTTGTTTTCGTCCTTGATTAGGGTGTCAGTTCGAATGCGGAGAATGACCAGCTCAGGCGTCGGCTTTTTCGCCGATGACCTGAATGCAACCGGCAAGCGTTTGACCCGGCGAGTTGACGCGCGAGACGATCTCGCCCGCCTGGCCGAGCAGCCGGGCTGCAATGGTTCCGATGAGTTCTTCGCGCGAGGGCATTTTCGACAATGCGTCGATCCCTTTTGCGTCGAACACTTCCTCGTCCATGAACCCGCCAATGATCTCGAACTTGTCGTTCGACTTGGCGTAATCCACGGCAACCTTCGGGGCGGAGACAAAGTCTCCCGAGAAAGCGATCCCGACAGGTCCGGTGAACATGTCGGAGGCTTTCTCGCCCGGCTGGCCTTGCAGCGCGATCTTGGCGAGGCGGTTGCGAACCACTTTGAACGTGCCGCCCACTTCGCGAAGCTTGGTGCGCAGCTCGGTCATTTCCGCAACGGTCATGCCCGAATAATGGGCAATGACCACGGATCCGCTTCCGGCGAAGACGCTTTTCAGGTCTTCTACGGAGGCTTCCTTGGTCTGGCGATCCATTTGCGGTCTCCCTGTTTGGGCCCCTCACCACGAGCGGCCCGGTGAAAGCGCCTGCGGCGGCAGCGCTTTCGCCCGCGGACGAAAACGCGCCTCCGTCGGCGCATTCCTGTCCCAGGGCTCGAACCGACCACCCCGAACGTGCGGGACAATCGAATTCTTGCTCTGTCTCACCCAGAGCCCCGTTCGGGGATTAAGGCACCCATTGCAGAGTGCCCCCTGTGATCTCGGACAGGTCGGGCGAACAAACCGGCCGGTAAAGGCCCCTTTGTCCGCCCCGCCCGGGCACGCAAGCGCACCCGGGAAGACGGTCTATCTCTTAAGCGGCCGCGGCGGCGGACGCTTCGGAGGTGTTCACTTTCACGCCCGGCCCCATTGTCGAGCTGAGTGCGATTTTCTTCATGTACTGGCCCTTGGCGCCGGCCGGTTTGGCCTTGAGCAACGCGTCGAGCAGCGCCCGGATGTTGGCGACGAGCGCGTCTTCGCTGAAGCTCGCCTTGCCCACGCCGCAATGCACGATGCCGTTCTTCTCCACACGGAATTCGACGGCACCGCCCTTGGCGTTCTCAATGGCCTTGGCCACATCCATGGTCACCGAGCCGACCTTCGGGTTCGGCATCATGCCACGCGGGCCGAGCACCTTACCGAGGCGGCCGACCAGCGGCATCATGTCGGGGGTCGCGATCACTTTTTCAAAGTTGATCTCACCCGCCTGAACCTTTTCGACCAGGTCCTCGGCACCGACGACGTCGGCGCCGGCCTTCTCGGCCTCTTCCGCCTTCGCACCCTTGGCGAACACGGCGACACGAACCGAACGGCCGGTCCCGTTGGGCAGACCGACAACACCGCGGACCATCTGGTCGGCGTGGCGCGGGTCGACACCCAGATTCACGGCCACTTCGATGGTTTCATCGAACTTGGCATTGGCGCGGTCCTTGACGAGCTTTACAGCCTCTTCGAGCGTGTAGAGCGCGTCGCGGTCAAGGCCTTCGCGGCCCGCGGCGATACGTTTAGCAATCTTAGCCATCGCGCCTTACTCCGTCACTTCGATGCCCATCGAGCGCGCAGAGCCCTCGATGATCTTGGTCGCCGAGTCGAGATCGTTTGCGTTGAGATCCTTCATCTTGGTCTCAGCAATCTCACGGCACTGGGCGCGGGACACCTTACCGATGTCGGACGCCTTACCCGCCTCGCCGGAGCCCTTCTGGACGCCTGCGGCCTTCTTGATCAGGAAGCTCGCCGGCGGCGTCTTCGTGACGAAGGTGAAGGATTTGTCCTGAAAGACGGTGATGACGGTCGGGATCGGAATCCCTTTTTCCATCTCTTGCGTCTTGGCGTTGAACGCCTTGCAGAATTCCATGATGTTCACGCCGCGCTGACCCAGCGCCGGACCGATCGGCGGCGACGGGTTGGCCGCGCCGGCGGGAACTTGCAGGTTGATATAGCCTGCGATCTTCTTCGCCATGTCCCTCTTCTCCTATGACCGCGCACGTGCGCGCGGCCCTTGCTGTGACGCCGCACAGTGCGGCGGTGGGCGGCGCGGTAAACAGACCCGGAATGGACTTTCCCGGACCCTCCCGCACCGAAACGGTTGTCAGGCGGACTTTTCCACCTGGCTGTATTCGAGTTCGACCGGCGTCGCCCGGCCGAAGATGTTGATCGCGACCTTCAGGATCGCGCGGCTATCGTCAACTTCCTCGACGATGCCGGAGAAACTCTGGAAGTGACCGTCGGTCACGCGCACCGTTTCGCCAATCTCGTAGGTGACGGTCGGACGCGGACGCTCCGCATCCTCTTCCATCTGCCCCATGATCGACTTGACTTCGCGTTCCGGCACCGGCGTCGGACGCTTGCCCGAACCCAGAAAGCCGGTGACTTTCGGCGTATTCTTGACGAGGTGATAGGCCTCGTCGGTCATGTCCATTTTCACCAGCACATAGCCGGGGAAATACTTGCGCTCCGCATTGACCTTGCGGCCCTTGCGCACTTCGGTGACTTCCTCGGTCGGAACCAGGATTTCCTCGAACCTGTCCTCAAGCCCCTTCATCACCGCCTCGGCGCGGATCGCGTCTGCCACCTTCTTCTCGAAGTTGGAATACGCGTGGACAATGTACCACTTCGCGCTCATCAGGCTTATGCCCCCAAGGCCAGAAGGAAATCGATGATCAGGGAAATCAGGCTGTCGACACCGAAGAAGAAGACGGCTGCAAGGCTCGCCATGACCACGACCATGATGGTCGAGACGATCGTCTCCTGACGGGACGTCCAGGTGACCTTCCGGCCCTCCTGGCGCACCTCGCGCAGGAAGCGCAGAGGATTGAAAGCCTTCTTGGGCGCCGGAGCCGCCGGAGCGGACCCTGAACCGCCCTTGGACGTGCCCGCGCCGGGACGGGCCGGCTGTCGCGTCTTGCTTTGTCGCGCCATGCTACTCGATCAAATCCCTTAAGATCGTCCGCCAGAGACTGGCAGGGGCGGAGGGTCTCGAACCCCCGACCTACGGTTTTGGAGACCGTCGCTCTACCAGCTGAGCTACACCCCTACACAAAATGCCCGATACCGACCGGGCCGCGCGCTGTAGCACGGGACCAGCCGACGGGCCAAGTCTCGGAAGCAGGGGTTGTAACCAGACCAATCCGTTAACGGAAGCCCCGGACTTAAAAAAAATGCACCCGGGCAGGTGATGAGCCCTCAGCCCGGCCGGACGGCTTCAAGATGCCAGGCAAAGGCATTGCCGTGCGAAGCGGACACAACCTTGTCATAGCGCACGGAGTCAAAGCCGCTCGCTTCGAGCCGGGTTTGCAGCGCGCCCAGGTCCTCGGGGGTCTGCGCGGCTTCCAGCATGGACTGCATGCGGCGGCGATAGACCTCCACCTCGCGCTCCTGGTGCTGCACCCAGCTCAACGCGTCCGGCGGCGCATAGGCATAGCGGCGCGCGCACAATTGATTGAGATCGTTCAGCATGCGCGCCAGAAACGGGGTCACGGCCATCGCCTCCTGCGAGGCCGCATGCATGGACCGCAGAAGTTGGTCGCGCGCAGCCACGAACTCCTGTTCCAGCGCCTGTGCCCGATCCCGGTCATGTTCCTTGCCGTCCAGAACGTCGCGCGCTTGATCCAGAAGCGCATAGGCGCAAGCAAACACGCCGGTAGTTTTTACCTGACCCAACAGATCTGCGCAGGCGCGGCAATAATCCTCGATATCGCCTCCTGCGAGGTGCATGACGAGCGCCAGCCGCCCGCCGGGAGCCACGTGCACGGCCGCCGCCATGACCGCATCCAGCCCTGCATACTCGACCCCGAACTGGCTCGCGACCAGATCGAAAGTGGACTCCGGAAAGGGCGGCTGAGCGGCATCGGCGACGACAAAATTTACCCGGCCCTCGTCGCTCGAACGAAGAGCCTTCGCACCGGCATGCTCGGACAGGTCGCTGCCTACGGCGTGGAGAGCGAAGCGATCGGCCTGGTCCGCCGCATAAGCAAGCGCGTGCTCGATCAGGATGCCGGGGCCAGTTGCAATGTCCAGCATCCGAGCCTGGGTCCTGCCTTCAAAGCTTCGCGCGAACAGGTCCGCCCAAAAGCTGCGAAGTTCCGGACTGGTTGCAGCCCGGGTTCGCCCATCGGCACCATCGGCCCAGAACGCCTTCCATTCACCGCCTGTCTCGCTCACACGCAACTCCCTCGCTTTTCGTTTCCTGCCTGCCACGGCAACGGCACCGTTACAAAAGAAAATGGCGGGCCCTTGCGGGCCCGCCATCTCTTTACAGACTACCTAAGATCCTAGAAGCGCAGGTTGGCGCCCAGGAACAGGCGACGACCGAACGGGTCGTACGTCGCCGGGTAGGTGTTGGCCTGCTCAGACGAGGTCGAGGTCAGAACCGGCGGCTCTTCGTCGAACACGTTCTGGATACCAACGCTGAGGCGTGCCGCTTCGGTCACGTCGTAACCGAAGGTGACGTCGAAGTAATCGGTCGCGTCGATCTGCAGTTCGCGATCGCTCACGAACGGACGGAAGGATTCTTCCAGATCAACCGAACCGATCCGGCGCCAACGCACGGACGTGGTCAGAGCACCCCAGTACCAGCTGCCCTGCACGACGTGCTTGTACTCAGGCGTCGGCTCGCCGCACTGCGCGCCGAATTTGCCTTCGCAAGCCACGAAGCCAGCGGACGGCGAGTTCTGGTAGCCGTTGCTCAGCGTGTAGGTCGCGTAGTAGTTCAGGCCGAACGAGCCAAGATCAGCAGGCAGGCCCATCTGATCGGCATCCCAGAGGTAATCGACGCGAAGGTCGACGCCTTCGGCTTCGAGAATCGCGAGGTTGGCCGAGGACAGTTCCGGGAAGAACGGGTTGGCGATCTCACCGGTGCTCGGGTTACGAGCGCCCGTGAAGAAGTCACACGAGGACGAGATGTCCTGAATGTAGCACTCGTCCAACAGGTTTTGCAGGCTCGGGGTCGCGATCGCGTCTTCGATCTCGATCTTGTAGTAGTCGAGCTGAACCGTTGCGCCGGCGAGGAAGGTCGGCTGCCACACAGCACCAATGGTGAAGGTGTCGGCCACTTCTTCGGAGACGTTCGGGTTGCCGCCGAAAAGCGACTCGATCTGGGCGTTCGACTGGAACGGCGTGCCGACAGAAGCGGCGGGAACACCCGTCGCGACGCAGTTGGCGACGATCGTTTCAGCACCGAAGCTGCCAAGGCCGCTGGAGCACGGGTCAGCTGCACCCGGGAAGCCGTTGGTCAGCGGAGCGAAGAGATCGCCCACGTTCGGCGCACGAACCGCGCGGTTGTACTGCGTACGGAAACGCAGGGAGTCGACCGGTTCCCAGCCCGCGCCGACGGCGTAGGTCTGGACATCGCCAACCGTGGAGTAGTCAGACGCACGGAATGCGGCGGTGACACCCAGGCTTTCAATGCCGGGGCGGCCGGTGATGAGCGGAATGTCAACTTCCGCGAAGAACTCGGTCACGTCGAACGAGCCTTCGATCGGCAGCGACTGGTTGAAGCCACGAACGTCCGGGCCCAGCACGGAGTCAGGACGGATCGAGGCAGAGCTCTCACGATACTCGAGACCCAGCACGACCGCCGGAGCGACGTCGGCCATCGGAGACGCCATGTTCGACAGATTGCCGGAGACCGCGGCCACAGCCTGGGTCGCCTCGATCACGTCGATCTGGGCACCGGTGCGCGACACGTATTCGGCAGCTTCCGGAGACACCGAGCCGGCGCCATTCCAGATGTCGAGAGCCGGGGCAGTACAGCCGCTGGCAATCGCCGTCGGGCCACCGTCGCAGAGGATCGCTTCCTGGAAGGCAGACACCGAGATGTTGCCGGACAGGATCTGAGCGACCGACGAACGGGAGTAGTTGTAGAACGCGTCGTACGACCAGTCGTCGTTGATGTCGCCGCGAACGCCGAACACACCCTGGAAGGTATTGGTGTCACGCAGGTTGTTACGCGTGCCGATCTCTTCCATCCGGCGGGCAATGCGGATGTCCGCCGTGCCGTCGCCGTTGTTCGAGCTCGTGTCGTTGGTGAACAGGTTACGCAGCTCGGTGGAGAGCAGCGGGTTGTCGAGGTTCACAGTCAGACCGAGCGTACCCGTCGGGGTCGGGGCCAGCTGGGAGTCCACAACGTTGTTCGAGTAGATGCCGCGAACATAGAGCTCCATGTTGCTGTTCAGCTCGTACGTGCCGAACGTGGAGATCATGTGGCGCTCTTGCGGGAGCTGCAGGTAGTTGGTCGGGGCGTAGTTGTACACCTGACGCTCGGCGATCGCGCCGCCGGGCTGGGTCATCAGGAAGTACGGGTCACCGCTGCCATCAACCGGGTTCGTGTCGAAGTAGTTGCCCGCGGCGGGACGGACCCAGGTCTGCGGGATGCTGGACGAACCACCCGGAATGTACGGATCGGTGCCCGGACCCGGGCTCCAGAATGCCGTCTCGGAGAATTCGCGCGACGCCTGGAACACGGCTTCACGGTGGGTGTAGCCGTAGGACACAACCGCGTTACCGCGGCCGCCGTCGAAGTTGCCGCCGAGCGTGACGCTGACGTCGGTGATCGCCGCATCGCCTTCGTTGGTGGAGAACTCATGCGAAGCGCTGACTTCAACGCCTTCGAAGTCGTCACGCATGATGAAGTTCACAACACCGGCAACGGCGTCAGAACCGTAAACGGCCGAGGCGCCGCCGGTCACGACGTCGACGCGCTCGACGAGCGCGGCCGGGATGTTGTTCAGGTCGACGACCTGAGCTGCGCCGGAACCGACGAAGCGGGTGCCGTCCACGAGAACCAGGGTACGCGTGGTGCCCAAGCCGCGAAGGCTGACCGTCGCGGTGCCGTTACCCGGGTTGTTCGACGTGGCGTCGAAGGCCGGGATCAGCTGCGGCAGAGTGTTCAGAAGGTCTTCGGTGTTGACGACGTTGTTCAGCTCGAACAGCTCGGCGTCGACCGAGGTGATCGGGCTCGGCGCGACCGTGTCGGTGCGCTGAATGCGCGTACCGGTGACCTGGATGACGTCTTCCGCTGCAGCCGCAGGCGCGTCTTGCGCGACCGCGGTGGCACCGGAAAGCGCCAGGCCCGACAACATGGTCGTGCAAAGCAGCTTGGTGGCAAAAGCCTTTTTCGTGCTCATAGTAACTCCCCAAAACAGGCAACAAGTCGTGACGCAGACGGGACCCCTTCCCGAAACGGCACGATAGCTCTGTGAAATACCCTCGCGGCATTCCGACAGGCTGACCGTATGTTCGCGCTCACTGCCCCGTCAATCACGCAAGGCGGCCATGCGGGGAAATGGATCAACTCGTGACAAATTCGTCACATAGCGCGCTCAGGCTGGCACCAGATCGAAGGGAGCCGTGATGCGTTCGTCTGTCGCTTCAAAGGCTTCCACCCCGTGCCACATGTAGGACGGGAAGAATACGGCAAGTCCCGGTTCGGGCCGCACGTAATGCTCCGCCGGAAGGTCGAGGCCTGTGACCCCGGAGCCCCCCAGCCGGAGCCACCCAGATTTCTGCCCCGACATCACGGTGTCGGGCACATGCACGTAGTAGCTGGCGCTGATCCACCCCGCCGGGTGGAAATGATCGACATGCCCGCCCCCGGACCGCAGAATCACAGACCACGCGCCGGTGAGGCGAAGCCGCTCGGATTTCAGCTTCAGGAAGGGGTGTGCCGGGTCGTCGGGAAGCGCGGATACGTAAGCCTCGGCCGCTTTCTGAAGCGCGCCCGCGAGCGCCTGGATGACGGGGTCGTCGACATCCCACAACCGACCTTCGCTCTGCGTTCCGCCATAGAGAGTCTGATCGAGCGGATGCGTGCTGGACGTGTGCAGACGCCGAATCGAATCGGCCAGTGCCGCATTGAACGCCTCAAGCGACTCAAAGCCTTCCGGCGTCTCGATCGTCATCGCTCTGGTCAGCGTCTCGTAATCGTAGAGGTCGCGATAGCGAGAATCGCCAAGCGCCCGCCAGGTGAGGGTCTTGAGCGCCACATGACGTTGAAGCGAGGAATCGGGCACCTCGTCCTCAAGCAGCGTGGCCGCGTCTTCGAACCTGTGCGCGGAGAGCAGGAGTTCCGCGTACTCGTGGCGCGTGTCCACAGTCGCCTCGCTGCACGATAATGCGGCCTTGAAGTCCTCCTCGGCGAGGTCTGTCTGGCCCGCATGGCGGCGCAATGTCGCGCGAACGCTCAACGCGCCTGCAGACTCCGGCGCCAACTCCACCGCTTGCTCGGCTGCCGCCAGCGCGGGCTCCAGGAGTCCGGCGCGCAGGCACATGCGGGCCTTCAGCGTCAGGAGGCCCGCGTCAGGCTGCCGAGAGAGCACCTGGTCCAGCGCGTCCGTGAAGCGATCCGCCGCGCCCTGCTCCCACAGGAAATTGGCAGCATCCTCGTGAATATCGCCGCGCAACGGTGCGCGTTGCACCGCACCCATGAACGCGCCGTGCGCCTCGTCGGTCCGACCCGCCCGGCGTAGCCCGTGGGCGAGCTGAAGATGGGCATCGGGCGAGCCCGGCTGTAATTGGATCGCCAGCCTGGCATCCGCGAGCGCCGCGTCGAGTCGCCCGAGCTTGCGCAAGAGTGCACTCCGGTTGAGCAGCGTCGGTGCAGCGCGCGGATTCACAGCGAGCGCCGCGTTGAACTGTTCGAGGGCCAGATCGTCCCTGCCCGCCTTTGCGTACAGCCGTCCAAGTGCGCTGAGCGGCGCAGCCTGGCCGGGCATTCGGTCGCGGGCCGCCTCTAGGGCACGCGTCGCCTCGTCCAGGCGTTCGAGCGCAAGATAAGCCAGTCCGGCGCCGAGGCTCGCCGGCCCGTGGCCCGGCGCCTTGCGGGACGCCGACTCATAGGCGGCCAACGCGGATTCGGTTCGGCCCGCGCGCCAGAGTGCGTTGCCCAGATTGGTCAGAATAATCCCAGGCTGCGCGTGCAGCGCCGCGGCCTTGTGAAAGGCCAGCTCGGCCTCGTCGAGACGTCCGGCCTGGCCCAGAGCCATGGCCTTGAGGTGCCAGGCTTCCGCATCCCGGTCATGATCGGACAGATGACGGTCGATCAGACGGAGCGCACCGGCGATGTCCCCGGTTCGCAGAAGGGTCACAGCCTGGGTATGCACGCCAGCATTCATGAGCCGAGCAGCCGCTTCCAGAATGGCCGGCGCGCGCTGTCACCGGACGATCGAGCGCTGACCGGCTCAATGCCTGCGCCCTCACCGGCTAGAGCACCGGTTTCCGCGACGATGCCGTTGGCGCGCAGTCCGTCGCGCAGGGGCTCCAGCCTGTGTTCGTAAGCCGCGCTGCCGCGCTTGTGGCTCGCGGTCGGCCCCTTGCGCACCTGGGTCGCGCTGAAGGTCATCACGGTGCGGTCGACCGTATGATAGTCGACGCACTGCTGTTCGAAATCGAGCCCGCACCCGTCGAGCAACCGCCGCAGTTCCGGTTCGAAGGAATCGATCAGGTCTTCGTACTGCACGAAATTCACCCGGTCCGGCAATGCCCGGTCCCAATGGCGCATGATCTGCGCGTACTGGCCGTAATAGTGGGCGATATCCTCAAGATCGTTCGCGAAGGGCCACTGCGCCGTGAAATTGCGCCGGAAGATCGAGAACCCCGTCTCCACAGCGTTGCGCCGGATGTGAATGATCGGCGCTTCGGGGAAGAGCTGCGCGATCAGACCGACCGCGAGGAAGTTCGAGGGCTGCTTGTCCGTAACGAAGCGTGCGGGAGGAATATCGAAGCTGTCGTACTGACCGATATAAGTCTGGCGCCACGCTTCCAGACGCTCAGCCGGAAGCTTCCCGCCTTTCCAGCCCGTCTTGCGCATCCAGGCGAGCATCTCCTGGATGATGAATGGCATTGCCGGCAGCTCCCCGGCCGCGGAGACTTCGCTGTGAGCGGAGATGGCGGTTTCCAGCAAAGTGGTGCCCGATCGCGGCATGCCCACGATGAAGAGGGGCATGGTCTTGCGGTCGTACGCGGTAGCCGGCTCGACCGGTGCCGGGAAGGCCGACATCAGGCGCTGTGTACCGGAAGCCTGTGCTTGCGCATCATACCCCGGGCGGGTCTCGCTGATCAGCGACTGCTTGGCCTCGTTGGCCCGCGACCAGGAATCGAAAGCGTCATCGGGCCGCTTTCTGGCGTGGTAGATGTCACCCAGCGCGAAGAGGCCGATGGCTTGCTGATCGGCAGGCCGGCTGTCTTCCTCCAGCAGGGTTTCGAGGCGTTCGAGTTCTTCGTCACTGATTCGCCCGGAAGACACTTCGCAGAGCTGACCGAACGCTTCCAGATGATCGGGATCGGCCTCCAGCGTTCGCCGGCAATAGGCCTCTGCGTCTTGCATGTCGCCGGTGAAGGTGAGCAGGCGCGCCATCCCGAAATTGGCGTCCGGATTGTCCGGCTCGATTTCAAGTGCCTTTGAAAAGCACTCGCGCGCCTCGTCCACGGACCGGGCGCCGAGGCGCAGCCGTCCGAGCGCGGCCCAGTGGCGCGCATTGTCCGGCTCCGCATCGAGCACGGGCCGGAAGATCCGGCTCGCCTTGTTGTAGTAACCTTGCTGGCCCAGAGCGTAAGCCAGAGCGCCGGTCATATCCGGATCGTCCGGCATGAGTGTGAGGAGACGCTCGGCATAAGCCTGCATCCGGCGCCAGTCGCCATTGCGATGAGAGATGGCCACGCGAATCTGCAGGGCCTCCGGCAGGTCGTCTGCCTGAGGTCCGATCTGGTCGAGTGCGGCGGACGCACCGGCGAAATCCTCCAGCACCAGGCGGGCGCCTGCGAGCCGGAGCGCAACACCGGCGTGATCAGGTTTGAGCTCGAGGCAGTGGGCCAGCGCGTCTTCAGCCTCTTCAAACTGCTCCAGCCGCCCGGCCAAGTCGCCTCGGCGTCCCCATGTCTCGAACCGGTCCGGCCCCAGCGAGGTCGCCTCGCGGGCCGCCTCCATGGCCTCGTCGATCAGGCCGGAAGCCTCCTTCACGACCGAAAGATGCATCGCGACGATCGCGCTGTCAGGCGCAAGGTTTCTCGCCTGCTCGATGGGCGCCTGGGCCGCATCGACCGCCCCGCGTTCGGCCCGGCAGACAGCCAGCAGGCTGAGCGCTTCGGCGGTTTCGGGGGCTCCCGCCAGCACTTTCTGGCAATAGGTTTCAGCCGTATCGAGATCGCCGGCCAGCCGGCGTTCGTGCGCTTTTTCCAGATCCGTCATCTCAGCCTCCTGCCGAGGCGGACGCCGGCGGATCATCACGCAGCCACCCGGTAATCTGGTAGCGTCCGGCCGCCGCGAACTGGGTCACCGTACCCACCGAATGCATGACCGTCCCGTCAAAGAGCGACAACATGTTGAACCGGGGCAGAAAGGCCCGGCTCACATTGAGCTCGTCATCGAAAAAGGCAAGCATTCCGCCCCAGTCCGGCTCCCAGCTGCGGGTAAAGCCCAGCGTGTAGGCCGCCCGGCGCTCGCGGTCATGGCCTTCATCGGTATGACGGGTCAGGAAATTGCCCCGTGCATAGAGCGTGGCCTGGGCGTCGGCCTTGGTGATCACGCTGGCGCCGATCACCTCCCGCCCGAATTCGAGAAATTCCGGCGAATTGAGAAATTCGGTGATCTGGTGGACCGGATGGCCGGAATCCCACCCGCTCGTATAGGCCTGGATCATCGGATAGGCGTGATAGAGATAGCCATAGTTCTGGCTCGCCCGGGTCAGCACACCCTGCATTCGCCGGGCCATCCCCTCGCGCCCGAGCCGCGCGATATCGTCCTGGGTGAGCATGGCGACCTGCTCGCGCCCGCCCGGCTCGGAAGACGGCTCTGGAAAGACCAGCCGCCAGCTCAGGGTTCGCATCAGGACTTCTTCGATCGCCGCCGCAGTCTCTTCAGCGAAAATCTCGGGAATGCGCACGAGCTTGTCGCGGGCGTAAGCCTCCGCAAACGGTGCCGGATCGAGGTCCGGATTGAGCCTCAGTTCGATGTCTCGCGCCATGCTAAAGTCGCCCCGCCAGTCTGGTGTCCGGCGCAGTCTATCCCGCTCATCGCAAAGAAAAAGGGCGGCTGCCATGTGACAGCCGCCCTGGTTCGATCGTGTCGCCTGGTGAGGCGGCGCGATTTACTCGATGATCTTGGACACCACGCCGGCGCCGACCGTACGACCGCCTTCACGGATGGCGAAGCGCAGCTTCTCTTCCATCGCGATCGGCTGGATCAGCTCGACATTCACTTCCACATTGTCGCCCGGCATCACCATCTCGGTGCCCTCTTTCAAGGTCACCACGCCGGTCACGTCCGTCGTGCGGAAGTAGAATTGCGGACGATAGTTGGAGAAGAACGGCGTGTGACGCCCGCCCTCTTCCTTCGTCAGGATGTAGGCCTCGGCCTCGAACTTCTTGTGCGGCTTGATCGAGCCGGGCTTGCACAGCACCTGGCCGCGCTCCACGCCCTCGCGGTCGATACCGCGCAGCAGAAGACCCACATTGTCGCCCGCCTGGCCCTGGTCGAGCAGCTTGCGGAACATCTCAACGCCCGTGCACGTCGTCTTGACCGTGTCGCGGATACCCACGATCTCGATCTCGTCGCCCACTTTCACGATGCCGCGCTCGATACGACCGGTCACAACCGTGCCCCGGCCCGAGATCGAGAACACGTCCTCGATCGGCATCAGGAACTCGCGGTCGATCGGGCGTTCCGGGGTCGGGATGAACTCATCCACAGCCGCCATCAGCTCGCGGATCTTGTTCTCGCCGATCTCGGGATCACGCCCTTCCATCGCCGCCAGCGCAGAGCCGGCCACGATCGGAATGTCGTCGCCCGGGAAATCGTACGAGGACAGAAGCTCGCGCACTTCCATCTCGACCAGCTCGAGCAGCTCTTCGTCGTCGACCTGGTCAACCTTGTTCAGGAACACCACCAGAGCCGGAACGCCAACCTGGCGCGCCAGCAGGATGTGCTCGCGCGTCTGCGGCATCGGGCCGTCGGCCGCGTTCACCACCAGGATCGCGCCGTCCATCTGCGCCGCACCCGTGATCATGTTCTTCACGTAGTCGGCGTGGCCCGGGCAATCGACGTGCGCGTAGTGACGACCCTCGGTCTCGTACTCGACGTGAGCCGTCGAGATCGTGATCCCGCGCGCCTTCTCTTCGGGCGCACCGTCAATCTGGTCATAGGCGCGAAAATCGCCGAAATACTTCGTAATCGCCGCCGTCAGCGTCGTCTTGCCATGGTCAACGTGACCAATCGTGCCGATGTTCGCGTGCGGCTTCGTGCGTGCAAACTTTTCCTTAGCCATCTCGCTCAACCTTCATGATGGGATGGAACGTAAACGGCGCGAGGACCGCACCGCGAAACTGAGCGCGCGGGATAGCGCCCGCCGACGCGAAAGGCAAGAGGGTGTGGCGGTAGGCTCATACGCCCGCCTCGGTCGCTATCTCGCTCCGCGTCGAAAAAGCCAAACGATGAACGCCGAATCCTTGACATAGACAGGGCACCGCTCGCTAATTCACTTTGTGGCCCTAACCTGTTAACCGTGGAACCCGCGCATGCTTGATCAGACTGCACTCGATGCAGAACGCCGCCGCCTGTTCGCCGCCAACCGCGCGGGCCTGCCCATGCCGGTGGCGGGCCTTGTGGTCTTCACGGCTTTGGCTATCGCCTCGGTCTTTGTCGATTACGCCAGCTGGATGCTGCTGTGCGCCTATGCGCTGGGGGCGATCTTCCCGATTGCGATGGCGCTGCAGGCGCCACTCAAGGCGCCCTTCTTCAAGACAAAATCTCCGCTGAACGGCGTGCTTTTGCCGGCGGTGATCGCGGCAAATCTCCACTGGCCGGTCACGGTGGCGCTGATGCTCGAAGCGCCAGCGCTCTTCCCGCTCGCGCTTGGTATGTCCACGATCGGAATCTGGGCTGTGGTCGGCTGGATGTATGCCAGCCCGGTTGGTCTGATGCATACGCTGATCCGGGTCGGCGGCGTGACGGCGCTCTTCCTTCTCCTGCCTGACACGGAAAACCAGGCGACGGCCATTTCCGCCTTCGTCGCTCTCGTCTACGCGATTTCGATTGCCGGCTTTGTCATCGAGCTGAACGCCCGCACCAAAACCGGAAGCGCGCCGGCCTGAATTTGACGGCGCGGCGCTCGCCACAGAATCCGCCGCCTGTCCGCTAGGGGCCGAACTCGCACGTGTTCGGAAAGGAGGCTGGGCCGTCATGGCCGTCTCCGCGTGGTAGCGCGCGCAGCCTAGGCCTGACATCGCAGAGCGTGGACAACGCGGCGCCGCGTGTCCGGGCCAAGGCATCCGCAGAATGTTTTTGGGACAAGCGCTTACCGCAAGAGGCTGGAGCGGGTGGCGGGAATCGAACCCGCGTATGCAGCTTGGAAGGCTGCCGTTCTACCATTGAACTACACCCGCGAAAGGCGCTCGTTTCTTATTGGCGATCTTTGCCGCGCGAAGCAAGCCTCACAGGTAGACCGGGTGCAGATCGAGGCCCCTACCCGCCGGCATCCGGATTCCATTCGTGGATGGAACTGATCAGGCAGGCCCGCGGCGCCGCCAGACCGGAGTAATCGGACGCGAACAGCGTTTCGTAGGGAATGAGGGAGTCCCCGCGCGTCAGGCAGGACGAGAACGCATCGAACCGAATGGATTGCGCCCAGTCGAGATTGGGGCAGTAGCCGAATGTCTCGATGAGATAATGTTCGTTGACGCCGGCCTCAACGACAATGGTTCGGTCGGTCGCCTGGCCGAAACCGTCGATCTGGCTGGTAAAGCAGATGCGGTCGGCACGCTCTCCCAGACGCGGGTCATCAGCGAAGCGGGCAACACCGTCGGGCTCGTCGGTCGCCGCGGTTTCGCACGCTGCCGCCGTGAGTCCCACTGCTGTGCCGGCAAGAAGAATCGAGAACTTGCGGATCATGAATTCGGCTCCTCGAACAGTTGGTCGAATCGGCTTCGCAACGAGCCTGATGCCGCCCGGGTTCCGGGAGATGCGAATTTTTACGTTCGCTTTGAATGCCATCGGAGGGGTGAACAGGGAAAGACGTCCGGGCGGCCACACAGATGTGTTTGCACGAGGTCGGCGCCCTGGGTCGCCGCGCCGAGCGGAAGCGCGACCAGGCCGGTCCTTCGAAGCGCGAGAAAGGCGGGCTGGTGCGTGACGGGAAATGGTGGAGGGGGCTGGATTCGAACCAGCGTACGCCGAAGCGGGCAGATTTACAGTCTGCTGGATTTAACCACTCTCCCACCCCTCCAAAATACCACCGGGTGGTCCAGCTCAAAAAACCGCCCCGCTGAACGGTGTTGCGTTCGACCGCTGACCGTCCTAACGAGGCGGCTCCCCGATTTGGAGCGCGGACTATACTGATGGCCCATGAGCGGCGCAACACCCCGAAAAAGCCCGATGCAGCACGTTCTGCAGGCAAGATAACCGAGATCGAAGAAGGCTGGATCTGGGGCCGTCACGCGGTTCTGGCAGCGGTCGCAAACCCGCGCCGGCAGATCCTCGAGCTGTACGTGTCAAAGAATGGCGCGCGCGATCTGGCGGACGGGACGCCTTTCACCGAAGAGCACCCCGATTCGATTGCCCGGCGCCTGCCCGAAGGCGCGGTCCATCAAGGCTTCGCCGCGCGGGCGAAGGCACTTGATCCTGCCTCGCTGAAATCGGTCGCCGACCCGACGCACGGCGTGCTGGTCGTGCTCGACCAGATTACCGATCCGCACAATGTCGGCGCGATCTTCCGCTCCGCGGCCGCCTTTGGCGCGCGCGCGGTCATCCTGCAGGACCGCAAGTCCCCGCCCCTGTTCAGCACGGTCTGCAAGTCGGCCGTGGGGACGGCTGAATCCATCGACCATGTGCGCGTGGTGAACATCGCCGACGCTCTGGACGAGCTGCGCGATGCGGGACGGACCGTCCTGGGACTCGCCGGGGAAGCCAGCCTCAGCCTCGCCGATGCGGTGCGCGAGGCGGCCGGGCCGGGACTGGTCCTGGTGCTGGGCGCCGAGGACAAGGGATTGCGTCCGCGCGTGGCCGATCACTGCGATGCGCTGGTGCGCATTCCCATGAGCGACAAGGCGGAAAGCCTCAATGTCTCGACGGCTGCCGCCGTCGCGCTCTACGAGGCCTCCCGCTATAATCCCAAGCTGTATCCGCAGTAGGGTGGGAAGCTCGCGCGGCCGGCCGGCGGCCAGACGCGCGAGCCTGTCCCTGCATCAGTCGCGGATGACGAAGCGGCCACCGCCGGTGCGGTTGATCCGGGCATCGCCGGAGGTCGAATCCACGACAATATCGCCCCCGCCGGAGAGGCGGACCTGCGGGTCGCTGGCGTGCCCGTCAAACACAATATCGCCAGAGCCGCTGGTGCGTGCTTCGAAGCTGCTGGCCGTCCCGCCGCCGATGTCGATCGAGCCGCTGCCGTTCGAGGTCAGATCGAACGCGCCATCCGCACGGCCGGCTTCGAAATCGCCGCTGCCATTCACCGAAACGGTCAGCGCGCCGGCCTGGCCGATCTCGACATCTCCGGAGCCGGCGATGCGTACGGTCGACCCGTTCATCACGCGATCGACCTCGATGTCGCCAGATCCGGCGAGGCTGATATCAAGCGTGCGCACCTCGTCCGCGGTGATGTCCCCCGAACCGGCAAGCCGGATCGACAGCGCGTTCACGTCCTCCAGATCGACATCGCCTGAACCGCTTACCGAGACCTCGGCGGTCCCGGCCACATCGCCAACCTGGATGTCCATCGAGCCGGCAAGCGCGATATCGGCGTCGCCGGATATGTGGCCGGCCGCGAAATCACCACAGCTCGACGCGCTGAGATCCAGTCCGCCGAGATTTCCGGCCCGGCCCTCAAAGATGCTGTCGCCGACCACCAGCGTGGTTCCGGCAGGTACCGTGATCTCGATGTGAGGATATTCGGAGAAGGCCAGGCGCTCTCCGCCGCGCGGCCCCAGCCGTGTCGTGCCCGTCAGGCCGGAGCGGCACTGCCAGCGCCGGGTGTCCTGACCGCCATCGACATGCAACCCGTCGGCACGCTCGGAAAAGCCTGGCTCGGGTCCAGCGCCGCGGCGTGCCAGGCGCGCGGAAAGAGAAGCGCCTTCACTAACGGTGATCTCGCCCACGAAATCTTCAATGCGAACGACGGGGCCGGTCGACTGCAGGGCCGAAGCGGCGAGGAGCGTAGTCAGGATCATTGTTCAACCTTTCGAACGTCTGTTGCACACCCTTCTGCACTGAAGGTCTGTGCTATTATGGTGTTATAGGGCTGAATACTGTTCGCATACGCTCGCCGTGACACGTTAAACCT
This sequence comes from Marinicauda sp. Alg238-R41, assembly GCF_947331485.1. Taxonomy (NCBI): domain Bacteria; kingdom Pseudomonadati; phylum Pseudomonadota; class Alphaproteobacteria; order Maricaulales; family Maricaulaceae; genus Marinicauda; species Marinicauda sp. Alg238-R41. Next base: position 370,309 of record NZ_CAMZOJ010000002.1, on the reverse strand, counting down.
TGTCCATTCACGGTCTGAGCCGTCACTGGCCTGGCCCACACGAAGTCCGGGAAACCCGTCCATGACCCATTTCAAACCGCGCACCGAGCTTTCCACCCACGAGGTGTTCAACCAGTCCGAACCGATGACAGGCTATAACGCCTTCAGCGACGATGTGATGGTGCGCGAAGCGATCGGGCGGACCGGTGCGAAGGTCCATGCCGAACGGCTGTCCGGGTTCGGCGCGCGCATCGGGTCGCAGGAGGTTCAGGACTGGGCGGTCCGCGCCAATGCGAACCCGCCCGTGTTCAAGCCCTTTGACCGGTTCGGCCAGCGCCTGGACGAGGTCGAGTTTCATCCCGACTATCACAATCTGATGGAGCTCGGCCTGTCGCACGGCGTGTCGAGCGCGGCCTGGACGGTCGATCAGGGCGGACACAGCCTGCATGCCGCCCTGCTGATGCTCATGGGCGATGCCGATACCGGCGTGTGCTGCCCGATGTCGATGACCTATGCCTGCGTGCCTGCACTGCGCCACGCCAACTGGGCCGGCGACTGGATCAAGGGCGCGACGGCCGGGGCCTACGATCCCCGCTTCCTGCCCGCAAACGAAAAGTCCGGCCTGACCCTGGGCATGGCGATGACCGAGAAGCAGGGCGGGTCGGATGTGCGGGCCAACACCACGCAGGCGCGCCCGATCGGCGGCGACGAAGTGGAGTTGACGGGACATAAATGGTTCTGCTCGGCGCCGATGAGCGACGCCTTCCTGACACTGGCCTATCTTGAGGGAGAAGAGGCGCTGTCCTGCTTTCTGGTGCCACGCTGGCGCCCGGACGGCACGCGCAACACGATCGAGATTCAGCGCCTGAAGGACAAGCTCGGCGACAAGTCGAACGCTTCCTCCGAGATCGAATACAAGGCCGCCTGGGCGCGGCGCGTCGGCGAACCGGGGCGCGGCGTCCGCACCATCATCGAAATGGTCAACCACACCCGCCTCGATTGCCTGGCCGGGTCGGCCGGACTGATCCGCCAGGCCGCGGCCGCCGCGGTCTGGCACAGCGACCGGCGCAATGCCTTCCAGCGGCGCCTGGTCGATCAGCCGCTGATGCGCGAAGTCCTCGCCGAGCTCTCGATGGAGGCCGATGGCGTGATCGCGCTCGCCTTCCGGGTTTCGGAAAGCTTTGACCGGGCCGGAGAGGACGAGCACGAGGCCGCGCTGGCCCGCGTCCTGACACCCCTGGCCAAATACTGGATCTGCAAGCGCGCACCCTATCTCGTCTATGAAGCGATGGAGGCCCATGGCGGCGCAGGCTATGTCGAGGAACACCCCTTGCCACGCATGTTCCGCCAGAGCCCGCTCAATGCGATCTGGGAGGGGTCCGGCAATGTCATCGCGCTGGACGTGCTGCGCGCCCTCTCCCGCGACACCGCCGCCCGCGACGCACTTGCCCGCGAGCTTTCCAGCGTGACCGGCCGCCACCCTGCCCTGGACGCGCGCATTCGCGACCTTTCCCGCATGGTGGAAACCGGTGTGGGCGAAGCCGATGCGCGCCGCTTTGCGGAACATGCCGCGCTCGCCTTGACCGCGGCGAGCCTCATCCGGGCGGGGCTCGACCCCGTCGCGGAGGCCTTTATCGGCCGGCGGATAGAAGAGAGCGCCATCATGCTGGGCGCGGGATCGGCCCGGATCGACAGCGACACGCTGATCGGCCGGGCGCGGCTGACCGTGTGATCCCTCCATGATGCTGGCAGCCCTCGCGGGCTACGTTCTGCTACAGCTCGCCATCGCTTACTGGGCGTCGCGCCGGGTCGCAGGCGATGCTGACTATCTCGTAGCCGGACGCCGCCTGGGGCTGTTCGCAGTCGGAATTTCGGTGTTCGCGACCTGGTTTGGCGGTGAAACCGTGATCGGATCGACTGCCACGATTGCCAATGAGGGCATTGCCGGGGCTCGCGCCGAGCCAATCGGTTACGCCCTCTGCCTGATCCTTGCCGCGCTTCTGGTCGCCGGACAGTTGAGGGCGCGCGGCTACATGACGCTTGCCGACTTCTTCCGCGACCGGTTCGGTCCGCGCGCCGAAATCGCTGCAGCATTCGTTTCCATTCCGACCTCCGTCGTCTGGGCCGCAGCCCAGCTTCTGGCGCTGGCGTCCATCTTGTCGGTCGTCGCGGGCCTGCCAATCGGCCTCACGCTGATCGGCGCGACCGGATTGGTCATTGTCTACACCCTGCTGGGCGGACTGTTGGGCGATGTCATTACCGACATGGTTCAAAGCGTCGTGGTGCTTGCGGGACTCGTGGTGCTGCTAGTCCTGCTTATCGGGCGGGCGGGCGGTATCGGCGAAGGCCTTGCCCTGATCCGACCTGAACAGCTGGTTCTGGTCCCCGAAGGCGAAAGCTGGATTGCTCGGCTCGACGCGTTCGCCATCCCGGTTCTGGGGTCGATCGTTGCGCAAGAGATGATTGCGCGCTTCCTCGGCGCGCGGACGGCCCGAATCGCCGTGCGCGGCGGTCTGATCGCCGGCAGCGCCTATCTGGTGGTCGGCTTCATCCCGCTCATCTTCGGAATGGTGGCGCCTAATCTGGGCTTCGACCCCGCCCAAGGCGATCTCTTTCTGCCCAACATGGCCAGGCAGTTGCTGCCCGACGCGCTCTTTGTCGTCTTCGTGGGCTCGCTTTTCTCTGCGGTACTCTCCACCGTGGATTCCGCGCTTCTAGCGGTTGCCGCGCTCTCGACAGAAAATGTCTACGCCCGCTTTCGGCCGCAGGCGAATGCGCAGGAGAAGCTGCTCGCCGCACGGGGGCTGACCGTGGTGGCAGGCCTTTGCGCCTACGTGGTGGCGACCAGCGGCGAGACGATTTACGGGCTGGTCGAGATTGCATCCTCGCTTGGCTCGGCAGGTCTCCTGGTCAGCCTGCTCATAGGCCTGCGCACACGGTTTGGCGGAGAGGTGGCAGCGCTCGGCGCGCTAGCTGCCGGTCTGTCCACCATCTGGATTGCCGACTATGCGCTGGACCTACCAGGCGCATTCATGTTGTCGATCGCCATGGCGGGGCTCGGCTATGCTGCCGCTGGTCTCGCGTTCGCCAGGCCCGCCCGTGCCTAACCCACGAGCCAGTAGATACCGAGCGCGATTGGGGTGCCGATCACATAGCCGAGCACGCCCGCAAGCACGCCGGGCGTGACCAGATCCTTCCAGCCCTTGGCCGCCGCCAGCGCAGGCGCGGTCGTCGCGCCCAGAATGGCGGCGTTCGACGCGATGATCATCTCCGGCAGGGACAGGCGGGCGATCGAGCCGACAGCCAGCATGATCACCGCGTGGATGGCGATCAGCATCGCGATGAAGGCCATGATCATCGGGGCCTGCGAGATCATGTCGGCGACGTTTGCACCGGCAGCGATCGCGCCGAAGAAGACGAAGGCGAGCACCACGCCCAGCTCGAACCCGCCATGAAGCCTTGCCATCTGGCGCGGCAGAAGCGTTGCCGGCGCGACCGCCAGGACCGTGATGAGCACGTAGCGAAGGCCCGGAATGCCGATGGCCTGCGTGATGAAATCGGCGATTGCCACGACGAGCAGCGCGAAAGTGAGCGTCAGGCCCAGGCTCAGAGGCGTGGCCGCATTTGCGCTCGTTTCGCCGGTCTCCGCGACCGTGCCAGTCGTGTGGTCGCGCGTCACGAAGCGCCGGGCAAGCCAGGCGATGCCGGGCAGGATGGCCAGGATCGCCAGATAGGTGGCGCTGGCCAGATGGTCTGCCGCGACGATGGCCGAGACGAGCGCCGGTTCGTTCGCGGCGAGGCCTGTCTGCTCGACCAGCGGCCCGAAATTGACTGATCCGCCGATATAGCTGGCTGTCAGCGATCCGGTGATCGCGGCTTCCAGCTCGCCCAGATCGAGCAACAGCCCGGCCAGCAACGCGCCTGCCACCGTCGCGACCGAGCAGATCAGGAAGGCCGCGCTGATGCGCGTGGTCTCGAAGATGATCCGGCGCAGATCCGCCTTCATCAGAAAGAGCGGAATCAGGATGGGCACAAAATACGCGAAGACAAAATCGTACGCCGCCGCGTCGAAGGGCAGGATGCGCAGGTTCGAGGCGAGAATGGCAAGCAGGATCGTCCAGACCGTTCCGGTCAGCAGTGCGCCGATCCGCGTCTTCTCCAGCAGAAAGCCGATGCCGGCGATGGTGAAGAGCGCGGCCATCACGGCGATGTTGTTTCCGGCCGGGATCAGGGACGAGGCCTCTACACCCTCCATCGGAGCCATCCTTTCTGTCGTATCTGTCTCGCGCGTCTTGCGTCGGGCAGACATAAGCCACGGCGAGCGGGCCGCAAGGCAGTCAAGCCGGACTCATGCGCTCGGAACCCTTGCGGGTAATACCGCATCGGCCTCGATCTCGACCAGGTAGTCGGGTGCGGCCAGAGCGGCCACGCCGATCATGGTGCTTGCCGGCCTGTGCGCGCCGAACACCGCCAGGTGAGCGGCACCCACGGCCGCCTGTGTCTGCACGCTCATGTCGGTTACGAACATGCGCGTGCGCACCACGTGGGCGGTATCGGTACCGGCCTGGGTCAGGGCGTCGGCGATGATCTCCAGGCAGCGTTCAGCCTGGGCTCCGACATCGCCGGGCGCGTGAACATGGCCGGTGCGTCCGACGGACACCGTGCCGGCGACCCAGACCTGATCGCCGTGGACGACCGCCCGGCAATACCCGACGCGGTCCTCCCACGGAGCACCGGACGGGATGCGCCGTATCCCGCCACGTTCGGGCGTATTCACTCGGCGCCCCGCTGCACACCATTCTCGAAGATATCCAGCGCGATCGCGGCCATGCCTTCGGTGGCCATGGTGATGGAGGTTTCCGCGTCGGGGTAGAAGAAGGGCGAGTGATTGGCCGGCGGCACTTCACCGCGAGCCATGTATTCGTCCCACACATCCCGCGGCTGTCCGCCGACCCAGAACATGAAGATGGGCACACCCGCCTCGGTCATGCCGTAGCGGGCAAAGTCCTCGCCGCCGGTTACCGGCTGGGTCGAGCGCACATTCTCCTCGCCGAAGCGGGCGCGCAGCGCGCCGACCGATTGCTGGGTCAGCGCCGGATCGTTGTACAGCGCCGGCGTGTAGATATCCTCGGTTTCGACGATCGGCATCAGATCGTCGGGCAGGCCTGCCGCCCGGGCCTGAGCCATGGCGATCCGCTCGATGCCGTCCAGCAGCGTCTGACGCACGGAGGGCTCATAGCTGCGTACCGTCAGCTGGAGATGCGCACTGTCGGGGATGATGTTGTGCTTGGTCCCCGCATTGAAGGCCCCCACCGTCACGACGCCGGTATCGAACGGCGAAATCTCCCGGCTCACCAGGGTCTGGAGATTGGTCACGATCTGGCTGGCCAGCACGATCGGATCGACCCCGTTCTGCGGGCTGGCGCCGTGCGCGCCAATCCCGCGCACGGTGATGTCGACGCTGTCCACATTGGCCATCGCGTATTCGGAAACGAAGGTGATCTCGCCAGCCGGGACATATCCCCAGGTATGGAAGCTGACCACGGCATCCGGCGTGCCGAAGCGCTCGTAGAGCCCGTCCTCCAGCATGGCGTGAGAGCCCAGGCCGATCTCCTCGCCCGGCTGGCCGATCAGGATCAGCTTGCCCGACCACGCATCGCGATTGTTCGAGAACCAGCGGGCCGCACCGACCAGCGCCGTCATGTGCGTGTCGTGCGCGCAGGCATGCATGACCGGGAACACGTTGCCGTTACGGTCTTCCTGTGTGGCCTCGGAGGCGAAGTCGAGCGGCGTGTCCTCCTCCATCGGCAGGCCGTCCATGTCCGCACGCAGCAGCACGGTCGGGCCGTCGCCATTCTCCAGAACCCCGACCAGGCCGGGCGCACCCACACCCTCGGTGACGTCGACGCCGGCCTGGCGCAGTTCCTCGGCCAGGCGGGCTGCGGTCTCGGTCTCGACCATGGAGAGTTCGGGATTGGCGTGGAAGTGCTGGTAGAGGCCTTCCAGGTAGGCGTCATAGTCGGCGCTTACCGCGCTCGACAGATCGTCGGTTTGCGCGAAAGCGGGCGCGCAGAGCGCGGTGGCTGAGGCGGCGGCGATGAGTAGACGGCGCATAGAAGGAACTCCCCGGTGTCTCTGATTGACGCCCATTGCAGCGTGCGCCGGGGGGAAGGTCAATGGCAGCCTAGCCGAACATCGCGTCAATATCGGCCTGGGCGGAGGATTCTTCGGCTTCGTCCGCGTCGTCCATCTTGCCGTGAATGGCGCCGGACGCCGCCCCGATCAGCGGGCGGATATCCTCGTTGGCCATGCGGGCGACTGTCGCGCATGTCTCGGAATCGGCGCCGCCTTCCAGCATGGACTGAGCGCGGGCGACCTCGCTGTCGATCTGCAGGATGATGGTTTCCAGGTGCGCGCGCAGCGCCCGCGGTGCGGCGCCGTAAGCCAGGATGGCGAGCTCCTTGGCCGCAAAAGTCGAACGCTGGAAATGCTCGACATAGTCGCACGGGGCCCAATCGAGCACATCCTCAGCGCAATCGGGCATGTCGGGCAACATGTCCATGAGCATCACCACTTCGTTGAAATGGTTGAGGTAGTCGGTCGCCAGGCCGGTCTCCGGATTGATGTTGGCCTTGGCCAGCACATCCGCGCCCAGCGCGCCCTCCCCCAATGTCGTCTCCGTGTCACTCATGCCTGGTCCGGACTTCAAACCCATTGCAAAGGCGCATCTTTCACGCCTCAAGGTTTAGGAACGCCTAACCGCCCGCCCCGCAATCCGATCACTCCTGCCCGCCGCCGAACCGCTCGCTCCACTCGGCCACCGCGTCATCCTCGATCTTGGCGAACAGCACGTCGGGCGGGGTGAAGGCGCCTCCCGGCGGCAGCGCGGTGAGAATCTCCTGCGCGCTCGCCTCGGGCCAGTCGAAGCCTTCGCCGGACAGGCCCAGAGCCGCCATGATCTTGTCGGCGGTAAAGGGAATGACCGGGTGAGCCACCAGTGCGAACAGGCGGCACAGATTGATGCCCGTGCGCACGCCCAGCGCTGCGCGTTCGCGGTCGGTCTTGAAATGGCTCCACGGTTCGGCGCGGGTCAGATATTCATTCCCTGCCGCCCACAGGGCACGTGTCTCGGCCATCGCCTTGCGGAACTCCATCGCCTGGTAGTGCTCGGCAATGGTCTTCAGACGGGCATCGACTTCTTCATACAGCCAGCTCTCGGCCTCGCCCGGCTCGCCGCCGGCCGGAATCTCGCCGTCAAAGCGCGAATTTCCGAAACGCAGGATGCGGTTGACGAAATTGCCCAGAACGTCGGCCAGGTCCTTGTTCACCACCGACTGGAAATGCTCCCAGGTAAACTGCGCGTCGCCGCCTTCGGGCGCCCCGGCGGTCAGATACCAGCGCCAGTAGTCGGCGGGCAGCAGGTCGATGGCCTGGTCCATGAAGACGCCGCGCTTCTCGCTCGTGGAGAACTTGCCGCCATACCAGGTCAGCCAGTTGAAGGCCTTGAGCCGGTCCACCGTCTTCCAGGGCTCGTCCGACCCCAGGATCGTGGCGGGGAAAGACACCGTGTGGAAGGCGACATTGTCCTTGCCCATGAATTGCACATAGGTGACGTCGCCCGCGCCCTCGTCGGTGCGCCACCACGATTGCCAGTCGCCCCCCGTCTTGTCGGCCCATTCCACGGTCGCGCCGATATAGCCGACGGGCGCATCGAACCAGACATAGAAGACCTTGTCCTCGAAGCCCTCACGCGCCTGGCCCTCGCGGACCACCGGCACGCCCCAGGACAGGTCCCGGGTGATGGTCCGGTCGCGCAACCCCTCGTCGAGCCATTTGTAGGCGATGGACTTGGCGAGCGAGGGCCAGCCGTCCGCCGCGTCCACCCAGCTGCGCAGACGGTTCTCCATCCGGGTCTGGAGCAGGCGCAGGTGGCGGGTATCGCGCACTTCGAGGTTTTTCGATCCCGAAATCGCCGAATAGGGATCGATCAGGTCGACCGGGTCCAGCAGCCGGCCGCAATTATCGCACTGATCGCCGCGCGCCTTTTCATGCTTGCACGTCGGGCACGTGCCCTGGACGTAGCGGTCGGGCAGGAAGCGGCCATCGTCGATGGAATAGATCTGCTTCTCGACGACCTCTTCGATCAGGCCCTTGTCTTCGAGCACGCGCGCGAAATGCTGCGTCAGTTCGGCATTCTGCGGGCTCGACGTGCGGCCGAAATAATCCCAGGCCAGACCGAAGCGCTCGCCAAGCGCCTTCTGGATCTCGTGCTGTTCGTCGCAATAGGTGCGCACGTCCTGGCCGGCCGCGGCCGCGGCCAGCTCGGCCGGGGTGCCGTGCTCGTCGGTCGCACAGATCGCCAGGACATCATGGCCGCGCATGCGTTCGAAGCGCGCATAGACATCAGCGGGCAGCATCGACCCGGCAAGATTGCCCAGGTGTTTGATACCATTGATGTAAGGCAAGGCGCTCGTAACCAGAATGCGGGGCATTATCGATAACCGTCCAATCTCGAGAGTGCTGACCGCCGGCCCGGGATCGCTGAAGCGGGTGCGGTGCGAGGCGCAGACATAGCGGTCACACGAGGTCAGGAAAATAGCCAGGGCGCATTTTGGCAGCGGCCCGGGGGATCGGGAGGCTTGCGATCGGTCGGAAGCAGGACGCCGGCGCGGTCGATGGTGAGCAGTCTTCAAACAGCCGGGGACTCGACGGCAGATCGAAAATTCGGTCATGTTCGTGCAAACGCTACAACCACGTCGCCTGGACTATCGGGCAATGGGAGACACGCTGACATGGCTTCGATGACCGACGCTGAACGGGTCGCGGCGCTCAGGCGCTACCAGGTTCTGGACACCGACCCCGATCCGCGGTTTCAGGCGATCACAAACACCGCCGCGATTGCCCTCGATGTGCCGATTGCCCTCGTCACGCTGGTGGATGAATCGCGCCAGTGGTTCAAGGCGCGGCACGGGCTTGATGTCTGCGAGACCGAGCGGGAAATCTCGTTCTGCACGCACGCCATCGTCAGCACCGAACCCTTTATTGTCGAGGATGCCGCCAGCCACCCGGTCTTCAAGAACAACCCGCTGGTTACCGGCCACCCCTTCATCCGCTTCTATGCGGGCATTCCGCTCATCGACAAGCAAGGCGCCGCGCTCGGGACGTTCTGCATCATCGATGCGCAGCCGCGTACACTGAAAGACGACGAACTGACCATGCTTTTCGGGTTCGCCCAGTTTGCCATGACGGCGCTGACAGCCCATCGCCAGGAGATCGAGATGGAGACGGATTCGAACTTGCGCACAGGATCGTGAAATCGGGCTGATTGCCCGGCCTGCGCACTGACCGCCTTTTCAAGAAGGAAGCACCATGTCGAGACTGCACCTGGGTGAAAAGCTTCGCGCCTTCCGTATCCGTCAACGGATCAAGCAGGAAGCGCTCGCGGCGGATCTCGGCGTCAGCCAGGCCACGATTTCCCGGCTGGAATCCGGCGTGATGGAGGCCAGCCAGCAGCTGGCGGACAGCATCGAGGCCCTGCTCGCCAATCCCACGAACCAGTCGAGTTTTGACTATTGGCGCGCGGCCGTGTCCCGTCTGGACGGCCTGTTCGCCCTCTACCGCCTGATGGGTGCGGAAAGCGATCCGCTCACCGTATCGCGCGGTTTCGAACGCTGGGCTGAGGCCGGGGCGACCGCTCCCGACAATGCCATGGATACGATCGCCCAAGCGGTTTCACAGACTCGCAGCGCGCTCGTGGATGCGACCCAGCAACCGGTGACGCGCCCGATCACGATCGACGGAGCCAAGCTGCATCTCAATCTCCAGCTCGTGGTCGACGATCACGGCTCCCGCCTTGCCCTGGTGGAGATCATCCGCACGCACTAGGACGCTGCTGCCCGGCTTGCACGCGCCGGGGCCCGCGCGTATAGGAGGCGCCGGTTGTCGCAAGACCGACAGGCCGGTTTAGCTCAGCTGGTAGAGCAGCGGTTTTGTAAACCGAAGGTCGGGGGTTCGAGTCCCTCAACCGGCACCATTTTCACACCCGGCGATTATCGAGGCAGGTGGCCGATACGCGTTTCCAGACGCACGGCGAACCAGGCGATGAGCTGCTTCCACATCTCGTCCTTCAGGACCAGGCCTTCCACATCGTGTTCCATGTTCGGGTTGTCGTTGACCTCGATGACGAACACCCCGGCTTCGTTCTGCTTGATATCGACGCCGTAGAGCCCGTCGCCGATCACGCGGGCGGCCCGAACGGCAATATCGATGACCTCGGCGGGTGTATCCTCGATGGCGAAGGTGGCCGAGCCGCCTTCGGTCATCTTGCCTCCCTCTCCGTGCTTGATGATCTGCCAGTGGCCCCGGGCCATCTTGTACTGGCAGGCAAACAGGGGCTTGCCGCCGAGCACCCCGACTCGCCAGTCGAATGTGGTGGGCATGTATTCCTGGGCGATGATCAGCGCGGTGTCCTTGAACAGCGCCTTGGCCTTCTTCGTCAGCTCCTCGCGCGTGGCCACCTTGTGGACCGAGCGCGAGAACGACCCGTCCGGAGCCTTCAGCACGACCGGGCTGCCGAGCGATTCCATCACGTCGGAGAGGTTCGCGTCTTCGTCGAGGATCAGGGTGCGCGGTGCGGGAATGCCCGCCTTTTCCAGCAGCTCCTTGAGATAGACCTTGTTGGTGCAGCGGATCATGGACTGGGTGTCGTCGATGACCGGCATGCCTTCCTGCTCGGCGCGCCGCGCGAAGCGATAGGTGAAGTTGTCGATCGCCGTGGTCGCGCGGATAAAGAGCGCATCATACTCGGCCAGATTGGCCAGATCGTTCGGCCCGATCGGCTGCACCTCGACATGCTCGCGCGAGGCCACCGCTGCCAGCTTCTTGAGAGAGGCCGCGTTCGATGGCGGCTTCTCCTCCTTGGGGTCGACCAGCACCGCGAGCGACCAGCGCGCCGGAGTGCGGGCTTTCTGCGGGCTCCAGCTCCGCTTGGTATGGGAGTCCAGCGCGTCCAGGAAGAAGTCGCGGCGTTCGCCTTTCAGCGCATGGATCGAAACCGGGCGCAGCTTGTCGATACCACCCGCTTCGTTCAGGCGCACCTCGATGGCGGGCACGCGGAACCAGTCGAACAGTAACTTCGAAAACCGCTTGAAGCCGGCAAGCTCGGGACGCCCGAATGCGACGAGAAAGCGCTCCGGCCGCTCCGCGAGGGCGTCGAGATCGCGGGCCAGCGCAGCGTTGAGTTCAGGCAGCGCCGACACGTAGAGCGACTTGCGCGACAGCTCGACCATGCTTTGCACCGTCGGCACGATGCGGTGAGCGCGCGCCTCCGCGAGCAGTGAGGCATAATAGCCTGCGCTCTGATAGGCGTAGGAGCGTGACAGGTTGATGATGTTGGGCCGGCGGTCGGAGAAGAGCCGGGGCTTGGTCAGGTAGTCGGCGACCTTGAGCACCTTGTGGGGCGTCTCGTGCTGGGCCAGGTCACCGGAATGGTCGACCAGAAGGAGCCAATCGCTCATGACTGTGTGTGTTCTCGCATTGCGATCTCGGTCTCCATGATCACCGCATCCTCTCCGTCATCATAGTATGCTGGGCGAATTCCGGTTCGGCGAAAAGCGCTTCTCTCATAACTTCGCTGCGCAGCGCCGTTCGACCGGCGAACCTCCAGCCGCAAACGTCGGCATCCGCGCTGTGCGGCGTGGCGCGCGGCTTCCTCGACCAGTGCCGGACCGATACCCTGACCGCGTGCCGTCTCGTCCACGGCGATCGAATAGAGCCGGGCCACCGTCGCATTGCGCCGGTAGAGGATCAACGCATAACCCACGCGCTCCGGACCGTGTTCCCCGGCGCGCTCGGCCAGCAGGACCAGGGCGGAGGGACGCGTGAGCAACCGGCGCAGATTGCGGCGGGCAAAGCGATCCTGAGCAAACGCGCCGCGCTCCAGCGCATCGATCGCATCGAGGTCTGCGGGCCCGGCGGGGCGGATGTGGACAGACGATGACGGCGCGTGCGGGTTCGAGGTCAAGGGACGACTCATGGAGGCGGACTGGGGCGAGGAGTATGTAGCGCTATGGAACCGGTTGCGTCATCTCGCGCGTTGAACCCGCAGGCCCTGGCGCGCTATTGAGACACGAAGCGAATTTGAACCAATCATCTTCAAGGAGTCCCGAGCCGATGACCCGATTGAGCCTGCTGACCGCTGTATCCGCGCTTGTGCTCGCCGCTTGCGGCCCGGGCCAGGACCCTGAGTCCGAACCGATGGCGCCCGAGGGCGATGCCGCCTCGCACAGCGAGGTGGACACTGGTCATGGACCGGAGACGCCGGCGCGCGGAAGCACCGAAACCGCATCCGCGTCGCAAGACAGCGCCGAGCCCGATCCGGCCTATGGCAACCCGACCGGTGATGCCGACGCCGATCAGACTGGCGAAACTGCTCCGGATCAAGCGACGGCGGACGAGACACCGGCCATGAGCGAGGAGGCACAAACCATCCTCGCCGGATTCGGTGCTCCCTATACGCAAGCCGATCTCGAAAATGGCGAACGTGTTTTCCGGCGCTGCGCCGCCTGCCACACGCTTCCCGAGGGCGCGCGCAATCTGGTCGGTCCGAACCTGCACGGTGTCTTTGGGCGCGAAGCCGGCACGGTCGAAGGCTTCCGCTATTCCGATGCGGTCCAGAACGCCGATTTCGAATGGACGCCGGACCGGCTTGAAGAATGGCTGGCCAATCCGCGCGAATTCCTCCCCGGCAACCGCATGGCTTTCCCCGGGTTGCGCGACGAGCAGGACCGTCACGACGTGATTGCGTACCTGGCGGTCGAGACCCACGCCGAACCGGTCGAATGATCGCGGCCCGAGGCAGGGCTTGAAACGCCCCTCCCCGCCGGGAGGGGCGTTTTCGCGTCTACAGTCCGAACAGGCTTCCCGGGAGGGCTCCGATCACCGCGCCGGTCATCAGCGTGGCCAGGGAGCCGGAGATGAGCGCGCGCGGCGCCAGCGCCAGAATGTCCTCTCGGCGCGAGGGCGCGACCGCCATCAATCCGCCGATCAGGATGCCGACCGAGGAAAAGTTGGCGAAACCGCAGACCGCGTAGGTCAAGATCAGCGTGGTGCGCGGCGACAGGCCCTCCGCATTGGCGAGCTCGGCATAGGCCAGAATCTCGTTCAGCGCCGTCTTGTAGCCCATGATGGAGCCGGCCTGGTTCGCTTCGGCCCACGGAATGCCGGCAAGCCAGACCAGCGGCGAGAAGATCCAGCCCATGAAGCGCTCGACCGAGATGGGCGCGCCGAAAAAGTCGGGAAAGACGGTCAGCATCATGTTGAGCAGGGTCACCAGAGCGGTGAAGACCAGCAGCATGGCGATGATGTTGATGAACAGCTTCACGCCGTCGGTCACGCCGGTGGTGAGAGCGTCCATCGTGGAATGATAGAGATTGACCGGGATCGGCTCCTGTCCCGTCATCTCCTCACCCGGCTCCGCCGGGTGCATCACGCGGGCAAGCAGAACCGCCGCGGGCACGGAGATGAGCGAGGCCGTGACGATGTGGCCGGCGGCGTCGGGCAGCACTCCTGAGAGCTGCGACACGTAGATCGCCATCACCGACCCGGCGACCGTGGAAAACCCGACCGTCATGATCAGGAAGAGGTCCGACCGGCTCATCGTGGCCAGGCGCGGACGGATCAGAACCGGGCTTTCGGTCATCCCCAGGAAGATGTTGGCAGCCGCGCCGAGCGAGGCCGCGCCTGAAAGCTGGAGGATGCGCCGAAAGAGCAGCGCGAAAGCGCGCACGGCAAACTCGAGAATGCGCCAGCGCCACAGCAGCGCCGAAAGGGCGGAAAGGACAATGACCATCGGCAGGGCATGGAAAGCAAAGGTGAACGCTCCCGGCACCGTCCCGTCGGGATTGATCGCGACAGGCTGGAACGGCATGTCCGCGGCCTGCTGGCTGCCCAGATAGCCGAAGACGAAGCTCGTTCCCTCAAGGGTCGCCTTCTGCAGCGCATCCACGACGCCGGTCAGCGAGGCCAGGAAGGCACGCGTGGGCGCGAGCGAATACAGCATGACCGCAATCACGAACTGGACAGCGACCGCGCCGGCGATGAGGAGGAATGGCGGCTTGCGCCGCGGGCCGAATGCCCAGGCGATTGCGATAAACGCAAAAACGCCAATCAGGCTGCGCAGCTGAAGCCCCGCGTCTTCCATCGTGTCTGCCTTCGAGTTGTTGAGAAATCCCGGTCCCGGGCGCGCACCCTAATGTGTAGACGGACGGTTTTCCAGCGCTTGAACTGTCGTGCGCGAAACGACACTGTCCCCGCCATGAAACGCGCGATCTGGTCTCCCTGCATACAGGTCTGCTTCGTCGACCCGGAGGACCGGATGTGCGTCGGCTGTTTTCGCACGCTTGAGGAGCTCGGCCGGTGGACCCGGTTTACCGACGCCGAACGCGCCGCGCTCAAACCGGAGCTTGAAAAGCGTCGCGCAGCCTATCTGGCACGCAAGGCCGGCTAGCCCGTGAAGAATGCCTCGCGCAACATGTTCAGCGCGACGATCACCAGCCCGATCGCGAAGGCCTGTCGCAGCCTGTGCTCGGGCAGGGCATGGGCAAGGCGCGCGCCGACCGGGGCGAGAAAGACGGCGGCAATCGCCAGCACCGCGAAGGCGGCCATGTTCACATAACCCAGAGAGAACGGCGCCCGGCCAAGCTCGCCCATGCCGGCGACCATGAAGCCGATGGCCCCCGGCAGACCGATCGCCACGCCGAAGCCGGCCGCGGTCCCGACCGCCTTGTGGATCGGCTTGCCGCACAGCGTCATCAGCGTGACGCCGAAGACCCCGCCGCCAATCCCCATGAGGCTGGATAGCGTGCCGATCAGCGTGCCCAGAACACCGCTCATCGGCAGGCCGGGCAGGTCCTGCGCCAGCTTCCAGTCGGGCCGGCCGAAAAAGAATTGCGCGGACAAAAGCAGGGCGACGATGCCGAACAGCGCGGTCAGGACTTCGCCCGGGGCGAGGTCGGCAATCACCGACCCGGTCAGGGCGCCAAGTACGATCCAGGGGGTCCAGCGGCGCAGCACGTCGAAATCGACCGCGCCGCGGCCGGCATGCGCGGCGACGGAGCGCAGCGAGGTCGAGACGATGACGGTGAGCGAGGTTCCCACCGCGGCATGCATGGCGTGGTCTTCATAGCCGAGCGCGCTCAGCGTGTAGTAGAGGGCGGGGACCATCACGACGCCGCCGCCAATCCCGAACAGGCCGGCGATCAGACCGGCAAAGGCGCCCGTGGCCAGGAGCCCGGCGAAGAAGACCCAGATCTGCGCGGTCACGCGGCCTGTCTCGCCTCCGAGACGGCCTCCGCCGCGCGCGCGACAACCGACCAGTCCGCACCCGGCCGGTTGGCCTCGCTGGAGAGGATTTGGCGCCAGCGGCGCGCGCCGGGCATGCCGGTAAACAGGCCGAGCATGTGGCGGGTGATGGCGTGAAGACGCGTGCCCGCGGCGAGCGCGCCTTCCACATAAGGCCGGTACGCTTCCAGCGCGTCGAACGGTGTCTCTACCGGGTCGCGCTCGCCATAGAGGCGGCTGTCGACGCGCGCCAGCTCGAATGGTGTGTGGTACGCGGCCCGGCCCAGCATGACACCGTCCACGCCGCTCATCTCCTCGACCGATTGATCCAGCGTGGCGAGACCGCCATTGAGCAGGATTTCAAGGTCCGGGCGCGCCGTCTTCAGGCGGCGCACCAGCGCGTAGTCGAGCGGGGGCACGTCCCGGTTCTCCTTCGGGCTCAACCCTTTCAGCCACGCCTTGCGGGCATGCACGATGAAGGTGGTCACGCCCGAGGCGGCGACCGTGTCGACGAAGGAGAAAAGCGTCTGCTCGGGATCCTGGTCGTCCACGCCGAGCCGGTGCTTGACCGTGACCGGCACGTCGACTGCATCGCGCATCGCCGCCAGGCATTCGGCCACAAGCTCCGGCTCGCGCATCAGGCAGGCACCGAACTTGCCGGACTGGACCCGGTCGGACGGACAGCCCACATTCAGATTGATCTCAGCATAGCCGAAGCCTTCCGCGATGCGCGCAGCTTCGGTCAGGAAGCGCGGGTCCGATCCGCCCAGCTGGATCGCGACCGGGTGCTCGCTCGCATCAAATCCGATCAGGCGCGGCGCATCGCCGTGGATCACTGCCTGGTCGACCGCCATCTCGGTATAAAGCACGGCGCGCCGCGTCAGGACACGATGGAAGGCCCGGCAATGCCGGTCGGTCCAGTCCATCATGGGCGCCACGGTGAACCGGCGATCCAGGGTGTGCGGGTGTGCGGTCATTGTGATCATTTAGTTCGGCAGCAGAAAAAGCGCAAACGGGCCGGGACCGAGCTGTTTTGCCTGCATCGAAGAAATTCGCGGCCACGATTGCCGCGAACCGATGAGGCCCCAGGGCGGGACCTGAACTGAGCCAGCGACTGACGCAGCCCCAAACTGTCCATTTTTAACCCTGACATTTAACGGGGATTTGAGGCTTTCGGGCCTATGCTTCTGCCAGAAGTGGAGCGGACATCCATGGCCAAGGCCGTCTTTCAGAAACACCAGCGTGTCTTCGTGCGCCCGGTCGGAACCTGGGCGATGGTGGAGCAGGTCAAGCCGCAATGGGTCAAGGACGTCGAAGAGCCGGTCAAGGTCTTCTACGATTGCGGGCTCGGGCGTGACTTCTCCGCTGCAGAGCTCGCCGCCGAGGAAACCGCTGACGCCGATGTCCAGCCCGGCCAGTGGCGCCTCATGCGGGTAAAGAACAAGTGGCAGACCGCCGACGAGTGCATTCACCACCCGCATCCCGGGACCTACCCTGTGGTCGTCACCGATGAGCGCGACTGGGGCGGGTGGCGTGTGCCCGGTGCGGAATACGACCGCGATCCCAACCGGATAGAGGCGCAGGCCCGTCTGGTCGCGAATGCTCCGCGCCTTCTTGCCCTCGCCGAGGCGCTGGTTCGCCTGACCGGCGACGATCCGGGGGCGGGCGATGAGCTGCTTTCCCTCGCCCGCCGCGCCAAGGACACCGTCCGGGCAGTCAAGAACACACCCCAATCGGACACCTAGCGGAATGCAGGTCGTCTGAATAATTTATGGGTCGCCTGGCTAACACCTTGGTAAGCGCGCAGCGGAGACTATCTTCACTTAAACGGTACAGTTTCAGGTGTCGCTCGTGCAATTTTTTCCCGGTCTCGACCGGCTAACGGTCCTCCTCGTCGACGATAACAGCCACATGCTGCACATCGTACGCACAATGATGCGCGGGTTCGGCATCGTTCATATCTTCGAGAGCCGCGACCCGGCCGAGGCCATCGACATTGCCCGCAATGACAGCATCGACCTGATTATTCTCGATTATCAGATGGATATGCTGGACGGACTGGAATTCACGCGCATGCTGCGCACCGCAGCCGACAGCCACAACCGGTTCGTGCCGATCATCCTCTTGACCGCCTATACTGAACGTTCGCGCATCCTGAGTGCGCGAGACGCCGGCGTGACCGAAATCTGCGCCAAGCCCATCAATGCCAGCGAGCTGTGGCGCAAGATCGCGGCCTGCGTGAACGAGCCGCGCCCGTTCGTGCGCACCAAGACGTTTTTTGGACCGGACCGCCGTCGCCGCACAATCGAGTGGCCGGCTGAAAAAGAGCGGCGCAAGACGCCGATCGAGGCCCCACAACCCCAAGCCCCAGATGGCGAAACGGCCCCGAAAGCCGCCGGCGAAGCGGCGTCGCAAGCAGCAGAGGCCATACTGGAACAGGCCGGCTAGACTGGCAGAAAAGCAAGACGTGTCGCCTGATTACAACAAAACCGTCGCGATTGTTTAATCATGCCTCGCAAACGCATGCGGTTTCCTGCTTAAACTTTTCATTCTGCTGGACGAACGCGTTCACTCTCCGTTAAATCACACAATGACCGAGGCGCGCCTGCGATCCGCGTCCGCTTCTGCGGATGGCTCTGTCGGGATGACCGAGCAAGCTCGCCCCATGCGCGGCGGGCTGACGCCGCGCCGCGTCCTCTTCGCGGTGATCGCGTTCTCGATGATCTTCGGCGCGATCATCGCCTTCAAGCTCCAGCAGGAATGGGCCGACACGGTCGAGGAAGCCGAAGGTACCCAGGCGCGCACCGCCGCCTTCCTGGCCGAGCGCGTCAGCGGACGTCTGGCCGAGGTGCGCGGCGCCCTCGCCTTCGCCGCCGCCGACCTGTCGACGGCCGAGGCAGACCGCATTGAAGACGTCGCCCGGATCCGTCTGCAGACATTGACCGAGTCCAGCCTGATTTCCGGGGCCGCCCTGCTTCTGCCCGGCGGAAGCGTGGTCCGCTCGCCGGATACGCAGGCCGATATCCGGGAGGCGGCCGAGGCGGCTCTGGCCAGCCCGACCGGTGTGGCAACCCTGCTCGGCCCGCCCTCCAGCATCGTCATGGGCTCCGGCGTGCCGCTGCCCACCGGCCAGGTCGGCGCCCTGGTCGTCTGGGTGGACCCGGCCGCCATTCTTCCGGAAAACCGCCCTGACCAGATCTCGATCCTGGCCAGCGCGGAAGGGCGCACACTTGCCTTGCAGCCTCCGGTGCAGCTTCGCGGGGCACCCTTTGCGGCCGAACGGTTCGGGCTGTCGACAGAGCGCATCCTGCGCGTGGCCGGCCAGGGCGGAGCGATTTCAGGCGCACGCATGGGCGAGCAGGACCGCATTCTGGGTGTCGCAGCCCTCGCCGACGCGCCGATCCAGACCTATAGCCTGGGGCCGCCTGCCATCGACCAGACAGGCTGGCGCCGCACGCTGATCTTCTATCTTCTGATGTTCCTCGGGCCGCTCTTTGCGGCCGTGGCGCTATGTGCGCTCCTGCTGATCCAGATGGGCAAGCTGAAGACCATCCAGGCGCAGCTTGAAGACTCCGAGCGCCGTTTCCGTCTGGCGATCGAGGGCGCCCGCTGCGGCGTGTGGGACTGGGATTTGTCGACCGACGACGTCTTCATCACCGAGTCCTTCGCCCGCATGGTGGGCCGCAAGGGAGCCTCGATCATCAGTGGGCCGGAGTTTCTCAGCCTGCTCGACCCTGAAGACCGGGGCCGCGTTCGCACGGCTCTGCGCGGCGCCCTCAAATCGGGAGAGGTCAATCTGGAAGCGCGCGCCAACTCAATCGCGCTCTGGATGCAGATGCGCGGCCGTCCGATGGTCAGCGAACGCGGCGATGCCCGGCGCATCATGGGCGTCGCCATCGACATCACCGAGCGCAAGGGCGCCCAGGCTCGCGTCGCGGCGGCGGAATCGCGCCTGCGCGCCGCGCTGGAATCCATGAATGAGAGCTTCGTGCTGTGGGACTCCAAGCGCCGCTTGGTGTTGTGGAACCGCAAGTTCCGGGAATTCTTCGATCTCGACGAGCACGCGCTGAAAGCCGGCATGGCCTATGACGATGCCGAGGCGGCCGCCGGAAAGGCCATTCTCGCCGTCCATTCCGATGCGCGCGAGAACGCTACTTACGAGATGGAGCTGAAGGACGGGCGCTGGCTGCACTACTCCCAGCGGGTCACCAATGATGGCGGCCTGGTCTCGGTCGGCGCCGACATTACCGCGCTCAAACGCCACGAAGCGACACTCAAGGCCAATGACCGTCAGTTGCGCCAGAGTGTCGACAGCCTGAAACGGTCCCAGGAACGGATCCAGGAACTGGCGCACAGCTATGAAGAAGAAAAGATCCGCGCCGAGCAGGCGAACCGGTCGAAATCCGAATTTCTCGCCAACATGAGCCATGAGCTGCGTACGCCGCTCAATGCCATCAACGGCTTCTCGGAAATGATGATCCAGAACATTTTCGGCCCGCTCGGCCACGAGCGCTACACCGAGTATGCGAACGACATCTACAATTCCGGTCAACACCTGCTCTCGCTGATCAACGACATTCTCGACATGTCCAAGATCGAAGCCGGCAAGATGGTTCTGTCAGCCGAGCCGGTCGTTCCGATGGATTTGATCGAACAATGCCTGCGCCTGGTCTCCGCGCGCGCAGCCGAGAAGAACATCAATATCGTTCTGGAAGGCGAAGACCTGCCGGAGATCGAAGCCGATCCGCGTGCCATCAAGCAGGTGTTGCTCAATCTTCTGTCAAACGCCGTGAAGTTCACCCCGGAGGACGGCCGGGTCACCGTGCGCGGCTTCAATGCGGTGGACGGCGTCGTGCTCCAGATCAGCGATACCGGCATCGGCATTCCCGAAGAGGACCTGCCCCGGCTTGGCCGCCCGTTCGAGCAGATCGAAGCGCATCATTCGCGCAAGCACGAAGGGTCTGGCCTGGGCCTGGCCTTGTCCAAGTCTCTGGTGGAGCTGCATGGCGGCACGTTGCGGATCGATTCCACGCTCGGCAAAGGGACCACGGTGTCCTTCACCCTGCCCGCGCAGCTGCCTGACGAAGCCTCAGGCGAGCATGGTGCGTTTCAGCTGAACGCCAACGCCGCCGAGTAATTCCCCAAACTAGTTGTTCGGCCCGGCCGGCGCGTCTGCAGCTTCGTCTCCCCGGACCGCGTCATCTCCATCGCCGTCGCCGCCGCGGTTATGCTCGCGATGCTCATGACGGTCACGGCGATCGTGACGGCGATGATGGCGTCCCTCGAAGGGGGGACGGCCCGAATAGGCCTCGGCCAGCACCTCGCTGCGCGTCTGCGGATCGAGACCTTCAACGATGTCCAGCAGCACGCGCTCGCCCTGCGCTTCGACGGCGGCGCGCGTCTCGCGCGCCCGGCGCAACGCCTCGGCGGCGCGTTCCGTATCGAAGGGCTCGGCCAGAATGGCGGCGGCCGCCTCGCGGCGTGCCGCACCGGCTTCACGCAGCAAGGGGCGGATTTCTCCGCGCCCCTCCATCATGCGTTCGCGCGCGGCCGCGCGTCCCTCCTCGGGCAACGCTTCGTAGAAGGCGCGCGGATTGAAGCGGCCCGGCCCGAGAACCGTTTCAAGAGCCCGATCCTCCCGGGCCCCCGGCTGCTCGAACCCGCGTTGCAACAGCACGCCGATCAGGATGCCGTTGGCCAGTACAGAGACGACAAGAAGGCCGACCCAGAGATTGGCGGCAAGGCCGGTGCGGTTAAACATCACTCTTCCTCCACCCAGGCTGAATTCTCGGCCTGGAGACTGTCGAACGCGGCAATATAGATCGCCATATCGTCCCGGTCCGGCTGGCCCGTTTCCCCGAACGACCATCCCAGCCCCAGGCCGCCAATCAATGCGACGGCAGCCGCCATGCTCGCCCATCGCGGGGTCGCCATGCCTGGGCGCGATTTCGCCCCAGGACCGGAGGCCAGCAGGCGCGCCTCAAGATTGCCCGGCACCCCGGTGAGGTCCCGGGCGGACTCCAGCAGGCGGTCGAGCCGGGCGGCCTCTTCGAGCTGCGCGCGAAGAGCGTCGTCAGCGTGGTCGCGCAGGAAAACAAGCGCTGCCTCGCGATCGGCGGCGGGCCAGCGCGATGGAGCTGCGCCATAGGCGCTGACAAGGCGGTCGAAGCGGGTGCGGTCCATCAGCTCTCTCCCTCGTGAGCTCCCCCGGCCAGGCCGGAGAGGAGGTTGGATTGTTCGTCGGCAAGCGCCTGTTTCAAGCCGCGGCGCGCTCGCGCCAGTAGCGATTCCAGGGCGTCGACACTCACCTCCATCATCGTTGCGGCATCGATATTGGAGTGCTCCTGGAAGTGACACAGCTCCAGGGCCAGTCTCTGGCGTTCGGGCAATGCCTGCACAGCTTCGCGCACGGCCTTTGCGGTCTGGCTGGCACTGATCTTCCGGTCGGCCAGAGGTGCCGTGTCGGCCCGCTCGGGCACCTCGCCGGAGACCTCGCGGCGGCGGCGCAAACGGTCGTAGCAGGCATTGATGGCGATACGTCCCACCCAGCTATCGAACCGAGCGGTTCCGGGCTGCCACCTGCCCGCGCCTCTCCATACCTTGATGTACACGTCCTGCGCGGCATCCTCGGCTTCCGCCTCACTGCCGAGCAGACGCCGGGCGAGGCCCAGAATGACCGGCACATTGCGGCGCATGAACAGGCGCGCCGCCGCCGGGTCGCCCTGCGACAGGGCGCGCGCATACGCCAGATCGCCGCCGGGGAAGGCGTCGCGGTCGACTGACGAGCTGGACTTGCCGCCCGCAATCAAGGTCAGTCGTGGCGCGATGACGCCCTCCCCGGCCGCACGATGCGGCCTGGCTCCTAGTTGCGCCACCAGCGGCGCGATCCGCGGCGATCTTCACGGCGCTCCTCGCGCCGTTCCATCGCAGCATCGAGTTCATCGGCCGTCACCGAACCGTCCTGATCGGTGTCGAGACGGTCGAACATCCGGGTTTCGCCGTCGACGAACTCGGCGCGCGAGATCCGGCCATCTTCGTCCGCGTCCTGACCGTCCATCCAGCCGCCGCGTTCGCCGCGTCTGCCACGATGGCCGCGGCCCCGCCGGCCATCTTCATCGTCGCCCATCTCCTCGCGGCGGGCCTCGCGCATCTCCATCATGCGCCGATGCATGGGCGAGGCGTCTTCCGCGTCAAGATAGCCGTCCGAATTACGGTCGCGCCATTCGAACTCCTCGCCCTTCAGCGAGGCGATTTCGTCTCGTGTGACGGTATTGTCACCATTCAGGTCGAACATGGCCAGATGGGTCAGTCCGGAATGGCCACGGCCACCCCCGTGATGGCCCTGTCCGGGCGCGGCGACGGCAACGCTGAGTCCGCCCAGCGCGATGCCGGCGGCCAGAAGCGTGGTTTTCAATGCGGTCTTCATGAGTGAAGCCTCCTAAGGGTCAGTCGTCAGTCCTCGAAGGCTAGAACGCTGCGGCCCGTCACTATCCGTCGCTGTCCAGCTGCGGCTCGCCGATATGGGCCACGAAAAGGGCGCGAACCCTGGCCGCATGGTCGTCCAGTCTGTCCTGCAGGGCCTGAAGGCCGCTCACGCCCACCGCCTCGCCCAGCCGTTCGGCGAAGGGGAGGCTGGCGGTGTCGGGGTCAAAGCCCGACCCGTGCGCCAGACGCAGGAGCTGCGTGACCAGGCTGTAGTCGCGCAGCGCGCCGGTCAGGGCTTCCCCGTCGCCATCCGGGAGCGCGCCGCATTCCACCAGCATCCGCAAGGCCTGAGCGGTCGATGGCGACAGGCGCCGGCCCAACACCAGCTGTCCGGTCTGGGCGATGAATTCGATCTCGATCAGCCCGCCGGTCCGCAGCTTCAGATTCCAGAGCGAGCCAGCCGGCTTGTCGCGTTCCAGGCGCGCGCGCATCGCAGCCGCGTCGCGCCGGATGTCCCCGGCCGGAACGTCGCACGCCATCGCCGCGTCCAGCGCCGCGCTCACCTCGGAGTCCAGGCCCTGACCGCCCACGATACGGGCGCGTGTCAGCGCCATGCGCTCCCAGGTCCAGGCTTCCCCGCCCTGATAATAGCTCTCGAACCGGGCCAGGCTGACCGCCACCGGACCCGCCGACCCCGACGGCCGCAGGGCCAGGTCGACATCGAACAGATCGCCTTCTTCGGTCGGCGCCGACAGCGCCGCGACCAGGCGCTGCGTGAATCTCGAAAACCAGGTGTCGCATCCGATAGGGCGTTCGCCCTCCGACATCTCGCGATCGGCCTGGTAGACCACCATGATGTCCAGATCGGAGTCCGCGGAAAGCTCGCACCCGCCCAGCTTTCCAAGTCCAAGTATGGCAAACCGGCCCGGGGGCGGGCCGTGGCGGCGCGCCACTTCGTTGAGGGCCGCATCGCTCATGACCTCGATTGCCGCCTCCGCGAGATCGGTATAGGCGCGCCCTGCCTCGCCGGCACTGGCCCGGCCCAGCAGGGTCTGCGCCCCGATGCGCAGGCGTTCCTCGCGCGCGATGCGCCGCGCCTGATTGAGCGCCAGCTCGAAGGGTGTGCCGCGTCCGCGCACCTCGCGCATGCGCTCGGCGAGCTTGGTCCGGTCGCCGGTCTTCAGCGGCTGGGTAAAGGACGGATCCAGCATGATATCCAGCAGGGCGGGACGGCGCGCGAGCACCTCGGCCAGGCGCGGAGCCAGCCCGAGGATGGCAATCAGCTCGTCGGCGAGTTCGGGGTGATTGACCAGCAGGGAGAGCGGCTGGACGCCCGACGGCAGGCCCTCGAAGAATTTGGCAAAGCGCGCAAATGTCCGGTCGGCATCGCCGGTGGCCCCGATCGCTTCGACCAGGCGCGGCGCCAACCTGGAAAACAGGCCGCGCGCGCGTTCGGTCCGGCCGGCCCTGGCCCGGCCCGCCGCCCATCCAGACAGCCGCGACCAGATCTGTTCAGGCTGTGAAAATCCGTGCGCGCTCAGCGTGGCGAGCGTATCCGGTGTGGGCTCCACGCCGGTCAGGACCAGACTGCCTTCGCCGGTGGCCAGGCTGTCGCCGTCATCGAACTGGTCGGAGAAGGCGGCATGGATGCGCTGCAAGGCCGATGTCACCTGCGCATCGAAGGCCTCGAGCTCCGCTTCGCCGAAAAGGGCCGCGACCGCCGCGCGGGCAGAGCGGTCCACGGGCAGGGTCTGGGTCTGCTCGTCCTCGCGCATCTGGATGCGGTGCTCGACATGGCGCAGCGTGCGGTAGTCCTCGATCAGGGCCTCAGCCTCCCCCGCCTCGATCAGGTCCTCGGCCTGGAGCGCGCGCAGCGCCCCGACCGTGTCCGGCACCCGCAGGGCCGGCTTGCGCCCCCCGAACAACAACTGCATCACCTGCGCGTAGAATTCGACTTCCCTGATGCCGCCCCGGCCGAGCTTGACGTCATGGCCGGCGACGCGGATCTCCGCACGCCGCCCGATGGACTGGATCTGCTTGGCCAGGCTGCGAATGTCCTCGACCGCAGCAAAATCCAGCGCCCGGCGCCAGATGAAGGGTTCGAGATCGCGCAGGAAGGCTTCACCCGCCTCCCTGTCGCCTGCGCAGACGCGCGCCTTGGCGTAAGCGGCCCGCTCCCAGTTCTGTCCGACCGCCTCGAAATAGCGCCGCGCCGATTCTGCCGACAGCGAGACCGGCGTGGAGGACGGGTCGGGCCGCAGTCTGAGATCGACCCGGAAGACATAGCCATCGCTAGTCTCCTCCGACATGAGCCGCACCCAGGTCTGCGTCAGGCGGTCGAGCGCCTTTTGCGGTTCCTTGCCTGCGGGCGTCACGATCCGGTCCGGCTCGAACAGCACGACCAGATCGATATCGGAGGAATAGTTCAGCGTGCCGGTGCCCATCTTGCCGAGCGCCAGGACGAAATAGCCCGGCAGCGGCGTGTCGTCGGCTTCAACGTCGAAGCCCCGGATGCGCGCTGCCGCGCCCAGAGCGCCCTGCACGCTGGCATCGGCAAAGGCGGTCAGCGCCCCCACGGCATGGGACAGGTCATAGGCCCCGGACAGATCGGCCAGCGCGGCAGCCAGATGAAGATCGCTCTTCGCCTCGCGCAGCACGCGCGCCGCCTCGTCGTGATCGCTGAGCTCTGCGACGGCCCGCGCGCGCTCGATGGCGTCCGCGATCACCGCTTCGGGGCTGTCGCGCGCCAGTCGCAGGAAGGTCTCCGCCCGCCGGACGGCCAGACGCCCCAGATAGGGCGCGGCCGCAAACACCGCATCGACGAATCCGGACGCCTCCGCCCACGCCTCCCTCGCCGCTTCCGGCAGGCGCGCGCGTACCCGCGCGGCACGCTCGGTGTCGCATACCGGAAGGGATCGGGTCAGGCGGGCAGGGATGGGATCGGGCATGGACAGACGGTGGCGCGTCGGGTCGGGAAGGGCAAGCCTACTTCACCTGCGGGAAGACCAGCGCCACCCTCAGGCCCGGTGCGCCGTCCGTTCCCGGCCCGTCATCGAGCGACAGCGCGGCGCTATGCACCTCGGCGATGGCCTGGACCAGAGACAGGCCCAGCCCGACGCCGGGCTGGTTGCGGCTTTCTTCGAGACGCACGAAACGCTCCAGCACGCGGACCCGGTCCTCGGCCGGAATGCCCGGCCCGGTATCGGTGACGGAAATCTCCACCGCGCCGGACCCGGTCTCACGCACGCGCAGGCAGATGGCCTCTCCCGCCGGCGCGTACTTGACCGCATTGTCGATGAGGTTGGCGACCAGCTGCGCGATCAGCTCGCGGTCGCCCAGAATGGTCAGGCCACTGGCCAGCTCGCTGGAAAACTCCAGCCCCGCATCCTCGCACACCGGCTCGTAGAGTTCGGCGATATCGGACAGGAGTTCGGCCGGGTCCAGCGTCTGGAAAGCCTGCCGGCGCTCGCCCGTCTGCAGCCGGGTCAGCGACAGCACGGCATTGAAGGTCTTCAGCAACTCATCGGTATCGCTGACAGCCTGAGCCAGCGCGGCTTCATAGTCGGTCTTGTCCGCACCCTCGACCAGCGCCGTTTCCAGCCGGCTGCGCATCCGCGTCAGCGGCAGGCGCAGATCGTGCGCGATGGAATCCCCGGCCGTGCGCATGCGATGCATGAGGTGCTCGACCCGGTCCAGCATGTCGTTGAAGTGGCGCGCCAGATCGTCGAGATCGTCGCCGGAATGGGTGCGCGGCGCACGCGTGGCAAACTTGCCGGTCATGACCTGCCGCGCGGCGGCGTTAATGCTCTCCAGACGTGCAGCGAAGCGGCGGCTGACGAGCACGCCGGAGACGATCCCAAACGCCAGCGCCAGACCAGAGGCGACCAGAATCGCGTTGAGCAGTCCGGCGACGAGGCGCGTTTCCTCCTGCACGTCGAGACCGACAAAGAGCGCATACCCGTCGGGCAAGGCGGCGATGCGTCCGCGCGCCTCGCGCCCGGTGGCCGTATCGGTTTGGCCGTCCTCGTCATCGACCGGGGCCCGGTCATAGGTAAAGCGGATACGCCCGTCCTCGTCGGGAGCAACGGCGGGCAATGCCGAGATATTGCCCGTCATTCGCTCCCCGTCGGGCCCGACCAGCAGATAGAGAAACTCCGACCCGCCGACCGATCGCTGCAGGATGTAGCGGTTGGCCAGGCCCGGCCCGCCCTCGGCGAAGCGTTTTTCGACCGCCGCGACTTCCTGGCCGATCGTGGCATCGGCACGCCGCGAGGCGGCCCCCACCGAGTAGGCGTAGACCAGCGCCAGGATCACGAAGCTGGACACCGCGAACAGGCCGGCCGCCATCAGCGTCAGCCGGAAGGCGGTCGTGCGCGCGAAGGCGGGCATGCGCCAGTTCACGTCTCAGCCTCCCCGGCCCGAGCGGCCCGTCTCACGGCGCGGAAAGCCGGTAGCCTGCCCCGCGGACGGTATGCAGCATCTCCGCACCGAAAGGCTTGTCGATCTTCGACCGAAGCCGGGAGATGTGCACGTCGATCACGTTGGTCTGGGGATCGAAATGATAATCCCAGACCTTCTCCAGAAGCATGGTGCGCGTCACCACCTGGCCGGCATTGCGCATGAGGAATTCCAGCAGGCGGAATTCGCGCGGTTGCAGCAGGATGTCCTCGCCGTCACGCCGCACGGTGCGGGCCAGAAGGTCCATGTCCAGCGTGCCCACGGTCAGCCGGGTCTTCACGCTGTCCGGGTCGCGGCGCCTCGCCAGGACCTCGACACGGGCCAGCAGCTCGGCGAAGGCGTACGGCTTGACCAGATAGTCGTCGCCGCCCGCTTTCAGGCCCTGGACCCGGTCATCGACCTCGCCGAGGGCGGAGAGGATCAGAACCGGGGTCTGATCGCCCTCCCCGCGCAGCGTTTCGATCACCGTCAGACCATCGAGCTTGGGCAGCATGCGGTCGACAATCAGGACGTCGTAACCGCCATTGCGGGCCATCTCCAGGCCGGTCTCGCCATCGTGCGCCGCATCGATGACGTGGCCGGCTTCCTTCATGCCCCGGCTCATGAAGCTGGCGACATCCTTGTCGTCTTCGATGATCAAGAGACGCATGGCACTTCCTCTCCCGTCGGGAATCCGGCCGGATGGCCTATTCCTCGTCCTCGAACTGAAGCGCGGCGTAGCGGACCCCGCCCTGCGAGGCGACGAGCACGAGAACCGCGCTGCGGCCGCGTTCGCGCGCGGATTCGATTGCCGCCTCGAGGTCGGCGACCGACATCAGGTCCTGACCGCCCGCTTCGAGGATCACGTCACCGGGGCGAATGCTCTTCTCCGCCGCTTCCGAGCCGCGCGCGACACCGACGACCGACAGGCCGCGGCCACCCTCGATATCCAGGCCCTCGCGCGTTTCCTCGTCGGCGGGCTCGAGAGACATGCCGAAGAAGCTGTCCGTGGCCTCGTTATCGTTGGCAGTGCCGTTCAGCTCGTCCTCGCCCGGGCGCTCGGCCAGCTCGATGCGCAGCGTGCGTTCGTCACCGTCGCGCAGAACGGTCAGACGCACGGTTTCGCCCGGCGCGAAAGCGCCGATGCGCCGCGTCAGTTCGATGGCGCTGGTGACCTCGTTGTCATTGACCTCGATGATTACATCGCCGTTCTGCAGGCCCCCTTGGGCAGCCGGCGTTCCGGCGATGACTTCCGGGACCAGAACCCCTTCCAGGTCCTCGTCCAGGCCCAGGGCGTCCTTCAGGTCGGCGGTCAGCGTTTGCGGTCGCACGCCGAGATAACCCCGGCTGACCGTTCCGCCTTCACGCAGCTGGGCGATGACGCTGGAGGCCAGGTCGGAGGGAATGGCGAAGCCGATGCCCACATTGCCGCCGGTCGGGGAGAAGATGGCCGAGTTCACGCCGACAACATTGCCTTCCAGGTCGAAGGCCGGGCCGCCGGAATTACCCCGGTTGATCGGAGCATCCAGTTGCAGGAAATCGGTATAGACCGCGCCGATCGGACGTCCGATCGCGGAAACGATGCCCGCCGTAGCCGTGCCACCGAGGCCGAACGGATTGCCCACGGCGACGACCCAGTCGCCGACGCGCACGTCAGGATCCTGGTCCAGCGTCACAAAGGGGAAGGTCTCGTCTTCATCCTCGACGCGAAGCAGCGCCAGATCGGTAGCCTCGTCGGTGCCGATGACATTGGCCGGGAAGCGGTCGCCATCCTTGGTTACGATGGTGATGTCGTCCGCGTCGCGGATCACGTGATAGTTGGTCACCAGGTAGCCGTCGGCGGAGATGAAGAAGCCAGATCCCTGCGCGCGGCGTTCCTGGGGCTCCTGCTGATCGGGCAGGCCGCCGAACCGCTCGAAGAATTCCCGGAATTGCGGCGGGAGGTCTTCCAGGTTCGGCGTTTCGCCGCGGGACACGGTGCCCGATGCCTCGATGGACACCACCGCCGGGCTTACCTGCTCGATCAGGTCGGCAAACGACATCGGCGCGCCCTGCGGCACGGCGGCGGCCAGAGGCGGCCGGGGCTGCTGAGCCTGGCTCATGGCGGGAAGCGCAGAGGTCGTCAGAAGCGCGGCGGCGAGACCGGTCGAAAGCGTGCGCAGTGGCATCTTGAAACTCATTTTTCGGACCATCCTGTTTGCGAGTGTGTCGGTGTTGGGGAGACACCCGGGTACGGCGCCACTCATGAAGCAGCCCGGGTCACGTCTCCATTACCGTAACATTACCAATCAGCAATTGGGGGTCATTATTCACCCTTGCAAGTGCGGATCGTGGTTTCGCGCTCCAATGTCCGGTGCACCGGGCACTTGTTGGCGATTTCCAGAAGCTTGTCCCACTCGGTCTCGTCCAGCGCCTTGTCGGTGCGGATGACGCGGT
Organism: Marinicauda sp. Alg238-R41; assembly: GCF_947331485.1. NCBI lineage: Bacteria > Pseudomonadati > Pseudomonadota > Alphaproteobacteria > Maricaulales > Maricaulaceae > Marinicauda > Marinicauda sp. Alg238-R41. Next base: position 340,693 of record NZ_CAMZOJ010000002.1, on the reverse strand, counting down.
CGAACGTGTCGGCGGCCTCGTTCGGTTTGGCGCCTTTTTCGCGCGAGTGGATGACCTGGGTACTGATCAGCCCGACATCCCAGTCCTTGCGGTTGGCGTACATGCGCAGCGTGATCGTCGTACACGCGGCCAGCGCGGCAGACAGCAGGTCGTAGGGGTTCGGACCGCCCTCGTCTCCGCCCATCTCGCGCGGTTCGTCCACGAAGAAATGGTGCGGACCGGTGCTGGCCTGCGCGTGATACGTGCCCAGCCCGGTTTCTTTCACGACGGCTGAGGATTTCGAGCGCGGGGCCGCCGCCGGTTCGGGCGGCGGGGGCGTCAGCGCATAGCGTTCCGCCCAGGCGGCAATCACCCGGGCCGCGTGCTCGGCATCGGCCTCGTCGCTCAGCAGGTGGTCCGCCCCGTCCAGGCTCAGAAAGCTCTTGGGATGACGGGCGTTGACGAACAGCTTGGTTGCGTTGTCGATACCCACGATCTCGTCGACCGGCGAGTGCGCGATCAGCAGCGGCGCATCCAGCCCGGCCACAATATCGGTCAGCGTATGGCCCTCGATATCGTCCAGGAACTGCTTGCGGATGCGGAAGGGGCGTCCCGCCAGATCGACTTCGGCCTCGCCCTCGGTCTCGATGGTTTCGATGTGTTCGGCGAACTGGCTCGTCACATGCTCGGCGTCGCCCGGAGCGCCGATGGTCACGACCGCCTTGGTCTCGGGAATGCTGCCGGCCGCCACCAGCACGGCCGCGCCGCCGAGCGAATGGCCGACCAACAGGGTCGGCGCAGCGTATTCCTCCCGCAGGAAGCCGGCGGCCTTGATCAGGTCCTCGACGTTCGAGGAAAAATTGGTATTGGCGAAATCGCCGTCGGACTCTCCGAGCCCGGTAAAGTCGAAGCGCAGCACCGCGATTCCGTCTTCCGCCAGCGCGCGTGAAATGCGCGACGCGGCGAGCGCGTTCTTCGAGCAGGAAAAGCAATGGGCGAAGATCGCATAAGCGCGCGGCGGACCGAGCGGCAGGTCGAGACGCGCGGCCAGCGTCTCACCCAGCGCGCCTTCAAAACTCACCTTTTTCGACACGCTCATGACCTGCGCTCCTGTTGATTGCCACCTGCGAAAGATGGCATCGCGAACCGGAGACGCAAGCCGCGCCTCACCTAGCGCTTCTTGCGCATGGTCGCGGCCAGCAGGCCGCCGCCGAGCAGGAGGAAGGCCACCGGCGCGATCCAGAGCGGTGCCGTCTGGCTGTCCAGGGGCGGCCGCATCAGGACCTGATGGCCGAACCGCTCCACCAGCGCATCGCGAATCTCGCGATCGCTCTGGCCCTGTTCCACGCGTTCGCGCACGAAGCGACGCATGTCCACGGCCATGCCCGCATCGGAATCGGCGATGGACTGGCCCGCGCACACCATGCACCGCACTTCGCGCATCAGGTCCTGGGCGCGCGCCTCCTCTTCGGTGCCAAGCTGCGTTGCGGCCTGCAGGCTCAAGAACAGGGCCATCAGAAGCGTTGTCATGAGTTCGCCCCCCGGGCCGCTGTCTCACCCGCCGCGCGCCGGCGCTGGACCACGCGGCCCGCCGCGCGGGCATAGAGCGCGCATCCTCCGCCCAGCACGATCATGAAGGCCCCGAGGCCCAGCGCCCAGATCATCGGGTGGAAGGCCAGCCGGATCTCGTAGCCGACGCGCCCGTCGGGCTGCAGGCGCGGTTCGCCGATCGCCGCGTAGAAATCTCCGCTCAATCGGGTGCGGATGGCGACTTCGCGCGTATTCTGGTCGGCGGCTGGATAGTAACGGCGTTCCGGCTGCAGAATGCCGCCGCGCTCCAGGCGCAGCGTGGCCCGGTCGGCGAGATAATTCTGCCCGTCCGCGCGGCGCACGTCTTCCAGCGTCACGGTATAGCCGGCATGGGTCAGGCTCTCGCCAGGAACCAGGGCCCGTGTCAGTTCCGGCGGGCGGCTGGCATCGGCCGCAGCGCCCAGCGCGATGAAGCCCACGCCGGCATGAGCGAGCGCCCGGCCGGCCACCGCAAACTTGAGGGCTCGCGTGCGCGCGGCGGGCAATGCGCTAACCGCGTCCATCGCCGCTCCGCCCAGCACCCACAGTCCCAGCGCGCCGCCGATCACCGCCAGGACCGGCGCGCCCATCCAGATCAGGACGCCGCCACCGATCGCGACCGGCAGAAGCAGAAGCGCGGCGCGCATCTGCGCCAGTCCGGCGCGCGCGCCGCCATTGGCCCAAGGCAGGAAGGGGGCCAGCGGCAGGAGCACCAGCGCCGCGATCATCAGCGGTGTCGCGGTGGCGTTGAAATAGGGCGGACCGACCGAGACCGCGGCCCCGCCGCTCATATCCAGGATCAGCGGATAGACCGTGCCGACCAGCACCACGCCGGCGCTGGCCGCCAGCAGCAAATTGTTCGCGCCGATGAAGGCTTCCCGGCTGGTCGGCTCGAAGCCCTCGCCTTCGCCCAGCGATCCGGCGCGCAGGGCAAACAGCGCAAAGCCGCCGACCGCAGCGCTTGCCAGCATGCCGAGAATCCAGACGCCTCGTTCGGGGTCGAGCGCGAAGGCATGAACCGAGGTCAGCACACCGGAGCGCACCAGGAAGGCGCCCAGCGTGGACAGGATGAAGGCCAGCAGCGCCAGGAAGACCGTCCAGCCGGGGAAGGCGCCGCGTTTTTCCGTCGCGATGGCCGAGTGGATCAGCGCCGCGCCCAGCAGCCACGGCATGAAGCTGGCGTTCTCGACCGGGTCCCAGAACCACCAGCCGCCCCAGCCAAGTTCGTAATACGCCCACCAGGCGCCCAGCGCGATGCCGGCCGTCAACGCGGTCCAGGCCGCGAGCGCGAAGGGCCGCAGCGCTGCGCCCAGCGCGCGCCCGGGCGTCTTCTCGATCAGCCCGGCCGCCGCAATCGCGAAGGCCGAGGACAATCCGACATAGCCGACATAAAGCAGCGGCGGATGCACCGCGAGCGCGGGGTCCTGAAGGATCGGATTGAGGTCGGCGCCCTGCACCGGCGCGGGCAGCAGCCGGTCGAACGGGTTGGAGGCGAACGCCAGGAAGCTGAAAAAGAGAAGCTGGAGGATGGCCTGCACACTAACCGCACGCAGGCGCAGCGCCGGATCGGCCGGACCCACGCGCGAGATCGCCAGGCCGAACAGGCCCAGCATCAGGCACCAGAGCAGCATCGAGCCTTCATGCCCGCCCCAGGCGGCCGCGACCTTGTACAGCAGCGGCTTGTCGATATGGGAATGGCCCGCCACGTAGGCGATCGAGAAATCGGACTGCAAAAAGGCGACGATCAACAGCGCAAAGGCGGTACCGGCAGACACGACCACCGCAACGACCGCAAGGCGTCCGGCTTCGGCAAAGCCCCCGCTCCCACCCCGGGACGCGCCCTTCCAGGCAAAGACGAGCTGGGCGAAAGACGCCGCCAGCGCCAGCGCGATCAGGAAACGGCCCAGTTCGGCAATCATGATCCCTCACCGCTCGTTTCAGGCTGGGGCGGGCGGTATTCATAGCCGCTGGAGCGCGCCGCGCCGGGCTCTTCCCACATCCCGTTTTCCCTCAGCGCATCGGCGACCTCGGGCGGCATGTAGGTCTCGTCGTGCTTGGCCAGCACGGTAGAGGCGTGAAACACACCCTCCCCGTCAAAGCTGCCCTCGGCGACTATGCCCTGCCCCTCGCGGAACAGGTCGGGCAGCGAGCCGCGATAGATCACGCGCAGATCTGCCCCGCCATCGGTCACCGAAAAATTCGCGCCGCCTTCCGCCGGGCGGTCGACCGACCCTTCCACCACCAGGCCGCCCACACGGATATGCTGGCCGGGCGCCGGCGGGCTCTCCGCGATGTCGCTGGGCGCATAGAAGAAGACCATCGTGTCGCGCAGGGCCAGGCTGGCCAGCCCGGCCGCTCCGGTCAGCACCACGGCGGCCGCGCCGATAATCCAGAGGCGGCGTTTCGATTTGCGCATCAGCGCGTCTCCTCGTCTTGCTGCGCGCCGGACACCGGCACCAGGCCCAGCGCACGCGCGAGCGCGGACAGCATGACCCGGCGCGGCTCGCTGTCGAAGTTTGACTGGGCTTGCGCCAGGCTCGCCAGGGCCGCCTCGCGCTGACCGGACGTGGCGCGGGCGCGGACCAGAGTCATCCAGCCGGAAAAATCGTCGGGATTCTCGTCCAGCCGGGCCTGGAGACGATCCACCATGGCCGCGACCATCGCCTCGGCTTCGGCGGGGTCCAGGTCGGCAAAGGGAGCCTCGCCCGCGGCTTCGCCCTCAGCGCCGAGCGCCGGGCCGGCGCTGGGACGCGACAGAAGGTCGGCTGCGCGCGCGGCGATTGCGCCGCGGAAGGGGTCGCCGGGTTCAAGCTGGGCGATGATCGCGCCCCAATAGCGCGCCGCCATCTCCCGGTCGCCCTCCTGATAGGCGCCCAGACCGAGAAAGAAGGCCGGCTCGGGCAATGCCGGATCGAGTTCGTAGGCCCGCTCGAACGCGCGCGATGCTGCCGGCGTGACCTCGCCTTCGTTCAGCGTGACCAGCGTCTGGCCCAGATCGGACAGCGTGCGCGCGCTTTCCTCGATACGCAGGGCGCGCTCCAGCACCGAGACCGCTTCCAGCTCGCGTTCGGTCGCGGCCAGCAGACGGCCGAGCATGGCCAGCGCCTGTGTGTTGTCCGGTTCTCGCCGGACCAGCGCGCGCAGGCGCTCTTCCTGTTCTTCCAGGGTAAGGGTCGCCGGATCGGCCTCGATCAGCCGGGCGACCGTCGCGCTGTGCGGCTGTCCGGGCTCACCCGGCTCGGCGCCGGGGAAGTAGATCATGAAAGCGGCAAGCGCGATCGCGCCCGTGGTCACGAGGGCGATCGGGGCGCCGTGCTTTTCGCGCGCCAGCGGGCGGGCGATGAACAGGGCGGCGATCACGGCGATCAGCGCGGCAAGACTGGCAAAGACGATCATTGCCCGGCCCTGCGTTCAAAGCTGAGGAGCAGGTTGTTGGCCGGCATTTGCACGCGTTCGGTCCGGTCGAAGCCGGACCGGGCGGCCAGCGCGTCCACGGCGTCGATCGCGCGCACGCCCCAGGCCGGATCGCGCCCTCTCAGGCTCTGGTCGAACTCGATATTGGACGGCGCGCTGCGTGCACCCTCCAGGAACGGGCCGTAGAGATGCAGCCGCTGGCCAGCGTCGAGCAGGCGCGCCGCGCCGGAAAACAATCCCTCCGCCGCCAGCCAGGGCGCGATATGGATCATGTTGGCGCAAAACACCGCATCGACGGGTCCGACAGGCTCGATCCAGTCCGCAGTGCTCACATCCAGCGCCAGAGCCGGATTCATCCGGCCGCCGGCCTCGCGCGCCCAGTCGTCGGTGCTTGCCCGCGAGACGGCATCGGGATCGCTTGGGATCCAGCTCAGGTCAGGGCGCCGCGACACGCAGGCCAGCGCGTGCTCACCCGTTCCGCTGGCGATTTCCAGAACGCGCGCACCGTGCAGCAGGCGCTCGGCCAGACATTCGGCGATCGCTTCGCGGTTGCGGGCCGCGCTGGGCGAGGACAGGCGCGCCCCGGCGACGTCGCGATCTTCCAGAGCAATCGGTTTGGCAGGCTGATCGGTCATGGCGCGATAGATAGTCGCCAAAGCGCCCGGTTTGAAGGAAATTACGCGGCTTTGGCTGCGGCACCGCGGCGCAGGAGGACGGCCGCCGCCTTGCCCTCGCCTAGCGAGGTCATCAGCAAGGCCACCGCCTCAAGACGCGTCTGCGCCTTGTCTTGCAGGTCTTCGTCCTTGACGCGCAGCTGGTTGAGCAGGTGACCGCCCAGCTCTTCGAGGCGTCCCTGCAGCCCCGTGAGTAATTGCTGGTGCGCGCCGCCGGCCGCCGCCCGGGCCGCATCGTCCTTCGTCGCCAGAAGGAAGCGGGCCAGCGACTGTGCCTCGGTAAACGCCTCGCTGCCCGGCTGCGGCACCTGCGTCATCCGCGCCGCGCGTTCCGACTTGGGTGCGGCGATCAGCGGCTCGAACGCCTTGCGCGTGCGCTCGTGATGGCGCTCCATCTGGCTGGACGCGCGATTGCGCAACTCAACCAGCTTCTGGCCCCAGGGACCATCCTTGCGGATCCCGATCTCGCGGGTCATCCCCACCGTGATGGCGGCGAAATTGCTCAGCGCCTGCGTGGCCGCATCCGCCTCTGCTTCCGTTTTCGGACTTTGCGCGAACCCGGCCAGGAAGTGCCCGGCATCCAGCAGCAGCGCCTCGCCAATTCCGCTCATGTCGGTGCGCGACAACAGGAAGTCGTCGCCGCGCTTGCCGATACGTTCGAAGGCGCGAAGAATTCGCCAGGGCCGCGTCAGGCGCGCCATCACGAAGTAGAGAAACCAGGCGCCGGCATCGGGATCGGCTTCCGCTGCCGTTTCGTAGCGGTCGCGCAGATCGGCCGACAGCGTGTCGGAGATTTCCCCGATCTGCTCGGGCAGCCCCTCCAGCGCCGTACGTAAGGCCGGGGCCGCGCGCAGGATGACCGCAATATCGCGAACGGAGTCAAAATCGCGCACGCCGAGCCGGGCCTTCAGCCGCTTGGCCTCGCGCGGCTCATCCTTCACCGCCGCGACCCCATCCAGGATGCGTCCCGCAACCCGCACGCGGGCCTCGTCCAGCCGTCCGGCCTCATCCTTGAAGACGTCGGCGGCCACAGCCCGCGACTGTTCAGCCGCCTCGGGGTCGAGCGTTTCGTCGATCCAGTGCCAGAGCGCCTCGAGAATGGCCGGAGGCGCATAGGCGAGCGAGGGCCGCGTGGTTTCCGGATCGTGGCTCAAAGGGGCAAGCGGCGCAAAAAAGCGTTTGCGCGCGGAGACTTCCGGGTCGGTCGAGCAATACTCGATCAGCCGGGCAAGTGCCGGGTCGGCATGACGTGCCGTCTCCGCCAACCGGTTCGAGGCATCGCCAGGAAAGGCGGCCAGCATGGCCCGGAGCTTTTCAAGTTTCGCTGGCGTCACAGCGCAGGTCGCCTCACCAACATTGCAAAGAACCCTATAAGTATCGCCTGATTAGCGTTAACGCGGCGTTTCCCGTACCTGGCGCGCCTGCGGCAGGGTCAGCCGCGCGCACAGCCCGCCCAGCGTGCCGGTCTCCAGCACCAGCGTGCCGCCATAGGCCTTGGCCAGGTCGGTCACGATCGCCAGCCCCAGCCCGGTCCCCGGCGCCTGCTCATCGAGACGTACCCCGCGGCCCAGCACGGCCTGACGCTCGGCCTCGGACAGTCCGGGCCCGTCATCCTCGATGCGGATCTCGATCTGGCCGGCTTCACCTTGCCCGGCGCGGATGCGTACGCGCCGCTCGGCCCATTTGCACGCGTTTTCCAGAAGATTGCCCACCAGTTCCTCGAGGTCCTGGCGCTCGCCCCGGAACAGCAGAGTCTCGGTCAGTTCCACCTCGATCTCGATACCCTTGCGCCGATGAATCTTTTCCAGCGTCCGGCTCAGATCCTCGACGACCGGCGTCACGGGTGTACGTGCGCCGATGGCCCGTGCATTCGCTGCAGCGCGGGCGCGGCGCAAATGGTGTTCGACCTGGGCAGCCATCGCATCGGACTGGCGCCGCACGAGCTCGGCAAGCGGCCCGTCCGCGTTCCGGGCCTCGTTGGACAGGACTGTGATCGGGGTTTTGAGCGCATGGGCCAGGTTGCCGACATGGGTCCGGGCGCGCTCGACCACTTCGCGCGAATGATCCACCAGCGCGTTCAGCTCTCCGGCCAGGGGCATCAGCTCGGCCGGGTAAGCGCCGGTAATCCGCTCGCTCTGGCCGTCGCGCACCGCCCCGACGGCCCGGCCCATGCGGAAAACCGGCGCCAGGCTGACGCGGACCTGGATCAGGATGCCCGCCACGAGCGCCAGGGCGAACGCGGTAAACAGGCCGAGTGACAGAAGGGCGAACTCGAAGACCCGGCGGTCCGCGGCCCGCCTGTCCTCGCCGACGGCGACCAGAATGGGCTGGTCCAGCCCGCTGATCTCGATGGCGCGCAGGAACAGGCGCAAGGGCTCCTCATTGGGACCCTTGGCCGACCCGGTAATACCCTGCCCGCGGCGCGCCAGGGCCCGGTCCCGCAGCGAGTCCGGGATGGCCAGGCTCTCGTCCCAGAGCGAGCGCGAGCGCAACGTCCGCTCAGGATCCGCTGCCTCTGCGGGGGCGATCTGCCAGTATCGGCCGGAAAATATCTGCCCGTAGCGAGTGTCGGCGGGCGGACGCACGAGCCCCAGCGAGCCGTCGGTTTCCACCTCGGCGGAGACGACCAGGAACTCGCCGACATCGGACAGGCGGTTATCCAGATCGCTCAGGATGGTCTGGCGAAACAGCAAGGTGAGCGCGAGCGCGCCGACCAGCAGCAGGGCCGCAGACCAGCTGATCGCGGTCAGCGTGACCCGCCGGACCAGAGACCCTTTTCGGGTCAGGGTTTCGCTTGGCTGTTCGTTCACCCGGCTTGCGCGCTCGCCCGGCCCGCTTCTGGATCGACCAGACGGTAGCCCAGCCCACGAACCGTTTCGATGCGGTTCGATCCGATTTTCTTGCGAAGGCGGCCGATGAACACCTCGATCGTGTTGGAATCGCGGTCAAAGTCCTGGTCGTAGATGTGCTCCACCAGCTCGGTGCGCGACAGCACGCGGTCACGGTGATGCATCATGTAGCTCAGAAGCCGGAACTCGTGGCTGGTCAGCTTGACCAGACGCTCGGCGATGAACACCCGCGCCCCGCGCGTATCGATCGCCAGATCGCCGAGCTCCAGCATGGACGAGGCGTGACCGGCCGCGCGCCGCGTCAGCGCGCGCAGACGGGCCAGCAGCTCTTCCGGGTGGAACGGCTTGGTCAGATAGTCGTCGGCGCCGGCGTCGAAGCCGGCGACCTTTTCGCTCCAGCGGTCGCGCGCGGTCAGGATCAGCACGGGAAAATCGCGACCCGCCTCGCGCCAGCGTTCCAGCACCGAAACGCCGTCCAGCGTCGGCAGGCCCAGATCGAGCACGACGGCGTCATAGGGCTCTGTATCGCCCAGGAACCAGCCATCCTCGCCGTCCCCGGACTGATCGACGGCATAGCCGGCATGATCGAGAATCTCGGTCAGTTGCCGGTTCAGGTCCTTGTCGTCTTCCACGATCAAAACACGCATGAGTTTTCAGCCTTTTTCAGTAGCGGTTCGGCGAGCCGTGAACCTGGCTTTGCGGGACCGGTGCGCCGGTGCGCGCATCGACATAGACGTCTTCGCGCCGGTCGGGCGTGGGAAACACGCGCACCACATAGACCGGGCGCTGCCCGCCGATGAGATCGGCAATCTCGATCGAGTAGGCCGACGGGTAGCGGCGCTGCATCAACCGGTAGATCTCGGTGCCCGACATGATCTCGCCGGCCTGGCGCGCATCGCGGGCCTGGTCCGCCGAGAAGGACGATTGCTGGGCCAGCGCCGGGGCGCAAACCCCGCCGGAGGCCAGAAGCAGTATCGATATGACAAGCGATCGGATCATGACTGACCTTATGGCCGGAGCCGGCTGAACCCCTCGTGAACATGTGTTCAGGCTAGCGTTCACCGGATATCGGAGCCGATCCGGGCCGCTAGCGTCTGAAACGCGCCCTCGGATCGTAACCTGTCGGCGGCGTCCATCCTTCTATAAATCTTTCAAGCTCGGGATCGTTCATGGGAATGTCGATCATTAGGCGGATGATCTGGTCGCCGCGCGTGCCGTCGCTCTTGGGCGCACCCTTGCCGCGAAGCCGCAGCAGCGCGCCCGACGTCGTGCCCTCGGGCACGCGCACCTCGACGAGGCCTTCCACCGTCGGCGCGCGCACCTTGCCGCCTTCCAGCGCTTCCTTCAGGGAGATCGGCAGGTCGACGCGGATGTCGTCGCCCTCGCGGCGGAAGAAGGGGTGGGCGCGTACATTCACTTCCACCAGGCCCGCCCCGGCCGGACCTCCGGCCTGTCCGGGATGGCCGAGCCCTTTCAGGCGCAGCACCTGTCCGTCCTCGACGCCGGGCGGGATCGTCACCTCGACCGGCTTGCCAGACGCGAAGGCGAGGCGCTTGCGCGTCCCGGTCATGGCTTCCTCGAAGGTCACATCGACCGGGCGCCGCACATCCTCGCCCCGGCTCGCCTGCGGGCGGCGCGCCCGCGTCCGGCCCTGACTGCCCATATCGGTGAACAGTTCGGAGAAAATATCGCCAATGTCCTCGAACTGACCGCGCGGCCCGCGCTGGCTCGCCCCGGCGCCCGGGCGCGAGCGGAAGTGGTAGGCGGCGGACTCCCGTCCGTCCGCATCGATCTCGCCGCGGTCGAACTGGGCGCGTTTTTCAGGATCGGACAACAGCTTGAAAGCCTGCGTGACCTGCTTGAACCGCTCCTCCGACGCCTTGTCGTCAGGACGCGCATCGGGGTGAAGCTCTTTGGCCAGCTTGCGGTACGCACGCCGGATTTCATCGGCGGAGGCGGTCCGGGGCACTCCAAGAATCGCGTAAGGGTCTTGCATGTCGATCTGATAGCATCTGCCTGCGCGCATGGCGATTTCTCGCGATGCGCTGGTAAATTCGGGTCTGCTGTTCAGATGGCGCGTAAAGCCACGCCCTGCAAGCGCGCAGGATTAAAGAGCGATCCGCGCCGGGCGCCCCGGACCGTACACGTCCGAAACCTGCGCGACTTCCAGAACGCAGCCCGTGATGCCGCCCGGCAGCAATCCGGCAAGCTGCGTCGCCCCGATCGTCAGCCGCGCCTCGTCCACCTCCTGGCTCCAGACCGTCTGCGCGGCCGGATCGAGCAGGCGCACACGATAGCGCTCGAACGCCTCACCCAGCGGCGTCTCGCCCGCGCCCCAGTCCTCGCCGCCGGTCCGGCCTCGCCGGATCCAGCTGGCCGACAGGGCGCCCGCCTTTATCGACGCGCGCAGGTGGACCGGGTTCAGCGGTCTCAACTCGACCTGTGTGTAACGCACGCTTCGATCCGCGCGGGCCGGATCGTCCAGCCCGCCTCCGGCCGGCACGGCACGCACCAGCAGGTCGGCGCCCGCCTCGTGGGCATGAACCGGCAACACCGCGCTTGCCCCGTCCAGCAGCACGATTCGCGCGCCCGCCGCGCCACCGTCAGTCGCGCTCCCGCCAAGACCGCGCAGCAGGGTCGTCAGCGTCCAGCTGCCATCCTCATCCAGGCGGGCGTGCTGGAACTGGACGATCTCCCATCCCGCCGGGCCCTCGATCGCCAGCCGGTTTGCACCGCCCAGCACCGACAGCCGGTCGCCGCTCGAAACCTGTCCGCGATAGAGCCGCAGCGACAGCGTGCTGGCCCGGTCCCAGCGCCCTTCCGGCCCGCCCGCCAGCGGGCTCAGCAACTCGCCCATCACCGCGCGCCGGGACAGACGGGCCCGCTCGGTCAGGCTGGCCGCATCGGCCCCGGCAAACAGCACCAGCTCTCCGGCCCAGGGCTCGCCATGGGCGGCCGCCACAAACCCGCCGCGCCCCGTCTCCCGCCCCGTCTCCCGGCCCGGTTCGGCGGGCAGGTCCATCAGCGTCAGGATGGGCTGCGCGGGCGGCATGACCGGATCGCCCGCCCCCTGCGGGCTCGACCCGGCAGGCAGGACCCCCGCCGTCGTGGCCGGTTGCAGCACCGCATCGCGCCGCGCCAGACCGTCCACGCTCGCCACCTGCCACAACCCCGCTGCGGCTGCGTCCTCATCGGTCAGTCTCACCACATCGCCCGCCTCCAGGCGCGCCTGCGAGGGCGGCAGGGTCAGGCGCAGGCTCGCGCCGGTTTCCTGCAGGCGGGACAATGATTGCGCCGCAAGCCCGGCTGCCAGCGTATCGTCGGCCAGCAGGCGGGCCGACAGGTCGACCGCGCCCTCCACCAGATCGAGGCCCAGCGCACTCACGCTGGCCGGGCGGTACTCGCCATCGTCGCGGATATAACCCAGGCGCAGCGCGCGCACCGACGCGGCGTCCGGATCGCGCACCCGGCTCACCGGCCCCTCGCCGGGCCGCTCGGCACATTGGCCGGCGTCCAGCGCGCTACTGCGGCTCTGCGCCGCGAATGCCGCCGGTCCGTCCGCCCCGTCCGCCAGATCGAAGCCATAGATGGCCCCCAGCCGGGCCAGCACATCGCGTCCGCGTTCCGGCCGGTCGATCGCGAAGCCTGCGACGAGGCTGTCAATTCCCGACACGTCCAGGGCCTCCAGCCCGCAGCGGCGCGCAATATCGGCCACGATGGCGGCGAGCGAGGATTGCCCGGCCCGGCCTGTCAGCCAGTGGCCGAGACGCCAGTTCTCCGCATCGCGCCAGACCGTCTCCAGCACCGGAAATTCGGGAAAGGGCCGCGCATCCCAGGTCCAGACCTGAGACCGCGACAGATCGATCATCGGTCCGCCATACACCGCCGAAACCGGATTGTGATCGCGCCAGTATCCGAGCAGCGCCTGCAGGAAGCGGCGCTGGATCAGGTCGTCGCGCGTACCGCGCGAATGATAGGGCGCGACACTCTCCGAACTCTTGGGATCGATGAAGACATTGGGCTGGTTCGCGCCCTTGTCGACGGCCGGGCATCCAAGCTCGATCAGGCGGATCGGCTTGCCCTGCGGCACCCAGCCGGTAGGCGAGGCCTGGCGCACGCCGCCGGGCCGGTCATGGTGCGCGTTCACCCACCAGCCGCGCAAATCCTTGTAGCGGAACACCCAGTCCTCGCCATGCGCGCCATCTTCGATGGGGGTACGCAGCTGCGCCTCGCGGTCGGCCGCGCTGGCATAATACCAGTCATAGCCCTCCCCCCCCTCCACCTGCGCACGCAGATAGTCGAGGTCATGGATGCTGCCCGCACGCGCCGCGTCGGCATGGAGTTCGCCCTCGCGCCAGTCGGCCAGCGGCGCATACCAGTCGATCCCGACGAAATCGATCTCCCCGTCGCTCCATAGCGGGTCGAGATGGAAGATTACATCGTTCGATCCGTCCTGGGGCTGGTGGCCGAAATACTCCGACCAGTCGGCCGCATAGCTGAGCGCCGTGTCCGCTCCCGTGATCTCGCGGGCCTCGCCAGCCAGCGCCCTTAGCCTCTCCACCGCCGGATAGACACCCGTCCCGGCGCGAAGTGTCGTCAGGGCGCGCATTTCCGATCCGATCAGCATCGTGTCGACACCGCCCGCGGCCTTCGCCAGTGCGCAATGATGCAGGATGAAGCGGGCAAAGCCCCACTCGGCCGGGCCGGCATAGATGACGCGCTCGCCGTCAATCGTGAAATGATCGGCCTGCGCCGCGCCGAAGAAAACCTCGATCTGCGGGGTCACGCCCGGCGTATTCTCAGGGCTGCCCGCCACGCCCGGCGCGGGATCGCAGGTGATCCGCCCGCGCCAGGGATAGGCCGGCTGGCCGGTTCCGCTTCCAGAAGGCCCGCTTCCATAGGGATCGTCCAGCACGTTTCCTGCGGGAATGTCCATCAGGATGAAGGGGTAGAGCGTCACCGAAAATCCGCGCGCCTTGAGCGCCCGGATCGCGGCCACCACGGTCTCGTCCGACGGCGTGCCGCCATAGGCCGGTCCGCCCTCGCTCTCACTGACCAGCCAGGCCGTCGCCCGGTCCTCGCCCGCGGCCCGCCAGACCAGCGGACGCGTATCCTTCAGCACGCGCTCCACGCCGGGCCGGATATCGCACTGACCGCACCGCAGATCGGTCCCGAACCAGGAGGTGACCAGCGCCACCGATCCCACGCCCGGCAGTGCCGCCTCCAGATCGTCGAGCGCCGCCTCGATATCGCTGTGCGCCCGGTTCGTGTGCCGGTTCTCGCTCGCCTCGCGTCCCTCGCCGGTTTTGCGCATGACCGGCTCGGTCGCATAGGCAAACTCGCCCGATCCGGGGATGAGGCAGACACCCTCGACCAGGTCCAGCCCGCCATCGGTCTCCGCGCGAATGACTTCGAACGCCAGGTTGGGGATGAAATTGCCGAACTTCTCCAGTGCCAGATCCTCCAGCACGACATAGGCCAGCCCGCGATAGGCCGGGGCCTGGCCCGCACCTTCTATGGCCTCGATCAGGCCGTCGGGCTGCTGGTCCTCGCTGCCGGCATGCACGCGCAGGGTCAGACCGGCCCGGTCGAGTTCCGCGCCATTGGCCCAGATCCGGCCGATCTGCGCAATCGGGCCCTCGCACAGGCCCACGGCCAGGCTCACCGAATAGCGGTATTGCGTCACGCTCGGGCCTGACTTGCCGCCGCCTTGCGTCTCCTCGTTCTCGGTGAAGCGCGACGCCCAGATGACCTGGCCGGCCACGCGCATCCGCCCGTACACGATGGGAATGAAGGCCCCCTCGGTCGAGGTCTGCAGCTCCAGCCCGTCGAGCCGGGCGCCTGTCACGTTCTCGGCAAACAGGCCGGAGATCAGGCCGCGCACCCCGCTCTGAACCGCGCCTTGAAGCAGGGCCGCTCCGGTCGACAGCGCCAGCATCGCCATTAAAAATACTCCGCAGGTGAAGGAGAGGGGAAACCAAACCGCGCCACCGTCCGGCGCCGCCAACCGGCGCACAGCGCAGTCTCGCAGACACCGCGGCGCTGCCAGGCATGAAGCATCGCGCCGGGTCCGCTCACGATCGCGCAATGGCTGGCCGGGCCATATGTTCGTATACGAAATACCAGTACGTCGCCGGCTTGCGCCCCGCCCGCCGGCAAGGTTTCCAGATGGCGGGACAGTCCCGTCAGAAGCCGCTCTTCAGCGCCGCGCTGCGCCCAGTCTGGCCGATAGTCGTATCTATGACCGGGCCGATAGTCGGCAGGATCGTCCGGCAACACCGCCTCCTTCCCGGAGACATCGCGATAGACGCCGCGGATCAGGCCCAGACAGTCGCAGCCCTGACCGCGCGCACTCGCCTGATGGCAGAAGGGTGTACCGATCCAGAGCCGGGCCGCCTCCACGACACGCCCGGACATCACGCTCACCCGCGCCGTCCGCCGTCGCGGTCGGCTTCACGTGCCGGGTGGCGTTGCAGCACATCATTGCCGGGCATGTGCGGATGACCGCGGAAATTGGCGAAATTTTCGAACCGGGTCCGGCAGGTTTCCGCCTGCTTGTCGCACCCGGCCCGGACCGTGAAACCATCGCCCGGCCGGACCGGCGCGGCCGCGCTCGACGCCAGGATCAGGACCGCCTTGCCGTCTTCCAGCCGGTGCTCGCGCACGCGTACCCGGCCGGGTCTGTTCTCTCCGCTCGTCCAGCTCAGCACGCCGCCGGTAAACAGGCCCGGCGCAGACGCGTCTAGGCCGGAAACCTCGACCCGCCCGTTGGCATCGAGGAAAACCACCTCGCCCGTCCCCGTCCAGCGCGGATCGGACAGATCGGCCCGGCATCGTGCATCGCCCAGCTCCGCGTCGCAGGCTCTGGAATAGACGCGCCCGATGCGCCGGTTCAGCCGCGCGCTCAGACCGGCCAGCTCCGCCTCGAACCCGTTTCGCGTACGAACCACTTCGCCCAGCTCGCCGGTTGCGACCCGCCAGAACAGGTCCGGCTCGCGCCAGTCGGCGCGGAAAATCTCCACCCTCGCCCCGTCCCAAACCCCGTTATCGAGGTCTGCGGCGCGAATACGCTGCGAGCTCAGCGCGCCGAACACGGCGCTGCGGGCGGCATTCATCCCCGTCTCGCTGCGCATCGCGCCGGGCGACACGCCCGCCGCCGCCTCGAACACCTCGCCGCCAAGGGTCAGCGTCTCGTCATGCTCGGTGAAGGCGAAGACCGCGCCGTCGCGCCGTGTCATCCGCCAGCACCAGGCCAGCGTCGTCGCACCGG
This sequence comes from Marinicauda sp. Alg238-R41, assembly GCF_947331485.1. Lineage (NCBI taxonomy): Bacteria > Pseudomonadati > Pseudomonadota > Alphaproteobacteria > Maricaulales > Maricaulaceae > Marinicauda > Marinicauda sp. Alg238-R41. The sequence continues at coordinate 324,938 of NZ_CAMZOJ010000002.1, read as the reverse complement.
CGTCCAGTCGGGCCTGCAATGCGTCAGGAATGACAATCATGGCGCCACGCTCCCCGGGCTCAGCCATACTTCGGCGAGCGGAATTTGCGGCACGAGCCCGGCCTCGAACGCCTCCATGGACGCATCGATCCGGTCGGTATCGAAACGGACCGGCACGTCAAAGATAAAGCCGGCCGTGATCTGGGCACCCGGCTCCGGCGCGCTTGAAAATTCGATCCGCCCCAGCTCGTCCAGCGTGACGAGCCGGATCTCGCCCTCAACCGCTGCCAGCACGCTGTCCGCCCGGGGCAGGCGGATCGGGCGGCGATAGGCATCCGGCCTGGTACCATAAAGCTTGGTGAGCGCGAAGACGCGCGTCTCGCCGTCTCCGGCTGCGATCAGCTGATCGCCCGGCCCCGGCTCATGCGAGGGCAGGCAGGATTTGTGATCGGCCGGGTCGCGGAAGCGGAAGGCGTGAAGCTGGCCCCGACGCGCCTCGAAGAAGGCGATCAGACCGGCCAGATCGTCCAGCGACTTCACGCCCGGCCCGGCATCGTAGCGGCGTTTCGAATGGGCATGAGGCGTGTTGCGCTCCTCATAGCCGGAGGCCAGCGCCACGATCTCGGTCGTGCGCACCGGTCCGCCGCTCGCGCCGAGACCCACCGGAAACGGAAACTGGACATCGTGAAAGGCGCTCACAGGCTGGCACTCCCTGCTCTGACCGCGCGCGCCAGCGCGGCGCTGATCTGGCGTTCGGACCGGCGCACCGCATCGGCCTCTCGCCCCGGCGCCGCCAGGATGGTGACGTTGACCGTCGGGCCTGCGGACATGGGCGCAATCGCCCCGGCGCCGTTCGGCACGAAGACTTCCGGTCCGCGCTCACCGACCAGGTAGGGCGACCCGGCCATGACCGGCCCGCCCTCGGCGCGCGCGCCGACAATCGTTTGCGACAGGTTCGCCACCAGCCGGTCGACGGGCGCGAACACGAACTCGTCCAGCGCCAGGCTCGCCAGCGACTGGGCAATGCTCTCCACCATCTGGTCGATCTCCAGCCGGCCGCTGCGCGCCGCGCGCTCCAGCGAGGCGGTGATGCGGTCGGCCGTCGTCTCGAACGCGTCCGACAGGATGCCTGCCGCGCGTTCGCCCTCGCGCGCCGCCTCCTGCAGGGCCTGCGCCTGCTCGCGCGCACGTTCGGCGCCGGCACGCTTTTCCTCATCGGCCATCGCTCGTCTCCTTGATTGTGCCAGGGCATGTGCCGGGACATGTGTCTGGAAATTCGGCGCGCAGCCGGTCGAGCTCAGCGCGCGCCGGCGGTCGCGCGCCCGGCGGGTCCATCTGACTGAGCAGCGCCTGCCATTCTGACAGCGACAGCGCCCAGAAATCGCGCGGCCTCAACCCGAACCGCACCACGCCGATGAAGAACCAGGCCTGCCAGTGCGCGCTCATCGCGCACTGGCCTCGAACGCGTCCGCGATCAGGCGCGCCGTCTCGCCCGGATCGAGCGCCATCGCCGCCGGGTCTGGCTCACTCGCCCCGCCCGCGCGCATCAGCGCCGTCAGGATCACAATCAGGTCGCCGGCGCCCGGCTCGGTCAGGCGGGCCGGCAGTGCCTTCAAACCGTCCAGTGCAAGCGCCGTCTCGATCTCGGCCAGCGCCCCCAGCGTCAGGCGCAACGGGTAGCGCCCGCCGTCCGCCAGCAGGACCGGCGCCGCGCGTTTCGAACCTGTCATGGGGATCTCGTTCTTTCGTGTTTGTCATTTGGCGGCCGCGGCGGGCCGCGATACCGTGCGCGACGTCAGACCCATGGGAGGTGTCATGTTGCGCGTATTTCTGGCCGCTTTCGGCCTCGTTGTTCTCTCGGGATGCCACGGCATCGTTCAGGACGCCTATGACGAGCGCGCCGAGGACGAGTGCGAGGAATTGCGCAATATCGAGGAGCAGCGCGCCTGCCTGAACGCGATCGAGGACCGCGAACGCGACCGCCGCCAACGCGAATTGTCTGAACGTCGGTCCTGAAGCATTTTCAGCGAAAGTGGGTACCGGTTTCGCGGTTCGAAAATGCGAAGAAACACTCAGACCGCCGCGAAGCCGATCTCTCCGGCCGATGCGAGCGAGAGCGAATAGGCCGCCTCCCCGTCATGGCGCCCGGAATATTCCAGCGCCGTCACCAGGAAATCGCCGGTCAGCGCGCCGAAATCCGGTATCACCAGCTGCCAGCGCCGCCTGGCCTGGGTGAAGAACACGGCGCGCACCGTCTCGTCCGCCGCGCTGTCCACGAAAATCCCTGCCCCCGACACGCTGGCCGAGCGCACGCCCGCCCCGCCGAGCAGTTCGCGCCACCGGCCCGGACTATCCGCATGGGTCGTCTCCACGCTGCGCGCATTGAGCGAGATCGTCCTGGCCCGCAGGCCCGCGACACTGGTAAAACTCTCCGGATCGGCCCCGTCGCCGATCTTCAGCAAGATATCCTTGCCCGCTTGTGCGGCCATGATCTTTGTCTCCAGAAAACTGTGAGGAACAGGCAATAAAAAAGCCGCCCTGGGGGCGGCTATGGATTGAAGAGAGCGCACAGGCTCAGATGAGCGGCCGCTCGGCCTCGGTGGCCCAATGACGAACCTGGGTTTCGTACTTCACATATAGGGCCGGTGTGCCTCTGGCCTCGCGCTTCTCGTGGACATACAGGCGAAAATCGATCCAGTCCTGAACATAGCTGCCCCGCCACCATTCCCTGATGATGCTCTCATTGAGCGCGCCGAGTTCGATGCCGATCGCCGTCGCCTCGTAATAGTTGAACAGGCGGATCAGGATTTCGGAGCCGTAGACCGCCTGGCCGCGGAAATTCACGAACGTGTTCTCCACTTCCTCGTAGCCGTAGGGGCCGGAGTGCTTCTCCTTCAGCGCCTCGATCAGCGCCTTGAATTGTTCATTGGCAAGCAGCAGGTCGCGGTCCTTGGTCTGCTCGACGATATGATCGAACGAACGCGCAATCTGGACGCGCTCCTTGGCGTGCTTGTTGTTGAGCCGGCCCTGATGCTGGTTCTGGCGATAAATCCCGAAGGCAATGATGGCCGAAATCGCCAGTATGATGGGTGCCAGATTCGGCAGGGCCTGCCAGACGCCGAGCAATAGCTCGCATTCGGAACGCGCTGCCTGGCAAGCCGTGTTCATATTTCCCCCTCCCGTTGTGCAAATCTATCCATTCCAGCGAGGAGCGGGCAACAAAAAACCCGGCCATTGGCCGGGCTTTTTGTCTCTAGGTCGTCATGGTGAAAGACTACCGATTGGTGCCCTCGGCATGGATCGATAACGCGAGGTCGCGCGGCAGGGAGCGGTTCGTCCCTTCGCGCATACGTTTGGTCTCAACAGAGTGTGTCATTTGCCCTCTCACCGGCTTGCGGCGTTATCGCCCGTTCTTCGAAACGACGCGTCGCGAGTCGTTCCCAACATAGCGATCAATGCGTAAACGCGTGCCTAACGCGTTGGTATCCCCACAAAACTGCACCGGAAACACGGCGGAATCATGCCGTCTCTTTGCCGTTCGTGAGGCCTGAATTTAGGAGAGTCGGGCCCGGTATTCAACTGACTTGTCGCGCCATGCGCCAAACGCCCCCACTCACCCCGCCTCGATCAGCGCGCGCACACGCACCGGCGCGTGCAGAAGGCGGCTGTCGCTGGCGCTGAACACGTCGGCATAGACGACATGGCAGGTCACGCAGCGCCACGGCCCGTCCAGCTCCGGCACTCCGGCGCGCAGCGCCTTGCGCACGGCGCCGATGCCCGTCTTCACGCTGTCCGCGTCATCGCGCCGGCCCCAGACGTGAAGCGTGAGGCGATGCTCGATCAGGTCCACACCGTCCCCGTCGGCGCTTTCGCTCTCGCCCCGGCCCAGCGAGACAAACGGATAGGCGATCCCGCCCGGCGCACGGTCGAACAGGCGCGCGGGATGGCCGAATACGCCCTGCACGGACGGGCTCGCGGACAGATGGCCGAGCAGCCCGGCCTGGAAGGCAAGTTCCGCGCTCATAGCCGGGCCGCCCGATAGGGTTTCAACAGCGCGTGGATGGCGGCGGCGGCAGGCGTCGGCCCGCGCCCCGGCTCGATCGGCGCGCCGGGCTCGACATAGGCCAGCGCGGCCAGGCGCAGGATCGCCTCCTTGAGCGCGGCCGGCACCGCCTCGGGCGGGCCGTATCCGGCGGTGAACTCGATCTCGATCCCGCCGGCGCGCCGGCCCGGCTGCGGAAAGCCGAAAGGCGCACGCGCGATCAACCGTCCCGGATCGGCGGCGGTATCGGCCCGCCATTCGGCCGGGTCCCAGATCTCGGCCGTCCCGTCCCGTGCGAAAATCTCGACCTGCTCGACCGAGAGGAGGGGCGGCGCGCGCAGCGCGAAAGCCGTACCGCATGCGGAAAGGCGCGACGGTGCCCAGCTATCGAGCGTCTCGCGGTAGCGCCGCGTGACAAGGCTCCGGCCAATCTTGATCTCGACAGTTTCGCGTGCCGCGTGTATGAGATTCCCGATAAGCGCGTCCTCACTGTCGTGAGAGAGGCGCAACCAGGTCTTGGCTTCGGACAGGCTGACCGGCTCTGCGCCGGGCGGCGTCAGGATCTGCAAGGACATGAAGGGGGGGCCTTTTAATGTTTGCATCGATGGCGCGCCGCAGCGTGCGCGCGAGCCGCACCGCGGCGCTCGTTCTTGCCGGCATCCTGCTGGCCATGCTCGTCGTGCTGGCCGAGCCGGTGCGGGCGGGTCTTCTGGTCTTGCTGGAACCGGCCGTCTTCTGGATCGCCGCCGGGCTTGTCGTCCTCACATCGACGCTGGGGATCGGCGCCCTGGTCCGCGTCCGCGAAGGGGGAGGCTTGCGCGAACGCGAACCGGGCGCCCGGCTATGAGGCGGCGAACTTCAGCAGCTTGATCGCGTTGAAATCGCTCACCCCGCCGCCGACGCGCTTGGTCGTGTAGAACAGCACGTAGGGCTTGGCCGAATAGGGATCGCGCAGCACCTGCACGCCCTGCCGGTCGACAATCGTGTAGCCGCGCTCGAAATCGCCGAACGCGATGGCAAAGCTGCCTGCGCCGATATCGGGCATGTCTTCCGCTTCGGTAACGGGATAGCCCATCAGCGTCGCGCTCTGCCCGGCCGCGCCGGCCGGCTGCCACACATAATTGCCGTCGGCGTCCTTGAACTTGCGCACCCGGGACACGGTCTGGCGGTTCATCACGAAGCGGCCATTGGCCCGGTAGCCCGATTTTGGCGCATAGATGAGATCGATCAGGACATCGCCCGGATCGCTCACCGGAAAATCGCCGGCCGCCCCGGTCGCCACGTATCCGAGCTCGCCCCAGGCTTCCGTCCCGTCCAGCTTATTCGTGTACGAAAGAAACCCTTTCGGCTTGTTCGTGCCATTGCCGCTGACGAAGGCCTGGCCCTCCTGCTCGGCGAAGACATCGCGCACCTCTTCGGCCAGCCACTGGTCGATATCGACCAGCGCATCGTCGAGCAGCGAGGCGGTCGCAGCGGGCATGGCGTAAAGCTCGCCGGTGGGAAACTCTAAAAGGTCCAGCGTCGCGGTATCGGTCTCGGCCCGCGCGCCGGTTTCCGCCGCCCAGCCCGCGCTGGTTCCACCGAGACTCACCGGCTTGCGCCAGGTATGGCTGGTCGTCTGCTTCACGCTGGCGATCGCGCGCATCGGCGAGGCCTCGCCCAGCAGCCGGTCGATCAGCGCCTCGGTTTCGGGCGGCGCGACATAGCCGCCCTCGCCCGGCGTGCCGGAGGAAAGGGACTTGGCCTCCACCAGCGCCGAGGCATCGCCGCGCGCCAGGTATCGTGCAAAGGCCGACTTGCCCTCGCGCCCCGGCGAGAGTGACAGGGCCGGCCGGCCCGCCTCCACCGACAGCCGGTCGAGCGCCGTCTGCTGGCGCGTCAGCGCCGCGTCGATGCGCGCAATCCTGTCATCGAGCAGCGGATCGGCCGCCGACTTCGCCTCGATCTCCTCCAGGCGCCGGTCATTGGCGTCCTTGAAGCTCTCGAACGCGCACAGAAGCTCGTGCATCGCCGCACGCGCCTCGCCGGAGGGCGGCGCCATCTTGGTTTCCCGCGTCATGGGGAGTCCTTTCTTCGTGTGTGAACTTATAGGGTCTAGGCAGCGTGCGCGGCCTGCGGTCCGGGCTGCCTCGCCGGGGCGTGGACGGTCAGGCGCGCCGTGCCCAGCATGGGAAAGGTCACGATGGAGACCTCCCACAGATCGAGCTCGGTCAGCACACGTCCCCCGCCCGGCCTCGGCCGGGAGCGCACCGTGCGAAATCCGATGGACAACCCGTCCACCGCGCCTTGCGCGACAAGGCTCCGGGCCGCCCGGCTGCGCGGCCCGGCGCTGAGGATGCGGCCGCGCACGAACAGGCCGCGCGCATCCTCGAACATCTCGTCCCACACGCCGACCGGCTCGCCGGCCTCATGCTGGAACAGCATCCGGATGCGCCCGGCCCCGCCCGCCGCCAGGCTGCGCGCGAACGCGCCCGCCATGACGATGTCGCCGGAGTGATCGGTCACGCCGAACACGCTGGCATAGCCCGACAGCTTCAGTGCGCCCGGGTCCGACGGCTCGTTCATGCCGCTTCCTTTCGTTTGTGAAGTACAAAGACGGGCACAGGCCGCGTTCAGCCTTCGCCCTCGGCCAGGCGCTGTTCGATCCGCTCCAGCGAGGCACGCGCATAGCGTGCCTGCTCTTCCAGCCGCGCCAGGCGCTCATAGACCGGCCCGGTATTCTCCACGCCGCTTTCCAGATGGCGGATGCGTTCGCCGGTTGCCCCGGCCCAGATCAGCGCCGCCGCGGTCTGCAGGGCGATAGCGACCACCACGCCCAGCGTGATCTGGCGCTCGAAGCGCCAGGCGCTCTCTTCGTCACGGCTCATCGCGCGGTCTCCTCCAGGCCCAGCAAGGCGCGTTTCTCGGCATCGGTCAGGAAGCCGGCCTCGCCCACGCGTTGCCATCGCGCAGCGCGCTCGTCGGACAGGGCCGGCAGGGCCTCCTCGTCGGTCTCCAGCCCCAGCCCCTCGCCCAGCCAGGGCTCCAGCCAGCGCTGCATCGCTCCGGCGGTCTTGCGCGCCAGCGGCAGCACGGTCTGGCGGTAGAAGGCAAGATTGGCCTCGCGATAGTTCGAATAGGTATTGTCGCCGGGCAGGCCGAGCAGCATAGGCGGCACCCCGAAGGCCAGCGCGATCTCGCGTGCGGCCTCGCGGCGCGCCTCGATGAAGTCCATCTCCTGCGGGCTGTGGCCCATCGGCTTCCAGTCCAGCCCGCCTTCCAGCAGCAGCGGGCGTCCCGCATTGCCCGGCCCGGCATGCAGCGTTTCCAGCTCGCCTTTCAGGCGCTCATACTGGCTCTCGGTCAGGCGCGCCTCGCCCCCGTCCCGGCTGGTCACGACCAGCGCGCCGGAGGGCCGCGCTGCATTGTCCAGCAGCGCCTTGGCCCACGCCCCGCCGGCATTGTGCACATCGACCGCACGCGCCGCAGCTTCCAGCGGCGGCTGGCCGTAATGATCGTCGGCCGGGTGGAATAGTCGCATGTGAAGGATCGCGCTGCGCCCGCTCGCCCGGTCGCGGCTGAACACCCGGCGCTCATGCCCGGCGCGGTATTCCCACCCGTCCGCCCAGCCCTTCGGGCCGGGCAGGACACGCATCCGGTCCGGGCGCAGCGCGAACAGGCCATGCGGGCCACCCGCCTCTCCCGTCAGCTCCAGATAGCCATTGCCGGCAACCTGGAGATGACCGTGAAACCCCTCCATCAGCTCGTGCCCGGCCTCGTCCGGGTTGGGCCGGGCGAGCAGCGCGCGCGCCGCGTCCGCCCCTTCCCCCTCACCGCGCACCGCGAACGGGATCGAGGCCGCGGCCTCCGCGATCAGGCGCACGCAGCGATAGGCGACCGCATTGCGCCCATACCCCTCGCGCGCCAGCCCGGCATAGTCGCGCGCGCTCCAGCGCGCATGCGGCATCGTATCGAGCGCCACAAGACGGCCCGCCGCCTTGCGCTCGATGCGCAGCAGTTTTCTGAGCATGACGCTCTCCTGAGTTGAAATGAGGCCAACGCCCCGCCTGCCGTCCGATGCTTCGAGGCTCGCTGCGCTCGCACCTCGGCATGAGGGAAGCGGGATGGCTTTAAGACTCTGATATATCAGTGATTTGCGTCACTTGATGTCACCCATCCCCCTCACCCTGAGGTGCCCGGCAAAGCCGGGCCTCGAAGGGTCGGATGACGGCCTTGTCTGTCGGCCCCCTGTCATCTCTGGTTTCCGGGTCTCGCTTCGCTCGCCCGGAATGACGACGGGTTGGGGATCTGGACGGATACGAACTGCTCTTTCCCAGCGAAAGCTGGGACCCAGAGATCGTGGAGCGGTGTCATCGGATGACACATCCCCGTCCTCTCCCGGGTCCTGACTTTCGTCAGGAAAGAGAAAGGCAATCCTGTCTGCCCCAAGGCCCCGGATCGCCTGCGGCGTCCGGCGTTTCAGCCCATCACACACTCTGAAAATCCCGGGCGGAGCGCAGACCTGAGGACCTCAGAGCACAGACCCCCGCCCCCTCACACCACCCGCACGCGCGGATCGCGGCCCGGACCGGCGAGCGCGCTGACGGCCCAGACCAGCGCGTCCACCCGGTCGGGGCTGACACTCAGGGCCGCGCTGCCAAAGCTGCACATCTGGTCTTCCAGCCTTTCCATCCGCGTCTCGTGGCGCACCCGGCCCGCGGCATAGAGGGCGGCGACCGGTTCGGCGCGCGCCCGCTTGCCGCGGCTCGCATGGACCAGGCGCACCGGCAGGCCGGGATGCTCGGCCTGCAGCACGGCGCGCACCATGTCCCCGCCCTGGTTGGCCTCGGCGATCACCTGGTCGGCATCGTAAATCTCGAAACTCTCCGCCACCGCCCGGGCCCAGGCTTCCGGGCGGCCGGGTCCGGAGCGGTCGCGCAGGATGACGATGTGCGCCTCGCGCCCGGTGCCGCTGGCGCCCGCCACGACGATCCCGCATTCCGCGCTCGCCGGGCCTGCACCGGCGGGCGGATCGACGGCGACCACGATGCGGTCCGGCTCGAAGGCCGGGCGGTTCAGCGCCGCGTCGATCATGGCGCGCGTCCACAGCGCGTCCTCGGGATCCTCGATCAGCTCGCCGTCCAGCTCCTGGCGCGCGATATGGCTGGCGCCGTATTCATACGTCACCGCTTCGACAAAGCCGGGCGCGAGATTGTCCTTGTTGTCCTTCGTCGCGGCGCGCGTCAGCACCACGCCCGGCGCATCGACCAGGGCTTTCAGCGCGGGGATGGGCCGCGGCGTGGTGGTGATCATCAGGCGCGGCGCCTCGCCCAGGCGCAGGCCCAGCTTCAGGATGTCCAGCGTCGCGCGGGCATGGCGCCAGGCGGCAAATTCATCGGCCCACGCCAGATCGAATTGCGGTCCGCGCAGCCCGTCCGGATCCTCGCCGGAGAAACAGTATCCGATCGCCCCGCCCGGCCAGACCAGCCGCCGGCGCGAGGCTTCGAAGCGCGGGCGCCGGGTCAGCGGCCCGAGCGAGAGCAGGCCGGACGGCCCCTCGATCATAACCTCGCGCACCGCCTGCTGGTCGGGACCGACCAGCGCGACGCGCCGCGCCCCCGCCTCGATGGCGGCGCGCACCCATTCGGCCCCGGCGCGCGTCTTGCCCGCGCCGCGTCCGCCCAGGAACAGCCAGATGCGCCAGTTGCCGGCCGGGGCCAGCTGATGCTCGGCTGCCCATATATGCCAGTCATTCAGCAGCGCCGCTGTTTGAGTCGGACTCATCTGACGAAGCATCAGCTCCCTCGCCTCGGGACGCAGCAATGCGATTGAGGTGACGTTCCACCACGGCGCGGTAGTCTTCTTCGTCATCCGGGCCTGCCTCCACTGTCGCGCTCGCGGCGGAGAAGTCCGCCACGGCCCGGGCCGCTTTCGTCATGGCGAGAATGGCCTTGGCGGTGCGTTCCGCGCCCGCCGGATCGGCCATCAGCCGGGCTTCCGCCTGCCCCATGAAATGGACCAGCTTCAGCGCCAGGCGCCGTCCGGGATCGGCGGGCAAGCTCTCCGCCTCCCGCCGCAGGCGCTGGATGACCCAGCGTTCGCTCAGGCCCAGACGCGCGGCGATCTCGCCGGGCGCGATCCCCGATTGCATCTCGTAGAGAAGCGGCCGCCAGTCACGCGAGTGATCCGGCCGGGCCCGCGGCTTCGGCTCCGCGTCATTCAGTTTTTCGACCATGCCCGAACTATAGCCCGGCCCCGCCCCGGCCGGATTGATCGGCCGGAAAAAGCGCGAAGTCTTTGTATGTGCGTGAGGTTTTGTACCGGGCGGCGGGGATTGGACGTGACCCTGTCCCCGCTTCTTCGGCAAACGCTCTCTTTCCTGACGAAAGTCAGGACCCAGAGAGGACAGGGCTGCGTCATCGGGTGACAGCGCTCCACGCTTTCTGGATCCCGGATCAAGTCCGGGATGACGAAGTTGGTTGGAGACTATCGGAAACCCAAAACTCTCGTCATTCCGGGCGACTGAAACGAGACCCGGAACCCAGAGAGGACAGGGTGGCGTCATCCAATCAGCGGGGCCTCATGCCGGTAAAGCGTGCATTTCCACGAGGTCCTTAGGTCTTCGCTGCGCTTCGCCCCGGAATTCAGCGGGGGAGCGCAAGCAAAGCTCGACGCACCGGGCGGCATGCTTCCTGAAAACCGGGCTGGGATGAGGGGCCGGGCGGGGGTATCTGTGGGCGTTCGGATGAGGAAGGAGCGCGCCGATGACTGCGGCCCTGAAAGATGTGGCGGCGCTGAGCGAAGACGACGCGCGCGCCGAGCTGGAGCGCTTGGCCAAGGAGATCGCCAGGCATGACCGGCTTTACTACCAGAAGGACCAGCCCGCGATTTCCGATGCGGTCTATGACGGGCTGCGCCAGCGCAATGCGGCGATCGAGGCGCGCTTCCCGGATCTCAAACGCGAGGACAGCCCGAGCGAGCGCGTCGGCGCCCGGCCGTCATCGGGCTTTGCCGAAGCCAGCCACGCCGTGCCCATGCTGTCGCTCAGCAATGCGTTCGAGGACAGCGACGTCACCGATTTCGTCAAGCGGGTGCGCAAATTCCTCAATGTGAAGGAGGACGAGGCGCTGGCCTTCACCTCCGAGCCCAAGATTGACGGGCTGAGCGCCAATCTGCGCTACGAGAAGGGCGAGTTCGTGCTGGGCGCGACGCGCGGGGACGGGCGCACGGGCGAGAACGTGACCGAGAATTTGCGCACGCTCGGCGATATTCCCGCCCGGCTGTCGGGCGAGGCCCTTCCCGACATCGTGGAGGTGCGCGGCGAGGTCTATATGAGCCATGCCGACTTTGCCGCGCTCAATGAGGCCCAGCGCGAGGCCGGCAAGGCGGAGTACAAGAATCCCAGGAATGCCGCGGCCGGATCGCTGCGCCAGATCGATCCGCGCGTGACCGCGCGCCGGCCCTTGCGCTTTTTCGCCTATGCCTGGGGCGAAGTGTCCGAAGCCCTGGCCGACACCCAGATGGGCGCGGTGGAAAGGCTTCGCGAGCTCGGCTTTGTCATCAACGAGGAGATGACACGCTGCGAGGACGCGCAAGGCCTGCTCGCTCATTACCGCGAGATCGAGGAGAAGCGCGCCGATCTCGGCTATGACATCGATGGCGTGGTCTACAAGGTGGACCGGCTCGATTACCAGGAGCGCCTGGGCTTTGTCAGCCGCGCGCCGCGCTGGGCGATCGCGCACAAATTCTCGCCGGAAAAAGCGACCACGCGCCTCCACGATATCGAGATCCAGGTCGGGCGCACCGGCGCGCTGACCCCGGTCGCCAAGCTGGAGCCGGTGACCGTGGGCGGGGTCGTGGTCTCCAACGCAACCTTGCACAATGAGGACGAGATCGCGCGCAAGGATGTGCGCATCGGCGACATGGTCGTGGTCCAGCGTGCCGGCGACGTGATCCCTCAAATTGTCCAGGTGATCGAGGACAAGCGGCCCGCCGACGCCAAACCGTTCGAGTTTCCCAAGGTCTGCCCGTGCCCGCTGAAAACCCCGGCCGAGCGCGAGGTCAATCCGCGCACCGGGGAAGTCTCGGTCGTGCGCCGCTGCACCGGCGAGTTTGCCTGCCCCTATCAGCGAAAGGAGCATCTCAAGCACTTCGTGTCGCGCAAGGCGTTCGATATCGAGGGGCTGGGCGAGAAGCAGGTGGAGGCCTTCTACGAGGAAGGCATGGTCAAGGAGCCCGCCGACATCTTCACCCTGGCGCGCCGCAACGCGGCGGGCGAGATCGAGCCGGCGCTGGAGACGCGCGAAGGCTGGGGCGAGAAGTCGGTCGCCAATTTGTTTGAGTCCATCGAGGCGCGCCGCTCCATCGCGCTTTCCCGATTCATCAATGCGCTGGGCGTGCGCCATGTCGGCGAGGAAACCTCGCGCCTGCTGGCGCGCACCTATGGCAGCTGGACGGCCTTCCGCGAGGCCGGCGAAGCGGCGCGCGAGATCGGGTCGGAGGCGCGCGCCTCCATGATCGCTATCGACGGGCTCGGCGATACGGCAGTCGACGCGATCGGCCGCTTCTTCAGCGAAGACCACAACCTGGCCGCGCTCGACCGCCTGCTGGAGCATGTTGCAGTGGAAGACGCCGAGCAGGTCGCGGCCGAGAGCCCGGTCTCGGGCAAGACGGTGGTGTTTACCGGCAGCCTGGAAAAATTCACCCGCGACGAAGCGAAAGCGCGCGCCCAGTCGCTCGGCGCCAAAGTGTCCGGTTCTGTGTCGGCGAAAACCGATTACCTAGTGGCGGGCCCGGGGGCGGGTAGCAAGCTGAAGAAGGCCGAGGAGCTGGGCATCGAAGTCCTCAGCGAGCAGGACTGGCTGGACCTGATCGGGTAAGGGGCGCTTTACCGGGATGAGGCCCCGGCTCTCCCTTCGGTCGGCCGGGGTTTCAGCCAGTCACACGCGCTGAAATCCCGGGCGGAGCGGAGCGCAGACCCGGGACCCGGTGAGGGATGCGCACCTTGCCGCCACGATGAAACCAGGCGCTGGCCTAAAACCCGGAAAACGCCGCGAACTCGTCGACTTCGGCGCGTTTCGAACGCAGCTGGTTGACCGGGGCGTCGGGGTCGCCATGGCCCAGCGCCATGCCGCAATAGACGATGTAGGGCGCTTCGATCCCGAGCACCTCGGCGACCGTTCGCGCGCGCGGGCTCCAGGCTTCCTGGAAGCAGGTGGCCAGGCCCGCCTCTTCGGAGGCGAGCGCCAGGCTCATCATGAACATGCCCAGATGCGCCCACTGGCCGGGGCCCATGCGCTCGTCGATGGAGAAGAAAATCCCGACCGGCGCGCCGAAGAACTCGTAATTCTTCATCAGCTGGCCGAGCCGGGCCATCTTGTCGTCGCGCGGGATGCCCAGCAGCTCGTACATGTCCTCGCCGAGGCGATGACGGCGCGAGCGATAGGGCTCCCAGAGCTTTTCGGGATAGACGCTGAACTCGCTCTCATTGGCGAACGGGTCCTTGTCGAGGCTGGCTTTCACCGCGTCGATCACGGCCTGGCGCGTCTCGCCGGCCACCACATGGACTTTCCACGGCTGGAGATTGCCGCCTGAGGCCGACCAGCGCGCGGTTTCCAGAAGGGCGCGTACCTCGGCCTCGCTCACCGGCGTGTCGAGGAAGGCGCGGGTGGAGATGCGCGATTTCAGGGCGTCGGAGACGCTGCCGGCGCGCGCCATCAGATGGAGAAGCTCGTGCCGCAGCCGCAGGCCGCGACAGCATTGGGATTGTGGATCTTGAACGAGGCGCCGATTAGCTCGTCGACATAATCGATCTCGCTGCCTTTCAGGAAATCGACGCTGAGCGAATCGACCAGCACGGTCGCGCCGTCGCGTTCGATCTTCACATCGTCCTCGCCGATCTCGGTCTCCATGCCGAACACGTAGGAGAAACCCGAACAGCCGCCGCCGACGACCGAGACGCGCAGATAGTCGGCGGTCTCGCTCTTCATGATCGCCTTGATCTGCGCGGCGGCGCTCCTGGAGAGCGTGATCGCTTCACCGGTTTGGGCCGGTGCGTCCTCGACCTGGGTGCTCATCGGTCCTGGTCCTGTTTCCGTTTACGCATGTCCTGATATATGGACGTTTGTCCGCCCGGGCGAAAGTCCCCGACCGAGAAAGAGGCTGCCATGACCGCCACGCTCGCGCCCTATGCCTGCAATCCGGCTCACAGCCGGGGACGCCATTACCGGCAGGACGAGAGCGCGATGCGCACGCCCTTCCAGCGCGACCGCGACCGGATCATCCATTGCAGCGCCTTCCGCCGGCTGAAGGAGAAGACGCAGGTCTTCGTCGCCCACGAAGGCGATTACTACCGCACCCGCCTGACCCATTCGCTGGAAGTCGCCCAGATTGCGCGCACGCTGGCCCGCGCCCTGAAAGTGGACGAGGACCTGGCCGAGGCCACCGCCCTGGCCCACGATCTGGGTCATCCGCCCTTCGGCCATTCGGGCGAGGATGCGCTGGCCAGCCTGATGGAAGGCTATGGCGGGTTCGATCACAATGCGCAGACGCTGCGCGTCGTGACGCAGCTGGAAAAGCGCTATCCGCAATTTGACGGGCTCAATCTCGCCTGGGAGACGCTGGAGGGCGTGGTCAAGCACAACGGTCCGCTGCTCGCGCCGGGCGAGGACGGGGCCAAGCTGCCCTGGGCGATCCGCGCGTATGAGGACTGGCAGGGGCTGGAGCTCGATCACTGGACCTCGATCGAGGCGCAGATCGCGGCGCTGTCCGACGACATCGCCTATAATAATCACGACATTGACGACGGGCTGCGCTCCGGGCTTCTGAGCGTCGAGCAATTGATGGACGTGCCGCTGGTCGGCGATGTGTTCCGCACCTGCCAGGCGCGCTATCCCGGCCTGACCGGCGACGTGCTGATCCACGAGGCGGTGCGCGAGATGATCGGTCTGATGGTGTCCGACGTGCTGAGCGAGACCCGGCGGCGCATCGAGGAAAGCGGGATCGACAGCCAGGCCAGCGTGCGCGCGCAGGGCGATGCGATCGTGGCGTTTTCCGACGACATGACCGAGCGCCTCGCGGGTCTGCGGCGCTTCCTCTATGCCAACATGTATCTGCACTACAAGGTGAAACGGGCCAAGGAGAAGGGCAAGCGGATCGTGCGCGACCTGTTTACCGGCTTTCTGGACGACCCCGGCCTCCTGCCGACCGAGTTTCACCCCGAGACCGACGGCGCGCGCGGCCGGCAGACCGCGCGGACCGTGTGCGACTATATCGCCGGGATGACCGACAGGTTTGCCGTCTCCGAACACCGCAAACTCTTCCATGTGGAAGGCTGGGGCTGACGGGGCGCACAGCTTGCGTCAAATTGAGTAGAGTGTGCGGGGTCGCGCCTTGACCGGTGCGATTCGCGTCATCGCCCCTAACTGTCAGGTGAACACGCCCATGTCCGACGACGAGCCCAAGCTCGGAGCCTACGCGCCGCCCCCCGAGGACTATGAAACGTTCGACGCGCGCGACGGCGAACCGGAACGCCGCGGCCCGATCCTGCTGATCGCCGCGGTGGCGGTGCTGGTCCTGTTCGCGGCGCTGGTGTGGAACGCCTACCGGCTCGGCGTGCGCGAACGCGGCGAGGCGCCGGTCATCGTGGCCGAGGACGAGCCCTACCGCCAGCGTCCCGCCGATCCGGGTGGATACGAGACGCCGGGTCAGGACATCGAGGCCTATGAGCTGCGCTCCGGCGAGTCGCGCGAATCCGAGGCCGCCGGTGTGCGCCCGGGTCCCGAAGAGCCGGCCGCGCGCGACACTGAAACCGATACCGAAACCGGCACTCAAACCAGCGAACTGCCCGAGGTGCGCATCGAATCGGTCGATGCCGACCGGATCGATGCCGGGGACGAACCCGCCGCGATCGAGCCGGCGCCCGAACCCGAACCGGAAGACGAGGCGCCGGCCCGCGCCGAGCCCGAGCCCGCCCCGGCGCGCGAAGCTCCCGCCCCGGCCGCCGGAACCCATGTCGTCCAGATCGCGGCCTTCCGCTCCCGCGCCGAGGCCGAAGAGGGCTGGATCGCTTTCACCTCGCGCTTTCCCGAGCTGGCCTCGGGGCGCTCGCCCTCCATCGTGGAGGCCGATCTCGGCGATCGCGGCATCTATTACCGCCTGCGCATTGCCGGGTTTGACAGCCGGGATGCGGCCACGCGCTATTGCACGACGCTGTCCGCGCGCGGACAGGACTGCCTGGTGGCCGCACGATGAGTGTGAGCGCCGCGCTGTACGGGCTGCAGGGGCCGGAGCTCCTGCCGGGCGAGAAGGCATTCTTCCGCGACGCCGACCCGTGGGGCATCATCCTGTTCGGGCGCAATGTGGACCGGCCCAAGCAGCTTGCCCGCCTGTGCGCGAGCCTGCGCGACGGGCTGGGCCGGGACCTGCCCATCTTCATCGACCAGGAAGGCGGACGGGTGCAGCGCCTGAAAGCGCCGACCTGGCGCGCCGCGCCGCCCGCGGCCCGCTTCGGCGAGCTGTGGGACCGCGACCCGGAGCTGGCGATCGAGGCGGTGCGCCTGAACCATATCCTGCTGGCCGCCGAGCTGAAGGATGCCGGCATTGATGTCGACTTCGCGCCGTGCTGCGACCTTCAGATCGAGGGCGCCGACGCAGTGATCGGCGACCGGGCCTTCCATGCCGACCCCGATCCGGTCTCGGCGCTGGCGACCGCAGCGCTGGACGGATTGCGCGACCAGGGCGTGGCCGGAGTCATCAAGCACATTCCCGGCCATGGCCGGGCCGATGCGGACAGCCATTTCAAGCTGCCCGTCGTGCGCACGCCGGCCGACGAGCTGCGCGAGACCGATCTGGCCGCCTTCAAGGGCGTGTCCGGCGCGACCATGGCGATGACGGCCCATGTCGTGTTCACCGCGTTCGACGCCGAGCTTTGCGCCACGCTGTCGCGCACGGTCATCGCCGACATCATTCGCGGCGAGATCGGTTTTGACGGCCTGCTGATGAGCGACGACCTGTCCATGCAGGCGCTCGACGGATCGCTGCGCCAGCGCGGAGAGGGGGCGGCGAAAGCGGGCTGCGAGATCCTCATGCACTGCAATGGCGACATGAAGGAAATGGTCGAGATCGCCCATGCCGCGCCGCCTCTGGACGGGCAGGCCAAGGAGCGTGCCATCGCCGCCGAAGCCGAACGGGGGCCGCCCGCGGCCCACGACACACGGGAGCTGACCGCGCGCCTGGAGGGTTGCTTCCGCGACGCAGGACTGGAGCCGCCTGCCCCGTGAGCGATCTGTTCGAGGAAGATGTCCGCTTTGAAGCGAGCGAGGAGGCGCGCGAAACCACGCAAGCCTTCATCGTGGACATTTCCGGCTGGGAAGGCCCGCTCCACCTGCTGCTGCACCTGGCGCGCAAGAACAAGGTCGACCTCGCCCAGATCTCCATACTCGAACTCGCCAACCAGTATCTGACCTTCATCGAGGAGGCGCGCGACCGGCGTCTCGACATCGCGGCCGAATATCTCGTCATGGCCGCCTGGCTCGCCTATCTCAAATCGCGCCTGCTTCTGCCCAAGCCGCGTCCGCTGGACGATGAGCCCGAGCCTGAAGAACTCGCCGCTGCCCTCGCCTTCCGCCTGGCGCGCCTGGACGCCATGCGCGCGGCAGCCGGTGCGCTCTACCAGCGCGCCCTGCTCAATCGCGACGTCTACGATCGCGGCCAGCCTGAAGGCATACGCTCGGTGCGCGCGCCCCGCTTCGAGGCCGAGCTCTACGACCTTCTCAAGGCCTATGCCTTCAAACGCGAGAAGCAGGCCTTCGCCACCTACCGGCCCGAAAAACCGCGCGTGTACAGCCTGGAGCAGGCGCGCCAGCGCCTCAGCCTGATCGCCGCGCGCCTGGGCGGCTGGGAGAGGCTGGACGCCCTGCTGCCCGATATCGGCCAGCTGGGGCGCAATGCGCCGCCGGCCCAGTCGGTGATGGCCTCCTCGCTGCTGGCCGCGCTGGAAATCACCAAGGACGGGGAGGCGGAGCTGCGCCAGGAGGCGACCTACGCCCCGATCTACATGCGCACCGGGCCGGGCCATCCGGCCGGACCGGTCCCCGGCGAGGAGGCGTCATGAGCGAGGACGACACGCCGGACGATATGCCGGACGAGACACAGGACCAGACCTCCGAGGGTCTGCCCGCGAGCAAGCCGGACAACGATCCGATCGGCGCGGCAATCGCCGGCCTGCGCCGTCAGGCCGAAGACCGCCCCCGCGGCGATGGCGGCCCGCCCGGCGTGCGTCTGACCGTCGATAACGAGATCGAGGGCCAGCGCCGGCTCGAAGCCCTGCTGTTCGCCGCCGAGGAGCCGCTCGATCTGGAGACGCTGCAGACCCGGCTGGGCGATGGCTTCGATGTCGGCGCGCTGCTGACGGGATTGCAGGCGAAATATGCCGGGGCGGGCGTCAATCTGGCCGAGGTCGCGGGCAAGTGGCGCTTCCAGACCGCCGAAGACCTGCAACACCTCTTGCAGTTCAGGCGCGAGGAACCGAGAAAGCTGAGCCAGGCCGCGCTCGAGACGCTGTCCATCATCGCCTATCACCAGCCAGTCACGCGCGCCGAGATCGAGGACATTCGCGGCGTCGCGGTCTCCAAGGGGACGGTCGACCTCCTGTTCGAGCAGAAATGGGTGCGCCTGCGCGGCCGCCGCCGTTCGCCCGGCCGCCCGGTCACCTACGGCACGACCGACACCTTCCTGGAATATTTCGGCCTGCCCTCGCTCGGCGATCTGCCGGGCGTCAGCGACCTGAAGGCCGCCGGCCTGCTGTCCTCGCGCCTGCCACCCAATTTCGACATGCCCGACCCCGGCCGCATCGCCGCGCTGGAAGAAGACCTGTTCGAGGACGACGCGGACGCCGCCAACTTCCATGTCGACTTCTTGGACGAGGACGACACACCGGAGGCGTGAGCGGGAGTTGCCGACGGACCCCACGCGCTGAAATCCCGGCGGCGCGAAGCGGAGGCTTGGGGAGCCGGAGAGCGCAGGCACTCGCCCTCCGATGCTTCGAGGCTCGCTGCGCTCGCACCTCAGCATGAGGGAAGAGGCTGGGAAGAACGTCTTATTCTAGTACCATGATCTGATGTCGCCCATCCCCCTCACCCTGAGGTGCCCGGCTCTTTGCCGGGCCTCGAAGGGTCGGAGGACGCCCGCCCGCCGCGCCGCCGGGACAGCGCCTGTATCAGATCAACGTCGCCGCGGATCAGCGCGTCCTTCTTGGCCCGCGTCCAGCCCTTGATCTGGCGCTCGGCAGCGACTGCGTCTGCGATGCGCCCGAACCAATGCGACCAGACCAGTTCGACCGGCAAGCGGCGGCGTGTATAGGCGCCGCCCTCACCGGCGTCATGCTGGACGATGCGGCGCGCAAGATCGGGACCGCGATGCGATCCGGCATAGAAGCTCCCGTCCGCGCATCTCAGGATATACACCCACGCAATTACGGTGCTCGGTGTCATGGCCGCCATCCCATGCGGCGCCTGCCCTCCGATGCTTCGAGGGCCGCTGCGCGGCCACCTCAGCATGAGGGAGGCGGGCGGGTTCGGCAATATGGCTTCGGCCTGAAGCCATTCGATCTGGAGCCCACACTTGATGTCGTCCATCCCCCTCACCCTGAGGTGCCCGGCTGAAAGCCGGGCCTCGAAGGGTCGGATGACGTGCACCCATGAGCAACGAACCGCACCTGCCATCCGATGCTTCGAGGCTCGCTCTGCTCGCACCTCAGCATGAGGGGAGTGGATTGGTTTTAAGCTCTTGACAGAATTTAGATAATCACCCGATGTCACCCCCCCCTCACCCTGAGGTGCCCGGCGAAGCCGGGCCTCGAAGGGTCGGAGGACGGCCTCCCCGGCCTAAACCCCTCAGCTCGCCATCAGCTGGTCGGCGGCGGCTCTGGCCGCTTCGGTGACCTGGGCGCCGGAGAGCATGCGGGCGATTTCCTCGCGCCGTTCGCCGGCCTCGAGCGCGCGCACGCGTGTGCGCACCGTGTCGCCGTCTTCGCTCTTCTCGATCTTCCAGTGGTGGGCCGCGCGCGCGGCGACCTGCGGCGAGTGGGTGACCACCAGGGCCTGGCCCTGTTCGGCCAGGCGCGACAGGCGTGTGCCGACCGCGTCGGCGACCGCGCCGCCCACGCCCTGGTCCACCTCGTCGAACACCATGACCAGACCGTCCTGCTGACCGGCCAGGCAGACTTTGAGCGCCAGTGCGAAACGCGACAGCTCGCCTCCCGAGGCGATCTTGTCGAGCGGGCCGAAGGGTGCGCCGGGATTGGTGGAGACCTCGAAGGCGACGCTGTCCCAGCCCTTCGCGCCGGGCCGGTCCTCGCGCGCCTCGACCGCGACGCGGAATTTCGCCTTGTCCAGTTTCAGCGGGCCGAGCTCGGCCATCACCGCCTCGCTCAGCGCGGCCCCGGCCTTGATGCGCGTGGCGCTGAGCGCGCGCGCGGCCTCGCCGTAATCGGCCTCGGCAGCCTTGAGCGCGGCCTCGGCCTCCTTCAGCCGGTCGTCGGCGTGCTCGATCGTGTCGAGCCGCTCGGCCAGGCGCGTGCGCAGGCCCGGCAAGAGCTCGACCGCGACCGAATGCTTGCGGGCCGCGGCGCGCAGGGCAAACAGGCGTTCCTCGACACTTTCCAGCCGGCCCGGCTCGACCAGGAAGGCCGCACCGGCGTCGGACAACGCATCCTCGGCCTCGTTGAATTCGATGAGCGCGCGATCGAGCGCCGATGCGGCCCGGTCGAGCGCCGAGCGCGCCGTCGCGGAGGCGGTCAGGGCATTGCCGGCCCCATCGCGGTCCTCGCCATCGTCCTGCCCGCCCGCCTCGTCTGCGCCCACCTCGTCTGCGGCGGCCTCATCTTCGTTTCGGCCCAGCGTGTCGCGGACCCGCTCCAGACCGCGCAGCGCGCCGTTCAGCCGCCCGGCCATGCCCTCGCCGCCGGACAGGATGTCCGATGCGCTCTGCAACTCGGACAGGGCGGCCTCGGCTTGCTGGAGGAATTTTCGTTCGCTTGCGAGCGTCACCTCTTCGCCCTCGCGCGGATCGAGCTCGTCCAGCTCTTCCACCGCCAGGCGCAGGAAGTCCTCTTCGCTCGCCGCCCGGTCGCGGGTCTCGCGCAGGCTGTCGACGCGGTCACGCGCTTCGGCCAGCCCGGTCCAGGCGGAGGCGACCTTGCGCCGTTCGGCATCGTTGCGGGCAAACTCGTCGAGCAGGCCGCGATGGGTCTTGGGGTCGAGCAGGCCGCGCCCGTCATGCTGGCCGTGAATTTCGACCAGCACGTCGCCCAGGCTGCGAAGAAGGCCGACGCTGGCCGCCTGATCGTTCACATGCGCACGAGATCGTCCGTCGGCGGTCACAACCCGGCGCAGGATGACCGGCTCGCCCGGTTCCGCCGCGATGCCCGCCTCGTCCAGCAGCGCCAGGGCGGGATGGTCGGCGGCGATCTCGAAAACCGCCGTCGCCCCGCCCTGCTCGGCGCCGCTGCGGACCATCGCCCGGTCGGCCCGGTCACCGCAGGCGAGACCCAGCGCCCCCAGCAGGATGGACTTGCCGGCCCCGGTCTCGCCGGTCAGCGCGGACAGCCCCGCGTCGAACTGCAGGTCCAGCCTGTCGATCAGGACAATGTCGCGAATGGACAGCGAGATCAGCATCGCCCGACGGGCAGCTCCTGGAAAAAGCGTCTAGCCGAAGATCCGGTCCATGGCCCGCCGGATGAGGCTCGGATCCTGTTCCTCGAGGCCTTCACCCTCGATGGCAATGCCGCGCGAGGTCAGCAGGTCGTAGCTGTTCTGATACCAGTCCGAACCGGGATAGTTATACCCGAGGACAGCGGCGACCTGGCGCGCTTCGGTATCCACCCCCAGGGCGACATAGCTCTCCACCAGGCGGTGGAGCGCCTCGGGAACATGGCTTGTCGTGGGGTAGTCGCGAAGCACGTTCTGATAGCGGTTTATCGCAGCGAGATAGTACCCGCTTCGCATATACCAGCGGCCCACGCTCATTTCTTTACCGGCGAGGTGGTCGCGGGTCATGTCGATCTTGACGCGCGCATCCATGGCGTAGGGAGAGTCCGGATAGCGGCGCACCACCTGCTGCAGGGAGTCGAGCGCATTGCGGGTGGTCGACTGGTCGCGGCCCACATCGAAGATACGCTCGTAGTGGGATAGCGCGATCAGATAATAGGCATAAGGCGCGCTGGCGTTCCCGGGGTGCAGGGCGATGAAGCGCTCCGCGTCGGAGATCGCTTCTTCATACTTGTTCGCCTGATAATTGGCGAAGGCGGCCATGAGCATGGAGCGGCGCGCCCACTCGGAGAAGGGGTGCTGGCGCTCGACCTCGTCGAAATAGGCCGCCGCGCGGTTGTAGTCGCGCCGCTCGAGATGTTCGAAGCCTTCATTGTAGAGCATCTCGACCGGTTGCTCGACATATTCAAGCTCGGGTTCGGACGTGCTGCCGCAGGCCGAGGCCAGCATGAGAATGGCGGTGAATAATCCGGCGCGGACGGCGAGCGTCATCAATTCAGTCCTCTTCGGGCACGCAAGGCGAACGACCGGCGCACACTACCGGTTTTCAAGCGTTTCGCATCAACTGAAATGTCTTCTACCCGATCCCGACGCCCGGCAAAAGCACCGCGTCAGGTTTGCGCGATCCGGTCGCTACGCGCGGCAATGTCGCGCATCGACACCCATTTCCACGCTGTGGTGTCGGCCAGCAGGGTGCGGACGGCCAAGGCATTGATTCCATGGCCGGGACGGGTCGCCTTGTAGAGGCCGAGAATGGGCGCACCGGCAAGGTACAGGTCGCCCAGCGCATCGAGCGCCTTGTGGCGCACGAACTCGTCGGCAAAGCGAAGGCCGCCGGGATTGGCGACCTTGCCGTCCTCGAGCACGATCGCATTGTCCATGGAGCCGCCGCGCGCCAGTCCGGCCTTCAGCAGCATCTCGTATTCGCGGCGGAAGCCGAATGTGCGCGCCGGAGCGACCAGCGTCCCGAACGCATCGGGCGTGACCTCGAAGGCAAAACGCTGACGCCCGATTGCCGGATCGGGAAAATCGATTTCGACATCAATGCTTTGCTGCAAGGACGGCAGGAAGGCCGCCTCGCGTCCGCCATCGGTCACGCTGACCGGCTTGAGCACCTGAATCGCCCGGCGCGGCAGGGGATGATTGGCCAGTCCTGCACGCAGGGCCAGATCCACGAACGGGGCCGACGAACCGTCCATGGCCGGAACTTCCGGGCCGTCCAGTTCGATGTGAAGATCGTCGATGCCGAGGCCGGCCAGGGCCGCCATCAAATGCTCGACCGTCGCAATCGATGCACCGTCATCATTGACCAGCGTGGTCCCGAGATCGGTCGAACGGACACGGTCGTATCGCGCTTCGATGAGGGTATTGTCGAGATCGAGATCGGACCGCTCGAAGACGATGCCGGTGCCCGGCTTGGCCGGGCGCATCGCCATGCGAACGCGTGCGCCGGTGTGAAGGCCAATCCCGGCGCAGACTGCGGCGGAGGCAAGCGTGGTCCGTTCAATCATGAACTTAAATCTCTATCATTTTGAAATCCGGACCCTTTTAGGCGATCCGAACTGGTATTTGCCCCTCATTTAATCACGCAACCTAATGATCGCGCTACGCTTCGCAATTAAAGGAATGTTGCACCATGTTACGAAACGGGACGGGCGCCGGCCGCCCCCCGGTTCACCGTTTCGGGCCAGCGTTCTGGAACAGGATGGCGAGCGCATCGAGATAGCGCTGCCAGGCCTCCCGGCCTTCCGGCGTCATCCGGACCGTCGTCAGGGGCTTTGAGTCGACGAATTGCTTGTCGATTCCCACGTAGCCGGCGGCCTCCAGCTTCTTCAGATGGATGGAGAGATTCCCGTTTGTGGTCTCCAGCGCCTTGGCCAGTTCGGCAAAACTGGCAGACGATTGCTGGGACAAATAGGCCATGATCCCCAGACGGATACGACCGTGGATCACCTCCTCCAGCGCATCGGGACGCAGCCCCTCCACTAGCTGGGATCCTCTTGCTCGAGATACTCCGGCTCGTTCAGGAGAAGGCGAAGCCCGGGGAGCACCGCGACAAGCAGGATCACGGCGCTGAGGGCGAGGTAGAGCACCGCCGTGCCCGCAAGCAAAGGAACGCACGCGGCGAAGGCAAAGGATGCCCAGGCAGGAATGCGCATCCAGGTCAGTCCGGAGGCCGCCGATGTTGCCAGAAAGGCCGCCCCGTAAAGGGCCAGGGCCACGGCCGCGATAAGGTCGAACAGGATCATGTTGCGTCCCAGGGCCGTGACGGCGACCACGACGCCCGCCACGAAGATGAAAATCCCGAGGCCCGCGCCCTTCCAGATTTCGCGCTCGACCACATTGCCGATGGACGCGACGCCGGGCTTGCGCTCCATGCCGCGCGACAGAATCACCGTGCCGGCAAATCCCAGCACGCCAAAGGCCGGCCAGATGATGCTGATGGCCCAGACCGGCACGCCTGCAAGCTCCGAAAGGATCGTGAAATGAGCAAGATAGGTAAGGGTGAGCAAGCCGCCCCACAGCAGCAGGAAACGGCCGCCAAGCAAGGGGGCCCGCGAGGCGCGCTCCGTCATGGCGCGCACGAAGGCGAGATCGGCCTGGGCCTGGGTTCTGGTGTCTTCTGTCACGGGCATCCTCCTGGATGGTGAAAGCAACCGGTGGGCCGAAGCCCACCAGTCATAACAGCTTATTGCGGGTAGTGGACATCCAGTGAGACGTCGGCGCCCTGTCCCCTCAGGTCCACCGCGACGTCTTCAAAGCTTGGCGGGCCATCTCCGAGTTCGCCGGACATTGCCCAGCCATCGAGCGGCCAGCCGCTTTCTGCGCGGTCGAATGTCCCGTTGCCGTCATCGTGCCAGACAGAAACGGCGTACTGGCCTTCCGGCAGATCGTAGGTAAAGGAATGCGTCCCCGGCTCCGGGGACTGGACAATGCTGCCTTCCACGCCCTCGTCCTGCATGAATTGCTCCTCGGTCTGGACCGAGACATAGAGCGGGCCATCGCCCTGAACGCCGTTGACCTCGATGGTCAGGGGCGCGCCGTAAGCCGTCGCAGTGAAGGCAAGGCTGGCGGCAGTTGCGGTCAGAATGGCTTTCATCTCGTTTCTCCTCTTTTGCTCGGCGCTCGAAGCGCTCGGGACTCAAGATCGATGACGCTTCATCGACAACAAGTTTGTATTTTAAACTTACTATCGATGTCAACTCGATTACCGAATCCGGCTTCGATCGCGGAATCTCCAGTGCCTGAACGCGAAAACCCCGCGCCTTTCGGCGCGGGGCTCTCGATTTCATTCAAATCGTGGTGGTGCGGCTCAGTTCGCCTGGCGGCGCAGGAATGCGGGGATTTCCAGCTCGCTCTCATCGATTTCCGCACCGAAAAGGTCACCCGTTCCGTCCCGGTTCTGGGACCGCGGCTGGGCAGTCTGATACCCGTGCGAGGGGGAGGATTGCTGCGGGGGAGAAGCCGGGCGCGGAGCCTCGGGCCGCTGGGGCGCGATCCGGGCCTGGGGCGCGGGAGGCGTCTGCTTCGGCTTGGCGCGGCGTCCGAAAATGGACAGGCCAAGGCGGGGCTTCTCTTCAGCCGGCTGGGCCGGAGCGGTAGGGGCTGACTCGCGCGCCTGGTGGTGCTGGGGCGCGGACTCATAGTGGTTGGTTTCCGCCGGGCGGCGCATCTCGCTCGCGGCCTGCTCCAGGCGCTCGCGGCTACGCACGACTTCAGGCTTGGCCTCTTCGCGCATGGTGAAGCTGTCGGGCTCGCTGACCACATGATCCATTGCGGACACGGTACGCTGTTCCACCGCTTCCACCGGATCGATCGACCGGGCTGACGTCCGCTCGACTTCCACGTTGCCGCGTTCTACCGGGCTTTCGTTCACGGCCACGGCGTCGGCAGCGCGCCGAACCAGCGGCTCGGATTGGCGCTGAGGCCGGGATTCCCGTGATTTCCAAGCGTTGACGACGTTGCCGCCCGACTGCTGGCGGCGCGGATCGGGCTGTGCGATCGTCTCCTGATCGATGCCGGTGGCCACGACCGAAACACGAATCGTGCCTTCCAGGCTCTCGTCAAAGGTCGAACCGACAATGATGTTTGCGTCCGGGTCGACTTCATCGCGGATCTCGTTCGCCGCCTCGTCGACTTCGTACAGCGTCATGTCCATGCCACCGGTGATGTTGATGAGCACGCCCTTGGCGCCCTTCATCGACACATCGTCCAGTAGCGGGTTGGCGATGGCGGCATGCGCGGCCTCAATGGCGCGCTTCTCGCCGGACGCTTCGCCTGTCCCCATCATCGCCTTGCCCATCTCGTTCATCACCGTGCGGACGTCGGCGAAGTCGAGATTGATCAGGCCGGGCATGACCATCAGGTCGGTGATGCCGCGAACGCCGGAATGCAGAACCTGGTCAGCCATCGAGAACGCTTCGGCGAAGGTCGTCTTCTCGGTCGCGATCCGGAACAGGTTCTGATTGGGAATGATGATCAGCGTGTCGACATGCTGCTGCAGGCGCTCGATGCCGGCTTCGGCCAGACGCATGCGGCGGGTGCCTTCGAAGTGGAAGGGCTTGGTCACGACGCCGACGGTCAGGATGCCTTGTTCGCGCGCCGCGCGGGCAATGACCGGCGCCCCGCCGGTGCCCGTCCCGCCGCCCATACCGGCCGTGATGAAGACCATGTGAGCGCCTGACAGGTGCTCGAGAATGTCACCGATGGAGTCTTCGGCTGACTGCTCACCGACCTCAGGACGTGCCCCCGCACCCAGTCCTTCGGTGATCTGTCCGCCCATCTGGATGCGCCGGTCGGTGCGCGAACGCGAAAGCGCCTGCGCATCTGTGTTGGCGACGACGAAATCGACCCCTTCCAGATTGGCATCGATCATGTTGTTGACGGCGTTACCGCCTGCACCGCCAACCCCGAAGACGAGGATTCGCGGTTTCAGTTCGGTCGGCTCGGGCGCAGACAGGTTGAGCGACATTTGCGGGGGTGCTCCATTGACCAACGGTCAAGCTTAACAGCTCGTTTCGTGACCAATGTGAATCTGCTTGTTTAATCGAGAGTTAAACAAACATGGCGCCGAAGTGGCGAAACCCAGAACACTACAGGAACATCCTGATAAAAGCGTAACACTTCGGTCAGAAGCTCTCTGCAAACCAGCGCAGGATCGCTTTTGGGCCGCGCTCCCCGCCCGCCGAATGGCGCAGGCGGCGTTCGCCGGCCGCATTGAGCGGGGGTGGGCCCGAAATCGCTTCGGCCGTGCCACGCGAGCGGCGTACGATCACGCCCGCGCACGCTGAAAACGCGGGACCGGAAACTGCATCGCCTAGCCCTGCAAGGCCGCTGGGTTTACCCAGACGGACCTGTTTGGACAGAATTCGCCCCGCCAGTTCGGCCGCACCAGGCAACTGCGCTGCGCCTCCCGTCAGGACCAGCCGGCGTCCGGCGGCCTTCGATACGCCTGCCGAATCAAGCCTGTCGCGAATGAGTTCGAAGACCTCTTCCAGGCGAGGCCGGATAATCGAGTTCAGAAGCGCGCGCGGCTGCTGGACCATCGTGGAATCCGCATCTCCGGCCACTGGCGGCGTTTCGATCATCACCTGATCGTCGTCCGGGCTGTCCAGTGCGGAGCCATAAAGCACCTTGATGCGCTCTGCCGCACTCATGGGCGTGGACAGGCCACGCGCGATATCGCTGGTGACATGCGCCCCGCCGATCGGAACGCCATCGACGTGAATCAGCGAGCCCTCGTTGAAAACGCCGACACTGGTCGTGTTCGAACCCATGTCGATCACCATGGCTCCCAGCAGAAGCTCGTCCTCGACGAGTGTGGCGAGCCCGGACGCGTAGGGCGTGGCGACAATCCCCGCGATCGACAGACGGCAGCGCTCCACACAGGTGGTCAGATTGCGCAGCGGCTCCACCGCGGCGGTGACGATGTGAAGATCGACGCCGAGCTCCCTGCCGAACATGCCGCGCGGATCGCGTACTCCGCGATGATTATCGACCCGCCAGCCCAGCGGGATGGCATGGAGCATCACACGGCCCGGCTCGAAATAGGTCTGCAAGCCCTCGCGCAGTGCGCGGCGCAGGTCCCGATCGGCAACCTCGCGCCCGGAGAGCGGCGCATCGACGCCAAATCGGCGCGAGCCCAGCCCGCCCGCGGCGGTGACTAGCGTGACCTCGCTCACGGCGTGCCCGGCCATGCGCTCCGCGTTCTCGACCGACGTACGGATCGACTGCTCGGCGGCATCCATGTCCACGATCGTGCCGCCTCGCACGCCGCGGCTGGAATGGTGGCCGACGCCAACCACGCGCAGACGCGAACCGGCAAGCGTGGCTTCGCTCTTCACGATGAAACAGACTGTCTTCGACGTTCCGACTTCAAGCGCGGCAAAAAAGCCAGGCTTGGGCGCGCCCCCGGCATCGCTCTCCTTGCCAGCCCCCACCTGATCAAACACGCCCATCGCGATCACGCTCCCCGTCCACGCGCAGCAGCTGCGCGATCCGGCCAGGCCCGGATCACCAGCTCGCCTTGAGTTCTCAAATCAAACGCCTGGGCATCAAGGTTCAGCACGCCGCGTTCGTCGTGCAGGGTCGCAATCAACGCCAGCGCCGACGCCGGGTCGCCCTCCGGCAGGAGGATGTCGCCGCCGGCCAGAAGGCGCAAATTCCAGCGCCTCTCGCCAACGCGCACCGCGTGCGTCACCAGCGCGTCGATGGCCTCCTGACGTGCCAGCAGGTCGAGAAGAGGCGCGGCTTCGGCATTGGCGCCTTCGCCGACCACGCGGGGCAGCGCGCCATACTGGGTGGCTTCCGCCGCTGCGATGACCGTGCCGGAGCGATCGATCACATGATGGGCACCGTTGTGCTGCCACACCGCGAACGGCTCGCGTTCCTTCAAGATTACGTGGACCCGGTCTGGCCAGAGCCGCGCCACCTGGGCCTCTTCCACCCAGCTCATCGCCTCGATCCGCGCGCGCGCTGCAGCCGGATCGATGGCCAGAAGGCTGTGGCCTGGGTCGACGCCCATCGCCTCTGCGATGGCGGCACCATCCAGACGCGAAGCGCCCGTGACATCAACCGCCCGGACCGCAAATCCGGATCGGGCCAGACGCGCATCCAGCCCCTCGTTGAGCGCCGCACCGATCTCGTCCATGCGCCCCAGCGCCATCAGACCAGCCAGAGACAGGACGCAGAGACCGCCCACGCCCAGTACGGCCAGGCGCAACGCATAGCCGGCGCGATAACGCGCTGCACGCAGCCGCGCCGCCATCCAGTTGGACAGCTTCGCACCGCGTGGTGAAACCGCTTTTGCCTTGCGCCGCGACGCGGCCGGCTTTCTGGGTTTTGCCGATCGAGCCGTTCCGGCGCGTCCTACCTTGGGCACGACGCATCCTCCGCCATCCAGGCCACGAGATCGGGGAAGCCGATCCCGGACCAGGCCGCCTGCTCGGGGGCCAGGGATGTCGGAGTCATGCCGGGTTGGGTATTAATTTCGAGTAACCATAGACGGCCATCTCCAGCTTCATCCCAGCGAAAATCACTGCGCGTGAGGCCCCGGCACCCAAGCTCTTTATGTGCGATGAGCGCGGCCTCGCGCGCCTCCTGGGCAATCGCCTCCGGCACCTGCGCGGGAATCTCGTGGACGGAGCCACCCGCCGAGTATTTGGCTTCGTAATCGTAGAAGGCTGTCTTCGGGATGATCTCGGTAATGCCCAGCGCGCGCCCGTCCATGACCGCAACGGTCAGTTCGCGCCCCGGCACATAGGTCTCGATGAGAACCTCATCGCCATACGGCCAGGTATCGGACGCCAGTTCGGCCGGCGGACGGTTTGCGCCTTCGCGCACAATAAGCACGCCTACCGAAGATCCGCGGTCGTTCGGCTTGGCGACGTAAGGGGGTTTGAGCAAATGTGTTTTCGCAGCGTCAAACCGGTTCGCGATCACCCCTTCAGGGCAATGCAAACCGTGTGTTCGAAGCACTGCCTTGGTCAACTCCTTGTCCATCGCCAGCGCCGACGCGGTCACTCCTGAATGCGTGTAGGGTTTACCGAAGTAATCCAGTAGTCCCTGAATACGCCCGTCTTCGCCGAATTCGCCGTGCAAGGCATTGAAGACAACATCGGGATCGGCCGCCTTGAGCTGATCGTAGACATCGTGGCCGACATCGATCTCGACCACGTCATAGCCCTTTATGCGCAGGGCCTCCGCGCACTTGGCACCGGAAACCAGCGAGACATCCCGCTCGGCCGACAAACCGCCCTTTAGAACTGCGATGCGCTTGGTCATCGACCCGCCCTTTCTCCGAGGCGCTTGACTTCCCATTCCATGTCCACGCCCGTCAGTGCCTTGATATCCGCGCGCACACCTTCGACCAGTGTTTCGAGGTCTTCCGCCGTGGCACTCCCGTCATTGATCAGGAAGTTGGCATGCAGCTCCGAGAACCGCGCTCCGCCCACGCGCCGGCCGCGCCCGCCCACGAGATCGACGAGTTGCCAGGCGGAACGCCCCTCCGACAGAGCCGGATCGGGGTTCTTGAACGTCGACCCGGATGTCTTCTCGCGGATGGGCTGGGTCTCCTCGCGCCGTGCGGTAATATCGTTCATGCGCCTCGTGACGGCGTCGGAATCATCCACCTCGCCCTGATAGAGCGCTTCGACGAAAATCCAGTCCTGCGGGGCGTCGCTGTGACGGTAGCCGTAGCCCAGCTCTTCACGCGAGGCGACGATGCGTCGTCCCCGACGATCCAGCGCGACCGCCTCGATCAGGCGGTCCTGGGTCTCGGTCCCGTAGCAACCCGCATTCATTCGCAGCGCGCCGCCAATCGTACCCGGTACACCCACGTAGAATTCTAGGCCGCCTATCCCGGCCTTCGCCGCCGCCTTGGCTACCGTCTTGTCGAGGGCGCCGGCGCCGGCACGCAAGCGCGCGCCCTCAAGCGGCTCTGTTCGGGCAAAGGCGGGCCCCAGACGAACCACGACACCATCCACTCCGCCATCGCGCGCGAGCGTGTTGGACCCCGCGCCCAGCACGTTGACCTCGATGTCACGCGGCGTCTCGGCCAGAAATCGCGCCAGATCGGCTTCGTCGGCAGGAATGAACAGGACGCGCGCCGGTCCGCCCACTCTCAACCAGGTAATATCCTTCAGCGCCGCATTCTCGATCAGCTTGCCGCGAACGCGAGGCAGACGGTCGATCAGGCCGGTTTCGCTCACAGAACCGCCTCCAGACGCGATGGCAATTCGGCTGCCCACGCGGTGATGTCTCCCGCCCCGAGGCAGACAATGAGATCGCCTTCTCGCACCCGGGTTACCAGATCCTCGGGCAAGCGATCGCGATCGGTAGGCGCGGCATCGCGATGCCCGTGCGCGTGCAGGCCGGCGACCAGGGCCTCGCGGTCTGCACCTTCGATCGGATCCTCTCCGGCGGCGTAGACTGGAGTAACCAGAACGGAATCTGCATCGTTGAAGCAGGTACAGAAATCCTCAAACAGGTCTTTCAGGCGTGAGTAGCGATGGGGCTGGCAGACGGCGATCACACGTCCCTCGGCGGCACGTTGACGCGCAGCCTTTAGGACCGCGCTGATCTCCACCGGGTGATGCCCGTAATCGTCGACGATCACGACGCCCTTGGCCTCACCGGTCACTGTGAAGCGCCGTTTCACGCCGCCAAATTTTGCCAGAGCCGACTTGAGCGCCGGTTCGCTCCCTCCTAGGGAGGCAACAACGGCGAGCGCGCCCGCTGCGTTCTGGACATTGTGCTCACCCATCATGGGCAGGGTGAAATCTGACCAGACCTCGCGCTCACCGCCAACCGGCTGAAAGACGAGATCGAAGGTCGAACCGGCCGGGCTGGTGCGCAGGTTGACCGCGCGGACCTCGGCCTGGGGATTGAACCCGTAAGTGATGACGCGCCGGTCCTCGATGCGCGCCGCCAGCGCCTGGACTTCTGGATGGTCAGTGCACAGCGCGGCAAACCCGTAGAACGGCAGGTTCTCGACAAATTGTGCGAACGCGGCACGCAACACGTCGAAGCTCCCATAGTGCTCCATATGTTCGGGATCGATATTGGTGATCAGGGCAACTGAGCCGCGAAGCTTGAGGAAGGACCCGTCACTTTCATCGGCCTCAACGACCATCCAGTCGCCTTCGCCCATCTTGGCGTTCGAACCATAAGCCGAAATTATACCACCGTTGATCACGGTCGGATCGAAACCCGCCCCGTCCATGAGCGCGGCGATCAGCGATGTCGTCGTGGTCTTGCCGTGCGTTCCACCCACCGCGACGGCGTATTTCAAACGCATCAGCTCCGCCAGCATTTCGGCCCGGCGCACGACCGGAATTCTGCGGGCGCGCGCCGCGGCGAGCTCGGGATTGTCGCGCTTGACTGCGCTCGACACGACCAGTGCGCCGGCTCCGTCCACGTTCTCGGCCACATGGCCGATGTGCACGGTTGCGCCCTTCGCGCGGAGGCGCTCGACATTGGCACTGTCCTTGATGTCCGATCCCGTGACCTCGTAGCCCAGATTGAGCATCACTTCGGCAATCCCGCTCATCCCGATCCCGCCAATACCGACGAAGTGAACCGGACCGACGGAGGCGGCAAGATCGACAGGGGCCATGAAATTACGTCCTGGAGGCAGTTTGAATAAGGTCGGCGAGCGTAGAATGGGCGTCGGGCTTGCCCAGGCTATGGGCTTTCGCGGCCATCCGGCCAAGAGCTTCCCCGTCGCCCAGCAGGCTTTCAAGGCGCGTCGACAGCGCCTCGACAGTCAGGTCGCGCTCGCGCACGACTTCCGCTGCACCGGCGTCCACCAGGGCCTCTGCGTTCGCGCTCTGGTGATCATCCATCGCGATGGCCAGCGGCACGAACAGGGCCGGACGCCCCACGACCGCAATCTCGGCCACGGAGGAGGCTCCAGCCCGCGCGATTACGAGGTGTGCCCGGCGGTACTGCTCGTGCATATTGTCAAAGAAGGCTTCGCAAACCGCGTCCACGCCGGCCGCCCTGTATGCGGCGCGCGCGGTCTCGATGGATTCCGCGCGCGTCTGCTGGACGATTTCCAGACGCTCGCGCAGCGAGTCTGGAAGACGGGCGATCGCTGCGGGCACCGTTTCCGACAACACTCGGGCACCCAGACTCCCCCCGATCACAAGAACCCGGACAGGACCGTCCGCTCCGGGCGCCTGGTAGGCCTGATTGCGCGCGGCCCGGATCGGTGTCCGCACCGGGTTGCCGGTCACCACATGGGTGACGCGCCGGTTGATCCGGTCGAGGCGTTCGAAACCGGATGCGACCGCCTCGGCGCCCCCGGCAAACAACCGGTTGACCCGCCCGAGTACGGCGTTCTGTTCGTGGATGATGTAGGGAACACCCCTCAGACGCGCCGCTGCCAGGGCGGGAAAGGCCGGATAACCGCCGAAACCGGCAATCACGTCCGGCTCGAAGTCCGCCATCAGCCGGCTGGCCTGTCCGACACCCGACCAGAGCTTGATCAATGCCTTGGCAAGCTTCACCGGGTTTTTGACAAACGGGCTGGAGGCCGAGATCTGGTGTATGCGCCCCCCCGGGAAATCACCGGCATGCGCGTGCCCGCGCGCATCGGTGATCAGCGCCACCTCCCATCCACGCTCGATCAGGGTTTCGGCACACGCACGAGCGGGAAACATGTGTCCGCCCGTGCCGCCTGCGGCGATAAGGCAGCGCTTCGTCATGTCAGCTCCGATGTTCGTAAGCGCCGGGGCGGTGACGGGTCAGCGCCAGCATCAGCCCGGCCGAAAAGCACAGGGCCAGCATGGATGACCCGCCATAGGAAATGAAGGGCAGGGTCATGCCTTTGGGTGGAATCAAATTCAGGTTTACCGCGATATTGATCAGCGCCTGAAAGCCGAACAGCAGGGCAAGGCCGGCCGTGGCCAGCTGCGCGAAATGATCGGTCAGTCTCAGGGCACGCGTCCAGGCTTGGGCGAACAGGATCGCGAACAGGCCAATGATGGCGAGCGAGGCGAGAAGTCCGAATTCCTCTGCGGCGACCGAGAAGACGAAGTCGGTATTGGCTTCGGGCAGGAGACGCTTGATCTCTCCTTCGCCCGGACCGACCCCGAACAGGCCACCTTCGGCAAAGGCCTGGCGGGCACGCTCGGTCTGTGCCCACTCCGCCTGGGGTCCTAGGAACGCGGCGATCCGCGCCTGAACGTGATCGAGGCTAAAGTACGCGATCGTCAATAGGCCGCCGCCCGCCACGCCTAGCCCGGCGGTATATATCCACGGCAAGCCGGCCGCGAACAGCATGGCGCCGAAGATGACGCTGAGCAGAATGGTCTGTCCGAAATCGGGCTGGATGATGAGCAGCCCCACGCTCACCGCATAGATCAGCAGGGCGATCAGACGGCCGGGAACCGGTGCGCCGCGACTTTCCTCAGCGAAGAGCCAGGCAATGATGACGATGAAGGCCGGTTTCAGGAATTCACTCGGCTGCAGCCCGAAGCTGCCGAAACGAATCCAGCGGATGGCGCCGTTGATTTCGTTGCCGATGAGCGGCAGCAGGGCCATCAGGCCGAGGGAGCCGATCAGGGCGAGCCCCGCAATCCGGCGAACACCGGTAATCGAGAGGGCCGACGTCCCGATCAGAAGCACGATGCCTGCGACAGCAAAAGCCGCGTGGCGCGTCAGAAAGTAGAACGGGTCGTCCAGAGCCAGCCGCTCGGCCGCCGCCGGTCCTGCCGCGAGCGACAACGTCAGCCCGACACCGATCAATGACAGCACAATAAAGATCAAGGTTCGGTCGAGACCCCGCCACAAAGCAGCGGCACGTAAACGGCTTGCGGCGATCATGCGGCATCTCCTGCACGCGCTTTGGCGATCAGGTCCGTGACCGCCATGCGGAACGTGTCCCCGCGATGTTCATAGCTGCGGAACTGGTCGAAAGAAGCACAGGCAGGCGAGAGCAGCACGACCGGGTCCGGTAGCCCGCTTTCAACCGCATCCTTGGCCGCGCGGGCCGTTGCCGCATGCAGTGAGGGACACGCTACGGTCTCGACCTTGCCTTTAAGCTGGCGAGCGATCAGATCGGCATCCTGACCGATCAGGTAAGCTTTACGCAGACGGTCGAAATAAGATGCAAGACCTTTGACGCCGCCTTCCTTGGCCTGGCCGCCCGCAATCCAGAAAATGTTCTCGTAACACCCGAGGGCCTGGGCTGCCGCGTCGGCATTGGTTGCCTTGGAATCGTTGACGAAGACAACTGGTCCGACCTGACCGACCCGCTCCTGGCGGTGGGCCAGTCCAGCGAAGTTCTCCAGCCCGGCAGCCGCATCTTCCTGGCTGAGCCCGAGACGGCGCACAGCGGCGTAGGCGGCGGCTGCGTTCTGCGCGTTGTGCCGGCCTGGCAGAGCGAGAGCGCGCCTCAGATCGGCCGCCGCGTGAGGCTTTCCGTCGAGCGCGTCATACACCGTGCCGCCCAAGGCATAGACACCTTGGGACAAGACCTTCCGCGAGGAAACCGGGATGACCGAGTCTTCGTTGGCACTGCGCATCTGGGTGAAAACTCGCGAGGTTGTTTCATCGTCAACGCCGATGATCGCGCTGTCGCCGTCTGCCTGCGTGGCGAAAATCCGGCGCTTTGCCGCAAGATAGTTCTCGATCGTGCCGTGCCGGTCGATATGGTCTGGGGTGAGGTTGAGAAACACCGCCACATCGCAGTGAAGCCGTTCAACCAGGTCGAGCTGATAGGACGAGAGCTCCAGCACATAGATCGCTCCGGGCCTCGGGGGCGCCAGCGAGAGAACGGCCTCGCCGATATTTCCGCCGACACGCACGTCCATCCCAGCCGTCTTGAGCATATGTCCGATCAGAGCCGTGGTCGTCGATTTCCCGTTCGTGCCGGTGATCCCCACGACGCGCACACCTTCAGTGTTCGCGATCTCACCGGCAAACAGTTCAATATCCCCGATGACCGGCGCACCAACAGCCTGTGCAAGCTCAACCATCCGATGCGGCTTGGGGTAGTGAAACGGTATGCCCGGCGACAGGACCAGTGCAGCAATATCGCCCCAGTCGCGGCGATTCAGGTCTTCCAGCGTGAGCCCGGCCTTCTGCGCCGCCTGGCGGGCGGCCTCGTTGTCGTCCCACGCCACGACCTTCGCCCCGCCCGCGGCCAGGGCCTTGGCGGTGGCAATGCCGGTGCGCCCCAGCCCGAAGACGGCAACGCTCCGGCCCTTGTACGCGGTGACGGGGATCATACAGCTACCTCAGTTTCAGCGTCGACAGCCCGATCAGGGCCAGCACCACTGCGATGATCCAGAAGCGGATCACGATTGTGGGCTCGGCCCAGCCCATTTTCTCGAAATGGTGGTGAATTGGCGCCATCTTGAAAATGCGTTTGCCGGTCAGCTTGAAGCTCGCAATCTGGACCATCACTGACACGGCCTCGAGCACGAACAGGCCACCGATGATCGCGAGCACGATCTCGTGTTTGACGGCAACCGCGATGGTTCCAAGGGCGCCCCCCAGTGACAGCGATCCGGTGTCGCCCATGAAGACCATGGCCGGTGGTGCGTTGAACCAGAGAAAGCCCAGCCCTGCGCCGAGAATGGCGCCGCAGATGACGGCCAGCTCCGCCGTGCCCGGCGTAAAGTTCAAGAACAGGTAATCTGCGTAGATCGCCGATCCGACGAAATAGGCGATAAAGCCGAAAGAGCCGGCGGCAATCATCACCGGAACGATCGCCAGACCGTCCAACCCGTCCGTGATATTGACGGCATTCGAAGCGCCAACGATCACGAGCAGACCGAAGATAAAGAAGCCGTACCCCAGCGGGATCAGAAGATCCTTGAAGAAGGGCACGGCAACAGAAGTCGCAAAATCCTCCGGCACGCCGGGCGCTTCGCTCAACAACGATGTCATCCAGAATACGGCGACGAGCGCGATAACCCCCTGTAGCGCCAGCTTTCCGCTGCCTCGCAGACCTTCGCTCGTCTTTTTGGTCACCTTGCGCCAGTCATCGATGAAGCCGATTGCGCCAAATCCGGCAGTCACGAAGATCACGACCCAGAGGTATTGATTGGTCAGGTCGCCCCACAAAAGAGTCCCGACAAGAATCCCGATGAGGATGATGAAGCCGCCCATCGTCGGGGTGCCCGCTTTGGCCACGATATGGCTTTCCGGACCGTCGGTGCGGATTGGCTGAGAGCCCTTGGAGCGCAACCAGCGGATGAAACCGGGGCCGATGAGAAGAGCCACGACAAAGGCCGTGATCCAGGCCGCCCCGGTTCGAAAAGTCAGATAGTTTACAACGTTGAAGATCTGGAACTGGTCAGCAAGCTGCGAGAAAATCAGATAAAGCATGGCAACCCTCAGGCGTTCGACCGCGCGGCCAGACGACCTTCACGCAGGCTTGAGACGATTTTGTGGACGCCCGATGCATTCGAGCCCTTGATCAGCACCACGTCGCCGTCGTGGAGTTCGTCAATCAGGATCTCTAATGCTGAATCGGCCGATCGTGCAGATTGCCCCGTCACCGATTTGGGCAGTGCGTCGAGCAGGGACTGCATCAGCCGCCCCACCGCGATCACGCGCGAGACGCCCGCCTGGACCACCGGCTCGGCGAGCGCGCCATGCATGGCCGCACTGTCCAGGCCAAGCTCCAGCATCTCGCCCAGAACTGCAATACGGCGCCCCTGCCCGCGAGGCTGGCGCTTGGAGAGCGAAGCCAGGGCGGCAGTCATCGAGACGGGGTTGGCGTTGTAGCTGTCATCCACGATCACAGCCTCGCCGCCTTCTGGAAGGCTCAGGGTGAAGCTGGCGCCCCGCCCCGCTGCCGCGGTCTGCCGCTCAAGGGCGGCCACGACCTGTTCTGCTTCCAGGCCTGCTGCCACACAGGCGGCCATCACCGCAGCAGCATTAAGGCCTTGATGCGCCCCGCTGGCTGCCAGCTTGAAATCCACGAGCCGCCCAAGCACGTTCAACCGGCCGCGCCCGCCGTCGGGCGCATCGTCGAACCGTTCAAGGCGGACAGCAGCATCCCTCGCAGCACCAAACCCGAACAGGAAGGCGGCGCGCGACTTCATCACCTTGCTGGCCAGCCGGTCATAATAGGCGTCGTCGGAAGGAATGACCGCGACCGCGTCTGGCGCCATCCCCTCGAATATCTCCGACTTCGCGTCGGCGATCGCCTCCATGGACCCGAGATTCTCCAGGTGGGCTGGTGCGATCCTGGTAATGAGCGCGACATGGGGCTGAACCAGGCGGGACAGGGGGCGTATCTCGCCGGCGTGGTTCATCCCCATCTCGAACACGGCGTGTTCTGTAGTCTGCGCCATGCGTGCGAGCGTCAGGGGTACGCCCCAGTGATTATTGAAGCTCTTCACGCTCCAATGGGCCTGGCCCGCCTCGCGCAGGCTGGCCGCGATCCACTCCTTCACGCTGGTCTTGCCGACCGAGCCGGTCACCGCGATGCGACGTGCGTCCGACCGGTCCCGGCTTGCGATTGCCAGCTTGCTCAACGCCTCCATCACATCGTCGACGACCAGGCGCGGGCCTTCGCAGGCATCGGCCCTGGATACCAGAGCGGCCGCCGCGCCAGCCTTCATGGCAGCAGGGGCAAACTGATGTCCGTCCCGTTCCGCCGTCAGCGCCACGAAAAGATCTCCGGCGTCCAGCGACCGGCTGTCTATGGAGACGCCGGTTGCTGTCCACTCGCCGCCTTCCAAGTGTCCGCCCGTGACATTTGCGGCAACTTCTGCGGTCCATAGCGGTGCACTCATGAGCCCCCCTCCCGGCGCGCCAGTGCCTGTCGCGCCGTCTCGCCATCGTCAAACGCAATCACCTCATCGCCGACGGTCTGACCGGTTTCATGACCTTTGCCCGCAATCAACAGCGTGTCCCCAGCGTCCAGCAAGGACACTGCTGTGTAGATGGCCTCGCCCCGGTCACCAATCTCGCGTGCGCCGGGGCAGGCTTCCAGGATCGCCTTGCGGATCTTCGCCGGATCTTCGCTACGCGGGTTGTCGTCGGTCACGATGGAAAGATCGGCCAGCTTCCGGGCCACCTCGCCCATTTTCGCGCGCTTCGTCGGATCGCGGTCACCGCCCGCTCCGAAAACCAGAACAATACGCCCCTGGGTGTGCGGCCGCGCCGCACGCAAGAGCTTCTCAAGGCCGTCGGGCGTGTGGGCGTAGTCGATAAGAACGGGCGAACCCTGGCGGGTCTTGCCTGCTTGCTCAAGCCGACCGGGGACTCCGGTCAGGTGTTTCAGGCTCTCCAGCGCTGCGCCCGGAGCCACACCACTGCGGATCGCCAGGCCGGTCGCCATCAATGCGTTTGCCGCCTGGAATTCACCAATCAACGGTAGCGTGATCGAGTGGGCTTCGCCCTGATAGACCAGTTCGATATCCTGGCTGGCGGGATGAGGCGTGATCTCTTTCAGCTGCAGGTCGCGTCCGGCCCAGCCCACGGTAAACACTTCAAGGCCCAACTCTTCGGCCCGGGCTGCGACCCGCGCCCCCCACTGGGTATCCACGTCCACGACCGCCGATCCACCCTTGGGCAGTAGCGTGTCGAACAACCGCATCTTGGAGGCGAAGTAGTCCTCAAAATCAGAGTGATAATCGAGATGGTCCTGCGTGAGGTTGGTGAAGCCAGCCAGGCTCACCGTTACTCCGTCCATGCGGCGCTGTTTCAGCCCGTGACTGGAGGCCTCCATCGCGAGATGCGTGACACCCTTGACCCTCAGCTCGCTGATCGCCTGATGCAGACGGATGGCGTCGGGAGTCGTGTATCCAAACTCGGTGCGTCCGGAGGCTAGGGTCACGCCCAACGTGCCCAGTGCAGCGGCCTCAAACCCGGCGCGACTCCAGATCTGCCGCAGAAACTCCACCGTGGAACTCTTGCCGTTGGTCCCGGTCACTGCTGCGACCGTATCCGGCTGACCCGGATAGAATTTCGACGCCATCTGCGCGAGCGCCTCGCGCGGATCCTCAACGGCGATCAGCGGCTTGCGCGTCGCGGTATCCGGCGTCCCCAGAATGGCGGCCGCCCCTTTATCTTCGGCCATCGGAATGAACTGACGGCCATGAGCCTTCACTCCCGGCAGTGCGGCGAACACGAAGCCAGGCTGAACCGACCGGCTATCCAGCGCCAGTCCGGCGACAGGCAGATCCAGTAGCGTGGCGTCCAGCGTCACGCCGTCCGGCAAGATGTCGCGCAAGGGCCGGGCCGCGTTCATGGCTGAGGCTCCGCTTCTGACAAGGATACAAGATCGAGAGGTTCTTCCGGTCCCTGCCTGACACGCACACGTGGCGGGAACATGGCCGAGACAAGGTCTGCTTGCGCGGAGGGATCGGCCTCGCGCGGCGCGACGCCCAGAATCGACGCCAGCTGGCCGATCACCTCGCCCGCGGTCGGCGCCGCGTTCCAGCCGGCGGTCCGGTAGCCGTGCGTATTCTCGGTGGGCTGCGGCAGGTAGAGCGTGACGAGCAGCACGTATTGCGGATCATCGAACGGGAAGATGGAAATGAAGGAATTATAGACCGCCCGGCGATTATAGCGCCCGTCCACGATCTGCTCGGCGGTGCCGGTCTTTCCTGCCACCGCCAGCCCTTCAACATTGGCCGCTCCGCCCGAACCCTCGGTAACCACCTGACGCATCACGCCCAGAACCTGAGCTGCGGTCGATGCACTCATCACCGGTTCGCCGACAACCGTTTCGCCGGGCGCGACCGGCCGGAAGGTCGGTGGTACGTAGACGCCACCATTCGCAAGCGCTGCGTAGGCAGCCGTGAGCGTCACTGGGGAAATATTGAAGCCGTGGCCGAACGACGCCGTCATGTTCTCCGTGCGCCCCCACCTCGCGGGCATTAGCGGCTCTGCGCTTTCTGCAAGCTCCACCGGCGCGCGCTCGAACAGACGTAGATCGCTGAAGAAGCGCTGCATCTCCTCGCTTCCGATCGTATCGGCCATTCGCGCGGTCGCAATGTTGGATGAGTGCACGATAGCTTCACGGGCTGTGAGCGGACGGCGCTCGGGGTGGAAGTCATGGATCGTGAAGCCCCCGACGCGCAACGGATGGGTCGCATCGAAAACGTCTCCGACGCGCACCTCTCCGGTTTCGAGAGCGGCGGCAAGGGTCAGCGGTTTCATCACCGATCCCAATTCGTAGACTCCGGTCAGCGCGCGGTTGAACCGGTCCACACCCGCAGAATCCGAAGCACGGTTCGGATCGAAGTCAGGCAACGATACGAGAGACAGAATTTCGCCGGTTCCGACGCGCATGAGGACGGCGCTCGCGCCCTCGGCACTGAACTCCGCCATCCTGGCCCGCAAGACACGTTCGATCGCATTTTGTGCAGTCAGGTCGATCGACAGGCTGACCGGTCTGCCATCGCCGGACGACAGCTCTGATTCAAAGGCAAGTTCCGCACCTGAGACGCCATTGAGATCGGTATCGGTATAGCCGACGACATGGGCGGCGGCGCGCTTTTTGGGATAGATGCGCCCGGCCTCGATCCTGAAATCGAGCCCAGGCAAACCGAGAAGGTGGATCGCCTGGCGCTGGCGCGGCGTGAGTTGACGGGCCACCCACACGAACCGACGGTTGGAGGAGAGCATGCGCGCCGTGCGAGCGACATCAAGGTCGGTGAGGACCGTGGCCAGCTGCTCGGCGGTTTCCTGCGCATCCCAAACCATGGCCGGGTCGGCCCACAAGGAATGAAAATCGAGATTGGTCGCAAGCACCTCGCCGTCGCGGTCGGTAATCTCTCCGCGGCGAACCGGCGCTTCGGCATAGCTGTGCGGCACACTGGCCGGGTCCGCGGGAAACAGGGCAAGTCCGGTCGCGCGGACACTCAGAACGGCGAAGAACAATCCGACGCCCAGGCCCATGACCATGAGGCGCGTCCGCGACAGGGACAGCGCTGCCCCTGCT
Source organism: Marinicauda sp. Alg238-R41 (assembly GCF_947331485.1). Classification (NCBI taxonomy): domain Bacteria; kingdom Pseudomonadati; phylum Pseudomonadota; class Alphaproteobacteria; order Maricaulales; family Maricaulaceae; genus Marinicauda; species Marinicauda sp. Alg238-R41. The sequence goes on along the minus strand of NZ_CAMZOJ010000002.1, from coordinate 282,976 downwards.
TCATCCTCGAGACGCAAGAGCTGAGCAACGTCGGCAGGCGCGGCTTCACAGACAGGCGGCGGCGTGCGCCCCTCGCGAGTTTCTCGAACCTTGACCTTGCCCCAGAAGCGCCCGAGCCCGCGTGCCATCAACCGCCTCCGCCCGTCCTGCGGAGCCCCATTGAGGGATATGCGCGCGGCGCGCCAGTCAGTTGCGGAGCTGCCTCTTCTGTCTGGATCTGAGGAAGATCGGAAAGCTCGATTTCCTGATTGGGCCGTACCGGCTCAAAGCCTAGATACGCACGCGCCAGGGCCCGCAGCTGTTCCGGATCTTCCAGGTGGGCGACGTTGACGGAGAGTGTATTGATCCGCCCCCGCTCCTCGGCCAGTTCCGCCTGCAGATGCGCCAACCGGTCCTGAGCTTCGCCCGCCTCGGTCTTGGCGATGTAAAGCGCGAGCAGAAGCGCGGCTGCGACGGTTAGCATCAGAATATTGAGTGCTTTCATCATCAGACCAGCTCCAGGAGACGGCTATAGGCCGGCACGCCGCGAAAGGCGCTTTCGGCGCGCGGCCAGGCGGATGCTTCGTTACGAACACCCGCGCGCAACTTGGCGGAGCGCGCGCGCGGGTTTTCAGAGACTTCGGTCTCGCTCGGCTCAACCGCCTTGCGTGTGAGCAGAGTAAAGCTCGGTTCGTGCTCGGGCAGCGCTTCCGGCTCATGACGCGAGCCGCGACCCAGAAGACCTGCACGTTCACGAAAGAACGTCTTAACCATGCGATCTTCCAGTGAATGGAAGGTAACAATAACGAGCCGGCCAGCCGGCTTGAGAATCTGTTCGGCTGCCACCAGGCCCGCCATCAGTTCGCCCAACTCGTCATTGACGAAGATGCGCAGCGCCTGAAAGACCCGCGTTGCCGGGTGGATGCGGCCGGGTTTGCCGCCCACTGCGCGCGAGACGATATCGGCGAGGCGCAAGGTCGTGGTGATGGGCTCGGCTTCCCGCTCGCGCACGATGAACTGCGCCGCGCGGCGCGCCTTCTTCTCCTCGCCGTAGACCCGGAAGATTGCGGTAAGCTCGTCGAGCTCCAGCTTGTTGACCGCGTCCGCCGCACTGGGACCTGACCGCGACATGCGCATGTCCAGCGGCCCCTCTCGCTGGAAGGAAAAGCCGCGATCTGCTTCGTCGATCTGCATGGATGACACACCGAGGTCGAGGACGACGCCGTCGACCCCCGAGCTCTCGGCTCGCTCGATCACATCCTCCATCAGGGAGAACGGCCCCTCGGCGAACGCAAATCGCTTCGGGTAGGCACCTTTGACAGCTTCGACCGCGCGGCGCGCAGTCGGGTCGCGATCGATGCCGAGAACCCGCGTCCCATGAAATCCCAGGATGGCCCGCGTGTATCCGCCCGCTCCGAAGGTCGCGTCGACATACAGGCCACCGTCACGCGGTTCCAGCGCGTGCAGGACCTCCTCCAGCATGACGGGTCGGTGCGCCATCAGGCACCCTCCCCGGCTGCACGGCGCCTGGGCTTCAGGGCATGCTTGTTCTCACGCGCGGTCTCGAGATCCTGACCGTGCTGCTCAGCGATCGCTTCGGGACTCCATATCTCGAAGCGCTTGCCCAAACCGACAAAAGTGGCCCGCACATCAAGCCCGGCATAATCCGCGAATTCCTTGGGCAGTGAGATGCGGCCAGTCGAATCAAACGTCAGCGCGCGTGCCCCGCCGAAAATCACTCGCTCGATCGCGACGCGACGGTCGTCGTACGGATCCATCTCGTCCAGCGCATCGGCGTACTCGTCCATCAGGCGCTGACCGCAACCTTCCAGAAACGGTCCGTTAAATGAACGCCATACATAGATTCCGTTGAGCGGGTCGGGCGCCACGGCCGCACGGAAAGACGCCGGAACGGAAACCCGTCCCTTCGCGTCAATCCCGTTCTCGGTCGTGTAGAGAAACATCCCCGCTCCCAGCGTATCGATACGCAGCCCCCTCTGGCTGGTTAACTATGGGATACCATGGGATGCCGTGGGAAACAATCTGTAAAGCAGGTCTTAATACCCATTCTTGAGCATGTGGATAAGTACAGACGGCCGATGCTGCAGCGCAACGTAAAAGAACATAATGTGAACATTTGAGGCGTCCAAATGCTCGCATTAACTTTTTCGCTAACGATAGTGGGGTCAGACGGCCTGTAAGCCGGGTTCTGTGCCGGTTTTTCCACATGGGAAAAACCGGTGGCGACCATTCATCTGCGCCAGTGATTGCTCACTGACTGAAGCGACCTACCCGGATGGCGCTCGGAAGGCGCGTGTCCGGACGAACCGGACTTCCATCCCTATTCGGTCTTGCTCCGGGCGGGGCTTGCCGTGCCCCCTTCCTTGCGGTCGGGGCGGTGCGCTCTTACCGCACCGTTTCACCCTTGCCGCGCCAGGCGCGGCGGTTTGTTTTCTGCGGCGCTATCCCTAGACCGGCAAACCGGCCCGCCGGGCTTTCCCCGGCGCCCTCCTTCCGTGGAGCCCGGACTTTCCTCTCCGGCCCGGCTTTCGCCACTGGACCGAAGCGGCCGCCCGGCCGTCTGACGCGCGGTAGATAGGCGCTTCACCCCGCTGGAGGCAAGCGTCTCACCCTGCAGACCGGCAGAGTTCAGCGACATGCGTGATCAGGGCCGCGGTCTGGGCATCGACGGTCCCGTCTATCGAGGCAGGCCGGAAACGGCGCTGAAACGCGACGACGACAGCCTCCATTTCAAGACCGAAATGGCTATCGACCTCCAGCCCATAGCCAATCGCGGAGAGCGTGCGCTGGACGTCCCCGACGGGTTCGCCCGAGGCGCCGACGCGAAAATGCTCCGAGCGGGACTGCGAGACCTCGCCCGGCCACAGGCCCACACCGTGTTCGGCGAGATGCGCCCAGGGGAAGCGCTCGCCGGGATCCTGCTTGCGGCCGGGAGCCACATCGCTGTGCCCCACAACATCGCGCGGAGCGATCCCATAACGTCCCACGATGTCGCGTGAGAGCCGGACGACCGCCTCGATCTGGACGGCCGGGAACTCCGGTAGTCCAAATTCGTGACCGCCATTGACGATCTCGATGCCGATGGAGGCGGAGTTCACGTCGTCAATTCCTCGCCAGGATCCGGCTCCTGCATGCCAGGCACGGCGCTCTTCCTCCACCAGCCTCACCACCCGACCATCCTCGAACACCAGATAATGCGCGCTGACCTTGGAGGCGGGATCGCGCAGACGCTCGAGCGCGGCTGCTCCTGTTTCCATGCCGGTGTAGTGCAGCACGAGCATCGAGATCTGGTCGTTGCGGTCGTCGTGATTTGGAGAGGGCGCGTCTTCGAACGTCATCTTGGTTTCTGCAATACGGTTTCCGGCTGGACGGTTTTGGCGCGCCGCGCGGCGACCGTCGCCACGCCGGCAATGGCGAGCGAGCCGCCCAGGACCAGCTGCCAGGTCACCGGATCGCCTAGCAGTACGACACCGGACACGACACCGATGAGCGGCCCCATCAACGTCAGCGGCGCGATCAGGGACGCATCATAACGGCGCAGCAGCCAGTAGAAGGTGCCGTGGCCGAACACATTGACCAGCAACACCGTAAAGAAGAGCGCCGCGATGAACACCCAGCCGCCCGATACCGTCGAGGCGAGCTGATCGTGCTCGAACAGCAGGCTCGCGATCAGAAGCGGCGGGGCAGAGATCAGACCCATCCAGGCTTGCAGCGGAATGGGCTTGAGATCGACCTGCTTGACGAAGATCGAACCAGCCGCGGCCATGAAGGCAGCACACACACCGAATAGAAGCCCGGCGGTGAAGCTGAATTCGGCCGGCTTCATGACGACCAGACTCGCTCCGGCAAAGGCGAGCGCCATGCCTCCGCCCCGGATCCAGCGCACCCGCTCCTTCAAGAACAGGATGGACAGGATCGTGGTGAAGGGCACGGCGAGCTGGACGACGATCGCGATGGCCGACGGGCTAGCGTAATTCAGCCCCAGAAACAGGAAGGCGAACTGTGCCGCGCCCATGGTCAGAGAAGCGGCGATGACCGGTCCCATTTTTTTGGGAAACGGCAGGAGCCAGGGACCGAGGAAGGCATAGAGCAGCGCAAACCGCATGAAAGCAAAGAAGAGCGGCGGCGCCCCCTCGAACCCGGGCACGATTTGCGGCGTGCCGGACAGCGACCATTTCGCGACGACGAAGTTCAGCCCCCAGACGAGGCAAACCAGGAACAGGAGACCGAAGTGACGTGCGTTCATGGTGCCGGGTTAACGCCGCCTCGGGAGGGGTGCAAGCGGCAAAAATGGGTAGCAGGCTTGCGCCGTGCCGCAATTTTGTCCCCAGGACTCAAATCTCAGATCTCGCCTCCTACTACGACTACTATCGCGGCCAAGCTTCTGATTTTTCAGACGACAGCAGGACAGGGCGATGAGAATCGCAAGAGATACCCCGGGTGCGGTGGGCCGTTCGGACGCAATATCCCCCCATTCGTTGGTCGCTCAGAGCGAAGCGAAACCTGTGGAAGCGAGGCAGTCTATGGCGCGGTCCGGCGGACGGGGACAGGCGCAGGACACGGCAGGCCCAGTTCGCACCGGGTCGGCCCGCACCGGTGGCTTCAGTTATTCGCCTGTGCACCGTCTGAATGCGCCCAGCGTGTCCTGGCGTTCGGCCAGCGCATCATACGCGGTCCAGTGGATATCGGTTGCGATGACAACCACACCGCCATCGGCGATGTCCCGGTAGATGGAGGCATCGCCGCTCTCGCGGACCTCGTTGTCGATGTACCAGAGCGCCCCGAACGCGGCCGGGATATCGACCCCATGCAGCATGTCCCAAGTGTCCGGCACAGGCGCGGCGTGCACTCCGGTCCAGGCCATCAGGCGCTCCGGCGCAATACCGGCGTCCAGCAGGGCGTCGAGCCGTTCCTGATCCTGGATCTCCACCGAGATGGCCACGCGCGGATCGGCGCGCGCTACCCGGATCGCCTCCTCCGCCGTGTAGACAACCACCGCCGCATACGAGATGGCGTTCGCTTCCACGATTCCAGCGACCACCTCCTCAACCGGGAGGCCCGACTTGACGTCCAGTTGAACAAAGGCTCGCCCGCGCGCCCAGTCCAGTACGTCGGCAAGCGTCGGAATCGCGAAATCGGTGACCTGGCCGGCTTCGTCGACAAGGCGCACCTCCACAAGATCGGCAAACGCCATCGCGTCTACCTGGCCTTCTCCGGTTGTGGTCCGCTCAAGCGTATCGTCATGCAACGCAATGATGATCCCGTCCGCCGTCCGCTGGATGTCCACCTCCAGTATCATCGGCCCGCGCGCCAGCGTGTTGGCGAAGGTCTCGATCGCATTTTCCGGATAGCCCGGCTCCACCCCGCCGCGATGGGCGCTCACGAAGGCTGCCTCCTGATCGCGCAGGCAGCGCAGCACGTCCGGGATGATCTGCCCCTCCGGAGCGACAGCCGGGACCAGCGGTTCAGGCAGGGCCGCCCAGGCACTGCCGGTCGCAGAAGGGTCGGCAGCACCGCCCCCCGTTGCCGAGCAGGCGGCGAGCCAGAACCCTGCGCATACCGCGACCAAGAGTGCATTCGGTTTCATCGGGGCAGATTTCCCGTTGTTTGGCCGCATCATCAGAACTGCACCGAGACACGAACATCAAAAGTGCGGCCGTAGGTGCCGTCGCCGAGTTTGTACTCATAGTCCGTGTCGAGAATATTCTTCACGGAGCCCTGAAAGGTGACGCTTTCGGTGAGCTGATAGCGCGCGGAAGTGTTGAACACCTCAAAGCCCGACATTTCGAAGGTGGAGGGATAGTCCGAGAGGAAATCGCTCCGGGCATATCCGTCGATCGTGAGGCTTAGCTGCTCGGTCGGGCGCGCGGTGAGGGCCACGCTGAACTCGTGCTCGGGCCGGCCGAAGAGCTGCTGGCCGTTGCTGACCTGCACCGAACGGGCATTGGTGTAGGCGATCGTCATGTCGAGCCAGTCCGCAAGACGTGCTGCGGCCTCCACTTCGACGCCGTCCATCTCCACCACGCTGGAAATATTCTGCGGCTGACTGACGCCCAGAGCCGGGTTGAACACCGAGAAGATCCCGTTATCCGCCTCACCGATATAGCCGGTCACCGACAGACGGTATCCGCCGCCCGCCGAGATCAGGTCGATCCCGGCATCGAGCATCCAGGTTTCCTCCGGCTCCAGGTCCGGATTGCCCTGGAAGGTTGCCGATTGTCCCAGAAGCTGGCGCAGGCTCGGAGCCTCTCGGCCGGTTCCGTACGACGCGCGCAAACGCACGCCGGTGTCGCCCGTCCATGTCTGGGGCAGCCCCCACGAGACGGCCGCGCGTCCGGTCTGCACACCGCCAAAGAGTTCGTTGTCGTCATGCCGGCCGGACAGGGAGACGAACAGGTCTTCGGCCAGCTGCCAGTTGAAATTGGCGTAGAAGCCGAGATTGTCGATGCTTTCGTCGATCGCCGCGAATGGGGCGCCGCTCAGGCTGCGAAATTCCGCGCTCTCGCGGCTCTGATCGACACCGGCCAGGAAGAAGGACTCCGATCCCAGATACCGGCTCGATCCATCGAACCGATAGGTCGCAAAATACTGAAATTCCCGACGCTCTCCCAGGCTTTCCGACACGCTAGAAGGCGTCTCATCCAGACTGTCAAGGCGCGTGTAGGCGACCTGACCATTGTGGATCAAGCGCCCTCCAAGCGAGTCCGCGGTGAAGCCGGCATGGGCGACCAGCTGTTCGCTGTCGACATGGCCCGGGGAGTCCTGGAACAGGTAATCGGCCAGGACCGGGTCACCGAAGAGGTAGCCGCTGTCTGTCTCGTTGGTCGATTCAGAAAAGCGCAGCCCGCTGCGCAGCTCCAGCCCGTCGCGCGGACGGTAGTCCAGATTGAAGGAGGCGGTTGTGTTGCGATAGCCGTCATGCTCGACATTGCCCGGGGCACGGCTGGCGATCGAGATGCCGTCGGTCTCAATGTGCGAGACCGAGGCTGCATAGCCGAACTGCCCGATCTCGCCTTGCGAGCCGATCCCGGCCTGAACGGTGTCGTGAGTGCCATATCCCCCCGTGAGGCGGAAATCCGGCTCTCCGCTCCCCCGTTTGGTAGTGATGGAGATCACGCCCGCCACTGCATCGGCGCCGTACACGCCCGACTGCGGCCCACGCAGCACCTCAACGCGGTCAATCATATCCAGCATGACGTGCTGGATGCCGAACTGGTTCGAGAATTCCGACGGGTTATTCATGCGCACCCCGTCCACCAGGATCAGCGTATGCTTGGTGGTAAAACCGCGCATGCGTACCTGGGTGTTCTGGCCAAAGCCGCCAGATCGGGTGACCGCCACCCCGGGCAGACGCTGGAGCACGTCGTCCAGGACCTGCAGGTCGGCGAGCTCAATATCCTCGGCCGTGAACAGGCTCGCCGCCGAGCCCACCTGATCAATGCGCTGAGGCACGCGGCTATAGACGGTGATGATGTCGTCGCTGGCGCGCGAGGAAGGCCGCACTGCGGCAGCGTTCTGGTCTGCCGCGGTCTGAAGCGTGCCGTCGGTTGCGACGGCAGCTGGAACCAGCGCGCTCGCGGCAAGCAGGCAACTGACGAAACGGGCGGCCGGTTTGATGCTGGTCATGATCCCCTCCATGCCAAATGGCCGCTCCGGTTTGCATCACTTGTGTGACGCCTGAGCCAAGCTGCGGAAACGTTTCGGTAACGCGAGCGCCTAAAACCACCTGCCGGCCGTTTGCTGACGTCCAAATGGCTCCGTCACAGAGGTGTCACCGCGATATATGAGAATGGACGGTCAGGAGGTTTGAATGCTCGACCGCGATGACTACTGGCCACGCCTGATCAAGAGCTTGCGTTCACGTGAGCACCTGACCCAGGCCGACCTGGGCTCACGCCTCGGCGTGGACCAGACGGCTGTCTCGCGTTGGGAGAGAGGCCAGGACGCGCCGGCGCTGCGGCTTCGCCAGAAGATTCGCGATCTCTACCGGCAACGCGCCGCGGGCAAGCAGGATCTGGTGGCGCGGGCGCGAGTCCGCAACGCACTCTGGCCGGCCTCCCTGGTCGGCCCAGGCGCGGTCTTTATCGAGTTCAACGCTCGCGCTCTGGCGGAAATCGGCATTCAGGTGGACGACTTGCGCGGGCGCAGCATTTACGGGCTTTTCGGCCCGGACGTCGATTGCGTCACCGAGCGCTGGGAGAGTGCCGGCATCTTCCAGGGAGAGCTTGCCATGACGGTTTCGTTGAACCGTATCGATGGACCGGAGGGACCGGCCTTCATCAAGACACTGGATACGCCCCATTTCACTTGGGATGGCGACATCTGGTGCCTGTGCGAAATCCAGCGCATCAGCGCAACCGAACACGCCAAGCTCATAGAGGAATTCGGCGGGGCCCACTTCGCCCTGCCGTTCGACGCTCTGAATCACTGATTGAGGCCGTTGGCCGGACGGATGCGTCGGGAAACTAGCCCTCGCTGGCGCCGTCAACCGTCCAGCCGCGCGGACCGGGCCGGGCAATGAGGGTCACCGGGCCTTCGCTGGCGCCCTTGCGGCCACGCACCTTGCGGTAGAGCCAGTAGGCGCTGGCGCCGAGCGCACCGAGACCGGCGATCACGAGGGCAGTCGCGGTCAGTACGGCCGCGAGCAGAACGACGAGGCCGATAAAGGCGGCGGCAATTACCGCAGCGAGGACCCCGCGCAGCAGGCTCATCGCACTCAAGCTGGTCATCGTGTGTTGTGCGCCCATCATCTTTTTCCCTGGCCGTCAGTATCGTGCCCACCCATGCCAATAGATTTGGGTATGGCACCCGTCAGGTCAATGCCGCGCGCGGCGATCAGGTTCCAACACTCACCGCGCGTTGCTTTAAGATCGCAGCATAGGCGGCGTTGATCGCGGCCATCTTGGCATCTGCGACTTTCTGAAGCGCCGGCGGCGCGCCGCGCGCGATCAGGCGGTCCGGGTGGTTCTGAGAGGCGATTCGCCGATACGCCCGCTTCAGGTCGACATCCGAGATATCCGGGTCGATGCCGAGCACGGTGTAGGGGTCGTCCGTGCCGGCGCCGAGATGGGTCCGCTTGATGCGCGCAAACTCGCGTTCGGAAAATCCGAACAGGTCTGCGACGCTCGCCAGGTAGGCTTCTTCTCCTGGCGTGACCCGGCCATCGGCCTGCGCGATGAAGAAGAGCGCATCCAGCACGTCTTCCAGAACAGCCGGATTGGCGCGGAAGCGGCGCGCCAGCCGGCGCGCATAGCCCTCGAAGCCCAACGTCGTCTGCTTGGCCAGGTTGAAGGCACGCTGAAGCTGCGCCTCGAAGCCGGCCGGAGCGCGAAACACCGTGGAGAACGCTTTGACCTCCGAACGTGTTACCTCTCCGTCCGCCTTGGCCATCTTTGCGCCCAGTCCGATCAGGGCCATGGCAAATTCGGCATCGTCGACCGGGTGACCGGGCAGACAGTCGCCATCAGGACACTCGAACGGGTCGGGTGAACCAGTGATACGGTCAGCCAGTTTGCGCCAGAAGTTCATTCGCGTTTATCTCATGGCCCGCGACACGGGTTTTGTGTTTTGACCCATAGCGCCCTTTCAGCAAACCGGAGTTTTTCATGAGCGACCCGTTCGAAGTCTGGATCGACCGTGGCGGCACCTTCACAGATGTGATCGGGCGCAAACCGGACGGCCGGATCGAGGCGCTCAAACTACTCTCTGAAAGCCCCGCTTATGAAGACGCAGCCACACAAGGCGTCCGCCGCATATTGTCGCTGGCCGACGACGAGCCCATCCCGGACGCTGCGCTGGCCGCCGTTAAAATGGGAACGACCGTCGCCACCAACGCCCTGCTGGAGCTGGACGGCGCGAAGACGCTTTTTCTGGTTTCGCAAGGGTGCGGCGACATCCTGCATATCGGCGACCAGACCCGGGCGGACCTGTTCGCGCTGAAGATCGAGAAGCCGGCGCCCCTGCCCGGCCGGATCGTCGAGGTGAGCGGCCGGCTGGACAGCGAGGGCGAAGAAATCGAACCGCTCGATGCCGGGCCCCTGCGCACGGCGTTGAGCCGCGCACGAGAAGACGGCTTCGAGGCCGTCGCCATTGCGCTCCTGCACAGCTATCGCAACGATCGTCACGAGCGCGCGGTGGAAGCGCTGGCGAAGGAAGCCGGGTTTGAGCACATCATCTGCTCGGCCGATGCCAGTCCCCTGATCAAGCTGGTGCCGCGCGCCTCGACCGCCGTGATTGACGCATATCTGACCCCGGTCCTGCGCCGCTACGTCAAGCGCGTGCGTGACGGGCTGGGCAAGACCCCGCTCTATTTCATGCAATCGTCAGGCGGGCTGGCCAATGCCGACGCTTTCCATGCCCGCAATGCGGTCCTGTCCGGCCCGGCCGGCGGCGTCGTCGGCATGGCGATGACCGCGCGCGAGGCCGGGCATGACAAGGTGATCGGCTTCGACATGGGCGGCACCTCGACCGATGTGTCGCGCTTTGACGGCGATGCCTATGCCCGCTCGGGCCAGGCGGAGCTGGGCGGGCGGCTTCTTCGCGCGCCCATGCTGTCGGTCCACACCGTGGCGGCCGGCGGCGGATCGATCCTGGCGTTCGACGGCGAGCGCGTCCGGGTCGGACCGCGCAGCGCCGGGGCGGACCCGGGTCCGGCCTGCTACGGGCGCGGCGGCCCGCCAGCGGTCACCGATGCCAATGTGGTCCTCGGCCGGATCCAGAAGGACTGGTTTCCCAAGGTCTTCGGACCGGACAATGACGGCCCGCTGGATGTGGAGGCCGCGCGTGCGGCGCTATCCGAACTCGCCAAGGCGATGGGCGCCGAGAGCACCGAGGCCGCGGCCGAGGGCTTTCTGGCCGTGGCCGTGGAAGCCATGGCCGAAGCCATCAAGCAAATCTCCATCGGGCAAGGGGTCGATCCGCGCGGCTATGCGCTGAACGCCTTTGGCGGCGCCGGAGGCCAGCACGCGTGCAAGGTCGCCGAGGCGCTGGGCATGACCACCGCCCTCATCCATCCCCAGGCCGGTCTCTTGTCAGCGTACGGAATCGGCCTTGCCAAGCTGCGCGAGACGCGCGAGGCGGGCCTCGATATCGCGATGGACGATGCCGCGCTGAAGACGGCGCAGGAGGCGATCGACGGGCTGGAAAGCACGGTCCGAGGCGCGCTGGAAGGCCGCGGCGCCCAAGGCGTGCGCGTGCTCGCCGAGGCGCGGCTGCGCGCGCAGGGCTCCGATACCGCCCTCCCGGTTCAATGGGGCAGCGAGGAGGACATGCGCGAGGCCTTCTCCACCGCGCACGAGCGCCTGTTCGGCTTTGGCGCCGAAGAAGCGCCGCTGGTCCTGGATTCGGTCAGCGTCGAAGCCGAGGCAGACCCGGCCGGGGCCCGGCTCTCCACGCCCAGCCTGCCTGCCCAAGAGGGCCATCCCGAACCGGCCGGAAACGCACAGATCTACCAGTCAGGAACCTGGCTGAAAGCCCCGGTTTTTCAACTCGATACGCTGGGCGCGGGCGTTCACATCGAGGGGCCGGCCCTCATCATGGATGCCAATCAGACCATCGTGCTCGATCCGGGCTGGACGGCGACGCGCCAGGAAACCGGAATGCTTGTGCTGACGCGCGAAGCGGAAGCGTCCGCCGACGAGGCGGGAACCGAGCTCGACCCGGTCACCCTCGCCCTGTTCAACCGCCGGTTCATGTCGATTGCCGAGCAGATGGGCGTGGTGCTCGAACGCACCGCGCACTCTGTCAACATCAAGGAAAGGCTGGACTTTTCCTGCGCGGTCTTCGATGCAGACGGCGGGCTGGTCGCCAATGCGCCGCACATGCCGGTGCATCTGGGCTCCATGTCGGCGAGCGTGCGCGCGGCGATCGAGGCCCATCCCGACCTCGGCGCAGGCGAAGCTATCGCATTGAATGCGCCGTATAATGGCGGAACCCACCTGCCGGACGTGACGGTAATCGAGCCGGTCTGCGATGATGAGGGAAAACGGCTGTTTTTCGTCGCGTCGCGGGGACATCATGCCGATATAGGGGGGATAGCGCCGGGCTCCATGCCGCCCTTCTCGACCCGGATCGAGGAGGAAGGCGCGGTTTTCGACGCGGTCAAAATCCTCTCCAACGGTCGCTTCGACACAAAGGCCGCGCGCGCTCCGCTGGAGGCGGGACCCCACCCTGCGCGCAATCCGGACCAGAATCTGGCCGACCTCAAGGCCCAGCTCGCCGCGTGCGCGAAGGGCGCCGAAGAGCTGCACCGTCTGATCGAGGAGCACGGGCTGGAGGTGGTCTCCGCCTACATGACGCACGTCCAGGACAATGCCGAACGCGCCGTGAGACGGGTGATAGGCGCGTTGAGAGATGGCAAGGCGGAGGTGCGCCTGGACGACGGGTCGGTCATCAAGGTGGCCGTCACGGTCGACGGTCAAGCCGGCACGGCTGTCATGGATTTTACCGGTACTTCCTGCCAACTCGGCACTAACTTCAACGCACCGAAGGCTGTTACGCGTGCCGCGGTGCTTTATGTGCTCCGCTGCCTGGTCGACGACGAGATTCCGCTGAACGAGGGGTGCCTCAAACCGATCGAGCTCATCGTTCCGGACGGCTCCCTCCTCGATCCGAACCCGCCCGCCGCGGTCGTCGCCGGGAATGTGGAAACCAGCCAGCTCGTGGTCGACGCGCTCTTCCTGGCGACCGGACGCATGGCGGCCGCCCAGGGCACGATGAACAACTTCACCTTCGGCAATGCCCGCCACCAGTATTACGAGACGATATGCGGGGGAGCGGGCGCCGGCATCTTCGAGGACGGCGAAGGCTTTGCCGGCGCCAGCGCAGTGCATACCCACATGACCAATTCGCGCCTGACCGATCCGGAGGTGATGGAGCGCCGCTACCCGGTGCGAATCCGCGCCCATGCGATCCGCGAGGGCTCGGGCGGGGCGGGCAAGTTTGCGGGCGGCAACGGCTCGGTGCGCCGGGTCGAGTTTCTCGAGGAGATGGAGGCCGCCCTGCTGTCGGGCCGGCGCGTGGAAAGCCCGCCGGGACTGGCGGGCGGCGGCGACGGAGCGCCGGGCAAGGCGCGCGTCATCCGCGCGGACGGGCGCGTGGAGGAACAACCCGGCCTGTTCCGCGTCGATGTCGGACCCGGCGACATGATCGAGATCGAGACGCCCGGCGGCGGGGGGTATGGCAAGGGGTAGGGCCCGGCTTGCCTCTCTTGAAATCCTGGCCGACCGGAAGGGAGAGCCGGCACTGTGTTTACGAGGGGCGGGGTCTGGTCATCGGCGTGAGGCCGTCGTCCGACCCTTCGAGGCTCGCTGCGCGAGCACCTCAGGGTGAGGGAATGGGTGACATCGGATGAATATCGTAAATATATCAAAATTTTATACCCCACTCACTCCCTCATGCTGAGGCGCTCGCCAAAGGCGAGCCTCGAAGCATCGGGCGGCGGGCTCGAACCTCTCTGACGTGGCCCCGGCTCTGCGCGCTTCGCGCTTGGCCGGGGGTTCAAGAGAGAGAGAGCGAGTTCTCAGCGTGGCCTGGGTTTCAGGAGCCGGGAGGAGATGGTTCACGCCAAGACGGTCTCTCTCTCTCTTTCCTGACGAAGGTCAGGACCCAGGGAGAACGCGCGGCCCCCTACGATCTTCTGGGTCCCAGCGTCCGCTGGGAAAGAGGAGGCGTATTGCTTGTCTTTCTATGTCTCCAACGCCCCTTGCCAGCGCACGCCCTCCCGCGCAAACTCGCCGCACGCGGGAATTTGTTCGCGCGCGGCGCACAGCCCAAAAGACGAACCGGTCTGTTTCGGGTGGGTCGTCTATGGGGTGAAGGGGGCGATCATGGCGCTGGGAGCTTTAACCCTGTCGGCCTCACGCGTGCAGCCCTTCCCGCGTCCGGATTTTCCCGTCCCGACTGCAGTCACATACGAGAGCCACGGGATATCGTAATCCGATGAGCATCCTGGCCATAATTCTATTTGGTGTTGCGTCGGCTCTCCACCTGATAGCACTTCGTCAAGTGGTTTCGATCGCTGACGATAAAGGTGTGCCAATCGTTGGTCGAGACCGGATCTTGTTCAGTTTTTCGACTTCTAAGCGTTGGCCATGGCTGCCAAAGAAGCTTCTTTGGACGTATCGCCTGGCGGCATTTTTAAACGTTGCCGCGCTTTTTTTGATGCTAATTCTGTTGAGTGAGTGACATGAGCTACTAGGGGAATAACGGGACACCCCTGAAAATGAAGAGGCGAAGCATCAATGAAGCTTGTGTTTTCGACGCTGTTTAAAATCGGCGCGCTGGGGCTAGGGCTTCTGTTCGCCGCCTGCTCCAGTTTCTCGCACAGCTACATGTCGCCAGAAGATCGCCAGGCGCATGGGCAAAGGCTCATGCAGGAGGCGGTTCAGCAAAGTGACGTCGTGTCCGTGCTAACGTCCGGGGGGGGCGTGGTTGTTTTGACGGATATTAGAATCGGATCCAGTGAATACTGCGCTGTATTGCGGTCCGTATGGAGCAGTATGAGTTACCGTGAGGGTTGGTCGGACAGAAATCCAAGCCGCCGGTCCACCTGCACGTCTTATCACGGGATCGTGGATGTGCGCGCGAAAGACATGCGCAATTGCCAGGGTAGTGAGTGCCTTTGGCTACGTGGGCTATAGGAGAGCGAAATGGGAGAAACGGGGACACACACCGGTTTCCCACCCAATTCTCGGTCGCGACTCTCTCAAACGATGATTTCCTGCAGCTGGATGCAAGATAACGCGCCGTATGGACGCCGGGCTCGCATCGTCCTTGCGAGGCGTTTCCATTCGATGACGGCACCATGTCCTGTCCGGGTTCCGGGTCTCGCTTCGCTCGCCCGGAATGACGAGAGCTTGGGGTTTTTGAAACCGGTCAAACATGCTCTTTCTCAGCGAAAGCTGGGACCCAGAGATCGTTGCGTGCCGTCATCTGATGACGACGCCCCGTCCTCTCCTGGGTCCTGACTTTCGTCAGGAAAGAGAGAGGTTTGTGGGCGTCACCAGGGGTTCAGGGATCGGCGATGGCCTAGATCGGCATGCGCAGGATTTCCTGGTAGGCCTTGATGACCTGGTCGCGCACGGCGACGACGGTTTCCAGCTGGACCTCGGCGGCAGCGACGGCGGTCACGACATCGACCAGCTCGGCCTGGCCGGTGGCGGCCTGGCCGGTGAGATTTTCAGCCGTGGAGATGGCGGCTTCGGTCTCGCCGACCGCATCCATCACCATCGAGCCGAAATCGATACGATCGGAAGGCTCGCCGCCCTGCAGCGGATTGGAAGAGCCTGCACCCGTCGCGTTCTGCGCGGCGGCGGCGTAGGCGCGGATGGCTGCGAGATCCATGGGTAGCTCCGTTTTAGAGCGCCGGGTCCGATCTTCTGATCAGCGAGAGCGCTTTGTCTCAGTGTGCGTCGTCAGACGTTTAGCGGCGCAGAAGTTCCAGCGTGCGTTCCATCATGCGGCGCGTGTTCTCGACCATGTTCATGTTGGCTTCGTAGGACCGCTGCGCTTCCTTCATGTCCATCAGCTCAACCAGGCTGGAGACGTTGGGATAGCGCACATAGCCTTCGGCATTGGCGGCCGGGTGACCGGGCTCGTGCACCAGGCGGAATTCGGAATTATCATCGGCCGCATCGGTCATGCGCACCACTTCCAGGCCGGTCAGCCGGTCGACCTCGGCTTCAAAGACGGGGACCTGGCGGCGGTACGGGTCTTCCTCCGGCGTGCGCCCGGTCGACTGGGCGTTGGCCAGGTTCTCCGCGATGACCCGCATGCGCGCCGACTGGGCGCGAAGGCCCGCGGCTGCGATCTGCATCGTTTCGCTGGATTTATCCATCGGTCAGATCTCCTGATCTATTGGGGCGGGCGCACGGCCATGCGGATCAGCGACAGCGACTTGTTGTAAAGCCCCATCGCGGTCTCGAACCGCATGCGGTTCTCGTTGGCGCTGACCATCTGTTCTTCAAGCACGACGGCATTGCCGTTGATCGTCGTTTCGCTGTCGGGCGCGGACTCGGTACGGAAGCGGCGCGGCGTGGTGATCGGCGTGCCTTCGATGTGCGCCTCGTTGGTCACGGCCGTACCGACCGGCGCCGACGTGCTCATCGTGCGCGAGCGCCCGCGCTGCACGTCTTCCACCGCCTGTTCGAAATCGGAACGCGACACGTCTTCGGGTACGAATCCGGGCGTGTTGGCATTGGCCACATTGTTCGCAATGACCCGCTGGCGCTCGGAGTGATAGCCGAGCGCCTGTTTGAGTACGCCGAGTACGCTGACATCATCCGCGCGCATTCTGAGCCTCTTAACGCTAGCTTGCCCCTCAAACTGGCTGCTTCGCGTTAAGAGCGGATTAACGGAGATTACCGCACCCGCGCGCGTCGAAGGCCTCAGGCTGGCGGGCAAGCGGAGCGGCGTCCTTAACGATTGGCGCGACTCTCGATAAGGAATTCATTAACGCTGACGCCACAAGGTCCGGTTTATCCTTAACACAAGGCAGAACGCCCGTGGACATGCTCGATTTCGCCCGCTACGTGGCCGGTCTCATCCTGGTGCTGGGATTGCTGGCAGGCTTTGCCTACATCCTCCGGCGCGGCTACGCGCAGGGCCTGCTGCCCGGCTTTCCCGGCCAGGGCTCCGTGCGGCGCATGCGTCTGGTCGAAAGCCTGATGATCGATCCGCGCCGCCGTGTCGTCATCGTCGAGGTCGACGAGACCGAGCATGTGGTCCTGCTCGGCGTGGCAGGCGAGACCCTTCTGGACTCGCGTGCGAGCCCGCCCAAGGCACCCGAGTTCGAGCCCGACATGCCGGACTCAGACCCGGCCAGCTCCGACGGCGAAGGGGTGTATTGATGACCCGCCGTCTTTCAATCCTCGCCCTGTTCGCCCTGGCCATCGCGGTCCTGGTGTCGATCGGTGCGCCGGCCAGCGCGCAGGAGCTGAGCCTGGATCTGGGCAGTGAAGGCACGCTGACCGAGCGGGTGCTCCAGCTTATCGCGCTGGTCACCATCCTCAGCCTCGCCCCGTCTATCCTGATCATGACGACCAGCTTCGTGCGGATCATCGTCGTGCTGTCGCTGCTGCGTACGGCCATCGGCCTGCAGCAAAGCCCGCCCAATGCGGTGATGATTTCGCTGGCCCTGTTCCTGACCGCCTTCATCATGGCGCCGGTCTTCACCCAGTCCTACAATGAGGGGATCGAGCCGCTCCTCAGCGGTCAGATCGAGACCGAGGAAGCCTTCCAGCGCAGCGCCCAGCCGGTGAAGATGTTCATGCTGGCCCATACGCGCGAGGACGATCTGGGCCTGTTCTTCGGTATCGCCAATGTCGAACCGGAAAGCCCGGAAGCGACCCCGGTCTATGTCGTGGCGCCCGCCTTCATGATTTCCGAGCTGCGCCGCGCCTTCGAGATCGGCTTCCTGCTCTTCATCCCCTTCCTGATCATCGACCTGGTGGTGGCCTCCATCCTGATGAGCATGGGCATGATGATGCTGCCGCCAGTCGTCATCTCGCTGCCGTTCAAGCTGATTTTCTTCGTGCTGGTCGATGGCTGGCGCCTGGTCACGGGCTCGCTGGTACAGAGCTTCGAAACCGGCCTCCCGCCGGGCGGGTGACCGCGCAGACCAGTTCTTTTCTGAAATCTCCGCCTTGCCGCCAGCGCGTCCCTACCGGGCGAACGGCGCTGACTAGCTCGCTTCTGCGGTCTCGATCAGCTCGTCATCGCGAAAGCGGCGGGTGAAGCCGGCCAGGAAGCTGTCCACCCCATCCATCGACCCCAGTTCGGACACCAGGTCGACGAGGCGCGCGTCGCCGGCGCTGCCGACTTCGCTGGTGATCAGGGAAAAGGCCGAGCCGAATGCCGTCTCGCCCATCTGGCGGGCATAGCGTGCCTCCAGACGCTCCACAGAGCTCGTGTCATCGGCCAGGGCATAGGCGATCGCGGCCCGCAGAATGTCATGGGCTTCACCCGGCTCAAGCGGCTCGGGCTCGCGCCAGCGCTCGCTATGGACCGCTTCGAACCGGCGTCCGGCCCCGGACCAGTCGCGCATGTCCCAGGCAATGCCGGCGCGCAGGATTTCAGCTTCCGCCGAGCGTTCGCCGCCGATCAGCTCCAGGGCGTGCTCGTGGCGTCCAAGATCGGCCAGAGCCCGCGCCTCGAGCAGACGGCGGGCCTCGACCACGCCGTCGGGCAGGCGCGCAATCCGCGTGCTCTGGATGGTCCGCAGCGCGTCTTCCGGGCGGTTGGCGATCAGATAGAGCCGGGCGAGATCCACCGCGATCTGCGCCTTGGCGTAGCCGGTGATGGCATCGCGCTCCTCGATCTGGTGCGCCAGGAGGCTGGCGGCCTGGTCGAGCAGATCGACCGCTTCAAGGCGCGCGGCGATCCGCCGGACGAGCCGGTCGCCCTCTTCGCCCTGCGGCGTCAGGTAATCATACTCATACCACAAGGAGAGCGCATCGAGCGGAGCGAGCGCGTCTGCCTCATTGTCCAGGAAGAGCCGGCGGAAGAGGTCGTCCATATCGGCACTGATCGTACGGGCGATCGGGCCGTCCGGGTGGCGTTGGCGGGCGGTTTCCCAGATTCTGAAGGCTTCGCCATAACGCCCCGCCCGACCGTAGAGTTCGCCCAGCAGCCGGGCGGTTTCGACTTCGGTCCGGTCGCCGCGCCAGCGATAGCGCAGACTTTCGAGCACTTCGGCGCCCTCGGCCGGACTGATGCGGTCGTTGGCGATTTCCAGGCGTACCTTCTCCAGAAGCGCGGGAACCTGGATCGGTTCGTATTGCGACGCGCCCAGCTCTTCGAAACGCGCAATGGCACGGGCGTGATCGCCGGTCGCCGCGGCCAGCCGGGCGCGGGCGAATTCGACCTCCGCGCGCTGGCGCAGGTCCGCCCCGTCGCTGTCGGCGACATCGAGCAGGGCACGGGCCGCGCCGATATCGTTGGTTTCCACCGCCGCGCGGGCCTGGGCGGCATGCACCCGGCCGCGCCAGGTCGGGGTAAAGAAGAACAGGACGTCCTGCCCCGCCTCGAAGTGGCGGCGTGCATCCGTCCACCGGCCCTGCTCCGCCGCGATCAGGCCCAGCCAGGGCTGGACCGACGCCTCATTGGCGAGCACGGGATTGGTGAAATAGTCCTGAGCCTGTTGATAGCGGCCCATCATGAAGCTTGCGGCGCCACGAAGCGCCAGCATTTCCGGCGTATCGGCCAGCTGCGGACGCGCCTCCTCGGCCAGGTCGGCGACACCCATCGCTTCGGACGCCAGTTGCCAGGAGAGGAAGAAGCGGGCCAGCGCCAGGAGCGCATCGGGTTCGAACTGGGAGGCCTGCCGCTCCAGACGGCGGCGCGCCTCGCGGTAATCGTCCCCCGCCCGCCAGCCGGCAAGGTCGAGAAAGGCCGGCGAGACCGGCCGCGCCGACACGCGGCCGGTGGACGGGTCTATTCCGCGCGACAGGGCCAGTCCGCCGGGACGGCCGATCACCGCGCCGCCCGGCACGCGGGCAATCTCCAGATCGTCGGCCAGAGGTTCGATCGCAACGCCGTGCGCAGAGGGCAGGAAGACCGCCTCGACCAGGCGCCGCCCGGTGAGCACGCCGCGGTTTTCGCCGGCCGCCGTGATCACGTGCAGCGTATCGCCGACGACCGGATCGCGAATCTCGCGCACCGAGCGCGCGCCCTCCAGCGCCACGGCGATACGCGCCGGCGCGTCGAACCTTGTCTCGCGCGTCAGGCGCACGGCCCGCGGCGGCTCGGCGAGCGCTTCGACAAAGCTCACCATCCAGGTACTGCCGGCCGCGCTGACATCGGCCAGGGTCGAGGCCGGCGCCACGAAGCGCACGGCCGTGTAGTCGGGACCGGTCCAGCTTTCATAGCCGGAGATCAGGGACCGGTTAGCGGCACTGAGTTCGCCAAGATCGATGTCGGCGGCGGCATCGAAAACCAGCCAGATCGCATCCGCGCGGCGGAAGACTGCGGCGCCGGGCAGATGAGCCCAGTTGAAGCTGAGCGAGAGCGCATCGCTGGCCGATCGCACAGTGACCGGCACGATGCCGCTTTCGGGCACCGGATCGGGCCGGGCCTCTTCGGTGTAAACCTCGGGCGCGTCATCGGGGACGTCCGGCGCGTTCTCACGGGCCTCCGCCTCGGTGGCGGCTGCGGCCTGCGCGTCGGCGTATTCGGTCAGCGCGCCGAGCATTTCCATCGGGCTGGCGGACACGGGGTCAAGCAGGTCGAGCACGACCCGGTTCGGCTCCTCCTGCCAGGCCTGGGCGCGCACGCCCGGCTCCAGCCGGAACTCCAGCGCGAACCGGCGCGCGTCGCTCTCGTCGCTGACCGCCTCGACCAGGCGCGGCGGCGTGCCGAGCAGTCCGCCCAGATCGGTCTCGCCAGGCCTCGAGAAGCTCAGTTGCGCGCGGCCTCCCTCGGTCTCCAGCGTGTAGGAGACCTCGTCCTCCCAGACAAATTCGATGCGGGTATATTCGCTGGCCTGGCCCCATTCGATCGTCAGCGGGGTCGGTGGCGGCGGCGCCGCGGCGGCCGCGGCAGCGGCGGCGGCCTGGCGCGCGCGCTCGGCCTCGGCGCGCCGGCGCTCGGCTTCGTAGGACGAGACGATATCGGCCAGGGGCGTGGCGCCGGGCTCCATCAGATCGATGGCGATAAGATTGTGGGAGACCGAGACGCGCGGTGTCACCGAGCGGTTCAAGGCGACCCGCAGGACCTGCCCATCCGGGTCGAGGCGCGCGCGCGCGATCAGGCCGGGCGCGGCATTGACCAGGCTCTCCGCGTCGCCGCTGGCCGGTTCGGACAGGCGCGCGATCAGGACCGAGCCCGCCACGATCTCGACCTCGGCGGAGAGGTCTCCGCCTTCGCTTTCGGGATAGGCCAGCTCCAGACGCGTGACGCCCGTCCCGGTCTCCACCTCGAAACCGACCGGCACCTGCGCGAAGGCGCTGGCCGCGGCCAGCGCGGTCAGGCCTACCCCTGCAAGAAGGGCACTCGCCAGGCGAGTGTGCAGATCAGTTCTGGACCGCTTCAAGTTCGGCCTCCAGCTGAGCCACCGTCTCGGGCGGCATGGAGCGGGCACGCAGGCGGGACGTCATGCTGGCGGCGAACACCGGATCCATGTCGGCCAGCTCACCGACGATGGCGGCGAATTTGCGGGCATTGCTGGTCTGCAGCTCGCGCGCCACGAGCAGCACGGTATCGGGATCGGTCTGGTCCATCTGGCGCAGGATGATGGCCGCCGCGTCGGGCTCGAGATTGGCGTAGGTGGCGACCAGATCGTTGACCTCGGACTGGCGCTCCTCGTCGAGCTGACCTAGCAGGGTCTGCAACTCGACCTGCAACTCTTCCATCCGGGCAATGCGCGACTGCACGCGCTGTTCGGCCACTTCGATCAGGCCTTCGCGCGTATCCAGCTCCGTCTCGCGCGCATCCAGGGTGCGGCGGCGTTCGGCCAGCGCGGTGAGAAGCTGGTCGCGGCTGGCCGAGCTGTACTCGCTGATTTCCGACGGCATGGGACGGGACGGACCGGACGGGGCCGCCTCGGGCGTTTCGGCGCCTGCCGCCTCATCGTGCTGCTCGCCAGGCTCGTCTTCGGCTGCGGGTTGGTCGGCGGGCTGGGCCGGTTCGTTCTGCGCCGCCTCACGCGCTTCGGCACGCGATTCAAAGAAGACCGACGCGCCATCGGCGAAGGTCAGCGCTTTCAGAACGAACAGCGCCCCCACCAGGAGGGTGATCAGCGCGAGGGGGCGGATTGCCGACATGACCAGAATTTCCTAGCGCAGGGTTTTCAGGGCTTCGAGCAGACGTCCGGAGGCCGGCTCGGCGCTGGCCGGCCTGTCGTCCTGGCGCGGCTCGCGCGGGCGCACCGGCCGGCCGGGCTCCACATTCATCTCGCGGCGGCGCGGGGCCTGGGCGAGGCGCTCGGCGCGGGACTCCCCGGCGCTGGTCAGGATGGAGAGCTCGTCGGCCATGCGGCGGGCTTCCTCGACACGCTGCTTGAGGTCGGCGCCCTGCTCGCGCGAGGCGCGGTCGAGCGCGGCCAGGCTGGCACGCGCGCGGTCGACCGCATCGTTGAGCGCGCCGATCGTGGCTTTCAGCCCGTCCTGGCCGTTGCGCAGCGATTTCAGGCGCTGGTCGACACGCCAGCACATGACCCCCGCGCCGAGCATCAGGACAGCGACAAGACCTTCAAAGATCAGGACGAGCGGGCTCATTGGAACCTCATCAGGTGGCGGCGCGCGGCCGGGGTGAGCGGGGAATCCAGACGAATGCCGACATTATGGTTGAGCCGGCCCATGCGCCCGTGGGTGAGCGGAATCGCGCCGCAACGCAATTCAACCGTGCCATCGGGCGGGGTATCGAGCAGCAGAGTGTCGCCGACCTTGAGGTTCATCACGTCGCCGAGCGGCTTTTCCAGCTCGTCGAGCACGGCGGAGACTTCCATCTTGGTCGACCACAGCTCGGTCGCCAGGTGGCTTTCCCAGATATTGTCGCGGCCGAACTTCTCGCCCATGAATTGCTGGAGCAGCATCTTGCGGATCGGTTCGAGCGTCGCGTAGGGCAGCATCAGCTCGATGCGGCCGCCGCGGTCTTCCATGTCGATGCGCAGCTTGACCAGGATGGCGGCGTTGGCCGGGCGCGCAATGGCGGCAAAACGCGGATTGGTCTCGATCCGGTCGAGATCGAACTCGACCTCGGTCAGCGGCGCGAAGGCCTGCTTGGCGTCGGCCAGGATGACTTCGATCATGCGCTGGACGAGCGTGCGTTCGATCGTGGTGTAGGGCCGGCCCTCGATGCGCATGGCCGAGGTGCCCCGGCGTCCGCCCAGAAGCACGTCCACGATGGAGTAGATCAGGTTGGAGTCGACCGTCAGCAGGCCGTAATTGTCCAGCTGCTTGGCGCGGAACACCGCCAGAATGGCCGGCAGCGGGATCGAGTTGAGATAGTCGCCGAACCGGATCGAGGAGATGTTGTCCAGGCTCACTTCCACGTTGTCGGACGTGAAGTTGCGCAGGCTCGTCGTCATCAGCCGCACCAGGCGGTCGAAGACGATTTCCAGCATCGGCAGGCGTTCGTAGGAGACCAGCGCGGAGTTGATGATCGCGCGGATGCCCGAGCGCTGGTCCTCGTCGTCATCTGAGACCGAGAAGCCGAGAAGGGAGTCGATTTCTTCCTGGTTCAGGATGCGCTCGGTGCCGCCGCCCCCACCGCCTTGCGGGAGGCCGGGCTCGTCACCGCCGCCGACCATGGCTTCCCATTCGGAGGCCAGATCGTCGCCTTCATCGCCGCCCATGGCGTCGAAGTCAGGCTGGTCGGCGGCGGCGGCCGCTTCCCATTCCGCGGCCAGCGCGTCCTGATCGATATCGTCACTCATGGGTCTGCGTATCCTGCTGCGTGGCGTTCAAGCGTTAGTTCACGACGAGCTGCTCGATCAGCACGTCATCGACGCGTGCCGGAGCAATCTCGAGATTCACCCGGCGCAGCAACTCCAGCCGCAGCCGGTAGAACGCGCCCGATCCCACAAGGTCCTCGGTGCGCAGCTCGCGCAGGAAGCCCTGGTAGCTGCTCACGATCTCCTCGTGGCGTGCCTCCAGAAGCTGGGCGGTCGCCTCCTCGGCGTAGACGAAGGTGAAACCGATCACCATCTGGTTGCTCGATCCCGTCCCGTGATTGATGGAAACCACCATCGGATCGGGATAGGTCGTCTTGTATTCGGCATGCGCCTCGGCCAGAGCCTGCTCGGCATCGCTGGCATGGGCGCCGCCCTCGCCGGCTTCCCCATGCTCGCCCTCGGCCACCTGGGCCTCGTCCTCGCCGCCGCCCAGGAAGAAGAGCGCGCCGGCAACGCCGCCCAGGATAAGGATCAGCGCAGGCAGGCCGATGAACAGGACCAGCTTGATGAGGCCCGGCTTCTTCTTGCCGCCCTCTTCGCCCTCGGCGCCTTCGCCATCGACCTCTTCGACTTCGTTTTCGTCTGCCATGATCGTCTTCCAGCAAGCCCGGGCTGTGCGCCCTTTGGTTAAGGATTAAGCCAAAACCCGGTTAACGATCCGTTTGGACTGTTGCCCAAGTCGGCAGTTTTTTCCCACTCCGTGCAGTGCCGGGCGCCTTTCTGCCGGGGGAAATTTCCGGCCATACTTTTAAGTTATTGTTTTTTCATACAATTAACCATGGCACGCAGCTTGCGATAGCTGTGAACCGTGACCCGCTTAAATGGCGGTTCCGGTGTCGACAGCGGCCAGAAAGGACGAAGGCGCCATGGATAACGCGATGATGATCGGCCTTGCCCGCCAGCAAACCTTGCGCCGGGCAATGGACATTTCAGCGAACAATATCGCCAACGCCTCCACCACCGGCTTCAAGGCCGAACGCGTTCTTCTGGAAACCGAGAACACGACGCGTGCACGCTCCATCGACGGGCCCAACCGGCTCAACTTCGTCGACGACTGGGGCGTCGGGCGCGACTTCTCGCAAGGCGCGCTGGAAGGCACGGGCCGCCCTCTGGACATGGCCATCGAAGGCGATGGCTTCTTCACGCTGGAGACCGACGCCGGCGAACGCTTCACCCGCGAAGGCCGCTTCACCCTGAACGGCGACAGCGAGATCGTCGCCTCCGACGGCGCGCGCCTGCTCGATGCCGGCGGCCAGCCCGTCCGCGTCCTGCCGGACGGCGGCGAGGTTGAAATTCATGCCAATGGCGAAATCACGCAGGGCGGTGTTGCGCTTGGCGTGGTTGGCGTCACCCGCTTCGAAAATATCGGCGAGCTGGAGAAGGTCGGCGACAATCGCTACGCCGCGCCGGAAGACTCCGAACGCGAACTCATGCTCGATGCCGTGGTCCGCCAGGGCTTCATCGAGAGCTCCAATGTCCGCCCGATCATGGAGATCACGCGGATGATGGAAGTCTCGCGCACCTACTCGTCCGTGACCCGCATGATCAATCAGACCGACGAACTCAGCCGCAAAGCGGTCGAGCGTCTCGGCCGTCCGTAATTCGCTAGAAGGATAATCCCATGCGCGCTCTGTCAACAGCCGCCACCGGCATGGAAGCCCAGCAGCTCAATGTCGAGGTGATCGCCCACAATCTGGCGAACATGAACACGACGGCGTTCAAACGTCAGCGGGCCGAGTTCCAGGACCTGCTCTATCAGAACCTGCAACAAGTCGGCACCCAGTCCTCCGACGCCGGCACGATTGTCCCGACCGGCGTTCAGGTCGGCCTCGGCGTCCAGACCGGATCGGTCTACCGGATCACCGACCAGGGCAGCCTGACCCAGACACAGAACCCGCTGGACATGGCGATCAACGGAAATGGCTATTTTCGCGTCCAGTTGCCCAATGGCGGCGACGCCTATACGCGAGCGGGCAATTTTTCCAAGAACGACCAGGGCCTGCTGGTGACATCCGAGGGCTATCAGGTCGCCCCGGGCATCAACATTCCCGACGAGGCCCGCTCGATCGACATCAATGCCCAGGGCCAGATCTCCATCATGCTGGATGGCGATCCCCAGCCGCAGATCATCGGCCAGGTCGAACTGGCAACCTTCCCCAACGAGGCCGGTCTCGAAGCCACGGGCGACAATCTCTACATCGAAACCGGCGCCTCCGGAGCGGCAAATATCGGCATCCCGACCCAGCCGGGCTTCGGTCTGATCCGCCAGGGTTTTGTCGAGAGCTCCAATGTCGACGCCGTCGGCGAGGTGACCGCCCTGATCCAGGCCCAGCGCGCCTACGAGATGAATGCGCGCGTGATTTCGGCCGCCGACGAGATGCTCGCCACTTCCTCCAACCTGCGCTGAGGATCGAAACGATGCTACGTTGCACTCTTGCCGCCCTGCTCATCTCGACCGCCTGCGCGATGCCCGCACTGGGCTCGGACGCGCAAACGGTCATCCTGCGCGAACACCCGGCCAGCGACGATCACATCATCACGCTCGGCGATCTGTTCGAGGGTCTGGACGACGAGACGCAGGTCGCGCGCGCCGGCGCGCCCGGCCAGTCGGTGTCGCTGGATCCGGACTATCTGCGCCGGGAAGCCTGGCGCGCGGGCTATGACTGGGCCAATGCCGGCGACCTGCAGCGTGTCAGCGTCTTGCGCGAGTCGCGCAGCGTCCCGGCGAGCACCATTACGCAAATGCTGGAAGAGGCGCTGTATTTCGATACCGGCCGCAGCCACCAGATCAGCCTGTCGAACCGCCAGCTCACCCTGCACGCCCCGCTCGACAGCGAAGGCACGCCGGAGCTGGTCTCTTTCGAGACCGATGCAGCCGCCGGCCTGTTCCGTGCCCAGATCGCGCCCTACCCCGGCGGCGAGCCGGTTCTGGTGACCGGCCGCGCGCAAAGCGTGGTCGATGTACCGGTCCTCATTCGCCCGGTTGCCCGCGGCGAGGTCATCACCGCCAGCGATGTGGAGTGGCTGCGTCTGCCCGCCGACCGCGTGCGCAACGACGCGATCCTGGATGCCGACACGCTGGTCGGCCAGGAAGCGCGCCGTGGTCTGCGCCCGGGCGAAGCGCTGCGCGCCTACGACCTGTCCGCGCCCGTCACGATCGAACGCGGCGAGACCGTCGACCTCATCTACCAGGTCGGGACGCTGACCCTGACCGCACGCGCACGGGCGATGGAGTCAGCGGCCGAGGGCGAGATGGCCCGCTTTGTCAATCTTCAATCGAACCGCACCGTCGAGGCGCGCGCCCATGGCCCCGGCCTGGCCCGCGTCGGCGGCTACGGCGCCGCGTCCTAAGGAGACCCATCTGATGCGACCCACTCTTACCCGGATGGCCCTGCTTCTGCTCAGCGCCAGCACCCTGACCGCCTGCGCCGCGGGCGAACGCCTGTCCTATGTCGGCCAGGCCCCGCCGATGAGCCCGATGGAAAATATCGGCTCGATGAATATGGGCGCACCCAATCCGGCGATCTACGGCTCCCAGGATCCCCAGACGCGACACGTCGCCCAGCTTCGCTCCATCGCCGCGACGCGCGGCCTGGACGCCAATCCGGGCTCGCTGTGGCGGGGCAATGCGCGCAGCTTCTTCGGCGACCCGCGGGCGGCCAATGTCGGCGACATCCTGACGGTGAACATCGACATTTCCGACCGCGCCCAGGTCTCCAACCAGACCAACCAGTCGCGCACCAACGATACCGATTCCAACCTGACGAGCTTCTTCGGCGGGGAGGCGGCGCTCGGCCAGTTCTTCAACGACGCGGTGGATCCCGCCTCCCTGGCCAGCTTCGGTTCGTCGACCGCCACGCAAGGGTCGGGCAGCGTGAACCGGTCTGAATCCATTTCGTTGACCGCGGCGGCCATCGTCGTCGAAGTCTTGTGGAACGGAAACATGATCGTCCAGGGCCGCCAGGAAGTGCGGATCAACAACGAGGTGCGCGAATTGCTGATCTCCGGCATCGTGCGTCCCCAGGACATCGAGCCGGACAACACGATCGACCACACCAAGATCGCCGAAGCGCGCGTGTCCTATGGCGGCCGTGGCCACATCTCCGACATGCAGCGTCCGCCGATCGGTCAAGAACTCTATAATCTTCTCTGGCCATTCTGATCCGTGGCGAAAGTCGGCCGCATCGGCTCTGCCCTCCCGGCACGGGCCGGTAGCGCCGATGGCGGGTCCTGGAGATAAGCAAGTTGGACGATCTTGTTCTGAAACGCTCCGAACTCGGTGAGCTGAACGTCTTTTGCGTGAAGCTGATCGGGACCAATCGGTACAAGGAAAGCCGGGCGAATGCGGAGAAGCTCTGCGACCGGCTGGTGCGGGAGAACCGCGCAGGCCTGCTCATGGACTACACGCAATGCACGCTCGATCACACGACCGAGCAGTTTGCCGAAATCGTCACCCTGTTTTCCGCGCGCGTGCCCAAGAGCTGCGTGATCGCCTATGTCTTTGCGCCCGAAAACATGATGCACGCCCTGCTGATGACCAAACGCCTCCACCAGGCCGGTTTCACGGCCGGGGCCTTTCCGGTCTTCGAGAAGGCCGAAGAATTTCTGGAAGAAAGACTTTCTTAACCGCGTCTCTCAACGAAATGCCAACTGCGCCGGCCTAGGGTGTCTCCAGATACAAAAAGAGGCCGCGTCGGTGGGGAACAGTGATTTCAGCTATAGTGGCCGGGTGCTGCCACCCGGCGATATCCTGTATCTGGGTTTGAAGGGCCGAATGTCACCGGCCACGACCCGGCGCAGCGTGCCGCGCGTTCGCGAAGCCCTCGTCCGCCGGGGATTGCGGGCGCTGGTGCTCGACTACAGCCGGGTCAATTTCCTTCACAACGAGGTCCAGTTCGATCACGTCACCGGGCGCCTGGCCCACCTCCTCCCCCGAAATCTGGTCACGGCCGTCGTCTACTCGTCCGCCTCCAAGCCCCATGCGATCATGCTGACGCGGGCCCTGCAGGCGAGCGGCCTGCTGGTCGGGGCATTTGCAAACCGGCGCGATGCCATCACCTGGACGCGGCGCGTGCTGACCCTGCGCGACACCACCGACATTGCGCTGGCGCGCAGCGCCTGAGTTGGGGCGGAGCATTAAAAAAGCCCGGCGCGGGCCGGGCTTTTGACAGTCTGTGCAGATGGCTTTGACTAGTCGTCGCGGTGCACACGCTCGGAGCGCTCGTGACGCTCCTGCGCCTCGATGGACAAGGTTGCCACCGGACGCGCTTCCAGGCGGGCCAGCGCTATCGGCTCACCGGTTTCCTCGCAATAGCCGTACTCGTCGGTCTCGATCCGGCGCAGTGCGGATTCGATCTTCGAGATCAGCTTGCGCTGGCGGTCGCGGGCGCGCAGTTCCAGCGCGCGGTCGCTTTCAGTGGAGGCCCGGTCGGCAAGATCGGGCAGCGAGCCCATATCCTCTTGCAGATTGGACAGGGTGGACCGGCTCTCGCGAATGATCTCGTCG
Organism: Marinicauda sp. Alg238-R41; assembly: GCF_947331485.1. Lineage (NCBI taxonomy): Bacteria > Pseudomonadati > Pseudomonadota > Alphaproteobacteria > Maricaulales > Maricaulaceae > Marinicauda > Marinicauda sp. Alg238-R41. Next base: position 254,081 of record NZ_CAMZOJ010000002.1, on the reverse strand, counting down.
CGCCAGGCCATCAACTTGCGCCGGAAATATTCCTTCTGGCGCTCGTTCATGAACTCCTCGTCCTCGCTCGGACGATAATTCTTGGGAAGTTCGATTTGCGAGACAGTGACGCTCATCCCTGGGATACTCCTCCCTTGGCACTCCCTGTCTGGAGCGGGCGAAAAATATCAGCGGTTCCTGGATAGTCAATCGGCACAAGCCGCGCGCACTACACTATGACACTGGTGTGAAAATACCGTGTTTTCCACACCTTACCGTTTTGTCACCTAAGCGTGATATTTCGCGAGCTCGACCGCGGCGCGAAGCTCGACTTCATCCAGGGCCGCTTCCAGCCGGGGATCGTCCACGCCGTCGCGTTCGCTCTTGAGCAATTCCATGAGGGCGGAGAGCTTGGCACGGGGGATCCCGCCGTCCAGCAGCGCCATTTTCAGATCGTCGAGAACGTCGAGCAGGGAGAAGGCCCGCTCGGTCGCGCGCTTGCGCGCCTCGCGGTAATCGCCGGCCGCCTGCAGCGTCAGCAGGGCGTCGACCGAGTTGATCGCGCTGGCTCCAGACAGGGCGCCGGCCGAGCCTGCCCCCGACGAGGCGCCGGCCGATTGCGGCGCAAAGCCGGAGCCGTCGCCGCCCGAAGACGACTTGCGCTTGGCCCCCGCAGGGCCCTGAAGATGGCGTGGTCCGTTGATTTTCATGGCGTGGACACTCTCACCGCTAATTGTGCTGCAGCCTGCTTAATCAGTCTTAAGAAGAATTTAAACACCCGGCCTGACCCGGCAATTCTTTCCGGGCAAAACCCGCCCCGGCAGGATTCGCCCCCGGCGCTGAAAACCTATCCAATTGATTTCCATCAGCATTTCTTCCATTAACCTTGGCACGGTTTTCGCATCCGGTTCGATGTGCTGATTAACACGCGCGGAGAACCGCCTGCCATGATCCGGATTATCGCCCTTCTTGTCGCTGCTGTCCTCACCACGGCTGCAGCTCACGCCAACCCGCGTATCAAGGATATCGCGGATGTGGAGGGCGTCCGGGACAACCAGCTGGTCGGTTACGGCCTGGTCGTCGGTCTCGACGGCACGGGCGACACGCTGCGCAACACCGCCTTCACGCGCCAGTCGCTCAACTCCATGCTGGAACGCTTCAACGTCAATGTGCGCGAAGCCGATCTGCGGACCGGCAACGTGGCCGCCGTGATCGTGACCGCCGAGCTGCCGCCCTTCTCGATGCAGGGCACGCGCATCGACGTGACCGTCTCCGCGCTTGGCGATTCCGACAGCCTGCAGGGCGGGGTGCTGGTCGCCACGCCGCTGATGGACGCAGCCGGCAATGTCTACGCCGTGTCGCAAGGCTCGATCGCGGTGGGCGGGTTCGCCGCCGAAGGCGACGCGGCCTCCATCACGCGCGGCGTGCCCACTACCGGACGCATCGCCAACGGCGCGCTGATCGAGCGCGAGCTGAGTTTCGACATGAGCGGGGCGCAGGCGATTCGCCTGGCGCTGCGCAACCCCGACTTCACCACGGCGCGGCGCATGGCCGAGGCCATCAATGCCTTTCTGGGTGGCCGGGTCGCCGAGGCCGTGAACCCCTCCATCGTGACGGTCTCCCTGCCCGCGCAATACGGCTCCGGCATCGTCGGCATGATCTCCGACATCGAACAGCTGCGCGTCCAGGCCGACATGCGCGCCCGGGTCGTCATCGACGAGGCCACCGGCACGATCGTCATGGGCGAGAATGTGCGGGTGTCCACCGTGGCCATCGCGCAGGGCAATCTGACCATCACCGTCTCCGAGACCCCGCAGGTCGTGCAGCCGGGCGCCTTCGCACCCGAAGGCGAAGCCGTCGTCGTGCCGCGCACGGAAGTCACCGTGGACGAAGGCATGAGCCAGCTGGGCCTGATCGAGGAAACAGTCTCCCTGCGCGAGCTGGTCGACGGCCTCAACGCGCTGGGCGTCAGCCCGCGCGACATGATCACCATCCTTCAGACCATCAAGGCGGCCGGCGCGCTGCAGGCCGAGATCGAGGTGCTGTAACATGGACGGTTTGCTGAACGGACAGGTCAACGCCGCCCTTCTCCAGAGCCAGGCTCAGGAAGGACCGCGCGTCAACCGGGTCGAGACGGCCGAACAGGCCCGCCAGGTCGGCGAGGAATTCGAAGCGGTCTTCCTGGCCCAGATGCTCGAGCACATGATGGGCGAGAGCACGGAGGACTCGATGTTCTCCGGCGCCGGCCAGGGCGCCTGGAAAGGCATGCTCAACGAGGAGTACGCCAAGGTGATGGCCAAGGCCGGCGGCATCGGACTTGCCGACGATCTGGCCCGCGAAGTGATGCGCTATCAGGATATTGGAGAAGACCAATGAGTGAACTGGCTGCCAACACACCGCTGGAACGCGCCGAGGCGCTGCTGCGCCTGACCCGGCGTCTGACCGAATTGCTCGATGCCGAAACGGCCTGCTTCGACGCGAAGAAGCCGCAGGACGCCATCCCGATGCAGACCGAAAAGCTGCAGCTGGCCAATATCTACCGGCGCGAGACGATGCTCGCGGCCAAGGATAACAGCCGGCTGGCCGGCGTCGGCGATGCGCTGAAGAACGAACTTCGCAGTGCCACGGAAACCTTCGAGGCGGCGGTGCGCCGCAACGGCGCCGCGGTCGAGGCGATGAAGGTTCTCACCGAAGGCGTGGTCAAGGCCATTGCCGACGCGGCCGCGCGCCAGAAGCGCGAGGAAGCCGGCTACGGGCCCGGTGCCCAGCAAAGCGGGCGCATCGGCTCCATGGCGCTCAACCAGAGCGCCTGACGCAGCGGCCGGTTTGACATCTCCTCCCCGGGCGTTCGACAGTAGCGCCAACCTGAAAATCAGGACTCTAAGGGGAGATCATCCATGAAAATCGTCAGTGCCGCGATCGCGGCCGGTCTTGCGCTGTCTGCGAGCAGCTTCGCCCAGGACTCCGCCGGGGACACGCTCACCGTGATCCATGCCGGACACCTTATCGCCGTGCCCGGTGAACGCGTCCGCGAGAACGCCTCCATCCTGGTGCGCGGCAACCGGATCGAGTCCATCCAAGACGGTTTCGTCACCCCGGACGGGGCGGAGATCATCGATCTTTCCGACGACTGGGTGATGCCCGGCTTCATCGACAGCCACGTTCACCTGCTGTCCCAGCAAGGCCCGCTGCGCCGGTTCGAAGGCTTCATCCTGAACCCCGCCGACATGGCGTTCAACGGCGCGGCCAACGCGCATACGACCCTCCTTGCCGGCTTCACGACGGCGCAGGATGTCGGCGGTAATTTCGAAGCGATCACAGCCCTGCGCGACGCGATCGAGGATGGCGACGTGCCCGGCCCGCGCCTGCGCGTGTCCGGCCCCTCCGTCACGCCGACCGGCGGACATGGCGACATCAACGGCTTCGCGTTTGACGTAATGCACATGTTCAGCTCCGAAACCGCCTGCAACGGCCCGTCCGATTGCCGGCGCGCGGTGCGCGAACTGGTGCGCGGCGGCGCGGACGTGATCAAGATCACCGCGACCGGCGGCGTGCTGTCCGACACGGCCGCGGGCGTGGAGCGTCAATTCTTCAATGACGAGCTGGACGCCATCGTGGAAGCCGCGCACCTGATGGGCCGCCGCGTCACCGCGCATGCCCACGGCGTGACCGGCATCAATGCCTTCCTGGAAGCGGGCGGGGATTCCATCGAGCACGGCACCTATCTCGACCGGGATTCCATCCGCCTGTTCCGGGACAACGACGCCTACCTGGTCCCGACCGTGATGGCGGGCGAGTTCGTCGCCGATCAGGCCGAAACCGCGGACTGGATGACGGACAATCAGCGCGCCAAGTCGCGCGAGGTGGGGCCGCAAATGCTGGAAATGGCGCGCCGCGCCCATGAAAACGGCGTGCAGATCGCGTTCGGCACCGATAGCGGCGTCTCTGCCCACGGCGACAATGCGCGCGAATTCGAGCTGTACGTGAACGCCGGCATGACGCCGATGGAGGCGCTGACGACCGCCACCGTCAACGCCTCGCGCCATATCCAGATGGACGATCAGATCGGCACGCTGGAAGCGGGCAAGCTCGCCGACATCGTGGCCGTCGACGGCGATCCGACGGAGAACATCTCCGAACTGACCGATGTCGACTTCGTCATGAAGGACGGCGTGGTGTATGTGAGCGAGTAATTCGACGTGCCGAAACGCCGGCCGGGCCCGGATATCATCCGGGCGAAGAGCCGGGGTCCTGCACGAAAACAGCGATGAGGTCCCGGCCCTGCGCGCTACGCGCCTGGCCGGGATTTCATGAAGGTGAGAAGACGGACGAATGACTGACCTGAACGAACAGTTTTCCGGCACGAAGACCGTTACCGACGCGCTGAAGTTCGACGAGTCCGCACTGGACGCGTGGATGACGGCCCATGTTGGCGACTATGCCGGCCCGCTCACCGTCACACAGTTCAAGGGCGGTCAGTCAAACCCGACCTACAAGCTGGATACACCGTCCGCGTCCTATGTCCTGCGACGCAAGCCGCCCGGCAAGCTCCTGCCCAGCGCGCATGCGGTGGACCGCGAATTCACCGTGATGAGCGCTCTGGGAAAGACTGGCTTCCCGGTGCCGAAAATGCACGGGCTGTGCGAGGACGAGAGCGTCATCGGGACGCCCTTCTACGTCATGGACTTCGTCAAGGGCCGGATCTTCTGGGACCCGTACCTGCCCGGCATGGAGCCCGACGAACGCGCCGCGCTCTACGACGCGTCGAACGCGACGCTCGCCCAGTTGCACAATATCGACTACGAGGCGATCGGCCTGGGCGATTACGGCAAGCCGGGAAATTATTTCGACCGCCAGATCGGGCGCTGGACCAAGCAGTACAAGGCCGCTGAAACGCGACCCATCCCGGCAATGGACAAGCTGATCGAGTGGCTGCCCGAGCATGCGCCCGAGCAGGAGCGCACCTCAATCGTCCACGGCGATTACCGTCTGGACAACATGATGTTCCACCCGACCGAGCCGAAGGTCATCGCGGTGCTCGACTGGGAGCTTTCGACCCTCGGCGATCCGCTGGCCGATTTCACCTACCAGCTGATGCAGTGGCGCACCCCGAAGGATATCCGCAACGGCTTCCTCGGCGTCGATCTGAAATCCCACGGGATTCCGACAGAAGACGAATACGTCAAAGCCTATTGTGAACGCACCGGGCGCGACGGGATCCCCAAGCTCGATTTCTATATTTCCTACAACATCTTCCGCCTCGCGGGCATTGCGCAGGGCGTGTATGCGCGCTCGCTGCAAGGCAATGCATCGAACGAACGCGCCAAGGATCTGGGGGCGCTGGTCGAGCCGATGGCCGAGTATGCGTGGGAGATCGCGCAGAAGGTTTGATTGTCGCGAACTCCCGGGTCTGTGCGAGCGGTGCGAGCCCGCCATCCGATGCTTCGAGGCCCGGCAAAGCCGGGCACCTCAGCATGAGGGAGGGGGCTGGATATATCCTTTAAAACAATGCCCTGGTGTCATCATCCCCCTCACCCTGAGGTGCGAGCGCAGCGAGCCTCGAAGGGTCGGATGACGCGTTCCTATCCAAATTCAGGACCCGGGAGCGGAGGTGGCCGCGTCATCCAGTAACACCGCTCCACGCTCTCTGGATCCCGGATCAAGTCCGGGATGACGAAAGCTGGATTTGTTTGAAATATATCGAGTATTCGTCATTCCGGGCGAGCAAGGCGAGACCCGGAATCCAGAGTGGACAGGGTGAGAACATCACAGGGCTGCAACCCCGCCCCGGGTTTCAGCGGCCGAGATGGCCGAGGAAGGGCGCCAGCAGGGCGATGCCGACCGCGAGTTCGAAGGCGGTGCCGAACACGTTGTAGCCGGTGCGTGTGCCCTTCGAGGCGTCGGCCACGAGCGAGACGATGCGTCCGAGGCCCATGCCGATCCAGTAGCAGGCTGCGGCAAAGCTGGCCCCGATCACCGATCCTTCGCCCGCCTGACCGCTCATGGCCAGGGTCAGCAGAACCGCACCGTGCAGCAGGAAGAGCGCCCCGCCATAGCTGGCGCGAAACTCCGCCCAGCCGCCGGGGCGTTCGGTTTCGGGGGTCAGGCGAACGACGCCGGCGCCCCAACGGGGCCGGATCAGGCTGAGCAAGCCCATTGCCCCGCCAAGAAGCGCGGCAAGTGCGGCGATAGACCAGGTGATGGGCCAGTCGGCCATGAGATCATCCTTCCTCGCGGGGCATTCACCTTATACGCACTGTCTGCAAGGCTGGATCAAACCCGGCTGAACTCGCCTGCTTGTCCGTGAGCTGTCAGCGCTCTTCGATCTCGCCCCCTCCGCCCTCTTCGAGGGGCACCTCCCCCGTAAACGGGGGAGGACATCGCAGAGGGTATTGAGTAATCGCCGAAGCGAGACGCTGGTGTGCTCCCCTGCTTGCGGGGGAGCTGTCAGCGAAGCTGACTGAGGGGGCGGGCGCCCCTCGATCTCGCCCCCTCCGCCCCCTTCGAGGGCACCTCCCCCGTAAAGCAGGGGAGGACACCAGAGAGGCCGCTCAGGCCATCAGCCCTCGTTCAACCAGCGTTTGGCTTCAAGGCGGGCGATGGTGCGCTCGTGCACCTCGTCCGGCCCGTCGGCCAGGCGCAGCGTGCGGATGCCGGCATAGGAGTAGGCCAGCGGGAAGTCGGCACTGACGCCGCCGCCGCCATGGGCCTGGATCGCATCGTCGATCACGCGCAACGCCATGTTCGGCGCGGCCACCTTGATCATGGCGATCTCGCCGCGGGCATGCTTGTTGCCCACCGTGTCCATCATCCAGGCCGCCTTCAGGGTCAGAAGACGCGACTGCTCGATGTCGATGCGGGCGCTCGCGATACGCTGGTCCCAGACCGAGTGCTTGATGACCGGCTTGCCGAAGGCTTCCCGGCTCATCAGGCGCTTGACCATCAGCTCCAGCGCGCGTTCGGCCGCGCCGATCGTACGCATGCAGTGGTGGATCCGGCCCGGCCCGAGGCGGCCTTGCGCGATCTCGAAGCCGCGCCCCTCGCCCAGCAGGATGTTGGCAGCCGGCACGCGGACATTGTCCAGCTTGACCTCCATGTGGCCGTGCGGGGCGTCGTCATAGCCAAAGACCGGCAGGTGACGTTCGATGGTCACGCCCTTGGCGTCGGCGGGGACCAGGATCATGGATTGCTGGCTGTGCGTCGGCGCATCGGGATCGGATTTACCCATCACGATGTAGATCTTGCAGCGCGGATCGCCCGCGCCCGAGCTCCACCATTTGCGGCCGTTGACGATATATTCGTCGCCGTCGCGCGTGATCGAGCATTCGATATTGGTGGCATCCGACGAGGCCACGGCCGGCTCGGTCATCAGAAAGGCGGAGCGGATCTTGCCTTCCAGCAGCGGCGTCATCCACTCGTCCTGCTGCGCCTTGGTGCCGTAGCGGGCCAGCACTTCCATATTGCCGGTGTCCGGCGCGGAGCAGTTGAAAACTTCCGACGCCCAGGGCACCCGGCCCATCTCTTCGGCAAGCGGCGCATAGTCGGCATTGGACAGGCCCGCGCCCTTCTCCGACTCAGGCAGGAAGAGGTTCCACAGACCGTCCTTCTTCGCCTGTTCCTTGAGCTCCTCGATGATCGGGATGACCTGCCAGCGGTCGGTGCCGAACCCGGCCAGCTGCTCGGAATAGGTCTTCTCGTTCGGATAGACATAGGCGTCCATGAAGGCCCGAAGGCGCTTCAGATAATCCTTGCAGGTATCGGAATACTCAAAATTCATTGAAACGATCTCCTCCCGTGTGGCTTTTGCCGTACCGCAACACGCGGCGTTTTCGAGTTTGGCCTATCATGGCACGGGAGAAAGCTGATTCCACCTGCCATATGACCGCATTTCTGATTCTCGTAAGTGTATTAGCGACCGCAGCATTGTCGGCCGTGTTCGGCATGGCCGGCGGGCTGATCCTGATGGGCGTGCTGGCCGCCCTGCTGCCGGTGGCGAGCGCCATGTTCGTGCACGGCATCCTGCAGGGCGTGTCCAACGGGTGGCGCGCCTTTCTGCTGCGCGACTATCTGCTCTGGCGCACGATCGTCTGGTACGCGGCCGGCGCGATCGCCGCGGCTCTGGTGCTGGCGGGTGTGTCGGTCGTCCTGTCCCGCCCGCTGCTGTTCATCGTGCTGGGACTGGTGCCCCTGCTGGTCTGGCTGCCCCGGCGTCATCTGCACCTCGATTTCACGTGCCCGGTCCATGCGGTCCTGTGCGGGTTTCTGGTCACCGGCCTCAACGTGATCGCCGGGGTCGCGGGGCCGCTGCTGGACGTCTTCGCGCAGAATGTCGACGCCGACCGGCGGGCCGTCGTCGCCACCAAGGCCGCGACGCAACTGGCCGCCCATCTGGTCAAGATCGTCTACTATCTGCCGCTGGTTCTTGATCAGGGCCTGGGGCTTCCGGTCTGGGTCCTTGCGGCCGCCATCCCGCTCTCGGTCGCGGGGACGATGGCCGGCGCGAGGGTGCTGGACGTGATGAGCGATACGCACTTCCGGCGCTGGACGAAGCGTCTGGTGACCGCTATCGGCGCGGTTTACGTGATACGCGGACTGATATTGCTGGCAGGGTAAGCGATGGACTTGAGCGAGCAGAAACTGCTGGAGAACGACTTCGTCCGGCTGGAGCCGTTGCGCGACCGCCACCGGGGAGCGTTGCGTCCGCTCGCCGACGAGGCCGAGCTCTGGGCGCTGACCAGCGTGCGCGCGGACGGCGTTCATTTCGATCCCTGGTTCTACACCATGCACGCAGAGACCCGGCTGGACCGGCAGATCTCCTATGCCGTGTTCGACAAGCTGTCCGGGCGCTATGGCGGGCATAGCGCCTTCCTGTCCATCGTGCCCGAACACCAGCGCGTCGAGATTGGCTGGACCTGGTACGGCGCGGAGTTTCGCGGCACCCACGTCAACCCCGCCGCCAAGCGCCTGATGCTGGAGCGCGCCTTCGAAGCGGGTGCCGAGCGCGTCGAGCTGAAGACGCACGGGCGCAACGAACGCAGTCAGCGCGCGATGGAGAAACTCGGCGCGGTGCGCGAAGGTGTCCTGCGCTCGCAGATGAAAACCTGGACCGGAGAGCGGCGCGACACGGTGTATTATTCGGTTCTCAAAGAGGAATGGCCGGATGTCAGGGCCGGGCTCGACCGGCGCCTGACGGCCATGAAGCCCTGATGCGTATCGCCATCGACGACCCCACCCGTCCCGAGGCCGCCGCCGTGATCGAGGCCCATGGCCGCTACACGTCCGATGTGTCTCCGGCCAATACCTGCCACTATCTCGATGCCTCCGGCCTCACCCATCCCGACATCACCTTCTGGACGGCGCAGGAGGACGGTGCGGTGCTGGGCTGCATCGCGCTCAAGATGCTCAGCCCGGACCGCGCGGAGATCAAGTCGATGCATGTGCTGGCCGCCCATCGCGGCAAGGGCATCGCACGCAAGCTCATCGAGGCGCTGATCGAGGAGGCGCGCGGGCGCGGGGTCAGCTGGCTCGGTCTGGAGACCGGCCGGTCGGAGGGGTTTGCCGCGTCGCGCGCGCTTTATGCCAAGCTGGGATTTGACCCGTGCGAGCCTTTCGGCGCTTACTGCGGCAAGTCGTTCAGCTATTGCATGTCGCGCGCGCTCTGACCCGCGGCACAGTTTCCGGGGGGATCCATAGTGACCGCACGCATTTTTCACGCACGCCCGTGCATGGGCGCAATCCTGGCCGGTCTCGCCCTGGCCTCACCGGTGGCGGCCGCCCAGGAGGCTGAAAGCGTCTACACGCGCATCGAGAACTGCCCCAGCTATCAATACCCCGACGAGCCGGTCTGGGAAACCGCCTGCGCCGGCCATGACACGTATTCGCTCTATCTCATGAGCAGCGAGCACAGCTCGGCGATTGCCTATGCGTTCGATGGCGGGCCGCGCTCGGACTTCATGCGGGTGCCGGCCAATGCGCCCTATTCCAATTTCCATGACGTGGTGGAATGGCGCCTGCATGCGGGCACGGCCGTCGCGACCATCCACAGGTCCATCGCCTTCACCCCCGGCGGCCTGGAGGGGAGCGAGGCCGAGCAGCAGGAGACGCTGGTGGTGACCGCGCTGGCGCCCGGCAGCGACGCCGTGGCCTGCCAGATCGCCTTCCTGGATGCCAGCGCGATGAGCGAAGCCAACGAAGCCGCGCGGCTGGTGGCCGACACCTTCGCCCCGTCCTGGAGCTGTGACGGCGCGGACCCGATGCGCTTCGATGCGCTCGACCAGGTCTACATGTCGGTCGAAGCCTTCGACGGCCAGTCGCGGGACGATTAACCCGCAGGCGCGCCTTGATCCGGCCTCCCCCATCCCTGACATTGGAAAGGGCCGGTCAATCAGAACAAGGGACGAGCCAGCATGGCGGTAATCGAGATACGCGACAGGGGCGGCTGTTTCGGCGGAGGATGCGTCGGCATCGTGGCACTGGCTGGCTGGATCACCGCCGTCGTGCGCGACGCGATGATGGTCAAGTGGCTGTGGCTGATCTTCGATCTCCTGCTGCCGCCGCTCGGCGCCCTGCGTGGCTTCCTCATGTGGCTCGGCTGGGCCTAGCGTTACTTCGGGCGCAGGCCCCGGCTCGGCCTTCGGCTGGGTGTCAGGGATTGGGATTGGGTTTGGCGCGGCGCGCGCGGAAGAAGGCCCGGAGCAGGTGCGCACTGTCCTCTGCCAGCACGCCGCCCGACACGTCGGGGCGCCAATGGCAGGTGGGCTGGTCAAAGAAGCGCGGGCCGTGATCGACCGCGCCGCCTTTCTTGTCGCTGGCGCCATAGACGAGCCGGCCGATGCGGGCATGACTGATCGCACCGGCACACATGGCGCATGGCTCAAGCGTCACGTAGAGTTCGAGCCCTGTCAGGCGGTAATTGCCGAGCGCCAGGCCGGCCCGGCGCAGGGCGACGATCTCGGCATGGGCCGTCGGGTCGTGACCGGCAATCGGCGCATTACCCCCCTCGGCCACGACCTGCCCGCTGGCAGGATCGACGATCAAAGCGCCGATCGGCGCCTCGCCCGCTTCGCCTGCCGCTTGCGCCAGCTGCAGCGCCCGGCGCATATATCTCTCATCGCGTTCGGTCATGATCCGAGCGCTTAGCCGCGAACCGGAAATACCTCAAGCATGACCGATCAAGACGATGGCGCCAAAGCCACCGGCGAACGCATTGCCAAATATCTCGCTCACGCCGGGATCGCCTCGAGACGCGAGGCAGAAAAGCTGATCGAGGCGGGCCGCATCGCGGTCAACGGCAAGGTGCTGACCACCCCGGCCTTCAAGGTCACCGCCGCCGACGACATCACGCTGGACGGCGAACCGGTCGGGGCGAAACCGGAGACACGGCTCTGGCGTCACCACAAGCCGGAAGGCCGGTTGACCACGCACAAGGATCCGGAAGGGCGCGAGACGGTCTTCGAACACCTGCCCAAATCGATGGGCCGGGTGATCTCGATCGGGCGTCTCGATCTGAACTCGGAAGGCCTCCTGCTGCTCACCAACGATGGCGAGCTGGCGCGGATACTGGAGCTGCCCGCAACGGCCTGGAGCCGCCGCTACCGGGTGCGGGCCTATGGCGATGTGAAGGACAGCCAGCTTGAGAAGCTCAAAGACGGCATCACCGTCGAGGGCGTCACCTATGGTCCGATCGAGGCCAGCGTGGACCGGCGCACGGGCGCGAATATCTGGCTCACGGTGGGCCTGCGCGAGGGCAAGAACCGCGAGGTGCGCAAGGTGCTCAACGCGCTGGGCCTGCAGGTCAACCGGCTGATGCGCGTGGCCTACGGACCGTTCCAGCTCGGCGCGCTGGCAAAGGGCGAGACCGAGGAGGTCAAACTCTCGGTTCTGCGCGACCAGCTGGGCAAGCTCTACCCGCTGGACACGGACGGCTATCCGGCCGGCTCCGGCCACGTCACCGGACCGGTCAAGACCGGGACCGCCAAGGCCAAACCGCGCCCGCAGCGCCCGGGTGGTGGAAGCGGGCCCGGCCGCAAACCGGGTGGAAAGCGCCCGGGTGCGCCGGAGCGCGGCCCGGACTCATCCTCTGGAAAACCGGCAGGAGGCAAGGCGAATGCGAATCGTCGCCGGCGCCCATAAGGGACGCCAGATCGCCGCGCCGAAGGGGCGGACTACGCGGCCGACCTCCGACCGGGCCCGTGAGGCGATCTTCAACAAGCTGGCTCACGCCCCCTGGTCAGCCGGCCTGGAGGGACGCCGTGTCATCGACCTGTTTGCAGGGTCCGGCGCGCTCGGCTTCGAGGCGATGAGCCGAGGCGCGGAGTTCTGCCTCTTCGTGGAAACCGACGCCGCAGCCCGCGGCGCCATCCGGGAAAATGCCGAAGCGCTGTCCATGTTCGGCAATACGCGCATCCACCGGCGCGATGCGACCTCGCTGGGCACGAAGCCGGCGGGCGTCGGGCCGGTCTTCGACCTGGTCTTCCTCGATCCGCCCTATGGCAAGGGACTGGGCGAAGCGGCGCTGATCGAGCTGACAGCCGGGCGCTGGGTCGGGCCGGACGCGCTGGCGGTTTTCGAGGTCGGTGAGAAGGAAGATCCCCAGGTCGAAGGCTGGGACCGGCTGGACGAAGGCGAGTACGGCGCCGCGCGAGTGATCTTTCTCAGGCCCAGCGCAGTCGTGGCCTGAGGCGCGTCCGGCGCGGCTTGCTGATCTCTAGACCAGGGCGGCGGGGCCGCCATCCGCACCGGATTCGCTGGCAGTGCCAGCACGCGTCTGGCGTCTGAGCACCAGGAGCGCACCGGACATCAGGACCAGAACCAGAACGCTGGCAATGACACCCTGCAGAAGAGCCGATCGCATCCGAGCCCGTGTGGCAGCCTCGAACAGCTCGGTCTCCTCGCGCAAGCGCAGGCTGCGCAGCATCGATAGGTCGTTGTGGCGCGCTCTCATCGACTCCGACCAGGCAATCATCTCGGAGCGCTCCAGGACTGCACCTTCTTCACCGGATCCCCAGACGGCGTCGCGCATGGCGGTGAGCGAGGCCGTGCCCGTTCGATGAAAGGCGAGATTGAGCGCGCTCGCCGCCGCCGCATCCGTGTTCGCGTGATACTGCGTGCGCTGAACCTGTTGCGTCTCGATCGCCCGTTCGAATTCCGCGCGCAGCGGCTCGGGTAGCCAGCCTTGAGCAAATGCGACCTGACCCAGCGCGTTTTCCAGACCGATGCGATCATCCAGCGTGGCGAGCGCAACAAACGCTTCACCGAACGTGGTCTCGCCAAGCCGGTCGTGGATCAGAACGCCCATCTCGGCAATCATGGAATCGATCACAGCGGTATAGCGTGTGGCGACAGCCTCGGGAGACGCGGTTCCGCGGCGCACATCCTCGCGAAGCGGCCCGAGCGCAAGCACGGCCGGACGCGTCCTGTTGAGACTTTCCCGGCCGACGTCGCTCAGCGAGCGCCGCCACTCTTCATCGGCAACCGCAGTGCTGAGAACCGACATGATCGAGTTGGTCGATTCGACCCGGCTCTCGTATTCATCCGGCGCGCTGTCCTTCAGCGCGGTAAGGTAGATCGCTTCGGTACGCTCGCGGCCCAGATCGTCGAGCATCACGTTCGCATAGGCGAAGTGTTCCAGTGATTTGTCCGCCTGCGCGACCCGGGCGTCGAGGGATGACACGCGCTGTGCCGTGACCGCGACGGCCACCAGCACCAGAAACAGGCCGATCGCCAGGATCAGCTTGTGCGGCAAGTCACTGTCTGACGAGGCTGCCATATATATCCCCCAACCCGTGCAGCGAATGGTTGAAGGCATTCAACAGAAATCTTGTTAAACGAGCATGAAGCTTTCCGATTATCGCTGCGATTCACGGCCCTTGACTGCTATCTGCGCCCGAAGAGCCGTTCGATATCGGCCAGTTTCAACTCTACGTAGGTGGGCCGTCCGTGATTGCATTGTCCGGAATGGGGCGTCGCTTCCATCTCGCGCAGCAGCGCATTCATCTCCTCGCCCGACAGGCGGCGTCCCGCGCGCACAGAGCCATGGCAGGCCATCGTGCCGACGACCTCTTCCAGCTTCTCCTTCAGCGAGAGGGCTTCGTCGTATTCGGCCAGCTCGTCGGCCAGATCGCGGATCAGGCCCTGCACGTCGAGACGCTTGAGCAAGGCGGGCGTTTCGCGCACGGCAATGGCGCCCGCCCCGAAAGGTTCGATCACCAGGCCCAGCTCGGCCAGCTCCTCAGCCCGGTCCAGCACGCGGCGCGCCTCGGTCTCGTCCAGTTCGACGATCTCGGGAACCAGAAGCGACTGGCGTGCCACGCCGCTCGCGCGCAACTGGGCTTTCATGCGCTCATAAACCAGCCGCTCATGCGCGGCGTGCTGATCGACGATGACGATCCCGTCCGCGGTCTGGGCCACGACATAGGTCGCGTGAAGCTGCGCGCGCGCCACGCCGAGCGGCCAGTCGGCTCCCGGCTGGCCGGTCTCGCCACCGAACTCTTCACCCGGTGTGGCGGACGGGCCGGCAGGCTCGGCGAGATAATCGGGTTCGACCCGCGCCGAGACGCCGAATCCGGAGGCCTGGTCCTCACGAACCGGGTAGGCCACATCGCCTGCGCCATCCGGCTGCAGGCTGCGCTCGTATCCCGGCGAGACGGACGCTCCCGCCCAGCTGCGCGACCCGCTCCACAGTCCGGCGGATGGAGAAGATTGCGGCTGCACCTTGCCCAGCGCATAGCCGGCCACCGTGGTTGAGGCGCGATGGCCCGCCCCGGCCAGCGCATGGCGCAGAGCGCCGACGATCAGACCGCGCACCAGGCCGGCATCGCGAAACCGCACCTCTGCCTTGGCCGGATGGACATTGACGTCCACTTCGTCGGTGGGCAGGTCGACATAAAGCGCCACGACCGGGTGCCGGTCGCGCGCCAGAAAATCCTGGTAGGCGCCGCGCACGGCCCCGACCAGCAGCTTGTCGCGCACCGGGCGGCCATTGACGAACAGGAACTGGAACTGGTTCGAGCCGCGATTATAGGTGGGCAGGCTCGCCCACCCCGATACGCTCACGCCCTCGCGTTCCTGATCGATGGCCAGCGCGTTCTCGCCGAAATCCCGGCCCAGCAGGCCCGACAGGCGGGCGCGGCGCGCCGCCGCCGGATCGGACGCGGTCTCGGCCGGAAGCGAGAGCCTCGAGCGTCCGTCCGAGTTCAGGAAGAAGCCGATATCGGCCCGCGACAGGGCAAGGCGCTTGAGAATGTCGTTGATCGCCGTCGTCTCGGCGCGCTCCGATTTGAGAAATTTCAGCCGCGCCGGCGTGGCGTAGAACAGATCGCGCACCTCCACCCGTGTTCCGCGCCGTCCCAGCGGCGGGGCCGGACGCGGCTCTCCTGTCCGGCCGCCCTCCACGCTCAGCGACCACGCCTCGCCGATTTCCGCGCTCTGGGTGCAGATCTCCATCCGGGCGACCGAACCGATCGAGGGCAGCGCTTCGCCGCGAAATCCCATCGTCTCGATATTCAGCAGATCGTCGCCCGCCTCCGACACCGGTAGCTTGGACGTGGCATGACGCTCTACCGCGAGTGCCAGCATGTCGGCATCCATGCCCGACCCGTCATCTTCCACGATCAGCCGGGTCAGTCCCCCGCTTTCCACGCTGACATCGATGCGGCGCGCGCCGGCATCAATCGCGTTCTCGACCAGCTCCTTGATGGCGGACGCAGGGCGTTCCACCACCTCGCCGGCGGCAATGCGATTGATGGTTTCCGGACTGAGGCGGCGAATGGCGGGCATGGCGCAAGCGTCGCGGGCGCGCCTGAGTCGGTCAAGATGCCCGCTCACCGTAAAACCGGAATAGAAAACCCCGGCCGCAGCCGGCCGGGGTTCAAAAAGCTCAGCGCCGTGAGGCCTCGCCTAGAGACCGGGCAGCTTGCTGCGCACCGTTTCGGGCCGGCCGATGACCACATCGCCGCCACCGGTCGCGCTCAGGATGCGCTCCTGCTCGGCCTGCGGATCGATGGGTTCGGGCCGCGCCTGGTTGCCCACGACCTGCCCGTCTCCGTCGCGCCAGAACAGGATCCGGTCGGCAAAGCTGGTTTCCTTGCGGACCACCTGCGCGGTCTCGCCATCGATCAGCGCACGCACATTCGGGTTCGCGTTACCCGCACCGGCGCGGGCGGCCAGCAGGATTTCCGCGTCCGACGCGTTGGTGGCATCCATGTCGCCGAACAGGGCGCGGCGCGCCTGCTGGTCGGTATAAATGTCTTCGGGACGCAGGCCGCCCGGCTCCGGCGGACGCAGATTATACTCGGGCGGAACCGAGAGCGGCGCGATCGTGACCACGCGGAACTCGTCCGGGGTCGCCTTTTCCGCACCAAGCGCCTGACGCACGCCGGAGGAACAGGCGCTGGTCGCCAGAAGGGCTGCAACAGCAGTCAGGATGAGGCGTGTGCGCATGAAATCGGGCTCGCTCATGGGTCAATGTCAAAACGATAGGGACTGTTTAACAGAGCCGGGCCCTCGAAGACCAGCCTTCACGACATTCTGCCGCGCTTTTCAGAGCGGGCGCGATTGTGGCCGTCCGTTATCGAGCAGCAGGTCCAGCACGATAAGCGCGACCCCGATCGAGATGCCGGCGTCGGCCACGTTGAAGACATAGGGAAAATACAGGCCGGAAAAGTCCAGGAAATCGGCCACGGCCCCATAGACGAGCCGGTCGATCACATTGCCGATCGCCCCGCCGATGACCAGGCCGAAAGCGACCGCCTGAAGCCAGCGCTCGGCCTTGGTCAGCCACGCCGTCAGCACACCGGCGATCAGCAGCGAGAACCCGGCGAGCAGAAGGCGCTGCCACAGGCTGTCGGCAGCCAGCAGGCCGAAGCTGACCCCGCGATTCCACACCATGGTCAGATTGAACACCGGATCGAGCACGCGGATCTGACTGCCCGGCCCTCCGGCATCCAGGTCGACGACGCGCAGAATGATGTGCTTGGTGAACTGGTCGAGCGCCAGCACCAGGCCGGCGACGAAAAACCCGGCTGCGGCCAGG
This sequence comes from Marinicauda sp. Alg238-R41, assembly GCF_947331485.1. Taxonomy (NCBI): domain Bacteria; kingdom Pseudomonadati; phylum Pseudomonadota; class Alphaproteobacteria; order Maricaulales; family Maricaulaceae; genus Marinicauda; species Marinicauda sp. Alg238-R41. The sequence continues at coordinate 237,070 of NZ_CAMZOJ010000002.1, read as the reverse complement.
CGCGCACGGCCCCGGCGGCGTCCAAACATCTTGCTCATGGCCATCCCTTCTTCAAAAACACAATCCCGCGCCAGCGGTCTAGCCGTTCAATATCTGCCGAGCCGTTTCGCAATCCGCGCCGATCTGCGCCTTCAGCGCATCGAGCCCGTCAAAGCGCTTCTCCGCGCGGATGAACGCTTCCAGCGCGACTTCGAGCTCGAGCCCGTAGAGATCGCCCTCGAAGTCGAAGATATTGACCTCCAGGCGCTCGTCCGTGCCCCCCACCGTCGGGCGTTTACCCGCATTGGCGACACCGGCGCGCCATTGCGTCTCGCCGGGCAATCGCGCGCGCACGGCATAGACGCCGGGCAGCGGACGCACGTAATCCTCGAAGGCGATATTGGCCGTGGGAAAGCCCAGCACACGGCCGCGCTGATCGCCGCGGCGGACCACACCCTCCACGATGAAGGGCCGGTCCATCAGCAAGCGGGCGCGCGTCACGTCGCCGGCCTGGATGGCCTCGCGCACGGCGGTCGAGGAAATCTTCTCGCCGCCATCGTCGATCTCGTCTGCCGTGCGTGCCGTGAAGCCGTAGCGCTCGCCAAGCTCGCCCAGCATCGCCGCATCGCCGGCACGGTCATGGCCGAACCGGAAATCAGCCCCGGTGACCACGCCCTTCAGGCCGAGGCCCTCGGCCAGAACGTCGCGTGCGAACATGTCCGGAGTCATGGCCGCCAGCTCCGGTCCGAACGGAATGTGATGAACACGTACCGCGCCGTGCTTGCCCAGCGCACGCACACGCTGGCCGTCGCTCATCAGGCGGAAAGGGTCGGTATCCGGCTTGAAATAGCGCCGCGGATGGGGCTTGAAGACTGCGGCCACCACCTCGCAGCCGAGCGACCGGGCCAGGTCCGCGGCCGTCTCGAGCACCGAGAGGTGCCCGCGGTGCACACCGTCGAAATTGCCCAGCGCCGCGACACCGCCCTTGTCGGAGGACGCAAGCGCGCGATAGCCCTCAACGGCGCGGGTCATGGCAGACGTCGTGTGCAGAGGGGAGCGGCGGTCACGCTTACGCGTCCGCGTCGCTGGACTTGCGGCGCTTGCGCACCATGACTTCGGCATCGGCCTCCATCACGACTTCGCCATTGACCCTGCATTCGCAAACCATCTTCACAAGACGCGAGCGGATATCGATCCCGGCCACCGTGGCGCGGGTATAGACCGTGTCGCCAGGGCGGACCGGCTTCTGGAATCGGATCTTCATGCTCTGGAAGATCGCGCCCGGTCCGGGCAATTCATTGCCCAGCACGCACGAAACGAAGGACGCCACCAGCGCACCATGGGCGATCCGGCCACGGAACGGAGTCTTCGCGGCGAAGGCCTCGTCCATGTGCAACGGATTGAAGTCGCCAGACACTTCGGCGAATTTTGCAATGAGGTTATCGTCGACCTGCCGCTCGATCTCGGCGGACTGGCCTACCTCCAGCTCATTGATTCCGAAGCCCTGATTCTCGCTCATTCGCCTGCCTTTCTTCACGTGCAGCGTGTTTAACCGAATTTTGACCGCACTTGTCTAGCTTTCACACCCAGAGAACGGGCAACGCCGGATCGGCCACGGCTCGGGACCTTGGTGAAACAGGACGGAGGTTGGGGTATGGCTGTCGAAATGTCGATGCCGATCCTGGTAGTTGATGACTACAAGACGATGATCCGGATCATCCGGAATCTTCTGAAACAGATCGGGTTTGAGAACGTGGACGAGGCTGCCGACGGCACCGAGGCGTTCGAGAAAATGAAGAAGCAGAAATATGGTCTGGTCATCTCTGACTGGAACATGGAGCCGATGACCGGTTACGAGCTTCTCCAGCGCGTGCGCAGTGACGATTCCACGAAGAACACGCCGTTCATCATGGTGACCGCAGAATCCAAGACGGAGAACGTGGTCGCTGCGAAGAAGGCCGGTGTGAACAACTACATCGTGAAACCGTTCAATGCCGGCACGTTGAAGGCCAAGATGGCCGCCGTACTGGGTGACTTCTAAAGCCCAGCGATCCCTCGACGGACCGCAATTCATAAGGAGGGTCTCATGCCCGCCGCAGAAGTCGCCGCGCGAGTGCGCGAGTCGCTGCAGTCGATAAAGGCCAGTGACTTCAAGGACGCCCAGGTCATGGATGTCCTGGAACTGGCCCAGCAGCTCACCAGCACGATGCAGCTATTCTTCGGATCGCTCGACCGATCGATCCATCAGGAATTCAGCTATATCGCCACCTACATCTCCCGCACCCGCGAGGAGATCTCCAAGCTGCGCCCGAACGACATCAAGGAACAACGTATTCCTGTCGCCGGGGCCGAGCTGGAAGCGGTGGTCACCGATACCGAAAAGGCGACCGAAACCATCATGAGCGAGGCTGAAACCATCCTCGGTCTGGATGCCGAGGCCGATCCGGCCGCCTACAAGGAGCGCGTCGACGCCGCGATGATGACCATCATCGAGGCCTGCTCCTTCCAGGATCTCGCCGGTCAGCGGGTCTCGAAGGTCGTCACCTCGCTCAAGCACGTCGAAAAGCGCGTTACCCGCTTTGCCCAGTCGATGGGCGTGCACGACGCCGACGCGGACGAGGATGAAAAGACCGAGGCCGAGCGCAAGCGCGAGCTTCACCTGAACGGTCCGGCCATTGGCGGCCCGGAGAAGAAGCAGAACGAAGTCGATAACATCATGGATCTCGGCCAGGACGATATCGACGCGCTGTTCGACTAGGCTCGTTACGTCCTCACAGCGCGATCAGACCCGATAAGCCCCGCGAAGATTGACGCTTCGCGGGGTTTTTTGACGGCCGGAAGAATTTGCACACACCCCCTCTTTTCAAGGGGTGAAAGACGCGCCAATTCTATATCAGTGCGGCACGCCTCGGGTCCGGGACGTGAGGGCGCGCGTGTTCATTTTCTGGACGTTACACACATGATCGACCCGATCGCCGCCGGAACTTCCCCGGCGGCCGCCCCGGCGCCTTCCCCTTCGCGCCTCGGCCTTCACGCCATCGCCTGCGCCGTCTTCGGTGCCGGCTTCGTGGCCATCACCCTGGAATCGGTTGCCGCGGCCCTGATCTGGTCGCTGGCCTCCATGGCCCGCCTGCCCGCCGCCACGCTCTTCAGCCTGGAGGCGGTCTGCCTCGTGGTCACCCTGGCTGGCGGCTTCTCGCTCGCGCGCCATGCGCTCGGCCTGGCGGCTGCACGCGCCCGGGGCGCGCTGGTCTAGCGGTTCGCTTCGCGCAGACCTGGCTACCAGACCAGCGCCGCTGCACTGTAGCGCGCGGCGACCTGGTCCTCGGCCAGGACGCTATCGGCTGCGGCCGGATCGAACGCACCTGAAAATCGCTCGCCGAGTATCCCTCCGGCGATGAAGAAGGCGTCGATGCCTTCCTGCTGCGCGCCGGAGATATCGGTTTGCGGCCCGTCGCCGATCGCCAGAAGCCGGGTCTTGTCGACCGGCTGGCCGCCATTCAGCTCGGCCAGGCGCTGATAGGCGAGATCGTAGATAGGCGGGTGAGGCTTGCCGGCAAAATGGGTTTCCCCGCCCATGGCCTCATAGGCCTCGGCAAGCGCGCCGGCGCAGGGCAGAAGGCGGTCGCCCACCTGAACCACAATGTCCGGGTTGGCGCACACCATGGGCAGGCGGCGAAGCTGCGCCTCGCGCAACAGATCGGTGTAATCGTCCACCGTCTCGGTTTCGTAGTCGAACAGGCCGGTACACGAGATGAAGGCGGCCTCCTCCAGAGGTGCAAATTCCAGGCCCGTGCCCTCATACAGCGCATCGTCCCAGTCGGGACCCAGCTTGAAGGCGGGGCCGGGAGCGCGTGCGGCCAGCAGGGCGTGGGTCGCATCCCCGCTCGTCACCGCATCGTCGAACGGGCGCGGACGCTGCGGCCCGAAGCCGCCCATTTCATCCAGAAAATTCAAAAGCGAGCCCGACCGGCGCGGGGAATTGGAGACCAGCACCACCTGTCCGCCTGCCGCCTTGAACCGGGCCAGGGCCTCCAGGGCCGGATCGACCAGGCTGCGTCCGTCCCGGATTACACCCCAGACATCGCAGAGAATGGCGTCGTAATCGGCCGCGATATCGCTCAGGCGGACAGCGTCGCTCATGGACAGGGACTTTCTCTTGGCTTGGGCCGGCCGGCCTCCATAAGCGCCAGCCTGCCCGGTTTGACGTGGACTTCAAGCAGCCAACCGCGCACCGTCCATCAAGGTTGCAGTTGCCGAAATACTGGAGCCAGGCCGCACTGACGACCGGATGAGGCCATGCGCTCGTCCTTGGTTGCCGCTTTCGGAGCGGCCAGGGGCTGTCTGCTGTCTTCTTTGCGCCAGTTAAAATTTTTTTGGCGGCGACGATTTTTCTGGGAACCTGAAGCCGGGGGTTGTACGTTTCTCTGGTGTCACACCGGCGCCGTCCCCCCAATCTGGCGCACCCCCCAACGGCGTGGCACGCGGTGTTCCCCTGCGCCGCACCGATACGGACTGGGCCCGGCCGGGCCCGCAAAGACGCACCCGCCTCCCCTCCCCGGGCGCCGCGCGCGTCAGTTCAAACAGGCCCGGCCGGCCGCCCGCTCTTTCCAGACCGACTCGACCTTTCCGGACGGACATCGGCCCCGTGAAATCTTTCACCGGGTGGCGTCCTCACACTTACATTGCTGCCTGCACGACTCATCGCTCACACCCGGGCGCGCCTCACAGACGTGATAGTCGTGGTAGTAGGAGGCGGTTGCGGCGCTCCTAGGTGAGAAAATTCTCACCCGGGGCAATTTTCCGGACCGGATCAGAGTCCGTTCTTGGATTCGCGCCAGCGCTCCATGGACTGGGAAATGGCGAAGGTTTCCCGGTATTTGGGGCTGTCCGAGGGGCGCGGAGGCCGGGCACTGGTCAGCGCCATGATCTCGGCGAGCTTGTTGTGCGCCGCGCCCGACTGACCTGCGCCGATATAGGCGTGCAGTTCGACCAGGGAATCGCTGAGCGGATCGTGGGCGCGAATGACGAAATAGGGCTCGTCCCCGGCGAGGTCGGGCAGGCAGTCATACTTGGAGGGATTGGCTTTCGACCCGAGCGGCGGGCCGGAATGGGACTGGTCGCCGGACATGGGCGTCTCCTCTTCTTGGCAGGGCGAATCATCAAAGGACCGGAGGGCACTCTAGCCAGTTGCCCCCGGACTTGTCCCGGCGTCGATGTGCGTCGTCCTGACACGCAAGGCCCCCGAGGTGAAGCGCCGAAACGCTCGTGCCTGCTGAATGGCGGAACCGCGTCGTGCCGCCGGCCTGAAGACCGGCCTTGCCCGGGAGGAGGAAATCCCGTTTTGTTCCACTCATGTCCCCGTTCGCGCTCTTCCCCGCCCGCCCCGCCAGACCGGCTCATCCCTCCCGCGAGGACGAGCTTGCCATGAGCGCCTCGCAGGCCGGAAGGATCAGCGTGAACGGCGTGGAACTCGTCGCCGACCTCTCCGGCGTGGCGTTCGAGCCGGAGAGCGCCAGCCTGCTGGTAGCCGATCTGCATTTTGAGAAGGGCTCCGCGCTCGCCTCGAAGGGCGTGTTCCTGCCGCCCTATGACACACGGGCCACGCTGTCCCGGCTCGCGGCCGCCATCGCCCGCTACCGGCCCCGCCAGGTGATCGCGCTGGGCGACAGCTTCCATGACAGCCAGGCCGGCCAACGCATCCACGCCTCGGACGCGGAGGTGCTGACGGCCCTGGTCGCCAGCGTCGACGCGTGGGTCTGGATCGAGGGCAATCACGATCCGGCCCCGCCGCCGCGCTTCGGCGGGCAGGTCACGAGGCAGATGACACTCGGGGCTCTCACCCTGCGCCATGACCCGTTGCCGGGCGAGCGGCCGGGCGAGGTCGCGGGCCATCTCCATCCGTGTGCCAAGGTGCGCGGCCGTGCCGGATCAGTGCGCGCGCGCTGCTTTCTCAGCGACGGGTCGCGGCTCATCCTGCCGGCCTTCGGCGCCTATACGGGCGGGCTGAACCTGCGCGATGCAGCTTACGCGCCGTGCTTCACGACACCGCCCGACGCCTGGGTGCTGGGCCGAAGCAAGGTGGTGCGCGTATCCGCCCGCCGCTGCCTGCCAGACTAGCCGGGCCGATCGGCCGACGCGGTTCGGATCGGCATGCCCGGGCTGGCCTCGCGCGTGTTGAAATTGCGGATCACTCTGTAAGTGATCTGGAGATTGTCCGCCTCGATGACCTCGATCAGCGCACCGCGATAGCCGATCTCGCGCGACGCGGTCAGATCGTAGCGGGCGGCATTGGCGAACGCGGGCCGGGCGATGTCGCCGTCAAACTCGCGATAGGCCATGTGGATGTCGGATCCGCTGCGCCCGGAATAGATCAGCGTCTGCTGGAAGGCTCGTTCATGGGCGATTGCCCGGCTGGTATAGCTGAACTGCGGATACTGGCAGGCCGACACGTTCAAGATCGTGACGACACACAGCTGACCGTCTTGCGAAGCGCGGATGGAGGCGGCCGGGTCGACGATGAAATTCTTCGTGAGCGCCCCGATTGCAGCCGCGCCGTCGCCTGGCTCATCGCCAAACCGGTGGAAGGTGCGCCCTTCCTCATCGCTACCGGTTTGCGGGTAGAAGCCGCCATGCAGCGTATAGCCGGAAATGCTGACACGCCCCGGCAAGTCGATGCCCGCAAGCTGGACGATATTGCCCTGGGCCAGCATGGGCTCGCCGACAGCCACCGTCACCCTCTCGCCCAGCGGGGGATGGCTGAACGCCTCCTGCGCCGGCCGGTAATCGTAGTGCGGCGTCGTGCAGGCCGTAGCGAGCAGGCCAACGCAGGCCCAAGCGGCACGCAGGCTCATCGAATATCCCCCGGTAGCAACCGAGGACATTATTCACCTGTCACGAGAAATACTGCAAGAAGACTCGACCTAGAAAGCGAACCCGGTCCGGATCCACGCCGCCGCGAACAGGCTGAGCACCGCGCCCACGGTGAGGATAAGGCGCAGGGGATCATACCATCCCGGGAAGGTGGCACCGCGGATCGCGCTTCGGTCCCAGAGATACTGAACCAGAAAGCCCGCCATCAGGAGAACCCACCCAGCCAGCTCTCCATTGAACGGCAGGTTCGGACCGTTCCAGACCTGGATGATCACGGCCAGCCAGCCGGAAAGCGACAATGCAATGGCAAGGATGAGGATACCGGGACGCGGGTCGTCGCCGTGCAGGACCAGCTCTCCGCCCCAACGGGACCCGGCCAGGAAGGACAGGATGACCGCCGCGTAGACCGGCAACCCGACGGCCGCCTGCAGGGCGAGCGGTCCGCCGAGCGCCAGAGCGATGGCGCCGCCCACGAACGGGATAAGTCCACCAAACCCGAGAATGATGGCGGAGGCGGGAGCGTCTTTGAGCGTGGACATGATGAGCGTCCCCTGTCTAGCGGCGTCGGAAAATCTCGGCTGCGCCCCATCCGCTGACGACGGCCAGGATGACAGCCACCAGACCATAGGCGAGCGGGGAGTTATGAGCCATCTCGTAGATGAGACGTTCGATGCCGGCCTTCTCAACCCGCAGCGCCACACGGCGCGAGGCAATCGGCTCTCCGTCGCGGAACAGGTAGACATCGGCCTGGTATATCCCGACAGGCGTTCGCGGCGGGAGGCGGACTTCGGCAGAGAACAAGCCTCCCTCGATCAGCTCCACCCCGTCTGACGCTTCGTAGTATAGCCCGTCGCGGTTCTTGATGCGCACCAGGGCCTCGCGATAGTCGACGATCTCGGCTCCCAGCGTCGATACGCGCACATCACTGACACCGAAGCGGGTTTCCAGGCTCTCGGTTTCCGGCGCGGACAGATAGACGTGACCGGTGCCGAGCGAGTTGCGCCGCAGGGCAGAGAAGCTCGCGAACTCAGAAAGCGGCGCCGTCGCGGCGACCGCGTAATATCCAGGCACGCTCTCGAACCGGATCGGTGCCCGGTTAATCCATATGCCCAGCGTGCGCACTTTCTGCATCACGCGAACGTCGCGCGCGGGCCCGCGTACGGCGATGGCGATGTCGTCGCCTTCCTCAAAGCCGCGCACGGCGCCATAGAGCGTGATCTCGGCGCCAGCGAAGTTCGATCGGATCTGCACCGTTTCCTCGGTCAGGGCCGCCAGGATATCGGCCGGGGGCGGATCTCCCTCAGGCGGCGCGCCGTGCGCTGCAAATGTGGCCCACGCCGCCAGCACCACAGCCGCAAACAGATGACGCAGATACCGGGTCATGTGGCCTGCCCCCCGGCTTCAATGATCTCGTAGAATTCGTTCGGGGTCGCGACCAGGCCCCACGCCAGGGCCAGGCACACGGCCAGAACGATGATGGCCAGCGCGGCGCGCAATTCCTCTGCCTTGACCTTCGCGCCCGCACGCGCGCCGAGCTGCGCGCCTACGACTCCGCCGACGATCAGCAGAAAGGCCAGCACGATGTCCACGGTCTGGTTCTGTGCCGCCTGCAGGAAGGTCGTCAGGGCGGTGACGAAGAGAATCTGGAACAGCGACGTTCCCACCACGACATTGGTCGGCATGCGCAGCATGTAGATCATTGCCGGGACCATCACGAAGCCTCCGCCCACGCCCATGACGGCAACCAGTATGCCGACCAGGAGACCGATCACGATCGGCGGGATGACGCTCATATACAGCCCCGAGACCGGAAAGCGGGTCTTGAGCGGCAGGGTATCGATCCAGTTGCGCTTGCGCCGGCCGCGGCGGGGCATCTGGCCGCCGCGCGCCAGCTTGCGGCGGACGCGGATCGCATTGACGCTCTCGATGAACATCAGCGCACCGATCGAGCCCAGAAACCCGACATAGGAGAGCGAAATCACCAGGTCGATCTGACCCAGCCGCTGCAGCAGAGAGAAGAGGAAGACGCCTGAGGTCGAGCCGATCACACCGCCCACCAGGAGCACCAGCCCCATCTTCACGTCCAGCGTCTTTCGCCGGAAATGAGCCAGTGCACCGGAGACCGAACTCGCCACGATCTGGTTGGCCTGGGTGGAGACCGCAACCGGTGGAGGAACGCCGATCAGGATGAGTGCCGGCGTCATGAGGAAGCCGCCCCCCACGCCGAACATCCCCGACAGGAAGCCCACCCCGATTCCAAGACCGAGCAGCAGGAAGAGGTTCACCGAGATTTCCGCGATCGGCAGGTAGATCTGCATCGCGCCGCCGCCCTACCGGGGCGCTGATTGTTCGAGGCGGGCGAGCAGGGCGGCATCCACCCGGCCAGTGGGGTCAAGCCCCTGATCGCTCTGATAGGCGACAATAGCCTCACGGGTTTGCGGTCCGAAATCCCCATCGGCCGGACCCGCATCATATCCAAGATCGCCAAGCAGGTCCTGAGCGCGGGCAATCAGGGTGAGGTCCTGGCCAGCCAGAGCATCGCGATCGCCAAAGCGTCCCTGAGCCGCGGGGTCGGCGCTTCGCGGCGTAAAGGCGTTGGCCACCTCTTCAGCGGCGTTGCGCTGCTCCACGCTGAGTTCCCGGCGCAAATCGGCGGCGCGCGTTGCGGCCGCCTCGTCCCCGTTGTCGGCTGCGATCAGGAACCAGGCATACGCGTCCGCCGGGCTTTCGGGAACGCCGTAGCCAGACTGAAACAGAAGGGCCAGATTGAATTGGCTGTCACGCAACCCGTGCAGAGCGCCCTGCTCGAACCAGCGAGCTGCCTGCTCCTGATTCTCCATGGTCGTATCCGCATTGATGAACATGGCCCCGGCCGCATGCATCGCGCGCACATTGCCGTTCTGCGCGGCGCGAACCATCCAGAGCCGGGCCGCTTCTGCGTTGGCGTCCACGCCCTCGGCGCGCTGAAGCATCTGGGCATAGCGATACTGGGCCGCGGCAAGGCCCTGCTCGGCAGCTCGCCGCATCAGGGCCGCCGCATCTTCCATGGCGCCGGCTTCGAGGCGCTCGAGCCCGAGCTGATAGCGCGCCACCGGATCGCCGGCATTCGCCAGCTCTTCCAGGCTCGGCGGAGTGGCCTCCATTGACACCGGTTGCACCCGCGCGTCGGGTTGCGGACGGCTGGACTGCGGCTCCTGCACCGGTTCGACTCCGGCGGTTTCGACGGGCTCGGGCTCCGGCAAGCGCTCGGCATCTGCCGGTGGTGTGGCGTCATCGGTGGCCGCTTCCCCGGCGCGGCTCGTCCCCGCCGGCTCGGCCGGGCTTTCGATACGCACGGGTTCCGGCGGCCGGCTTTCGGCTTCGGCGGAAAACAGCGAATTCAGCGCATCCGACGAAGCCGGACTTGTCGAGCGCGCCACACGTTCGCCAGACAGCGTATCGAGGATCAGCAGTCCTGCCGCGGCGCCAATGATGAGGAAGCTCAGAACGCTCGCCCCGATCAGGACCCAGCGCCCCCGACCACCTTCTTCACGGTCGGACGCTTCGCCGGGCGCATAACGCGGCAGCTCGGGTGCCTTCGCACGGCTGGTCCGCGCAGTATTGCGCATCGACGCCAGGAAGTCGGCATCCGCTGTCGCGCCCAGTACGGCCGGTTTCCTGGGACGCGCGTCCCGCGCCATTTCTTCCGGCTCCGCGTCGCGCTTGCGCCCCGGTGCAGGCTCTGCGTCCACGACGAAGCCGTCGTTTTCCAGATCGATGTCGAACGGGTCTTGCTCCCGGCGGTCTTCCGCCACACCGGGCGGCAGAGGCAACGGAGCCTTGCGGCGCTCGGCAGGAGCCTCCGGTTCGGGCGCAGCCATCGTGTCTGGCTGTTCAGCCGGCTCCGCGGCCTCGGTGCTGGCGACGGGGCCGCCGGCCGGTGCACCGCTTTCGATCCGTTCCAGACGGTCTGCCAGGGCCGACATCGCCCGCTGAACGGGGGTCAGCGCGTCAGCCTGTTCGCTGCGCGCCATGTCGAGGCGGTCATGCAGCTTGCCCATCGCCTCGTCGATACGCTGCGCTGTGCGCGTCTCGGAGGCATCGATGCGGGCCTGCAATTCCTCTTCGCGTTCAGGCGGCCGCGTCTGCATTTTCTCGACCACCTGGGCCATGCGCTCGCCAGCGGCCTGAACGGCGCGGGCGGAGCGATGTTCGGCTTGCTGGACCCGGTCGGCCAGTGAATTGCCAAGCTTGGCGACTTCCTCGCCCATCTTGCGAACCGCATTCGCGTTCTCTTCGCGCACCTGATTGAGCTGGGCTTCGATCACGGCCTGGCTCTCGCTCGTACGGCGGCCGCGCTCGGCATCGACCAGGCGGCTTTCCAGGCGACGGTCTGTCTCGTCCAGGCGCTTTTCCATCGCGCGGGCGAGCTTGCCGATCTGGTCGCCGATCCGCGCGAGCTGGTCTGATTGGCGCTGTTCGGCTTGGGAGATACGTGTTTCCGCGTCGCGCAGCGCATCCCGCATCTCCTGGGAATTGCCGCCGCGCGCCACTGTGTCGATCTGCCGGGCAAAATCGGCGCGCGTATCGCGAATGACATTGGCCAGTTCGCCAGCCAGCGAATCGAAGCGGCGCTGAAACACGTCCTGGCTCACGGTGTCTGAGGCGCGTCCCTCCAGGGACTTCAACCGGCTTTCCAGCTGCTCATGCGAGCGACCGAGCATTTCGGCGGCCCGGTGGGTAGCGCCTTCGGCGGCGGTGAGCCGCTGCTGCAGGGTGCGCGTCGCATCGTGAAGCGCGCTGACTTCCTCACCACTGCGCCGCAAACGGTCCTCGACCATGTCACGCAGGGCGGAGTCTTCACCGGACAGCTTGCGTTCCGCATCGTCGACGCGCTGAGCCAGCGACTTGATCGTTTTCTCCGATCCGTCGCGGCGGCGTTCTTCCTTGAGCGCCAGCGTATCGAGTTCGGACCGGATCTCGTTTTCGGTCTCGTAAAGCCGGCTTGCCAGCTTGCCGAGCGCATGCTCCACGGCGCGCACCGCTTCCTGACCCGATGCGCCGGGGCCGGCCTTTTCAAGCTTGCGGATGCGCTCCAGGAGTTCGTCCTGAGCCGCCCTCGCACGAGACAAGGCCTGCTCGACCTCGCCGCCATCCTCCTCATGCTCGTCTTCGAGCGCTTCGAGGCGGCGCGACAGGCCGAGAACGGCCTGGTCTACTCCGGAGAGGGCCAGCGTGGACCGGCGTTCGGATGCCTCGACCCGGGTGGCCAGCCGTTGAACGATTTCCGCCAGTTCGGTGTCTTCGTCGCCACCATCGCCGCCGCCGAAGCCGGGAAAGGCAGAGAGCTGGTCGTCCCATCCGTTCGAGCCTGACGGTTCGTCATCCAGGATGACGCGATTGAGCCATTCGCCCAGAGTCATACCGTCCCGGCGCGCCGCCGACTTGGCGATGGCGCGGGCGCGAGGGTCGATACCCTTAACGCTCCAGGGATTGCCGGACGGTGGCATGGCTGCGAATCGACTCCTGCTCCTTACGCCAGCGTAGCGAAGCCGTAAATATTGTGTAAACGCTCTAAACGGATACTAGATGTGGATATCCACACGCATCCGCCGGTTCACGGCTCACTGTGACGTCTTAACGATAAAAGCAGGTGGTGCGGTTAAGGCGGGGTAAAGCTATTAACCCGGTGTCAATCGGGGTTAAGCCCAAAAGCAGCTGGAAAATAAGCAGGCGCAACGTCTTCGATTCGCGCCTTGAGCTCAACCGACTGCTGTAGAAGCGGCGTCATATCCCGTCCGGGCAGGGCCGAACCCAGCTCAAACAGGGTAAACGCCGTTTCCGGCGAGCCGGCGACAAGAAAGCGCTCACCCAGATACCAATACGTATCCGGAGCCAGGGGATCGAGGACGATCGCCTCGGCCAGAAGGCGCGCCGGGTCGAGCTCCTCGTGAGCCTCGAGACCTTCGCGCCCCCAGGCGACAAGCTCGTTCGCCACGAGCGTGCGCGCTGCGGCGCCGGCCCGGTCCTGGCGCGAAAGCGAGGGCCTCAACGCAGCGATAGCGCCGGCGTGATCGCCGCTATCGACGGCGGCGAGCCCGGCCGCGACACGTTCGAAATCCGCATTCCCAATGCCTTGTGCGCGCAAGCCGCTCATGCTTGTGCACGCCAGGCGCGCAGACCCGATGGTCGCCGTGGGGCACGGACCGAAATGGTGGGTTTCCCGGATGGACAGCAGCAGGGCGCCGGCCAGATCCCCGGCTTCGCGCAGGCTCTCGATGTCATCCATGAACGTGATAGGGCCGGGCGTGTCGCCCGCCTCGCCGCGCACTGCCTCCAGTACGGCGGGCCAGAGCAACTCCTGAAGCAGGTCAGGGCCCGGCAGGGCTACACTATCGCCGGAAGCAAACACGTCCGCATTGGGGACCATGTCCGCAGACTCGATCGACCAGCTCTCCTCTCGCCCCTGGGGGCTATCCGGACTGTAAATCACAAAGGACAGCGCACACGGTGCCCGATCCTGGTCCAGCAGGGCGGCAGAGACGGTCGGATGGACTGGCGCAGCCCGGACCAGCCAGGCGTTGAAGGCCGCCGCCTGGCTTTCGTTCAGGGCGGGCGAGTGGCAGGTGCCGAAACCGATCCGGGTTACCGTTTCATCGCCGCGAACCGCAGTCAGTGTGTCGTCCGCCACACTCAGCTCGACATCTGCCTCGCGCGCGCTGATACCCATCGCCGCCTCGAGCCAGAAGCGGTCCAGTCCGACCACGTCTGCAAAGTCGATCTGCTCGCGCATGCCCCGGTCCGACAGCGCGACGTAGATATCAAGATTGCGCCGGGCCAGAGCGTGGGTCGCCAGATTGCTGAACGTCCCTGCCTCCCGGTCGAACTCGACCGTGCGCTCTTCGGCGAAATCGTACAGGGTCACCGGCCCGTTCCCCTGTTCCAGAACCCAGTCTTCCCCGACCAGGACCGTCAGTTCGCCCTCGACGCGGGCGCCTCCGCCCAGATCGGTCCGGCTCATCGCCACGGTCATTTCACGTGCAGAGCCGAAGCCGCCGCGTGCCGCGATATAGGCCGGTCCGCTCATCTGAGGCGTAATGGCGCTATTTGGCTCGTGCACGACCGGCTCGGTCGTCTGGGCTCCGGCCGCCGGAGCGCCAAGGCCCGCACACAGGAGACCGGCAGAGCACAGAGCTGACAGGCAGGAGGCGAGTCGCATGACGCAATCCTTCAAATGACGATATCGACAGGGGAACCAAGGAATAGGGCAGGCTCATGACCTGGTGAAAACGAGGCTGGGTCAGCTCGACAGATGCAGGACGATCTCACGGGTGTGGGCGGCAAGCCGATGCTCAAACAGGTAGAGGCCCTGCCAGGTTCCCAACGCCAGGCGCCCGGCCGTGACCGGTACGCTCAGAGAGACGGGCGTGAGCGCCGCCTTGATGTGGGCCGGCATATCGTCGGGACCTTCGGCGGTATGTCGCAGCCAGGACATGGCCGGATCATTTCCGTCCGGAACCAGCCGGCGAAAAAACACGTCCAGGTCCCGGCGCACATCCGGATCGGCGTTTTCCTGGATCAAGAGCGACGCGGAGGTATGGCGCACGAAGCACGTCAGCAGTCCATCGCCGGACGCGACTGACCTGATGAAGGCCGAGGCCTTGTCGGTAAACTCATAGAGGCCGGGCCCGCTGGTGGAAATCTCGATGCGTGACTGTGCCATGCGCCCTCCCGGCCGGGGTCTGATCTTTGGAACCCTGTGTACGGCGCGGCCGTTGGATTCATTCCACATATTCGCGGACACGAGGGCCCACCGTCATGAGAGTGCTTTACATGGTTTCCCTGATCATCGTCATCCTGGGCGCGCTCGCCTGGGGCTTGATCGGGTTGTCCAATTTCAATCTCCTCGCGATGTTCGGCGCGAATAGCTGGATCACGACCCTGATCTACCTGCTGGTAGGCGCTGCGGCCATTGTCGTGGCCCTGTTCGCCGCCAAGGTGCTCTCACCCGGCGGTGAAAGCGAATCCCGGCCCGAAGCCGCCAATGCGCCCGAGACGGGTCCGACCACGCCCGCGACGCCGGCTGCCGGCAAGCCACGGGTTGGCGGCACGCCTGCCGGTACGGGCCCGGGCAGCGACCCCAAGCAGCCACCGACGACCGGTGCGCCCGGTGCCGGCCCCGGCGGGACGGCCTAGCTTCCAGGCATTGGACGACGTCAAAAAAAAACGCCCCGGTTTTCACCGGGGCGTTTTTCTGGCCTAGAGCCCGTTCAACTCCCAGCGGCGAACGGGTTTCGCGTAGCCGCCCGAGCTCTCGTAGAGCCCTTCGGCCGCTTCGGTCTCCGAGCTGGTCCACATCAGGAATGTCGCGGGGCTTTCGCGGACATCCTCGATCACTGCCTCGAACAAAGCGCGCCCGGCGCCCTCGCCGCGGCCCGCCTTGCCCACGCAGACCTCGGCCAGCCACGCGCCAGCGCCGCCATGGCCGCTATCGTAATAGGCATGCCAGACCGCATAGCCGATCGGCTCGCCATCGGCGCGCGAGGCAACCAGCACATGAAAACTCGTGTCCTGCCCGAACAGGGTGCGCTTGATATTCTCCGGCGTGCAGTGCTCGGTCGAATCTCCGACTACTTCATTGAGTTCACGCGAGAGGCGGGCGATGGCGGGCGCATCCTTGGGGCGCGCCGCCTTGATGGTCAGCTCTGACTGGCTCATTGGATTTCCTTTGTGTTGGGGAACGGTCGCCTTGACCTCCCTGTCCTATTCGCTCGGCGCGTCCTCCGAGAGCAGATCGCGCGCCGGCGCTTCACGGCGTTCTTCTTCGACACGGTCAGCCAGCGAGGTATCCGGCGCCACATCCGAGGCCTCCCCGGTGGGGGCCTTGGCAGGCTTGGCCGGTGCCCCTGCGGCCGGCGTGGCTGGCGTTCGCGCGGCAGGCGCAGCCGGGAGCGCGCCGCCGTCGATACGAAGGCGATAGGTCGGGTCTGGCAAGGTGAAGCCGGCCTGGTCCAGCGCCGCCTTGACCGCCGCGATCGCCACCGAGCGCGACTTGAAGAAATCGGCTGCGGTCTGATCGATCCAGCCGGCGAAGAACAGGTTGATCGTGGAATCGCCCACCTCGCGTATGACTCCGGCCGGATCCGGTGCCGTCAACACGAAGTCCAGGGCCTTCAGCGCGGTCAGGCCGGTCTCTATCGCGGACATTGGATCGTCGTCCGGGTCCACGCCCAGAATGAAATCGAAACGGCGCTCCGGATTGCGGGTGTAGTTCAGGATCACCGCCTTGAAGACGAGGGCGTTGGGCAGACGCAAATGGTTGCCGTCGAGCGTCATCAGCACGGTGGCGCGCGAGGTCAGCCGGATCACCCGCCCCTCCTGCCCGTCTATCACCACATGCTCGTTGGGCCGGAAAGGCTGGCGGACCGAAAGCATGATCGAAGCGATGTAGTTTTCGATCGTGTCCTTGACCGCGAAACCGACGGCCAGACCGATGACACCGGCCGCCCCCAGCAGCGCGCCCAGGAAGGCCGTGGCGTCCAGCAGGGTCAGGGCCGAAACCAGTCCGAAAACGAGAAAAAGGCCGAAAACGGTCGTGCCCAGAAGCTCCGCGACAAAGCGGTTGGGCGCGAGCACGCGCCAAAGTCCGTCCCAGCGGCTCAGGAGCCAGCCGGCCAGTCCGAGTACCAGAAACAGCGCCACCGCAAGCGCCAGCAGCGGGAAGAAGCGAACGAGATCCTGTAGTGAGGTCTCTAGCTCGCCCACGGCCGGAGCGACGCGGGTGGCGACCGAGACGTCACGCCCGATCCGGTTCTCGACCGTCACCACACCTTCCACGCGGCTTGCGAGCGCCTCGGCGCGGCTGGCCGCCTCGGCGGTCACGGTTTCGCCCGTCAGGGTCACGACACCTGCCTCGACATCGATTTCGACGCCGGACAGGCTTTGGATTTCACCAAAGATGGTCTCGATACGCCGGGCGATCGCGGCGTCCGAAGGGGCGTCGGTCTCCAGCTGGATTTCGCCACCGGCGTCGCTTCCGCCCGTCTGCGCCCCGGCCGGAGCTGACAGCAGGGCGAAAACGCACGCCAGAAGTGCGGCGAAGGCAAGCCAGAAGCGGAGGGTTACACGGGTCATCGGGCAGAGCCTTGCGCAAGGTGCATGAAAAGGGAAGTCGCCGACGGAGCTAACGCCGGCCGGCGGCTTTCGTTTCGCCGCCGGCGAAGACGAAAAAGCCCCGGCTGTTCGGGCCGGGGCTTCATTCTGTGTGCAGCGCGTTTGCCTAGCTATCCAGGAAAGAGCGAAGCTTGCGGCTCCGGCTCGGGTGTTTCAGCTTGCGCAGCGCCTTGGCCTCGATCTGGCGGATCCGCTCGCGGGTCACGCTGAACTGCTGGCCCACTTCCTCAAGGGTGTGGTCCGTGTTCATACCGATGCCGAAGCGCATGCGCAGCACACGCTCTTCGCGCGGGGTCAGGCTGGCCAGGACCAGAGTGGTGGTCTCGCGCAGATTGGAGTGGATCGCGGCGTCGATGGGCAGGACCGCATTCTTGTCCTCAATGAAATCGCCCAGATGGCTGTCTTCCTCGTCCCCGATCGGGGTTTCGAGCGAGATCGGCTCCTTGGCGATCTTCATCACCTTGCGCACTTTTTCCAGCGGCATGGAGAGTTTCTCGGCCAGCTCTTCCGGGGTCGGCTCGCGGCCGATCTCGTGCAGCATCTGGCGGCTGGTGCGCACGATCTTGTTGATCGTCTCGATCATGTGCACCGGAATGCGGATGGTGCGGGCCTGATCGGCGATCGACCGTGTGATGGCCTGACGAATCCACCAGGTGGCATAGGTCGAGAATTTGTAGCCGCGGCGGTATTCGAACTTATCGACCGCCTTCATCAGGCCGATATTGCCTTCCTGGATCAGGTCGAGGAATTGCAGCCCGCGATTGGTGTATTTCTTCGCGATCGAGATCACCAGGCGAAGGTTGGCTTCCACCATTTCCTTCTTGGCGACGCGCGCCTCGCGCGCGCCCTTCTGCACGGTGTGCACGATGCGGCGGAAATCGTCGACCGGAACACCGGACTCTGTCGCCAGAGCGGCAATTTCCTCACGGATGGCGGTGGCTTCGCGCTCTTCGCGCTCGGCGAATTTCGCCCAGGCTTTCGACTTGGCCGAGACTTCCTCAAGCCAGTTCGGATTGAGCTCGTTGCCGTGATAGAGCTTCAGGAACTCGCCGCGCGCCACGCCATGAGCTTCGGCCATGCGTAAGAGCTTGCCTTCCAGACCCACCAGACGCTTGTTGATCGCATCGAGCTGCTCGACCAGAGCCTCGATCCGCGCATTGTTGAGATGCAGCGAATTGAGGTTTTCCACGATGCTTTCGGACAGGGTCTCGTAGTTCTCCCGGTCCTTCTTGGTCAGGTCCTTGCCTTCGAGGCGCTGGGTGACGAGCTTGTCCTGCAGGCGGCGGAAATTCTCGAAATCGCTCGCCACGGCATCGAGCGTTTCCATCACGCCGTCGCGCAGTTCAGCTTCCATCGCGGCCAGAGAGAGGTTCTGGCCCTCCTCGTCGTCTTCGTCCTCGTCGCCGTTCTCGCCCTCTTCGGACTCAGTGTCTTCGGAGCCTTCCGCTTTCTCGGCGCCGTCCTCGTCTTTGGAGGCTGCTTCGGCCTTGCGAGCCTTTTCCGCCTCGGCGGCCTTGGCGCCCGGCGAGCCGGGTCCGCCGGTTTCCGAATGGTCCGGCTTGGTGCCGCCATAGGTGGCGTCCAGATCGATGATGTCGCGCAGCAGGACCTGGCCCGACTGCAACTCATCGCGCCAGACCATGATCGCTTCAAAGGTCAGCGGGCTCTCGCACAGGCCGCGGATCATCGCGTTGCGGCCGGCCTCGATGCGCTTGGCGATGGCGATCTCGCCCTCGCGAGACAGCAGTTCCACCGAGCCCATCTCGCGCAGATACATGCGCACCGGGTCATCGGTCCGGTCCTGGGCCGCGCCGGTATTCTGACCCGCTACAGCCGTCTTGGACTTGGCTGCGAGCGCCGTAGACTTGGACTCGTCCTCCTCGTCGGACTCGTCCGCGCTGTTGTCGGTGTCCTCGAACTCCTCTTCGCTGTCGACGACCGTGATACCGATCTCGGACAGCTGGGAGAGGATGTCTTCGATTTTCTCGGAGGAGAATTCTTCGCTGGGAAGAACCTTGTTGAGTTCGTCGTGCGTGACATAGCCGCGTTTTTTCGCGGTCTTGATCATCGCCTTGACCGACTGATCGGTCAGATCCAGCAGCGGCCGGTCTTGCGTTTCCGCAGCAGCGCTGTCGGTCGTGTCGGTCGATTTCGTCATTAGTGAATTCAGCTCCTCGAGCCTTGCCCGCAAAAGGGCGCGCGCCGGCAGGACTTCCTACCGCGCGCCGCCTCGTTTGTTCACCCTGCCGCGGCGCATGGCGGCCACGACTTTCTTGAACTCATCCGAATCGCCGTCTTCAAACACGCCCTCGAGGCGTTCACGCTCTTCAGCCTGACGGACTTCGCGAGTGAGCTTATCCATATAAGAAGCCGCAAGTGCACGCCAAGCCTCCGCCCGGCCATCGACTGCAGCTTGATCTCCCCCCATTGCAGCCCGCATTGGTCCGCGGTCCGCTTCGAGACGCTGTAACACTTCTCCAAACCCGCGCTCGACCAGAGCGGAACTCAATCCGCCCGCGCGCGCAAGGTCTTCAGAAGAGCAGGCGTCTAGAACGCCGTCACGCAGGCTGTCAAGCGGACCGAGGGGGAGTTCGGCGAGTGTTTCGGCTTCGCCTTCGGCAATCGAGGGCCATTCGATCGCTGCCAGAAGGAGGATGCGCGCCGTCGCGCCGGCGCGCGGCCCCTGCCTGGAGGCTTTAAGCGACGCGGTCGCCGGACCGGCCAGAGGATCCTTCTCGCGGCGCCAGCTCGACTGACGGTGCGTCCGTCGTCCGGCAAAGCCCGCGCCGAAAAGGTCAGAGAGGCGCCGGTCGAATTCGGCGATATATTCCGCTTTCAGGTCGCCATCCTGGATCTTGCCCGTCAGCGCGCGGAGCCGCTTTCGAAAGCCTGCGCGCTGGTCGGGATCGTCGAGCGGTTCCAGCGACTTCTCGCGGTCCCACAGGACATCGACCAGGGGCCGGGGTTCAGCGATCGCCTCGCGCAGCGCCTGGGCGCCGCGATCGCGCAGCATGTCGTCCGGGTCCTGGCCCTCGGGCAGGAAGACAAAGCGCAAGGTGCGTCCCGCTTCAAGCAGCGGCAGGGCGCGCTCGGCGGCTGTAGCCGCCGCCCGGCGTCCGGCGCTATCACCGTCGAGGCAGACGGTCGGCGCGCCACCCGCACGCCATAGAAGACGCAGCTGGTCCTCGGTCAGCGCGGTGCCCAGCGGCGCGACGGCATGGCCGAGCCCGGCGCGGGCAAACGCGATGACGTCCATATAGCCCTCGGCCACGATCAGTCCGCGTGCCTTGACCTTGGGATCGGACGCAAAGCGCCGCGCCTCGGGAAAGCGATACAGACACGCGCCCTTGTGAAACAGCGAGGTCTCCGGCGAATTGAGGTATTTGGCCCGGGCGTCCTTGGACAGCGCACGCCCCCCGAACGCCACGAGACGTCCACGCGGGTCGTGAATGGGGAACATGATGCGGTCGCGGAAGCGGTCATAGGCCTCGCCCCCGTCGTCGGGCGCGATCAGCAGGCCGACTTCGACCAGCTCTTCCACCCGCGCGCCCTCCGCCGTCAGGAAATCCTTCAGCGCGCGCCGGCTCGAGGGGGCATAGCCGATACCGAAGCGCTCGCAATCTGCTCCAGACAGGCCACGGCGTTGCAGATAGGCGCGGGCCTCGCCGGCATCAGAGCCGGAGAGCTTGCGCCGGAAGAAGCCCTGCGCGGCCTCCATCCATTCGACCAGAGATTTCTTGCGTTCTTCCTGCCGCGCCGAGTCCGGATCGGGTTTGGGCATGTCGAGCCCGGCCTCGCTGGCCAGCGCCTCGACCGCCTCCATGAAGGACAGGCCCTGGGTTTCCTGAAGCCAGGAAATGACGTCTCCATGCTTCTGACTGGCAAAGCAGTGATAGAAGCCCTTCTCGTCGTTGACGAAAAAGGAAGGCGTGCGTTCCTTCTTGAACGGAGAGAGACCGACGAACTCCCGGCCCTGGCGCTTCAGCGCGACGGAGCGTCCGATGATATCGGACGGACGCACACGCGCCTTGATCTCGTCGATGAAGCCGTCAGGCAGGGACATGAGCGCCTTGGAATAATGACAGGATGGGCCAGCCGGTCAGTCTAGACCTGCCGGACCGTCTCCGTCACGCCGGGTTTCACGCTGGCCTGACGGGAAAGACCTAGGCCGCGCCGCTCAGGCGCGACTTGACCTCTGCACCGGCCCGCGAAAAATCCATCCGACCCGAATAGCGGTCCTTGAGCGTGCCCATGCACTTGCCCATGTCCTTCAGGCCGGTAGCGTTCAGCTCACCCACGACTGCATCGACAGCTTTGGAAATCTCGGCCTCATCCATGGGCCGCGGCAGATATTCGCGCACGATATCGGCTTCCGCGCGTTCGCGCTCGGCCAGATCCAGCCGGCCCGCCTTTTCGTACGTGTCCGCGCTTTCCTCGCGCTGCTTGACCAGTTTCTGAAGCAGCGTCAGCACCTCGCTCTGACCGCAGCCATCGCAGCGGTCCTCGGCCCGGGCCGCGATATCGCGGTCCTTGATCGCGGCCTGAATGAGACGCAGCGTGTTAAGGCGCAAGGTGTCCTTGGCGCGCATCGCGTCCTTCAGGTCGGCGAGAATTCGTTCGCGAATGTGCATTCGAGATCCTTCTGCCGGTCAGACATCCACAGCAAAACCAGCAACTCTTTGTAAAACAAACCGTTTTTAGCAACTGCCGTCTCTTGACGGGCCGGGTTGCCTCTCATACCGTCCGCGCGTTTGTCCAGAGGGCGCACGCATCCGCGTTCGCGCCATCACGGGGTCGCGCGGCGTCTAAGGAGCGGTGAAGTATGTCGGATACGATCGAGAATCAAGTGCGCGGTCCCAAGCGCCGGATTGAAGACCTCACTGCAGACGAGATCAACGCGGCCACAGGCGCCATTCTCCTGGCCGATGGCAGCGTCTTCCTCGGCAAGGGCGCGGGGGCCAGCGGGATTGCGACGGGCGAGCTCTGCTTCAACACCGCCATGACCGGTCACCAGGAGATTCTGGCTGATCCCTCTTATGCTGGGCAAATTGTCTGCTTCACCTTCCCGCATGTCGGCAATGTCGGCGCGAATGTGCAGGACGAAGAAGCCGCATCCGAACCGGCCAGGAAGGCGGCAGTCGGCATGGTCAGCCGTGCGCCCATTACCGCTCCGGCCAGCTGGCGTGCCGAGCAGAGCTTCGACGAGTGGCTGGCGGCACGCGGCGTGATCGCGGTGACCGGCGTGGACACGCGCACCCTCACGCGCCGCATTCGGCAGGACGGGATGCCCATGGTTGCCATCGCTCATGCGCGCGACGGGAAGCTGGATCTCGATGCCCTGGCCAAGCTCGCCCACGACGCCCCCGGTATGGAAGGACGCGAGCTGACCCGGGCTGTGACCGGTGCCGCCGCTGCCGACTGGCAGAGCGCGGACTGGGCCTGGCCGGAAGGCTATGCGCAAGGCCCCAAGGACGGACCGAAAGTCGTCGTCCTCGATTACGGGGTCAAAGCCAATATCCTCCGCCGCCTCGCCGGGGCGGGCGCCTGCGTGCATGTCATGCCGGGCAGCTCGACCGCGCAGGATGTGCTGGCTGAAAAACCGGCTGGTGTCGTGGTTTCCAACGGCCCGGGCGATCCGGCCGAAACCGGCAAGTTCGCGCTCGATACCATTCGCGGCGTGATCGAGGCCGGCATCCCGGTGCTCGGCATTTGCCTCGGTCACCAGATGCTGGCGCTCGCGGTGGGCGCGACGACCGTGAAGATGACTCAAGGCCATCACGGCGCGAACCATCCGGTCAAGAACATCTCCAGCGGGCAGGTGGAGATCGTGTCGATGAACCACGGCTTCGCGGTGGATCGCGACACCTTGCCAACCAATGCCAAAGAGACGCATGTGTCCCTGTTCGATGGAACCAATTGTGGCTTCATGCTGACCGACAAGCCGGTCTATTCGGTGCAACACCACCCTGAGGCAAGCCCGGGTCCTCAAGACAGTTTTGCCGTCTTCGAGACCTTCGTCACCAGCCTCTAGCACTCGCGGCCTCGAAACGGGTGCATCCCGGATTCAGGCACGCTATATCAGCATCTTCACGAGTCTTGCGGGAGTAGAACGCGAGGGTGCGCAAGCCATTTGCCAATCGCCGGGAATTCCTCGCCGCCGCCAGCGCATTGTCGCTGGCCGCCTGCTCGAGGACTGCGGGCCCGGGCGGTGACGACGCGATACTGCGCGTTGCCCTCGCAAGTGCACCCGATACGCTCGATCCGCTGCGCGGCCAGCTCGCTGTCTCCGCCCTGATGTTCAAGCAGTTGCATGCGCCCCTGACCGAGTACGCGCCCTCCGGCGGGGTCGCGCCGGGCCTGGCCGATGGCTGGCGCAGTGATGACGGTCAGCTTTGGATCTTTCGCCTGAACCCGGACCTCGTCTGGTCGGACGGGACACCGCTGACCTCGGAGGATGTCGTCTGGACGGCCCAGCGCGCGGTCGACCCGATGACCGGATTCGCGGATCTGGGCGATTTCTTCGCGGTGGAGGGCGCGCGAGAAGCCGTGGCCGGCGAACGTCCACCCGAAGACATCGCCGTCGAGGCGCCCGATCCGCGCACGGTGGTCTTCCGGCTGAACCAGCCGGTCGGCCTGTTTCCGGTCTTCATGCGCGAATTCTATCCACTTCCGCGCCATGCCATCGAGCCCGCGCCGGAGGCCTGGACGCGCGCGGCGGGATGGGTCAGCGCCGGACCCTATGTCCTCGCCACGCACGAGGAGGGACGCTACCTGCTGCGCCGGAACCGGAATTTCCACGCTGCGCAGAGCGTTTCCATTCCCCAAATCGAGGTTGAGGTCGTCGAGAATGCCGAGGCGAGGGCGCAGCGTTTCCGCGCAGGCGAATTCGATATTTGCGAACAGCCTCCCGCCGGTGAAATCAGTGCCCTGAAGGCCGAGTTCGGCCCGGAACTTCATAGTTTCAACGCCCCCACCCTCACCTATCTGAAGCTCAACCACAGCCGCGCACCGCTGAACGATCTGCGGGTAAGACAGGCGATCTCGCTCTCCATCGATCGCGCCTTTCTGTCAGACACGCTGTTCGACGCAGAGGCCAGCCCGACCGAAACCGTCATCCCTGCCGATGCGCGCCCGGCTCCCGCCGATCTGGATACCGCTGGCGCCCTCCTGGCCGCCGCCGGATACGGTCCCGAACGGCCGCTGCGCCTGGACCTCCGCCTGATTGCCGGCGGGCGGGAACGCATGGCCGCCGCCATCATGCGCGACCTCGCCCGCGTGCATGTCGAGCTGAACCTGGTGCCGAGCGAGGCTCTGGACATGTTCGCGGCCGTGGATGCGGGCGATTTCGATCTCTCCCTGTCCCGCTTCGACCGAGGCCTCAAATCGGACCCCAACTTCATGCTCCAGCCATTCGGTCCGGACGGGTTTGCCGACGATGGCGGCTGGTCCGGCCTGGTTCGCGAGGACTTCGACCTGCTGATGACCCAGGCACGCGCGACCATAAACGCCAACGCCAGGGCCGAGCTGTACCGGCGCGCAGAGCAGCTCCTGCTCGCCGAACAGGCCATCGTGCCGCTACTGCATGAACGTACCTTCTGGCTGATCGGCGACCGGGTGGAGGGCTGGCGTCAGGAGATTCCGCCGATGCTCTGGCGCGACCTCGATCTGGATTGATCGCTATTCGGCGGATGGAACCAGAGCCAGAATGTCGCCTGGCTCGCAATCGAGCACGTCGCAAATCGCGGCCAGAGTGGAAAAACGCATCCCTTTGATGCGGCCGGTGCGGATCATGGACAAAGCCTGTTCAGAGACCCCGATCGCTTCGGCCAGTTCCTTGGAGCGCATCTTGCGCCGCGCCAGCATCACGTCGAGATTGACCTGAATTGCCGAACTCACAAGATCGTCCTCAACTCGTCATGGGCCCGGCCACCCTCATGAAGGAGTTGGGCGGCGAAGAAAAAGCTGGCGCCCAGAAGCAGAGCGCCCAGATCGCCACTGCCGACGCTCAACGCAAGCTGGCCGCTCACCTCCGGGCTCAGACCGCTTAGATACGCACTAAGGCCAGCGCCGGCCAGCGGTCCCAGTACGGCGTTCAGCCAGATGGCCAGCGCAAAATTACGCAAGCCGGTCAGACCGCTGACGGCGAAGGGATGGTCGCCCGCGCATTGCCCGAAAAACCTGCCGAGACCCCACAGCCCCCACGCCATGATGGATGACGGAACCAGAACGATCGCTGCCGCCCCGAGGCGCAACGGCCAAGCATACCAGTCGTACCGTTCGCCCATATAGGTGGCGCGCTCGGGCAGCATTTCGGGGAATATCGCAACCGGCAGAACGGCGAACACGATCACGAACGCCGCGCCCAGGCGGGTCAGGACGGCGAACACCGCTGCCCAGCCTTGCATCGCCGGGGTGAGACCCTGCTCCGGGCTTTCCGATGCCGCTTCATGCCGCTTGTCCATGGCTTTCATTTATCAATCTCCGAGTTGATCTAATTAAAGCCTTACTTTAATCGATAGCGCGTGTCATCCGTCGAAGAGCCGCCTCGATGTACGCATTTGCAGCTTTGGCACTCCTTAGCGCCTCACTCCAATCGGCGCCGCTTCTGCAATGCCATGCCGATCAGAGCTATGACGGTCCGCGGTCGATCGACCGGCCAGCTGCCCTCCACCTGCCGGTGGCCGTCACCGACACCACAGCGATGTCCTACGGGCGCGGCATCCAGCTGACCGGCGGCATCGACGCAACCGGTCCGATGCTGATGCATTCCGGCGGCATAACCGGTTTTCGCGCGGCCGTCGCTTACCTGGCCGAGGACGACATCTTCGTCGCGGTCATGGTCAATGATTCCAGCGTGCCGGCCGAGGGGGCGCTATGGGCTCTGGTGCGTGCGGCGCGGGCCAGGCGATAGCACGCCGGCGCCGGCGCATTTCTCCTCACATCCCCTCTCGCCATCGCGGCGATTCCGCGCTAACACCCGGCTTCAGCATTTTTGAGAACGCCGACACCGCCGCCGTCCGAAGCTCTTCGGAAGGCTGGGCGGGTTCGCGCGCGCCGATATCCCTTCGCCGGACCCTTGCCGCCGGCCAGACACGAGAGAGCCACCATGCCCAAGCGCACCGATCTGAAATCCATCCTGATCATCGGCGCCGGGCCCATCGTGATCGGCCAAGCCTGCGAATTCGACTACTCCGGAGTTCAGGCGGTCAAGGCACTGAAAGATGAAGGCTACCGGGTCATTCTGGTGAACTCCAACCCGGCCACGATCATGACCGATCCTGGCCTGGCGGACGCCACCTATATCGAGCCGATCACCCCGGAAATGGTCGCCAAGGTGATCGAGAAGGAGCGCCCCGATGCGCTGCTGCCGACCATGGGCGGCCAGACCGCGCTCAACTGCGCCCTGGAGCTGGACCGGCGCGGCGTGCTCGACCTGTTCGGCGTGGAGATGATCGGCGCGCGCGCGGACGTCATCGACAAGGCGGAGAACCGCGAACGCTTTCGCGTCGCCATGGACAAGATCGGCCTGGAAAGCCCGCGTTCGCGCACGGTCCATTCTCTGGCCGAGGCCGAAGCCGTCATGGAAGAACTCGGTCTGCCGGCCGTGATCCGACCGTCCTTTACCCTTGGCGGCACCGGCGGCGGCATCGCCTACAATGTCGAGGAGTTCCGCGAGATCGTCGCGTCCGGGCTTTACAATTCCCCGGTCAACGAGGTGCTGATCGAGGAAAGCGTTCTGGGTTGGAAAGAGTACGAGATGGAGGTTGTGCGCGACAAGGCGGACAATTGCATCATCGTGTGCTCGATCGAGAATATCGATCCGATGGGCGTGCATACCGGCGATTCCATCACCGTCGCCCCGGCCCTGACTCTGACGGACAAGGAATACCAGCGCATGCGCACCGCCTCGATCGCAGTGCTGCGCGAGATCGGCGTGGAGACCGGCGGCTCGAACGTTCAGTTCGCCGTCGATCCCAGGACCGGGCGCATGCTGGTCATCGAGATGAATCCGCGGGTTTCGCGCTCTTCCGCGCTCGCCTCCAAGGCAACCGGTTTTCCGATTGCGAAGGTCGCCGCCAAGCTGGCCGTCGGCTACACGCTGGACGAGATCGACAACGAGATCACCGGCGGCGCGACCCCGGCCTCGTTCGAACCGACCATCGACTATGTGGTCACGAAGATTCCCCGCTTCGCCTTCGAGAAATATCCCGGCGCCAAAAACACGCTGACGACCTCCATGAAGTCGGTCGGCGAAGCGATGAGCATGGGGCGCACCTTCAAGGAGAGCGTCCAGAAGGCACTGCGTTCGCTCGAGACCGGCCTGTCAGGCTTCGACGAGATCGACATTGCCGGGCTCGACCATG
Source organism: Marinicauda sp. Alg238-R41 (assembly GCF_947331485.1). Taxonomy (NCBI): domain Bacteria; kingdom Pseudomonadati; phylum Pseudomonadota; class Alphaproteobacteria; order Maricaulales; family Maricaulaceae; genus Marinicauda; species Marinicauda sp. Alg238-R41. The sequence continues at coordinate 209,702 of NZ_CAMZOJ010000002.1, read as the reverse complement.
CCGACACGCCCGACAGCCGCCGCGCCGCCGTGCTGGCCGCACTCAGCTCGCCGACGCCGGACCGGTTGCGGGTGATCGCCCAGGCCTTCCGCGAAGGCCTGAGCGTCGACGACATCTACGCCGCCTGTTCCTACGAGCCCTGGTTCCTGCGCCAGATCGAGGAGATCATCCACACCGAGGAAGACGTTTCCACGCTGGGCCTGCCCGACGATGTCGAGGCGATGCGCGCGCTCAAGGCGGACGGCTTTTCGGATGCGCGACTGGCGCAGCTGACCTCAATGGATGAAGTCGACGTCCGCGCCCACCGGCGCAAGCTCGGTGTGCGTCCGGTCTTCAAGCGTGTCGACACCTGTGCCGCCGAGTTCGAAGCCGCGACGCCCTACATGTATTCCACCTACGAGACCGGGGAATGCGAGAGCGAGCCGACGAACCGCAAGAAGGCGATCATCCTGGGCGGCGGGCCGAACCGGATCGGACAGGGCATCGAGTTCGACTATTGCTGCTGCCACGCGGCCTTCGCCTTTGCAGAGATGGGCATCGAGTCCATCATGGTGAACTGCAACCCGGAGACGGTCTCGACCGATTACGACACCGCTGACCGGCTCTATTTCGAGCCGCTGACCGCTGAAGACGTGCTCGAGCTCATCGAGACCGAGCGCTCCAACGGCGAGCTGCTCGGCGTGCTCGTGCAGTTTGGCGGGCAGACCCCGCTCAAGCTCGCCGCAGAGCTGGAAGCGGCCGGGATCCCGATCCTGGGCACCGCGCCGGACGCGATCGACCTCGCCGAGGACCGCGAACGCTTCAAGGCGCTGCTGGACGATGTGAAGCTGCGCCAGCCGCCCAACGGCATCGCGAAATCGGTCGAGCAGGCGACCGAGATCGCCAAGCAGCTTGGCTTCCCCCTGGTTCTGCGCCCCTCCTTCGTCCTCGGCGGCCGGGCTATGGAGATCGTTCGCGATCAGGAGAGTTTCGAGCGCTATATCCGCGAGGCTGTTCACGTCTCCGGTAAATCCCCGCTGCTGCTCGACCGCTACCTCACAGACGCCAGCGAAGTCGACGTGGACGCGGTGTGTGACGGCGAGACTGTCTGGGTTGCCGGCGTGATGGAGCATATCGAGGAGGCCGGCGTGCATTCGGGCGATTCTGCCTGCGCGATCCCGCCCTACTCGCTCTCGCCCGAACTCATCGAGGAGCTCAAGCGCGAGACCGAGGCCCTCGCCCATGCGGTCGGCGTGATAGGGCTGATGAACGTGCAGTACGCCGTCAAGAATGGCGAGATCTTCGTGCTCGAGGTCAATCCGCGTGCCAGCCGCACCGTGCCCTTCGTCGCCAAGGCGATCGGCGCCCCGGTGGCCGCGATCGCAGCCAAGGTCATGGCCGGCGCCAAGCTGTCCGAGTTCAACACCAAGCCGTCCGATCCGGGCCATGTCGCGGTGAAGGAAGCGGTCATGCCGTTTTCGCGTTTCCCCGGCGTCGATCCGGTTCTCGGCCCTGAAATGCGGTCGACCGGCGAGGTCATGGGCATCGATGCGCGCTTTGAAGGCGCCTTTGCCAAGGCCCAGCTCGGAGCGGGTGTCAATCTGCCGCGCACCGGCACGGTCTTCGTCTCGCTCAAGGAGAGCGACAAGGCCTTCATGATCGAGTCCTGCCGCAAGCTGACCGAACTCGGCTTCTCGCTGGTGGCGACCGGAGGGACCGAGAAGACGCTGCGCGAAGCTGGCGTGACGGTCGCGCGCATCAACAAGGTCTTCGAAGGTCGGCCCCATATCGTGGATGCCATCAAGAACGGCGACATCCAGCTCATCTTCAATACGACCGAAGGGCGTCAGTCGCTGATCGATTCCTATTCGATCCGGCGCACCGCTCTGGAGCTGAAAGTTCCGTGCTACACGACCGCGTCTGCCAGCCGCATCTGTGTGCAATCCATTGCGGCGATCGACGCGGGAGAGCTTGAACCGCGCTCCTTGCAATCCTATCGTAGTGGATCGGCCTGACCGGGCGGCATTTCCGCCACGGCCGGTACGTCCGACTCTGACGGGAAACTCTCATGCAGAAAATACCAATGACGGCCGAGGGCCATCAGGCCCTCGACGCCGAGTTGAAGCATCTTAAGAGCGTGGAACGCCCGGCGGTGATTCAGGCGATCTCCGAGGCGCGCGAGCACGGCGACCTGTCTGAGAATGCCGAGTATCATGCCGCCAAGGAACGCCAGGGCTGGATCGAAGGCCGCCTGCAGGAGCTTGAGGACAAGCTCGCGCGCGCCCAGGTCATCGACACGTCCAAGATGTCGGGCGACACGGTCAGATTCGGCGCGACGGTAACTCTCGTGGACGAGGACACCGACAAGGAAGCGACGTACAAGATTGTTGGCGACGACGAGGCCGACGTCAAAGCCGGCAAGATCTCGCTTTCTTCCCCGATCGCGCGCTCGCTGATCAACAAGGACACCGGTGACGTGGTCGAGGTGAATGCCCCCGGCGGCGTGAAATCCTACGAAATCCTCAAGGTTGAGTGGAAGTAAGGCAATCTGGCTCATGCACGGACCTGGAAACGCTGCGGCCCTGCCCGGAGCTGTCTCGGGTTCGTCTTGATACCGCCGCCCTTGCGCTGCGATGACCGCTCGCGCCGCGCGCTTGCCTGACGTGTTACTGCGTCGGCGCGGCGCAGCCATCATGCGTGCAGCCACTTTCAGCGGCCGCTTGCTGCTGCCCGGAAACCGGTGACCCGTCCTCCCGCAAGAGCGCCATGATCTCCGCGCCGATCAGCATGTCTTGAGTGTGCCCGAATTTCTGCTTTCTCAGATTGCCCTGGCGATCAATGAGAATCGTCGTCGGTGTGCCCTGCATCTGATAGGCCGTCATGGTCCTGGGCAGCCCACGGCCATCCGGCGGCGCATCGATTCCCACCGGAAATGTGATCCGGTATTCATGCAGGAAAGCCGCAAGCGCCTCTTTCGACCCCTGCGCCGTGTGATGTTCGAACACCGTGTGCAGACCGATCACCGCCAGGTCGCTTTTACTGAACAACTCCCTCGCGCGCATGGCCTGCGGCAGCGAATGGGATACGCAGCCAGCGCACAGCATCTGAAACGCTTCCAGAAGGACGACCCGGCCGCGCAGGGATTCGAGCGTGACCGGTTCCGGTACATTGAGCCACTCGGTCGTCTGCAGTGGCTTGGCGGGGCGGAGTCTCATTGCGGCGATCCTCGTCACAACTCGCGCCAATAATCATTGGCCGCGGCGATGGTCTGATAGTGGATGGCGACCACCTGACTCGAGGCGATCAGCGCATCGGCGTCTCTGGAGTATTTCGGGCGTAGCCGGTTCAGAACCTCCGCGTCCGGCTGCGTGGCCTTCACGCCGAGGCGGGACAGCTTGATCGCAAGCTGGAAACCCGCCTCCGGCGTTGGAGCGACAAGGCTATCCGGAAAGCCGGAGAGCATATCCGTCATCGAGATTACTCCGCCATGACCTTGCCGGGCATCGAGAGGTCACCGGATGCGATGTCATGCACGCCAGTGACACACAGCAATGGGGCTTGCCCTGTTTCGTTGACCTGCAACTGAGCGGTCACGGCGTCGAACGAGACGTTTTCAGCACCGGTCACCGGCACGGTAATCCGTGCGAGGCGTCCATCGAGGACCGGACTCATGCCGGGGCTGTCCAGGGCGATGGGCAGGCCGGGCGCGGTAGCGGGCAGCAGGTCCTGGCCCGGGGAGACATCGCGCACTTTCAGGCCTGCGCCGCAGGCGACATCTTCGGTCAGAACCACCCAGTGCGAGTGCCAGTCGGCGCCGTCATTGTTCGGATCGCCATCCTGGTCCTCATCGAAGAGTGGCGTGTCATCGAAATCAGGATGTGCCGTGATCGCGAGTGCCAGAATGCCGGAGTCTGCATCGAAACCCACGGCGTCCGGATCCAGGCTGGTGGGCCAGACATAGGCCTCGACCCGGGCGCCGGTCAGCTGGCCCGTCGGAGACGGCTTCACACTGCCCGCGACGCCGGCGACTTCCATGGCGAATGTCACGAGGCGACCGTCGGTGGAGGCTTGTGTGCTGGTGACATCGAAGGCTGGCGGGATATCGGGATTCACCTCGCTCTCGATCGGGTGGGCGGACGCTGAACCGGCGGCGCCGGTTGCCAGCATGATGGCGAGGGTCAAGCGTTTCATGAGTTTTCTCCTTTAGTATCGAGTCGATACTGTCTCATAGCACGCTCGGCCGCTCTTGCAAGAATTGTTTTTAGTCGATACAAAAAAACATGTCCGATTTCGCCGCCACTGCGCTGCTTGAACGCCTCTCGCGCGTCATCCACAACGACGCACATGCCAGCGGTCTCAAACCCACTCAGTGGGAAGCCCTTCGCTTCCTCGCCCGGGCCAACCGGGTTTCCCGCAGCCCAGGGGCGCTGACGGGGTTTCTGGGCGTGACCAAGGGAACGGTGTCCCAGACGCTGCAGGCGCTCGAACGAAAGGGGCTGATTGAAAAGACGACGGCAGATGGCGACCGCCGCGGCGTGAAGCTGGACCTGACTCCCGCCGGGCGGACCCTGCTCGCCGACGATCCGTTGACCGATCTCGACGCCAGCCTGGCCGCAATGCCACCTGAAGCCCGCGATCAGCTGAGCACATCTTTAGAACGGCTCATGACGGAAATGCTCGCCCGTCGTGGAGGGCGGGCCTTTGGCGCATGCCGAACCTGCCGGCACTTCACGCGCGGACATCGTGAGGGCGCGCCGTATTTCTGCGCCCTGTTGCGTGCGCCACTGTCCCGGGAGGAAAGTGAACAGATCTGCATCGAACAGGAGACGACCGCTTGATGTCCCAAACCGAACGCACCTGCTTCGTCGTCTCCGACGGACGCCGCGGGATCGAGAATCAGGCTCTGGGCCTGGCCGAGGCGTTGAGCGACCTGACGCCGCTGCGTCTGATGCCGGTCCATGTCCCGCGAACCGGACCGATTCCCGACCCCGGACCGATCGCGCCCGAGGTCTGGATTGGCTGCGGGCGGGCCGCGGTGCGCGCGAGCGAGGTCCACCGGCGCGCCTTTCCTGATTGCACGATGGTCTATATCCAGCATCCGCGCGAAAACATGGCGCGTTTCGATCTGGTCATTCCTCCGCGCCATGACCGCCTGGACGGGCCGAACGTGTTCTCCATCCTTGGCTCTGCCAACCGGATCACGCCGTCACGCCTGGCCGAAGGCGCGGCCCCGTTCGCATCACGCATGGCCGGTTTCGGTACACCCCGCGCCGCCGTGCTGATCGGCGGGGACTCCCGGCACCACCGGTTTGGTGAAGCGGTGAATACCTATCTGATCGAGCGCCTGGCCTTCCTGCGCGCCTGCGATGTGGCGCTGCTGATTACCGTCTCGCGGCGCACCCCGGACGCGTTGAAGGATGCGCTTCGGGAGCGGTTCTCGCACGATGAGGGCGTCTGGCTACACGAGGATGGCGCCCCGAACCCGTATTTTGCCTTCCTTGAGGGCGCCGACTGGATTTTCGTCACCGAGGATTCCACCAATATGCTGACCGAAGCCGCGGCGACCGGAAAGCCGGTGTTTCGCCTGCCGGTCGCGGGCGATCCCGGCAAGTTCAGGCGCCTTTACGCCGAGCTTGAGGCCTATGGAGCCGTGCGCCCTTTCCTCGGAAGACTGGACCGGTGGCGCTATCGCCCGCTTCGCGAAACCGGGCGCGCGGCGCAGCGCGTGCTTGAAATTCTCGACGCGAAATCCCACTCCTGAACATCAACGGTCAAATGGGTCAGGACCTGGGGCGAATCCCGTCAGGTTCGGACCGAAATCATGAGAGAGGATCAGCCATGAGCGAGTCGCGCCACGCGAAAGTCGTCATTATCGGGTCGGGCGCCGCCGGCTATACCGCCGCCATCTACGCGGCGCGTGCCATGCTCAAGCCCATGCTGATCGCCGGATTGCAGCCGGGCGGACAGCTGACCATCACCACCGATGTCGAGAACTATCCCGGCTTCGCCGAGCCCATACAGGGGCCCTGGCTGATGGAGCAGATGAAGGCCCAGGCCGAGGCTGTCGGCACCGACATGGTCAGCGACATCATCGTCGAGGCGGACCTGAAGGCGACGCCCAAACGTCTCGTCGGCGATAGCGGCACGGTCTACACCGCCGACACCGTCATCATCGCCACCGGCGCCAGCGCGAAATGGCTGGGCCTCGAAAGCGAGCAGAAATATCAGGGCTTCGGCGTGTCGGCCTGCGCCACGTGCGACGGTTTCTTCTATCGCGACAAGGAAGTCTTCGTGGTGGGCGGCGGCAATACCGCTGTCGAAGAAGCACTGTTTCTGACCAACTTTGCCAAGAAGGTGACGCTGGTTCACCGCCGCGACGAACTGCGCGCTGAAAAGGTGATGCAGGACCGCCTGTTCAAGCACCCCAAGATCGAGGTCGTCTGGAATAGCGAGCTGGATGAAATCCTGGGCCAGGACAAGCCGATGCCCGGCGTCACCGGCGTTCGCCTGAAGAACACGCAGACCGGTGAGACCGAGGAACGCGCCGCCGACGGCGTGTTCATCGCGATCGGCCATGCGCCTGCAACCGAGCTCTTCATCGACCAGCTCGAAACCAAGCCGGGCAATTATCTCGTCACCAGGCCGGACAGCACCGAGACCGCCATTCCCGGCGTCTACGCGGCGGGCGATGTGACCGACGACAAATACCGCCAGGCCGTGACCGCTGCCGGCATGGGCTGTATGGCCGCACTTGAGGCCGAACGCTATCTCGCGGCGCGTGAAGCGGCGGGCGAGCCCGAGCCGGACGCGGCGGAGAAAGAGAAGACCGACGCGGCGTAGCGATATATTATAACGTTGCGTGAGTTTCATTTGGCGTAGCGGGCCGGTCGCGGTATCGACACAGGCATGACCCAGCCCGCTACGCCTGCCGTCCTGATCGAGGATTTGCGCTTTGCCTACGCGCGCAAATCGCCTCCGGTTCTCGATATCGCCCAATTTCGTGTCGATCCGGGTGAGCGCGTTTTCCTGCGCGGCGCGTCGGGAAGCGGCAAATCGACCCTGCTCGGCGTCATCGCGGGCATTCTGGACGTCTCCCACGGGCGGGTCGAAGCGCTCGGCACGGACATGGCGCATGCCGACGCGGCCACGCGCGACCAGACGCGGGCGGAGCGTCTCGGCGTCATCTTCCAGATGTTCAACCTGCTGCCCTACCTTCCGGTGGGCGAGAATGTGATGCTGCCCTGCCGCTTCTCGGCCGGACGCGCGCGCGCCACGAAGGTCAATGGCGGCCCGGCCGCCGATGCGCGGCGTCTCCTGAGCCGGCTGGAGCTCGATCCCACAGAGTACTGGAACGCCGCGTCGCGCAGCCTGAGCGTCGGCCAGCAGCAGCGTGTCGCCGCAGCGCGCGCCCTGATCGGCCAGCCCTCACTCATCCTGGCCGACGAACCGACCAGCGCCCTGGACACCGACCGCCGCGACCGCTTCATCGCCCTCTTGCTGGAGGAATGCGCGAGCAGCGGGGCGGCCCTGCTTTTCGTGAGCCATGATGGCGGGCTGGCGCCTCATTTCGACCGGGCGCTGGATCTCTCCGAGATCAACCGCGCCGGCACGGGAGAAACCGCATGAGCCGCTTCCCCCTGCCCCGCCTCGCCCTGCGCTCGGTGCTGAACCGGCGCGCGACCGCGATCCTCACCGCCCTCACCGTCGCCATCTCGGTCACCCTCTTCCTGGGTGTGGAGAAGGTGCGCCATGGCGCGCGGGCGAGCTTCGAGAACACGATCTCGGGCACCGACCTCATCGTCGGCGCGCGCTCCAGCCCGATCAATCTGTTGCTCTACTCCATCTTCCATATCGGCGACCCGACCAATGCGATCAGCTGGGAGAGCTATGAGGCCGTGTCCGGCGCGCCCTCGGTCGCCTGGACGGTTCCGATCTCGCTGGGCGACTCCCATCGCGGCTTCCGCGTGGTGGGGACCGACAACCGCTTCTTCGAGCACTACAAATACGCCAATCGCCGCGACCTCGAATTCGCGAATGGCGGCCCGCTTGAAGACACGTTCAGCGCGGTGATCGGCGCGCGCGTCGCCGACGAGCTGGGCTATGAGGTCGGCGGCGAGCTGATCGTCGCCCATGGCGGCGGGGAATTCAGCTTCGTCCAGCACGACCAGAACCCCTTCACGCTGACCGGCATCCTCGCGCCGACCGGAACGCCCGTCGACCGCTCGGTCTTCGTGCGGCTGGACGGGCTCGACGCGATCCACGACGGGGCGGGGTCCGGGGAGGATCACGCCGGAGACGCCCACACCGAAGACGACCATGCCCACGCTGAACCCGACCAGATCACCGCCTTCCTCGTCGGGCTCGATCATCCGGCCGCCGCGCTGCGCCTGCAGCGCCAGGTCAACACCTATCCCGACGAAGCCCTGCAGGCGATCATCCCCGGCATGGCGCTGGTCCAGCTGTGGAGCGTGATCGGGGCGGCGGAAACGACGCTGACCCTGATTGCCGCCTTCGTCGTGCTGACCGGGCTGGTGTCGATCCTCACCGCCATCCTGACCAGCCTGAACGAGCGCCGGCGCGAGATGGCGATCCTGCGCGCGCTCGGCGCCCGGCCGCATCACATCTTCACGCTGCTGGTCAGCGAGGCCGCCCTGCTGGCGCTCGCAGGGGCCGTGCTGGGCACCGCCCTGACCTATGGCCTCCTCGCCGTCCTCGCCCCTGTGCTGGAGGCGCGCTACGCGATTTTGATCGCGCAGCTCTGGCCGGGCCTCTACGATCTGGCCATTGTGGCCGCAGTGACCGGCGCCGCCGCGCTTCTGGGTGCGTTTCCCGCCTGGCGGGCCTACCGCAACTCGCTGGCCGACGGTATGACCATTCGGGTCTGACCATCGGGGTCTGACCGGTCCTGAACGGACGGCGGATGATAACCGCTGCCGCACCGGGCCGATCGGGGAGAGGCGCGCATGACGCTGGACTGGGACAAGCTGAAGACCTTCCACGCTGCCGCCGAGGCCGGTTCGCTGACGCGCGCATCCGACGCCCTGCACCTCTCCCAGTCGGCCGTCAGCCGCCAGATCAGCGCGCTGGAAGCCGAGCTCGGGGTCAAGCTCTTCCACCGCCATGCGCGCGGGCTGCTGACCACGGAGCCCGGCCGCCTCCTGTTCGAGGCCACCAGGGACATCGCCGCCAAGGTCGCCTTCGCCGAGGCCCAGGTGCAGGACAGCCGCGACGAGCCGACCGGGCTCTTGCGCGTCACCGCCCCCACCGCGCTCGGCGCGCTCTGGCTCGCCCCGCGTCTCTACCGTTTCCGCGCCCTCTACCCGCTGATCAAGCTGCGCCTGCTGCTGGCCGACCATGAGCTCGACATCGCCAATCTGGAGGCCGACGTCGCCATCCGGCCCTGGGGCTCGACCCAGAACGACCTCATCCAGCGCAAGCTCATGGATGTCGACCAGCACCTCTATGCCAGCCCCGCCTATCTCGACCGCGCCGGCCTGCCGGACTCCATCGAGGCGCTGGACCGCCACGACATGGTCGCCTACGGGCCGCGCCATCTCGCGCCCATCCCGAACCTGAACTGGCATCTCGTGCTCGGCCGGGAGAAGGGGGCCAAGCCGCGCGAGGCCGTGATCGAGGCCAACACGATCAACGCCATCATGAAGACCGCCGAGGCGGGCCTGGGGATTGCCGGCCTGCCCGACTATGTCGCGCGCGAGAACGAGAATCTGGTCCGCGTCCTGCCCGACATTGACGGCCCCGCCTTCGAGACCTTCTTCGTCTACCCCGAGGAACTCAAAGGCTCGCGCCGCGTCATCGCCTTCCGCGAATTCCTCATCGAAGAGGTCAAACGCTGGGAGCAATAGGGCCGGCCATTCCCCGTCACCCACCCCCTCTTTCCTGACGAAAGTCAGGACCGAGGGTGCGCGCCCGCCCTCCGATGCTTCGAGGCCCGGCAAGCCGGGCACCTCAGCATGAGGGAGCGGGTTGGACGTCTGATGCCAGTATCGCAGTCAAAACCATCATCCGATGTCGCCCATCCCCCTCACCCTGAGGTGCGCGCGCAGCGAGCCTCGAAGGGTCGGATGACGGTCTCACGCCGATAACCAGAACCCTCTTTCCTGACGAAAGTCAGGACCCAGAGAGCGTGAAGCGCCGTCATCGGATGACGCCGCCCTGTCCTCTCTGGGTTCCGGGTCTCGCTTCACTCGCCCGGAATGACGACCGTTGGATTCTGTTTGATTTCAAACATATAACTCGTCATCCCGGACTTGATCCGGGATCCAGAGCGCGTGAAGCGCCGTCATCCGATGACGTCGCCCTGTCCTCACGAGGTCCTTGGCTCTCGCTTCACTCGCCCGGAATGACACCATGGGACGGTTCACTCAGGGCACGAGTCGGGGCCGGTCTTTTTCTCCCCCCACCACCAGTCCGGAAAGGTGTAGCCCTCTTCCGCCGCCCTGGCCGCATGCGACGCGGCAATGCGCTCGATGCGCCGCCCCAGAATCTCGCGATAATCCTCTTCCTCCGGCGGCAGATAGTCGGGCACCGTGGCCAGCATCCGGCAGACGGTCAGCATGCGCTCGGCCAGGCGCATCAGCTCGGCGGCGTGTTTCAGCTCCCCCTCTTCCATCAGGGCGAGCGCCGCGCGCATGGCCCGCTCCCCGGCGGCGCGCGCCTCCAGCGGGTTCATCGCGGTGGCCGGCGCCGTCCCGTCCGCCCCGGCGGGGCCGCCAACCTCCCCGGACTCGCCGGTCCCGCCGTCGTCGCCCTCCGGGTCCTCGTCCGTGCCGCCGCAGTCCGGCCCGCCGGCCGGGGCGCAGCCGGACCCGTCAGGGGACGCAGAGCCCCCCGCCGGCGCGGCGGCGTTCAGGCGCGCCTGGCGCGCGAACACCTCGCGCACCCGGGCCTGAGCCAGGTCCTGGCCCCGCCAGCCGCCCTCGGCCGCCCAGCGATAGAGGGTGGAGACCGGCACCGCGACCTCGGCCGCAATCACATGCATTTCATGACCCGCCTCGCGCATCGCGCGCGCCGCAGCGATCAGGTCGAGGCGTTCATCCTCGGAGCGTAAATATCCCATGGAGGGAAGGATGGGGGTGTGAGGGCGGGGCGGGGATAAGGGTGCTGAACTCGGTATCTATCCGCGTTCTCACCGGTAAATAGATGTGTATCCTTTTATCCTATGGCGGACTGTGATCGCAAAATGTGTATGTGGCCCGGATTTCCCATAATCGTCGCATAGTTAATGCTGGGCCATCAATCGCCCGCGAGTATATCCCCAATTTCACGGAACTTGTCGGCTAGGTCGTTTCGCTGGTTCTCTGGCGCAATTCTGGCCCGATTTGCCAGCGCATTGAGGCCGGCTTCAACGCTCTCAGTTGTTTGTCCCTCCGTGAACAGCAACAAGAATTTCTGCCAAGCCGAAAGTGGGATGCCAGCTAGCTTGTCGTTAAACAGTTCTTCGATGTAGCTATCCATTGCCTTCGACCGTGCAAACCGACCGAAATTTTTGCCTGCGTCCTTCTGGGCCTGATCTGAAATTTGGTCTGTCTTGTTCGGATAGTGTGTTGTCACCGAGGACAGGCTAACGCCGCGATCCGTCCCTTTCCCGCCTCGGGCATGTTCCCAGTACCAATTGCGATATTCAGCAGCTTGTCTGGCGTTGATCACGTAGGGGGTGAATACTTGTGGCGAGCCAGAAATTACCTTTGACAAAGCCCACGGCACCACAACGAGCAAGTCGGCTGGTGCGCAGACGGCGGGCGTTACATTGTAACGAAAACTCGGCTCACCTTCCTTGGCAAGGGCATACCACCCCTTGAGTTCGATACCCATGAGAACCTGCGGCTTAACGTCCGGCGCGGACGCGCGCAACACAACGTCTGGGAAAGTTTGTGGCTGACGCTCAAAACTGTAGAGCGAGTATTTTTGTTGTGGGTCCCAAACAGAACGCAACTTGTTCAGGGACTCAATTACCTGTTCTTCTATCGTCGCACCAAGGGACGAATTGAAAGCGAATAGATCAGTCGCAAGAACGCCAGAAATGATCAACTCCGACTCGAAGCGAGAAGGCAATGTGTAAATTGCCCTCTTCACCGCCCGCCAGAGTTCGTAATGTTCCCAAGTTTGATCAGGCTCGGTTGGCTTTGGCGGTTCCGGTGTTGTCAATTCCTGATTCCCCATTAAGCCGGCGAACAGCGGCTGCATAGAATTCAGGAATAACCTCAGAAGCGTAGCATTGTCTACCAGAACGAAGAGAGTGGACAGCAGCCGAGCAAAGACCCCCGAATGGCTCCCACACCACGTCCCCGGGATCTGAGGATGCAGACACAGTGCGGTCAATCAATCGCAGTGGCTTCTGGTTCATATGCAGGGCCTTAAAACCCACACTTTTTACCCGCTCGACGCCACGGACCGCGGGCTCTATCCAGACATTAGTTACGCCGTGAGCGTGGTTCCACTTTGCACGCATCCGCTCCCACTGTCTTTCGGACAGCGGCGTCTTGCCATCGAGAGAGAAGTACGGGCGATCTGTCGGGCGCCCGTGCTTTGTCGCATATTCAGCAAGCGCGACCATTTTATCTGCAGGCGGAAAGTACCACATGTGACACTGAGTGAAGTATTTCCGGGTCGCAGCGTTGACAACTCCGCAGGCCTCATTCGTCTTGTAGAGTGGAAGGCATGAGCGCTGCCATTCGTGACGGAGCCACTGCTTCATTGAAAGCGCTTCCCCCTCTGCGGTTGTCAATTGAGTGTCCCGCACATACTGGACGCATATCTCGGTGACTACAGGAAAACCCCGGATCGTGTCACCATTGCAGTTGCCTGCGACATGCCCGATGCCTTTGTCCCAGATGTGTGCTGCTTTGTAGCGCCACCCATGCATCTTCAACACCGAGTGCACCTCCGCCCAACCAACTTCAGAGCACCAAAACCAGAGAGTCGTTTCAGGCAGGGCCAGACGCGCCCATTCGGCGACGTGCGGAGCATACCATTCGCCGAGATTATCGGCGGTATTCGGTTCGCCTGGAAACTTGCCTAGGCCATAGGGGCCATCTGCCACGATCACGGTGGGGCGCGGCCACTTGCTGTAGCAGTTCATCGCGTCTGCGTGATGGACGGTCGCGCTACCCCGTGCTTTAAATTCCACTGGCGATTTTGGAATTAGCGGGACTACCTTCTTTTTCATTATTCTATGTCCATTGCTCATTCAGACACATGTTGGTCGTGATCGACAAACCGTGCAACTGCAACAATGCGAACATAAAGTGAACCTTGCATGGCTGTCCACACATTGATCGTTCAAAACAGATTCAATGCGCTGTCCGTGCATCGTTGTACGCGGCTTTCAAAACCGCTCCCGAGAAAAAGAGCGGCCATGAAGGTTGCCCGCATGCTTATTTCTGGGAGGTGGTACCGCTCAGGCGTATTGGATCTGTGCCCAGCTGAGTAACAGGTGATCGATCAGTACTTACTTACCATGGGTGCACATGTCATCATGTCGCCCTCCTCACTCCCCCAGCTTCTTCAACTCATCCCTCAACCTGGCCGCTTCCTCGAACTCCAGATTCGCCGCCGCTTCGCGCATGCGCTTTTCCATCTCGGCAATCGTGGCCTTGAGGTTGTTGGGCTCGAACTGGGCTTGATCCTCGGCCAGGGCGCGCTTGCGGTCCGCCGCGCGTTTGCCCCGGCCCTTGGCGGTCTTCTCCATCACGCCTTCCAGCACGTCGGAAATGCCGCGCACGATGGTCGTGGGCGTGATGCCGTGCTCCTCGTTATGGGCGATCTGCTTGGCGCGCCGGCGCTCGGTCTCCTTCATGGCGCGGTCCATGGAGCCGGTGATGCGGTCGGCATAGAGAATGACGCGGCTGTCGGCATTGCGCGCGGCGCGCCCGATCGTCTGGATCAGGCTGGTCTCGCTCCTGAGGAAACCTTCCTTGTCCGCGTCCAGAATGCCGACCAGGCCGCATTCGGGAATGTCCAGCCCCTCGCGTAAGAGGTTGATGCCGACCAGCACGTCATAGACGCCCAGGCGCAGATCGCGGATCAGCTCAATGCGCTCCACCGTGTCGACGTCCGAATGCATGTAGCGCACCTTCAGGCCCTGCTCGTGCATGTATTCGGTCAGGTCCTCGGCCATGCGCTTGGTCAGGGTGGTGATCAGCGTGCGATAGCCGGCCTCGGCGGTTTTGCGCGCCTCCTCGATGATGTCGTCGACCTGGGAGTGGTTTTCGCCCTGCACGGGGCGAACCTCGACGGGGGGATCGACCAGGCCGGTGGGGCGGATCACCTGTTCGGTGAAGACGCCGCCGGTGCGCTCCATCTCCCACTTGCCGGGCGTGGCCGAGACGTGGAGCGTCTGCGGGCGCATCGCCTCCCATTCCTCGAATTTGAGGGGGCGGTTGTCCATGCAGCTGGGCAGGCGGAAGCCGTGCTCGGCGAGCGTGCGCTTGCGGTTGAAGTCGCCTTTGAACATGGCGCCGAGCTGCGGGATGGTGACATGGCTTTCGTCCACGAAGACCAGCGCGTTGTCGGGCAGGTATTCGAACATGGTGGGGGGCGGCTCGCCCGGCTTGCGCCCGGTCAGGTAGCGCGAATAATTCTCGATGCCGTTGCAGCTGCCGGTGGCCTCCAGCATCTCGATGTCGAACTCGGTGCGCTGCTGCAGGCGCTGGGCTTCGAGCAGCTTGCCGTTGGCTTCCATCCATTCCAGGCGCTGGTCCAGCTCCGCCTTGATCGACTTGATCGCGGTGTTCAGCGTCGGGCGCGGCGTGACATAGTGGGAGTTGGCGTAGACGCGCACCTTTTCCAGCGAGCCTGTGGGTTTGCCGGTCAGGGCCTCGAACTCGGTGATCTCCTCGATCTCGTCGCCGAAGAAGGAGATGCGCCAGGCGAAATCGTCATAGTGGGCCGGGAAGATTTCCAGCGTGTCGCCGCGCACGCGGAAGGTGCCGCGGGTGAAGGCCTGGTCATTGCGGGTGTATTGCAGCGCGACGAGCTTCTTCATCACGTCGCGCGGGTCCTCGCTGTCGCCCACCTTCAGGTCGAACACCATGGCGGTGTAGGTCTCCACCGAGCCGATGCCGTAAATGCAGCTGACGCTGGCCACGATGATGGTGTCGTCGCGCTCCAGGATGGCGCGCGTGGCGGCGTGGCGCATCCGGTCGATGGCCTCGTTGATGGACGACTCTTTTTCTATGTAGGTATCGGTGCGCGGCACATAGGCTTCGGGCTGGTAGTAGTCGTAGTAGGAGACGAAATATTCCACGGCGTTATGGGGAAAAAAGCTCTTGAATTCGCCGTAGAGCTGGGCCGCGAGCGTCTTGTTCGGCGCCAGGATCAGGGCGGGACGCTGTGTCTTTTCAATGATCTGCGCCATCGTGAACGTCTTGCCCGAGCCGGTGACCCCGAGCAGAACCTGATCGCTTTCCTGCTGGGCGATCCCTTCGACCAGCTCCTTGATCGCGGCCGGCTGGTCGCCCGTCGGTTCATATTCGGAGACGATCTGGAAGGTTTTCCCCCCTTCCGATTTCTCCGGCCGGTCGGGCCTGTGCGGGGTCCAGTTGGCCGGCAGGCTCAGCGGGTCGGAGATACCCCGCAACGCCTCGGGGGCATTACCCTCGCGGATGAATTCGGCCTGGCCCATGTCGGCCATGCCGCCGAGCCCCTCGGCTTCGGTCTCTTCGGTCGCGGGCACGAGGGCGGAATCGTCGGTTTTCAACTTGGCCATGCACGTCAATATGGAGGGCCGCGCGCAGAATTTCGAGGCCTGTACCGCACCGCCGAAAGGAAGCTTTAACGCTGACCGGGGCAGTGTGGGCCGAACCCATTTTGCCGGCAGGTCCAGCCGGCGTGACCGGGCTACCGGGGCAGCATGTCGAACGCCAGCTTTGAACGGATCCGCATCCTCATCCTCGAGGACAATGCGCACATGTCGACCATCCTGCGGAAAATCCTGCAGGGCTTCGGCGTGCGTCAGGTATTCGAGGCGCGCGACGCCGCCGACGCCTTCGAGGCGATGCGCAACTCCAACCCGGATCTCGCGCTGGTCGACTACATGCTGGGCGATGTCGACGGGCTGGAATTCACCCGCCTGGTGCGCACCGCGTCGGACAGCCCGAACAAATATCTCCCCATCATCATGGTGTCGGGTCACACTGACCGCTCACGCATCATGGAAGCGATCAATGCGGGCGTGAACGAATACCTGGCCAAGCCGGTGCGCCCGGTGGACGTCTATAACCGCCTCGTCAGCCTGATAGAGAGGCCACGCCGCTTCGTGAAAGCCACCGGCTATTTCGGCCCGGACCGCCGCCGGCGCCAGGATCCGCGCTATACCGGCCCGTGGCGCCGCTCGACCGACGAGGCCAATCAGGACCCGGCCGACAGCGTCGATTTCGGCTAGAGCATTTTCAGCGAAAGTGGACCCCGGTTTCGCGGTTCGAAAATGCGATAAAACAAAGACTTAGACTCGCGCGGCGGCCAGCAGCGTCTCGACCTCGTCTTCGGTCGTGCACCAGCTCGCCACGAAGCGCGCCGAGCCGTCCGGCCAGGCATAAAAGCCCGCTCCCGCCTCGCGCAGTCTCGCGATCACCGGTTCGGGCAGGTGGACAAACACTTCATTCCCCTCCACAGGGTGGGCCAGCGACGCGCCCTCCAGCGCCGACAGGCCCTCCGACAGGCGGCGCGCGTTCGCATTGGCCTTGCGCGCCAGCTCCAGCCACAGATCGTTGGCCAGCCAGCCTTCGAACTGCGCCGCCACGAAGCGCATCTTGGGCAGCATGTGCCCGGCCCGTTTCTGCCGCGCCTTCAGCTCGCCCAGCCGGTCCTTGACGCTCGGAAACAGGATGACCGCCTCGGCCATCATCGCCCCGTTCTTCGTGGCGCCCAGGCACAGCGCATCGACACCGGCCTTCCAGCTCATCTCTGCCGGGCTGACATCCAGGGTGACGAGCGCATTGGCGAACCTGGCCCCGTCCATATGAACGAAAAGCCCGCGCTCGTGCGCCGCCAGCGCCAGCGCGCGCACATCGTTGACCGCATACGTGCAGCCGGCCTCGTTCAGCTGGGACAGGCTCAGCACCGAAGGCGGGGTGCTGTGCACGAAATCGGCGGGCCATTCGGCGAGCGCCTTGTGCAAGCCGTCCAGTCGCAGGCGCGCATGGTCACCATGCAGGGGCAGCAGCTTCGCGCCGCGTGTGAAGAATTCCGGCGCGCCGCGCTCGTCGCGCTGGATATGGGCTTCCTCGTGACACAGGATCATCGAATCCGCCGGGGCCAGCGCAGACAGCGCCAGCGCGTTCGACGCCGTACCCGAGGTCGTGAACATTACCTCAAGGTCGGTCTCGAAGATTTCCCGCAACCGCTCGGTGACGCGTTCGCACACCTCGTCATTGCCATAGCTGGCCACAAAGCCCTCATTGGCCTGGCCGAGGGCTTTCAGGATCGCTGGATGGGCGGGCGCGGTGGTGTCGGACAGAAAATTCATGGGATCAAAGGATGCCGAGCCGGCCAGTCAGGTCAATGACTCTATCCATCCGGGTCGTCGGGCATCGGAATGCCCTCATTGCCGAACGGATTGGATACGCCCAGATTGTCGCGGCTCCCGGCCTGCGTATCGCGCCCCATCTGACGCTCGAGTGGCGAGCGTTCGATCTCACGGCGCCGCGCATCGGCCACGCCCAGCATCAAAGCCTGAATCCGCGACGGATTCGCGCCCAGCTGATTGAGCTGGAACGCCAGGCGGTCGAGATCGATCAGGAATTGCGGCGGCAATTCGCCCGGCCGTGTCAAGCCATAGGCCGCCAGAGCGCCCTGCGCGGGATTGGGTTCGTCCGGGCAGCCGGCCGCCTGCAGCGTCGCCTCCGAACTCGACAGGCAAAGGCTTTCACGCACGGCCCCGTTAGTGTCGCCCTCCAGCGCCCGCACCAGGAAATCTTCCGGGTCGAGCGTCGGATCGACACGCGCGAGTATGTCGGCAAAGCTGGGAGGCGCCTCGACCGGTCCGGGCGCCCGCGTCTCCCCGGGCTGCGTGGTGCTTACCGGCTGATTGGGGCTGACGGGCGCGCGATCGGGACGTGCTGCCGGTGTGCCTCCGGACGCGGCGGCAGCGGTTTCGCCCTCGCGCAAACCCGGATTGCCACTTCCCGGTGCGGTCAGAACTTCAGCTGCAGCATCGGCTTCCGACGGATCGCCGGTCACGGCCGTCTCTTCGCCGGCCTCCGGCGTGGCGGCGTCGGACGCATCCGGATCCGGTGCCAGCTCAGCATCCTCGGCCTCGGCGGAGGTCCGGGCAGGCGCGTCTTCAAGCCCGGGCTCGCCACCCGCCTCTCCCTCACCGGAGCCGTCGCCCTCCTGGCTGCCGATCTGGGGTTCGTTCAAGGGCGCATCGGTCTGCGCGTTGATGCCAGAGACGGTGTAGACCTGCCCGCGCGTCCCGCCAGCGCTGCGCGCGGCGGACCGGTCAGGCAACTGATAGAGCGGAACGGCCAGGATGGAGGCGAGCAAGGTAGCGTGCACCAGCACGGTGGCCGCACCCGCCAGGATGCGGCGTGCCATCCGGTCCTCGCTCAGGGCCGGCAGACGAAGCTTCGGTCTCATTGCCACGCCTATGACATGAGCGAGACCGGAAGCGGCTTCAATTGAAATTGTCGCTGGGCGCTGCGGCTCCTAGCCGGAGAACAGGCTGGACGAGCCAGCAGCGGTCTGGGCAAAGAGCGTGAAGCAGATCACGAAAGCGAGAACTGCGAAGCCAAGCGAGACCATCCCGTGCGACGAGGTCTGTCTTGCCGCGGCTGCCCGGGCGCGAGTGGGTTCGAACTTTGCCATGTCAGCGTCTCCTCATGCCGGAAAAATCCGGCCGGTCCATGAACCGTACCTGAACACACTCGGTTCCACGCGCGGCAGCTTGACGTCCGCATCGTGGCGCAAACGGGAAAAAAGAAGGCCATTTGGAGGCAGAACGTCCCTCTGTCGCGCTTGTGGACTCCCCGACGAAACGAGTAGGGTCCGCTCGTGCCTCTCCGGCCTTGCCCTCCTCTCACAGCGAGACGACCTCCATGACGCAAATCCCTGTTTCCGATGCCCTGTCGCGCGTAAAGCCCTCTGCCACCATCGCGGTGACCCAGAAGGCGCGAGACCTCAAGGCTCAGGGGATTGATATTATCGGGCTCGGTGCGGGTGAGCCCGATTTCGATACGCCCGACCACATCAAGGACGCGGCGATGGAGGCGATCCGATCCGGCAAGACGAAATACACGCCGGTGGACGGAATACCGGAGCTGAAGCAGGCCATCGTCGACAAGTTCAAGCGCGATAACGCCCTGAGCTACACGCCTGCGCAGGTCAATGTCTCGCCCGGCGGCAAGCCGGTCATCTACAATGCGTTCGCGGCGACGCTGAATGCAGGCGACGAGGTCGTGATTCCCACACCTTACTGGGTCAGCTACCCCGAAATGGTCGCGCTATGCGGCGCGACCCCGGTCTTTGCCGAGGCCAGCGTGGAGCAAGGTTTCAAGCTGAGGCCGGATGCACTCGAGGCCGCGCTGAACGAGCGCACGCGCTGGGTCGTGCTCAACTCGCCGTCCAATCCAACCGGCGCGGCTTACTCTCGCTCCGATCTGGAAGCGCTCGCCGACGTGCTGCGCCGGTATCCCGACGTGCTAATCCTGACCGACGATATGTATGAGCACCTCGTCTATGACGACTTCGAGTTCGTCACGATCGCCCAGGTCGCGCCCGATCTCTACGATCGCACATTGACCATGAACGGCGTCTCCAAAGCCTATGCGATGACCGGCTGGCGTATCGGCTACGCGGCCGGCCCCGAGGCGCTGATCAAGGCGATGGGCAAGGTCATGAGCCAGACCACCTCCAACCCGTGCTCGATCAGTCAGTGGGCGGCGGTGGCGGCTCTGAACGGCTCGCACGACTTCCTGGCGCCGCGCAATGCGAAGTTCAAGGCGCGCCGCGATGTCGTGATGAACGCGATCGGGACGTCACCGGGCCTCAAGGCGCCGATTCCCGAAGGCGCGTTTTACGTATTCGCCGACTGTGCCGGCCTCATCGGCAAGACGAGCGGAGACGGCAAGGTCCTCGAAACCGATCTCGATGTTTGCGATGCGCTCATTGCCGAAGCACGGATCGCCGTGGTGCCGGGCACGGCCTTCGGCGCAGCGCCCGGGTTCCGCATCTCCTACGCCACCTCCGACGACCTGGTCAAAGACGCTTGCGAGCGGCTTGAGGCATTCTGCCGCGCTTGTAAGTAGCGCATAGAAAACCTTTATAGGTTTTAGGGTTATTATCAGTTGGATCGATTGATCGCCCTGATGCATTGTAGATGGCAGATGAGTTAGCCTGCGCCTCGCGCAGGATCGAAAGGAGACGATCATGGATATCAATATGGGACTGTCGAAAGACCAGCGCGAAGAGATGGCCAAAGCCGTTGCCCGCCTGCTGGCAGACACCTACGCGCTCTATTTCAAGACGCATGCCTACCACTGGAATGTGACGGGTCCGCGCTTCCACGACCTGCACGCCATGTTTGAAGAGCAATACACCGAGCTTTGGCAGGCGACCGACGACATCGCCGAACGCGTGCGCGCACTCGGCTACATGGCGCCGATTTCCTACGACGAAATGGCCAAGTCGGCCTCTATCACCTTCGACTCGTCCACGCCGGACGCGTCAACGATGGTGAAAAATCTTGTCGAAGGTCATGAGCAGGTCGTGCGGACTGCGCGCGAAGTCCTGACCCTGGCCGCTGAGCATGACGATGAGGCCACAGCCGACCTTGTCGCGCCCCGGGTCAGCTTCCACGAGAAGACCGCCTGGATGCTGCGCGCTACGGCAGGCTGAGCATGAACTCATGCTGAGGCAAAGACCCCGCCGCGCGACCCGCGGCGGGGTCTTTTTTTTTATGGCCTGAAAAGAAAAGGGCCGACCCCGCATCAGCGGTGGCCGGCCCAGTTTAGCATACCCTATCGGGGAGGAGACGGTATGCGCATTCAAACAACGGGGCGCTGAAGGGGAGGAGTGCGCCGCGCCGTTGTTGGACGGGTATATGCAGGCGCGCTCCCAATTCTACAACAGACGAATAAGAAAGCCCGCTATGCATTTTTGCGGTGCTGCACACTTCAGCCGCGCGTTTGACGCAAAGCTGTCACGATCGAGCGGTCACGCCGGCTTTTCGCCAAGTTGCGCCGCCAACATCAGCAGATCGCGATTGTTGAGCACCGCCATCTGCTCGGAAGCGGTGAGCCAATCGCTGAGTTCTCCCAGATCCCGAGACCGCCGGATCTTCTCGGCAGCCAGGATCTCGGCCTCGACATATCGCCCCGGTGCGGGGTCGGTCAGTTGCGCGCAATGGAAGGCGAGCAGACCGCGATCGGCCACCAGCATCGGCAGGGAGTCAGCGCCGCCTGCATCGCGCCAGATGCCGAGCCGCTCCTGCATGGCGTCCATGACCGGTGCCCGCCGGGGCCGCTCCTCGGGGGTCCTCAGGATTGCCGCCGCGGACAGCCCCGAACCGATTGCGCGCATTCCGCTGATCCATGACAGGATTGGCGACAGAAGCAGGCCCGCAGTCACCGGAGAGGTCCACCAGAAAAGTCCCGGGCTGATGCCCAGCGTGACCGAAGCCAGAACGAGGCCGGTAATGAAATGCCAGGCATGGGCGCGCACTGCAGCCGTGAAGGCGATCGCCCCGCCATCGCGCCGCTGCGGACGCCAGCCAGAGTCACGACCGAGGACGATGTCGAGGATGATATTGGCCTGCGCCAGCATCATCACCGGAGCATAGAGCGCGCTCATGAGCGTCTCGACCAGAACCGACGCGGTCAGCGCCACCGGGCCGCCGTAGCGCATCATGTGACGCGGCCTGACCAGGATCGAGAGCCAGCCCAGCACCTTGGGAACGAGCACGACTGCCATCGCGATGATGAAGAGCTGTACCGCGCGTTCGGAATCAAAGACCGGCCAGGTCGGGAACAGGCCCGGCTCCGCGAAATAATCCGGCTCGCTCAGTTCTGCCTGGACCGCCAGCACCAGGCCGGTGGCGATCAGCGCAAGCCAGACTAGCGCGCTGATATAGCTCATCATGCCCATGACGATATGGATGCGGCTGACCAGGCTGAGGCCTCTCGCGAACAGGAAGCGGGCGTGCTGCATATTGCCCTGGCACCACCGCCGGTCGCGGATGATCACGTCCGACAACGCCGGCGGGGCCTCCTCGTAGCTTTCGGTGAGATCCAGTGCCAGCTCGACCCGCCAGCCGGCCCGGCGGATCAGGGCCGCCTCGATGAAATCATGGCTCATCACCGGTCCGCCAAACGGTGGCTTTCCGGTAAGGATGGGCAAGCGGGCTGCGGCGGCAAAGGCCTGCGTCCGGATGATCGCGTTGTGACCCCAGTAATTGGCCTCCCGCCCGTGCCAGACATTCAGTCCGGCGGCAAAGACCGGGCCGTAGCACCGGTTGGCAAATTGCTGCAGCCGGCCGAACAGGGTGCGGGCGCGCACGATCCGGGGGATTGTCTGGAGCAGGCCAAGCTGGGGGTCGGCCGCGATGCGCCGCGCCAGCGACAGAACGGTACCCGAGCCCATCACCGAGTCGGCGTCAAGCACCAGCATGGCCTCGTACCCAGCGCCCCAGCGCTGAACCCAGTCGGCGATATTGCCCGCCTTCTTCTCGGCATTGTCCGAGCGGCGCCGATAATAAACCGGGCACCCCTCGGGCGCCTGGCTGATGAGACGCGAGAAGATCGCCTCTTCCTCCACCCAGGCCCCGGGGCGGTTGGTATCGGCGAGCAGGAAGACGGCGAAGCAGTCCGGGGCGTCCCGGGCAAGGTCACCGATCATGACCTCCAGCGCCGCCGCGATCCGGGCGGGTTCCTCGTTATAGACCGGCAGCAGGATTGCGGTTTTGGCGACCGAGCCCTCCGCCTGCGCCCGGCGCGCGGCAAGCAAGGCCGGAAAGCCCAGCACGGCCTGAACGGCGGAGAAAGCGACCCAGCCAAAGCTGATTGTGAACAGGACCAGAAATGCCCACTGGGTCAGCGTCAGACCGCCCGCAACATTCATCACTGCATGGAGTTCGTAAACGCCGTAAGCGGTCAGCGTGAAACTGGCTAGGAAAAGGACCGTGCGCGCCAGATAGAGCTCGATTCGACGCGGCAGCGCCCACCCCGGTGCGCGAGTGAACGCGTCATGCACGCGTCCGCGCGGCATCTCGAGTGGCTCTTCGGGCGGCAGGGCGCGCTTGCCCTCAGCCACGGGGCGTCCACCGGTAAAGCCAGGTTTCACCGATCGGGTCTTCACCCGCGAAGGGGCGCACGCGCAGTTCGACCGTCTGCGCATCGCGCGGTTCGAAGGTCAGATACACACGCAAGCCTCCGGTACGCGCATTCTCGGCCACGGTGTACTGCACAGGCAGATCGCGGCCCGCCGAGGCCTCGATGCGGACCTGGTCCGCCGCGATCCGGCGCGGGTTGGCATAGTCGATGACCATTTGCGGCAACCCGCGGTCGAGCGTGCGTCCCACCGCGCTGCGTGTGACCTCGCCGAGACGCCCCGGCAGGCTGACCTGGTTTGGCCAAGACAGATCGTAGGCAAACTCGAAAGCCGCGTTGGCCGGCAGGCCCTCCCGCGGTCGCCAGTAGGCCACGATGTTATCATTGCCTTCGTGCGACGACGGAATCTCGACCAGCTGGACATGGCCGTCGCCCCAGTCGCCGCGCGGCCTCACCCAGGCCGAGGGCCGGGTTTCGTACCGCGCTTCGAGATCCTGATAGGCGCCAAAATCACGCGTGCGCTGGACCAGCCCGAAGCCGGACGGGCTGCGGTCGGAAAACGCGCTCATCTGGAGCGCACGTGGATTGGAGAGCGGGCGCCACAGCCGCTCGCCCCGCCCGGTCTCCATCGCCAGTCCGAGCGAATCGTGAACCGCCGGGCGGTAGTCGGGCTGAGCGGGGGGATCTATCGGCCCGTGCATATACATCGAGGTCAGGCAGCCGAGCCCAACATGGGACAGACGCTCACGCGGGAACAGCGTGGCAGATATTTCCATCTGGGTCGGCGCCCCGGGATAGATCCCGAACCGGTACGCGCCGGTAACCCGGCGACTGTCGAGCAGGCCGTGGACCACGATGGAGTCCACCCCGGCCGACGGGCGTTCGATCCAGAAGGTCCGGAAGATCGGGAATTCCTCGCCGGTTGGCTCGGCGGTATCGATAGCAAGCCCGCGCGCCGACAGCCCGTAATGCTGCCCGCGGCTGACCGCCCGGAAATAGCTCGCGCCCTGGAACACGACGAACTCGTCGGCGATCTCGGGACGGTTGAGCGGGAAGTGAAGCCGGAAGCCGGCGAGTTGTCCGACTCGCGAGAGCAGCTGAGCCACTTCCTCGGAGGGGGTCTCGAACGCGTCTGCATTGGCCGGAACCGGGCGCGCCACTCCGTTTTCCACGATCTGGATATCCACGCCGTTCGCATAGACCGAGCCGGGCGCGAACATCTCGATAGAGAAGCGCGTCGGCGACCGGCCCCATACCGCTGCCTCGCGCTTGTAGCGAATGGCGCGATAGGCATCATAACCCAGCGTGGAAAGCGCTTCAGGCATCGGGGCGGGCGGCACGTAGGCACGCGCAGCCAGCGCCCGCGCCAGCGCGACAACACCCTCTCTCGAGAAGCGCTCCCCCGTCCCCTGCAGAGCGAAGGCGGGCCCGGCAAGAAGGGCGCTCAGCCCCCCGGCCCCGGCAGCCAGAAGCGAACGGCGCGACACAGCGCCGGCGTCAGGTTTGGACGTCTCAGTCACGACTTTAGCTCAGCCTCCACTCCGGCGAATCGTTCCCCCGTGAACGTCGCTCAGCCCGGGGCGCACAATACGGGTAAATCGGGCATGTCTGCGGCGAGGCCGCGATTATCCACAGCCTCTTTCGCTGCCTGCCTAACCGACCGTAAGGAAGCGGTCTTCGTCCCGCAGCAGGAAGAGGGCGATCAAGGCTGCCAGCGTCGGAACGGCAGCCCAGAACAGATGGTTCCCGCCCTCATAGGGCGCGGCAAGCTGCTGCCATGTAGACAGCGTCGAAACCGCATGCATGGCCAGGAGGAGGCCGATAGTGATCGCGCGCCACCTTGCCCAGACCAGAAACGCCAGAACCAGCAGGAGCTGAATCGCGCCAATGGCGTACGCCACACCGACCGGCAGGCCGGAGATGCCGTAGAATCGGTCGAAGATCGCGACCGCGCTTTCCGGTTTGACGAGCTTCTCCACCGCCCAGACGGCGAAGAATGCGGCAACCGAAGCGCGCATGATGAAGAGTGAAAGTGTGAGCCTGGTCATGAAACCACCCCTGCCTGATAACCGGGGGGCAGCCTGTCTCATCGGCGCGTGAGAGGGAAGCGGTATCGCGAGAAGTTGACCGCGTTATCCGGCGCGCGCGCCTGATCCTACTCTGCGGCGATCGCCGAGCGGGCCTTAACCAGCTTCTGGACCTTCTTGACGGCGCGGTCGCGTTTGAGGCGCGACAGGTAGTCGATGAAGACAATCCCTTCCAGGTGATCCATCTCGTGCTGGATACACACTGCGTAGAGATCTTCGGCGATTTCCTCGTGCGCCTCGCCCTCATAGTCGAGATACTCGACCTTGCAACGTATCGGCCGATCCACCTCGTCAAACACTTCGGGAACCGAGAGGCAGCCTTCCTGATACGGTTTGAGGTCTTCGCTCAAAGGCGTGATGACCGGATTGATGAAGACGCGCGGCGCGTTGCGCTCTTCAGACAGGTCCATCACGATTACGCGCTTGTCGACCCCGACCTGAATGGCGGCCAGACCGATACCGTCGGCGGCGTACATGGTCTCGATCATGTCGTCGATCAGCGCGCGCAATGCATCGTCGACCGTGTCCACAGGCTTGGACACGGTCTTCAGGCGCGGATCGGGAACGGTGATGATGTCTCTAACAGCCATAGCCACGAAATAAGGGCTGAACGCGTTTCGATCAAGTTAGCGCCGCGTTCCGGCACCAGTCTTGCGTCGCCGCAATCCGGGACAGAACGCGATGAGGCGATCATGCGGTTTTTCGATCTGGATATCCAGCAGCTTGGCGAACGCGACCTGGCAGCCTGGCGGCGCTTCGCCGCCCCGGGCGGACGCTTGATAAGCCCTTATCTGACCCCCGATTTCGCCAAGGTGATCGCCAGCGCGCGTGACGATGTGCGCGTCGCCGTCGCAGAGGATGCGGACGGTCCTGCCGCCTTCTTCGCCTACCACGCCGGCTCCATCGCGCGCCCGGTCGGCGCCCCGATGTCGGACTATCAGGGGGTTGTGTGCCGGGAAGGCACACAGGTCAGTGCGTCCGACCTGCTCAACACCACCCAGACCGGGGCGCTGGTGTACGAAAACTGGGCGACCACACCGGCGCCGGGCCGTGTTCGCTCGATTGGCGGCTCCTGCGTGCTCGACCTGTCAGAGGGTTCGCAGGCCTATTTCAAGCGCCGCCGCAGCCTTTACCGCAATTATTTCAGGAAAATGGACCAGCGCGCCCGCAAGGCCGAGCGCGAATTCGGCGCGAGGCGGGTGGAATTTGGTGATCCGCTCGGCGCCCATTTCGAAACGCTCAAGGCTTGGAAGAGTGCGCAATACCGCGCCAGCGGCCTGCTCGACCTGTTCTCGATCGGCTGGGTCGATCAGGCGCTGGAAAGCTTTGCCGCAAGGCGCTTCGGGCCCTTCCGCGGGCTGACCTGCGCGCTCTATTTCGGTGACCGGCTCGCCGCAGTGGAATTCGGCCTCGTGGCGGGCGGCGCCTACCATTCCTGGTTCCCGGCCTATGACCGGCAATTTGCCAGCGCTTCTCCCGGTCTGCAGCTCATCCACGCCATCGCGGAGGCCGCGCCGCGCCTGGGTATCGACCGCATCGATCTCGGCAAGAGCGAGGCGGACTACAAGAAATACTATGCCGACTACGAGGTCCCGCTCGCGCAGGGCCGCGTCCTGACCGGAAGCCTGGCCGGTGCGCGTATCGCAGGCTGGGAACTGGCCGAAGCCGTGACCCGGCACCTGCCCGGCCCGGCGTCGCAAATACCCGCCCGGCTGCGCCGCCGCTGGGCGCAGACCAGCGCCTTCGAGCCGCGCCGCGCCCGCAGGCTGGCCCTTATGGGCGCGGCGGTCGGCGCCCGGTTCGGGTCCTCGCGCGACTAGTCCTGCGTTCCGGGCTCCGCGCCCCAGGGCGCCGGTGGTGTGCTGACCGTTTCGGTCAGATCGATCCGGGCCTCGAAATGGCGGCCAGGCCGGTCCAGGGCATAGACCAGCGTGTCGCCGCCGTCTTCGATGGCGAGCGTCCACACATTATCCATCGAGGCCGGGATGCCCTCGCGTTCGAACAGATCGCGTGAGAAGTCATCGGCCGGGAACCGGGCGGACAAATCGTCCACCTCACCTTCAGTGTCCCCGCCATACTGGGTCAGCGCATCCTCGCTGCCGTCCTCGTGACGATGGTCGTGCTTCAGGCGAAGGCGGCCATCCTCCAGGCGCGTCACCACCCAGGTGCGCGAGCGGTCGTCGCCGACATGCAGCGGCATGCGCACCATGTTGTCGGTACACGTACGTACATGCACGGTCAGCACCTCCCCGGCCCAGTCCGCGTCGGCGGGATCGTCGGACACGACTTCACCCTCGAAAGCGTCTCCGCACAGCGATTGCAGCGCTGCGAACAAGGTGGACTCTGTCCCGGTTCCCTCCTGCGCGCTGTCGGGGTCCGTCCCGCAGGCAACAAGCACGAGCGCGCCGGCGGCGGAAAAAAGAAGATGTTTCATGAGCCACGGGCCTTTTGTTTGAGGGCTTCGAAATCGGCGCCCAGCATCTCCGCCAGCATTTTCTGCGTCCCGCCTTCGGGATCGGGCGGCGTACCCGCCGTCAGCCCGCCATCGACGACCAGGGCCTGGCCCGTGACGAAGCGTGCAGCGTCACTGCCAAGGTATACCACCGCCTCGGCGATATCGACTCCTTCCCCGCCGACCGGCAAGGGCTGGGCAAACGAGGAAACCTGACGCAGCACGTCGTATTTCTCTTCCGCCTCATCCTGGCTCAGCCCCATGGCCCGGCCGAAGACCGCGGTCGTGATCATGCCGGGATTGACGCAGTTGACCCGGATCTTGTCCGCGGCGAGGCGCACGGCGGCCAGCTTGGTCAGATGCATGATCGCCGCCTTGGCGATGGAATAGCAGACCGGGCCGTAATTGGTGCCGATCCCGGCGACCGACGCGGTGGAGACGATGGACCCGCCACCCTGCTCGCGCATCACCGGCACGGCATGCTTGATGCCCAGAAGGGCCGCGCGCACATGCAGGCTCATCGTGCGGTCGAACACATCGGCGCCGATATACTCCATCTCGGCATCGGGCTCGGCCGTGCCTGCATTGTTGAAGAGGATATCGAGCCGGCCCCAGGCCTCGACCGCCGCGTCGATCATCGCTTTGATGTCACGCTCCTGGGTCACATCGGTGTGGACATAGCGGATATTGGGCGAGGTTTGCGCAATCGCCTCGCCGCGATCGTCCTGGATATCGGCCAGGATCACTTTCGCCCCTTCGGCCTCGAACAATTCCACCGTCGCGCGGCCGATCCCGCTGGCGCCTCCGGTAACGATGGCAACCTTGCCCTCCAGGCGTCCACTCATGACCTCTCCTCCCGTGTCTGGGGCTGTGTTTTTATGAACTTGGTTCAGAGGAGCACGGCCTGCCGCGCCTGTCGAGCCTCACGCCAGCCTTTCCACCAGCCAGGGCAGCGACACCTCCAGCCGGAAATCGATGCCGGAATGCGTGCCCTCGAATTCCTCGTAGCGATGCTCGACGCCGAGATCGTCCAACCTCGCCTTCATGCGCCGCGCCGGATACAGGAAATCGTACTGGTCCTGACGTCCGCAATCGATGAAGAGGGCCTTCATCGCGTTCAGGCTTGCGGCATGCTGGTCAACCATTTCCAGCGGGTCCCAGGCGAGCCAGTTGGCCCAGCGATCCGCGATCACCTCGCATGTGTCGTGCGTGACCGGAAGGCGAATCCCGTACGGCTCCTCCGGGGCGGGATCGTAGGTTGCCCCCATCGCCAGAATCATCAGGGCCTCGATATCCTCGCCGCGCACCCGGTCGCTGGCTTCGAAACGCTCAAAGAAATCGGAGATCGTGCCCGCCTTCGCGACCTGACGCAGCGTGGCCGGCATCATGCGCAGATAGGCGATGTCAAAGCCCATATCGCCCGCATGACACGCCGCGCCCGACCAGAAATCGCTGTGCAGCATGGCGTGAACGATGGCGCCATACCCGCCCGAGCTCTTGCCGAACACACCACGCTTTCCCGGCCCGCCGCACCTGAACGCCGCCTCCACCGCCGGGACCATCTCTTCGATCAGGATGTCCTCCCACGGCCCCATCACGGACGAGTTGATGAACTGGTTGCCGCCCAGCCGGGTAAACGTGTCGGGAAAGGCCACCACGCACGGCCCGATCCGGCCTTCGCCATACAGGCGGTCCAGGCGCTCGGGCAGATTCTCTCCGAAATTCTTCCAGGCGGTGTGGGCCAGCCCGCTACTGGTATAGCCCGCCAGGCTGACCAGAAGCGGCAAATCCGCCCCGTCCGATCCGTGCGGGACCCAGACATCGATGGCCCGGCGCGCCGGATCGCCCAGAAAATTGTCCTTTAGAAGCTCGGACTCGATCACTAGGCGCTCGACGCGTCCGGCCGGATGGGAATGGCGCGCAGTCATGAGGGACCCCCGTATCGGTTTCGGTTCGCGCGGAGCCTAGGCACGAGGTGGCGCACGTCAAACCCCGCCAGCCGCCTGCCTCCGTTCCGCCAACTCAGCCTCGTCACACCTGGCTCACCCGGAGAGGTCCCACTTTGTCATCCCGGCCGAGTGAAACGAGAGCGGGGGTCTCGTGAGGGAGGCAGGCTCGCACCTTTTACCCGCGCGAGGCCCCGGATCGCCTGCGGCGTCCGGGGTGACAGGGGGAGAGATCGTTGAGGTCTGGATTGCACCGGCTGCGCGGGGCTCAGGCCGGGCGGCGGCTCTTGAAGGCGGCGGCGAGCGTGCCGTCGTCGAGATAATCGAGTTCTCCGCCCACCGGCACGCCGCGCGCCAGCGAGGTGATGTCCACGCTCGCGCCTTCCAGCTTGTCGGCGATGAAATGGGCGGTGGTCTGTCCGTCCACGGTGGCGTTGAGCGCGAGGATGATCTCGCTGGTTTCCTCGCGTCCGGCCCGTTCGATCAGCTTGGCGACATTGAGCTGGTCGGGTCCGATCCCGTCGAGCGCGGAGAGCACGCCGCCCAGAACGTGGTATCGGCCCTTGAAGGCAGAGGCGCGTTCGAGCGCCCACAGATCGCCCACCGTCTCGACCACGCAGATCACCTTGGGATCGCGCCGTTGGGAGGCGCAGATGGCGCACGGATCGGTCACGTCCAGATTGCCGCATTCGGCGCAGGCACGGATTTTCGCCGCAGCCTCGCCCATCGCTTCGGCCAGCGGCTCCATCAGCTGCTCGCGCTTTTTGAGCAGGTGCAGCGCCGCCCTGCGGGCCGAGCGCGGCCCGAGACCGGGAAGCTTGGCGAGCAGCTGGATCAGCCGCTCGATTTCGGGACCGGATGCCTGATTCATCAAGGGGCTAGAACGGGCCGCCGCCCTTGCCAAAAGGCAGGTCCATACCGGGGGGCAGGCCCATGCCCTGCGTGACTTCGCCCATCACCTTCTGCTGGGCCTCGTCCGCCTTGCGGCGCGCATCGTTGAGCGCGGCCGCGAGCAGGTCTTCGAGCACCTCGACCTCTTCAGGATCGACGATCGCCTTGTCCAGATGCAGCTTCTTGACTTCGCCCTTGGCGGTCATCTCGATCCTGACCATGCCGCCGCCGGACTGGCCGGTGACTTCCACGTCGGCCAGGCGCTCCTGGGCGTCCTGCATCTTCTTTTGCATTTCCTGGGCCTGCTTCATCAGGCCGGCGAGGTCTTTCATGAGCGGCGCTCCTTGCGGATCGTATCTTCAGAGGGTTGG
This sequence comes from Marinicauda sp. Alg238-R41, assembly GCF_947331485.1. Lineage (NCBI taxonomy): Bacteria > Pseudomonadati > Pseudomonadota > Alphaproteobacteria > Maricaulales > Maricaulaceae > Marinicauda > Marinicauda sp. Alg238-R41. Next base: position 178,694 of record NZ_CAMZOJ010000002.1, on the reverse strand, counting down.
ACGGCGTCGGCTGGATCTTCCACGGCGTCGGCGCCCGCAGCTGGCGGCTGCGGCGCCTCGACCGACAGGAGTTCGGCGCCGGGAAAAAGCGTCAGCAGCCTCACCATGGCCGGGTCGCGCTCGGCACGCTCCAGCGTTTCACGATGTTCGCGCACCCGGCGCTCATGCAGGGTTTCACCACCGCGCGCATCGGCATTGCCGTCCACCAGCCAGCGTGCTCCGGTCTGCTCCTGCAGGAAGGCGGACAGACGCCCGCCCAGATCACTTGGCGCGCCCTTGGCTGCCTCGAAGATCAGCTTGGGCGCGCGGACCGTGACCGGGCGGACATAGCGCTCCACGTCGCGTTTCAGGGCGATGTCGCGCTCACGGTCAACCAGGGCGACCAGTTCGTCCAGCGAGGCGGGACCGGTCGCGTCTTCAGCTTCAACTTCAGCTTCAGCTTCGGGTTCTGGCTCAGGCGCTCCGGCCTGACCTTGCGGTCCCGGGGCGGGCGCTTGCGGAGCTGCGGCTCCGGCGCCAGACGCCGCGCCCGTCACACCGCCCGCCAGCAGGCGCGCGGCATCTTCCGGGGAAGGCAGGCAGGCCGCGGCCATCAGGCGGATGATCGCCATCTCGGCGGCCGAAACCGGGTCGGGCGCATTGCGGACATCGTCGAGACCGGACAGGGCGGTCTTCCAGAGACGGGTCAGCCCGGCGAGCGAGGTTTTCGACGCGAGCGCGGAAAGGGTCTCGATCGTCTCGCGCGCCTCGGCGATCTCGGCGTCCTCGCCGACAGCCTTGATCCGGCTCATGGCATGCAGATAGTCGAGTACGTCGCGCATCAGAACCTGCGGGTCGGCTCCCGCATCGTACTGCGCCCGCAGCTCTTCCAGAGCGTCCTTTGCGCGGCCTTCGAGCGCGGCGCTCAACAGGTCGAGCACGCGCGAGCGGTCGGCCAGGCCCAGCATGTCGCGCACGTTTGCGGCGCTGACCGGTCCGTCGCGTTCTGCCTGCACGATGGCCTGGTCGAGCAGCGACAACGCATCGCGCACCGAACCTTCGGCCGCCCTGGCAATCGCCATCAGGCCCTCGCGCTCGACATTCGCGCCTTCCTGCCCGGCGATTCTTTCCAGGTGATCGGCCAGCACGCTGCGGTCGACGCGTTTCAGATCGAAGCGCTGGCAGCGGCTCAGCACCGTCACGGGCACCTTGCGGATCTCCGTCGTCGCGAAGATGAACTTCACGTGCGCCGGCGGCTCTTCCAGCGTCTTCAGCAGCGCATTGAAGGCCGAGGTCGACAGCATGTGGACCTCGTCGATGATGTAGACCTTGTAGCGCGCCGACACCGGCGAATAACGAACGCCTTCCAGAATCTCGCGGATATCCCCGACGCCGGTGCGGCTGGCCGCATCCATTTCCATCACGTCGACATGGGAGGATTTTGCGATCGCCGCGCAATGGCGCCCCGGCGGTTCGAGCCGGATGGACGGCCCCTTGACCGTGTCCGTCTCGTAGTTGAGGGCACGGGCGATCAGGCGCGCCGTCGTCGTCTTTCCGACCCCGCGCACGCCGGTCAGCATGTAGGCGTGAGCGACCCTGCCCGCCTGGAACGCATTGGTGAGCGTGCGCACCATCGCGTCCTGGCCGATCAGGTCTTCAAATGTCTGGGGACGGTATTTGCGGGCCAGCACCTGGTAGCCGGGCTGGGAGGCGCCCGGCGCCTCGAACCCGGGCAGGGCCACATCGTCAGGGCCCGGCGCGGCGGGCGCGTCGGCTGCCTCCGGCGTGTGAGGATCGCGGTCGAAATCGTCCATCACAAGGCCGGCGCCCTTCCCCGCGAATGATCAAGTGGCGTGGAGCGAATAGATTGGAAGACGGCGGAAGACCGGACAGCGACCCGAACCGAAACTCGTTACGGCTGCTTCCTTCCGGACCTGACCGGGTTGGCGAGGGGCTCGTCCGCCGCCGGCCTTCCTGTGCTCAATATTGCGTCGCGCGCGGGCAAACGCAAGGCAAGCCCGCAGACTCGTCCGCGCCGTCCGTCGGCCTGCCGCTTGCGCCGCAGGACGCTAAAGCTCGCCGGCCTCGCGCAGGAAGGCGGCGTGCTGCTGCAACACGGCGATGGTGCGCGGATCGCCGCCATCGCCCACCAGGCGCTCGATCCACAATTCGACCACGCGGGACTGGGTTTCCAGCCAGCGTGAAAGAGACGGCTGATGCGGCGGCGCCGATACCGGCTCGCGCACAAGGTCGAGATGGGGAATCTTCATGAGGCTCGCTCCGCTTGACTGGGCTCAACTGGGACTCAACACCCTCAGCCTAACCGCATTTGCGAAGCATTCGCAATGAACTCCTGCAATGCGCCTCATGCCGCACGACACAAAAAGCCCCGCTCCGGTGTGGAGCGGGGCTTTGTGCCCGGCTGGCCCGAAGACCAGCCGATGAATACGAGTGCCGACTAGAAGCGGCGCACGTAGGACGCACCGAAGGAATCGGCTTCGGCATCGTCTTCGAACTCGTAGCGCGTGTATTCGACGCGCACGGCGTTCGGGCCGTTGAAGGCCCATTCGGCGCCGGCGCCATAGGCGAAGCCGTCGGTAGAATCAGACAGCGTCAGGCCCGCGGCGGAGGCTTCCGCTTCGGCGTAGGCGTAACCGGCCCGCGCGAAGAGGTTGAAGCCCTGGCCCACCGGATACTGGGCTTTGGCGTACGCGCCGACGATATAGTCGAGCGAGACATCGCCGGTGATGCCGGCAGCGGTGACGTCTTCGTCGCCCAGGCCGATCAGGGCTTCGCCCTCGACACCGACATAGTCGTTGAAGTCATAGCCACCGCGCAGATTGAGCGCGTCGAACTCGATGCCGTCAAAGTCCAGGAAGGTGTAACCGGCACCGAAATGCACGTTGCCGGCGTCCTGAGCGGAAGCACCGGCGGTCACCGCGAGCGCGGCAGCGGAAGCGAGGAGGAGAGTTTTCATAATCGATTGTCCTTGTAAGCAGGCTGTTTTGTTCCCCAGCCGTGGAACGCATCTGATGCGCCTGCGCCGAACCCGCAAGCGGTGATCTGCAGCACCTACTCACCTGCGAGATCGATGTGTTGTTTTCAGGATACTCATTGTGGCATTCCTGCGGCGAACTGGCGTCAAGAATGCGCTAAGTCCCTGTTATTGAATGCATTCAGCCATACTGGCCTTTCTCCGCCGGCGGCGAAGATCGGCTTGAAGACCCGGCTCGCGGTTCACCGCAAGATCGGTTAGGTCTTGAGCCATGACCGAGATACGCCCCCTCACCTTCACCGCCTCGCCGCTCGACTTCTCCGGGCTCGAACGCGCCGACCAGGCCTGGGTCGAGACCCAGCGCCTGGACAGCTCCGCCAAGGTCCTTCTGCTTCACAAAGGCAGCCTGGCGACCGATTCTGCCGGGGACCCGTTCGTGGTGCGTGCGCGGGAAGCCGACGATCTGCCGATCGCACGCCCGGGCCTGGTCTTTCTGGGCCGATGGGACAGCACACCCTGGTTCTGCGCTGCACTCGAACCCGGGTCGGTTCCGGATGGATTGAACTTCCGCGTCGCCGCCATGCGCGCCGAGCCGGACTTTGCCTGCCTGATGGGCCGGGCCGCGTCCCTTCTCGCCTGGCATGGCCGGCGCCGTTTCTGCTCCAATTGCGGCCATGAGAACCGGGCCGGCGTCGGCGGGCTGAAACTGGACTGCGGCTCGTGCGGGATGGAGCATTTCCCGCGCGTCGATCCGAGTGTGATCATGCTGCCCTTCAGCGGCGACCGCTGCGTGCTCGGCCGCCAGGCGAGCTGGCCGCCGGGCATGTATGCGACGCTGGCCGGCTTCATGGAGCCGGGCGAGACCATCGAGGAGGCGTGCGCGCGCGAAACCCGCGAGGAGATCGGCCGGAAGGTGCTCCACGCGCGCTACGTGGCGAGCCAGCCCTGGCCCTTCCCCTCCTCGCTGATGATCGGGCTGATGGCCGAGATCGACGAGGGCGAACTCTTCCCCGATGACGACATCGAGGACGCCAAATGGTTTACCCGCCCGCAAGTCCGCGAGCTCTACGAAGAGAATAACTGGGCCCCGAAGCACTTCTCGATCTCCAGGCTTCTGATCGAAACCTGGCTGGCCGGCGAGGAAAGCTGAGGACAAAACCCGCGACGACCTGACGCGTGTGAAACTTCTGCACACGCGTTAGTTAGGAAAGCACACTGGAAACATTGCCTCATCGCGCTGGGCGTGCCAAACACAGCGCCGAATTCTGGACAGGTGGGAGAGAGGACGTCGATGGGCGATCTTTTCTGGAATAAAGTTGCCGGGGCCGTTCTGGCCATTCTTCTGATCATTCTGGGCCTGCGCACGTTTGGCGAAGGTCTGTTCGGCCATGAAGAACTTGACCCTGAAACGCTGGCCTACCCGATCGATCTGTCCGTCCTGGACGTCGCGGGCGCAAGCGAGGAAGAGGAAGAGGGCCCGGTCGACTACGGCGCGCTTCTGGCCGCAGCTGACGTTTCGGCGGGTGCACGTGTCGCGAACCGCTGCGCGTCCTGCCACACCTTTGAAGAAGGCGGCGCGGACGGGACCGGCCCGCACCTGTGGGGCGTGGTCGGGCGTCAGGTCGCAGCCGTTGACGGCTTCAACTACTCGTCTGCCATGGAAGAATACGGGTCTGGCGGCACGGCTTGGATGTTCGAGAATCTCGACAATTTCCTGGCCAATCCGCGCGGCTACATCAACGGCACGGCGATGAGCTTTGCCGGCCTGCGCGACCAGGAAGACCGCATGAACCTCATCGCTTACATGCGCACCCTGTCGAACGACCCCGCCCCGCTGCCCGAACCGCTTCCCGAAGAGGAACCGGCCGAGGAGGTTGCCGGCGACGAGATCGTGGATGCCGAGGTCGAAACCGACATCAACAGCCCGTCTGAGGCGGTCGCGGAGACCAACGAACTCGATCAGGAAGACGCTGTCCTGGAAAACGCCGACGAAGACGCGGCGCAGGACGAAACGTCCCCCGAAGACGAAGCGAGCGAAGAACCGAACGAAGGCTGACGCCTCGCTTCAGCGACAGACACAAAAAACCCCGCTCCGGACCGGAGCGGGGTTTTTCTTGGCCGGTTGGCCCAGCCTACATCATCCCGGTCCAGCCGGTTTCCACCGGCGGGCGGCAGATCGCCGAGATCGGAGAGGATTTATGCGCAATCCGCTTGGCTGCGGTGGCCAGCGGCTCGACGACCGTGGCCATGTGATGCGCGTTGGCATGAAGCAGTGAGCGGGAATCGGTCATGATGCCCACATGGCCGGGCCAGAAGATCAGGTCGCCGCGCTGCAGGCCGGCCAGATCGTCACTGATATCCAGCGTGTTCCAGCGAGTCTTCGCCCAGGCTTCCTGCTCCTTTGTGTCGCGCGGGAAGCCGCGCACACCCGCCGCTTCCAGCGCGGTCTGGACCAGGCCGGAGCAATCCAGCCCGATGCTCTCCCGGCCGCCCCACAGATAGGGCGTGTACAAGAACCGCTCGGCGACCGCGACATAGTCGCTTTCCGCCGCGCCCAGCACGGCCAGATGCGTTTCGAAGATCCAGCCCAGACGCTGGCAGTCGATGAACTTGCCCTTGCGTTGCGCCGATGCGACCTTGGCATTCAGAGACACGATGGCGCGCGGACGCGATTTCAGGTCCGGCTCCGAGAACGCGTAGGTTCGCAGGGCGGAGACCCGGTGCGTGGAGATCAGGACCGGCTCCTCCAGCGCGCTGAGAGACACCCAGCCCGAGTAATCGTCGCGGCGGGCCGTGCCGTACGCCCAGCCGTTCTCTTCCTTCTCTACCGAGAAGACTTCACCGTGGAGCAACTGGCTGTCCATCGGCGCATTCTCGGAGGGAGACGCTCTCAGTGCTGTCACTGAGGCTGTTACCTGGTAGTCGGTCATGTCGGGTTATCCGTAGCGTCGCTTCAGGAAATCGTAGAGGGCGCGGGCTCCCATCATCTCGCCGCCCGCCGGATGGCCGGGCCGCGATTTGGGGTTCCACGCAAAAATATCGAAATGCATCCAGGCTTTCGCGTCACGGGCAAACCGGCGCAGGAAGAGCGCCGCCGTGATCGATCCTGCAAAGCCGCCCTCGGCGGCATTGTTGAGGTCGGAAATCTCACCATCCATCCAGCTATCGTAACCGTCCCACAAGGGCATGCGCCAGAGAGGATCATCGACCAATCGAGCGGCGGCCATGACCCCATCGCTGAGTGCATCATCGTCGGTATAGTACGGCATGACTTCGGGACCGAGTGCAACCCGGGCCGCGCCGGTCAGCGTAGCCATGTCGATCAGCAGATCGGGGTCGCTCTCGCATGCCCGGGTGATCGCGTCGGCCAGTACCAGGCGCCCCTCCGCGTCGGTATTGCCGATCTCGACCGAGAGACCCTTGCGCGAGGCCAGCACGTCGCCGGGACGGAAGGCGTTGCCGGCAATCGCGTTCTCGACCGCGGGGATGAGCACATGCAGGCGCACGGGCAGCCCGGCATCCATGATGATCGACGCCAGACCCAGAACGTTCGCCGCTCCGCCCATATCCTTCTTCATCAGGCGCATGCCCGTCGCGCCCTTCACGTCCAGCCCGCCGGAATCGAAGCACACGCCCTTGCCCACCAGCGCCACACGCGGGTGAGCGGGATCGCCCCATTCCATCTCGATCAGGCGCGGCGCGTCCGTGGAGGCGCGCCCGACCGCATGGATCATGGGATAGTTCTGGGTCAGCAGGTCGTCGCCCGTGACCACGCTGACGCTCGCACCATGGGCCTCGGCCAGCGTGCGGGCCGCAGCTTCCAACTGGGTTGGAAGCATGTCCGCGGCCGGCGTATTGACCAGATCCCTCGTCAGGAAAGCCCCGGCCACGATACGCGCGGCATCGGCCATGTCGGCGCCCTGGATGGGCGCGAAACGCGCCGGCTTGCGCGGTGGCGTACGGTACCGGGTAAAGGCATAACCGCCCAGCGCCAGCGCGATCTGTGTCTGGGTCGGGTCCCAGTCTTCCGGCAGGGCCTCCAGGCGCCAGTCGCCTTCGGGCAGCGACATCGCGGCCGAGGCTATGTCGAAAGGACCGTTCGCCGGACCGGCGCCGATCAGCGCATCGACAGGGCCGTCGGGCAGAACCAGGCACTCGCCCGGATCGGCCTGGAACGCCGTCCGGTTGACATGGCCGATCTTGGCGCGGAGCGATTCCAGCTCGGCGGCGGGGACGATGCGGGCAGTCCGCGCATCGCCGTTCTCGGGCGCGAAAGTGTCGGTCATGGGCCTCTTTTTTGCGTCTGCCTAATGCCAGCCAGACCGGTGCCCGCAGGGTTGGGCCAAAGCGTTAACGCCTTCTTGACCAGAGCAAGAGACATTGAGCTTTCACCGTCTGGCGCCCAAAGAGGTAGACCATGGCAACGCGTTTGTCCGCCCTTCTTCTCATGACTTCGATCTCGCTCGGCGCGTGTGCCACAAGCGCCGAACTTGCTCCGACCGAGCAGGAAGAAGCGCTCGCCGCCCAGCTGCAATCGGCCTCGATCGTCCCGGCCACGGCCGACGAGCGAGCGGCGATGGAGAATCAGGACCTGCTCACCCAGGCCGCCTTCTGGGCCGAGGCGATGGAGCTGAACCCGGCAGACCATGAGGCCGCCTACAAGCTGGCTTCCGTCGTGCGGCGTCTGGGCAATGCCCGGCGCGCGAGCGAGATTGCCCGCCAGGCGCTGGCGCTTCGCCCCCAATCGACCGAGCTGAACCGGGAGCTGGGTCTGGCCCTGACCGCCTCCGGCCAGGGCGGCGAGGCCATCGAACCTTTGTCGGCGGCCTTGCGCAATGCCCCCGATGACTGGCGCCTTATCAATGCGCTCGGGGTCGCCTTCGATCAGGCCGGACGCAGCGCCCAGGCGCGCGAACGCTTTACGCAGGCCCTCCTGCTGGCTCCCGGCGAGCCGGCGGTCCTCTCCAATCTCGGCCTGTCCTACGCGCTGGCCGGCGACCCGGAACGCGCCGAGGACTTCCTGCGCCGCGCGGTCGCGAGCGGCAGCGTGGACTCCCAGGTGCGCCAGAATCTCGCCCTCGTCGTCGCGCTTCAGGGCCGGTTCGACGAAGCCGAGCAGATCGCGCTGGAGGACGTCACCCCCGAAATGGCCGAAGCCAACATGGCCTATGTGCGCGACATGATGAGCAGTCCGCGCCGCTGGGACGATCTGCGCGGCGCCGAAGGCTGAGACGGGGCTTGGGCCATCGAGCGCGTAAGAGGCTTCAATCCTCGCTGAAGACACTTGCCCCCCAGGAGAGGCAGGACTGCCCTCCTTCGATGAGGGGTACTCACCTCCTTGCGCCGTCATCCGACCCTTCGAGGCTCCGGGCTGCGCCCGAAGCACCTCAGGATAAGGGCGAGGACGACATCAACCCATTGTATTAAAATATAAAACTTATCCCACCCGGCACCCTCATGCTGAGGTGCGAGCGTAGCGAGCCTCGAAGCATCGGAGGGCAGGCGCAACGCGACCCAAAGGGCGAAGGGCGCCCTGTCCTCTCTGGGTCCTGACTTACGTCAGGAAAGAGAAAGAGAAGGACCTGGAGGACGAGACGCTGTCCCCCTCCCCTCCCGCATCCCCTACCCTCGCGAGGCTCTTTCTCATCCTGTGACAACACGCCAGAATCGCCACCGCCCCAATATAAGCGCCGTGATAGTCGTAGTAGTAGGAGGTCAGCGCCCGCCTTTCGGCCCCGGAGTCTCACGACATCCCGCCGGAAACCCCACCGAAGCGCACCCTCAAAGCTGACCGCGCTGGATCGTCCGGCGCCAGTTCGCTATTTCCACCCGATGACAGTTTTCATCGATGCCGATGCCTGCCCGGTCAAGGACGAGGCCATCCGTGTGGCCGAGCGCCACCGCACCAGGATCCTGCTGGTCTGCGATGGCGGCCTGCGCCGCCCGCTCAGCGAGTGGGCCGAGCTGGTCATCGTGCCGGAAGGCCCGGATGCGGCCGACGATTACATCGCGGAGCGTGCCGGACCGGGCGATGTCTGCATTACCGGCGACATCCCCCTGGCTGACCGATGCGTGAAGGCCGGAGCCCGCGTGCTCGATCACCGCGGTACCGAATTCACCGAGAGCTCCATCGGGTCGAAACTGGCGATGCGCGATCTGATGACCGATCTGAGAAGCGCCGGCCAGATGGAAGGCGGCGGCGGCAAACCCTTCGGCCCGCGCGACCGGTCCGATTTCCTGAACGGGCTCGAACGCGTCTTCCAGGCACTGAAACGCGGGCGCTAGAACGGCCAGGCTTTTTCAGCCCGACCATCGCTTTCGCGCGCGGATCGATTACCTTCCCCGCCAGCTTTGACAGACAATCCGGGAGTTCGACCCATGAAGACACGCGCCGCTATCGCCCACAAAGCCGGGGCACCGCTTTCCATCGAAACGGTCGATCTGGAGGGTCCGCGCGCCGGTGAGGTTCTGGTCGAGATCATGGCCACCGGCGTCTGTCATACCGACGCCTTCACCCTCTCCGGCGACGATCCTGAGGGCCTCTTCCCCGCCATTCTCGGCCATGAGGGCGCGGGTATCGTGCGTGAGGTCGGCGCCGGCGTGACCAGCGTGAAGCCAGGCGATCACGTCATTCCGCTCTACACACCGGAATGCCGCGAGTGCGAGTATTGCCTCCACCCCAAGACCAATCTCTGCCAGAAGATCCGCGGCACCCAGGGCCAGGGCCTGATGCCGGACGGCTCGAGCCGCTTCTCCCTCGATGGCGAGCCGATCTTCCACTACATGGGCTGCTCGACCTTCTCCAACTACACCGTCATGCCCGAGATCGCGCTGGCTAAAATCCGCGAGGACGCGCCGTTCGACAAGGTCTGCTACATCGGCTGCGGCGTGACCACGGGCGTCGGCGCGGTCGTGTTCGACGCCAAGGTCGAGCCCGGTTCGAATGTCGTCGTCTTCGGCCTCGGCGGCATCGGCCTGAACGTGATCCAGGCGGCCCGCATGGTGGGCGCGAACAAAATCGTCGGCATCGACATCAACGAGAACAAGAAGGCGCTGGCCGAACAGTTCGGCATGACCGACTTCATCAACCCGACCAAGGTCGACAACGTCGTCGAGGCCATCGTGGACCTGACCAAGGGCGGCGCGGACTATTCGTTCGAATGCATCGGCAATGTGAAGACGATGCGCCAGGCGCTGGAATGCGCGCACAAGGGCTGGGGCGAGAGCGTCATCATCGGCGTCGCCGGAGCCGGCCAGGAGATTTCCACCCGGCCCTTCCAGCTCGTGACCGGCCGGGTCTGGCGCGGCAGTGCCTTCGGCGGCGCGCGCGGACGCACCGACGTGCCGAAGATCGTCGACTGGTACATGGACGGGAAGCTGAATATCGACGATCTCATCACCCACACGATGGGTCTGGACGAGATCAATTCGGCCTTCGATCTGATGCATGAAGGCAAGTCGATCCGTTCGGTGATCGAATACTAGGCGCGACAGGAGAGACCGGAGCCCCATGATCGAGAAGACATCTGAAGCGCTCTGCTTTGGCGGCCGCCAGCAGGTCTGGACGCACAAATCGGAGGCCACGGCCACCGACATGACCTTCGGGCTCTACCTGCCGCCCCAGGCAGAGGAGGGTCCGGTTCCGGTTCTCGTCTTCCTGTCGGGGCTGACCTGCACGCATGAAAACGTGATCACCAAGGCCGGGTCGCAGCACTATTGCGCCGAGCACGGCATCGCCCTGCTCGCCCCGGACACGTCCCCGCGCGGCCTCGACCTGCCCGGCGAGCATGACGATTACGATTTCGGCTCCGGCGCGGGCTTCTATCTCAACGCCACGCAGGAACCTTGGGACGCCCACTATCACATGGCCCGCTATGTGAGGGGTGAGTTGCTCGACGCGGCCGAGATGGCGGCGCCCGGGCTCGACATGGACCGGGTCTCGATCACCGGCCACTCGATGGGCGGGCACGGCGCGCTGACGCTGGCGCTGCGTCATCCCGACCGGTTCAAATCCGTCTCTGCCTTCGCACCGATCTGCGCGCCCAGCGAGGTCCCGTGGGGCGAGAAGGCCTTCTCGCGCTATCTCGGCGAGGACCGCAAATCCTGGCGGCGCTATGATGCCTGCGCCCTGATCGAGGACGGGGCCCGTGTGCCCGAAATCCTCGTCGATCAGGGCCTGGCCGACAATTTCCTGGATGAACAGCTGCGTCCCGAGCGCCTGGAAGAGGCGTGCCGGGATACCGGCATCACGCTGACCGTGCGCCGCCAGGCCGGCTACGATCACAGCTATTACTTCATCTCGACCTTTATCGGCGACCACATCCGCTGGGCTGCCGAGCGCCTGAAGGCGTAAGCCGGCCTAGTCTTCCTCGCTGCGCGGGGCTTCCAGCGCGGCCGGGTCGTTGTCCTCGTCGGCGCCGGACGCTGCAATATACTCGTCCGGCAGGGACTTCTTGGTGGCCGCGCCGAGCCGCTTGAGCATCTCGGTCTGGCGAACGACATTGCCCGGGCCCTCGACCAGCTTGCTCTTGGCCCCGTGCCAGGCGTCCTGGGCCTGGTTCAGGCGGGTCCCGACGGTGTCGAGGTCTTTCACGAAGCCCTCGAACTTGTCGTAGAGCTTGCCCGCGCGCTCCGCGATCTGGGCGGCGTTCTGGTTCTGGCGCTCGATGACCCAGAGGTTCTGCACCGTGCGCATCGCCATCATCAGCGTCGTCGGGGTTGCGATCATCACATCGCGGTCCCAGGCAAAAGCGGCCAGGTCAGGATCATTCTGCAGGGCCAGCGACGCGGCGCCTTCCAGGGGCACGAACATCAAGGTGAAGCTCACGCCGGGATAGTGCTTTGGATAATCCTTCTCGCCCAGTGCCTTGATATGGTTTCGTACCGAGGTCAGGTGCTGTTTCAGGGCCAGCGCCCGCTCCTCGTCCGTGTCGGCGTTCACGCAGCGCTCGAACGCCGTCAGCGACACCTTGGCATCGATCACCAGCTTCTGCTGGTTGGGCATGTCCACGATGACGTCCGGGCGCTGGCGCGCTCCGCTCTCGTCGCTGACCGAGTCCTGGGTGTGAAATTCCTGACCTTCGCGCAGTCCGGCGCGTTCAAGGATGCTGGACAGCACGAACTCGCCCCAGTCGCCCTGCACCTTGGACTGTGAGCGCAGCGCGTTGGCCAGATTCTTCGCGTCCTCGCCCATCTGGCGCGCATCGTTGTGCAGGGTGCTGACGAGCTGGTGCAGAGCGCCGGTCTGGGTCGAGCGCTTCTCGGCATCCTCGGCGACGCGTTTCTGGAAGCCGTCCAGCTGCTCGCGCAATGGGCGCAGCATCTGGGACAGGGTCTCGGTGCCCTGCTTGTTGAGCTGTTCGCCACTCGTTTTCAGGATGTCGTTGGCCAGGTTCTTGAACGTCACGGACAGGCTTTCACGAGCCTTCTCCAGCTCGGCCAGTTTCTCGCCATGATGGCGCTCGGCGGCCTGGTGCTTTTCCTTCAGGCCCGACAGGTCGCGGCTCAGCGCGTCCCTGTCCTGCTGCAGGGTTTCGAGCCGGTCGCGAAGCCGGTCGCGCTCTTCGCCGGCACTTTCCAGCCGGGCCAGGCGTTCGCGTGTTTCGGACAACTCGCCCCTGGCCTGCTCGGCCTGCCGGCGCCAGTCGTCGCGGTCAGCCTTGGCCTCCTCCAGAAGTGCCGGGTCGAGCCCGCCCTGGTCCGGCTTGCGGATCCACAGCAAGCCGAAGAGGCCGACAAGCAGCAATGTTCCGACGATGTAAATGATCAGTTCCGGCGCCACCGCGTCCATTCTCCTGCCCTGTTAGAGGTTCGCGTTCTGTTCGCGCGCCATCATGGCCGAGTCGAGCCGCGGGCGCCAGCGCACAGGTCCCGCCCAGGGCAGTCCGGTCAGAACGGCCCCTTGCCGTCGTCGCTCGATGCGGGCGGCGCCGCAATGGGCGGCGGGGCGGGTTCGGACGGTTCGGTCTTCTTCAGCGGGAAGCGGCTCTTGAGAGCGCCCGAGACCAGCGTGTGGTCGAACCGAAAATCCTCGGTGTGCATGCGAAGCTCGGCCGGGGCCTTGTTGGTCTTGCTCGCTTCGATCGCCCGGTAGAGCGCAAACAGCCGCAGATAGCCCTTGTCGTCCTTGGAGAGGGACGTCTCGTCCAGCCTGGCGGCAAATTCGGTCAGGCGCTTGATCGCTGCCTTGCGCTTGTTGGTGGCGAGCTCCAGCAGGGCACTGACGGCCTCCACCTTCCAGCCGATATCGGCAAAGTCGAGTTTCTTCGGCGCGGCGGAGAGCTCGTCTCTCGCACGGTCAAGATCGCCTGCTCCCATCGCGGCGAGCGCGTGGTCGGCGGCCTGGTCGGCCATGCGAATCTCTTCGCGGCGCCGTTCTTCCGCCTTGCGGCCCCCAAACATGGGATACCTCTCCTCACCTGTCGCAGCGTGCAAGGTCTAGGCTAGACCGAACGGCACGTCACGTCACAGGTTCTGGTAGCTAATAATCGCGGGGCCGAGAATGACGACAAACAGTACCGGCAGGAAGAAGACAATCATCGGCACCGTCAGCTTGGCTGGCAGGGCAGCAGCCTTCTTCTCCGCGTTCGCCACGCGCATGTCACGGTTTTCCTTGGCCATGACGCGCAGCGCCTGTCCCAGCGGGGTGCCGTAGCGTTCGGCCTGGATCAGGGCGGTTGCAACCGCTTTGACCCCGGCATGATTGGTGCGAATGCCCAGATTCTCGTAGGCCTTGCGGCGATCCTGCAGATAAGCCAGCTCGGCCGTGGTCAGGGTCAGCTCTTCGGCCAGCTCGATCGAAGACGAACTGACTTCATTGGCCACCTTCTGGAAGGCCGCCTCGATCGACATCCCCGATTCCACGCAGATCAGCAGCAGATCGAGCGCATCGGGAAAGGCCTGCATGATCGATTCGCGCCGCTTGGACGCGAGGTTGGTCAGATAGATAGCCGGCGCGTAATAGCCGAGCACCGCGAACGCCATCGCAATGGCAAAACGCGCCATGCTTTCCAGTTCGAAATCGTTGACGAAAAACAGGTAGAGCGCGCTGATGGCAAACAGGAGGAAGGGTGCGATGAAGCGCGCGAAATAAAAGGCCGAAACCGGGCCGGGCCCGCGCAGACCGGCCTGAAGCAGCTTGATCTTCAGATTGGGGTCTTCGAGGAGCTTTTCCAGATTCAGCTTTTCGACCGTCCGGCGGTAAAGGCTGCGCGTATCCTTTCCCCGAAGCGAAGAATTCTGCGCATCCTGAAGCGCTTCCCGGTTCTTGCGTCGCAACTCCTCGCGCCGGTTCGCGACCTGTTTGAGCCGCTTGTTCGTCGTGTCGGGATTGAGGGCAGGTCCGGACAGGGTCAGCACGGTGGCAAACACCAGAACGGCGGTGACCACGGCAAACAGGTTGGAAGGCGCGGTGATGAACTCGGCAATCGAATCTAGCATGAGTGCGCCTCCCTAGTGTTTGAAGTTGATCATGGAACGCATCACGAAGATGCCGATTCCCATCCACGTCAGGCCGCCGATGAGCATCATCTGACCCTTCGAGGTGGTGAACATCAGGGCCATGTAGTCGGGTGCGGTGAAGGAGACGATCCCGCAGACCAGGGGCGGCAGCGCACCGATGATCATGGCCGACGTCTTGGCCTCGGACGAGAGCGCGCCGATCTTCTCCTTGAGCATCTTGCGCCCGCGCAGGACGCCGGAGAGATTCTGCAGCGCCTCGGCCAGATTGCCGCCCGACTTTGACTGAATGCTCAGCACGATGGCAAAGAATTGCAGCTCCGGCGCCGGCATCCGAGTGACCATGCGGCGCATGCCTTCGTCGACATCGACGCCGACCGCAATGCCCTCGCATAGTTTCTGGAACTCGGACTTGATCGGTTCGGGGGATTCACGTGCGATGATCTTCAGGCATTCGTTCAGCGGCAAACCGGACTTCACGCCGCGCACGATGATGTCCAGTGCATCCGCGAAGTTGGCGGTGAATGCCTTGACCCGCATCCCTTTCCTGAAGCCGATGATCCAGCGCGGCACACCGAGGCCGGCAACGAGCGTTGCGCCCAGGGTCAGCAGAAGATTCTGCCCGGTCAAGAGCAGCGGCAGGAATGCCAGGACTGCCAGCACGCCTGACAGGATCCAGAAGAACTGCGGCGTCCAGCTCAGGCCAGCCTGCTCCAGCCGCGCGTTCAAGGTCAGCGTCTTCTTGCGCGCCCGCTTCTGGCGTTCCTCGATCTCTTTCAGGCTGTCTTGGACCTGCTTGCGCTTCTGCGCGCCGGCATCCAGCGGCCCCTGGCGCTTCGTGCGCCGTGCCGGCTCACCGACGGCTTGCGCGGTCCGCCGGGCCTGCGTCTTCGACGGTCCGCTGGAGGTGACCGCCAGGCCGACGCCAGCCACCGCCACGAAGGCACAGGCCGCGGCCAGCACAAATGCGAGATCGCCACCGACCATGGTCTACGCCTCCGAGGCGTCGAGCGCCTCGGCCAGGTCGCGATCCAGCCCGTAATAGCGGGCGCGATCCCAGAATTTGGGGCGGGCAATGCCGGTAGAAACGTGGCGGCCGAGGATATTCCCGTCCGCATCCTCGCCCGTCATTTCGTAGAGGAACAAGTCCTGGGTGACGATCACATCGCCTTCCATGCCGAGGACTTCGGTGATGTGGGTGATCTTGCGCGAGCCGTCGCGCATGCGCGCAGCCTGGATCACGACATCGATCGAGCCGGCAACCATTTCACGAATCGTCTTTGACGGCAGGTTGTATCCGCCCATCGTGATCATGGATTCCAGACGCGACAGCGCCTCGCGCGGCGAGTTGGAGTGAAGCGTCCCCATCGACCCGTCATGGCCCGTATTCATGGCCTGCAGCAGGTCGAATGCTTCCGGGCCGCGCACCTCGCCCACGATGATGCGTTCGGGGCGCATGCGCAGGCAGTTCTTGACCAGGTCGCGCATGGTGACCTGTCCCTGTCCCTCCAGGTTGGGCGGGCGGGTTTCCAGCCGCACCACGTGGGGCTGCTGGAGCTGAAGTTCGGCCGCATCTTCGCAGGTGATGATCCGCTCATCCTCGCCGATGAAGCCGGTCATGCAGTTGAGAAGTGTGGTCTTGCCCGAACCGGTCCCCCCGGAGATCAGGACGTTGCAGCGCGATTCCGAGATGATCTCCAGCACGCGAGCGCCTTCGGTGGTGATAGACCCGAATCCCACCAGATCCTTCATCCGGAGCTTGTCTTTCTTGAACTTCCGGATGGTGAGCGTCGGACCGTCCAGCGAAAGCGGCGGCGCGATCACGTTCACGCGGCTTCCGTCGGCGAGGCGCGCATCGCAGATCGGCGAGCTTTCGTCCACGCGGCGTCCAACCTGGCTCACGATGCGCTGACAGATATTCATCAGCTGGCCATTGTCGCGAAAGCGGATATTGGTCTTCTTCACGCGCCCGCCGACTTCGATGAAGACGTCCCCGGCTCCATTGACCATGATGTCGGCGATATCATCGCGCGCCAGCAGAGGTTCGAGCGGACCGTAACCGAGCACATCGTTGCAGATGTCCTGCAGCAGCTGTTCCTGCTCGGCGATCGACATCGCCACATTCTTGATCGAAATGATCTCTGTGACGATGTCGCGGATTTCGTCGGAAGCCGTTTCGGTGTCGAGGCGCGAGAGCTGGGACAGGTCGATGGTGTCGATCAGCGCGTTGAAGATCGTCGTCTTGATCTCGTAATACTCGCGCGAGCGCTCCGCGCCGACCGTCTCCACGACCGCCTTGGGACGCGGCTTGGCTTTGGACGGCTCGGCAGCTGCCACCGGTTTCGAGACCGGCTCTGGCTGCGGCTTTGGCGTTGCGGGCTTGGGACGCGGAGCCGCCGGCTGAGGCCTGGCTTTCGTGGCAACCCCCGTATCGGCGGGCTCGGGCGGACGTGCGGGCGCCGCCTTCGGTCCTGACTGACCAAATCCGCCGGACTGCCCCCCTGACCTCTTGCCGAACATCGTATGCCTTACCTTCGCTTCTTAGCTCTTGCGCTTGAACAGGCTGGAAAACAGCCCGCGCGATTTGGAAACGGTTGCGCTGGAACGCCCCGTGACCTGCCCGGCCAGGTGAGCGAAGCCCTCCGCGGCGCGCGACTTGTCATCGACTTCGGAAATCATCTGACCGTTATTGGCCGCCTTGCCGAACAGTTCCGGGTCGAAGGGCAGCACAAGCGCCGGCGCTGCACCGAGCGCATCGGCGAAATCTTTCAACGGAATATCGGGACGCTTGGGGCAGCCGGCCATATTCACGACCACCTTGGGCGGTTCGTCATTCGGGCGCTGCTGGCGGACCAGATCGAACAGGTTCTTCGCATTACGCAGGCACGCCAGATCCGGGGTGACGGTCACCACCACCTGATCGGCCGAGAGCACGGTCTGGCGCACCCAGGGCGACCAGGTGTGCGGCAAATCGAGCACGATGAACGGCGCCTGTCGGCGAACCTTCTCGATCACAGCATCGTAGGACTCGACCGGGAATTCCCAATCGCGCTCCAGCGTGGCCGGCGCGGAAAACAAGCTTAGCCGGTCAGTGCAGCGCACCAGAAGGCGATCAAGCAACGCATCGTCCAGGCGATCGGGCTCGGCCAGCGCCTCGGAGATGGTCTGTGCCGGGTCCTGGTTGAAGTCGAGTCCGGCCGTTCCATAGGACAGGTCGAGATCGACAAGCACCGCGTCGGTACGCTGGTTCTCGCTCATGCACCAGGAGACGTTGTGGGCCACGGTCGAGGACCCGACCCCGCCCTTGGCTCCGATAAACGCAATCGTCTTGCCTGCGAACGGTGCCTCGGGATCTGTGAACAGCCCGGAGATCGTCTTGATCAGGTGAAGCGGAGACATGGGCGGTACGAGATATTCGCTTACTCCGCGGCGCATCAGCTCGCGGTAAAGTCCGATATCGTTGGTCGCGCCCACGACGATGACGCGCGTTTCGGGATCGCACACCCCGGCGAGTTCCTCGAGCTGCTCGAAGAGGGCCTTGCCCTGCATGCCGGTTTCGACGATCAGCAAGTTGGGCGTGGATTCGTCGTAGAAGCGTTCGATCGCAGACGGCAGACCGCCCAGTTCCACGGTCACATGAGCCTTGGCCAGGCGCCGGTCGTCGCTGGCATTGTGGATCAGTGCGCCGGTTTCGGGACGATCGCAGAAGGCGTGGATCGTAATGCGCGGCACCGGCGCGACCAGCTCATCCTCGTCCTCGGCAGAAATCTCGCCATAGATGCCGCGCCCGGTCGTTCCAGCACTCAGTGGCGGCAGGTCGGCCGCGGACTGGCGGCGCGGCTCCGGCCGCGTCTGCACGGCAGCCGCGTCACCGAAATCGTCATCCTCGTCCGCCTTGAACCGGTCGGAGGAATTGGCCTCGGCCAGGCGCGCGCCAAACGGGCTCGGCCCTTCCTCGGCCGGATCGGACCCGCCACGATTCATAACAGCCGGTTCATCGTCGCCCAGCAGGCGGCGCTCGATTTCATCGGTGCCGGAGAAAGCATCATCGAAGTCGCTTTCGACCGGGCCAGTGTCGAGAAACTCGTCTTCCGGGTCGAACGCGTTGTCGTCCTTGAAGGCATCAGCCATGGTTCGATTTCCTTACTCGACGACTTCAGTCACAGCGCCGCTCTCTTCGTCCGAGCGGCGTGTCGCGGTACCCTCGCCCCGGCGCCACGCGTCTATGACGGTCTGTCGGCGCGCAGCATCGGGTGCCGCCAGCCCCCGCGCGGTCACCAGATCGCGCGGATCGGCGACCATCGCGGCAAGATTGTTGGCCGTCGCGCACCCGAACTGGTCCCACGTCTCCCCGGCACGCGGATGAGCCAGGTCCTCCCAACCCTGCGAGCAGGCCGGAGCCACGGCGACGTAGCGCTGAAAGGAGAAGATGACCGGGGCATCGGGGCGGCCGGCTGCGTCATAGGCGCTGCCACTGATGTCGCGCCAGTCGAGGCCGGCATCGTAAAGGCGCGTGCGCACTTGCGCGATCGCCGCGATCGCTGCGTCCGAGTTCGGGCCGTGCGCCGGATACGTGATCACGAAGGGACCGTGGCCGACCGCCTTGTATTCGGCGGCCAGTGCATTGACGAGATCCTGCTGATCCCAGGTCAGGCCGTTATCGCTGGGATTGACCGGCATCGGCACGCGCACCTGCTCTGCGACCGCGGTCGCTTCGGGCCGGGCCGTCGGTGCACTCGCGCAGCCTGCTGCAGCGGTCAGGACGGTGAGCGAAAGAAGGGCAGAACGCATCATTTCACTTACTCCAGCATGAAGCCGACCGGCCCGAGCCACCCGCGGCCTTCCACGTCGGCGCCCGGTGCCGCGTACACGCGGTTCAGGCGGCCGAGGAAGACATGCGACAGGGTCGAGGCGGGTGTGTAGCCCTCACCGGGCGTACGCAGATTGTCCGGATCGGTAGGTTCGACCAGATAGGGCGTGACGACGATGACCAGTTCGGTCTCGTTATTGGCGAAATCGCGCGAGCGGAAAAGCTGGCCCAGAACAGGCAGACGCTCGATCCCCGGGACTGAATCCATCGCCTGACGCGTGTCTTCCTGGATGAGACCGGCGATGACCAGGCTGCCACCCGAGGGCATTTCCACCGTGGTCTCTGCCCGGTTGACCGTCAGGGCGGGAATCGTCAGCCCCTGGACGGTGCCGACCACATTTCCGTTCTCGTCCACGACATCGGAGGCGCCGAGCGAAATCGCGCCGTCATTGGACAGCTCGGAGACTTCGGTCGACAGACGCAGGCTGATCCGGCCTTCGGACAACACGACCGGGGTGAAGCCCAGGCCAACGCCGAACGGTTTGAACTCGATCGTGATATTGCCGTCGCGGTCGCGGCCTACCGGTACCGGGAATTCGCCGCCGGCCAGGAAGCTGCCGCTCTCGCCGCTGATGGCGGTGATGGTCGGCTCGGCGAGCGTACGGACGAGGCCCACGCGCTCCAGCGCGTTCAGCGTGGCTTCCAGCGAGCTTTGCAGCACGCCGTCGACCAGGTTCTGGGTCCCTACAGAGGCGGCCAGGCCGCCGAGCGCGCGTCCGGCAATGCCGAACGCATTGGCCGTGCCGTACCCGTAATTGGACTGGTAGCGTCCGTCCTGAATGACCTCGAAGATCGGGCTGCCATTCTGGTTGAGCAACGGCTGCCCGTTATCGCCCGTCATCTGGGTGCGGACCGGAGGCGTGAAGTCGCCGAAATTGTGCTGGCCGCTCAGATTCACACCCAGCTGACGCACGATCGAGCGTTCCATTTCGACAATGCGCACTTTCAGCATGACCTGATCGCGCCCTTCGATGCCGATGAGGCTGATCACCTGCTCGGGATCCTCCGCCCAGCGTTGGGCCACCTGGAGCGCCGTGCTGGCCGCGGATGCCGACGGTACCGTGCCGGACAGCACGATATTGGCGTTCATGGATTCCACGTCGATCCGGCCCTCGGGGACGAAGCGCTGCAGGGCATCGGAAAGCGCCGTCAGGTCGCGTTCGACGCGTACGTCGAGGTCCAGGATGAGCTGCCCGTCCGGCGCAAAGAAGAAGATATTCGTACGTCCGACCGCCTGACCGAGGATCACGGCGCGCGTCGTCGTGCGCACTACCGCATCGGCCACACCCTGGTTCGCGACCATCACGTCACCGGCCTCGACCGGCAAATGCACCACGGCGGCCTGGCCGAGCGGCAGGTTCAGGCTTTCCGAAACCGGGCCGCCGCGCGGCTCCCGGATCGTGATCTGCATCGAATTGTTACGCTCGAGATCGCTCTGGGCAGAAGCGGGCGCGACGGTGCCGCAAAGCACCGTCAGCGCAGAAAGCAGAAGGGCGGGCCAGGATCTCATCGATTGCCTCCCAGCATGACCTGCTGTTCCTGCCCGTAGCGGAAGACGCGCACCATCGTGTCGCGCCGCGGGGCGGGCTCGGACGTGGTGTCGGTTGTGTCGAGCTCGTTTCCCTCGCCGGTATCGGCAATCGAGCGCAATGCCAGGGAGACGTCGCCCTCGGCCACGCCCAGGGCCAGCGCCTCGGCCTGGCGCGGTGCCAGTTCCAGCGTGGCCGTCGAGCCGAGCACGACCCCGTCTTCGGAATCCGAATAGCTCTGGTCGATCGCCAGGACGCGCACATTCTCGATCGCGGTCCGCGACGCCATGCGGCCATTGGCGTCGGTCGTGATGATCACGTCCACGCGGTCATTGGGCAGAATGAACCCGCCCGCTCCGCTACTGGCGGAGATGGGCACCGCAACGGCGCGCATGCCCGGGGAAAGCACGACCGCCATGAACCCCGCATCGCCGGGCTGAACCAGCTTGCGCTCGGTCACCGGCTCGCCCTGGGCCATGGGCGCGCGTGCGACCGCACCGGAGAATTCCTCGATAGCCGCAGGGCGGGCGCTCTGGGTGATGTAGCCCGGCGACATCGCTTCTTCCGGCCAGGGCTGCCAGTAGAGCGTGCTGGCATCGACCCTTTGGCCGATTTCCAGGCCGGACCGGGATGCCAGGACATGCGCAGTCGGCGCCTGGGCCGGGGCTTCCACGCGGGCCGGAGCCGGCGTGCTGGTGGGCTGCATGGCCCCTCGCACGAAAATTGCTGCAGCAACGGCAGCAAGGCCGGCCAGTGCCAGAATGAGAATGCGGGCGATGTTCATAGCCGTTCGCGATCCTTTGGCGCGCAGTAACTCTGCCTGCGATCAGACCGCGAAAACCTCAAAGCCGCGTTAATCTTGGAGCCTGCGGCTGTGTTGTCGTGTCCTGGAACGATTTTACGGGCCGAATGCGGCAATGAGCGTGGTTTGCGGCAGGGCGATAAGCGCTCCGGCGGCGAGCGCGACCGCGTAGGGAGCCGGCGCGCCCTCGGCCAGCGGACTTCTGGCGACCCATTCCGGCTGTAGCGGCAATGCCGGCGCAATCCGGCGCAAGGCCAGAAGCAGAACAGCCAGTGCGCCGCCCGCGATCACGCTCCAGAGGACAAAGATCAGCACGCCCGGCCAGGCAAACCATAGCGCCACCGCCGCGATCAGCTTCGCATCGCCGCCGCCGATAAAACCCGGCATCCAGAGCCCGACGGCCAGGACCAGTACGATCACAAAGGTCAGGAGCGCGTATCCCGCCTCACTCCACCCCATCCCCATTGCCCACGCTGCTACGGGCCAGATCGCGATCAGGGCGCCGGGAATCCAGTTTGGAATCCGGAAGCCGGCAAGATCGGTCCAGGCTGCCGTGAGCATCAGCACCAGGAAGAGGGACACGCAAAGAGTGGCGATCATGGCAGAGAAGTATCCGGCGCTGTGAGACGAAATCCGTCGCGCCAGTAAGAGGCGATAGGCTCAATATCGGGTAAATGGCGCGAGGCACACTCCGCGCACGAGCAACCGGCAAACGGAAAAAGCCGCCCGGAGTCGGGCGGCTTTCACCTGCGCGGGCACGAGAAGTGCCCTTACGCTGCTGTCAGACTAGAGAGCGCTGTCCAGCTCGTCGGCAGCACCTTGGAACACGCCTTCGAGCGAGCCGCTCAACGTGCCGAGGATTGCCACGAGGCCAACACCGATGAGCGCGGCGATCAGGCCGTACTCGATGGCAGTGGCACCCGACTCATCATTCATGAAACGCGAAAACAGGGTCTTCATCACTATACTCCGTTGGTTTGCCACGCCCAGGAGACAAGTCCGTCCCGACCCGTCCTGAACATAGGCATAGTAAAACCGAAGACCATTTAGGCCGCGTAAAAAGACATGCTTTATTATCGGTAAACGCGGCCAGCTCATCACTATAGTTAATACTTGGTCAATATGGCGGCGGCATCTGGCGTTCAAAATCGGGTCGTACACGCGCGTTTAGACTTCCTTTATCGCGGCGCGGTTAAATCCGCGCGTACCTTAGAGTCCATCAAGGAGCGCTCCCATGGTCCGCCGCGCACTGACCGCCGCCCTGCTTTCTGCCGTCGCCCTTGGCGCCGCAGCCGAGGCCCGCCCGGTTCAGGTCCCCGCCGATCATGCCACCTTGATCCGCTTGCCCGACACGGCCAGCGCGGTCGTGGTGGGCAACCCCTCCATTGCGGATGCGACCCTTTACGACGGCCAGACCCTGTTTGTGACGGGCAAGCTGTTCGGACGCACCAATCTGATCGCGCTCGATACTGACGGGCGCGTTGTCTACACCAACGATCTCGTGGTCTCGCGCTCCGATCGCGGCTCGGTTGAGGTTTTCCGCAACGTGAACCGGGAAAGCTATTCCTGCGCGCCGACTTGCGAAGCGGCGCCCCGAGTTGGCGACCAGACCGACTGGTTTACCGATCGCGCCTCCCAGCAGGCCGACCGGATCGGCGCGGCCCAGGCCGGCTTGCCGGCAAGCCAGGGCAGCCCGCGTCCTCAGAACAACTAGACCCGCCTCTTAACCGTGTCCTTTCACCCGGCGTTAAACGCAACCGGGCAATAATCCATGCCTGTAGCCGGCCTGCCCGCCGGCGAATGAAGGAAAGACCATGGCACGCCTGAAGACGCGAACAGGCTTCATCAAGCGTTTCGCGCGCGAGCGCAGCGGCGCGACAGCCGTGGAATTTGCCCTGGTCGCCCTGCCCTTCTTCACCCTCATCATGGCCATCATCGAGATAGCCCTTGTCTTCTTCGTCGGCACGATGATGGACAATGCGCTCAACGAGAGCGCGCGGGAAATCCGCACCGGACGCCTGCAGACACAGGGCGGCAGCGAAGAATCCTTCCGTGACGAGTTGTGCCGGCGCGTCGCGATGATTTCGGATTGCACGCTCATCTCGGTGGATGTGCGCACTTACGAAAACTTCTCCCAGACCGACTTTTCCAGCCCGATCGGAGCGGGCGGCAGTTTCGATTCCAGCGGCTTCAACTTCACGCCGGGCGGTCCGAGCGACATCGTTGTCGTGCGCGCCTACTACCCGATGAAGCTGTTCCTGCCCTCGATCGGGCTCGCCAACCTGCCCGGGAACAAGCGATTGATCGCCTCGGCGACCGCGTTCAGAAACGAGCCCTATCAATGAGTGCCCGGCCCGGCTTCCTCGCCCGCTTCCTGGGCGACACACGCGCGGTCTCGGCGATCGAGTTCGCGCTGATCGCGCCGATCCTCATCGCCTCCTACCTCGGCGCGGTCCAGCTGTCGCTCGGCCTGACGGTGGACCGCAAGGTGTCGGTGGCCACGAATGTGATCGGCGATCTGGTCACCCAGACCGAGATGATCGATAGCGCCCAGATCGACGACATCGTCGCGGCGGGGGCCGCCATCATGCAGCCCTTCGACGAGTCCGACATGGCCGTGCGGATCACGTCAGTGCGCATGAATAATGACGGCGACATCTTTGTCGACTGGTCCGAAGGACGCAACGGCCTGTCGGGGTATGGCCAGGATAGCGTTCTCGACCTGCCCGAGGGGCTGCTAGCCCCGAGCAATTCGATCATATTCGTCGAGATGATCTACACCTACTCCACCCCGTTCAATACGCTGGAGCTGGGTGAGTTCACGCTGACCGACAAGGCTTATCTGCGCCCGCGCCGCTCGCTCTGGATCCGGCGCAGGGACTAGTCGAGCTCTGCTTCGATCTCGCGCAGACGCCTCACGGCCCAATGGTCTACCGGATAGCTGTGTGACCCGATTGCCCTGACGGCAACCACGCCTTGAACCGCATTGCACACGAGCACTGCTTCGGCTCGCTCCAGAGCCAGCTGTGCGGACGGAACCAGCGTCAGACCGGCTTGGGACAGGCGTTCGAGAAGAGCCGCCCGCGTCGTGCCGGAAAGCGCTCCGGCTTCGGGGCCCGGCGCCACCAGGTCATTTCCCGCGATCCACATCACATTGGCACAGTCGGCGCAGGAGGGGTGTCCCTCCCCGTCGTGAAGCAGCGCCATGTCGGCTGCTGCTGAACGGGCCAGGCGTCGCGCATGGAGCTCGTCGCCATAGCCGATCGGCTTGAACCGGGTCGCTTGCGAGGCCGGGTCGCGCCGCGGCGCCGACACCGGCTCGAGTCTGATGCTCACGGGCGGGTCGGGGCGCGCCAACGCTGTCATCAGAACCGTGCCCGCCTCTCCATGGACCGCATCCATGCCGCGGCCGTGCGGCCCGCGTGTGATCGTCAGCCGCAGGATGGCCGCGGTCAGCGCGTTCGCGTCCGCCAGCGCGCGGCTTGCGTCCTCGATCGCGAGCCAGTCCGGCTGCGCGATCTGCAGGATATCCAGCGCAGCGGAGAGCCGGCTGCGGTGAGCCGGCCAGCGCCGGATGCGTCCCGCCTCGAAGCGCATGGTCTCGAAGGCGCCGTCACCCAGCAGAAAGCCGCGGTCGGCCGGATCGATCCGGGCCTGATGCGCCTCGACCAGATGGCCGTTCAGCCAGACCCGGCTCATGTCGCCTCCACAGCCCGTTTGAGCGCCGCGATCTTGGCGTGGGTCTCGGCCAGCTCGTCCTGCGGATCGCTGTCAATCGTGATCGCCCCGCCCGAGCGAGCCTCCAGCGCCCAGCCGCCTTGATCGCGCACGAAGCTGAGTGTGCGGATCATTACGTTGAGATCGACGCGCCTGCCATCCGACGCCCATCCGAGCGCGCCGCAATAAGGCCCGCGCGCCTCGCCTTCCAGCTCCGCGATGATTTCCATCGCCCGCGCTTTGGGCGCGCCCGTGATGGAGCCGGGCGGAAAACTTGCCGCAACGAGGTCGAAGCCGTCGCGGTCGGGCTCAAGCTCGCCTTCAACCGTGGAAACCAGATGGTGGACGTTGGAATAACGCTCGACCGAGAACAGCTCCGGCACGTTGACCGAACCCGGTTTGCAGACGCGCGAGAGATCGTTGCGCATCAGGTCGACGATCATCAGATTCTCGGCCCGGTCCTTGTCCGAAGCCAGCAGCTCCGAAGCCAGGCGCGCGTCCTCTTCTATCGTGCGGCCGCGCGGGCGCGTCCCCTTGATCGGGCGCGTCTGGACACGCCCTCCCTCGTTCAGGCGCACGAAGCGTTCCGGCGAATTCGTCACGATGGCCCGGTCCGGGTCCAGCCGGAAATAGGCCGAGAACGCGGCCGGGCTCTGCCTGACCAGGCGCTCGAAGACGCGAAGCGGCGCGTCCGCTCCGGCGATCTGGCCCCGGAAGGGGTGGGAGAGATTGATCTGGAAGACGTCGCCGGCGCGCACATACTCCACCGCGCGTTGCGCCGCGTGAAGATAGTCCGTTTCGCTCCAGACCGGCGCGAGCGACCCGGCCGGGCCCGGTTCGACCTCCCGGCCGCGGGCAGTATTGATCGCATGGGCCAGGCGCAGGCGCGCGGCCGGCTCGCCCAGAATGGAAATCTGTCTGTCTGCGTGATCGAATACGGCGACTGCCGGATACCAGCCGAGCGCAAGATCGGGCCAGCCGGGGTCCTGCGGCAGGTCCAGCCGCTCGAACGCGGCGGCGAGTTCGTAGAAGAAGAGTCCGGCAAAGCCGCCGGAAAATCGTGACGAGTCCGTTTGGAGACGGTGGCTGGCGGCCCGTGCCTGTTCGAAGACGCCGGCTCCCTTGCCTTCCACGGTGAAGCTGGGAAAGGCGCACAGATAGCTCAGCCGGCCCTGCTCGCCCTCACCCCCGCCATGCATCAGCAGGGTGTAGGGCTCGTCAGCCAGCCCCGCGAGCACGCTCACGGGCTCCACCCAGGCCGTGTCGCCATCACTATCCAGGGCGAACAGGCCCACCGGTGACTTCTCCTGCGTCAGGTGAGAAGGGCGCGCTTCACGCGCTCCAGCTCGTCATCCTCGAGGCCGAGCTCGCCGCGCAGATACTCGCGCGGATCGCCGATCTCTTCCATCGCCGCATCCAGATACGCGGCCTCGACCCCCAGGAAGGCGCGCATTTCGCGCTCGCCAACCTCTCGGCCCGTCTGCTCTTTCAGGCGACGCCGTATCGCCGGGGTGATGCGGTCGAAATCCACCGCCTCGTTGGTGAAGAGATAATCCTTGCGAACCGTCTCCTCATCCACGCCCAGCTCGGTCAGGAGCAGCGCGCAGAACATGCCGGTCCGGTCCTTCCCGGCTGCGCAATGGACGATGAAGCCGTCCTCCGGTCCGCTCTCGGCCAGTCCACGAAAGCCTTGCTGGAACACGAATTTATTGCCCTCGTCAAAGGGCAGGCGCCGGTAGGTCTGCGTCATGAACTCGCGGATCGAGTCGAACGACATGTCGCTTTCGCGCAGGAAGACCAGGTGCGGCGGCTCGGCCGCTCCGGCATGGTCGCTTTCATAGACCGAAACCGCCTGCTCCCCGGTCCAGAAGGACGGCTCCGCCTCGCGCTCGCGCGGACGCCGCAAGTCGGCGACCTGACGGATATTGAGCCCCGTCAGCGTCTCGCGGTCGCGCTCGCTGGCACGCGAGAACTGACCCGACCGGTAGAGCCGATTGGCCACCTTGCGCCCGGACCCGGTTTCAAAGTCACCGAAACGGCGGAAATTATGGACGCCCTCGAGCGGAAAAACGCGATCTTTCATACGATCATACCTAATGCCGGAGAGGGCGCGATCCAACGCGCTCTTGCGCGAACCGTGTCCAAGCGCCGCCCTGTGTCTGAGCTGCGCCTCACCGGAACGGCGGTTCGTCGAAGCTGCGAAGCTTGCGTGAATGCAGCGCGGCGCTGCCTTCGCGCTTGAGGATTTCCACCGTCTCGATGCCGGCGCGCAGGTGTTCGGAAACCGAGCGCTGGTAGAATAGGTTCGCGGCGCCGGGCAGCTTCAGCTCCCCGTGCAGCGGCTTGTCCGACACGCACAGCAGCGTCCCGTACGGGACGCGAAGGCGGAAACCGTTGGCGGCAATCGTGGCGCTCTCCATGTCCACGGCGATGGAGCGCGACTGGTTGATGCGCTTGGCCACCTGGTGGTAGCGCAGCTCCCAGTTGCGGTCGTCATAGGTCACGACCGTCCCCGTCCGAAGGCGGCGCTTGAGCGTCTTGCCCTCGTCTCCGCTGACGCGCGCGACCGCATCGGCCAGGGCAATCTGGATCTCGGCGATCGGCGGAATGGGAATCTCGCGCGGCAGCACATCGTCCAGCACGTGATCGTAGCGCAGATAAGCGTGCGCCAGCACGTAATCGCCCAGACGCTGGGAGTGGCGCAGCCCGCCGCAATGGCCGATCATCAGCCAGCATTCAGAGCGCAGGACTGCCAGGTGATCGGTCGCCGTCTTCGCGTTCGACGGCCCGACCCCGATATTGACCAGGGTGATGCCCCGCCCGTTCGGCGCGATCAGGTGATAGGACGGCATCTGGAAGCGCCTCCAGGGCGCCTCGTCGATCACCTTGTGAGGATCTTTCGTATCCGCGTCGATGCGCACGAAACCGGCAGCCGAGAGCGCCGTGTACTCGCTGTCCGGCGACTGGACCTGCTCGATCGCCCACTCCACGAAGGCATCCATGTAGCGGTGATAGTTCGTGAACAGCACGAATTGCTGCACATCCTCGTAGGGCGTGCCGGTATAGTGGCGCAGGCGCTGCAGCGAATAGTCCGTCCGGCGCGCATCGAACAGCGAAAGCGGACGCACACCGGGATCGGCGTGGACGCGCTCCCCGTTCGGCAGGGCATCGTCGATGCGCGACAGGTCGGCATAGGGAAAGTGGCGCACCAGCTCGGCCGGACGGGCCTCGGTCAGCGACAATTCCTCCGCCCCGTCCAGCACATAGGCGAAGGGAATTTCCTGAAGCGAGAGACCGGTCTCGACCTTCACCTCGTATTCCGACTGCAGCAGCTCGATCTGCTCGATCAGATAGGCGCGAAACAAGGCCGGATGAGTGATCGACTGGGCGTAGATGCCGCTTTCGGAGAATTTGCCGTAAGCCCGGCTGATCGGTGGCACCGGCCCTTCGGGCAGGTAGGTGATACGCAGCTCGGGATAGGCAAACGCGCCGGCGCGCCGGTCCGCCTCGGAAGGCGGCGGACCACCATCCAGGTAGATCTTCAGCTCCTCCCGAAGCGCCGCGACAGCCTCATCGTAAAGCTCGCAGAGCCGGTCCACCGCGGCGTCTGCGCTCGCGGCGATCTGGAAGCTGTGTTCGATCTCTTCTGCGGCGACGAGGCTGGGTTGCATGCGCGATCTAGTCTTCGCGCTTGACGAAGGTCACGGCGAAAAGCGGCGCGCCGTCGAACGCAGTGTCGATCTTCCCGTCCTCGTCGATCATGTTGAACACGGTCGACTCGATGCGTCCGTCGGTGCGGTAGCCCTTCTCGGCCATGCGTCCGCGGTGGAATTCCAGTGCGGCGGCCGAGAAGGTCTTCGCCAGGAAAGTGATGCGGTGGGGTTGGTCGGCCATGTCGGCACTCCTTGTCGCGAACTAACGGGTTACCCCTTCGATACAGGGTTCGCCCCCACCTTCCAAGCGCTTCTCTGGACTTGGCTCAGGGGGCGGGGCAGCGCCCGCCGGTGAGACGTTCGACCGTTGCCGGATCGGCCTCGGTCTCGGCCGGCTCGATGCCCAGCCCGCACGCGATGACCGCATGAACGTTCACATTCTCGAACGCCGGCACGGTGACCCCGCTCTCGAACATCGGACCGGCGGCCACGAAGGTCGCGGCCATGTCGGGGTGGTGGTTGTCGTAGCCGTGCACCCCGGGATAGGGCGGATAGCCGCGCGACCACAGGCTCGGCGCCGTGAGCGACCAGCCTGTGTCGGCGAGCACGAACAGGTCGGGACCGCGCGTCTCGTGATTGAAGTGATAATGCTCGGGCGTCTCGCCGCGGCGCCACACGCGCATGTGCTCGTGCGCGCCATCCAGAGCCGCATACGCCGCGTCGATCGCATCTGGCTCGCCGTACACCATGGCAAACGGCCGGTGCCCGGCACCGCCGCGCCCTTCCATCTCCGGCACGAAGACCGTGTCGAAATCGATGACCGTATCGAGCGCGATGGCGTTGTCCGGGTCGATCTCGGTCATGCCATGGTCGGACACGACAATGATGTTCGTGCGCTCGAGCAGGCCGCGCGCCTCAAGGCCGGCGACCAGCGCGCCCACCCGGGCATCCACATCGGCGACCGCCTCTGCGACCAGCGGATGCTCCGGTCCTTCCCGGTGGGCGACTGTGTCGACCCGGTCGAAATACACCGCCGCAAAGCGCGGTTGCTCGCTGGCCGGTCGGTCGAACCAGGACAGAACGGTGTCGACCCGCTCGTCATAGGGCTTCTCGTGTTCGTAGACTGACCAGTCACTCGCGTGCTGGCCGTCGATTTGAGTTTCCGACCCGACCCAGAACATGACGCCCGAGCGGACACCCTGGCGCTCTGCGGTAATCCAGATCGGCTCGCCGCCCCACCAGCGCTCCTCCTGCGTCGAGACTCCGTTCTCGAACACCGTGTCGAACTCCCGGTCATAGGGCGCGTTCGTGACCAGGCCGTGGCTCTCCGGATAGAGCCCGGTCGCCAGCGAATAGAAATTGACGAAAGTCACGGACGGCATCACCGGGATCATTGCCTCGGCGCGCACACCGCGGGCGGCCAGCGCCTGAAGGTTGGGTGCGTCGTACAGGTCGATGAAATCGGCGCGCAGCCCGTCCAGCCCAATCATCAGGACGATTTCGCCCTCGTCGGCCTGAGCCATGCGAGGCGCCTCACCGCCCTGGCTTGCGCACGCCGACAGCGCCAGAGCCCCCAGGCCGAACGCGCCGAGGCCCAGCGTGTGAAACCGTGCAGTCATCATAATCTCCCTCATACCCTAGTGTGGTTTGGCCACCGCATAGGCGGCCCTTATGACGCCCGCGTGACACTGCTTGCGCTTTTCGCAGCGCAACAAACAGGCTATCGCTCTCGAGTTTGCTTTGCCCGTCAAGAGGATCGGCCATGTCCGGCGCACTGTCCCAGCCCTTTATCGTGATGAAATTCGGCGGCACCTCCGTTGCCCGCCCCGAAAACTGGGACGTGATTGCGCGCCTGGCGCGGCGTCATCTCGAAAGCGGCAAACGGGTGCTGATCGTGCATTCGGCGCTTTCCGGCGTCTCCAATGCGCTCGAAGCCCTGCCCGCAGCTGCGATGGACGGCCGGGCCGAGGCGGCCGTGGCCGAGATCGAGGCGCGCCACCGCGAGTTCGCCGGGCAGGCCGGCCTCTCCATCCCGCCCGCGCTTGAGCTGTTGTTCGAGCGTATCGCCACACTCGCGGCCGGCATTGCCTTGGTCGGCGAGGCGAGCGCGCGCGTGCGCGCCGAGCTCATGGCACACGGGGAACTCATGGCGTCGGCACTGGGGCTTGCAGCCCTCGCCCGGGCCGGGCTCGAACCCACTGCGCTGGACGCACGCGACGCGATTGCGGCCCGCAATAACGGCGAGGATGCCCGCGCCTATCTCGACAATACGTCGGACGCCGATCCCGATACGGAGCTACAGGCGCGTCTGAACAGTGAGACACTGGTCCTGACCCAGGGTTTCATCGCGCGTAATGCGCGTGGCGACACCGTCGTGCTCGGCCGGGGCGGGTCGGACACCTCGGCGGCCTATTTCGCGGCCAAGCTGCAGGCCGAGAAGCTGGAAATCTGGACCGACGTGCCTGGCCTGTTCAGCGCCGATCCGCGTCTGACCTCCGGAGCCCGCCTTCTAAAGGCGCTGAGCTATGAGGAGGCCCAGGAAATCGCCACCATGGGCGGCAAGGTCATCCATCCGCGCTGCATCGGCCCGGCACGCCGTGCGAATATCCCGGTCGAGGTGCGCGACACGTTTCGTCCGGACCTGCCCGGCACGCGGATTTCCGGCGCGCCCGGCGACGACCGGCCCAGCCTGAAGGCGGTTTCGGTCAAATCGGACATCAGGCTGGTGGTCATGGAAGGCGCGGGCATGTGGCGCCAGGCCGGCTTCCTGGCCGACGTCTTCACCGTGTTCAAGACATGCGGCGTCTCTGTCGACCTGGTCTCGACGTCGGAAACCAACGTGACGGTGAGCCTCGACCCCGATCCGGGGCTCGACACCAACCGGCTCGACCATCTCAAGCGCGAGCTCGAACCGCTCTGCCGGGTGCGCATCATCGAGGACGCGGCCGCAGTCTCCATGGTCGGCTACGGCATAAGGCGGATCCTGCACCAGCTTGCCCCGGCGCTCGAAGCCTTCCAGGACAAGCCGATCCTGCTCGTCAGCCAGGCGGCCAACGATCTGAACTTCACCGTCGTTGTGGATGGACCCGAGGGCAAGGCGCTCGCCGCGCGCCTGCATGAAAGCCTGATCGGGAGTGTTTCGCAAAGCCGGGTCTTCGGGCCGAGCTGGGCGGAGATCACCGGCCCGGCCGAGGCGAAGGACCGGCGCGACCCGCCCTGGTGGCAGGCGCGGCGCGACGCGCTGCTCGACCTCGTGCCCGGCACGGGCGGGCTTTATGTCTACGACCGCGCCACCGTGGCGTCGAAGGCCGCTGCGGTTGCAGGTCTCGGATCGGTCTCGCGCGCCTTCTATGCGATGAAGGCGAACAATCATCCCGAGCTGCTGAATACGATCCACGGAGCCGGGCTGGGCCTGGAATGCGTCTCGATGGGCGAAGTGGCCCATGCGCGCAAGCACGTGAACGCTCTGAATCCGGACGAAATCCTGTTCACGCCCAACTTCGCCCCGCGCGAGGAGTATGAGGCGGCCCTCAGGCTCGGCGTCAATCTGACGATTGACGGTCTGCATCCGCTCACCCAGTGGCCGGAGCTGTTCAAGGGCGCGGATCTGATCCTGCGCGTCAATCCAGACCGCCCCAAGGGCCATCACGAGCACGTCAAGACGGCAGGTCCCAAAGCCAAGTTCGGCATTGCGCTCGACATGCTGCCGGCGGCACGCGCGGCGGCCGAAGCAGCCGGCGCGCGTATCGTCGGGCTGCACGCCCATGCCGGGTCCGGCGTGGCGGAGGCCGAGCACTGGCGTGAGATCGGGACGATCCTGGCGCAGGCGGCCGAGCGCTTTGACCATGTCCGGCTGCTCAATGTCGGCGGCGGGCTGGGCGTGCCGGAGATGCCGGACGCACCCGTGCTCGACCTCGCCAAGGTGGAGCGCAATCTGCAGACCCTGAAGAAGGCGGCGCCCGGCTTCGACCTGTGGATGGAGCCCGGCCGCTATCTGGTTGCCGAATCCGGCGTGCTTCTGACCCGGGTCACCCAGATCAAGCATACGATGTCGACCCGCTTCATCGGTGTTTCGACCGGCATGAATTCGCTGATCCGCCCGGCGCTCTACGGCGCGCGCCACGAAATCGTGAACCTGACCCGCTTCGGCGACGCCCCGGCGGGAATGGCCTCGATCGTGGGGCCGGTCTGCGAGAGCGCCGATCTTCTGGGCGCCGACCGCCTGATGCCCGAGACCGAAGAGGACGACGTCATCCTGATCGCCACCGCCGGCGCCTACGGTCAGGTCATGGGGTCGCGCTACAATCTGCGCGAGCCGGCGGGTGAATACGTGCTGGACTAGACGGGGGCCAGCCCCGGCCATGACGGCCCGGCGCCTACCCCAGCAGGGCGATATTGAGCAGACCGGAGCCCTTCAGCCCGTTGATGACGAACTCCACGGCGAGGGCGGCCAGGATGATGCCCATGATCCGGATGGAGACGGTCCGCGCGCTCTGACTGATGACCCGGTCGATCAGCGGAGCGATCATCAGCGCGGCGAAGAGCAGTCCCACAATGAGGGTAATCACCCCTGCGAACAGGCCTGCCCGCACGGGGCTGTCCACCTGCTCGGAGAAGATGATCAGCGTGGCGATAGCGCCCGGGCCGACCGTCATCGGGATGGTGAACGGATAGATGCCCGGAT
Organism: Marinicauda sp. Alg238-R41; assembly: GCF_947331485.1. Lineage (NCBI taxonomy): Bacteria > Pseudomonadati > Pseudomonadota > Alphaproteobacteria > Maricaulales > Maricaulaceae > Marinicauda > Marinicauda sp. Alg238-R41. The sequence goes on along the minus strand of NZ_CAMZOJ010000002.1, from coordinate 145,008 downwards.
TGTCCACGCGCTCCATCTGTCCGCGCTCGCGCTCGGTGCCGGCATTGGAAGTGTGGCGCGCCCCCGAAATCATCGTCAACGCGATCTGGAACAGCAGGATGCCGCCCGCAATGCGGAAGCTGTCGATCCCGATCCCGAACAGACCGAGGATCTGACGCCCGAGAAGCGCGACGGCAAAGCAGGCGATGAAGGTCGCGATCGTTGCCGTGACCGCGGTGGCCCGCCGGCTGGCCTCGGTCTCGCCCTCGGTCAGGGAGAGAAACACCGGCATCGCCGCAAGCGGGTTCAGCATCGCGAACATCGCGGCGAGAAACCGGGTGAAGAATTCGATATCCATCGCGAGGCCGTCCGTCTGCAAACACGAGTAGAGCCGCAAAACAAAGCGGCGAACCCGCGCCTTACGGGTTCGCCGCATCCTGCGCAAGCTTTGCAGCACGCGCGTTTGTGCATACTCGACCTGTGCGTTTGGCGCAGGCCCTATTCGGCCGGTTCGGCCGCCTTCTTCGTGCGCCAGACGTCGAACGTGTTCCACACGCCCTCGTCGCCGTGCCAGTCGCCCTTGGTCGCGCCCTTGGAGTATTCGGTGGCGCGCGCTTCGAAGAAGTTGGCGTGCTCGACCCCGTTCAGGATTTCGCTCAGCCAGGGCAACGGGTGTTCGGAAATGCCGTAGATCGGATCGAGCTTAAGCTGCGTCATCCGCCAGTCGGCGATGTAGCGGATATAGGACTTGATATCGTCCGGCGTCATGCCCTCCACCGGGCCCATCTCGAAGGCCAGATCGATGAACTTGTCTTCCAGCGCCACGACCGTCCGGCAGCATTCGGCGATCCGCTCCTTGACCTTCGCGGTCAACGCGCCGCTCTCCTCGGCGAAGGTGTGGAAGGTCTTGATCATGCCTTCGCAGTGCAGCGACTCGTCGCGGATCGACCAGGTCACGATCTGGCCCATGCCCTTCATCTTGTTGAAGCGCGGGAAGTTCATCAGCATGGCGAAGCTGGCGAAGAGCTGCAGGCCCTCGGTGAACGCGCCGAACACCGCCATCGAGGTCAGCAGATCCTCGTCATTGTCGACGCCGAACTGGCCGAGATAGTCGTGCTTGGCCGCCATCTCCTCGTACTCCATGAAGGCGGAGAACTCGGAGTCCGGCATGCCGATGGTTTCCAGCAGCAGCGCGTAGGCGGCGATGTGGATCGTCTCCATGTTGGAGAAGGCCGCCAGCATCATGCGCACTTCAACCGGTTTGAAGAGCGGCATGTAGTTTTCCATGTAGTTGGCGCCGACCTCGACGTCCGACTGGGTGAAGAATCGGAAGATCTGCGTCAGCAGATTGCGCTCCTGATCGTTCAGCTTGGTCGCCCAGTCCTTGCAGTCCTCGCCCAGAGGCACCTCTTCGGGCATCCAGTGGACCTGCTGCTGCTTCTTCCAGAATTCGTATGCCCACGGATAGCGGAACGGCTTGTAGGACAAGCTCGTGGTCAAGAGGCCGGGTTTGTCTATCTGTGGCGTGGTCATGGCGATTAATTCCTGAACGGCTTGGTGCGTGCGGCCGGGAGATCGGCGATTCTTCGATGTCCGGCTATCTCAATATATAGTGGTTAAGAGGTGCTGAACGTCCACCCCTTGTGTCTGAGAATGGCAAGTTTTCCACGGACACGATCAGTGCAACGCCATCATGAAGGCCGTGACCGGTCCGGCGCAAGGGGGCGGAAGCGCGCACGCCGCAGCCTCCGGCCCGCTGCTCACGCCCGGAACTCATTGCGCGGGACCCTGTTGATAAGGGCAACCTGAAAAAGGAAACCGCGTGACCGAGAAACCTCACTCCATCCTGCTTGTCGAAGACAACGCCATCATCGCACTGGACATGTCCCAGATGCTGGCCAGCTTCGGCTGCGACACGCTGGGTCCGGCCGCCAACGTGGAAAATGCGCTGAGACTCATCGAGCAATCGCCACCCGATGCAGCGATGCTTGATATCAATCTGGGCACCGACCGCAGCTGGCCCATCGCATACGCCCTGCGCGAACGCTCCATCCCGGTGATTCTCGCCAGCGGCTATGCGCACAGCGAAATCGAATCGGATTTCGCGGCCGCCCCTCTCTTGCCCAAGCCGGTCATGAAAAGCGATCTGCGCCATGCTCTTGTCCGGGTCGGCATCCTGTCATGAGCGGCACCTGGCCCCTTGCCGGAATTGGGCTTGCCATCACATAAAGATATCCTTATACGTGAAGTCGCGCCGATTTGAGCTTCAGCTTGCGGGCGCGGAACAAATTCGGCTAAAGCGAAGCGACGAGAACCAAAAAAGGGCATTCGGCTCACGCCATCCCGTTTAGTTTCCGTCTCTTCCCACCGTCCGCTGAATAGGTTTTCCGCGTCTGAACCGACACCGGAGACCGATCATGACGACCCTGTTCACACTCGCTCCCGCCGCCTCGCCCGTGGCTTCGTCCACGGGATCGATTCGCGCGGTCATGCTGGGTTGCGGCACGGTCGGCTCCGGGGTGCTGCTTCACCTCCCGCGGGCGATCCGTCTGGAAGCCATCCTGGTCAGGGACCGGACGCGCGCGAGGCCCACCCGGGCGCCGGTCTTCACCGATATCGACGACATCCTCTCGCTCAGGCCCGAACTCGTGATCGAGGCCCTCCCCGGCGGAGAGGCGGCCGAACGCGCGCTCGAACGCGCCGTGGCGGCCGGATGCCATATCGTCAGCGCCAACAAGGATGTCTGCGCACGCCGGCCCGATCTTGAAGCCCGCACCCGGCAGGCCGGACGGACTTTCGCCTACGCCGCCGCAGTAGGCGGCGGGGTGCCGGTGCTCGAAGCGATCGCGCAGCTGAAGGCCCAGGGCCGGCAACTGACCCGGGCCCGTGCAGTCGTGAACGGCACCTCCAACTTCGTTCTGGACCGGCTCGCCGCCGGGCAATCGCTTGAAACGGCCGTGACCGCCGCACAGGAGGCCGGCTTTGCTGAGGCCGACCCCGGCGCAGATCTCGACGGTCATGATGCCGCGTGCAAGCTCGCCCTGATGGCGCGCACGGCCTGGGGCGTCGATCTCGATCCCCGCGCCATCCCCGCTCAGTCGCTGCGCGACCTCGATCCGGCCGCACCGGCCCGCGCGGTGGAGAATGGCTGCCGCATCCGTCAGGTCGCCAGCCTGCGGCGCGAAGGCGGTACGGTCACGGCGGAGGTCAGGCTCGAAACGCTCAGCCTGGACGATCCGTTGTCGCGCACGAAAGACGAGGCCAATTGCGTCGTACTTCATGCCGAGACCGGCCTGCCGGTTGTCCTTTCCGGCAAGGGCGCGGGCAAAGGTCCGACGGCGGCCAGCATGCTGGGCGACATCGCCCGCCTGCTCGCGGAGACGTGTTGATGGCCTCAGCAGCCTCCCGAGCCGGCAGCGCGGACGAAGACTGCGGTCCGGCCTGTAGCGAGCATGTCGTCAGCCTGGAATTGTCCGGCGGGCAGTTCGTCCAGGCGACCGGGCGGTTGACCGGGCCAGCGGGTGCGCCGGCCATCGCCGTGCTCGGCGGTGTCAGCGCAACGCGTTGCCTCGTGACGCAGAACGGACAGGCCGGCTGGTGGCCGGGCGTGGCAGGCGAGGGCCATGCCCTGGATCCGCGCCGCTTCCAGCTCCTCTCGGTCGATTTTCTCGCCGAGAACGTTGCCCCCTTCCCGACCGTCCACGATCAGGCCGAGGCCGTGCTGGCCCTGGCCGACGCGGCGGGGCTCGCACGCTTCGCGGTTGTCGGGGCGAGCTATGGCGGGGTGGTGGCCTTGGCCATGGCCCAGCGCGCGCCGGAGCGTATCGCGAGCCTGGCGCTGCTCGCGGCAGCCGGGCGTGTTCACCCGATGGCGCAAGCCTGGCGCTCCATCCAGCGCGACATGGTCAGCTTTGCGCTGGCGCGAAACGATGGCGCTGGCGGGCTGGAGCTGGCCCGCCGGCTCGCAATGACGACCTACCGCACCCACGAGGAGTTTGAGTCGCGCTTCGTCGAGCCGGCCCCCGGGTCGCGCGATGCCGCCGGGGTGGCCGCGTATCTGAAGGTTCGCGGCGCGCAATATGCCGCCTCGACGGCGCCGGAACGCTTCCTCGCACTGTCGAAGTCGATGGACAGTGTCGAGATCGATTTTGCGAGGATTGACTGCCCGTGCGCCCTGCTCGGCTTCGAGAGCGATCGCCTCGTCCCGCCGGGCGACATCATCTGGACCGCGGCCCAGATTCGCGGCGCCCGCCATGAAATCGCGCCCAGCCTCTTCGGCCATGACGGCTTCCTGAAAGAGTGCGCGCGCGTAAACGCCTTTCTGGAGAGTGTTCTGTGACCCACCGTTTTGCGACCCGGGCCGTACGCGCCGGACTCAATGCCGATCCCGGCCACAACGCGGTCGTGGCCCCGATCAGCGTGTCGGCCTGCTACCGGCGCCAGGATCCCGGTCAGCCGGGCGCGTTCGACTATGCCCGCACCCAGCAGCCCTCCCGCGCTCTTCTGGAATCGGCACTGGCCGAACTTGAAGGTGCCGCCGGCGCGACCGTCACTGCGTCCGGCATGGCCGCGATCGACCTCATCCTGAACGACCTGCCGCCGCACGCGCACGTCGTGTGCGCGCATGATTGCTATGGCGGCACGCGCCGCCTGTTCGATGCGCGCGCGGCGCAGCAGCGCATTGCGCTGACCTATGCCGACACGACCGACCCTGACGCCCTGCAGGCTGCGCTGCGCAAAGGTGCCGATCTGCTCTTCGTGGAGACACCCTCCAACCCGCGCCTGCGTCTTACCGATATCGAACAGGCCGCGCGCCTCGGTCACGATGCCGGGGCGATTGTGGCCGTGGACAATACCGTTCTCACCCCGGCCCTCCAGCGCCCGCTTTCGCTGGGCGCGGACATCAGCGTCTCATCGGTCACAAAGATGCTGAACGGTCATTCGGACATGGTCGGCGGTGTGGTCGCTTGCTCGGACGCCGACCGGCACACGCGCCTCGCGTGGTGGGCCAATGCGGCTGGGCTGGGCGCCAGCGCCTTTGACAGCTTTCTGGCGACCCGCGGCCTGCGCACACTGCCGCTGCGTGCGCGCGCGCAATGCGAGACGGCGCTCGAACTCGCTTCCCGGCTGGCCGCACACCCCGCGATTGTGCGTGTCGACTATCCTTTCCTGAAAGGCCATCCCGGGCGCGGCATCGCGGCCGCCCAGCAATCGGGGGGCGGCCCCCTGCTCAGCCTGGAAGTGTCGGGCGGAACGGCGCAAGCCATCGAGCTCGTCAAATCGCTCCAGCTTTTCACCCTCGCCCAGTCGCTCGGCGGGGTCGAAAGCCTGGTATGCATTCCGGCGACGATGACCCATGCGGCCATGAGCGCCGAAGCGCGAGCCGAAGCCGGTATTGCGGACGGTCTGGTGCGTCTCTCGGTCGGGATTGAGGATGCGGAGGACCTCTGGGAGGACTTGCAGGCAGGTCTCGAGATCCGGTAGCCGGACCTAGAACGCGTAGGAAAGCGAGATCGCGCCGAAACTGTCGGAAGCCTGCTGGCCCACGAATTGTTCGGAGCGCACGACATAGGTCAGCGAAAGCCGGTAGCTGGCCACGCGCAACACGCCGCCAGCCTGGAAGTCACCGGTCAGGTGGCGTTTGTCGACTGAGCGCGAGTCCGAAAACGTATTGCCGTCCAGAAACACGTCCTTGCCGACCAGATAGCCGCCGAACCCGGCAAAGATGTACCCGCCAATCCCGGAGCTCGGCACGAACAGGCTCGACGGCGCCAGCGCGGGCCGGATGCGCGGCGGCGCGAAATCAGACGAGAGATCGGTGCCGATGCGCAGGGTCGCCCCGGCAGAGGCGCTCGTGCGCAGCGTACCCAGCGTCGCCCCGGCGTGACTGATCAGATCGGTCTGCAGGCCCAGAATGCGGGGACCCTCGAATCTCTGAAGGCGCTGTCCGGAAACGGCGAAGACCAGCTCATTGCCCAGCTGGGTATCCCAACCGGCCGGCTCTTCACCATCGATCAGCCGGTGCCAGTTGGCTTGAACAAACTCGCCGCCGGCCGCCGGCCCGACGAGTCCGATTTCCACCGTCAGCGTGCGTTCGGTCGTCAGCGAACGCGCACTGGCAAAGCCGGAAAGGCCGAGATAACCCGCATACGGGTGACTGTCCTCGGGCGGAACGGCGAGTGAGATGTCGTCGGGGGTATAGATGGCGTGGCTGAGCGTGAACCCCTCGCGCAGGTCGGTGCTTTCCAGATCGATCAGCGGATGGAATTTGGCCAGCTCTCGCAGCCAGGGATGGACCCGGTCGGCCGCCGAGACGACCTCGAGGCGCAAGCCGTTGGTATAGTTGTCGTCGCTACGTACGAAATAATCGTTTTCCACGACCAGGGACACCACACTGCCCTCAGGCACGCCTCTGCGCTGCTCTCCCTCGCCCTCTTCTGCGAGGGCAGCGGGGACAGCGCAAAAGGCCAGGACCGCCAGCGCGGCCCGGACGGGAAATCTCATGATGATGGTCTTCCGTGGCAGTTAGTGCTGCAGGCTCAGTGAAAACGCGGCAAAGCCCTCGGAAGTCTCCCACGAATGGGTAGGAATGGAATAGGTAGTTTCGCGATGAACATAGGCCACCGACAGGTCGGCGCCATAGAACCGCATCGCGACACCGGCCTGGGCATCGCCGACCATCGCGGTCTCGCCATAGGCGAACGAGTTGGACAGGCCTTCACCCGGGTCGAACATCACGGTCTCGCGGTCGGCACCGGCGAAGAGCCACCAGGCCGGACGCCCTTCCAGCTCTTCCTTTACGTACTGACCCACGCGCAGGGTCGCCCCGGCCTCGTAGGAGGGACCGAACTGGCCCAGGCTGACGCCGGCGCGCGGGGCGATGCCGACATCCAGGCTGTTGTCGCGGCCGACCGCGTCGAAGCGCGTCTCATAGCTCAGGCCCATTGAACGGGCCCGGTCCTCTCCGATACCCGCCACCCGCATGCCGCCAGCCTCGACATAGTCGGGCGAGACGTTCGAAAACAGGTTGGACGGATCGTTGGCTTCGGAAATCGAGACAATGACGCGCGAATTTCCGGAACTTTCCAGCGTAGCCTCGCGGCCGGAAAAGCCGGACACGCCGCGGCGTCCGAAAAGCGGGGAGCGCGCATCCAGTGCCTCCGCCGCGAAGCGGGTCACGTTCGGCCGGGTCGATCGGGCGTTGATGTAGGTGACGGCCGGGGCGGAGGAGAGACTGGCCTCGTTCGCGGCGCGCACGCCGGATTGCGCCTCGATGCGGGAAACCAGCGGACCCATGATCATCGCGCGGGTCTCTTGCGAGGGCCCGGGAAGAGCCGACTGCGCGCTCGCCGTTGCACTCGTGGCAAGGATCGCTGCAGCGGCGGCAATGATATGTCCGGATTCGATCCGCACGGTGTTTCAAGTCCCCGTAAAAGCTTGCATCAGTGCTTTATGAACTCGCAGATACACTACCATGTTCCCGCTCTTTCACACTGAGTATGATGCGGGGCTTGGTTACCGAACTACAAACGAATGACGCAGCTCCCGCGAAGTTTCGCATGCCTGCGTTGATGGAAGGCCACACTCGGTGCGCTGGCGCGTGAACGCCTGACGCACAAGAAAACACCCCGCGCCGAAGCGCGGGGTGTGGATCTTTCAGACACCTGGCCGAGTCTCACTGACAGGAGAGGCATTCGGCGTAATCGGTGGGCGCCGCCTCGCTCATCGCCTTCTCCATCCCGGTCTTCTCCGCAGCCCCGGCGAACGCGGTGCGCTGGATGGATTTCGACCGGCAATAGTACAGCGATTTCACACCCTTCTCCCATGCGGTCCAATGCAGCATGTGCAGGTCCCATTTATTCACATCGCCCGGCAGGAAGACGTTCAGCGACTGTGACTGGCAGATATAGGGCGTGCGGTCGGCGGCATGCTCGATCACCCAGCGCTGATCGAGTTCGAACGCGGTCTTGAACACGTCCTTCTCGTCCTGGGTCAGGCAGTCGAGATGCTGGACCGAGCCCTCGTGCTCCAGGATGGAGGACCAGACACCGGCGGTGTTCTTGCCCTTTTCTTCCAGCAGTTTCTCCAGGAAGGGGTTCTTCACGGTGAAGGAGCCCGACAGCGTCTTGTGGGTGTAGACATTGGCCGGGATCGGCTCGATGCCCGCGCTGGTGCCTCCGCAAATGATGGAGATCGACGCCGTCGGCGCGATCGCCAGCTTGTGGGAGAAGCGCGCCTTGACGCCGCTTTCTTCCGCGTCCGGGCAGGCGCCGCGCTCCTCGGCCAGCTTCACCGAAGCGAGGTCGGCATTCTGACGCAGATGCTTGAAGATTTTCCGGTTCCACGAGCTCGCCATCGCGCTCTCGAACGGCACGTTCATTGCCTGCAGGAAGGAGTGGAAGCCCATCAGCCCGAGGCCGACGGAGCGTTCGCGCATCGCCGAGTAAACAGCCCGGTCCATCTCGGCCGGGGCCCGGTCGATGAAGTCCTGCAGCACATTGTCCAGGAAGCGGAACAGATCCTCGATGAATTGCGGATCGTCCTTCCATTCCAGGTATTTCTCGGCATTGACCGAGGACAGGCAGCACACGGCGGTGCGGTCCTTGCCGTTATGGTCGACGCCGGTCGGCAGCATGATTTCCGAGCACAGATTGGACTGGCGCACGCTCAGGCCCAGCTTGCGCTGGTGGGCGGGCAGCTCCCGGTTCACCGTGTCGGAGAAGATGATGTAGGGCTCGCCGGTCTGCAGGCGCAGCTCCAGAATTTTCTGCCACAGCTTGCGCGCAGAGATCGTCTTGATGACTTCCTGCGTCTTCGGGCTCTTCAGCTCGAAATCCTCGTCCTCGCGCACCGCGTCCATGAAATCGTCGGTAATATTGATGCCGTGGTGCAGGTTCAAGCTCTTGCGATTGAAATCGCCCGACGGTTTGCGGATTTCGAGGAATTCCTCGATTTCCGGGTGATGCACGTCCAGGTACACTGCGGCCGATCCGCGGCGCAGCGACCCCTGGGAAATCGCCAGGGTCAGCGAATCCATCACACGGATGAAGGGGATGATCCCGCTGGTCTGCCCGTTCTGGCCGACCTTCTCCCCGATCGAGCGGATCGAACCCCAATAGGTGCCGATTCCGCCCCCGTTCGAGGCGAGCCACACATTCTCCGTCCAGGTGGTGACGATATCGTCGAGCGAATCGTGGACCGAGTTGAGGAAGCAGGAGATCGGCAGGCCCCGCTCTGCGCCGCCATTGGACAGGACCGGCGTGGCCGGCATGAACCACAGGCGCGACATGTAGTCGTAGAGGCGCTGGGCATGGTCGGAATCGTCGGCATAGGCGACCGAGACGCGCGCGAACATGTCCTGGTAGGACTCACCGGGCAGCAGGTAGCGGTCGACCAGCGTTTTCTTGCCGAAATCGGTCAGCAGCGCATCGCGCGACCGGTCGATCTTCACCGCCTTGACGAGCGAGAGTTCGACCGATTTCGGCTTGCCGCGGCGGAACTCGCGCGAGGATTTTACGGCGGCGGTGCTCGCACTGTCGAACGCGGTCATGATCGTCGGCTCCCTTGGCGCCAGCGCACACCGGTTGCCTGCCCGAGGGCAGTCCCCAAAAACCGTGTGCCGGCTGGAAAAACTCTAGAACTGGTTACGGCTTCATCCGAAACCGCTACATATAGTGATCGCGCTGCCAAACATCGTCAACGGGTCGAAGGCGGTTCGAGGCGACTTTTTAGTTAACAAAAGGTACCAGAATTCTCTCCGCGCCCGGACTCATTAAGGGATCGGGCGATGCGATTGGCTGGGGAAAAATGTGGAAGACGGGACGCAACTGCACCCCGGCACGAAAACGCCCCCGGAAGCGAATCCGGGAGCGCTCGTGTCAAGCGATTCTGACTGCGCCGGGCCGGGGTATTTTCTGCCCCGGGCCTGCTCCGTCTACGTCAGGTTCAGCAGTTCCGGGTCGCCGCCCTGGGCCGCGATGTTGATCGTGACGACTCGCTCGGAGGCGAAGCGCGGCAGGTAGTTCGGCCCGCCCGCCTTGGGTCCGGTGCCCGACAGACCTTCACCGCCGAAGGGCTGCACGCCCACGACTGCGCCGGTCATGTTGCGGTTCACGTAGACATTGCCGGCCGGCACGGTCTCGCGAATGACGTCGAAGAAGCGTTGCAGGCGCGAATGCACGCCCAGCGTCAGCCCGTAACCCTTGTCGGCCAGCGCCTTGGCCTGGCCAACCAGGTCGGAGCGCTTGTAGCGCACGACGTGCAGGATCGGACCGAACTTCTCTTCCGGCAACAGGTCGAGCGACGGCAATTCCACCAGAGTCGGCGGAAGGTAATAGCCCTTGTCCTTGAGCTCGCGCGAGAGCGGGGTCTGGTGGACGATCTTCGCCTCCTTGCCCATGCGCTCGATATGCTCTTCCAGGGTCTTCTTCGCGTCCGCATCGATCACCGGGCCGATATCCTTGCTCGGATCGGCCGGATCGCCCAGGGCCAGCGTATCCATGGCGCCTTTCAGCGCCTCGATGACGATGTCTGCCGTATCTTCCGGCAGGAAGATCGCGCGTAGCGCCGAACAGCGCTGCCCCGCCGAGCCGAAGGCGGACAGGATGGCGTCGTCGACCACCTGCTCGCGCAGGGCCGAAGTGTCCACGAACATGCCGTTCAACCCGCCGGTTTCGGCGATCAGCGGTGTGATCGGGCCATCCTTCTCGGCGAGCGTCCGGTTGATGATGCGCGCCACCTCGGTCGAGCCGGTAAAGGCCACACCGCGCACGCGCTTGTCCTTGACCAGCGCCGCCCCGACCTTGCCGTCGCCGGGCAGAAGGTGCAGCGCTTCGGTAGGAAGCCCCGCCTTCTGGAACAGCTTGACCGCCTCATAGGCGATCAGCGGGCTCTGCTCGGCCGGCTTGGCCAGCACGGTATTGCCGGCGGCCAGTGCTGCGGCCAGCTGGCCGGTGAAAATCGCCAGCGGGAAATTCCACGGGCTGATGCACACGAAGATGCCGCGGCCCTTCAGCTCGATATGGTTCGTTTCCCCGGCCGGTCCGGGCAGGCGCACTGGCGAGGCGAATTTTTCCTCGGCCTGGCTCGCGTAATAGCGCAGGAAATCGACCGCCTCGCGGACCTCCGCCACGCCATCTTCCAGCGACTTGCCGGTTTCGCGCGTCATCAGCGCGATCAGGCGCTCCATCTCGTCCTCGAGCAGATCGCCCATCTTGCGCAGGATGCTGGCGCGCGCGGCCCCGCCGGCATGATCCCATTCGTCGAAATAGGCATGCGCGGTGGAAAAGGCGGTCTCGATATCGGCTTCGCTGGCCTGGGACAGCCTGGCAACCTTGAAGTCGAGATCGGCCGGGCTGAAGGTATCGGTCTCTTCGCCCTTGCTGGTCTTGCCGTTGACGATGGGGCCGGCCGCGTAGGGCGCCTTGGCGTCGAATGTCTTCTGTTCCTCGGCCAGCCGGTCCAGATTGGACCGGATGGTCAGGTCCAGGCCGCGCGAATTGCGCCGGTCCGGGCCGTATAGGAAAGGGGGAGCCGGAATGAAGGGGTGGCGATCCATCGTCGCGGCACCCTCGAACGGGCCCTGGGCCACATCGGTGGCCGGCACATCGGGATCCAGGAAGGAGTGCACGAAGCTGGTATTGGCACCGTTTTCCAGAAGGCGGCGCACCAGGTAGGGCAGCAAGTCCTTATGGCTGCCCACCGGCGCATAGATGCGCACCGGCTTCATGTCGTCGAACGCCTCGTAGGCGGCGTTGTAGAGCGGCTCGCCCATGCCGTGCAGACGCTGGAATTCGTAGTCGTCATTGCCCGTCATCTTGGCGATCTCGCGCACGCTGGCGAGCGTGTGCGCGTTATGCGTGGCAAACTGGGGATAGATCGCTTCGGGCGCACTCATCATGAGCTCGGCGCAGGAGATGAAGTTCAGATCCGTCGCCGATTTCGTCGACCAGACCGGGAAGTCCGGCACGCCGGCTTGCTGGGCGTGCTTGATCTCGGTGTCCCAGTAGGCGCCCTTGACCAGACGCACCGGGAAGCGGCGTCCGGTATCCCGGCCCAGCTTGATCAGCCGCTCGATCAGGTCGCGGCAGCGCTTCTGGTATCCCTGGATCGCCAGGCCCAGCCCGTGCCAGTCGGCCAGGTCGGGCTCGCGCGACAGGCGCTCGAGCACCTTCATCTGGATGACCAGCCGGTCGGCTTCCTCGGCGTCCAGGCACAGCGCAATATCCGCATCGCGGGCGGCTTTCGCCTGCTCCAGAACGCGCGGATAGAGGTGCTCCATCACCTCGTCTTCCTTATAGGCGTGATACTGGGGATAGAGCGCGGACAGCTTGACCGACACCCCGTCCGCTTCGGTGATCGGCCCGTCCTGGCGGTGCTTGGCGACCACCGCGATCGCGTCCATGTAGCGCTGCTGATAGCGCTGCGCGTCCTTTTCGGTGCGCGCGCCCTCGCCCAGCATGTCGAAGGAGAAGAGCGGCTTGGCGCCCTCGGGAAATTTCCAGCCGCGCCCGCGCTTGATCGCCGCGGAGATCGACCGGCCCAGCACGAATTGTTCACCCAGGATCCGCATCGCCTGACGGGTTGCGGTACGGATTACCGGCTCGCCCATGCGTCCGGCCATCCGCTTAAAGTAGCTGCCCGGGTCATTCTTGGCGTCCGGATCGACTTCCATCAGCGAGCCGGTCAGCATCAAACCCAGCGTGGAGGCGTTAACCAGCCAGTTTTCCGACTTCCAGGCGTGCTGCGCCCATTTGCCGGAGCCGATCTTCTCGGCGATCAGCGTATCGGCCGTTTCCGCATCGGGAACGCGCAGCAGCGCTTCCGCCAGGCACATCAGCGCCAGGCCTTCCTTGTTCGAGAGCCCGAATTCCTGCAGGAAGGACTCCATGAGCCCGGTCCGGTTCTTGCCCTTGCGCGCGCGTTCGACCAGATCGACCGCAGTCTCGCCCGCACTCAGACGCTGGGCATGGTCGAGGGAGATCTGCCCGTCCAGCTGGTGAACGGCGTCGCGTTCATCAGCGTATTTGCGGGCGTCGAGCCCGTCCCAATCGATGGAAATAGCAACGTCGTCACGCATGAGAGTATCCTGAAGGCCAAGGGTCGGGTTTTGCCCCCTCTATCAACGCGGGACAATGGTAGTCGTTTCATGGCACGGCAAGTGAAGTCTGCTGCGTGCGCACTTCGCGTGAACGCAAAATCGCGTTAAGAGGCCACGCCCTCTTGTTTGTTCTAGGGAGTCTTTCATGGAAGACGGCGCGCCATTGCGCATCATGCTGGTGACCGATGCCTGGGAACCGCAGGTCAACGGGGTCGTGCGCACATTGTCGCGCGTCACCGAGGAATGCCGGGAGATGGGCCACGAGGTCGAGGTCATCCACCCGGGGCTCGGCTACCGGACGATCCCGCTGCCCACCTATCCTGACATCAAGATGGCCCTCGGCGCCCGAAAGGACATCGAAGCGCGCTTCAAGGCCTTCGAGCCCGAAGCGATCCACATCGCGACCGAAGGCAGTCTGGGGGAGGCGGCGCGCAAGATTTGCCTGAACTGGAAGCTGCCCTTCACGACCAGCTACCACACAAGGTTTCCCGAATACGTGCACGCGCGCTTTCCGTTCATCCCGCTTTCGACGGGCTACTGGTACATGCGCCGGTTCCACAATTCGGGAAACAGGCTGATGGTCGCCACCCCGACCATGCGTGACGACCTGGCCAAGCGCGGCTTCAACAACATCACGCCCTGGGCGCGCGGCGTGGACACCGAACAGTTCCACCCCTCCCGCCGGCATCAGGACGGCAAGAACGTCTACGAGGGCCTGGAAGGCCCGATCTTCGTCTATGTCGGGCGCGTCGCGGTGGAGAAGAATATCGAGGCCTTCCTCGATCTCGATCTTCCCGGCACCAAGGTCGTGGTCGGTCCCGGCCCGCAGCTGGAAGACCTGAAGCGGCGCTACAAGGATGTCGTGTTCACGGGCTCGAAATCGGGCGAGGAGCTGGCGCGCCATTTTGCCGACGCGGACGTCTCGGTCTTCCCCAGCTGGACCGACACGTTCGGCCTGGTGATCCTGGAATCGATGGCGTGCGGCACACCCGTCGCCGCTTTCCCGGCGCCCGGTCCCAAGGACATCATTCCCGGTTCGGGCGGCGGCGTGGTCAGCGAGGACCTGCGCGAGGCCTGCCTGGGCTCGCTCGACTGCAGCCGCGAGGAGTCGCGCGCCTATGCCGAGACCTTCTCCTGGCGCAAGTGCGCGGAGGAGTTCGTCAAGAACCTCAAGCCCCAGCCACGCCCGGAGCGCCGCCGTATCTGGCGCCGCATCCGCCGCTTCGGCCGCCCGGGTTAGGCGTCGGGCTTCGGACAAGAAAAAGGGCGGCCTCCAGCGGGGCCGCCCTTTCTGTTTTCTCGCCTGATACCTGCCGTCTATTCCGGCGCATCCATCGCGGTCAGCGCCCGGCCGGAGGCCGCCTCGCTGGCGCGGGCCTGGTCGGGGAGCGCGATGAGCCCGCGCTCGGCCAGGTAGCCGAACGGGCCCCATGCATCCTCGCTGGTCAGCTCGCTGACGAACTCGCGCACGCCCGGCACCACGTCGGCATGCTGGTTCTTCACATAGACATACATCGAGCGCGAAATGGGGTAGTCGCCATCCGAGATGGCGTCATAGGTCGGCTCGACGCCTTCCACGACAACACCCTCGATCCGGTCGCCATTCTGCTCCAGGAAAGAGTAGCCGAAGATGCCGAACGCGGTCGGCGTATTGGCGAGGGTCTGCACGATCGTGTTGTCGTTTTCCCCGGAGTCGATCCAGCGGCCGTCTTCACGGATCCGGCTGGCAATGGCGTTGAAGCGGTCCGCATCCGACTGCGACATGGTGTGAAGGCATTCGATCTCTTCCGCGCCGGGGTGCAGACCCAGCTCCACGAACGCATCGCGTGTGCCCGAGGTCGGGGGCGGGCCGTAGACCTCGATGATCTCGTTCGGCAGGGCCGGGCTCACGTCCGACCAGCGCGTATGCGGGTTCGCAACGATCGTCTCGCAGCTATAGCCGGCAACCTGGGAAAAGCTGGCTCCGGGCCGCAGCGCGCCGGATTCGGTCACCAGCAGCTCGCCCTCGGCATCGACCGGGGCCGGAATTTCGGCGGCCAGCGCCAGGAACAGATCGGACCGGTCCATCTCGGTTGCCGGCGCGGCGCTGGAATTGCCGATGATGATGCCGTCATAGCCGATCATGATCTCGGTGATCTCGGTGACGCCGTTATTGCGGCAGCGCTCGAACTCGCTCGCCTTGATGCGCCGCGACGCGCCGGTGATGTCGGGATGGTTGGTCCCCACGCCCGCACAGAACAGATTCATTCCGCCGCCCGTGCCGGTCGATTCCACGACCGGGGTCGGGAAATTGGTTCGCGCTCCGAAATTCTCCGCCACCGCCGTGGTGAAGGGGAAGACGGTGGACGACCCGACCACGCGCAGCACGTCGCGGTTCTGCACCGCGTGGGCGCCGGCCAGACCGGCTGCAGTGCAAGCGGCCGCTGCGGCGGCCAGAAGAAGACGGTTTTTCATTTGGGCTGGATCCGTTCAAACGTTGGACGACGCGCGGCACCCGGGAGTGTGCGGCCGCGGTTTTGTTCGCCTGTGAAAACCACAGCTGTGTGACACGAAGATGGCAGTCGGCCCGCCGGACGCAGTTGCACCGGCCGCAGCCTCGCCGTCCGGACGGTGGATATCGATCAAGCTATTAATTTTAAGCCGAAAAATCCCCGCGTTTGGCAGGAGCCTGTCAGTGACCTAATGTCCGTTCCTGACGCGCGCGCCCTCATGAGAGCTGCAACGGATGGAATTCCACTTTACATGGCCGAAGGGAAGCCTTATCAGCCGCGGTCCCGGCGGAGGCGACGATGCCGGATTGGGTTAACTGCCAACAGGGGGTCTCGTGAATTGCACGACTACCATACGCCCCTGGACCTGGTCCGCTCTCGGCCTGTTGAAGGCCCGGTCGCCTGTGCGCGGCCCGATCGACTGACGATCGCAGCAACCTGGTTCCAGAAAAATTTTCCCGGCGACGTTCTGTACGCCGTGAAGGCCAATCCTTCGCCCTGGGTGATCGACACCCTGTACGCGGCGGGTATTCGCTTTTTTGATGTCGCTTCCCTTCCGGAAGTCGAACTCGTTTCCGCGCGCTGTCCGGATGCGAAGATGGCGTTCATGCACCCGGTCAAATCGCGCGCCGCGATCGCGAGCGCGTATTTCGACCATGGTGTGCGCATCTTCGTGCTCGATTGCGAGGCGGAGCTCGACAAGATCCTCGCCGAGACCGGCTATGCGAAAGACCTCACCCTGGTCGTGCGCATCGCCGTGTCAAATGACGGGGCGACCCTGCCGCTGGCCGGCAAGTTCGGCGCGAACGAGACCGAGGCCCCGGATCTGATGCAGAAGGCGCGCGCCTATGCCGAAGAGCTGGGCGTCAGCTTCCACGTGGGCAGCCAGTGCATGGCCCCCGCCGCCTATCGCGCGGCGATGATGGAGGCCTCGCGCCTGATCGCGCGCGCGGGCGTCACGGTCGACATCGTCGACGTGGGCGGCGGCTTCCCGTCCGTCTATCCCGGCCTGACCCCGCCGCCGCTGGAAGACTATATCGCGGCCATCGAAAACGCGTTCGAGGACATGATGGTCCTTGAAAACGCCGATCTGTGGTGCGAGCCCGGCCGTGCGCTCATTGCCGAGTCCGTCTCGGTGCTCACGCGCGTCGAGCTGGTCAAGGGCGAGTCGATCTACATGAATGACGGCGCCTACGGGACGCTGTTCGACATGGTTCACGCGCGGTGGCCCTTTCCGATGCTAGTCCACCGCCGCGAGGGCGAGCCGTCCAGTCAGACCGCGGAGTTCAAGCTCTA
This sequence comes from Marinicauda sp. Alg238-R41, assembly GCF_947331485.1. Taxonomy (NCBI): domain Bacteria; kingdom Pseudomonadati; phylum Pseudomonadota; class Alphaproteobacteria; order Maricaulales; family Maricaulaceae; genus Marinicauda; species Marinicauda sp. Alg238-R41. The sequence goes on along the minus strand of NZ_CAMZOJ010000002.1, from coordinate 128,145 downwards.
CGGTCCGACCTGCGATTCCATTGACTCCATGCCGGGGCCCTACACACTGCCGGCCGACATTCGCGAAGGCGATGTGATCGAGTTCGGCATGCTGGGCGCGTACGGCACGGCGATGGCCACCCGGTTTAACGGGTTTGGCGACGTGGAGACCGTTCAGGTGAACGATTTCCCGTTCAAATCGCTTTACGACCAGACGATCGTTCGCCCGGCCCGCCGGGAAGGCTCGGTCGTCCCCTTCGCGCGGGTCCGCCGCCGCCGCCAACGCCTCCTGAAGAAACGTTAGAGACATCATGACCGATCAAACCAACCGCAAGGCCGAGCTTCTTTCCAGCCCGGTCGAGCACATCGACATCGCCAGCTTCGATGGCCGTCCGATCATCGACGCGTGGGAGAAGATGAGCTTCACCTCGCGCGATGCCGCGCGGGCCGCGCGAATTCTGGACAAGGCCGTCGCCGATCCCGACTGCGCCGTCATCCTGACGCTCGCCGGCTCGACCTCGGCCGGCGGCTGCATGCATGTCTGGCGCGACATGGTGCGCCACAACATGATCGACGCCATCGTGGCGACCGGCGCCTCCATCGTGGACATGGATTTCTTCGAAGCCCTCGGCTTCAAGCACTACCAGGCCCACGAAGTGCCCGACGACACCACGCTGCGCTCGCTCTATATCGACCGCATCTACGACACCTATATCGACGAGGAAGAGCTGCAGGCGTGCGATCACACCATCGGTGACATCGCCGACTCCCTGCCGGCCAAGCCGATGAGCTCGCGCGCCTTCCTCAAGGCGATGGGCAAATGGCTCGCCGACGGCAACGCCAAGAAAGAAGGCTCGCTGCTTGAGGAATGCTACCACCAGGGCGTCCCGATCTTCGTTCCGGCCTTCTCCGACTGCTCGGCCGGCTTCGGCCTCGTGCGTCACCAGGTCGAGCGGATGAAGGAGGGCAAGCCCTACCTGTCCATCGATTCCGTGGCCGATTTCCGCGAACTGACCGACATCAAGATCAAGGCGGGACGCACCGGCCTGTTCATGGTCGGCGGCGGCGTGCCGAAGAACTTCGCCCAGGACACGGTCGTGTGCGCGGAAATCCTCGGCCACGAGGATGTCGAGATGCACGCCTATGCGGTTCAGATCACCGTCGCCGACGTGCGCGACGGGGCCTGCTCCTCCTCCACGCTGAAAGAGGCCTCCAGCTGGGGCAAGGTCGACGTGGCGCTCGAGCAGATGGTGTTTGCCGAGGCCAGCTCGGTCGCGCCGATCATCGTGTCGGACGTCTTCCATCGCGGAAACCACAAATCGCGTCCGCGCCACCGCTTCGCCGACATGTTCGAAGACTAGGCTCGTCTCACGAGCCGGCAGACAAACGCCCCGGCCATCGGCCGGGGCGTTTTCATATCCGGTCTCATAGGTCCGGAGCTTACGTGGCCGGACTTTACGTGGCTGGCCGGGAGCTGCCCGCGCAGTGCTCACTCAGTCGCATGCAGCGCGCCTGCAGTCCCGAATAGACCGCATAGCCGGCCAGGACGAGCGCCGAGCCGAGATAGAGCGCCAGCCCGTAGGGCTGATCGCGCAGCCAGGTGATCGTTGCCGACAGGCCCTTGGCCTCCTCCGGAGACGCCTGCCAGCCGGCAATCACAACGAACAGGGCGAGCACCAGGAAGAGCAGGCCGCGCCCGATGATCGCAAAGCCGACGACCGGGGTCAGCCAGCCGGCCGGGCCGGACAGGTCCAGGGAGTCCTTCCAGCTTCCGTCGAGCGCGCGCCAGATCTGCGCGCTGCCCACGCCGGCAAACACCAGACCCAGCGTCATGATGAGCCAGCGCCCGAACGGCTGTCCCAGAAGCCATTGAACCGTGCTCTGCGTGGCGCCGGGTCCGCCGCCGTCATTCTGGCCGAGCAGCACGCCGAAGGCGCCCAGACCGACGAGCCCGTAGCCCAGGCCTGACATGATCATGCCCAGGCGCGCGGTCCGGCCCATCGCGTCGTCGCCCTTGCCGGGCATGTCCAGAAAGCCTTGTGTCAGACGCCACCCGGCATAGGCCAGCAGGCCGGTGCCCAGCACGATCAGCATGGCCTTGCCGGGCCAGCTGGTTTCCAGCCAGTTGAACGCGTCGCCCGGGCTGACCCCGTCATCTTCGCCGCCCAGAAACACGGCGCGCAGCATCAACCCCGCGATCAGCGCATAGACGATGGCGCGGGCCGACAGGCCGGTGCGTCCGGCAATCTCGTAATAGGGTGAGCGGCTTTCGGGGCTGAACATCGCGTCTCAAACGCGAGCGCTTCGGCCCCGTTCCGCGCGCCGCTCACACGGCTTCGGGAAACTCGAACCGCGCCTTGCGCACCACTGTCCCGGCATTGCCGTCGAACGCGTGCTCGGCGTAAGGCCCGTTCTTGTCGACCCAGTGCAGGAACAGATGCGCCGACCAGGTATTCGGGTTCGGGTCGTTGCGGCCGTGGATATGGTTCATGCCCTTGTAGATCACCGCGTCGCCGGCCTTCATCGGGACCTTGTAGAAGCTCAGCTTCTGGCCCGGCGGCAGCAGCTCGCCGTGGACATTCTTCTTCACCTCGTCCTCATAGCGCTGCTCGCTGACCCAGAGCGGCCATTCGATATCGTCGGAATATCCAAGGGTCAGCGAGATCGACTGTTCGGCCGCGCACCGGTCCAGATGCAGCTTGCAGATATCGCCCTTGCGATAGACCCGGAAATAGGAGTGCGCGGGCAGCAATTCCTTGCCGGTCAGCGCCTGCATCCACGGCGTCATCGACCACAGCATCGTGGCCTGAGCGGCATAGTCGTAGGCATAGGATTCAAAGCAGTGCGCGTTCGTGAACGGCCCCTTTTCCCACCGCCCTTTGTAATCCTCCTTGCATCCGCCCAGATCGGTCTGGAACTGATAAAGCAGAGAATCGACCACCTCTGTGGGAAATAGATGCTGCGCCAAGGCCCATCCATTGGATTCATAGCCTTGTCTCAACGCGTTGACTTGCGCGAGCCGATCAAACACTGCCATTTTTTGTGCCCCCTGGCCAAGATGAACAAACTGTCATCTTCAATCGGGGGCGGGTCAAGGCCGCCCTTACCCACGGGGGTGAAGCGGCGCCGGATGCAAACCCGCCATGCAATGGCGCGGCTCGCCATAACCGGTCAGCGGTGATAAGGCCGACCCCATTGCTCGCACCCTCGTGCCGGAGACTGAAAAATGGACGCGATCGACTATTCCTTGCTGACGGCCTCGCTGGTCACATTCTTCGTGGTGATCGACCCGATCGGCGTCGCGCCGATCTTCGCCAGCCTGACCGAAGGCACGCATGGCGCCCACAAGCGGCGCATGGCGATCAAGTCGGTACTCATTTCCACCGCGGTGCTGTTCGGCTTTGCCTATGGCGGCGAGTGGCTGCTGAACGCCCTCCATGTCAGCCTTGATTCCTTCCGCGCGGCGGGCGGCGTCCTGCTCTTCATGCTCGCGCTCGACATGATCTTCGAGAAGCGCACCGAACGGCGCGAGGAGCGCGCGGAGAAATGGGAGGAGGAGCATGAAGATGCCGAGAGCGCGTCGGGCGAGCCTCTGAAGGCGGGCGAGGATATCTCTGTCTTCCCGATGGCCATTCCCATGCTGGCCGGTCCCGGCGCGATCGCCTCGATCATGCTGTTCATGAGCGAAGCGGGCGGAAACCTCTACAATCAGGGCCTCGTCTTTGCCGGCATGGGTATCATCCTGCTCGTCTGCCTGGTGCTCTTCCTTCTGGTCGGTCCGCTGATGCGCCTGATCGGGGACACGCTGGCTGCGATGATCACCCGCATCCTCGGCGTCATCCTGGCGGCCCTGGCCGCGCAATTCATCTTCGACGGCATCGCCGGGGCGCTGCTTCAGGCCTGACGGCGGCGGTGCGCGGGCGGGAACAGGCTTCACGCACGCGGCGTTTCATGAGGGCGAGACAACTCCCCCTCGCGAAAAAGGAAGACCGCCATGAATGCGACTGAACTTAAAGGCAAATGGAAACAGGTTACCGGTGAAGCGAAGCGCCATTGGGGCAAGCTCACCGATGACGACCTGAAGACGATCGAAGGCGATCGCGACAAACTCGTCGGCAAGGTCCAGGAACGCTACGGCAAGGACAAGGACGAGGCCGAAAAAGAAGTCAACGAGTGGATCGAAAAGAAATAATCGGTCCCACCCGATAACCGAACGCGAAAGGGCGGCCCCGATGGGCCGCCCTTTTTGTGTGCGAAGTGCTGGCGTCCGGTCAGGCCGAGCGGGCTTGCTCGGCGTGTTTGCCCTCGCAGAATTCCTCGACGATCTTGGCATTGAACGCCTCCAGATCGTCCGGCGTGCGGCTGGTCACCAGGCCCTGGTCGACGACAACCGGCTCGTCGCGCACCTTCGCGCCGGCATTGGCCAGGTCGGTGCGGATATTCTTCACCGACGTCATCTGACGGCCCGCGACCACATCCGCATCGATCAAAACCTGCGGACCGTGGCAGATCGAGGCGACCGGCTTTTTCTGCGCGAAGAAGTCATGCACGAAATCGAGCGCTTTCTGCTGGATGCGCAGCGCATCGGGCGAGAACAGGCCGCCGGGGATCAGCAACGCATTGAAGTCATCGGCTTTCGCCTCGTCCAGCGTCACATCGACATGGATCGACTTGCCGTGTTCGCGATGGCGATTGGCCTGGATCTCACCGCCTTTGATCGACACGACGACGGCTTTGCCGCCGGCCTGCTCGATCGCCTCCTTGGGCGAGAACAGCTCGGCTTCTTCAAAGCCGTCCGCGGCGAGGATGGCGACCGTCTTGTTGGCGAGGCGTTGGGTCATGGGGGAGGCTCCCTTTGTGTTTGCATTATGGGGCGGGAGCTTAGGAAACGGGATGAGCCGGACTCTGTTCCGCGCGCCATTCACCCAATCTTAGGCCTGTGCTGTCATGATGGGGAGGTCTTGTAACCCAGGTTTGCACGATGATGCGTATACGGCTCATCTTGATGGCGGCGTCAGCCTGCCTCGCCTCGCTCGGCGTCTTCGCCGGAGCGTTCGGTTTCGCCAACGGCACGCTGGACCAGGCCATCGCCTTTGCCTGGCCCGGCCTCGGCGCCGCACTCGCCCTCATCATGGTCATGCCCTCGCGCACGCAGGATTAGGCGTTCGCCGGCCGGTTCTGGCCGGCACCCCCTCCCGGTCTACCGGTCGGACGGTTCGCTCCACACGATCCGGTACAGGTCGAAGCGGCGATCGCGCAGGTTTCTCACCGTGCCCGAACGGCGCGCTTCCGTCAGGTCGTCCACGCGCAGGTCGGCGACCGCGACCGTCTCCACGCTTTCACTGGCCACGGCCGCCAGGCCGTCGCGCGCAAACGGGAAGTCGCACGGCGTGATGACCGCGCTCTCGGCATAGTTGATGTCCATGTTCTCGACATCGGGCAGATTGCCGACATTGCCCGCCGTCACCACGAAGACCTGATTTTCGATCGCCCGCGCGTGGGAGCAGTAGCGCACGCGCAGATGGCTGGTGCGGTCGTCGGTGGCGTAGGGGCAGAAGATGATGCGCGCGCCCTCGTCGGCCATGCGCCGGGCGAGTTCGGGAAACTCCATGTCATAGCAGATCAGCACACCCACCGGGCCGCAATCGGTCGGGATGGCGTGCACGAAATCGCCGCCCTTGATGTTCCACCAGTATTTCTCGTTCGGCGTCGGGTGGATCTTCTCCTGGGAATGGATCGAGCCGTCGCGAAGGAAGATATAGGCGACGTTCTGGATATCCCCGTCATCGGTCTTGGTCGGGTGGGACCCGCCGACAATGTTGATGTTGTAGCGCACGGCCAGCTTGCTCATGAATTCCAGGAAGCGCGGCGTGTGCCGGGTCAGCGCCTCGATGCTCTCCTGCGGCGTCAGCTTCTTCTTTTCCAGCGAGAGGAGCGCGACCGTGAACATCTCCGGGAAGACACAGAAATCGGCTTTGTAGTCGGAGCAGACGTCGACGAAATACTCCACGTTGCGCTCGAACTCGCGCACGGAGTCGACCGCGCGGGCCTGGAACTGGACCGCCGCGACGCGCACCGTCTGCGGGTCGGGCCGGCGGCCATTATTGGAGACCTCGACATATTTCGGGTTGCGCCACACCATCAGGGCGGCATTGCCCAGCGAGTCCTTGTCGTCGGGATAATAGGCTTTCAGGATCCCGGCCGGTTCGAACCCCATGCGCAGCTGGAAATTGGCCACCGGGTCCTTGACCTCGCGCGCCTGGACCGCCGCCAGATAGTCTTCCGGGTTGGGATAGCTCTTGCGCCGCCGCTTCAGGCCGGGCATGCGCCCGCCGAACACCACACCCTTCAGGCCCCATTCCTGGCACAGGCTCTTGCGCGCATTGTACAGGCGCTGGCCGATGCGCAGGCGGCGCCGGCTGGGGTCGACCGCGACCTCCATGCCGTACAGCCAGTCGCCGTCATCGTCATGGCGCGCGGCATAGCCGTTGCCGGTGATCTCCGCATAGGTGTGGGGCGCGAACGCGGTCGCCTCGTCGATGATGAAGGTGGCGCACCAGCCCACGACATCGCCTTCGTACTCGACCACGAACTGGCCGTCGGGAAAGGCCTGGATCTGGCCGCGGATCTGACCCGGCAGGTCGGGCGGCATGTCCGGATAGGCCCGGTCCTGCAGCTCCAGGATCGCCGGCACGTCCTCCACGGTGGCATTGCGCACGGTCAGCGTTGCAGAACGGCGGTGGTCGGTCATGACGGTGTCCTAATGGCGTGAAGTATCTCGCGTCCAACATAAGCGGTTGGACGCGCGTTCCAAATGGCGCGGGTGAGCAGGGGGCTGCGAGGAGCCACCAACCTTGTCATCCCGGAAACTGCGTAGCGGTTATCCGGGACCTTGCGTCGGCGATCAATCTTCATCAACGCGGGGTCCCGGCTCGGCGCCCCGGATCAAGTCCGGGGCTTGGCCGGGATGACAGCATTGAAAGTCTACCGGTAAAACTCCGGCCGCCGGTCCCGGAAGAACCCCCACGCGGCCCGGTGGCGGTCCAGGAAGTCGAGATCGAACTCGGCCACCAGCACGCCGGACTGGTCGCGGTCGAGCTCGGCCTTCACCTCGCCGGTATGGTCGCAGATGAAGCTCGTCCCGTAGAAGACCTGCCCGTCCTCGTCGCCGACCCGGTTGGCCGCGCCGATGGGCATCACATTGGAGACCGCGTGGCCCTGCATGGCCCGGCGCCAGCGCATCGCGGTGTCCAGGCTGGTATCGTGGGGTTCGGACCCGATCGCGGTCGGGTAGAGCAGGACGTCCGCGCCCATCATCGCCATCGCGCGCGCGGTTTCGGGGAACCACTGGTCCCAGCAGATGCCGACCCCGACCCGGCCATGCTTTGTGTCCCACACCTTGAAGCCGGTATCGCCGGGGCGGAAGTAGTATTTCTCCTGATAGCCCGGCCCGTCGGGAATATGCGTCTTGCGGTACACGCCGAGCGCCTCGCCGCCCGCATCCAGCATGACGATGGAGTTGTAATAGTGCGGCCCGTCGCGTTCGAAGATCGAGACCGGAATGGCGACGTCCAGATCGCGCGCGACCGTCTGCAGCGCGGTGACGCACGGGTGGTCCATCGACGGATAGGCGGTTTCGAACCAGCGCTCTTCCTGCGTCTTGCAGAAATACGGTCCCTGGAAGAGTTCGGGCGGCAGGACGATTTTCGCGCCTTTGCCGGCCGCTTCGCGCACCAGGCGCGAGACGGTATCGATATTCTCGCCCATATCGTTGGAGAAGGCGGCCTGAATGACGCCGATGGAAATCGTCCGGGGCATGAAACCCTCCTAACCGTCTAGATCGTCGAGCCAGTCGCCCGGCCCGTCACCGGTGCGCAAATCCATCGCCGTCGGCCACAGCCGCCATGGCGCGCGCGCATCCGCATTCCACAATGCCACATAGGCAAACCCGGTCTCCGGTTCCAGCACGATCTGCGCGCCATAGCCCGACAGCGATCCCGAGTGCATGATCAGCGTCCGGTCGCCCCACGAATAGATGCGCCAGCCCATCCCGTAGCCGGTCTCGTCGACACGCGCGCGCACCGCGCCCAGGCGCACCGTCTCGCGCAGTGAATTGACCCGCGGCGTCCAGGCAAAATTGCGCGCCTCCTGCGGGACGCCGCCGCTCATCGCCAGGTGGGCGCGCGCCCACGCGATGAGATCGTTCAGCGTCAGATTGACCCCGGCGGCGGCCGGCAGCCCGTCATAGGGCGTGTCGGGACGTCCCGCCCGGTCGACCGAGCGGCGCCAGCCGCGGTGGGGCCGGGCCCAGCTTTCGCTCTCGCGCAGCTGGTCGGTGCCCACACTCGCGTGATCCAGCCCGTAGGGCTCGAACAGATAGGTGCGCAGCGCCTGCTCGTAGCTCATGCCGGTGGCCTGCTCGATCAGCACCCGGGCCTGGGCGAAGGCCACGTTCTGATAGCTGTAGCACGCGCCTACACCGCAGATCTGGTCGACATCGGCCAGGCGCTCGCGCACCCGGTCCGGGTCGCGTCCGGCCTCGATCAGATTGTCGTAGGCATTGTTGGGCAGGCCGGTCTGGTGGGACAATAGCTGCAGCCAGGTGATCTCCTCCCCGCTCTTCAGCTGCAGCACGGTGTCGGGCACGGCGGCGTTCAGATTGACGATGCCGCGCGTGTGCAGGATGGACAGGAGCGTGCCGGTAAAGGTCTTGCTCAGCGAGGCGGCCCGGAAGGCCGTGTCGGTCGTCACAGGCTCCCGCCCGCCCGCATCGGTCTCGCCGTAGGTATAGGTCAGGACGACCTGGTTGTTCTCGATGACGGCCGCGGCCAGCCCGACCACCTGATCGGCACGCGCCGCCTCGTTCAGCCGGCGCGTGAACGCGTCAAGCCAGCCTGGCTCGGCCGGCGGACGCAGCGCCAGCGCGGTCAGCGCGCTTTCCACCTCGGCGGTGGGAAAGGCCGGCACGGGCGCGTCGACGCTTTCGATACGCGGGGCTTCGCCGGGCGCCCACGGGCCCGGCATCGTCCCGGCGATTTGCTGGGCCAGAAAAACAGCGCTGAAGAACGGTACCGCAAACACGTAAGGCTCAACCCTCGCGTAGCTATCGATCAGGCGTGTGGCGCCGGGACATTGCAGGTCACACAGTGAAACGCGCCGCCGCCGGTGAGGATAGCGTTGGCGGGACGCGCAGCCACCGTATGATCGCGAAACGCGCGGGCAAGCACTCTGGCTGCATCGCGTGCATGCTCGTTATAGGCCGGCATCACCACATTGGCACGGCCCACAACCCAGTTCATGTGCGACGCGGCCACCGCCTCGCCCTCCATCTCCACCAGTCCCGGGGAGGGAAGGCGCACGACCTGCAGCTTGCGTCCTTTGGCGTCCCGCGCCGTCTCCAGCTGGCGTGCGATCTCGCCCAGCACGCGGGCATTGGGATCGTCGGCCCCGGTCGGGCTCTGGCAGGCCACGATCCCCGGCGCGATGAAGCGCGCGATATTGTCCACATGCCCGTCGGTATGATCGCCGACCAAGCCCTCGTCGAGCCAGATGATATTGGAGACGCCCAGCGCGTCTTTCAGCGTGTCGGCGACCTGTCGTTCCGACTTGCCGGGATTGCGGTTGGTATTGAGCAGGCATTGGCGCGTAGTCACCACGCTGCCTGCCCCGTCAAACTCAAGGGCGCCGCCTTCCACCACCAGATCGAACCGGTCCTCTTCGGCGCCGGCCTGGCGGGCGATCTCGCCACCGATCGTGTGATCGGCGGCAAACTGATACTTGCCGCCCCAGCCGTTGAAGCGGAAGCGCACGGCCTTCAGGGCACCGTCCTCCAGCGCGAAGACCGGCCCGGTATCGCGCGCCCAGACATCACCGTACTCGGCGCGGACGACGCGCGCACGAGCGCCCAGCGCGCGGCGCGCATTGGCCTCGGCGCGTGCCGTCGCGGCATAGATCACCAGCGGCGTGCGCCGGGCGTCGCGGCCCGGTTCGGCGAGCGCGGTCAGGAAGCCGGCAAACTCCTCCTCGGCCGGGGACAGATCCTCTTCCCAGAGGTCTTCGGCGGCCGGCCAGCAGGTGTGGATGCTGGCCTGAGGGGCGGTTTCGTGGGGAATGAAGCGCTGTGTCATGGTCATTCGATACCATGGCGCCCCGCCGCCTGCGAGAGGGCGAGGCGGTGCGCGATACACCCTGCCGGCAGAGCCGCCGGAACCTCCTGCTAGACCGCTTGCGGACCGGGCCGGCCGGCCTCGACGACGAAGCGGGCCTGGTCGCCCGGTGCATAGCCGTCGCGCCGTTTCACCTCGCCCACGGTGCGCAGGGTAATCTCCGCACGCTCCGCGCTCAGGTCCAGCAGGCCGTAACCGCGCTCGCGCGCATCGAAATGCTTGATGTGTCCGAAATTGCTGGCCGTCTGGGCAAACGCGTCGTGATTGGTGTGGTGAGACGTGACGGCCGTGGTCACAAACTCGCTCGCCACAGTGGCCGAGGCGGGGTCTTCATAGTCCTGCTTCACGTCGCAGACCCAGTAGCAATGCGTGTCCCCGCCCAGCACGATCGGATTGGATTCCGGCCGGCTGGCGAACAGGTCGACCATGCGCTGGCGCGCCGCCGGGTATCCGTCCCAGCCATCCGACCAGGCATTGGCCGCGCCGGTTTCCGGATCGGTGCCGTAAAAGGGGCTGAACAAGGTGGGCTGGACCACCAGATTCCAGCGCGCCCCGGAGCGCGCGAAATTATAGCGCAGCCAGCCTTCCTGGTCGTTGCCCAGATAGGTGCGCGCCGGGTCGAGGCGCTCGGCGCAATCGCGCGCAATCATGTTGCCGCCGCGGTCGGACTCGGTCGGACACGCCATCGGGGTGCGGAACTGGCGCCCATCGGTCATGTAGATGGCGGCGAGGTTTCCGAACACGCTTTCGCCCCAGATGCGCATCTCGCCGCGGGCGCGTTCCAGCATGGAGCGGCGGCGCAGCGGCATGTTCTCCCAATAGGCCTGGTAGGCGGCCAGACGCCGTTTGCGGAAGTCGGCGATCGAAACGCCTGCCTCCTCCCCGACATCGCCGGCATAGTCGTTATCCACCTCGTGATCGTCCCAGGTCACCAGCCACGGACAATGGGAGGCGGCAGCCTGAAGGTCCGGGTCCAGCCGGTAGAGCGCATGCTGCATGCGGTAATCGGCGATGGTGTAGGGCTCGGGCACGGCATGGCGGCGCACCTGCGGCCCCCAGCTGGATTCGTAGATATAGTCGCCAGTGTGGACCAGCAGGTCGGCGTTCTCCTCCACGATATTGCGATAGGCGTGGAAGAAGCCCTGCTCGTAATGCGCGCACGAGACCCAGGCGACCCGCATCCGGTCGACCCCGGACAGGAAGGCGGGCGCCGTCGCGGTGCGTCCCACGGGGCTCGTCGCCTCTCCGGCATGAAAGCGGTAGAAATAGGTCCGCCCCGCGGGCAGGCCGTAAATCTCGGCGTGAACGCTATGGCCCTGACCGGGAACGGCGCGCCCGACGCCGCGGCGCACGATCTGGGTGAAGGCCTCGTCCTCGGCCATCTCCCAGCGGACATCGACCGTGGACTCGCCCATGCCCCCATCCGGCTCGAACGGGTTGGGCGCCAGCCGCGTCCACAACACCATGCCCTCCGGCGTCGGCTCGCCGGACGCGACGCCCAGCGTGAACGGATCGGTGTCGAAGCGCTGATAGTTCGAGGCGCTCGTCTCCGGCACCCGGCAGGCCGCGGCCAGCCCCGCCAGCGCACCGCCGGCGGCCCCGCGCAGGATCAGGCGGCGGGTCGGATCGGGAAGGATCAGCTTGCTCATGGGACGCTCCGTTGCGCGAATGAAAAGGGCCAGGACGTCTCATACCCGACGGGTTTGACGGTTTCACGAAACCCGGCCTCAACCGCTTGGTTTGATACACAAAAAGAAAGGGCGGCTCGTGTGAGCCGCCCTTCCCTTTTTAGTGTCCGGACAATCCGGCTTCGAGCTTAGAACTCGTAGCGCAGACCGACGCGGATTTCGTACAGCGAGTCGAACTGGTTGACCGGCGAGATGTCGGTCTCGTCGAACTCGTTGTAGCGATAGACGCAGGAGCTGGCCGTCGTGCAGGTCGTGCGCGCATCGTCGCCGGTCAGAGCCGTGGCTCCGTCGACACCGTTGGCGGCCACGTCGGCAGCCGAGACGAGGTCCGCGGCCACGATCGCGGCCTGGCCGTTGCCGACGCCACCGCTTTGCACGCCCCACTCGTCATTGAGCAGGTTCGGGAAGTTGATGATGTCGAGCACGAAGGAGAAGTTGTTGTCTCCCACGAAGCGGCCGACACCCGGGATGCCCGGCAGTTCCTGCTGGATGCGAAGATCCCACTGCTGGTTCCAGTTCGACGAAGCGGTGTTCACTTCGTGGATCTGGCCGGTCGGGATGTCGTACTCGCTCACGAAGTCGAAGAACTCCGTCTGATCGAAGCCGCTGGCATAGACCACCAGCGGATCGCCGCCCTGGGTCGGGACATAGAGCGGGCTGTTATCGAACGGGCTTTCGAAGTCGCCGGCGCGGCCGAACAGCGAGTTGCTGGAGCCGACGTCGAACGTGTAGGTGAACGGGATGCCCGAGCGGATTTCGCCGAACACGTCGAAGCGCGTCGTCAGGTCCGCCAGGAAGTCACGCTCGTAGGACAGGCCGATCTTGAAGGAGTGCTCGACTTCCCAGTAGGAGGTGCGAACTTCCGGGTTGTTGCGGTCGATCGCCGTCAGGCCACGCCAGTTGGAGATGCCGCGCGACGAGCTGCCTTCAGAGACCCATTCCACGTCCTGGTAGGCGTAGCTGGCGTAGAAGCCGAAGCCGTTGTCGAACTCGTTCTGCAGGCTGACCGACAGGATGTGGCTTTCAGAACCGTCCGCGTTGGACAGCTCGGTCAGGTTGCCGATGCCGAGGTCCTGCAGATCGGCGTAGATGGTGCGGCCGTCCGGAGCGGTGCCGGTCGGCAGCGCCGCGCCGAGTTCGGTCTGGGCCAGGTTGTTCCAGACGTATCCGTTTTGCGGAGTCGAGAACAGGTACTGGGCCGACACGATGTAGTCGTCGCCAAGGTCAACACCGAACCAGTCGGCATCGAACGAATGGTCGACACGCAGCGAGGCTTTCCAGTCGGACGGAACTTCGAAGTCAGAGGAGACGACGTCGATCACCCGGCCGGACTGGGCTGCGACGTCGGCCTGCAGGGCAGCCGGAACGTCGAAGCTGGAGATGGCCACGCCGGACTGGCTGGCAGATGCGGTCGCACCCTGGAAGGCGTTGGAGATCCAGACTTTCGGATCGCCACCGGCAAACAGGCCGAAGCCGCCGGTCACGGTCGTACGGTCCAGGCCGTCCCAGCGGAAGCTGACACGCGGCTGGATGAGGTCGAGACCGTCCAGGTTCTGACCGCTGGTGCCGGCGCCGTAGGTGGCGTCGAGATTGGCGTCGAGCGGCGGGGTGTCGTCCTGGGAGAAGTACTCGTAGCGCAGGCCGTAATCGACCGACAGCGACGGGCTGACCTGCCAGGTGTCCTGGATGAAGGCCGTCCACTTGGCGATCGCGAAGGCGGACGCCGCGTCGTTGGCATCGTTGGTCGGCGAGTTGGAGTAGTTGATCGTCGGGGTGTTGTTCTGGATGTCCGTCAGATCGTCGTAGATGAAGTAGCCGTTCGAGGACTGAACGAACAGGTTGTACAGCTCGTAGTTCTCGTACTCGCCACCGAAGGTCAGCAGGTGGTCGCCGAAGGAGTAATCACCCGAGGCGAAGAGCTGCAGGCGCTCGTCTTCGAATTCGTTGGCGTGACGGAAACGGTCACAGCCGCCGGTGAAGAACTCGTCGCTCGAGCCATCGATCATGCCGGCCAGCGGGGAGCCCGCCAGGTCGGCTTCGTTCAGGCGGAATTCGAGGGCCGGCTGGTCGGTCCCGGCGCGGCAGATCTGGCCGCGGGTGAATTCCTTGTAGTTGACGCGCAGCGTCGTGGAGAAGCTGTCGCTCCAGTCGGAGAAGAGCTGACCGGTATAGGCGGTCAGTTCGACCGGGATGTCGTACCAGGAGCTCTCGAAGCCCTGACGGTCGACCGAGGTGCCGCCTTCTTCGGTGGACTGGTAGGTGAAGGACGCACGGTGATTGTCCGTGATGTTCCAGTCGATCTTGCCCAGCAGACGCTCGGAGGTCACCGGCAGGGACACGACGGACGAGCGGCCGCCCATGTCGTAGCCGAGCTGGTTCTGAACGTAGGTGTTGAACGCGTCGTAGAAGGCCGGGTCGATATCGTCGTCGATGTCGTCCTGGGTGAAGTTCTGGCCCGAACCGGACTCGAACTCGTCATAGGCCACGAAGAAGAACAGGCGGTCTTCGATGATCGGGCCGCCGAGCGTGAAGCCGTATTCTTTTTCCTCGAACGGCGCGACGGTGAAGGCTTGGCCGTCCGTCTCGTCGCCGAAATAGCCTTCGTCCTGGTAGTAGTAGTAGGCGGAACCGTCAAACTCGTTGGTACCCGACTTGGTCGTGATGTTGACCAGGCCGCCGGTGAAACCGGACACGGTCACGGCATAGTCGGACGCGGCCAGGGAGGCGGATTCGATGGCGTCGAGCGAGATCGGGGAGCGCTCGGTCGCGTAGGTGTTCGAACCGAGGCCGAAATCGTCCTGCTGCAGGGCGCCGTCGATGGCCAGGCCGTTGAAGCGCGGGTTGGTACCGGCCACGAAAAGCTGGCCTTCGCCGCTGGAGAAGGCCAGCGGGTCGCGGGTCAGGGTCTGCAGCACGTCGCGGTTGGCGGACGGCTGGTTGGCGATGTCGCGCGCGGAGTAGACCGAGCCGACGCCGTTATTCAGGTCGAGACGGTTGATCGCCTGGCCGGTCACGACGATCACGTCGGAGGCCTGCGGGTTCAGCGTCAGGGTGAGGGGCGGCTGGGAGCCGGGGGCCAGGTTCAGGCCGTCGATGACGTCGCCTTCAAAACCCGGGGCGTTGACTGCGACCGTGAACGGGCCGCCGACGCGCAGGCCGGACTGGGAGAAGTTGCCCGACTCGTTGGTCACGGCGCGCGATGCGGTGCCGGACGGCGTGTGAATGATGGTGACGGTGGCGCCGGAAATCCCGTTTCCGTTGGCGTCGACGACTTCACCGCGCAGCGACGCGGAGGTCTGCTGGGCGTGAACTGCAGACGTCGCGGCCATTGCCGCAAGCGCGGCCACAGACGTGCTGTAAGCGAGCTTCTTGAAGAAAGCCATGGGTGTTGGTCCCCCTTAATCGACCGATTGCGTCACAGGCAACGCGCCTGTGTACTGCCGGTCGCTTACGAGCCCCCCTTCACGGTTCGGTGACACAAGTGTGAAGGTTTTGTGTCGGCGTCAACGCGCACATTTTCCGTGCCCTGACACAACTTCGAAGCCGCCGCCGGTTGTATCGCTTTTATATGCGGGGGGTTTGCCCTTCCCGCCTGCCCAGGCAGGCAGCCGAGTCCGATCGGCGCGGCGGCGGGAAAACCGCCGCAGGCCTTAACGAAACCCTGCGCTTCGCAGGTGCAGCGTTGCATTCCGGCCACGCCTGTTTTGCGACGGGTTCGCGGCCGGACGCTCGAAGGCTTTGACAGCCGCCCGCACATCTAGGACACACCGGGATCATGAACGTGATGACCGACAATCCCGCTCTGCACTCCGGCCGGGTCGAGCTGACCGCCACGGCAGGCGTCCTGCTCATGCTTCTGGTGGCGCGAATCGCGGCAATCGCCCTGGATCCGGGCCAGCTCTATGCCGACGAGACCCAGTACTGGATCTGGTCGCGCGATCTGGATTGGGGCTATTTCTCCAAGCCGCCCATGATTGCCTGGATCATCGCGCTGACCACCTCGCTCTTCGGCCAGGCCGACTGGGCGGTGCGTCTGGCGGCGCCCTTCCTGCACACCGCGACGGCGGTCTTCCTCGGACTGACGGCGGCGCGCCTGTTCGGCGCGCGCACCGGCATGTGGACCTCGATCGCCTGGATCACCCTGCCCTCGGTCTGGCTCTCGGCGACCGTCATCACGACCGATGGCGTGCTCATGACGAGCTGGAGCGCCGGCCTCTACTGCCTGGTCAGGCTGCGCCAGGGCGGCGGCTGGCCCAGCGCGCTCGGGCTCGGCCTCGCGGCGGGGCTCGGCTTCCTGTCCAAATACGCGATGATCTATTTCTTCCTCGGCACGGCCCTCGCGCTCGTGGTGGACCAGCCCGCGCGCCAGGCGCTCCTCACGCTGAAGGGCGCGGCGGCGCTGGCGCTCGCCACCGTGCTGATCCTGCCCAATCTCGCGTGGAATTCGGCGCACGACTTTGCCACCGTCACCCACACGGCGGCGAACGCCAACTGGGGCTCGAACCTGTTCAATTTCGAGGAGCTTGGCCAGTTCCTGGTCGACCAGCTCGCCGTGTTCGGACCGGTCTTCTTCCCGGTCCTGCTCGTGGCCATCGTGCAGGCCGTGCGCGGCGCGCGCCAGTCCGGTCCGGCCCGCCCGCGCCTCATGCTCGCGCTCTACAGCCTGCCCATCCTGGTCATTGTCTGCCTGCAAGCCTTCATCAGCCGCGCTCACGCCAACTGGGCGGCCTCGGCCTACGCGACCGGGCTGGTTCTCACCGTCGCCTTCCTGCTGAGCGGACCGGCCTGGCGGCGCTATGCCCTGTACGGCTCTGTCGGCCTGCACGCGCTCGTCGGCATCTCGATGATGGTGCTCGCCGCCTCCGTGCCCCTGTCCGAAGCGGCCGGCGTCGCCAATGCGTTCAAGCGCGTGCGCGGCTGGGACCAGTCGACCGCCGAGCTGTCGGCCGCGTTCGAGCGCTCGGGCGCCGATGCGCTCGTTTTCGACAACCGCAACGATTTCCATCAGATGCAGCGCTATGGCTCGGTCGATGGCGAGGCGCTCTACATGTGGCTGCGCCATGAGGGTGCGCTCAATCATGCCGAGCAAGGCTGGCCTCTGCCCGATGGCTATGGCGCGCCGGTGCTCATCGCCTCGGAACGGCCGGAGGAAATCCCCGTCATCGAGCGTGATTTTGCCCGCTTCGAAGCCTTCGGCGAGATCACCGTGGAACTCGGCGGCGACCGCCGGCGCCATTACGATCTCTTCCTGGCGCAAGACTATCGGCGCGTGGCGCGCTCACCGGAGTACGAAGCGCAGATCGAACGCGAACGCGCCTCCTCCTCCGACTAGCCGCGCGCCTCGTCGCCCCAGACCTCGCGCAGGCGCTGGTCGCGGCGGCAGCCGAAGCGATAGCGCTGATAGCGCGCCGGGTTCTTTTCCGCATAGTCCTGGTGATAGGCCTCGGCCGGCCAGAACGCGCCCGCCGCCTCGATCTCCACCTCGATCTCGCGATCGAAGCGCGCCTGCACCTCATCCAGGCTGGCCTGCGCCAGCGCCATCTGCGCCTCGTTCACCGGAAAGATGAAGGGCGCGTAGCTCGCGCCGCGGTCGCAGAACTGGCCCTGCGCGTCAAACGGGTCGACATTGCGCCAGTAATGGTCGAGCAGCGCCTCGTAGCCCACCTCGCCGGGATCGTAGACCACGCGCGCCGCCTCGACATGAGAGGTGCGCCCGCCAACGACATCCTGATAGCTCGGGTCGGCCTCGCTGCCGCCGGTATAGCCGGACACGACCTCGATCACCCCGTCCAGCTTTTCAAAATCGGCCTCGGTGCACCAGAAGCACCCCGACGCGAAGATCGCCTGTTCGGCGCCCTGAGGCAGGTCCGGATCGGGCGGGCTGGTCTGGGCCTGCGCCCCGCTTTCCTCCTGCGCGCAGGCGGCAGCGGTCAGCAGAAAGGCCAGGCCGGCAAGAGCGGCAATACGCATGAATGTCTCCAACGGGCAGCTTGGGTCGCCCTGGAGAAACTGGACCGTGCGCGCGCTTTTCCCAAGTCACGACGCAGTGAGGTTCAGGTGAGCCCTTCGAACTCGTCCAGCTCCAGCGCCAGGGCCAGGTTCTGGATCGCCTGCACCGCCGCGCCTTTGAGAAGATTGTCGAGCGCGCACACGACCACGCCGCGCCGCCCGTCCTCGCTCAGCGTCCAGCCGCCCACGCTCGCCCCGTTGGAATGCGCCCCGTCGCGGATTTCCGGCGGCCTGGCCTCGATGAAGCCGATCAGCGCCTCGTCGGCATAGGCGTCCAGATAGGCCCCCTTGAAGGCCTCCTGCGTCACCGGCTCGCGGAATTCCAGCTGCGCGGTAGCGATCAGCCCCTGGAAGAAGGCGGCCACATGGGGCGAGAAGCGCACGTCCTGCCCCAGATGCCGGCTCATCTCGCGCTCATGGATATGACCGGCGAGCGCATAGGGCATCAGATTGTCGGCCAGCGCCTCGGTGTCGTTCTTCCGGCTCGGCGTGGTACCCGCGCCCGAATAGCCCGACACGCCGAAGACATGGGCCGGACCGGACAGAAGGTGGCGCACCGGCGCCACGCACAGCTGACCGGCGGTGGCATAGCAGCCCGGATTGGAAATGCGCGTCGCGCCCCGGTGCCGGTCGCGGCCATGGATTTCCGGCAAGCCGTAAAGCCAATTTTCGTCGAAGCGGAAATCGGCCGACAGGTCCACGATCACGGTTCCGGGTGCGGCCTGCGCGATCGCGTCGGCATAGGCCGCGGCCTCGCCATTGGGCATGGCCAGGATCACCGCATCCGCGCCTTTGGCGGCGACGGCCTCGGCGTCCAGCGCCTCGAAGCGCAGCTCGCGCGGCGCCTCGGAGGCGAGCGTCGTCACGCTCTCTCCGGCCATGGCGCGCGAGGAGGCGAAGACCAGCCCCATATCCTGGCGCCGCGACAGCAGGCGGATCAGTTCGCGTCCGGTATGGCCGCGTGCGCCGACCAGGCCGATCCGTTTCATGACGCGCTCCCGGTTTCTTCCAGCGTGGGCGGCAGGGCGGCGATGCGCGCGACCCGCTCGGCAATGCGCGACAGATCGTCCTCGCCGCGCCAGAACACGATCCAGCGGCCCGACTTCACCGCGCCGTGGCACACCGCATAGTAGAATTCGTTGACCGGATTGTCCGCGCGTGAACGCCAGTAGAGGCGCGGCGCATACTCGACCAGCTTGCGCCAGACCGCGCCGCCCAGGCCTTCCCCGCGCGCCTCGTCCAGCACGGCGAACTTGTCCAGATAGACCACGTCGTCCAGCCGGCTCGTGATCGCCGCCGCGCGGTAACTCTCGCTCACGAAGGCATGATCGAAGCCCAGCCGGTCGAAATAGTCCACCACGGGCGCGCGTCCGAACGCTTCTGTGATGAGGCTGCGGGTCCGCGCCTCGTCCAGCATCTCGCGCCTGGAGATCGACAGGATGTTCTCGCCCCGGCGCACCAGCGTGCCGGCCCCGGCATGGGTGAACAGCTCCTTGGTCAGCGCGTCGGGACGCGTGATCGAGACCGAGCTGGACAGGGGAAGATCGTCCAGCAGGCGCTTGATCTCCTCCATCTTCAGGCGCATGCCGCCGGCCACCCATTCGGCCCGCATCAGGTCCTCATAGTCGGTGGTCAGGTTGATCGCCGAGATAGGCTGTCCGCTCTCATCGAGCAGGGCGCCGGTCCCGGTCAGGAAGATCACCTTGTAGGGCTGCAATTCGTGAACCAGCGCGCGCACCGCCGCGTCCGCGTTCACATTGACCAGCCGGCCGTCGGACGTATCGCCGAGGCACGCCAGGATCGGCGCCTGACCCGCGCGCGCCGCCGCCGCCACCAGATCCATCCGGATATGGGAGGGGCTGCCGACCCGGCCCAGCCCCGCCTCGTCCACGATCTCGGCCTCGAACACGCCGGAGGGGATGGACGCCGCACGCCCGCCCGCATCGCGCACCGCCTGGACCAGGCGCACATTGAGATCGGTCAGCGTCTTGCGCAGCACCGGAATGGCCTCGGGCGGGGTCACGCGTAGCCCGTTCTTGCGTTCGGTCGCGATGCCCGCCGCGCTCAACGCCGTGTCCAGCTGCGGTCCCCCGCCATGGACCACGATGGGCGCCAGACCCACCGTCTGCAGGAAGGCGAGCGCATTGGCGAGCGCATCCAGCTCCTCCTCGATCACCGCACCGCCGACCTTGACCACGGCAAAGCGCTCCTGGTCGACCTCGGAGAAGCGGTTGAGATATTCGCGGATCTCCTTGCCGTCGCGCATGTGGGAGAGCAGCTGCACGATGGCGGAGCGCACAGGCGCGGTCGCCGGACCGGCTTCCGGCGCGTTCGAATGGGACTTCGTCATCGGTTCAGCGCTCCGCCCCGGCCAGCGATTCCATCAGCGCCTTCTGCACGTGCAGGCGGTTTTCCGCCTCTTGAAGACCCAGAAAGGCATCGGAATCCACGACCGAGTCCGCGATCTTCACATTGCGCCGCATCGGCAGGCAGTGGCTGACGACCGCGCTATTGGTCATCGCCATCTTCGCGTCGTCGATCATGAAGCCGGCGCCCTTGGCGCGCAGCGGGGCTTCCTCCTCCCACTTGCCGTAGAAGGGCAGCGCGCCCCAGCTCTTGGCATAGACCGCATCGGCGCCGCTATAGGCCTCCTTGACGTTGGTGGTCAGGGAGAATTGCGTCCCGGCATCGGCGCAGAACCGCTCCGCCGCGCCCATATAGCGCGGGTCCAGGGCAAACGCCTCATCCGGCACCAGCATGCGCACATTCATGCCGAACTTGGACGCCATCAGGATCGCCGAATTGGCCACCGCCGTGTTCAGCGGCTTGGGATGGGGCACCCAGGTCAGCAGGAAGTCCTTGCCGCGCACATCGCCCATGCGGTCCTGCATCGCCATCATCATCGCCAGTTCCTGACAGGGATGGACGATGGTCTCCATGTTGATGACCGGCACCGTGGCATGGCGCGCATAGGCCTGGATCAGCGGATCCTCGCGCTCGGCCGCCCAGTCCTCGAACTTGGGGAATGCCCGGATCGCGATCAGGTCCACGTAGGAGGACAGCACGCGCGCGGCTTCCTTCACATGCTCCTCCGGCCCGTCATCCATGACGGCGCCTTCCTCGAACTCGACCGGCCAGGTCGACCCGCGCGCATCAAGCACGATGGCGTGACCGCCCAGCTGGTAGGCGCCGAGATCGAAGGACGTACGGGTGCGCAGGCTCGGGTTGAAGAAGAGCAGCGCGATCGACTTGCCCTTCAGCGCATCGCCCAGCGGGCTCTCGCGATAGGCGCGCGCCCGGTCGATCAGGCTTTGCAGCTCGTCGCGCGACCAGTCTTCGGTGGAGAGGAAATGACGCATGGCTCTGACCCTGTCGTGGCACAAGGCTAACGCGTTTAAGACGCCCGTCAGATCAATGCAAATCGAAGTGGCGGGAGTTGACTGGAGTAGATGCTCAAAGTCGGCCCTGCGCGCATGGAGGGTCCGAACGGGCGAGAACCCCCTTCACCGTTATGTGGCTGCCTCACCAATAGTTGGCTTGCCGAAATCACGGACTGCCCATGACGGGGCGGGCCGCGAAGTGGCAAAGCACAAGATGTAGCGTGAACCAATCAGGAACAGGCACTATTGACAGTAGTTCAATCCTGAGTCCCTACTGAGCATGTGCGCGAATTGCGAAGCCGCCGGTGCGCCAACACCGGCGGTCGCTTGCTTTCGCGTCTCCGCGCTTCCTTGGATCGGGTGCGGAGCGCTCGGCGGTGGGAAGCCTGACCTTATGAACGGGGCGTCCGGTGTCAAGCTCGATCCAGATCATAGATCGGGCTAGGAGGCCCTTTCATTGTGACGACCGAAAACGTATACGGTGAGTTCTTCATCGACCCGACGGTAACGATCCCTACAGAGCACGCGAGTCATATACGCGGATGCCGCGTTGGACGCGTGAAAGGGGAGTTCGCTGGAATTGACCTTCACTACGAGGTCGATGGCAAACCGCGCTCGATGACGATCGATCGTGGGAACGCGATGTATCTTCTTTCATTGCTCAAGTGCCTTCAGTTGAACGAGGGGCTTCCGTTCCCGGACGATCCACGCGACCCAAATTGGCGCGCGGCATAGCACGCCCAAATGGGGAGGCCCGGCGCTAGTCGCCGGGCGCCTCTTTTTTTTGACTCGCCCTAATCCTCGCGTCTGGGCTTGTGTGACTTCGGCGGCGTGTTCAGCATCCGCTATAGTGCCCGATTGTAGCGCTCTTCGTCAGTTTCTTCACGGTTGTCCGACATGTCTGACTATCCTGAACTTAGCGAACATGATCGCCTATATCTTGCGGTCGGACGTGCACTGACGCAATTCGCTCGTATCGAGCACAACCTCTGCCTCTTGTTTTGCCTTGGATCGCTATCACGCAACGGCTTCATGCAAGACGCCTATTGGGCAGTTGTAAGTTTCGAGGCGCGCGTTGCGATGACCGGTGCCATACTCAAACCGTTGCAAGAGCGCGCGCCTGAATCGATTGCCAAATGGGACAACGCATCAGGCGATGCGCTTCGCCTCCTAAAGAGCAGAAACAAGCTTGCCCACGGCTCCGTCACTGACGTTGGAAAAATCACGGCAGCTGGAATCGACAAACATAAAACCATCTTCGCGCCATATTGGGGAAAGAGCTTCTTTGAGCTACTCAAGAACAATGAATGGCGCGAGAAACATGGCATGCTTCCACGCGACTGGATGTCCGAAAAAAACATTCAAACTTTTTCACAAGAGTGCATGACACTCTCGCAAACTCTACTAGAGATTTACAGCGGCTTGCAGCCAGTGCTGCTTGAAGCACTGGCTGCAGAGCATAGCTCAAAAACGGATTAATCGGACGTTGACATCTCAGGCGTGACCTAAATCTCCGCTAGCTCTTTGTCCTCGATCATGTGTCTGTTTAGTTATCTATATAATTAGGATGTAATTCTTTTAGCAAGTTGAGGGGCCGAGCGATAAATGAACTTGGAGCTCAAACCAATTAGCTCAGAGAAACCGTGCCACCCCTACTCCAGCGCCGCCAGCGCGTCCTCTTCCGGCAGAGCGGGATAGATCCCGTTCAGCGCGGCAATTACCGCGTCGTCGCGGCCATAGACGTCGTGAATGAAGCGGACCTCGCCGAAGCGGTCCGCCACCGCCGTGAAGTAGAGGATGTGAACCTCGATCGGCTCATCGAGATAGACCCGGCGCGTATCGTCGGTCGCCAGCACCTCATCGAGCTGGAGGCGCGACCAGCCCGGCTCGTCATCGAGCACCCACCAGGCCAGGTCGACCGGGTGCTGCACGCGCATGCAACCCGAGGAATCGTCGCGCTGGCTGTTGGCGAACAGGGCGCGGTGCGGCGTATCGTGAATGTAGACATTGTGCCGGTTGGGGAACATGAACTTCACCTCCCCCATCGCGTTGTTCGGCCCCGGCCTCTGGATCACGCGATAGCGGCCATGGCTCCAGTCGGCCGAGTACGGATCGACGACGCGCCCGGTATCCAGGCTGACAAGGCGGTAGCCCTGCGACAGGGCATAGGCCGGGTTGGTGCGAAAGGTCCTGACCCAGCGCGCGCCGAGCCCGCCGGGCGTGTACCAGACCGGGTTGAGCTCGATATAGCTCATCGTCTCTGAAAAGATCGGCGTGCGCGAATAAAGCTGGCCGATCATGATGTTGTGGACACGCTCCATCTCGCCGTCCTGCCAGGCCTCCAGCCGGTAGTCGGCGATATTGACCCGGATATGGCGCGCGCCGAGATCGGCGGTCAGCCAGCGCCAGCGTTCCAGGTTGGCCCGCAACTGGTCGATGCGGCGGTCGCGCCCGGCATTGAGCTCGCGCCGCGTCGTCTCGCCCATCCGCCCGTCACCGGCCAGATTGTGACGGGCCTGGAAGCGCATCAGCGCGGTCTGAAGACGCTGGTCGAACGGCGTGCCGTCCGGGGCCGGCGCATCCAGCATGGAAAGCTGGGCCAGGCGCGTGCGCAGCGCATCCACGCGCGGCCCGTAATCGCCGAGCCCCAGTGTCGGGCCGCGGGCGATAAGGGTTTCCGGCTCGGTGACCGCCATGCGGTAGACGAGCTCGCTTCGAAGCGCGGCATAGTCTGGATGTTGGGGCGCCAGCGCCTCCAGCGCGCCATAGACGTCGCCGGTCGACAGGGCGCGCGCCATCCAGGCGTCGATATCCTGGTCGCGCACCGGCGCGGTCCAGTCGCCGTCGAGACGGCGCGGGTCCACCCGGCCAAAGGCGAGGTGGCTGGCATAGGTCTGGAAGACACCGGAGGCCAGGGCGTCGCGGCGCGGACCGGGCGGCTCTTCCAGCAACCGGTTCGCATCGCCATAGTCGCGCGGGTCCAGGCCATGGGTCCACGCTTCAGACAGGGCAAAGGACAGACTCTCGACCGCCGCGTCGTCCCACGCCGGCGCCTGCGCGAACGCCGCCGCCTGACTGGCCAGCACAGCCATGAGAAAGCCCAGCGCCCTCGCCCGCAATTTATCGAAGATGCGATGCATCGGCCCGCCCCGCCCGGCCGCTATTAACGTTCGGGAAACTATAGCGGCCGGGGCGGCGCGGCAATCTCTGGTGGGCCGGCCGTGCGGTTTTATTCGGCGTGCGCGGCGACCGCGGAGATATAGTCGGCGCGCGCCTTGTTGGCGTCGATGCCGCGCGCGACCTCCTCGTCCTGCTGTTGCAGGAGGTCGGGGTCCAGCTCGGCAAAGTGCAGCACGCCCATATCCTCGTAGGCCTTGCGGATTTTCGGGCCCCACAGGCCGATATCCTTCACGATCGGCACGATGCGCTGGAAAAGCAGCGTGCGGTAGAGCTTCACGATTTCAGACTGCTGGGTGAAGGCCTCGCACTCGGCCACGGGCAGGCCCAGCGTTTCGTAGACCACCCCGCTCTGGGTCATGCGGTCGCGCATGAGGTAGCAGGCCTCGACCAGGAATTCCTCGCGCTCGTCGCGCTCGGCCTGGGTCAGCTGCGGGTAGTAGTCGCGCAGGGAGAGCCGGCCGAACGCCACATGGCGCGCCTCGTCCTCCATGACATAGGCGTTGACCATCCGGGCCAGCGGGTTCTGCGCGATGTCGCGGATCGTCCCGAAGGCGGCCAGCGCCAGCCCCTCGATCACGACCTGCATGGCCAGATAGGTCATATCCCAGCGACTGTCGCGCAGGGCGTCGTTGATCAGGTCCTGCAAGGGATCGGTCATCGGATAGGCGACGCCGAACTTCTTCATCAGGTTACGGTAGACCTCGACATGGCGGGCCTCGTCCATGACCTGGGTCGCGGCGTAGAATTTGGAATCGAGATCGGGGACCGATTGCACGATCTTGGAGGCGGCCAGCAGCGCGGCCTGCTCGCCTTGCAGGAATTGCGAGATATTCCAGGCCTGCCCGTGCCGGCGCAGCTCGGCCTTCTCCTTGTTGTTCAGCTTGTTCCAGATGTCCGAGCCATAGATGGGGACCGCCTCGTCGGGCATCTCCATCGGGTTCTCCGGATCGAGTTCCTGGTCCCAGTCGATGCGCGCCATGGCGTCCCACTGCATGTCCTTGCCCTTCTGGTACAAGTGCATCAGCGTCGTGCGCCCTTCGTCGAACCGCCAGTCGAAGACCGCGTCGAATTCCTGGGGCACGTGCCAGTGGTCGTCGATGCCGGGCATCGGGTACAGGTCGCGCAGGGCCGTCATGGGTCAAACTCCTCCAGATCACGCCGCCGTTTCCGGTCCGCGCGTCTGGAGCCCTGGAGCACCAGGCGCGGACTCATGAACGACGTTCGAGAAATGATAATGAGGCCCGGACCGCGTCCTGTCCAGAGAGGCCTTATTCCGCCGGGGCGGCCTGTTCCGGTCCCGTTTCAGATTGCTCATCCACATCAACAGGTTGAGCGCTTTGCAGGGCGTGCCATTTTTTCTTGATCGTTTTCGAGCAGTCCCGGCTTCCGTCCGGCGACCAGCCCGGCGGGCCGAGCCAGTAACCGATCACTTCGCGCGGCGATCTGGCCGAGCGGACATCCTTCACAATCCCCCACCACTCGTGCAGGCAGATCACCATCGGATTGTGAGTGCCGAGATTTTTCACGATACCGTACCGGCATGGTTCAGTAGCGGATTCCGGCACGAAGGTACCGAACAACCTGTCCCATATAATGAAAACGCCCGCGAAGTTACTGTCGAGATAGCACGGGTTAGTGGCGTGGTGCACGCGGTGATGTGAGGGAGTATTCATCACCATTTCCACGGGATAAGGCAGGCGTTTGACCACCTCGGTATGGATCCAGAACTGGTAGACCAGGTTCAGCGCGCCGACGAAGGCGACCATGGCCGGCGGGAAGCCGATCAGCACTAACCAGCTGCCGAAAAAGATGAATTTCAGCGTCAGCGGGCTCAGCCAGGGCTGGCGAAGCGCGGTGCTCAGATTGTAGTGCTGGGAGGAATGGTGAACGACATGGTCGGCCCACCACCAGCGCACCGTATGGGCCATGCGATGGGCCCAGTAATACACGAAATCGTCCAGCACGAAGGCCAGCGCAAACGCCCACCAGACATAGCCGATTTCCAGCAGGGCAAAGCGTTCCAGATAGGTGAACCAGGCCACGGCCACGAAACCGAGCGCGAGTCCCGACACGGTATTCCCCAGCCCCATCGTCAGGCTGGCAGCCGTATCGCCGGGCTCGAACTGGGCCTTCCCGGTCACCCGGGCGTAGATCATTTCGGCGACGATCAGCGCGATGAAGGCCGGAATCGCCAGCAGGATCGGATCAGGCAGGTTGGGCATCGCGGCCTCCTTCGGCGCGCAGGAATCCATTCAGGCGCTCGGCCCAGAGTTCGGCTTCAGCCTCATCGGCCATCACCGCTTCCATTCGAGAAAACGTGTAATCACAAAGCTTTAGCGTCAAGGTTCGACCCTCGCGATCCACGCTGGCGACATCTCCATCGGACAGGACACGCGTCACGAAACGAGCTCCCCGCGTCCAGACCAGCCCCAGGCGATCGCCGCCCTGCTCCATCACGAATGCGCCGGTGCCCTGGTCGAACAGCGCGGTCTCGCCGGCACGAAATCCGACGATGTCATTGGAAAGACAGGTCGCAGCCCCGGCCGGGCTCTCCAGGCGCGCCGGCTGCCATCCGCCGAGCCAGCGGTTCAGCAGCACAAGACCGGTGATCGAGACCGCCGAGGCGATCAGCACCAGGATGAGGATGAGAGGGTCGTTCATGGCTCGTCTTCACAGGTCTGCGGCATGCAGGGCCGACAATCACGAACAGTGTTCACCATTCCGCGCCATCGCGCAAATGCCCGCTGCAAACAAGAAAGGCGCCGGGAAAACCCGACGCCTTTCCAGTCGTTTGCGAGGGCGCTGTCGCCGCCCTAGAAGGACGCCCGAAGCGTCACGCCATAGGTGCGCGGATCGCCCGGATAGATGTTGAACGAGGAGCCGAGATAGCCGACGGACGGGAAGCCGCCCTTCTTGTATTCTTCCTCGCCCAGATTGCGGCCCCAGACCTGCACCTGCCAGGCCCCGTCCGCGGCACCCAGGCCGACGGAGGCGTTAAACAGGGTGTAGGCGTCCTGATTGGCCACCGGCCGCGGATCCAGCCCGGTCACAAGCGAATACTCGGAACGGTGGTAGGCCTCACCGCGCAGGAACATCTCGAGATTGTTGCCGATGGGCTGCGTGTAAGTACCTGTCAGCGTTGAGACAAGCTCAGAATTTCCGCGATCGCGGCCCGACAGATCGTTGAACCGTGCCGTGACGCCGGCATCGTTGGTGCGCGGTGTGGCGCAGGCGGCGAACAACGGATCGGTGGGATCGTAGACCGGGCCGAAGAGCGGCGAGCTGTCCGGGCAAGGGGCGAATTCGTACTCGCCATAAATGCTTTCGAACAGATACGTACCGCCGAACGTGAAGAAGAGCCGGTCGGTCGCCGCCCACTGAATATCGTACTCGATTCCGCTCACCTCGATGGAGCCGGCATTGTCCAGCGCAAAGCCCTGACCGACGAAGTTCTCGGACTGGAAGTCCTCGATTTCCTGGTTGAAATAGGTGAGCGCGTAGACCATCGCGCCGTCGAGCAGGCTGCCCTTGGCACCGATCTCCCAGGATGACGCATTCTCTTCCTGGAACTCGAAGATTCCGGTCTCCACCGCTTCGTAGGACAGGTTGAACCCGCCTGGTTTGAAGCCGGTGGAATAGCTCGCGTAGACGTTCAGCGTGTCGGAGACGTCATAGCTGGCGATCAGCGAGTAGGACAGATTGTCATCGGTCCGGTTGGTCGGATATTGCGACGGGTTCGCCGGAGAGAAGTTCTGGAAGGCGGTGAAGCCGTTCAGGAAGTTCGCCTCGGAGTTAGCGATCAGCGAGGCTGCGGTCGGATTGACCAGCAGAAGCGGGTTGTTGGGCGCAATGCCCACTGCGTTGGCAATCTGGGCAAGCGCAGCCTGGGCTGCCGGATCGCCGCCGGCGGCCTGACCGGCGAGGATGGCAGTCACTGCGTACGGGCAGCTGGCGACATTACCGGGCACGCTGCACGCCGGGAAACGCAGGTTCGACCCGAGTTCGGCGAAGCTGATCGCGGACAGTGGATCGTCGATATTGATCGACGTCGTCATGTCCTTTTCTTCTTCGGTATAGCGCGCGCCGACCGTGAAGGTGAACCGGTCGGTCAGATTGAAATCGACCTGACCGAAGGCCGACCAGGACAGGGTGTTGTACTCGTAGTCCTCAAGCACGACGCCATGGTTCTCGGCGATATAGCCTTCAGCCGGCAGGGCCGGTACCCCCGGAACGCCGAGCATGTTGTTGGCGCCGACGAGGAATTCGAGAAGCGAGACGCCACCGGTGCCCGGCGGGAGCGTGCCCGGCGCGGCGCCGTTGATCGCTGCCACGATCGGGGCAACCTGGCCCGCGGAGGCAATATCGAAGAACGCTTTGGAATCCGAACCCAGATCCACATTCTGCTGGAAGTTCAGATCGTTGTCGTAGAAGAACGCGCCAGTCATCCAGTCGACGAAGTTGTCGCCGGTCGAGGTGAGGCGGAATTCCTGGGTGAAGCTGGTGTAATCGGTATCGATGTCGCGGTTGCCGATCAGGTCGATGTCGGAGAAGTCCGCGTCGATGCGCTGAGCCTCGTCATACGTCCGGTAGGCGGTGATCGAGGTGAACGTGAAATTGTCGAACTCGTGATCGACCTGCAGCGACACGCCCGACGTGTCGAGCTGGGTGTTCACCAACCCGTTCACGGCAATGCGTTCGTCGAAAGGATCGGCCGGCAGGGCCGTTCCGCCCAACGCCAGAATCGCACCCTGGTCGATCGGGTCGTAGTAGCCGAACGGCGCGGCGCAGCAATTCTCGTCGATGGTGCCGTAATCGCCGATGAGGCGCACCTCGGTGCGGTCGGTCGGCAACCACATCAGCTGGGCGCGGAAATTCTGGCGGTCGCGATTGTTGACCTGGTCGATCTGGCCGACCGGCGAGACGTTTTCCAGATAGCCGTCATTGGTGTGGGTCGTCGCATCGAGGCGGAACGCCAAGGTCTCGGTATCGGTGAGCGGGCCGGTAATCGTGCCCTTGGCGACAAACTGCCCGTAATTGCCGACCGTCAGTTCGGCATCGCCGCCAAACTCGAATTCCGGCTCCTTGGTGATGAAGCTGACCACACCGGCCGGCGTATTGCGGCCGAACAGGGTCGATTGCGGACCTCGAATCACCTCAACGCGCTCAATCGAAAGAAGATCGTTGATCGCGGCACCCACACGCGGGCGGTAGACGCCGTCGATGAAGACTCCGACGGAAGGCTCGAGGCCCGGGTTGAACGAGCTGGTGCCCACCCCGCGCAGGGTGAACTGGGTGTTCGTCGAGGCGGCGAACTCCGAGACCGTCAGCGTGGGTGCCAGAATCTGCAAATCCGCCGCGTCGCGGACCTGCGATTGCTGGATCGCGATGTCGCTGACCACCGAGACGGAGACCGGGGTCTCCTGCAGGGTTTGTTCGCGTTTCTGGGCAGTAACGGTAATGACGTCGACCTGAGCGACGGCGGTCGCCGAAGTCAGACTCACGGCAAGCGCGCTCGCACCAAGCAGAGCGGCCTTTGAAAAACGGGTCATCGGGTCTCCTCCCCCTATGTATTGAGGATGGCTCTTATGGTCCGGCCATCTCTTCAAAGCCGACTGTAGGCAGCATTCTGCAGGTTTGTCATCTCAGCTTCGCAATCGGCCCCGGGCTAAGTGACAAAGAAGCAACACCGCCCGATTGGCGCAAAAACCCTCAATGGACACTATTGGATGCCGGCCGCAAGAACCGGCTGGTCATTCATTTAAGAACGGTGTTCACTAAACGGCAGGCTAGGCGAGTCCGTCCCAGTGCCCCCGGGCCAGAGAGACGGTACCGACTTTTACAGGGGAGGACGTCCATGGGACGTATCATAGGGGCCTTGGCGGCTCTCGTTCTGATCATCGCCCTTATTGCGGCCGGTTGGTATTATCGCCCCTGGTCGCCCTACTCGCCGGCGCGAATCACCGCGCTGGATGATCCCGAAGAGTTCGCGCAGACCTTTCAGCGCATGGATGAAATTCTTCCATCGCGCCGGATCGAAGCGGTCGATCCTCAACCGCTTCCCGAAGAGCTCGCGCCTTTGGACGCCACCTATTCCTTCAACGGCGAAACACGCACGATCGACGACTTCATGAGCTCGGCGCGAACGCTCGGCATTGTCGCTCTTCGCGACGGCGTCGTCGTCGGCGAACGCTATGGCCAGGGCGCCGATGCCCAAACCCGCTTCACCTCATGGTCGGTGGCCAAGAGCTTCGTCGCCACCTTGATCGCAATGGCGATGGAAGAGGGATTGATCGACAGCCTTGACGACAACGCGGCGAAATATGCGCCTGTCTTTGAAGGCACCGCCTATGGCGAGACCAGCCTGCGCCATTTGCTGATGATGTCGGGAGGTGTCGAATTCGTCGAAGAATATTCGGAGGATAGCGAGAGCGATATTCGACCCTTCTTTTTCAACGCGTTCATTCTAGGCCGCGATGTCGACGTCATGGCAGGAGAAATCGTACGCGACCGCCCGGCGGGTCGAGATTTGCACTATGTCAGCCCGAATACGCACGTTCTCTCTGCCGTCGTGCGCAACGTGTTCGACGATACGCTCGCCGGCATCGTCGAGGACAGAGTCTGGACGCCGCTCGGTATGACGTCTGATGCGACGTGGCTCACCAATGTTGACAATGAGCGGGCCATCGAAGTCGGCTATTGCTGCCTGCAAGCGACGACACGCGACTTTGCCCGCTTCGGACAATTCTATCTTCAGGACGGGGTTTGGAATAATGAGCGTCTGGTCCCAGAAGGCTGGGTCGAGCGCGCGACGCGGCCCAACGCTCCGTTCCAGGAGCCGGGTCCGGAAGCGCGATATGCGCCGCGAGGCTATGGCCTTCATTTCTGGATCCCGCCCGATGCAGAGCGCGAATTCTTCATGGCCGGCGTCTATGGCCAGTACGTCTGGGTTGATCGCGACCGCGGGGTCGTGGTCGCGATGAATGCTGGCGATCCCGATTGGGGCGAACGCGAAGAAGAGGCGTTCGCACTGATGAGGGCGATTGTTCAGTCAGTCGCTCCGCCGGACGAGTCAGAGGGCGAGCCGGACGCAGAGCCCATCGGGGCAGCCGACGGCGATCAGGCCGGGCCGGAGCCAGAGTCCTCGATCGATTCGAACCCGGCAGCCTCCGAGCCTAGAGAGCCGCCGCAATGAGCGAAGCGTTCGACTACGTTATCGTAGGAGCGGGCTCCGCAGGATCGGTTCTGGCGGGGCGGTTGAGCGAGAGGCCGGATATCAAGGTCTGCGTCCTGGAAGCCGGCGGAAAGGACAACAAGGCGGCAATCCGTACGCCGATGTTGCTCCAGTTCGCATTGAGCAACCCCTCAATCAACTGGGACTACTGGACCGAGCCCCAGCGTGGATTGCGAGATCGGAAACTCTACTGGCCACGAGGCAAGACGCTGGGCGGCTCGTCCTCAATCAACGCCATGCACTACATGCGCGGTGCCTGGGAGAATTACGACGAGTGGGAAAGCGTCTATGGAGCAGCCGGATGGAACCGGGATAGCGCGCTTGAAGCCTTCACACGCGTGGAGCACAACGAAAACCACGGACAGCCCTGGCACGGCAAGGCAGGCCCTTTGAACGTCAAGACCATCGCCCCGGTCAATCCGCTGACCGAACGATATTTCGACGCCTGCCGACAGCGCCAGATCCCCTCCAATGAAGATCATAACGGGACTCGCCAAGAGGGCTTCGGCACCTACCAGGTGACACAGAAGGACGGCAAACGCTGCTCGGCAGCCGACGCATTCCTCCGGCCAGCACTTGGCCGCGAGAATCTGACAGTCCTGACTGAGGTGATGGCCCGCCGGATCGTGCTGGAAGGTGGCCGAGCAACCGGGGTCGAGATCGACCACAAGGGGGAGCGGAAGCAGATCACCGCCCGCCGCGAGGTCATCGTCTGTGGAGGGGCGGTCAACTCACCTCACCTGCTCATGCTGTCCGGCATCGGACCGGCCGATCATCTGCGCGAACATGGCATCTCCATCGAACACGACCTGCCTGGCGTCGGTGCCAACCTGCAAGACCATCTCGACGTGATGGCGCGAGCGCGCACCCGTTCGACAACCTCCATGGGCTATTCCTGGAAGAAGCTGCCGGAGAATGCGTTCGACATCGCGCAGTGGGCTCTGACCGGAAAGGGCCGCTTCACCGTCAATCCGGTCCAGGGATCGGGCTTCATCCGATCCAGCCAGGCCGGGGATTTGCCAGACATCCAACTGGTCTTCATTCCTGCGCTGACGAGCCCGCACGGGCGCGAGGGCACAATGGGAGGTCATGGCATGAGCGTTCATGCCTGCAATCTTTATCCTGAAAGCCGGGGCCGGTTGCGCTTGGCGAGCGCCGACCCCTCCGATCATATCCTTATCGATCCCTGTTATCTGGAAGATGGCGGTCGTGACATGGAAGTGATGATCGACTGCCTGAAGATTGCGCGCGACCTCCTGATGAGCGACGTTTTTAACGATGAGCGGCTTGAGCTTGAGCTACCGAGTTCCGCGACAGGCAGCCGCAGTCAGCTCGCTGACGAGGTGCCTGACCTGGCCGAAACGCTCTACCATCCAACCTCTACCTGCGCGATGGGAACTGGCGAGCTTGCAGTCACCGATCCGCAGTGCCGCGTACACGGCGTCCCGGGGCTCCGAGTGGTTGATGCATCCGTCATGCCCCGCCTGGTTGGCGGCAACACCAACGCCCCCACGATCATGATCGCGACACGGGCCGCCGACATGATCCAGTCTGTGACCTCCTGAAAGGAGACCTGCCATGAGTGAGATCGAGACCCGCCAGATCGAACGCATGAAGTCTGTCCTGAAAGAGCAGCGTGCCGCCTTCGATGCCGAGCGCCATCGCACCCTCGAAGAACGCCGGGTCGATCTGAAAAAGCTCGAAGAGATGGTGAAACGTCGTGAACGCGATTTCATCGAGGCGATCAGCGCCGACTATGGCCGGCGCTCAGCGGCTGAAACGGCAATCGCTGAAGTCGGCTTCATGATTGCCGATGCCAAGCATGCGCGAAAGAATCTGCCTCGCTGGATGAGCGTCCGCAAGAAGGCGGTACCGATGACGTTGCAACCGGGAAATGCCTATGTCCGGCGTGAACCCAAGGGCGTGGTGGGCATCGTCTCACCCTGGAATTACCCGATGCAGCTGGCGCTCGCGCCCCTCACCGCAGCGCTCGCTGCCGGGTGCCGGGCGATGATCAAGCCCAGCGAATACACCCCGCGCACGGCCGAGCTGATCAGGCAGGTTCTTGGCGAACTGTTCAGCGAAAGTCATGTCGCCGTGATTACCGGGGGGCCGGTCGTGAGCGAGGCTTTCTGCTCCCTGCCCTTTGATCATCTTTTCTACACGGGATCGACGTCGGTCGGCCGCCTCGTCGCCAAAGCGGCGGCGGAAAACCTGACGCCGGTCACCCTTGAGCTCGGTGGCAAATCGCCTGCGGTCATTGCCCCGGACTTCGATGTAAACGAAGCAGCCAAGACAATTGCCTGGGGCAAGTTCTTCAATGCAGGCCAGACCTGTGTGGCTCCCGACTATGTGATGCTCCCCAAGG
The DNA here is from genome assembly GCF_947331485.1 of Marinicauda sp. Alg238-R41. Taxonomy (NCBI): domain Bacteria; kingdom Pseudomonadati; phylum Pseudomonadota; class Alphaproteobacteria; order Maricaulales; family Maricaulaceae; genus Marinicauda; species Marinicauda sp. Alg238-R41. The sequence goes on along the minus strand of NZ_CAMZOJ010000002.1, from coordinate 94,144 downwards.
GACGCGAAGAGGCGTTTGCCCACGCCGTGCTGTCTGAAGTTCGCGAACGCTGGCCCGACGCCGGCGATAACGCCGACTACACGTCCATTATCTCCGAACGCCACCATCAACGTCTCGGCAGTCTGGTCGAAGAGGCCCGCGAAGCGGGTGCGACCGTACTTCAGGCGGAGTTCGATACGGCTCCGCCTCAGGGTTTGCATGTTTTTCCGCCAACGCTGGTGCTCAATCCACCTGAACATATCCGTCTTATGCAGGAAGAGATTTTCGGCCCTGTCTTGCCCATTCTGGGTCATGACGGCATGTCAGATGCAGCGAGATTCATCAATTCCGGTGACCGGCCTCTGGCACTTTACGTCTATGCAAAGGCTAAGGATACGGCCCGGCGTTTCCTTTCGAGAACTCTGTCCGGAGGCGCTTCGGTCAATATTCCGATGCTTCATCTTTCCGTACCCGACCTGCCCTTCGGCGGGGTGGGCGCTTCAGGCCAGGGCGCTTACCACGGAGAGGAAGGCTTTCTGACGTTCACGCACCAGCGCGCCGTGTTCGAGGCACCAGTCTGGCATCCCAGCCGTCTCATCCGGCCGCCCTACGGCAAGATGTTTGAATTCTTCAAGAAACTGCAGTCAGGCTAGGCCACATCGAGAAAGTCCTGCCCGGCAAGGGCGCCAAGGACCGGCCGAGAAAAATAATAACCCTGAAACAGGGTGACTCCGAGCGCCGCCAGCGCTCGGTAGTCTGTTTCTGTCTCAACCCCTTCGGCGATGACCTTGATGTCAAACTTGCTGCAGAGGTCAAACAGATTTCCGACGATGGCTTTTTGAATCGCACTGCCGCCGACACCATCAATCAAGGCGCGGTCCAGCTTGATGACATCCGGCATCACGCGCGCAAACAGGCTTAGCCCGGAATAGCCCGCGCCAAAATCGTCGATTGCGGTGACGAAACCCATCGATTTGTAGGTTTTGACGATCGAGACGAAATGATCGAGATTGTTGATCGCTTCATGCTCGGTCATCTCGAACATGATCCGGTTGACCGGAAAGCTGCATGCCTCAGCGGCAGCGATCGTGGTTCGCAGACACGTGTGCGGGTCGTACACAGAATTCGGCATCGTGTTGATTGAAAGGAGCTCGGTGCCCGCCTGCATCAGCCTCGAAGCCGCTTTCACCGCACCGATCCTGCAGGAACGATCAAAGGCGTACAGATTGTTCTGGTCGACCTGCGCAAGAATGCTCCCGGCGCTCTCGCCGTTTTCTCCACGCACCAGGGCTTCCTGCGCGAAGACGCTGCGGGTGCTGATATCCACGATTGGCTGAAATGCGAATTTCAACTTAACGGGAAAAGGCTGCGCACACGCACATTTCTTGAGTTCGGGAGTTTGCATCGTCAAATCTCGCAGTTTCGAAATTCCTATATAGTTTTAATAAGTAAACCTCCGTTGAACGGACTTCACCCAACACGACGCCGTCCCCGGTCCAGCGGCAGGGGCGGGTAGCGTCCTTTCACCGACTGCTGATACCCTGCCTATGGTCTTAGCTCGGGGGAGGCTGCATCGTGATCAAATGGATCTTTCGTGTCGTTCTTGGCGCGCTCGTTCTGGTGCTTCTGGCGGCTGCAGCAGGAACAGGCTGGGTAGCGTGGCGCTTCCAGTCCAGCCGGCCCCAGCAGACCGGAGAGGTACAGCTGGAGGCTTTCAACGGCCGGGCCTGGGTTGTCCGCGACGAGAACGCGACCGCACACATCTTCGGGGACAGCGACGAGGATGTGTACTTCGCGCTCGGATATACCCATGCCAGCGAACGTTTCTTCCAGATGGATCTGGCCCGCAGATTTGTGCAAGGCAGATTGTCCGAATTGTTCGGTGAACGCGCCCTGCGCGCCGACGCGCAGGCGCGCATCAAGGGCTTTCCGCAGGCCAGCCAAGCAATCCTTGCCAATCTGTCGAACGAGTCCCGTAGCGCGGTGGATGCGTATGTTGCCGGCGTGAATGCGCGGCTCGAATCCGGCACGCCTGCGCCCGAGTACACGATCCTTCGCGCGGCGCCCCAGCCCTGGCAGGCGGCAGACACGGCGGCGCTGACGCTGTATCTGGCAGATTCGTTGGCAGCAGGAACGACCGAAGATGTCGAGCGCGCCTCGCTTCGCGAGCTTCTTACGCCAGAGCAATTCGACCAGTTTCGCAGCCAGTATCCAGCCTGGGGGCCTACGACGCTCAAGGACGAGGACGTAAACGCAGCTTTCGGCGACATCCAGCAAGTGCCGCTTCCAGCGATCATCCACGAGACACCTTTCGAAGATGCGTTAAGCCAACCCGACAACCTTCCCGGCTCCAATGCCTGGGTGGTCGATGGCTCGCGCACTGTCTCCGGCTCGCCCCTCCTGGCCAATGACCCGCATCTTTCCCTGGGTGCACCGTCAATCTGGTACATGGTCAGGCTTGAGTTGGAAGACACGCCGGTCGTGGGGGCTTCCACACCGGGGACACCCTTCGTCATTCTCGGCCGTAACGCCTATGGGGCCTGGGGCTTCACCAATACCGGCTTTGACGTGATCGACTATGTCGAGCGCGACTCGGCCAGTGTGACCCTCACCGAGCGGACCGAAACGATCCGGGTGAAAGGCGGCGACGACGTCGAGCTGGTCGTGCGCGAGAGCGATCTCGGCCCGGTGCTGGATCCGGCCTATTTCAGTCTGGACGGTTTCGATACCGCGAACCGCGTCGTGATCCTGCGCTCCACAGTTACCGACCCGGGTAATGATGTCGCCGACGCGACGCATCGCATCATGCACTCGACCGGCTGGGACAGCTTCGTGGAAGCCACACGCGGATGGACCGCGCCGATGCAGAACATGCACTATGCCGGGGTTGACGGAACGATCGGATATTCGACCGCAGGCCTGCTGCCGATCCGCAACGAGACCGGCGACTGGACCGGGTTTGTGCCCTTCGACGAACTGCCCCGGATCGCGAACCCGCAGGGCGGCTCGATCGCCTCGGGCAACAATCTCGTCGCCGGCGATGCCTACCCTTATCCGCTACCGGGCAGTTACGGTGTCTATCGCGCGCCGCGCATCGAAGCGCTGCTCGATGAAACACCGTCCCATAGCCTTGCCAGTTTCAACGCCATGCAGATGGATGTGACCTCCGAGTTCGCGCGGCGCATTCATGCAGATCTGATTTCGGCCACTCCCGAGACCGATCTGGGGCTCGAAGCGCTGTCCATCATGGAAAGATGGACGGGCGACCTGTCGGTGGACGGACCCGAGGGGCTTATCTTTTCGGCCTGGGTCAAGGCGCTCAGCCACGCAATCTACGCGGACGAGCTGGGCGGAGAGTTCGAGCGTTTCTTCTTCCCGCGGCGCCTCTTCCTGGAAAACGTCCTGACCGGCGACGCCTCAAGCTGGTGCGACAACGTCGAGACCGAGAGCCGCGAAAGCTGTGCCGTGACGGCCGGGCTCGCGCTGGACACCGCGATGAACGAACTCGCTGTTCTGTATGGTCCGGACCCGTCGCTCTGGAACTGGGGCGAGCTTCACCAGGCCAGTTTTGATCACCCTCTGACCGGCGTCCCGCTCGTGGGCGACTGGTTCACAGTGCGGACCCCGGTTGGTGGAGACGGATCGACGCTGAACGTCGCGCACTTCAGCTATCGCAGCGACGATTACTCGGTTTATCACGGGCCCTCCCTGCGCGCGGTGTATGACCTTTCCGATCTGGACGCCTCCCGGTTCATCCACGCACCGGGCCAGTCCGGCCATCCGTGGTCGCGTCACTACAGCGATCTGGCCGAGCGCTGGGCGGCCGGCGACAGTTATGAAATCCGTACCGACTGGACGCCGGACACGGCGCCGGACGGAAGCCGCACCCTCATCCTTGAAGGAAGCCGCAACCGATGACAGACCTCGCCAGTGGACTGACCGGCCAGACCATCTTCGTGACCGGCTCCTCGCGCGGGACCGGTGCCGCTATTGCGCGCACGCTCGCCAGCCATGGCGCGCGGGTCGTGCTTCACTTCAGTGCCTCGCCGGACAAGGCCCGGACCCTGGCCTCGGAGCTGGGCGAAGCCTGCGCCGGAATGGTGCAGGCCGATTTCGCCGAGCCGGGGGCGGCCCCGCAGGCCTGGCATGAAGCGACCCGGATCGCGGGCGGGCGCCTGAACGGCCTGGTGGTCAATCACGGCATTTTCGACGCTTCCCCGGCATTGGAGGATTACGACACCTGGCGGACCAGCTGGGCGCGCGTCCTGGAAGTCGATCTGCAAAGCGCCGTCGACCTGATGCGCGAAGCGGCGAACGCGTTTGTCGACACCGGAACGCCCGGTGCACTTGTGGCGGTAGCCAGCCGGGCGGCGCATCGCGGTGACGATGCCGAGCACCCCGCCTACGCGGCCGCCAAGGCCGGCCTGATCGCGACCGTAAAGACGTTTGCGCGCGCCTGGTCGGGCCGGGGGCTGCTGGCCTATGCGATTTCGCCCGGCTGGATCGACACTGAGATGGCCCCTCAGGGCAAGGACGCCAGGGCCAGGGCGCTGGCCGAAGTGCCGCTGGGAGCAATGGCCGCGCCAGAGGAAATCGGGCGCCTGACCGCCTTTCTGCTATCGGGCGCCTGCCCCTCCGCGACGGGCGCGACATTCGACGTGAATGGTGCCAGCTACGTGCGGTGAGACTCGGGTCTGAAATCCGGGCCACCTCCTACTACTACCACGACTATCACGAGCACCCAGGACGCACAGAGCCAGCCTGGCCTCCCTCGACGAGGTGATACGACCTGCGGACTTTAGAACCTGGCCATACGGGCGGGGAAAGCCGAATAAAGAAATTCAGCCTTTGCGGTTGCTTTCGGAGCTGACGTCCACACCTGAGGACTTCGAACTTCCGCTCCCGCAAAGGACCCCACCCATGAAAATCCTCCTCGTTCTCACCTCGCACGACACGTTGGGCGATACTGGAGAGAAGACCGGCTTCTGGCTCGAAGAACTCGCCGCGCCGTATTACCGGCTGAAAGAGGCCGGCGCCGAACTGACCCTGGCGTCGCCGGCAGGCGGACAGCCGCCACTCGATCCCAAGAGCGATGACGAAAGCGCGCAGACCGACGACACGCGCCGCTTCAAGGGCGATGCGGCAGCCCAGGGCGCGCTGGCCAACACGAAGAAGCTGTCCGAGGTTTCGACCGACGATTACGACGCAATCTTCTATCCCGGCGGACACGGTCCGCTCTGGGATCTGGCCGAGGACGACCATTCGGCGAACCTGATCTCGAGCGCGCTCAATGCCGGCAAACCGGTCGCCCTCGTCTGCCACGCACCCGGCGTCCTCAAGAATGTCAAAGGCAAAGACGGCGAACCGCTGGTCAAAGGCCGCACAGTCACCGGCTTTACCAATACCGAAGAGGAAGCGGTCGGCCTCACCGACGTCGTGCCATTCCTTGTCGAGGACATGCTCAAGGACAAGGGCGGAAACTACACGAAGGCCGGCGACTGGGCCTCTCATGTCGTGGCCGACGGCCTTCTGATCACGGGCCAGAACCCCGCCTCGTCCTCCGACGCGGCCCTGACTTTGCTGGGCAAACTGCAGACTGCCTAGCCAGAAGAGGCGCCTGACGCGCTCCGGTCATCCCCCTGACCAGAAAAGGCCGCCGCCCGGCTTGGGTGGCGGCCTTTTTGTGCGCCAGCACGTTTGTCTCTTTCCTGACGAAAGTCAGGACCCAGGGAGGACGGGGCGCCTTGCGCTCTCTGGATCCCAGCGGTCGCTGGGAAAGAGATTGTTTTGTGGTTTCGGACAGGCCAGCGAATACCTGCCGCAAAGAGCCCCCTACTCCGCCGCCAGTGCTGCCTCCTGGCCCGCGCGCACGAGCCGGCCGGGGCGGGCTTCGGTGATCTTATCGTCGCGCACCACGATTTCGCCGTTCACGATGGTTGCGATATAGCCCCGGGCCCCCTGAAGGAGGCGTTGTCCGCCGGCGGGGAGATCCTGCACCAAATGGGGCGGTTCCAGCTTCAGGCCGTCATAGTCGATGACGTTAAGGTCGGCCTTTAGACCAGGCTTGATGCGGCCGCGATCGGATAGCCCGAGATAGTCGGCGAGATCGGCGGTGAGCATCTGGATCGCGCGCGGCAGGGCAATCTGCTCACCACGCGTGCGGTCGCGCGTCCAGTAGGCGAGCAAATAGCTCGGAAAGCTGCCATCGCACACCGTGCCCACGTGCGCCCCGCCGTCGGACAGGCCGAGAATGGCGTTGGGGTGCTTCATCATGGTCAGCACGTTGTCGTAGCTGAGTTCGGTATAGTTATAGATGGGCAGGTAGATCATTTCCCGCCCGTCGCGCGCGATGACCGTATCGAAGAGCTGTTCCCAGACCGACACGCCGCGCGCCCTTGCCTTGGCAGCAATGCTCTCTTCGGGCGGCTGCTCGTAATCGGGGTCCTCGGACAGGGTGAAGAGCTTTTCCGCCACGAATTCCATGTTCTCGACGAGCAGGTCGGCGATGGGCGGGACGCTGGAGCCGGGACCGGCGAGCTTGTCCGATTTCTGCGACAGGATCGTCTTGCGGAAGGCCGGCGTCTTCATCACCGCGACGCGCTCGTCGAGCGGTAGGTGCGCGATTTCCTTGTAGGCCGGGAAGCCCATGAACGGGTGGAAGGTGCATTGCAGGCCCAGGAAGACGCCGATGGCGCGCGGGGCGACCTGGACACGAGCATCGAAGCCCTGCGCGTTCAGGTCCTCGATCCCGGCGAGGATCTTCTTCCACTGGTCGGGCGCGAAATCGCGCTGCATCAGCGACATCGAGAAGGGACGGCCGCCTCCCGCCTTCACATAGGATTCGATGACCTCCCACTCGCCCGGAAAGCGGTCGCCTTCGCGCTCGAGATCGAAGTCGGAGACCGCCTGAAGAACGCCGTGGCCCATACCCTGGAAGGCGGACGCGATGCCGGCGAGCTCCTTTGCGGTGGCCTCGCTGGCCGGGGTCCATTCCCCGTCCGCCGTGCGGTGCAGGTCCGAACGCCCGGTGGAAAAGCCGATGGCTCCCGCCTCCAGTCCCTCTCGTACCAGATCGCGCATTCTGGCGATCTCCGCGTCGCTGGCCTGCGCGTCGAAGCTGGCGCGTTCGTCCATGACGTAGACGCGAAGCGGGTCGTGCGGGATGAGGGCCGCGATATCCATGGTGCGCGGCGTCTTCTCCAGCGCGTCGAGGTAATCTGGAAAGCTTTCCCAGTCCCAGGTCAGGCCTTCGGTCAGTGCCGTGCCGGGAATGTCCTCCACCCCTTCCATGAGACGAACCAGACGCTCGTGATCGCTCTCGCGCACGGGAGCGAAGCCGACCCCGCAATTGCCCATTACGGCCGTAGTGACACCGTGCCGGATGGAGGGCTCCAGCCGGTCGTCCCAGCTTGCCTGACCGTCATAATGCGTGTGCACGTCCAGAAAGCCGGGCGTGACGATCTTGCCCGACGCGTCAAGGGTTTCGCGCGCCTCTCCCGGCGCCTCCCCCACAGCGACGATCCGCCCGCCCTGGACCGCGACATCGCCAGTGAAGGGTTCCGCGCCAGAGCCGTCATAGATCGTGCCGCCGGTAATCTTCAGATCATACATGCCTGTCTCCTCCCATTCTCTTTAGTCTTGCCGGCATTGTGCTGCCGGTCTGATAGGCGGGGCCCGGCCTACTCGGCCGCCTTGAGCGCCGCCCGGGCCTTGCGCCCGTCCCAGGCGCGGAACGCTCCGGCCAGGGTGAGCCCGCTGACCAGGTGCCAGATCGACCACGTCCCGGTCATCGCAACCGCGCCGCCGGCACCGCCGAACACCGCGATGACGATCATCAGGCCCAGGCCCGCATTCTGGATACCGACCTCGAACGTCATGGCGCGGCGGCTGCTGTCATCGAAGCCGAGCGCGCGTCCCACCCCGTAGCCGAGCAGAAAGGCGAGCGCATTGTGCCCGACGGCAATGGCGAGCACGACCAGGCCGGTGGCCATGAAGATTTGCGGGTTGCGCGCGACGCCCGAGGCCACCAGCACGATGATGATGGCCAGGGCCGCAACCATGAAGACCGGCCGGATGCGCGCCGCCCAGACCGGGTGATAATGGGCGAATGTCATTCCGGCCGCGATCGGCAGCGCCAGCAAGGCACCCATCCCCAGGATGAACGGTCCGGCCTCGATCTCCACCGCATTCACGATCCCGGCGGCAGGCGCGTACAGATTTGACCAGAACAGGATGGAAATCGGCGTCACCAGAGCCGCGGCCAGGCTGGATGTGGCCGTGAGCGAAACCGAAAGCGCCGTATTCCCGCGCGCCAGATGTGTCAGGAAATTGGACGTGCTGCCCCCCGGACAGCAGGCCACGACGATCATGCCGAAGGCGATCGATGGCAGCGGGTTCAGGATATGGACCAGTATCAGGGTCATCAGCGGCAGGCCGATGATCTGGGTTGCCGCCGCCCCTGCGAACCGGGCCGGGTACCGCCTGAGAAAGGCGAAATCCTCGACCTTCAGCGCCAGGGCAACCGCCAGCATCATGGTGACGAGCCCGATGGGCATGAAGATGTCGAAACGCGGATCGAGGGAGATCTGCCAGCTGTCGAGGGTGGTCATATCCATGGGCAGATGCGGCCTTCGCGATGTGTGAAAGATGGTCATTGTGAACAGGCGCGAGGGCGCGTGTCGACCCCCATCACGCGGTGACGCGAGCGCGAGCCTTGCGTTGACGCGCCCGACCTGCACAGTAGCGCGCATACACGATCCTTGAGGGAGACATATTTCATGCAACGCTTGCTCTATCTTACAGGCACTGCGCTTGCCGGTCTGGCTTTGACCGCATGCGGTGAACCTGTACCGGACGAAACCGACACCGGCACCACCGATGCCGCGACCGGCGAATCGCAGACCGCGACCGGCGCGATGGCGAACGGCAGCGATGCCGGCGAATGGCCGGTCCATGAAGAGACCGCACCCGCCATCACCGAGGCCGATTTCGCCTACCGCATCTCCACGCTGGCCGATGACCGGTTTGGCGGCCGGGGCCCAGGATCGGAACGCGGAGAGCCCGCGGCCGACTGGATCGCCGAAGAAATGGACATGATGGGCCTTGAGCCGGCCGGCGAAGACGGCACCTGGTTCCAGGATGTGCCCCTGCTTCAAATCACGCTCGACGAGGAGGCCTCCAGCTTCGACGTCAGCGTCGGCGGAGAGCCGATGGGGCTCGAGCTCGGTGCGGACGCGGTCTACTGGTCGCAAAACCCCGAAGAGACAGTCTCGCTGACCGAGTCCGACGTGGTCTTCGTCGGCTACGGCATCGTGGCGCCGGAGTATGACTGGAACGACTATGAGGGCGTAGATGTCGAGGGCAAGACCGTCGTCATCCTGGTCAACGATCCCGGCTTTGCCGACCCCGATAGCGGCCTGTTCAACGGCGAGTCCATGACCTATTACGGGCGCTGGACCTACAAATACGAAGAGGCGGCCCGCCAGGGCGCGGAGGGCGCGATCATCGTCCACCAGACCGAGCCGGCCTCCTATCCCTGGGAAGTGGTCTTCTCCAGCTGGACCGGCGCGCAATCGGGTCTGGTGCCGCCGGAAGATTACGACTTCGTCGACGTTCAGGGCTGGGTCCAGCTCGACGTCGCAGAGCGGCTGTTCGAAAGCGCCGGCCTGAACTTCAATGAGCTCTACGAGGCGGCCGCCAATGCCGACTTCGAAGCGGTGCCGCTGGAGAACACCACGCTGAGCGCGGAGCTTCACCAGACGTTCGAAGAGACGGTGTCGCGCAACGTCGCCGGCCGCCTTCCGGGCACCGAGCGCCCCGAAGAGCACGTGCTGTTCATGGCCCACTGGGACCATATCGGCGAGCGGCTGAACTTCTCCGGCGAGGACCAGATCTATAACGGGGCGGTCGACAACGCGTCGGGCACTTCAGCCATGCTGGAAATCGCGCAGCGCTATGCGACGGCCGAAGAGCAGCCCGATCGCAGCGTGATCTTCGTGGCGGTGACCGCCGAGGAGCAAGGCCTGCTGGGCTCGGCCTACTACGCTGACAACCCGCTGGTTCCGCTGGATCAGACCGTGGGCGGCTTCAACTTCGACGGCATGCTGCCGGTGGGACCGACCGAAGACGTCGTGGTCATCGGCTATGGCGCGTCCGAGCTTGAGGACATCCTGGAACAGGAAGCCTCCGCGGACGGGCGTTATCTGAGCCCGGACCCGAACCCGGAAGCGGGCTATTTCTACCGTTCCGACCACGTCTCGCTCGCCCGCAAGGGCGTGCCGATGCTGTACGCGGACGGCGGCTCGGTCTCGGCCGAACACGGCGCCGACCATGTCGCCCAGATCGAGGCGGCGTATCGTGCGGACGCCTACCACAAGCCGGCCGACGAGTATGACGAAAGCTGGGACCTGTCCGGTTTCGTCGAAGACGCAACCTTGATGTATCGTGTCTCGCGTGAGCTGGCTGACAGCGATCGCTGGCCGAACTGGTATGAAGGCAACGAGTTCCGCAGCCTTCGCGACGAGATGATGGCCGAGAGCGAAGGCTAGCCCCTTCTCTCACCCGTCTGGACATGAGAAGGCCGCACCGGATCTCCGGCGCGGCCTTTTCTCTGCCGGGGTCGCTTGGGGGGGGGGCGAGGGCTAGCGCGCGATGCGCAGCTGGTTGATGTCGGAAGCGATCGCGTCAAACGCGGACTGAATGTCGGTGTTCTCCACGTTGTAGAAGGTCTCCGCGCGCGAGGCGCAATTGCGCATCAGATCGCGATTGGTATTTCCGCTGAGCTGGAAGGCGATGGTGTAGACGACGACACCGCGATCCTTTGCGTAGGAGCACGCCTCGATCATCTTCTCGCGGGCCGTGCGGGCGGAATAGAGCTCGTAGGCCGACCAGCTCCAGCTCCACCAGCTGCGGGTGAGTTCAGTTCTTTGCTGAGCCGTGGCGGCACCGTCGGTCATGACAACCAGCACCTTGACCGTGTCGCGATCGCCGAAGTCGACAGGACGCGGGCCGAACTGGCCGCCGAGACGGCCGCGCCAGCTCGGATCAAGGGCCCGCACGCCCCAGCCGGTGGCGACATCAAGGCCGGTATTCCCGCTCGCATCCAGGCCACCGATCAGCGATTTGAGCTGACCCGGCGAATTGCGCAGGAAGATGGATTCCATGTGGCGCTGCGGACAATGGCTCGAACTGCGATGGCCCGTCATCTCCTCGCCAGTCCATTCCAGCGGATTGATCGTCGGCAGGTCGCCATACGGAATGACCTGCGAATGGTCCTCGCCCATGTCCGGGCAGCCGGACTCGTCGAAATCCTCGTTCAGCTCCTCATTCACGTAGTCCGGCAGGCGCACCCCGCCATTATACGGGATGACCGAAACGCTCGTCCGCTCCTGGCGCGAGTCGTCAAGAACGACGTCGATGAACTCGCTGGCCGCATCGCGCAGGGCGGAGATTTTCGAGCCCCCCATCGATCCGGACACGTCGAGCACGAGGGAAATCTCGATATCGCGGACTTCCTCGACCGCTTCGCTGGTGCGCGAGATGGTGAGATTTTTCACGCCGATCAGACCCAGCATGAGGGTTGGCGTGTCCACCGAGGCGGTGGCCTGCACGCGGCGCGAATTGAAGCTGGTCGACGAGGTGACATCGAGCCGGAGCGCCTCGACCAGAGCGGGATGGTCGCTCAGGGCCGCCTCGACATAGGCGCGAACGACGGTGTCCGGGTCGCGGTCCTGGGTCAGGGAGGCCGCAGCCAGCACGCCTGAGTCCAGCGCATTCTGGATCTCGGTGCCGAGCATCACCCCGCGCGTATAGTCGAGCGCGCCGCCGATCGCGGTGGTGATCGGGGCGAGCGCCAGGGCGTAGCTGATCGCGATATTGGCAGCGGTCGCGCGCGGAAACGCGCCCAAACGCCGCGTCACAGCCGAAATGACGCGGGCCGGGCCGGACGTCAGCGCCTTGATCGAAAAGCCGAGATTGATGCGCATGGCGAATGTTCCAAAATGGCAAAACTGCCGGGATCACTGCATTCCATACGCCAATCGACTGAAAAAGTCATTAATTAACAATGAGTTATTGGTAAACGCGCGGTTAACGCCACCCTCCTGTCAGGCCGAAAAGAAGGGCTTGAGCTGGCGGGCGGCCTGGCGGATCCGCTGTTCATTCTCGACGAGGGCCAGGCGGACATGGGTGTCGCCGCGTTCGCCGAAACCCAGGCCGGGCGCGACGGCAACGCCGGTTTTCTCAAGCAGGAGCTTGGAAAACTCGACCGAGCCGAGATCGGCAAAGCGTTCGGGAATCGGTGTCCAGGCGAACATCGTTGCCGGCGGCGCGGGAATCGGGAAACCGGCGCGGGTAAAGCTCTCCACCAGCACATCGCGGCGCACGCGATAGATGCCGCGCGCCTTTTCCACATGGTCCTGAGGCCCGTCGAGCGCTGCGATGGCGGCCACCTGAACCGGGGTGAAGGCGCCGTAGTCGAGATAGGACTTGACCCGTTTGAGCGCATCGACGAGACGCGCCGACCCGGCCGCGAAGCCGATCCGCCAGCCGGGCATGGAATAGGTCTTGGACATCGAGGTGAACTCGACGGCGACATCGCGCGCACCGGGCACCTGCAGGATGGAGGGCGGCGGGTCGCCCTCGAACCAGATCTCCGAATAGGCCAGATCGGAGATGAGGACCAGGTCGTTCGCCTTGGCCAGCTTGACGGCCTCGCGATAGAAATCGAGATCCACAACCTGGGCCGTCGGGTTGGACGGAAAGTTCAGCACCAGCGCGGAGGGCGCAGGAATGGAGCGCCGGCAGGCATGGGCGGCTTCACGCAGGAAATTTTCCGGGTTCTCGAACGCGACCGGACGCACGGCCGCGCCGGCGATGATGAAGCCGAACATGTGGATCGGATAGGAGGGATCGGGCACCAGGATCACGTCGCCGGGCGCCGTGACGGCCTGGGCCAGGTTGGCGAGGCCTTCCTTCGACCCGAGTGTGACACAGACTTCCCGGTCCGGATTCAGCGACACGTCGAACCGTCGCGCGTAATAGCGCGCCAGCGCCTTTCTGAGCGCGGGAATACCCTGGCTCGCCGAGTAGCGGTGAGCGCGCGGATCGGACGCGGCTTCCTTGAGCTTGTCGATGATATGGGGCGCCGGCGCCAGATCGGGATTGCCCATGCCGAAATCGATGATGTCGCGGCCCTCATGACGATAGGCCAGCTTCATCCGGTTTACCTCGGCGAACACGTAGGGCGGCAGGCGGCGTTCACGGTAGAAGGCGGTCAACTCGGTCATCTCAAGGCTACTCCGATCAAACCATTAGCCTATCGAAGCCGCCGGCTTTGTCGTCAATGGGGCAGAAGCAAGAAATTGTGCGGCGCGGCGGCCGGCAAGCCTAAAAGACGTGTCCGGGCGCGACCGCGGCCTTCAACGCGGCCGAGCGAGACCGGTGATCGGGCATGAGCCGGTCCAGCAGCGCGTAGAAGCGAGGCCCATGATTCATTTCGATCAGATGACAGGCCTCATGCGCGCAGACATAGTCGACCAGGGCTTCGTCAAAGGCGATGAGGCGCGCATTCATGCGGATCGATCCGTCGCTCGAACAACTGCCCCAGCGGCTGGCGTTCACCCGGATGCTGACTGCGGGCGCAGGCCTGTTCAACTCTGCGGCAAAACGGGCCAGGCGCGGCGCCATAAGCTCCAACGCCGCTCGCCTTCGCCATCGTTCCAGAGCACGCTTGACCGTGGCGTCGCGCAAGGAACCGGAGAGACCGCTATCGACGTGCACGACAAGCGCGTTCGCTTCGGGCACGATGAGTGTACGCGCCCGGCTGTGCCCCACCACACGAAGCGTGAGGGCTCGGCCGAGATAGCCGACACTCTCCCCGTCGGCACCAGTCAGCTCGGGAATGGAGGCACGCTCGGTCCACTTGTCGAGCTTGGACAGAATCCAGCCGCTTTTCTCTCGCAGCGCCGACTCTGCCTCGCGGATCGCGACCCGTCGCGGCAATGTCACGCACAGCCCGTCCGACCCGACGCGAAACCCGATCGTGCGCCGCCGTGCCGAGCGCTTCAGCGTGTAGCCGACGGTTCTGCCGGAGAGGATGATGCTGCGCGATTCCATGGACTGAAGGCTAGCAGGACGGGCGCCTGTTCTCTTCCCTGAAAATCATTCGAGAGCCAGGCTCTGAGACAAGCGATTGACAATCGTTCGCAAAGGCGACATATGCAATTGCGAACGAGTTGCCAAAAGCAGAGTCTTTTGCGGCGCCGTTTCCGACCCGCTTGCGACAGTGACGAGCCCGCGATGTATGTCTGCCTCTGCAATGCTCTGAAATGCCGTCAGTTCAAGGACGCTGCGAAAGCCGGAGCGCGCGATGTGCCCAGCGCGTTCAAGGCTTGCGGAGCCAAGCCTCGTTGCGGTCAGTGCTTTGAAGAAGCGGCGCGCACCATGGCCAGCGCCGTGCAGGCCGACGCGATGGCGGTCGCCGCCGAATAGGCCGGTCGCCCGAGTTCAGCGTTTGCGGCGCTCGATCTCTTTCTCTATCGCATTCAGACTGTTCAAATGCGATTTGAACGCGAAGTCGAACAGATCACCGATCAGCGGAATCGACCCGAAGACCGCATCAGCTGCGGTATAAAACGTAATCTTGAGCTTGGTCCAATTGGACAGGCCCAGACGATGGGCGGTGAACAGCATGAACGCTCCGCCGATCAGGGTCACCGCATCGCCAGCGACCGGAACCAGCCCGAGTATACCATCGAGCCCGAAGCGGAAATTGGCGATCTTGAACCGGGAATCGAGCAAGTAAGCCCACTGCCGGGCGCGGTGCAGCTCGGCGGGCGTATTGTGCTGACGGGTCGGCGGGCCGGGATCGGGTCTTGCCATGGTCAATCCAACACCGCGACACGCCCGCCTGTTCCCGGTTCATCGCGTTTAAGCGCTTTGGCCTTGGCCCGTCTGCACATTTCCGTATGCTCGCCAAATGTAACACTATGAAGCGAGCGACGGAGACTTTGTCGATGAAGGGCGATGCTGGCGTTATCGAGCACCTGAACAAGGCACTCAAACTCGAGCTGACCACGGTGAACCAGTATTTCCTGCATGCGCGCATGTTCAGGAACTGGGGTTTTCAGCGCATTGCCAAGATCGAGTACGATGAATCCATCGACGAGATGAAGCATGCCGACATGCTGATCGACCGTATTCTGTTTTTCGACGGCCTTCCGAACGTTCAGGATCTCGGCAAGGTGATGATCGGGGAAACCCTGATCGAATGTCTGCAATGCGATCTCGAAGCCGAACGGCGCGCGCACCCGATCTATCTGGATGCCATCGAGTATTGCGAGAAGGTGCGCGATTACGGCTCGCGCGATTTGCTCGAACACATCCTCAAATCGGAGGAAGAGCATATCGATTTTCTCGAGACCGAGCTTGAGCTCGCCGAACAGATCGGTCACGAGCGCTACATGCAGACACAGATAAAAGCCAGCGACGACTGATCGGCCAATTCCGGGCGAGAAGACCCTTGCCTTTACGCCTGTGAAGCGTTAGCTGGACACAGCTAAGAAGCGTTATAGTGTAACGTCTCGCAGCCGTGGCGCTCCCGCCATCGCACCCTGGGCCGGATCGTAACGCCGTGACCGCAATTCTCTACACTCTCGCATTCGGCGTGGGCGCCGCCGTGATCAGCCTTATCGCGCTGCTCGGCGTCCGGTTTGCCAGCCGGTTCACGCGCGCCAACGAGCCGCTCTTTGCAGCCTTTGCAGCCGGCCTCGTCATCGCCATGGCGATCCTTCATCTCGTTCCAGAAGCGGTGCAGATGAGCGAGCGCGCTCCCGTCTGGGTCCTGGCCGGTTTCGGCGTCGGCTTTGCGATCCAGCGCGGGATCGAAAGCTGGCCGGCCAAGACCGCCGCCGGGCATCCCGGGATGGCAATTGCTTTGGCCCCCGTGCTCGCGATCGGCATGCATTCCATGGTCGACGGGCTGGTCTATGCGGTGACGTTTTCCGTGGACTTTTTCACCGGCCTTTCAGCGTCGCTCGGTCTGATGGTGCACGAATTTCCCGAAGCGATCATCTGCTTCGTGCTACTCCAGCGCGCCGGCCTCAGCGACACGAGAGCGTTTCTGTTTGCCTTCGCCGCTGCCGGGCTGACAACGTTGGTCGCGGCGGCCATTGCCGCGCCGGTTGCCGCGACCGTGCCGGACGCAGTTCTCGGCAATCTCTTCGCCCTGGTCGCCGGAATCATGCTGCATGTCGGCGCTACCCATCTGCTCACCCATGCCGGAGAGGCCGGCTGGCGCAGGGCCAGCCCGGTGCTGGTCGCCGGCGCGCTGACCGGTCTGCTGATCACGACATTCCAGAGCAGTGGAAGTCATGTTCATGCCCCACTTGCCAAGCCTACTATCGCCTTCATTGAGCCCTCGCCCTAGCGTTTGGGCGCCCGACCAAGCTGCCGACAAGGTTTCGCCGTCCTGCCATGACCCGTTTGATCCTGATCGTCGCTTCAATCCTGTCTGTTATGGCCGCACCGGTTCAGGCACAGTCGCCCGGCTATCAGGAACTCACCTGGTCGGACCTGTTGCCAGACGGCGAGGCGGCAAACATCTCGCGGCTCATGGAGATGCAGGCACGCCAAAGCGGCTTTGACCATTTCGGCACCTCCTCCATGCCCCAGATCCAGACATTCAACACAGTCGATGCCCTCGACGGGCAACGCGTGCGGATCCCCGGTTATGTGCTGCCGTTCGACATGACCGGTCCCGGCGAAGTGACCCGCTTTCTGCTCGTGCCCTATGTCGGCGCGTGCATCCATGTTCCGCCGCCCCCGCCCAACCAGCTGGTCTATGTCGAGACAGACGCCGCGGTCGAGCTGGAGGGTATGTGGGACCCGGTTTACGCCGAGGGCGTGCTGCATACCCGGCGCGAGGACAACGATCTTGGCGACGCGGCCTACACGCTGGAACTGACCTCTCTCAGCCCCTACCGGCCAGGCGGCTAGCTGAACGCCGGCTGAACGGACGCGCCGCTGCGAAGCCGCATCCACGGCAGAATTGCCTTGATACGGCAATAATATAGCCGTGCTCAAACCTCATCTTGAGACTCGTCGGGGCGGTTCTTCTTCCCGTCGAAAACGCTCCGGCCGACTGCGCGGGGGCCGGCATGGCTCCCCTTGCACCTGGCCCCCGCGCAGCCTGACTTCCTGTCTCCCGGTGACGTATTGCACGCTACTTGCGTCATCGGACCCGGGGCTCGCTTCGTGTGTTCCGGCGCGGCACACTCTTCGCACTGAGGGGGGCGATGGGCGCCAGCGCGGACACCGAAGCGAGTCCCACCAAACCGCAGACCCACTCTCGGCCGGTCCTTTGTTCAGGACCGGCCGTTTTTTATGCGCGCTGACGCCAGCTGAAGACCAGGAGCAGCGGCAGAAGCCAGGGTACGATCCGCTCGAAAGGGTCGCCGGGAATTGCGGCCAGGCGCACAAGCAAACCGCGCAGGCCCTCGCCGGCGGTGGCCGGGTCGGCCTGGCCGAACGAGTAGAAGATCACGGTCAGTCCGAACCCGAGCACGATTGCCGCAATGATGGATCCGCCGGCTGGCTCGACCTTGCAGACCCGGGCGGCGATGACCGGTCCGAAGGCCGCCCCCAGCGCGGACCATGAGAAGAGCACGCGGTCGAAAATCGTATTGTCCACAGTGAGCGTCAAAATCACCGCCAAACCGCAGATCAGGGCCATAACGCAACGCCCGATCAGCACTTCCCGGCCCGGCAGCACGCGCGTCAGGCGCAGGTCGTGCGCGGCCGCGGCGGATGCGGCCATGAGGAGGGAATCGACCGTCGACATGACCGCCGAGAGAATGGCGGCGATCACGATGCCCGCCAGCACGGTCGGCAGCAGCGCGGTAGCCATCGCGTAAAACACCGCTTCAGGATCCTCGAGCGGCGCCAGCAGAGCACGGGCCGAAAGCGCCAGGCTCGCCATGCCGGTGAAGACGAGCACACCCCAGCTCATGGCGATTGTGAAGCCGGCCTTCCTTGCGCGCTCGTCCTTCACCGCCATCAGGCGGGCCATGAGGTGGGGCTGGCCGAGCGTGCCCAGCCCGATGGCCGCTATGCCGAAGGCGAAGGCCAGGAAAGGAACCAGGCTGCGGCCTCCGGTCGGGTGCAGGTATGCATCCGGCATCGTCGCTGACAACGTCTGCCAGACTCCCCCCGGGCCGCCGGCCGCCATCAAAGCCCCGATGGGCAGGATCACGGCGACCAGCGCCATGACCGCGCCTTGAAGCGTGTCCGTCAGCGAGACGGCCCAGAAGCCGCCCAAAAGCGCGTAGATCAGGATCACGATCGCGCCAAAGAGGACGCTTTCGGTGTGACCGAAATCGAGCTGGCTTTCGAACGCGACGGCGGCCGCGCCGAACTGGGCCGCGATGTAGAACACGAAGGTAAACAGGACGAGGCCGCCGGCCAGAACCGCGATGACCGAGCGCGCCGCCGCGCCAGTGCCTGCGGTCATGAAATCGGTCACGGTGACATGGCCGCGCCGCTCGGTCTCTTCACGCAGGCGCGGGCCAAACCAGAGCCAGACCCCGACATAGCCGGCCCACACGCCGGGAACCATCCACAGCGCGGACACCCCGGCCGTGTACACAAATCCGGTAAAGCCGAGCAGGACCCAGGCCGAGCTGGTCGACGCGGCATAGGAGAGACCGGCGACCCAGGGGCCCAGGCCGCGGCCGCCGAGGAAGAAGTCGGATTCATCCCGGTTCAGCCGCGCCGCCCAGATGCCGATCGCGATCAGCCCCAGCTTATAGGCGGCCAGCGTCGCCAGAATGACCCAGCCTTGAGCGCCAATCGTGTCCATCTGCCTTGCCTCCCCTTTTGCAGCCCTCTCCTCGGACGACCGCGAGCATCTCACCAGCGCCGAGAAAAGTCCCGATCTATCATACTGTTAGCCGGTAAATTGGTGACCTTGCCAAAAATTTATATTGTTTTTCGATAAATTCTTATTGCAAACCGATAACGCCCTTGCTACATAAATTCTCGAGACGGCGGCCAGAAAGAGCCCCGCTCACCGGCGCCAGAGCCCACTCCCCAAAACCGGGACCGGCGCCACGGTTGGTCGAAACACTCGTTATGGAGACAAGAAATGGTCAGGTCCTTTTTCAATACCGGTTCGAGCCTGGGTGCGGTCGTGCTCAACGTCGCCCTCGTGGTTACCGTCACGGCAGGCATCTTTGCCTCGATGTCCGGCGTCATCGCCTAAAAAGCAGCAGGATGCGGGTCGGCCTCCCCCTCTGGCCCGCAGACATGAGGCCCCCTCCTCTATCGCTGCTCATCGAAAGCCTCACGGCTCAGATATCCCTCGCTCGATCCCTGCGTTCGCGGCCTCTCCCTCTCCCCGGGGCGAGGCCGTGAGCCGTTCTGCCACCCCCGGCGCCTAGCTTCGTCCACCCGCAGCGAAACCTGCCAGGCCGGCGAGCACATTCTCACCGAGGCTCGCCGTGGCATAGCCGCCCTCCAGAACGATGACCGTCGGCAGATCCAGCCCGGCGATCCGCTCGCCCATCCGGGCGAAATCATCGCGCGAGATCTGGAAGGTGGAGAGCGGGTCGCCCTCGAACGTATCAAAGCCCCACGACACGACGAGCGCCTGCGCACCGAATTTCGCGATGGCCCGGCAGGCTTGACCCAGCGCGGCGGAATACCCGCTCCAGTCCGTGCCGCGTGCCAGGGGCAGGTTCAGCGTTGCGCCCTCGCCGGCGCCCCGCCCGGTCTCTCCGGCCCTGCCGAGGAAGAAGGGAAATTCGTAATCGGGATCGGCGTGGATATTGACCACCAGCACGTCGCCGCGCTCATAGAAGATCGACTGCGTGCCATTGCCGTGATGATAGTCGATATCGAGGACAGCGACCTTGCGCGCGCCTGAGTCCAGCAAGGTCTGGCCGGCGACGGCGGCGGTGTTGAGGAAACAGTATCCGCCAAACTTGCCAGCGGCGGCATGGTGACCGGGTGGCCGCGTCAGGGCGAAAGCCGCCCGCTCCCCGCCAGACACACAGGTCGCGGCCTGCGCCGCACTCGTCACGGAGGCGAGCGAGGCCATCCATGCTCCGGCGGTCAAGGGCGTCCCGGTGTCCATGGCATAGTAGGACAACTCACCGTCGATGACGGATGGCCTGACATCTTCAAGCGTCCGGACCGGAAAGATCAGCGGAAAGGCGTCGGGCGTCTCGCCCCCGTTGCCGGCGCCGATATGCGCCTCCCAACGCGGCCACGCGCCCTCCAGGAAAGCCAGATAATCGCTATCGTGGACCCTTGCCAGAGCGGACGGGACCGCCCTGGACGGCTCCTCGAAGACGAAGCTGCCCTGAGCCGCCAGCGCGTCGCGGACCAGCTCGGCGCGCGCCGGACTTTCGCGTGCCGGTATCATGCCACCGTGCTTCATTTCAGAGCGCGGGACATGAGCCAGCACATCGCGGCTGTAGAGAACGCGCATGCGACCTCTAGTCTCCGGCCTGCCAGACGACTTCGCCGTCGACGATCGTCATGACCGGGCGGGCCTCGCGCAGCTCGGCATCAGGCACCGTCATCAGATCACGATCGAAGACAGAAAAGTCGGCCAGCTTGCCGACCTCGATCGTCCCGAGCTCGTCCTCGCGGAAGGAGGCGTAGGCCGGCCAGATCGTGAACATCTTCAACGCATCCTGGCGGCTCACGGCTTCTTCGCGATGCCAGCCCTCGGCCGAATAGCCGTCCAGATCCTGACGGACCGCCGAGGCATAAAACTCGATGCGTGCCTCGCCGCGTTCCACCGGAGCGTCCGATCCGCCGGCCACGATGGCTCCGCTATCGATCATCGACTGCCAGGCATACGCGCCGTGGAGGCGCTCCGCACCCAGCCTGTCAGGCGCGAAATGAAGGTCGCCGATGGCGTGGGAGGGCTGCATGGACGGGATGACGCCAAGCGCCGCAAATCGGGGCAGATCCTGAGGATTTACGATCTGGGCATGCTCGATACGCCAGCGCGGATCGGCGATCGCGCGCTCATCTGGCGGGACGGCTTCGAAGGCCGTTTCCATCCAGTCGAGGATGAGCCGGTTGCCCCGGTCACCGATCGCGTGAATGGCCAGCTGCACACCGTCGCGCAGCGCCGCCTGCATCATCGACACCGCTTCCTCCTCACGCGCGATCATCAGGCCGCGGGACTCCGGGGCATCCGAATAGGGCTCCAGAAGAGCTGCGCCGCGAGAGCCGAGCGCCCCGTCCGCGTAGAACTTCACCGCCCGGACGATGACGCGGCTATCCGCCGAATACGCGTCGAGGTGAGCGGCGACGTCGTCATAATTTTCGCTATTGGCCGCGACATAGTTGCGGATCGCAAACCGGTCCGAGCCGGCCAGAGATGTCATCATGGCAACCGTGTCATAGCCGACGCTCATGTCGTGAACGCCGGTCCAGCCGTAGGACGCCATCACCTCGGCGCCGAGTTCGAGCATTTCCCGCTGAGTGCCGGCATCCGGCTCCCCGACCAGGGCCATGGCAGGCCCCATGGCGGTGTCGATCAGCATGCCCGTCGGCTCGCCGTCGGCATCGCGCAGGATTTCACCGCCTTGCGGGGCCTCACTCTGAGAGCTGATACCGGCCGCCTCCAGCGCGGCTGAGTTGACGACGACTGCATGCCCGTCGGCGCGCATCAGCACGACCGGACGGTCGCTCACGACCGCATCCAGGTCCTGGCGGTCGGGGAAACGGGCTTCAGGCCAGTGTGTCTCGATCCAGCCCCGCCCGGATATCAGGCCTTCGCTGTCCTGCGCGGCGGCCCCCAGACGGGCTTGCAGATCGGCAATCGACGTGACGGCTTCAAGATTGAGCGAACGCTCCCGTTGACCGATCCCCATCAGATGGGCGTGCGCATCAGTGAAGCCGGGGAACATGACGGTGCCGTCCAGGTCGATCTGACGGGTCGTTTCACCGATATAGCCGGAGCCGTCCTCGGCGCTTCCGGCAAAAACGATGCGGCCATCGCTGACCGCAACGAGCTCGACCTGAGGGGCGGTCTCCACCCCGGTGTAGATAGTGCCACCGGAAATCACGGTCTCGGCCGGGACTGGATCAGCCGATTGCGCGGTAGATGCCGTATCTTGCGAGCAGGCCGCCAGAAGCAGTGCTGCCGCGCCGAAACCCCAATAGCGCATTGCGCCCTCCCCGGTATGATCATCGTTGGCGGGGACGCTAGCGTGGTCCGGAGCAAATGAAAACGCCCGCTGGCTCAGCCAGCGGGCGCAATCGGTCGGGACGATCGTCGGTGGAAGCTCAGGCGGCGGCTTCGCCGGCCTTTTTCAGCTCACGCTTGATCTTCAGCGCGGCCGGAGACAGCACATCATTCTTGGCCTTCAGCAGGAAGGCGTCCAGCCCGCCGGCATGGTCGACGCTGCGCAGCGCCTTGGCGGCAACGCGCAGACGGAAAGACCGGCCGAGCTGCTCGGACGCCAGCGTCACTTCGCACAGATTGGGAAGGAAGCGGCGCTTCGTCTTGTTGTTGGCGTGGGATACGTTGTTCCCGGACACCGGGCCCGTCCCGGTCAGTTCGCAGCGGCGCGACATGGCTTCGTTCCTGTATCGGTCTTACGAAACTTCAAAACGCCGCGGTGGACATGCGTCCCCACGGCGCGAGAGCGGGCGTGTTACCGGAGAGCGTATATACAGTCAAGCACGCGACGTTCATGTTGCAGCCATCAACACACCTATCCCATATGGAAGAGTTGCAGAAGCCGCATCGCGGCCAGATATGTGAGAGTTCCATGTTCGCATCGATCGCCAGCCTAGCGCTTCATGCCGCGCTTGCCGCCCAGACCGCGCCGGCCCATGCCGCCGACGCGGCCGCGCCGGTCAGCGTGCCCGAAGAGATCACGTTGAACTATTCCGGGTCGGTCTGGGTGTTGCCCGTGGCCGAGATTGCCGTCAACGCAATCTATCCCGATGGCACGTATTCAGCCTCGGCCCAGTTTGAGAGCGCGGGACTGCTGCGCTGGTTCGACGACACCAATATCGAGGCCGGGGTGACCGGCTATCGCATCGGGTCGAGCCTTCAGCCCTATCGCTACAGCCACGTGAACCATGCCAGCAACAAGGGACGCGTGGTCGGGATCGATTTTCCCGATGCCGTCGCGACGCCGGATGTCCAGCCGCCCTTCGGTTCGATGGGCGAGCCGCCCGCTGATGATGAAGAGCGCGCCGGCGCGCTCGACCCCATCTCCGCCATGCTGGGTCTTACCCTGGGCATGCCGGTGGACACGCCGGGCGTCTGCAGCGGACGCCTGCCCGTCTTCGATGGCAAGGCACGCTATGATCTTCGTTTCGAGCAAGCTGGCACCGAGCGGGTCCGCACGCGGGCCTGGAGTGGCGACGCGCTGGTCTGCGAGGCCTATCTGGAGCCCATCTCCGGCTATGACCCCGGAGACCGACCGAGCGAAGAGGAAACCCGGCGCCCGGTCGTCATCTACCTGGCAGACTATGATGGCATCTACGTGCCGGTCCGCTTCCGCGCCAATACCCAGATCGGATCCATCAACATCCAGGCCACACGGATCTCGGTTCGGTAGCCTCGACGCCGCGGTGAAGCGCCAGATGCAGCGCGCCGCTGAACACGACGCGCAACTGGACTAGTCTTGACCCGGTTCCTTCAAGGAGGCCGCCCATGGCTCGCCTCAATACAGAGCCCGGCCAGATCACGGCCGTGCTCGGCCCGACCAATACCGGCAAGACGCATCTGGCGTTGACGCGCATGATGGCGCACGTCTCGGGCGTGATCGGCCTGCCTTTGCGCCTGCTGGCCCGCGAGATTTACGACAAGGTCGTCAAGGTCAAGGGCGAAGGCGCCGTAGCCCTGGTCACTGGCGAAGAAAAGATCGTGCCGCCCAAGGCCCGCTATTTCGTGTGTACCGTCGAGGCCATGCCGATGGATTTGCGCCCGGCCTTCGTCGCCATCGACGAGATTCAGCTGTGCGCCGACCCGGAGCGCGGACACATCTTCACCGATCGCCTGCTGCATGCACGCGGCACCGCCGAGACGATGTTTCTGGGGGCTGCCACGATGGCTCCGATCCTGAAACGACTGGTGCCCGAGGCCACGCACGATTTTCGCGAACGCTTCTCCGAACTGACCTATGCCGGCTCGAAGAAGCTGGCCAAGCTGCCGAGGCGCTCGGCGATCGTCGCCTTCTCGGCCGAGGACGTCTACTCGATTGCCGAGCTGGTCCGGCGCCAGCGCGGTGGCGCCGCTGTCGTGATGGGCGCGCTGAGCCCGCGCACGCGCAACGCGCAGGTCGAACTCTACCAGTCGGGCGAAGTCGACTATCTGATCGCGACCGATGCGATCGGCATGGGATTGAACATGGATGTCGATCACGTCGCGTTCGCCAGCTACACCAAATTCGACGGTCGCCGGCGCCGGCGGCTTTACCCGCAGGAGATCGGCCAGATCGCCGGGCGGGCCGGCCGTTTCCGTTCCGATGGTACGTTCGGAGAAACCGCCGACGCCCGGCCGCTGGATGCCGAGATCGTGCACGCAGTCGAGAACCACGAATTCGAGCCGGTCCGGCGCCTGACCTGGCGCAATGGAGAACTGGATTTCTCCAACCTCGATGCGCTGCGCAACTCACTCAACCGGCCAAGCCCCGACCCGGTTCTCAATCGTGTTGTGACCGCCAGCGACGAGCAGGTTCTGGATATCCTCGCTCGTGACAGTGATGTCCGCGACCGGGTTCGTAACCGTCCTAACCTGATGCGGCTCTGGGATGTCTGCCGCACGCCGGACTTTCGCAAAGTGACGATCGACGAGCATGCAAGGCTGGTCTCGCGCATATTTCACTATCTCACCAGCGGAGACAGCTATCTGCCCGGGGCCTGGCTGGAGGGCCAGCTGGAGCGGGTGTCCAAAACGGCGGGGGACGTGGACACGCTCTCACAGCGACTGGCCCATGTGCGCACCTGGTCCTACGCAGCCAACCGGCCGGACTGGACGCGCGATCCCGAATTCTGGCGCGCACGCACGCGCGAGGTGGAAGACCAGCTTTCCGATGCGCTGCACGAGCGGCTGATGGGGCGCTTCATCGACAAGCGCACGACCAGCCTGATGAAGGGGCTGCGCGAGAAGGATTCCTTGGAATCCGGCCTGGATGCCCAGGGCGAGGTGACGGTGGAGGGTCATTATGTCGGCCGCCTCACCGGTCTCAGTTTCAAGCCGGACCATTCCGGCGGACCGCTCGCCCAGCGCGCCGTCGCTCACGCGGCCCTCAAAGCCGTACGGCCGGAGGTCAACCGGCGGCTCGGCGCACTCGCTCGCGCTGAGGACGCCGCCCTGACCCTGACCGATCTCGGCGTGATCGAATGGGAGGGCGAACGCATCGCACGCCTGGCGCCGTCGCCCGATCCTTATGCGCCGGCAGCGGTGCTGATCGGCGGCGAGCTGGGTGCATCCGAAGCCCAGGCACGGGCCGAGCGCAGGCTGGAACGCTTCGCCGCGGCCGAGGCCGAGCGCATGCTGGGCCCGCTTCTGGCGCTCAAGCGCGATGCAGGCAGTACAGGCGCACTTGGCGGGCTGGCGCGCGGCATTGCCTTTCGCCTGGTAGAGAACGCAGGGGCCGCGCCGCGAACGGCGCTGGCCGAGGACATCGACCAGCTCTCGGTGCAGGAGCGGCGCCAGCTTCGCCGTGCCGGTGTGCGCATCGGGGAGCACGCCGTCTTCATGCCCGCATTGACAAAGCCCGGGCCGGCCCGGCTGAGCACACTGCTCAAGGCGACCGCACGCGGAGACGCGCAGGGTGCGTTCTCGCCCGCGCCCGGACGCATGTCCCTGCCGGCCGAACCCGGCATCGACGATGCAGATTATGCGGCGGCCGGATTTCAACGCTGCGGTCCGCTGGCCGTACGCCTCGACATTCTCGAACGCCTCGCCGACCTGATCCGCGAAGCCCGTCAGGCTCATCCGAAACGCCAGTTCGAACCCGCTCCGGCCATGACCAGTCTTTTGGGCTGTTCGGTCGAGGACTTGCGCGGCGTGCTCAAATCATTGGGCTACAAGCGTGTTCAGAAGGGCGCCGATCCGGCGAAAGCCCAGGGCGAAATGTGGGCCGGTCGTCCCCGGCGCAAGCCGGATCGCGCGCCGCGATCGCGGCCGCAAAGTGCGCCGGTCGCGGACACGCCTTTTGCCAAACTCGCAGAACTGGATCTCGACCGGCCCGCGACAGCGCGCGAAACCCGGGCCCGGTCGGACCGTAAGGCCAAGACCAAGCCGGCCAGGTCCGGTTCTGAAGCGGAGCCAGGCAAGACGTCGCGCAAACCCAGATCCCGCAAGCGCTCGGCATCCAGCCCGGCCACCGGAGACGGGAAGGCGTGAGTGAGGCGGGACTTGATAAACCGGGCAGCCAGCGGTGCGATCTCTGGCTGTTCCGCGCCCGCTTCTTCAAGTCGAGAGCCGCGGCGACCCGCTTTGTCGATGCCGGACACGTGCGCGTCGACCGCTTTGGCCAGATCCAGCGCATCGAGCGAGCCAGCTTCGCGGTGCGCCCGGCGGATATCCTGATCTTCGTCATCGGGCAGACCGCGCTGCGCCTGCGTGTCGAAGATCTGGCTGACCGCAGGGGTCCCGCTCGCGAGGCTCAGGCCCTATATGAACGTCTAGACCAGACCATGTAAGGATTTTTGCGCGATGTTCGATTCCCTCAAGTCGCTGTTTTCGAGCGACACGGCAGAGAAACCGGCCGACGAGACGCTATCGGCCCAGACGGCCACCGCCGCCCTGATGGTCGAGGCCGCGATGGCGGACGGTGTGTTCACCCAGGACGAGGAAGCGCGCATTCGCCGGCTGCTGGCCAGCGGTTTCGACCTGAGCGCGCAGGAAGCGGGCCAGGAACTCGACCGCGCCAAGGCGCTGGCCGACACGGCGGTGGATCACCACAAGTTCACGCGTGTCGTCAAGAACCTGCCCAAGGACGAGCGGCTGAAAGTCGTCGAGGATTTGTGGTGCGTCATCCTGGCCGACGACGAGAACACATCCGAGGAGGATTCCCTGATGCGCCGTCTCGGACCGCTTCTGGCCATTACCGACCGCGAGCGCGGCGAGGCGCGACACCGCGCGCAAGCCCGCCAGCATTGACAAACGCGAGCGCAGGTCTCATGTCCGCTGCGCCCAATTCGATCTCCCAGTTCAAGGACCGTTCCGGCCGATGACCTACATCGTCACCGATGCGTGCATTCGCTGCAAATTCACTGATTGTGTTGAAGTCTGCCCGGTGGATTGCTTCTACGAAGGCGAAAACATGCTCGTCATCCATCCCGACGAGTGCATCGACTGTGGCGTGTGCGAACCTGAGTGCCCAGTGGAAGCGATCGTCCCCGACACCGAGGATGATCCGGACGGCAAGTGGCTCGCCCTCAATTCCAAGTATGCGGAAGCCTGGCCGAACATCACGGTCAAGAAGGACCCGCCCCCTGATTACCAGAAATACGAGACCGAGACCGGGAAGCTCGAGAAGTATTTCTCGCCAGAACCGCCCAAGGGCTGAATAACCAGCGGTTTACGGTTTCCGGCCTGTCCAGGCGAGCAAAGCAGGCAACATTTGAAATATTGTCAGTGTTGTGATAGCTTTATCGTCTTCGAACCCGCGTGTGCGGAACCCTGAGACGGACCTGCTCTTGATCTGACAGCTTTCTCGACGGCGTTACTTTCGCCCTTCCTGCCAAGGGCGGGAGACAGCTGTGTTGCGTGCGGTCAGAGCGGCAATCGAACCGGGATGGACGAGAGGGTGTATATGACCAAGAAAACAGCCAACGATAATGTGAAGTTCAAAAAAGGCGATCACATCGTCTATCCGGCGCACGGCGTAGGCCGCGTCATCGGGGTGGAAAAGGAAAGCGTGGCCGGCTTCGACATCGAGGTCTATGTCGTTTCGTTCGAGCAGGACAAGATGACCCTGCGCGTCCCGACCGCGAAAGCCGTCGCCTCCGGCATGCGTCCGCTCGCCAGCGACACTGTCCTGAAGGACGCGCTGAAAACCCTTACCGGCAAGGCCAAGGTCAAGCGGACCATGTGGAGCCGCCGGGCACAGGAATACGAAGCGAAGATCAATTCCGGCGACCTGATCTCGATCGCCGAAGTCGTTCGTGACCTGTATCGCCACGAAGATCAGCCCGAGCCCTCCTATTCCGAGCGCCAGCTCTACGAGAGTGCGCTGGACCGGATGGCGCGCGAAGTGGCTGCCGTCGAGAAAGTCGATCGCGACAAGGCGATGGAAATCCTGTCCGAAACGCTGCAGTCGAAAGCAGCCTGATCTGATTTGAGATTTTCACGGCCCGATACAAAACGCCCCGCCACACCGGCGGGGCGTTTTGCGTTCGGATCGCGCCGTCTGAAGAAATTGTGGCCGAAAGGTGAACCAGCGACAGCCCCGGCGCGTAGACCGAGGACAAGCAAGTCATCGCTGTCTGGAGCTGCTTCCATGCCATCCGCTTCCCCCCGCCGTACCGCCGATCCCGATCGCCGCTATATGAAGACGGCCATGGACGCGCCGCTGCTCGAACGCGAGGAGGAGCTGGCTCTGGCGACCGCCTGGAAAGATCATCAGGACGAGGACGCGCTGCACAAGCTGACGACCGCCTATATGCGCCTCGTGATCGCGGTCGCGGCGAAGTTTCGCCATTACGGTCTTCCCTTTCCCGATCTGGTTTCTGAAGGCAATATCGGCCTGATGCAGGCTGCCGCGCGCTTCGAGCCCGAACGCGGGGTGCGCTTTTCCACCTATGCCAGCTGGTGGATCCGATCGTCGGTGCAGGACTACGTGCTGCGCAACTGGTCCATCGTGCGCACCGGCACGACCGCGTCGCAGAAATCGTTGTTTTTCAATCTCCGCCGGCTGCGCGCCCTGATCAACGACGTCTCTTCTGGCGCACTCACTCCAGAAAACCGCGCCTATGTGGCCCAGGCTCTTCGGGTCGGCGAGGATGATGTGGAGCGGATGGCCGCCCGGCTGGCGGCGGTCGACCGATCCTTGAACGCGCCCTTCACCGAGGAAGGCGATGGCGAGTGGCAGGACTTGCTGCCGGCTGAATCGCCGACGCCGGAAGCCGAGGTCATGAAGGGCCGCGATGGCGAGCGGCGCACGGCCTGGCTGCAGGACGCCCTCTCGACCCTGTCCGAACGCGAACAGCTGATCATCCGCGAACGCCGCCTGCGCGAGGACAGCGTGACGCTGGAGAAACTCGGTGAGCAACTGGGCATTTCCAAGGAGCGGGTCCGCCAGATCGAGCATCAGGCCTTGGGCAGGTTGAAGAACGCCTTGACGGAAAAGGTCGGCGATCCGGCAGACGCGGGGCTTATTCCGGCGGGATAATCGCAGCGATCAGTCGAGCTGCTCGATGGCCTCGGGATGATCGAGCGCGATCATCGGACCGTTTTCCCGGTAGAGCCATCCGCGCACGCGTACTTCGTGTCCGGCCAGAGCCATCGGATCGAGCCCGGCTTCCTGGAACCGCTCCAGGTGGGCCGGACTGATCGACACGGTAAAGTCGGTTCGCCAGTCCAGGCCGAAATTGAGATAGACTCGCCCATTGCGCGCCGCGCCGGTATCGATGACGCGGCCCCGAACGATCTGGTAGCTGTCCAGGTGCTGAGCCAGGCCGTTCGGATCGGGATCGCGCACGACAAGCTCCCCACTCGCCCACAATCCACTCCGCATGGCCCGGGCACGCTCCTCGAGTTCGAGTAGCCGCCCGATGCGCGCGCGGCTGTCCGCGCGCCCGGCCGCCATCAGCCAGCCTGCTGAAACCAGCTCGCCCTGGATCCAGACCCGCCCGGCCACGCGGTCGAACTCGGCGTGACCGACATGCCGGCCATAGCGGTCTTCCCCGGTACCGGTCTCGATCAGCTCCAGATTTGCGCCCGCTTCCTCCAGCAGAGCGGCAAGTGCCGCGCGCGTTCTGCGGCGGGCGGCCTCATCGTTGGGAGCCTCCACTTCGGCGAGCCGGATTTCGAACGAACCCTCAATGGTTTGAAGGTGAAAGGAGACCGGACTGTATGTGGCCAGCCCCTCTCCAGTCCGCGTCGGCGACACGGGGACGCTGTCCGAACCGCATGAGAACAAGAAAAACGAAATAAGAAAAGTAAATACCACCCGAAAATTGTAATACATATATCAAATTTTCCGCAATAAAATTTTTTATATTCCAACTATTTTAAATAGAAATATATTTCTATATTTATTTTGTTGAAATACATATTTCTTACATATTGCGAATTTGCGACCACGTGCTTTCATTTTCATGACTCCTCGCCTAAGATCGAGCCATCCAATTGATGATGGCTTCGAGAGGGACCGGCTGCACCCAGCGCAGCGCTGTCTTCGTGCGGCCCGGTTCCGCTCGAATGTCTCGCAAAAGGGCAGGACGTAGATTTATGACCGACACACAACCCACCGTAGCAGACGGATCACCTGCGGGCACGCGAAACGAGACGGAAGATCCGGCGAAAATACGCCGGACCGACCACTACAAGAAGGAATATGTGCAAGCCTTCGTGGAGAAGTGGGACGAACTCATCGACTGGGAGGGCCGGGCCAAGAGTGAAGGCCGGTTTTTCATCGATCTCCTCAAGAAGCGCGGCAAGGTCCTCGTTCTGGATGCCGCGACGGGCACCGGATTTCACTCGGTCCAGCTGCTCAAGGCCGGGTTTTCAGTCACCAGCTGCGACGGGTCGGCGGAAATGCTCGCCAAGGCCTTCGAAAACGGGCGCCAGCGCGGTCTGATCCTGAACACCGTTCACGCCGACTGGCGCTGGCTGAACCGCGATCTGGCCGGCAAGTTCGACGCGATCCTCTGCCTCGGCAATTCCTTCACCCATTTGCACGACGAGCGCGACCGGCGGCGTACGCTGGCGGAGTTCTATGCCGCGCTGAAGCATGACGGCATCCTCATCCTGGACCAGCGAAATTACGACAAGATTCTCGACGAGGGCTTCTCCACCAAGCACAAATTTTATTACTGCGGAGACCAGGTCAGCGCCGAGCCGGAATATGTCGACGAAAGCCTGGCGCGGTTCTGTTACCGCTTCCCGGACGGATCCGCTTACCACCTCAACATGTTTCCCCTTCGCCGGGACTACACGACCGGCCTGATGAAGCAGGTCGGCTTCACCAGCGTGAAAACCTATGGCGACTTCACCGAGGATACCGGGGACGCTGATTTCCTGATCCACGTTGCGGAGAAATCTTATGGCGAATGACTATCGTGCCGCCGCCAGGACGGCCGAGGATTATTATGACAGCCCGGACGCGGATGCGTTCTACGAAGCCGTCTGGGGCGGCGAGGATATCCATGTCGGCCTGTACGAGACTCCGGACGAAAGCATCAAGGACGCCAGCGCGCGCACCGTGCGCGATATGGCCGGGCGCCTGCCCGATCTGACGCCCGAGACCGGCGTGCTGGATCTGGGCGCGGGCTATGGCGGCGCGGCGCGCTATCTGGCGCGCACCCATGGCTGCCACGTCACCTGCCTGAACCTGTCGGGCAAGGAGAATGCGCGAAACCGCGTGCTGAACGAGGCTCAGGGACTGGTCGACAAGATCGAGGTCGTGCACGGCTCGTTCGAGGACATTCCCTTCGAGGACGGTCTGTTCGACGTGGTGTGGAGCCAGGATGCGATCCTGCACTCTGGTGCGCGCAGCCGGGTCATCGGCGAAGCCGCGCGGGTGCTGCGCCCGGGCGGGCATCTTATCTTCACCGACCCGATGCAGACCGACACCGTCGAGACCGAGGCCGACCGCCAGGCGCTGCAGCCCATCTACGAGCGCATCCACCTGCCCGATCTCGGCTCCATCTCGTTCTACCGGGAGGTGGCGAAACAGGCCGGACTGGAAGAGGTCGCGATCGACGCGCGCCCAGACCAGCTTCGCAACCATTACAACCAGGTGCGCACCGTGCTGACCGAGGAGCGCGAGACGCTCTCCCGGCGGATTTCTCCGGGCTATATCGACCGCATGATCGCGGGCCTGAAACATTGGGTCGACGGTGCCGATGCCGGCCGCCTGACCTGGGCTATCATGCAGTTCAAGAAGCCGGGCCAAGTTCGTTGACAGGGGCTTACTCGCCCGCGACCGGGTGATAAAATCCTTGAATTCCGGCGCCCGGACTGGCCATCTGCACCCTGGCGTCCCCGTAGCTCAGCAGGATAGAGCATCAGATTCCTAATCTGAGGGCCACTGGTTCGAATCCAGTCGGGGACACCAGTTTCGTGCCGGATCGGCTTGCGCGGCAGGCGTGGGCACGACTGGCTGCGATTCCGGCAGTAAATCTATGCGCGAAGACCGCTATGTGCGGTCAAGTTCGCATCAACTTTGTGCGCATTTCCGCTAATATTTGCGATGTGACGACTGGACCGCGATCCGGCTCGATTTCGAGGCGGAGGCGGCCCGATTGCGCCCGGTTGCGTCCGATTTATCCCCGGGCGTGCGGACCGGGCTATTCTGGCTGGAAAGGATCTGCTCATGGCCCGCCTCGCGACATCGGCTTTCGCCCCGCTTCTGACCCTGGCCGCGACCGGGCTGGTCCTGGCGGCGTGTTCGCAGCCCCCCGCCGGACAACAGCCGGCCGCTGAGCGGGCAGAGACCGCGCAGACACAGGCCGCCCCGGCGGTGACGATCACGCTGACCCCGCTTGCCGCCGGACCGGGCAGCTTCGAGACGGTTCGCGTGGCGCTGCGGCTCGAAGGCGTGAGCGTCCCGGCCGGCGAGGCCCTGCTCGGTCTGCCGCTGGTCACCGGCAATGTCGACACGGTGGCCACGGTGCTGAGCGATCTCGCCGCGCGCGACGAGGAAGGCGTGCTGAGCCTGGAAGCGCGCGATGCCGCCCCGGCGATGGAAGACGGGTATGGCGACGATGCGCAGGCGCGCGAATGGGTCGCGAACCGCGACACACGTGGCACGATCGAGGTCGAGTACTCCGTCCCGGCCGAGGCCACCCTGCCGCCGCGCGGGCCGGCCCCGCCCTATTCCTTCCTGCAGGACGGGGGCGGTGTTTCCGCCGCCGGTCATGTCTTCATCCTGATGCCGCCGGGCGAGACGCAATACCGCACCACGATCGACTGGGATCTGAGCGAGGCCACGCCGGACAGCCGCGCCGTCAGCTCGCTGGGCGAAGGCCGGGTCGAGGCCGGCGATGCGATGACCGCAAACACGATCCGCAGCGGCTTCTACATGGCCGGCGATATCGAGACCTGGCCCGAGGACGTGCCGAGCGGCGGCTTCTTCGGCGCGGTCCAGGGCACGCCGCCCTTCGACGCGGCCGAGCTCCTGTCCTGGTCCGGCGACCTCTATGAGCAGTATGCGGAGTTTTTTGGGCAGGAGGACATTCCCCCCTATGGCGTCTTCCTGCGCCACAATCCGGTCAATGCCGGCGGCGGGGTCGGGCTGCACCGCTCCTTCGTCACCACGTTCGACGAGGACAGCACGCCGCAAGGGCTGAAATCGACGCTGGCCCACGAGATGTTCCACACCTTCCAGCCGCGTCTGGACGAGCCGGGCGGGCTCGCCTCCTCCTGGTTCACCGAGGGGCTTGCCGTCTTCTACCAGAGCCGCCTGCCGCTGCGCTTCGGCCAGATGGCGCCGGAGGACTTCCTGGAAGACCTGAACTCGCACGCGGCGCGCTATTACACCAGCGCCATGGCCGAGGCGCCCAATAGCGAGATCCCTGCCCGCTTCTGGGCCGACACGCGCATCCGCACCCTGCCCTACGATCGCGGCATGCTCTATTTCGTGACCGTCGATCATGGCGTGCGCACCGCCTCGGACGGCGCGCGTTCGCTCGACGATCTGATGCTGGAGATGTTGCGCCGCCAGCGCGCGGGCGAGACCCTCACCCCGGCCGACTGGGAGGAGGTGCTGCGCGCCGAGCTGGGCGAGCCGGCGGTGGACGCGTTCCGCGCCTTCCTCGACGGGGCAAAGCCCGTCCCGGCCTCCGACGCCTTCGGGCCTTGCTTTACCCGGACGACCGACATGCTGCGCCGCTACGAGCTGGGCTTCGACCCGGCCGTGCTGGCCGAGCCGGTGCGCATCGTGCGCGGGCTCGACCCGGACTCCAACGCCGCCCGGGCCGGCGTTCAGGACGGCGACGAGATCGTGCGCCCCGTGCCCCAGGACTCCATCCAGGGCCAGCAGGACGCCGAGCTGACCTTGCTGCTGCGCCGCGACGGGGAGGAGTTCTCCGTCACCTATCTGCCGCGCGGCGAGACGGTCGAAGCCTATCAGTGGGACCGCGTCGAGAGCGTGCCCGCGAGTGCGTGTGGTTTGTGATGCTCGTCACTCTTCGGGAGGCCGTCATCCGACCCTTCGAGGCTCGCTAGGCTCGCACCTCAGGGTGAGGGGGATGGGTGAAATTTCGCCTTTGTTTTCGATAGGTTAATTAAACCAGACGTCCATCCCACCTCCCTCATGCTGAGGAGCTCGCGCAGCGAGCCTCGAAGCATCGGAGGGCAGACTCGTACCTCTCGGACAAGGCCCCGGATCGCCTTCGGCGTCCGGGTTTCAGCTTCTTATTTCAGCCAGCTGCCTCGCCCTGTCCTCTCTGGATTCCGGGTCTCGCTTTGCTCGCCCGGAATGACGAAGGTTTGAGAGATTTCAAACCCCAACCAACTTCGTCATCCCGGACTTGATCCGGGACCCAGAGAGCGTGGAGCGGTGTCATCGGATCACGCCGTGCCGTCCTCCCCTGGGTCCCAGCCTTCGCTGGGAAAGAGGCGTGGAGGTTGGACCGACAGGGAAAAAATCGAAACGTGTCACCCCGGACGCCGAAGGCCGATCCGGGGTCTCGTGCGGGTGACGGGGGGCGAGCGTGCATCCCTGACGAGGTCCCGGGTCTCGTTTCACTCGCCCGGGATTACGGGGTGTGGGGGTTTTTCGAAAACGATCAAAATCTCTCTTTCCCAGCGAAAGTCAGGAAAGAGACCCAGGCAAGCTGTGGGCCCCGGATCGCGCTTCGCGCGTCCGGGGTTTCAGTAGATTACAGATCCTGAAATCCCGGGCGGAGCGCAGCGCAGACCCGGGACCGGTTGCAGATTTGCATGAGGTGAGCCCGTCATCGGATGCCTGCGTTCCACGATCCCTGGGTCCTGACTTTCGTCAGGAAAGAGAGGTAGGCAAGCTGTGGGCCCCGGCTCGCCTTCGGCGTCCGGAGTTTCAATGTGGTGGGATCGCACCGGAACACAAAAAAGGCAGGGGAGCGTGCGCTCGCCTGCCTTTTTCGCTGCCTTGGGGAAGCAATAGTCTCTTTGTTTATCGCATTTTCGAACCGCGAAACCGGTACCCACTTTCGCTGAAAATGCTCCTAGAAGCTGTAATTCACACCCACGAAGTAACGGCGGCCGAGGATGTCGCCGTGGCTGAGCGAGGGGTAGGAGGGCGGCTCGTCGGTGAAGTTGACGATGCCCGCGCGCACGCTGAGATCCTCGGTCACGTCGTAGATGCCCGACAGGTCGTGGGTGATGTTCGCATCCAGAACCGGATTCGGGTTGTTCTCGATGGTGGCGCCGGGCGCGGCCAGCACCTCGTCGAGATAGTAGGCCTGATAGGTCAGGCGCAGCGGACCGCGCTGCCAGGCTGCGTCGAACCGGCCGACCCATTCGGGCTGCTGGATCGTGCCCTGGGTCTCGATGAAGGTCGAACCCGTGGCCGAGGTGCTGAGCAGGCTGGTGTGGGTGGCCTGGAGGCCGACCACGAGCGAGCCCGGATCGAAGCTGGTAAACCAGGCATCGATCGGAACCGCGTAACGGGCGTGGTAGACTTCGCCCTCGAAGCGGATCTCGCCGGCATTGACCGTCGTGGTGCGTCCCTCGACCACCGTGCCGGCCGGGTTGCCGTTCATCGGCGCGGCCAGGCGGGTGAAGGCCGAACAGATGTCGGTCGGCTGGGGATCGCTGTCATAGCAGGTCGCCATGAAATCGGCCGTGGTGAAGGCCGAGAGGCCATCGGTCAGGTCGATCTCGATGCGGTCCACGGTGACCGTCAGGCCGGGAATGAATTCCGGCTCGAACACGAAGCCATAGGTCCAGGTTTCCGAAACCTCGTTCTTCAGGTCCGGATTGCCGCCCGTGGTCACCTCGGTGAGCGTGAAGTTCTCGGCCGGGTTCTGGAAGCTGGCCAGATCGCCATAGGCCGGGTTGGCCGCCCATTCCGCTTCGCAATTGGCGCGGCGGATGGCCGGGTTCGGGCCGGCATTGATCCGGTCGGCATCGCACGGATCGACACCGGAGTTGGACAGGACGGTGTTGGTCGGCGCGAAGAGCTGGGTCAGCGTCGGAGCGCGGAAGTTCCGGCTGCGCGAGGCGCGCAGCATGACGCTGTCATTGACCCGCCAGCGCAGGCCGGCACCCCAGACGCTTTCCGCCTCGGTGATCGAGTTGTCGACATAGCGGTAGGAGCCGGAGAACTCGACTTCCTGGGCCAGCGGCAGGGTCACGCCATTGCCGAGCACCGGGACCAGGACCTCGGCGGAGAATTCATGCGTGTTGTAGTCACCCGACTCCGGTTCGGTGGTCGAGCCGGTGCCGACCAGACCGAGCTGATTGGCCTCCAGCGGCGTGAACTCGGCCGATTCAGAGCGGTGCTCGTAAGCCAGCACATAGTCGATCGGTCCGGCCGGCAGCTCGAACAGCGTGCTGCCGAGCGTGGCCAGGATATCGACCTGTTCGTTGGTGAAATTCTCGCCGGTGCGCACCGAGACATAGTCCCGGGCCGCGTCGGAGATATTGCCGAAACCGAACGGGTTGAGCGGCGCGCAGGCCGGATCGTCATTGGACGGATCGCCATCCACATTGATCGAGCAGACCGCATTGCCCGAACCGTCGTCGACCGCCCCGAGCGCGTTGTTGAGGTGGGCGTTGTGCGCACCCCAGGAGCGGACCTCGCCTTCCACCCGGGCAAAGCTGCCCGAGAGGTTCCAGTAGAAATTCCGGTCGCCGGCGGCAAACTCGCCCTCGGCGCCGAGCAGGGCGCGCAGCGTCTCGGTATCGTGGGTCTGGGTGTCGGACGGGAAGAGCTGGCCGTCAAAATGCTTGGACAGCCACATCGGCGCACCGAAGGCGAAACCGGGATTGGCGGTCGTCAGCGAGGCGATCGCCGCGTCGGTCAGGAAGGGGTTGTTGACGTTGAACATGATCGGGCCGGCACCGCTGGCCGCGCTGTTCAGCACGGTGCGCGACGCGCCCTGGGCCCGCTCCTCGGCCTGGGTCGAGCTGTACATCAGCTCGGCATTCAGGCGGACCGTATCGCTCACGTCGTAATGGGCGATCGTGTTGACCGTGAACCGGTCGACCCCGGTGCGCAGACCGGCAAGCTCGCTGTAGCGGAAACCCTCGCCGCCCTCGGCAAACGGAATGCCGAGGATGTTGCCGGGATCGTAGGGCGTGATGGAGCCGTCGGTGCCGAACTGGACCGGGCTGCCATTGACGCGGGTCAGGAAGTTCGGCGGCGGAGCCGGCGCCGAGAAGACGATGCCGGACGTGTTGAAGTTCCAGAAATGGGCCGGAATGATCTCGCGCACCGAGGGGATGCCGTCATTCGGGCCGGTATCGGCCGGGTTGCCCTGGGTGATGCGCGCCAGGTTGGAGCGCTCGCGGTCGGAGAATTCGAGACGCGGCGAGGAGGACCATTCGGCGTTCAACGCGACATTGCCGCGCCCGTCGGCGAAATTGGTGCCGGCGGTCAGGCGGATGGCCGGCTGCTCGTAGTCGCCATGCTCCCACGAATTGCCGTATTGCAGGTCGATCTCGACGCCTTCGAAATCGTCTTTCAGGATGTAGTTGACCACACCGGCAATCGCGTCCGAGCCGTAGACGGCGGCGCCCCCGCCCTGGACGATCTCGACGCGCTCGATCAGTCCGGTCGGGATGATGTTGGCATCGACCTGCGCATCGCCGAGACCGCTGGAGGTCGTCACGAAACGGCGTCCATTGACCAGGGTCAGGGTGCGGCCCGTGCCGAGGCCGAACAGGGCGGGGTATTGCTGGCCGGAGCCGCTGGACTCCCCGCTGCCGTCGGCCTGGTTGAGCTGGGGCGCCATCGAGGGCAGGTCGTTGAGCGCGTCGGCGGCGGTCACGTAACCGCGGTCCTCGATCTCCTGCTCGCCGATCTCGGCGACCGGGGCCGGCGTGGACGAGACGGAGCGCCGGATGCGCGAACCGGTGACGACGATGGTGTCGCTCGACGCGGCGGCGGTCGCCTCCCCTTCAGCCTGCGCGAACGCGCCGGGCGCCGCGGCGAACAGCGACGCGGTGACCATGGCGGTGGTCGTGTACAGTCTTGTCAGCGTGGTCTTTCTCATGACTTTTCCCCTGTAGGCCTCTGTGATGCCGGGCTGCATGTTGTTCTACTAGCCGGGCAATCGGATCCTCATGCTCTGAATTTTATGCATTCCGTCTGGATATTTTTGTTCTTTTCATGGGCAGTCTCAGGAGAAGGCCATAAGTTTTATGCGGGCTATTCCTGAGTTGCGCATTTTTCGTTCGCTCGTTTTCAAGGGCCTCACTCGCCGCCCGTGACAAAGGCGCGCAAGTCCTCGCTCAGCGGCCGGGCGCTGTCGTCGCCGAGATAGGGCATGTGTCCGGACGGGTAGCGCCGCGAGATCACGCGGTCCTGCGCGAGCCCGCCATGGCGCACCAGATAGTCGGCCGAGCCGGTATGGGTGACGAGGTCCATCTGGCCGGTCGCCACCATCACGCGCAGATCCCGGTTGGCGCGCATGACGCCGGCCAGCGCCTCGACCGCATCGGAAGCGGGCGGACGGACCGTATAATCCCAGGCGCCGTTCACCCCGAAGGCGATGGCTTCGTAGGGCGCATCAATGGCCACACCGGTCTCGTCGAGATACTGGCGCAGGCCCGCGACGTAGGACGGGGTGTATTGCGCCATGGCCGGATCGTCGCCGACCGGGTCGGGACGACCGGGCTCGCCGGTGGCGGGCAGCGTGAAGCGCGCATCGTAGGCGCCCAGATGCAGACCCTCCTCCTCCAGAAGCGCGCTGCGGAAGACCGCGGTGGAGGGGCGGAGGTTTTCGGCCTGCAGCCGGGCGGGGCTCAGTCCGGTGAAGCGGGAGAGCTGTGCGGCAATGGCGGCGCGGGCCTCGCCCTGAAGCGCGTCGCCGAGATAGAGCGCGGGCAGATAGTCCTCGACCGCGAAGCGTTCGGCCTGCGCCACGAAGGCGTCGAGCGTTTCGCCCTCGCCGGCCTGGCCGTGATACCAGGCCGCGGCCGCCATCGCGCCGAGACCGGCGGCCTGCGCTTCGTTCGCGCCGTCCGGAGACAGCAGGGCCTGGCCGATCAGCACGATGCCGTCCAGGCTGATGCCGGTCATGCGCTGGGAGCGGTTCATCGGCCCGCCGGCGAGGTTGCGCGCCGTCATTGCGGCACGCGTGGTGCCGTAGCTCGCCCCGACGAGGTAGCGCGGCGAGTTCCAGCGATCATGCTCGATCAGCCAGGATTCGATGAAGGCCGCGGTCGCCGCCGCGTCGGCCTGCGTACCATAGAAATCGGACGGGTCGCCGCCGGGCAGGATCTCGCTGAAGCCGGTTCCCGGCGGGTCGATCAGGACCAGGTCGGCCACGTCGAGGATGGAATACGGATTGTCCTCCAGCGCGAAGGGCGCGGTGACCGGCGGATTGACCGGATCGTCCATCGCGATCCGGCGCGGCCCGAACAGGCCCATATGCATCCAGATCGACGCCGAACCCGGCCCGCCGTTGAAGATGAAGACGACCGGGCGGGACGCAGCGTCGCCGCCATCCTCGCGCAGATAAGTAAAGCTG
This sequence comes from Marinicauda sp. Alg238-R41, assembly GCF_947331485.1. Lineage (NCBI taxonomy): Bacteria > Pseudomonadati > Pseudomonadota > Alphaproteobacteria > Maricaulales > Maricaulaceae > Marinicauda > Marinicauda sp. Alg238-R41. The sequence continues at coordinate 54,331 of NZ_CAMZOJ010000002.1, read as the reverse complement.
AAATAGCGCGCGCCAGGCCGGCCTTCGGGAGCGGGGACAAGCGTGTCACCGGCGATCATGCGGTAGGCCACCGCCTCCCCGCCGAACACGCCCTCGCCCTGGAATTCGAACCGGCGCGGTGCGGCGGGCGCAGCGGGCGGCCGTGACGGCGCGGCGGCCGGAGCGGCCTCCTGAGGCGCGCTCGCAGACGGGGTCTCAGGCGCCGGGCCGCACCCGCCGAGAGCAAGAACGAGCCCGGTCAGCCCGGTGGTCAACAATGCCCGCATACCTGCCTGTCCCTTGTGTCGCGTCTGCGGTCTTCAGCTCCGGTGTGACCGGCGACCGTCAAGAATGTGTTTCTCAAAAAGCCTATCCGGGCTCCGGCGCCATTTCTTTTCCGAGTTGCGCGACAGGAGGGGCAGGCGCGAAGCGGCCTGCTCAAAATCACCCGTATGCTGAATAAAATTTGCGCGCCCCGCCGGGAGGTCTGTCGCGAGCAGGCCCTCCGGCCATGCGGGCGAGTCCCGGCTCCTGCGAATTGAAACAACGCGATTTCGCGCCTATTCGCATAGATTATCCTCAAGCCCGCCCCTAGGCTGGGATGCATTCATCCAGAAGATCCGAAAGGCGCCGAGCCATGTCCCTAAAGCGTTCCGCACCCTCGCCCGACCAGGCGCTTCGCACGTTTCTGATGGCCGGCGCAGCGCTCGCCCTGCCGCTGTGTGGCATCGCAAGTGCGCAGGAGGACGCCGTCACGACGCGCCATGAGCTGGAGGCCGGATCGCTCGATCTCGACTACACCGCGAAGGCCGGACGGCTGGCCATCCGCGACGTGGAAACCGGCGAGGCGCGCGGGTACATGTTCTATGTCGCCTACCGCGTCCCGGGCGAGGAGAACCGGCCGGTGGCGTTCATCTGGAATGGCGGCCCCGGCGCGCCGGCCACCATCCTGCATTTCGAGATTGCCGGGCCGGTCAGGGTCGAGAACGCGGCGCTGGTCGACAATGCGCAGAGCTGGCTGAGCGATATGGACCTGGTCTTCGTCGATCCGATCGGAACCGGCTTCAGCCGCCCGGCGAAGGCCGAATACGCGGCGGAGTTCTACGGCACGCTGGGCGACATCGCCTCGGCCGCCGAATTCGTGCGCGCCTGGCGGATCGAGAACGCGGCGGTCGACGCGCCGGTCATCCTGGCCGGGGAAAGCTGGGGCGCGGTACGCGTGGCCAGCGTCGCCCACGCGCTGGAAGAACGCGGGATCGCGGTCGACGGATTATCGCTGATCTCGGGCGGATCGGGACTGGAGGCCGGAGAGGAGGCCGAGACGCTGGTCGGCGCGCTGCGCATCGTCAATTTCGCGCGCACGGCCTTTCATTACGGGCTTACAGCCCCTGAGACGGGCGACACGCGCGAGGCGGTCGAAGCGCGCGCCGAGGCCTGGGTTCGCGACACCTATGCGCCCGCGCTGGCGCGTCTCGAGACCCTGACGCAGACCGAGCGCGAGACGATCGCCGCCGAGCTGGCGGCCCTCATCGGCCTCGACCCGGACGAGATCGACACCGCGACATTGCAGATCACCACGCGCGCCTTCCGCGAACGCCTGCTGGACGGGGCGCGGCTGAACATTTTCGACATGCGGCTGAACACCGGCCAGGACCGCGCGCCGGCGGGCGTGGATTCGGCCGGGGACGAGATTCTCGACTATCTGCGCTACGAGCTGAATTATACCAGCACCCTGCCCTATATCGGGCTGGAAGACTGGGCGGACGGCTATGCGCCGGGCGGTGAAACCCCGTCAGGTCCGGGTGCGCGCTGGAATTACGCGACCGGCCCGGTAACCGAAGCCGAGTACCAGGCCGCCATCGAGGAGGCGATCCGCCGGGGCGACGGACCGCCGCGCATCGGCCCGCCTCTGCCGTCCACCGCCGATGCGCTCGCGCTCAACCCGTCCATGCGCGTTCTGGTCGCCTCGGGCGCCTATGACTCGCTGGCCAATTGCGCCGGGTATGAAGAACTGGCCGCGCAACAGAGCGACGCGATCCGCGCCTCGGTCACGTTCAATTGCTATGATGGCGGCCACATGATGTATCGCGATGGCCCGGTGCTGGAAGCCTTCAGCGAAGACATGCGCGCGCTGGCCCGAAGCCTGAACTAGACTCAAGACTCATTCACAACCAGCAGGCCACGGAGACGGCTGCGCCCTCCGGCCCAGCCGTCTCCGTTACCTCCAGAAGTGACCCTCATGACCGCCTCGGACGAACAGGCCTAAGCCTGCCGCAACGCTGCCCCGAGGCGCTCAGACCTGGGCCATACCGCCATCGGCGAAGATCTCGCTGCCGGTCATGACGCGGCTGTCGTCCGACGCAAGGAAGACGGCGACCGCAGCGACATCATCCGGTTCGGCGATCCGTCCTGCCGGAGTCTGGGCGAGCAGGGTTTCATACAACGTGCTCGCGCCAGCGGCTTCCGCGATGGTCTCCAGTCCGGGTGTCTTCGTGGCGCCCGGAGACAGGACGTTCACGCGGATGCCGGTCCCTTTCAAATCCAAAGCCCAGCTTCGCGCGAGGTTGCGTATTGCCGCCTTGGTGGCGCTGTAGACGCTGAACGCCGGTGTTCCCATCACGCCGGTGGTCGACCCGGTGAGGATGATCGAGCCACCCTCCTTCATCAGCGGCAAGGCCTTCTGAACCGTGAAGACGGTGCCCCTGACGTTGAGCCCGAATACCTGGTCGAAACCGGCCTCGGTGATCTGGCCCAGCGGCTCAAGAGAAGCCGTCCCGGCATTGGCGAAAAGGATGTCGATACGGCCATGCTGCGTGCGCACCGTTTCGAACAGATGATCCAGATCAGCGGCCTTTGTCACGTCGCCCTGAACTGCGGTCACATCGGGACCGATTTCTGCTGCGGCCTTCTCGAGCTCGTCCTGCCGCCGGCCGGTGATGTACACGTGGGCGCCTTCGGCGGCGAAGCGCTTGGCTGCGCCCAGTCCGATCCCGCTGTTGGCGCCCGTGATGACGGCGATCTTACCTTCAAGTCTACCCATGACTTCCCTCATTTGTGTTGGTTCAGGGAAGCTGGTGGCTTGGCTTTCGATGTTCTAGTACGTACCTTTTGGTAAGTGCCCAGAAAGTGAGCGATCAACGGATGACAAACCCTTTTACCTGCGGTCTCGATGCGGTCCTCTTCGTCATGGGCGGTAAATGGAAGCCGCTCATCGTCTATCATCTCGCCCAGCAAACCCTTCGCTACGGCGAACTGCGGCGCGCGGTCGGCAAGGTCAGCGAGAAGGTTCTCGCTCAGCAGCTAAGGGACCTGGTCGCGGACGGAATCGTGGCGCGCCGTGATTTCAAGCAGATCCCGCCCCATGTCGAGTATTCGCTGACGCCCTTCGGAATCAGCCTTTCCCGAGCGCTCACCCAGCTTTGTGAATGGGGAACCCAACACTCGGACGAACTGGCTGCGATCGCGGAGCGATCTGCGTCCGGGAACAAGGACGAGGCTGTGACATCCGCGCAGTGACTTGAAGACGAGCACCCTAGAGCGGGCAGCGCTCGTCCGCGACGCCGGGCTTGCGGGCCCAGAGATAACCCTCGACCGGCTCGGCGCGCGGCAGGTATTCGATCTCGAACGCCTCCTCGCCGCGCCGCACCGCGAGCACCAGCGTGTCTTCCGGGTTGCTCTGCACGCTTTCCAGCGCGACCGGGCGCAGGATCTCGTCGCCCTCGCGCAGGCCGGCCTGCGCGGCTTCCGAGCCCTCGACCAGGCCGGCGACGATGCGCGGCGACGCGGTCAGGATATCGGGGTCGAAGCCGAGCTCGAAGGCGCGCAAGTCTGCCTCGACGCGCTCGAAACACGGGCCGAACGCGCCCTCCGCAGGAACGACGATCAGATTGCCTTCGAGCATGGCGTGGAAATCCTCGCGCGCGGCCTCGCCGAGTTCGGCCGCCACCATGTCGGCCCAGACTTCGGCGTCGATCGGCTCGCCAGCTTCGGCGCGAGCATTCATTGCGGACAAGAGATCCTCGATCGAGCGCTCGCCGCCCGATGCCGCGCGAACCTTCGCATCGACATCGGCGAAATACATCGATCCGCGATCGTAAGGCAGGGAGCGCACGCGGGTGTCTTCCCAGAACAGGGCGGCGATCTCGTCATTCGGCAGATCGTTCAGCGCGTTCGTGTAGTAGCGCGTGGCGTGATCGTTCACGTCGGCCAGGAAGGCGTCCGGCGTCATCAGACCGGCCGCCAGCATCAGCCGGCGCGTGAACAGCACCGTCATGCCTTCATTATACCAGGAAGTCGAACCGGGAGCGCCGCCAATCGTCGTCACCCAGTTATGGGTCATCTCGTGCGCGATGGTCGTGTACAGGCCGTCAATATCCTCGGCATCGTGGGCATAGGACAGCATGAAGGAGTTGATCAGCGCCGCGCCGCCGCCACCGGGATAGGGATTGCCGCGCGCAAGGAAGAAGAAGGGCGGCGGGGTCTCGTCGCCGAAATAGTTGGCGAGATAGGCGTAGGCCTCTTCAGACCAGGGAAAGACGCTGTCGGGGTCGAAGGGCGGCTCGCCCACCCAGTAGGCGCTGAACTGGCTTTCCTCGCTGCCGCGATACCGCCCGACCGGGCCGGCCATCACATAGCTCGCGATGAGCATGTCGATCGGGCCGACCGTATTGACCGTGCCTTCGCCGTGGCTGGAGACGCCGACCGAGTTTTCGGCCATGCCGGACAAATCCCAGTCGAGCTCGATCGCGAAGGGCCGGGAGGTGTCGGGCAGGACGAGAAAATTGTTCGCCGCCGCGCTGACTGCCCCGGCATCCGAACGCAGGTCGAAGGGCGGGCCGGCACCGAGGCGCGGCACGACGAGTTCGATCGGGGCGCGGTATTCGACCGTCAGATCGCCCTCGACCGCACGGCTCGCCTGCCAGCGGCGCCAGTAGAGGAAGCCGCCCTCGTCCGGCTCGTCGACCGATTGCGTCAGCTCAAGCGGGCCTTGCGCGTCGCGGGCACGGATCGCGGCGACATCGCCCTCCCCGTACGCGACACCGGCCACGCCGGCGAAGACCACGGCCGAGCGCAGCAGGGGCTCGCCCGCGTCCGGGGCATAGCCGGTCACGGTCATGGTCACGTCGATATGATCGGGAGACCCAGCGGGTCCTGGCGTCAGCTCGATGGTCAGGCCGGGCAGCTGTGCCGATACGTCCTGGGCAACGGATACGCCGCCATAGGCGCGCGGCATCAGAAAGAGGATGAGCGTCACGAGGACGGAAATAGCGAGGGCGGCCAGCGCCACACCGAAACCGGATTTGTTCATGCGAGACTCCTGTTCCTGACGCAAAGTCTAGCAAGAGCGATCTGGCAAGACTTGCCTAAGTTGAGACGTTCGGCGGCATGATCTTGCAGAGGACTGCCCGCGCGGCAGCCTCGTATGAATGAATCTGCTCTCCGCGTACGCTCATTCTGGTGCAGGATTCCCCCGATATTGAACGCAGAGGTTTTACCAGGCCCCTGGAAGAAGCCTGTTTCGCAATCTGTTCAATCTGTGGATAGGCAATGCGCGCTGCTTCGCGCTTCACGGTGAGAAGGGCAAAAATGCGTTCGCCGATTGCTCTAGCCTTTCAGCACAATGCAGAGTCTTCGATGGCCTCGATAGGACAGCTCATGACAAACCGACGCGTATCTTCCGGCCTGACGCGGCGCGCCTGCCTCACCGCCGCGGCGACGCTTCCTCTCTCGGCAGGCATGGCCGCGCAGGCTCGTGCAGGCACTCAGGCTGCGGCTCAGGACAACGCCGGGCCGGCACCCGCCGCCCTGCCGGCGCGCGAGGAGTTCGGCGATATTGCCGGGACCTATCTCAATTCCGGATCGGTTCACCCGGTCGCCCGGGGCGCACGGCGCGCGGTCGAAGACTATCTGCAATCGCGCACCATGTCGGGAGAGCCGGCCGGCTATTCCATCGGCGCCAAGCGGCGCAGCGTGATGGAAGCCTTCGCCCGGCTGATCAATGCCGAGACCGGCGAACTGGCCTACATCCAGAGCACGTCCGCCGGCGAGCAGATGGCCGTGCGCGCGCTGGGCATTCCCGAAAGCGGCGGGCGGATCGTGACCGATGCGCTGCACTTCTTCGGCTCCTTCCACCTCTACCAGGAGCTGGAACAGGCCGGGATGGAAGTCGTGATCGTGCGCCCGCGCGAGAACCGGATCATGATGGAGGACCTGGAAGCGGCGGTGAATGACGACACGAAGCTGGTCGCGATCTCGGCGGTGTCCACCATCAACGGCTTCCAGCACGATCTGAAAGCCGTCGCCGATCTGGCCCATGCCCACGGCGCGCATGTCTTCGTGGATGCCATCCATGCAGTCGGCGCCGTGCCGCTGGACGTGCGCGCGACCGGCATCGATTTCCTGTCGACCAGCAGCTATAAATGGCTGATGGGCGACATGGGGCTGGGCTTCATGTTTGCCCGCGCCGACCTGATCCCGCAGCTGCAGCGCCCGCGCGCAGGCTATTACCAGATCGGCGCCTTCCAGAGCCACGTCTACCCGTATGACGAGCCTGGCGAGCGCGCCTTCGAGATCGAAGCGCGCGACGATGCGCAGGGCCTGTTTGCCATGGGGACGTATTCCAATACCGGCGTGGCCCATCTCGACTGGTCGCTGAACTATATCCACGCGCTGGGCGTGGAGACCATCCAGGCCTATCGCCAGCCCATCATCGAGCATGCCCGCCGTGAATTGCCGCGCTTCGGACTGGAACCGATGACGCCGGAAGACAGCACCAGCGCCCTGATCAGCTTTGCCCGGCGCGATGCGCGCTCGGTGTTTGCCGAGCGGCTGGAAGCGGCCGGGGTCGAGGTATCGCTCTGGCCGAACCGGCTGCGCGTGTCGGTCTCGGTCTTCAACACGATCGAGGACATAGACCGGCTCGTCGAAGCGCTGGCATGAGCGTCGCCCTGAAGGTGTTCGACGCCAGGGCCGTGCGCGAGGCGCTGACGGTCACCGATGCGATTGCGGTGGTGCGCAAGGCGATGATCGCGCTGTCGTCCGGCCAGGTCGAGCAGGCCCTGCGCAGCTTCATCCCGCTGGGCGAAGAGCAGACCTTTGCGCTGATGCCGGCGGCGCTGGGCGGGGGCGAGCCCTTCGGCGCCAAGCTGATCAGCGTGTTCGCCGATGCAGATCATCCCGGCCGCAAACGCCATCAGGGCCTCGTGGTGCTGTTCGATGCCGAGACCGGCGCGCCGGTGTGCGTCGCCGACGCCGAGGAAATCACCCGCATCCGCACCGCCGCGGCGAGCGCCGCCGCCACTGACGCCCTGGCGCGGCCCGAGGCGGCGCGCCTCGCCATGCTGGGCCTCGGCGCGCAGGCGCGCGCCCATATCGAGGCGATCGCGCAGGTCCGGAACATCCAGACGATCCGGGTCTGGGGGCGGGATTATCCGGCCGCGCAGGCCTTCGCCCGCGAGATGGACGCCGCGCACGGCCTGACCGTTCAGGCGTGCCGTACCGCCGCCGACGCGGTGAAGGAGGCCGACATCGTGTGCACCGTGACCGGCGCGAGCGATCCGGTCCTGCAAGGTGACTGGCTGGCGCCCGGAGCGCACGTGAACCTTGTGGGGTCGAGCGGACCGGCCAAGGCCGAGGCCGACACTACGCTGGTCGCGCGCAGCCGCTTCATCGCCGACCATGCCGGGCATGTGCGTGCCCATGGCGGCGAGTATCTGCGCGCCCTGGAGGCCGGGGTCATCGACGACACCCACATTGCCGCCGAAATCGGTGCGGTGTTCGCCGGCGATGCGCCGGGCCGGACCGGGCCGGACGAGATCACCGTCTACAAATCGCTGGGCCATGCGGTGCAGGACCTGGCCGCAGCCGCCTGGCTGTGTGCGAATGCGAATGCGAAGGAGAAAGAGAATGGCCACTGATGCGCATCTGAAGAAGGGTATCGGCCTTCTGTCCGTGATCGCGCTGGGTCTGGGGACCGCCATCGGCGTCTCGATCTTCTCGGTGATCGCGCCGGCGTCCCAGATTGCCGGTCCGGCCATGCTGCTGGCCGTTCCGCTGGCGGCCGTGCCGATGTTCGTGATTGCGGTGACCTACGCCTTCATGGGGTCGGCCATGCCCACCGCCGGGGCCTCGTATGAATGGCCGCGCCGCTTCCTGTCGCCGGGGATCGGCTTCATGATTGCCTGGCTGCGCATTGGCGGCAGTGTCGGGGCGATGCTGATCCTGGCGCTCGTGCTCGTGCGCTACGTCTCGATGATGATCCCGATGCCGGTCAAGCCGGCCATGTTCGCGATTTTCGCGCTCGTCTTCGGGCTGAACCTGTTCGGCGTGGCGATTGCCGCGCGGGTGCAGACCGTGCTGATGGCGGCCCTCATCGTGTTCTTCTTCGTGTTCGCCGGCTGGGGTGCAGGCAGCGTCGAGCCTGCGGCCTACACGCCCTTCTTCCTTGAAGGCTGGGCCGGGGTGCTGGCGGCCGTGCCGCTGCTTGTCGGCCTGTTCTTCGGGATCGAGGCCGCGACCGAAGTCGGCGACGAGGTGCAGGATGGACGCCGGGCGATCCCTCTGGGCATTGCCGGCGCGATCGTGTCAGCCGTCGTGCTCTATCTGATGGTGGCCGGCGTCTCGATGGGATTGCTCGGCTCGCAGGGGCTGGCGCAGAGCGAAGCGCCGATCCTGGATGCGGCGCGGGTCTTCATGGGCGACGGGCTGGCGGTGCCGCTGGTCGTGCTGGCTGCTGTCGCCTCCATCGGCACCTCTCTGAATGCGCTGTGCATGGTGTTCAGCCGCTATCTCTTCGCGATGGGCCGGGCCGGAGCGCTGCCGGGCGCGCTGGGCCAGGTGCATGCGCGCTTCGGCACGCCGCACGTGGCGCTGGGCGTGGCGTTTGCGGCCTGCTGCCTGGGACTGGTCCTGCCGATGAGCCTGACCGCGCTCTTCCTGGCGGTGAACATCCCGACCCTGCTGAAATTCGGCGGCACCTGCCTGTCGGCGACCCGGGTCGTGCGCCATCACCCCGACATCTACGAGGCCGCGCAGTTCAAGCTGGGCAAGCGCTTCACCCTTGTCTGGGCCTGGCTCGGCGTCGTGGCCGCCATCACGGTGACCGCGCTTGGCTTCACGACCGACTGGCGGCCCTACCTCGCCCTCGCCATCTGGGGCGCGATCGGCGCGGCCTACTACGTCATCAGCCAACGCCGCAAACTGGCGTAATCTTGTCCTTGAACCGGAGGTTCTCATGACCCGTCCCCTTCACGCCTGCCTCGCCGCCGCAATGGCGAGCTTCGCCCTTGGCGGCGCGCCCGCGCTGGCCCAGGAGTCGGCCCAGGACCAGGACACGCTGGAAATCGGGCGGAGCGCGCAGACCGCTCACTCCGGCGCGTTCAACGGCGAAGAGGTGCGCTACGACGCGCTGGTCGAAGAGAGCCTTCTGCCCGGCCCGGACGGCGCGCCGGGCGCCGGGCTGGTCACCACCAGCTATGTGCGCACCGATAGCGGCGAACCGGCCGGCGAGCGTCCGGTCCTGTTCCTGTTCAACGGCGGTCCCGGCGCTTCGACCACGCCGCTGCATTTCGGCGCCTTCGGCCCGAAACGCCGCGTGGAGCTGGACGAGGACGAGCAATACATTGTCGACAACCCGTTCAGCCCGCTCAACGATGTCGACCTGGTCTTCATCGATCCGGTCGGCACCGGCTACAGCCAGCCGGTCGAGGACGGGCAGGCTTTCTGGAGCCGCACCGGAGACGCCCGCTCGGTCGCGCGCGTGATCGGCTCCTGGCTCGAACGTCACGGCCGTACCGAGTCTCCGCGCTACCTGCTCGGCCAGAGCTACGGCACCATCCGGGCGGCGGAGATTGTCCGCCTGGCGCCGGAACTGGAGTTTGACGGTGTGCTGCTGTTTGCGCTGGTGGGCGGCGGACGGGACGAACTCATCGGCCATGTCACCGATCTGCCGAGCATGGCCGCGACGGCCTGGTATCACGAGCGCGCCGGGCGCGACGGGCGCCCGGTCGAAGACGTCTATGCGGATGCGGTCGAGTTCGCGCGCACCGACTATGTCACCGCGCTGATGCTGGGCGGCGCCCTGCCCGAAGCCCGGCGCGAGGCGATGGCCGAGCGGCTAAGCGCGATGACCGGACTGGAAGCCGATGCGATCGCGGCGCAGAATCTGCGCATTTCCAAGCGCGATTTCATGTTCACCCTGCTCGAGGACGAGGGGCTGCGCACCGGGCGGCTCGATACGCGCGCGACGGCGCGGCTCGACGCGCCCGCGCAGCGCCCGCCCTATGACGATCCGGGGCTGAGCTATGTGCCGGCGGCCGACATTCCCGACATCGCCTGCCCGGCGCCGGACTGCCTTCAAGCGCCCGGCGAGGAGTCCATCGTCGACGTCTATTACCAGGACGTGCTGGGGTATGATGCGCCCGGCGACTACAATGCGCTCAACCTGGAAGTGAATGCCGCCTGGGATTACGAGGACCGCGGCGATCCGATCCCGGCGCTGGCCGAAGCGATGCATGCGCGGCCCGATCTGCGCCTGTTCTGGGCGGCAGGGTATTTCGATCTGGCCACCACAGCCTATGGCGGACGCTTCACGCTGGACCAGGCGGGCATTCCCGCCGACCGGCTGACGGCGGCCTATTTCAAGTCCGGCCACTCGGTCTTTGTCGGGGAAGACAATCTCGAAGCGCTGTCTGAGGCCGTGCGCGACTTCACCGCGCCGTCCGAGTAGCAGAGCCGCATACGTCGCAAGAAGCCTCCGGCGGGACAGCCCTGCCGGAGGCTTTTCTCTAGAACTCCGCGGCCTGGACGCCTTCCTCGAGTGCGCGTTCGTAGAGGTGTTGCGCGCTGGCGAGGTCCTGGACCACGTGGCCGAGCGATTTGTAGACGGTGACCTGATCGGGTGTCTCGCGACCGGTCAGGCTACCCGCATAGACCTGGCCGATCTCGCCCACGACATGGTCGTCGTCGATGAGGCCGGCTTCCCTGGCCGCGAGAAACTCCGCGCCCTGGGCCAGCACGCCCTCGCGGTGGTCGGCGATGAAGCGGGAATTGGCGACCAGATCGTGATCGACCTCGACCGGGCCGGCATAGCTCGATCCGACCAGGTTGACGTGCGTGCCCGGCGCCAGCCAGCTGCCCAGCAAGACCGGGTCGGCCGACGAGGTTACGGTGCACACGATGTCGGCATTGGCCACGGCATCGCGAGCCTCTTCGACCGCCTCGACGGCGTGGCCGGTCCGCTCGCCCATGCGCCGGGCGAAGGCCTGCGTGCGTTCGAAGGAGCGGCCCCAGACCGTCACCTCGGACAGGGTACGGATTTTCGAGATCGCCTCTATGTGAGCCGCCCCCTGCTCCCCGCATCCCAGCACGGCGAGCCGGCTGGCGCCGCGGCGGGCGAGCGCATCGGTGGCGGCGGCGCTGGCGGCAGCCGTGCGGATCGCCGTGACCTCGCCGGCATGAACGAGCGCGACGGGGCGTCCGGCCTCGGGTTCGAACAGGAGGATGCCGCCCTGGTGCGATTGCAGATCCTGCTCGGCATTGCCGGGAAAGACGCTGACCAGCTTGGCCCCGAAGACGCCTCGCGGACCGAGCGCGCCGGGCATGACGCCGAACATGCGCCCGGCCTCCATGCGCAGAATGGAGCGCAAAGGCTGGATCGTCTCGCCGCGAGACAAAGCCATCATGGCCTGACGCATCAGGGGGATGGTGTCCTGGTGCGTGAGGTGGGTTCGAACGAAGTCCCGGCCGAGAACGATCATGCAGACTAGCCTTCCGACGGGGCTTGCGGCGGCCGGATCGCGGCCGGCTCGGCGAACGGCTCGATCCCGAGCCGCGTGTGGATCTCGCTCGGGAGGTAGGCCACGCCGTCCTTCATGACCAGGCGGATGCGGCCGATTTCCGTGATGTCCTGCGTCGGGTCTCCGGGTATGAGGAAGAAGTCGGCCCGCTTGCCGCGCTCGATGCTTCCAAGCCACTGGTCGCGGCCCAGATACTCTTCCGCCCGCAGCGTGCCCAGCGCCAGGGCCCCGCCCGGCGACAGGCCCGCCTCGACATAGAGGGCAAGTTCGCGATGAACGGGGAAGCCCGTGCCGGAATCGGTGCCCGGCAGGAGCTGGATGCCGTTCTCGTGCAGCAGCGCGAAGGTGTCGAGGATGCGCTGGAAGCCCGCACGATAAGCGGCGTCCTGTTCCTCGGTCTCTACGGTGACGAAGGCGCGCTTGCGATTGCGCCGGTAGCCGATGGGCATGTGCTCGACATAGGCCATCGCGGTTTCAGGATACTCGCCCGACCGGCTGAGCATGAGCAATTCCAGCGTCACGCCCGTGGTATCGAGGGCCACGTCATGCTCGCGCATCAGCTCGACCGTGTGGCGCACCGGCGCCGTATCGAGCTCGAGCGCGGCCGCGCGCTGCATCCCGGTCAGACGGATCGGGGTGCGTGTGTCCTCATCGGGTTCGAGCAGCCAGCCGAGCATCAGCTGGTTGACGTGGGCGATCTCGTCATAGCCCGCCTCGATCGCCTCGTCGGGCGTGACGAAGGCGGGGATATGGCCGGTGACGCCGAGACCGAGCCGGCTGGCCTCGGCGGCCACAGGCTCGACCCATTCAGGATGAAGCGAGTTGTAGATCTTGATCTGCCAGTAGCCGTGGGCCGCGTACCAGCGCACCGCTTCAAGCGCTTCATCCAGCGTATCGGCGGTGATGCCGGTATGGACCGAGTAGGGGCTGCGCCCTTCCAGCATGCCGGCGCGCACGATGCGCGGTCCGGCGAGCTCGCCTGACTCGATCAGCCCGATCAGGTCTTCAAGCCGGTCCGGCGAATTGCCCATGTCGCGAACGCTGGTGACACCGGTGCCGATATAGTTGAGCGCATCGCTCATGCCGACATGGGCATGCATGTCGTGCAGGCCGGGCACGAGCGTGCCGCCCTCACCGTCGATGACATGGACGTCGTCGCGCAGAACGGCCGTGTCCGCGGTCTCGATCGTGGCGATATCCTGGCCCGACACGGTGACGACCGAAAGCGGCCCGAGCTGGAGGCTGACCGGATCGAAAATCCGCACATTTCTGATCTGGACCGGCGCGTCGAAGCCGTGCGCCAGCTCGGCCTGCAGGTTGCGGAAGCGCGCGGCCTCCAGATCGCTGTGCAGATCGCGCAGGGCCGGAGCCTCGCCGCGATATGCGTCCAGGATGGTCACCGAGCCCGAGGAGAAAGATGCGATCAGGCGGTAATCCTCACCCAGCAGGATGTAGGAGCCGCCGCTGGACAATCCGGTCAGGCGGTAGATGGCCGCCGAGGGCTCGCCGTCGAGTTCGTAGGGCTGGACGGTCTCGATACGCAGCGTGCCGCCGGGCACGACCGGCGCTTCGCTCAGGCCGTTGTTGAGGAGGGCGCGGGCATAAAGACCCTGGCTCCACGGGCTGTCATCGGCGGCAATATAGAGACGCGGACTGTCGACGCGGACCTCGCCGCTATCAGGCTGGCTCGACCAGGTCAGAACGCCATCGGACAGGCGCATGGATTCCTCGACCGGATCGCCGAACAGGCTGCTGCCCTCGATCTCCCAGCGGCGCGGGATGAAGTCGTCGCCCAGCACCAGGGTCTGGGTGTTTTGCGCACCCCTTCCATTGCTGTCGACCTCGTAGTCGATCTCGACCCGGTCGCCATCCCGGCGGGCGATGAGATGGCCGGCCTCTTCGCCGCCGCCACTCAGAATGACGTAGCGATCTTCTCCAGATGGCTGCGCCTGCGCGCCCCCGGACGAGACCATGACCAGCGCGGCGAGGGACAGCGCACCGAGCGCGGCACCTTGAAGACAGCGGACCAGGACCATGTTTCCTCCCTGCGGGGGATATCCCCGAGCATGTTTGCACTTGCAGGTCAGGCTAGCGGCCGCGTCCGGGAATTTTGTATCTGACTCATCGATGCGGGCGGGAAATGCGCATGGCATTTCCCGCTTCATCGCGATGCGCGGATATTCTATTCCTTGGTCACGCGCACCGGCAGGGCGGTAGTGTGCTTCATCTCGGACAGGGCCACGATCGAACTGATGTCCTCGACGCCGGGAAGCTTCAGGATCGTGTTGAAGATGAACTCCTGATACCATTTGATGTCAGGCGCGATGACCTTGATGAGCACGTCGCGTTCGCCGAGCACCGAATAGCATTCCACAACTTCGGGAATGGACGCGACCGAACGAATAAATTTTTCGCGATCGCTGTCGGCCAGGTACGAGGTCTTGAGCTGGGCGAAGACATGCAGCGAATAGCCGAGCTTCTCGGCATCGAGCAGTGCGACCTGTGCGCGGATGAAGCCGTCTTCACGCAAACGCTGGATGCGCCGCCAGCAGGGTGACTGGGACAATCCGACCCGGTCGGCGAGTTCGGCCGTTGAAATCGAACAGTCTTCCTGGAGCGCCTTGAGAATGCGGACGTCGATCTCGTCTAAACCTTGGGGCAACGAAATTTCCTCCTGGCGGATGGATGTGCAAGTCCTATCCAACTTCTATGCATTTTCGGGAGAGAAAACAAAAATTTCTCCAGCCCGTGGCGGGTAGGATGCAGATCAACGATGGCGCTTTCACGGTCTAACCGGAAGTTGCGCATCTCTTCTGGCCGGACTTGTCCGGATTCTGCCTGCGATGATCGGTCCGACCGGACCGTGCGACCCGGGAAGCTCCATGCCCTCACATCCTCTTGCGCTACCCGATACGCTCTTCGACATCGAGAGCTTCGCCGCCTGGAGCCGCGCGCTCTACCGGATGATGCCGTTACCCGGTCATGTCCGCACCCTGTTTGAAAGCACGATCGAGGAACCGACCGACCAGCTCGCTGCCGTCGTGCGCGACGTCTTCACCACGCCGGTCAACGACCGGTTCGAAAGCGTCTTCGGGCGGGGCAATGCCTATGTGATCGCCGCGCTGGCGCAGCGCTATGGTGTGAACGAAGACCAGATCGTGTGCACCACGGGCGCTTCGACTGCGGTCGGCATGGTTCTGCATACGCTGGTGAAGCCCGGCGAGCACGTGCTGGTCGAGACGCCGCGCTTCGATGTGCTGGATTCCCTGTCGCGTGACCGCGGCGCGCGCGTGGACACGCTGACGCGCGGCGGCGCAGGCATGAGGATCGACCCGGGCCATCTCGCCGACAAGCTTCAGCCCGATACGCGGCTGGTGCTGATCAGCAACCTGCACAACCCCTCCGGCTATCTCATGCGCGAGGCGGAGCTGGCCGAGCTTGCCGCCGTCGCCGAACGCAACGGGACGCTGATCCTGGTCGACGAGGTCTATGGCGATTTTGCCGGCGAAGCCGGAGAAACATGCGCCGCACGCGTGGCGCCCAACGTGATCACGGTCAACAGCCTGACCAAGGTGTTCGGCCTGTTCGCGCTTCGCTGCGGCTGGATCGTGTGCGAGCCCGCGCTGGCCCGGCGCATTTCGCGCGACAATGCCGACCGCGAGTTCGGCGTGTCCAAGCTGACCCACGCCGTGGCTGCCCATGTCCTCGAACGGCCCGAACCGTTCGATAGCCATTGGCGCACCATTCTGAACGCGACACGCCCGGTGCTCGAACGCCATTTCGACGCCATGCGCGACGACGGGCTGATCGACGGCATCCTGCCCGATTACGGGTGTATCTGCTTTCCCGAAATCCTGGGCGTGGCCGACACACGCGCCCTGGCACGCGACATGTGGAAGCAGCAGGGGCTGGTACTGGCGCCGGGGGAATTCTTCGGCCAGCCCGGTCATATCCGGCTCGGTTTCGGGGTTGCTCCCGACCGGCTCGACGAGGGCCTCGCGCGCCTGCACGAGGCACTGTATGCGCGCCGCCGGGCCGTCAGGAGCGCCTGAGACCAAAGTGCCTCAACGCGCCGACGCCGGCGCTAGTCCCGGCTGACGAGCGCGCGCACGTCGCCCGTCAGGCGCTCGAGCACGGCTTCATTGGTATAGGCCATGTGCCCGCCCTCATACTCGCGCAGGACGATCCGGTCCCGGTCGTAGCCGGCCTGCGCCGCGAGGAAGCGGGCCGGGCCCAGCGTCGTCGTGGTGTCGTAAATGCCGGTGCCGATCATCAGCACGAAATCCTCATTGGCCTGCATCGCCTGCGCAATCGAGGCATCGTAGTTGAAGTCGTCAAAGGGTCCGCCCATGCCGCCGGTCGGCTCGTAGATCCAGTCGCCGCTATGCGGCGCGCGGATCGCGTAATCGTCAAAATCCAGCGTCACACCGAGGGTTTCGGAAAGGTGGGTTTCAAGCGCCAGCGGCAGAAGGTCGAGTACCGGGCCGTAGGGGGCAGAGCCCCGGCTGCCCTCTTCCGGTACCGGTCCGGAATAGCGCGCATCGTACATGTCCAGCATGAGGCCTTCATCGGCGAGAAGCTCCATCACGAAATCGCGCTTGGTGATCCTGAGCCCGTTCTCGAGATAATAGGCGGCATCGATGCCGGTCATCACTTCCAGCTGGCGCGCGATGGAGACACGCGCGTCCTCGCTCAGCGCGTTGCCGCGCACAAGCGCGTCGAGATAGGTCGTCATGGCGTAGGCGTGCACGTCATCGACGAACTCGGCAATCGAGCGGCCGTCCGTGTCGGCCTTGCCGTGAAACGCTGCGATGGCGGCAAGCGCGGAGAGATTGGTGGCGTAAGAGATCGTGTTCTGCGCGCGCTGGCTGGTCTCGATCATGTTGACCGCCTGACCGAGCAGGATGAGCCCGTCGAGCGGCATGGTCTCGCTGAGCAGGCCGGCCATCACGGCGCCGCGGATCGTGCCGTAACTTTCCCCGACCACGTATTTGGGCGAGGCCTCCCGGCCGTGCTCGCGGCTCCACACCTCGACGAAGCGGGCGACGGCCGCGGCATCGCCGGACACGGTATGAAGGGCCTGGCTGTCGGCCGCGTCGAGGATTTCGCTAAAGCCCGCCCCCGGCGGATCGATGAAGACCAGGTCGGCCACATCAAGCACGGTGTAGGGGTTGGGTACCGGACGGTCGGTTTTCGGCACCGGCGCGGTGACATCCTCGGGCGGGTCGATGCGCACCGGCCCGAACGCGCCCATGTGCAGCCACATCGAGGCAACGCTCGGGCCGCCATTGAACAGGAAGATGACCGGGCGTCCGGCGCGATCCTCGACATCGAGGCGCGTATAGGCAGTCGAGACGAAACGGACTGCCGGTGCGCCGGTCTCCGTCTCGATCACCGTGTCGTCAACCGCCGCGCGGTAGTGCACGCGCTCGCCGTTGAACGTGCCGGTATGTTCGCTGAAAAAGCCGAAGCCGTTCGCCGCTTCCTGAGCTGACGCAACCGCGGCGCCGGCCAGTGCGAGAGACGCCAGTGTCATGGCCGCAAGACCGGTTTTCATGATCGGCTTCATTCGCGATCCCCTTTAATACGCATCACCTGTCGGTGCCCGGATACCCTAGAGCGGGCTCCCTGAAGTCTAGCCAAAACGCGCAGATAGTCCGTTTCGAAATGATGCCGTTAGAGCGGATTTGCGTATCAGCTATGCACGAAATTGCGGGATCGGCACATTTTTCAGCCGGGTTTTGCGGCCGGGCAAGTCCGCCGGTCATCGCCCGGCCTCGTCGCCGATCCGGGGCGAAACATCCCGGTCTTTCCATGTCTATCGGCTTGTTCGATGGCTCACATCATAACTATTAATTTTGAAAATAAGTTCGGTTGCCCCATCTTTCGGTGAAAGCAACCTTGAGGATTTCGACCATGAGCGATCAAAGCGGATGCCCCTTCTCCGGCAAGCGCGACCCGATCCAGAGCGAGCGCGTGGGCGGTGCCATCGGCACGCGGCCGACCAATGCCGACTGGTGGCCGGACGCCCTGCCCGTGCACTTGCTGCATAGCCAGTCCGAACGGGCCAACCCGCTGGGTCCGGATTTCGACTATCAGAGCGCGTTTGCCACGCTCGACCTCGAGGCCGTCAAGGCCGACATCTTCGAGCTCCTGACCACGTCGCACGATTTCTGGCCGGCCGATTACGGCAATTACGGACCGCAAATGATCCGCATGGCCTGGCACTCGGCCGGGACCTACCGGGTGGCGGACGGCCGGGGCGGGTCGGGCGAAGGCCTGCAGCGCTTCGCGCCGGTCAATTCGTGGATCGATAACGGGAATATCGACAAGTCGCGCCGCCTGCTCCAGCCGATCAAGCAGAAATACGGCGCATCGATCTCCTGGGCCGACCTCATCATCCTGACAGGCAATTGCGCGCTGGAACTGATGGGCTTCAAGACGTTCGGGTTTGGCGGCGGGCGCATCGATGCCTGGGAACCGGACGACACGGTCTACTGGGGTCCCGAGTTCGAGATGGAGACCCAGGACAAGCGCTGGACCGGCGAACCGGGGACGGACAGCTACGATCTGGAAAACCCGCTGGCCGCCTCGCAGGCCTCGCTCATCTACGTCAATCCGGAAGGCCCGTTCGGGAATATGGATCCGATGTCCTCGGCGCAGGAAATCCGCATCACCTTTGGACGGATGGCGATGAATGACGAGGAAACTGTCGCGCTGATCGCCGGCGGGCACGCCTTCGGCAAGAGCCACGGCGCCTCGCCCAAATCCCATGTCGGCCCGGCGCCGGACGGCGCGCCGATCGAGGCCCAGGGCCTGGGCTGGATGAACACGAACGGGTCGGGCAATGGCGCGCTGACGACGACGAACGGGATCGAAGGCGCCTGGACGTCCAATCCGATCCGCTGGGATCACGAATACCTGCAGAACCTGTTCAAGTTCGAGTGGGAACAGACCGTGAGCCCGGCTGGCGGGCGCGCCTGGAAACCCAAGGGCGGGCAAGGCGCCGACATGGTGCCCGACGCCCACGTGGAGGGCCTGCGCCATCCGCCCATGATGATGACCACCGACATCGCGCTCATCACCGATCCGGCCTATCGCAAAATCTGCGAGCGCTTTGTGGAGCATCCCGAGCAGCTGGACGACGCCTTTGCCCGCGCCTGGTACAAGCTGACCCACCGGGACATGGGGCCGAAGAACCGCCTGCTCGGGGATGCGGTTCCGGACGAGGAGCTGATCTGGCAGGACCCGATCCCGGCCCGCGATCACGCGCTGGTCGACGCGTCGGACATCGCCGCGCTCAAGGCGAAAATCCTGGCCAGCGGTCAGCCCCTGCCCGCCCTTCTGGGCGCCGCCTGGGCTTCGGCCTCAACCTTCCGCAAATCGGACTATCGCGGCGGGGCGAACGGCGCCCATCTTCGTCTGGAGCCGATGAAGAGCTGGGCCGTGAACAACCCGCAGCAGCTGTCCGGCGTGCTGTCGGCCCTGGAAGACATCCAGAAGGAGTTCAACGCGGCCCAAAGCGGTGACAAGCGCATTTCGATGGCCGACCTGATCGTCCTGGCCGGGTGCGCCGTGGTCGAACGCGCCGCCAAAGGCGCCGGCGTCGACATCGAGGTGCCGTTCACGCCGGGACGCATGGATGCGCTTGCAGAACAGACCGATGCGCAGAACATCAACTATCTCGAGCCGTTCGCCGATGGCTTCCGCAACTACAAGAAGGGCCGCTACGCGGTGAAGTCGGAACGGATGCTGATCGACAAGGCCCAGCTTCTCGACCTGTCCGCGCCGGAAATGACGGCGCTCGTCGGCGGGCTGCGGGTTCTCGGGGCCAATTACGACGGTTCCTCGCATGGCGTGTTCACCGACCGGCCCGGCGTTCTGTCGAATGACTTCTTCGTCAACCTGCTCGATATCGACACGATCTGGAAAGCGGTGGACGAGGAGGAAGAAGTCTTCGAGGGCCGCGACCGTGCTACCGGCGAGGTCAAATGGACCGCGACGCGCGTCGACCTGGCTTTCGGGTCAAACGCCCAGCTCCGCGCGCTGGCCGAGACTTATAGCGCGAGCGACGGGCACGAACGCTTCGTGAAGGCGTTCGTAAACGCCTGGGATAAGGTGATGATGCTCGACCGGTTCGAGCTGAAGCATCCGCTCTATCAGGACAGCTGATCGAGACAGATCGCGAAACTGAGGACGGGGTGGCTCGCAGGAGCCACCCCTTTTTCGATGCGCGGCCGCGTCATCTGGGTGCCCCCCGACCGGGCCGGGACGGCACTTTAAGAGAAGGTTTCGACCTTTCCCGCCCGGACCGCGCTGACCTTGTAGATCTCGATGAGATTGGCCAGGGGCATCGGCTTGCCGAAGAACCAGCCCTGAAGCCGGGACGCGCCCATACGGCGGGCCAGCGTAGCCTGCGTCTCGGTCTCTACCCGTTCCATAGTGATCGAATGCCCGGTCGTGGTGAGCATCTTGCACTGCGTTGCGGCGATCTGATAGGCGCGCCGCGAGGTTGCGGCGGCATCCAGAAATGCGGTTTCCAGCTTGACCTGCTGAACGGGAAGCTTCTGCAGATAGGCCACGCCGGACGCCCCCTCGCCGAAGTCGTCCAGCGCCACCTGGCATCCGAGCCGGGTCAGGTTGGCGATCAGATTGGCGGCGGTCGGAAGATCGGAAATGCGGGCCGTCTCGGTCACCTCGAACCAGATGCGGGACCGGTCGAAACGCGCGGCCTCGACCCGCTTGCAGATCTGCGACATCGCGCCGAGATCGGTGATGGTGCGGCCTGACAGGTTCACGGCCAGAGGCGGACGTTCGTCGCCGTTCTGAAGAAAGCCCATGGCAAAGTCGAACATGGCCAGGTCGAGATCGCGGATCAGGCCTTCGCGCTCGGCCATCGACACGCCGGCCTCGAACGGCTTGCCGCCCGGCAGACGCGCCAGGAGCTCGTAGGCGGCCTCCTCACCCGTCAGCGCATCGACAATCACCTGCGCATAGGGTTCGAAGCGGCGATTGCGGATCACGGTCGTGAGCGCGGTGAGATTCTTCTGACGGTCGCGCGCGATCGCGACCGCGGCCTCGCCGAGCGTCACGCGGTCCGGCATACGCCCGGTCGCGTTGACCTGTTCGGCAACGGTTCGCAAGGCTTCCGAAATCTGTTCGCCGGTCAGCGTGGGATCGTCCTCGAACGTGATTGTCTCGATGGGCCCGCTCCCCAGTCCGAGATAACCGCAAATCTCGGCAACCGCGGAATCGATCTCGACCGTCTCGTCCATCCCCCTCTGTGTGGTCAGCAGCAGGGTGTCTCCGACCAGACCGCCGGCGCCATCCAGGGCGCTGGCGCGCACGAGCTCTGAGAGCGTCGAGAAGAAGGCCTTGTCGGCCGCATCCGCCGCGCGGCCGATGTCGAGCAGGGTAAAGGTCAGCGCCTCCTTGGCCGCACGCCGGGTCTCCACCAGTGCGCCAAACTCCTCGTCAAGGACGTTGGCAGGCGTTTCGCGCTCCTGCGAACGCTTAAAGCTGACCGTCCAGCCAATCGCGCGGGAGTCTTCCAGCTGCCAGCCGGAGAGCTGCACAGGCTGGCCAGCGAATTCCAGCGAGATGGGACCGATCCGGCGACCCTTCACATGATGGGCCACCACCAGATTGAGGATTGCCCGGAAGGCGGGCTCGACCAGCGAAACCAGCGGTTTGCCGACGAGATCGTCCCGGGTATGCAGCGCACCGATCGCTCCTGAGGCAAAGGTGATCGTCCCCTCCTCATCCGTTTCGATGAGAATGTCGGCTGCCGCAAAGGCAAACGTCACGAAGCGAGAGAGCATGCCGGGCCTCCTCCAAGCAGGAGGCGACTCTAGCCATTTGCTATTAGCGAATAGTGAAGGCGTTCGATGAAAGAGACGGGTCTTGGAATTGGCGTGGGGTTCCGAGCGATCCTTATTTTAGGTTCTTTTGCGCAAGTGAATTATATTCGATATGACACCTTTTTGCCGCACTCAGGCCTAATCACGAAAGTGATTTTTTATACAAACGTCACTTGCATTGACGAACCTTGAAACTCGGGTCTACCTTTTGATCTCGAAAGCGACGCTGAAAACCGGTCCCGCAAAGAGGATCGGGGGCGCGCTCAACGGGGAGGAAGACCGTGAAATCATTCAAGCAAGGCAGTGCGCTCGCCCTGGTTCTGGGGCTGGCGGGCATCACCGGCGCAAGCGCGCAAACCGACACTCAGACCAGCGATGGCCCGACCCTGGACGTCATCCAGGTCACGGCCCAACGCCGTGAGGCCAGCGTGCAGGACTCCGCCATCGCGATTTCGGCCATTACCGGAGAAAATCTGGAAAAGGACCGGATTCTGAGCTTCGAGGACCTGGCGTCCTCGGTGACCTCGCTCTCCTTTACCGCGCTGTCGCCGCTCGACCAGGAATTCAACATTCGCGGGATCACCAATACCCGTCTGGACTCGCCTTCGGCGGACCAGTCGGTCGGCATATTCCTCGACGAGGTCTATGTCGGCCGGTCCGGCCTGTTCAACGCCGATCTCTACGATATCGAGCGCGTCGAGGTCGTGCGCGGCCCGCAAGGCGTGCTTCTGGGGCGCAACGTGGTCGGCGGCGCGATCAGCATCATCACCGCGGCGCCGGAATTTGAAGAAGGCGGCGCGGTCTCGGTCTCCATCGGCAATTACGACGAAGTGCTGGTGCGCGGCCATGTGACCGGACCGCTGACCGACACGATTGCCGGGCGGATCTCGTTTCAATCGCGCAATCGCGGCGGCTACAACCACGACATCCTGCACGACCGGGAACTCGACAATCTGGAGAGTTTCCAGGCGCGCGGGCAATTGCTCTTCCAGTCGGACGAGACCGACCTGAATGCCCGCCTGATCCTGGACTACATGAATGACGAGTCCAACGGCTTCCATTCGGTCGCGATCAACGGACCCGATCCGGCCACCCAGGGACCGTGGAGCGCCGCACGCGAGGCGGTGGGGGCCGCACGCGGGCGTCCGCTCGATCTGCGCGAAAGCCTGCCTGAACATCCGCGCTATGCCGGAGACGCGAATGAAAGCCCGCAGGCCCTGCGCCGCGAGGCCTGGGGCGTGGCGCTGGACATCGACAAGGGCATTGGCGACATCGCCACCCTGACCAGCATCACCGGCTATCGCCAGGGCCATGCCTTCAACCTGTACGACCAGACAGGCATGGGACCGGACAATGGCTATGGCGTGCTGACGCCGACCCTGTTCAGCTTCCCGGTCAACGAGCGTGAGGAAATCAGCCAGTTCACGCAGGAAGTCCGCCTGGTCTCCAATCTGGAGAACAGCCGCTTCGACTGGATTGTCGGGGCCTATTACCAGAAAGACGATGTCGAGAAGTTCGACCGCTTCTGGGCCGAAGTGCCGCTGCCCGTGCTGGTCACGCTCTCGGGCGAGTCGCACTGGGACAATTATGCGGAGACCACCAGCATGGCCGTGTTCGGCCAGCTCGGCTACCAGTTCACCGACTGGCTGCGCGTGGTCGCCGGCGTTCGCTATACCGAGGACGAGAAGACCGGCACGGTCTTCGCGCGCGCGGTGGAAGGCGGCGACCAGTTCAACCCGACCGACCAGGTCGCGCTGACCCCGCTGGCTGCCACCTTCCAGGAGGGCGACAGCTTCTCCACCGATTACGGCCAGGAGTGGGAGGAGATCACCCCGCAGATCACGGCGGAGTTCTCTCCCATGGAAAACGCCTTCTTCTACGCGACCTGGTCGCGCGGCTATAAAGGCGGCGGCTTCGAGGACGATCCGGCAAACCCGGCCGCCGCGCAGGCGGGCTATGATCCGGAGACGGTGGAGAATATCGAGATCGGCGCAAAGCTCGACTTCCTCGATCGCCGGGCCCGGCTGAACGTGGCTGCCTTCATGATGGACTATCAGGACCTGCAGGTGACCCAGACCGACGATGGGTGCCTGTGCAACATCACCGACAATGCGGCCGATGCCGAGATTTCGGGCATCGAGGCGGAGTTCACCTTCGCCGCGAGCGAGCGGCTGCTGGTGTGGGCCGGCGGCACGGTGCTGGAAACCGAATATATCGACTTCATCGACGGCAACGGCCTGGACAATTCGGGCAACCAGCTCCAGCGCACGCCGGAGACGCAGTTCAATGTCGGCGCGGAACTCACGCTCGACTTTATGGACTGGCAGGACGCCCTCTCGCTGCGGGCCAATTACACCCACTCCGGCGAGATGTACTGGGCGCCGGACAATGCGCAGACCGAAGATGCGTACGGCCTGCTGGACGGGCGGATCTCGCTGGCACCGGCCGATCGCAACTGGAGCGTCTCGGTCTGGGGCAAGAATCTGACCGACGAGACCTACCGCACCAACATCATCGCCTTCTTCGGCGACGAGGTGTCCCGCCTGGGCGCGCCGCGCACGTACGGGATCGAGTTGTCGACCACCTTCTAATACCCAACGGGCCCGCCAACATCTGGCGGGCCCGGCATTGCTCCCTCCGAGCATCGTCCTGCCGGGCTGCCTCGCGCAGCCCGGCTTTTTCTTGTGCCTAGGCGTCGAGGCGTGCCGCCATGGCAGCCGCCAGCCCGGCGGGATCGCGCGCCAGGTTCGCCCGCACGGCGACCGCGTGCGGATCGGTGTCGTGTTCGGACACGTTGTGCGCCACGGCCCAGAGCCCGGCCTTGCCGATATCGCGCGGCTGGGACTTCTTCACCTTCACATGCTCGGACATGCGCGTCTCGACCGATCCGACAATCAGCGCCGTGACGCCGACCTTCATCGGCGCCAGCTCCGCGCGCAGGCAGTCGGACGCTGCGCGGGCGGCGAATTTCGACGGGCTGTACCCGCCCATGTTCGGCACGCCGACAATCGCGCCCGCCGAGAGCACGTTCACCACCGCGCCGCCGCCATTGGACTCGATGACCGGCGCGAAGGCGCGCGTCATGGACAGGAGGCCGAAGAAATTGACCTCCATCTCGCGGCGCGCCGCGTCCGGATCGTCGGTCTTGTAGAGGCGCTCATTGACGAACAGGCCGGCATTGTTGACCAGCAGGGTGACATCGGAGCACGCGCGCGCCGCGGCCCGGACCTGGTCCGCATTGGTCACATCAAGCTCGATCGCCTTGAGCCGGTCCGGGTCGCGCGCCGCGATCTGCTCGCCGTCTTGCCTGTTGCGCGCGCCGATATAGACGCGCCTCGCGCCGTGGTCGAGCAGCTCCTCGACAAAGCCGAGCCCGATACCCCGATTGCCACCGGTCACGATGGCGACGCAGTTTTCGATTTTCATGTCAGCTCCATTTCCAGGTGTAGAGGAGATCGTCGGGTTTCTTGGCGCCGCGCACCAGACTCCCTGGATCGGGAGCAATGGCCCCGCGCCCCCAGGTCTCCTTCAGCTCCATCTCGTGATTCCATTCCCAGGCGAGGCGGCGGTGCGCGATGGCCCAGCGACCGGCGCGCTTCTCGAACCGGTCCACCACCCGCGCCATGGTCAGGCTGTCGAACGGCTCGGCTTCACCCGCCTCGCGCCGGGAGAAGGTCAGGATATAGCTCTCCGCGCGGGCCAGATCGCCTTCGAGCTCGATCAGGAGGTTGGTGGTCGCATGGGTCATGCGCGGGGCGTGGGGCAGCACCTTGCGCAGCATTTTCACATACTCGGCTGCGGGGCCCTTGAAGGTCCCGCCATGATCCTCGATGGCGTCGTCATGATAGGCGTCGGCGATGAGGTCGGCATCGCCGCGGTCGGCGCCGCGGCAATAGCGAACGAGAATTTCGGTAATGGCCTGCTTGTCGAGCAGAGCCTGCACCGCGGCCGTGTCCAGCGTGTCGGTCATTGCGCGTCTCCTTTCCGGGTGTCGGACTTGGCGTTCATGAGGTGCGCGCCTGCATGACGGCCGGCCGGCCCGCCAGCGCCTGCGCATAATCGGGCAGAGCCTCGCCCTGCGCGCCGCGATCGGCGACACCGCGGTCGAAATAGTCTCGCCAGCCGCAAATCAGATCGCCGTCAAACTCGAGAATGCCCATGTAGGGGATCACGACGTGGTGGCCGTCCGCGGTGTCGAACTCGTCCACGCCTTCGACGAAGAGCGCATCCTCGCTCTCGGCAATCTTGAACATGCGCCAGTTCGGATTGCGCACCTTGGCCTTGTAGGCGGTGAGAAACTCGCGCGCGCCGGCCTTGCCGGTCTTGGGCGGCGCGGTGACCGCCGAGTGGTGCCAGACCATGTCCTCGCTCAGATGGGACAGGACGGCGTCGATGTCCTGGCGGGTGCACCAGGCGTCGATGACGGCCTGGACGATATCGGTCTTGCGGCTCATGCCACGATCTCCCTTGCCTGTTCGGGGGCACGCCAGGCCACGAAGGGGGGCGTCTCGGCCACCCCGGGCGCTGCGGCGACGACGTGAGGAATGGCGTTGGTGACCGCGCCGGCAACGCCGAGCATCTCGGCGGTCGTGCGCGCGGTCCATCCGTCCGGTTCGTGCAGGCCGAACAGGATCGACACATCGGGCTCGCCGGTGATCCGGATATTCCAGAGGCCCGATGCAGTCTCTTCCGGCGCCGGCTCCTCCATCGTCCAGGAGATGCCGAGCTTCACCCGGACCTGCCCGGCCGCATGGGCATGCCACATCCAGTCGATACGCGCCGCCGTGCCCGACCTGATCGTGCCGGCCGCGATCTCGAGATCCGCGGTGGCCGGCCGCAGCCTGTGGGCCGTGGTGACCCGTTCGGGGTGCCAGCCCAGGCGCGCCGTCACGAGCGTGACGACCTCCTCGAACAGCGCGCTCATGAGTGCGCCCGGACCCCAGTCCGGATCATTGGGGTCGATCCGGTCGACCGGTGCGCCGAAGCCAATGACGTCGAACACGTATTCGGGGCTTTTCACGGCGCGGCAATCGACGACCTCGTGCAGCGAGACGGCGTCGACGCGCGAGCAGACCCCGGTCGCCAGCACGGCCAGCTTCTCCGCGGCAAACCCCGGATTGAGCCCGGCGCCCATGAAGGTCGCCCCGCCTTCGCGGCCCGCCTTTTCAAACTGCGCGCGGCGCGCCTCGGGCCAGTGAGCGGGATTGGTCCCGCCATTGAGGCTGATCACATTCTTGCCCGAGCGGAGTAGCCGGCAAATCTCCGCGTCGTGCCGCTCGAACGGGGGATCGAGACGCGCCGCGTGAATGACGACGTCGGCGTCCAGGGCGAGGATCTCCTCGACATCGCGTGTGGCCGTGATCCCTGTCGGCTCGCGCCGGGCGATGTCGCCCGCGTCGCGGCCCGCCTTGCGGTCTCCATAGACGTACAAGCCGACCAGTTCGAGATGGGGCGCGTCGATCACCGCCTGCAGACAGGTCCGGCCCATGGCCCCGGTCGCCCATTGAATGATTTTCAAATCCGTCCTCCCTCGCGCGAGACATCAGGTCTCAGCGGGGCGTCCGGCCTTCGATTTCTGTGTCCGTCGAGGACTCCGGCCGGTACGCACTCACTTGCATACCGAAACCATAAAGTGCGGGTTCTTTAATGCAAGCGAATGATGGTCAGCCAGCTTTCGCCGCAGAGGACCCGGACGCCGGAGCGTCGGCCACGTCCCCGCCGGCAACCTCGAAGCGGACCTGTTCGGGACGCAGGGCTTCGCCGCAGGAGGAACACACGACCTCCGGGGCGAGATTATTGCCGCAGGGCTTGTGGGTCAGCAGCAGCGGCGGCCCTTCAGGCGAGAGGTAGTAGGCGTCGCCCCACTGCAGCAGCATGAGAAGGATCGGATAATAGTCGATCGCCTTTTCCGTCAGCCGGTATTCATAGCGCGCGGGGCGCTCGGAATACTGGCGCAGCTCCAGCATGCCGATCTCGCACAGCCAGTTCAGGCGTTCGGACAGGACATTCGTGGCGATGGCCGTATCTTCGCAAATCTCGTCAAAGCGGCGCAGGCCGGTGAAGATGGAGCGCAGGACCAGGCCCGCCCAGCGGTCGCCGGTGATCTGGGCGACATGATCGAGCAGGACGGACTTCTCCTCGCGCTTGCCGACGGCATCGCGGTGGCGCCGGCGGCGCGAATAGGTCGGCGTCATCCATCCCAGGCCCGGACCCTCTTTCCAGGCCATGTCGCGCGCCTTGATCTCGCCGCCGCAATCGCCGCAGGCGGGTACAGGCTCGAACTCATTGCCGCAGGTGGTATGACGCAGCGTCACGCTGATCTTGCCCTCGCGCGGCCCCCAGCGGCGCTCCCAGCGCAGCATCATGAGCGCGGTCCAGTACAGATCGCGGCCCTTGGCGGTCAGGTGATATTCGAAGCGATTGGGCGAATCCGCATAGGGCTTGCGCTCCAGCACGCCGGCTGCGACCAGACGCTTCAACCGGTCGCTCAGCAGCGGCTTCAGCAATCCTGTGCGGCTGCGGAAGGCCTCGAAACGCCGCGCCCCGAGCCAGCTGGCTTCGAGAATCAGAAGGATGGACGTATCGCCGACGACTTCGAGCGCGCGCCAGATCGAACAGGTCCGGATGAATTTGCGATCGGCCATCACATCTCGGGCGGGGTAGACGTCCCCGGATAACGCGACCGGAATACCCGGTTCGCTTGAACAAGCGTCCACTCCTATTGCCGGTTCCACGCCAGATCAAGTCAGCGCGGCCGGACTGCGGCGATCCGCCCTGATCCTCCTGTTCCCACAGGTGGGGCGCAGCTAGACGGCCATGGGCCGGCGCGCATAAGCCGCGGACATGAGGAACAGGCCCGCCGCCACCGCGAAGGAAATCGGTGACACCACGGTGATCGCGTAGCGGATGCCGGTATCGAACGGAAAGAACATGTCCCCGACAAGCGCGGTCGCCGTCGGGCCGGCCCCGAGCCCGATCAGGTTCACGATGAAGAGATAGATGGCCGAGAAAGTGGCGCGCATGCGGTTCGGCGTGAGCTGCTGCAAGGCGCTGGCGGCTGCCCCGATCGGTACCGCCGCCGAGGCGAAGAAGACCACAAAGGCCGCTGCGGCCACGAGAGGATTGCCGACCAGCGGAAAGATCACCGCGAAGACCGTTCCCACCATGCCAGCATAGCCGCAGAAGCCCAGCCGCCCGGCGGGGGTGCCGCCGCCGAACCGGTCGGTCACCCAGCCCCCGCCGACAAGGCCGATCAGACCGCCGACGATCAGGGCCGCGCCGGCGAGATGGCCGGCCTCGGTCAGCGTGAAACCATGGACCCGGATCAGGAAGACCGGGAACCAGGAGACGGCGGCAAACACGGCGAAATTGACCATCGCCACCGCAAAGCACAGCCCCATCACCGCGCCCGCCCGGCGCCGCGCAAAATCGAGTACCGAGGAAATCGGCACCTGGACCTGATCGGCCGGCTGACCGGCCGCGCCCTGCCGCATCGGTTCGGGCAGGAGCAGGAACAGGCCAGCGACGAGAACGCCGGGAAGGCCCACGATAAGGAAGGTCGCCTGCCAGGCGCGTACCTCGCCGACGATCGGCAAGACGACCGATCCGGTCGAGGCCACCAGTTCGATGATGAAGGCCCCGATCAGAAAGGCGAGACCGGCCCCGACCGCCGAGCCCAGCCCGTACACGCCCATCGCCAGCCCCAGACGCTTCTGCGGGAAGGTGTCGGAGATGATGGAATAGGCGGCGGGCGACAAGGTCGCCTCGCCTACACCGACGCCCATGCGGGCCACGAAGAGCTGCCAGTACTGACCGGCCAGCCCGCATGCCGCGGTCATCAGGCTCCAGAGCCCGACCCCGGCGGCCACAATGGGCAGGCGCGCCGACCGGTCAATCAGCCGGCCGAGCGGCAGACCCATCACCGTGTAGAAGATTGCAAACGCAAACCCCTGAAGCAGGCTGACCTGCGTATCGGTGAGGTCGAGATCGGCTTTGAGCGGCTCGACCAGAAGGCCGATAATCATCCGGTCGATGAAGGACAGGATGTAGGCCAGGAAGAGCACGGCCACCATCGTCCACGCGACAAACGGGGACGGGTAGCCGGCTTCATCCGTCGCCGGACCTACCGCAGGCGCGCTCGGGTTTCCGCTCATCGCGCTTCGGAATCGAAGTCGGTCTCGACACCCATCGCCTCAAGCAATTCTGCGCGGTCATAGTATTCGCGCCACTCGTCGATCAGGCCCTCTTCGTTGACCTCGATCACGCCCACGACGGGCACGGAGCCCGGGTGACCGTGATAGACGAATTCGTCGACGCGCTCGATGAACACGACATCGTCGATGACGCCGATATGGCGCACGTTTAACGTGATTTCCTCGATCCCGTCGGCCATGTGACCGATCCGGGTGCCGATCGCCTCGCGCCCGACAATCGGATCGACCATCATGGAATGCAGCGAGCCGTCCTCGGCAAACAGATTGACCACGCGCTCCCAGTCGCGGGTGTTCCACGCATCGACCATGTCGAGCACGACCGCCGTGCGCGGATCCTGCATCTCGGGCGCGGCGGCGGCGTCCCCGCTCTGCAGCGCGGACGCGTGAGCGGCGGGCAGGCAGACGGCCAATGCCGTCGCAGCAATCAGAATGCGCATGGTGTCCTCCCAGACTGTTTCGGTCGTGTTGAGGCCTGTTTCGGGCCTTTTGGTTTTGTTGTGCAAGTTATAAGAGCGATCTTGCCCGGCAGCGTCAAGCGAAACCGGAGGTCAGGCGCCGAGAAGCGGTTCGACCCATTCGGGCGGGGCCTTGCCCTGACGCGCATCCTCCACCGCCTGGCTGTCGACATAGTCGCGCCAGCGCAGAACCTTGCCGTTTTCGAACTCGAAGACGCCGGCATAGGGAACGCGCATCCGGACCCCGTCCGCGTTGACATAGTCGTCCACGCCTTCGACGAAGAGCGTGTCGCCCGCTTCCACATGTCGCGTGATCCGCCAGGCGATCTCGGTCTGTCCGGCCCCGAACTTCTCCAGAAACCGCCGGATATGCGCGCGGCCTTCCAGAGGACGCGAGCCGACATGGAAGTGATAGACGACGTCGTCCGCGAGCTGGTCGAGCACCGTGTCGATGTCGCCCGTCTTCCACGCCTCGATGATCGTGTGGACCGTATCAATGTGTGCCATCAGGCGGCCTTTCCCATTTGACCTTCTGCCTATGCGGCCCGAGCCTAAGCTCTCAAAGTACGATTACGCAAGTAAAAGCCTTGCCGCCTGCTCGGCGCATTTTTTGCCTGATTGACACACCGAATTCAGCGATCCTACTCTGCGCATTCGATTGCATAACAAAACTATCAAGGGAGCCGGCATGACCGCACCCTATCGGGAGGTGGATTTCCCGCCCGTCGACCTGGAGATCGAGCGGCGCGAGGACGGGGTTATCGTGATGACCCCGCGCGAGCCGTTGAAGGTGGAGAGCGCGAGCGTGCCGCTCGGCCTCGCACGACAGGCCCTCAAACAGGGCGGCAAGACCCATCTGGCCGAGCGCCCGGCACCGGGCAAGGACTGGGTCACGGCCAGCTTTGCCGAGACGAAGGCCCGGTCCGACGCGCTCTCCCAATTCCTGATCGACCTTGCTCCGCAAGCCGGGCGCCCGCTGATGATCGTCTCGGGCAATTCCATCGCCCATGCGGTCATGCGCTACGGCACCATGGGCGCCGGCATGCCCGTCTGCCCGGTCAGCGCAAATTATGCGCTGATGGGCGAGGCCGGCGGGTTCGAGCGCCTGCGCCATGTCATGGACATGACCCGGCCAGCCGTCATTTTCGCCGAGACGGCAGCCTGCGCGAAGGCGGTGAACGCGACAGCGCCGGGCGACGCCGTCGTCATCACGCGCGAACCCGAGGCCTTCGCCGGCAAGAGCGTGGCCTATGACACGGTGCTGAAGACGCCCGTGACACCGGCCGTCGCGCGGTCGATCGAGTCGCTCGACCCGGATGCGCCTGCCGCCTACATGCTGACCTCGGGATCGACCGGCAAGCCCAAGGCGGTCATCCAGACCCAGCGCATGATCACCGCCAATCTCTATCAGGGCTGGCAGACGCTGGGGCGCGCCGCGGGGTGGGACGACACCCTGCTCGAATGGCTGCCCTGGAGCCATGTGTCGGGCGCCTTCTCCTCGATGGCGGCCGCGATCTTCGGCGGCAGCTTCTATATCGACGGCGGCAAGCCCCTGCCCGGCCTGTTCGAACAGACGATCGAGAATCTGCGCGAGATTCCGCTCAAGTATTTCACCAATGTCCCCGCCGGATACGCGATGCTGGCCGAGGCGCTGGAAGAGGATGCCGGCCTGCGCAAGGTCTTCTTCGAGAAGCTCCAGCTGATGCTCTATGGCGGCGCGGGCCTGCCCCAGCCGGTCTTCGACCGCCTGCAGGCGCTGGCCGAGGCCGAGACCGGCAAACGCGTCTTCCTGACGACCGGCTACGGCGCCACCGAAACGACGTCGGGATGCATGTCGATCTACTTCATGTCCGAGCAGGTCGGCATCGGCCTGCCCATGCCGGGTCTCTCGGTCAAGCTGGTCCCGCTGGATGCGCGCCGTTACGAGTTGCGCATGAAGGGGGAGATGGTCACGCCGGGTTATCTGAACCGGCCCGAGCTCGAAGCGGAAATCCGCGACGAGGAGGG
Organism: Marinicauda sp. Alg238-R41; assembly: GCF_947331485.1. NCBI lineage: Bacteria > Pseudomonadati > Pseudomonadota > Alphaproteobacteria > Maricaulales > Maricaulaceae > Marinicauda > Marinicauda sp. Alg238-R41. Next base: position 22,022 of record NZ_CAMZOJ010000002.1, on the reverse strand, counting down.
CTTCTACAAGATCGGTGACACGGCCGAATTTCATGACCCGGACAATGTCGAAGCCGGACTCGCCTTTGCCGGACGCCTGGCCGAGGAATTCAAGCTGGATACCGGCACGTTCGTCAGCGGCGGGGCCCTGCGCGCCGAGCTGGTGAAGGTCTGCGCGCCCTACATCCAGGACCTCGTCATCTGCGGGGAGAACCGGCCCTATGTCGCGATCCTCGCCTGGCCGAACATCAAGGCACTGGCCGAAGCGGCGGGCCTGCCGGCCGAGGCGAGCGTCGCACAGAGCGAGGCGGCGCTGGACCTCATCGCCGAACGCCTGGCTGCGCACAACGCCGCCTGCGCCGGCTCCAGCGAACGCGTCGTGCGCTTCGCGCTGCTCGCATCACCGCCCGATGCCGAGGCCCATGAGGTCTCCGACAAGGGCACGATCAATCAGGAAGCCGCCCGGCGCCACCGTTCCGGCGACGTGGACCGGCTCTATGCCGAGCCGCCCGGGCCCGGCGTCATCTCGCCCGGCGCACGCACGCCCGGCGTCTCAGCCTAGGAAAGGACGCCATCATGGCAGACTGGATTTATGTACTCGCCACGAATTTCGCCGTGCTGATCGCGGCCATGGTCCTGCTCTGGCTGCTCAGCATCGCGCTGAAGGATGTCAGCTTCATCGACTCCTTCTGGGCGTTCGGCTTCGTGCTGGTCGCGCTGGTCACCTACGCGATGACGCCTGCCGGCGACGAGGGACGCAAAGCCCTGCTCCTGGCCCTGACGGCGGTGTGGGGCCTGCGCCTGGGCGGTTATCTGCTCTGGCGCTGGCGCAAGGAAGGCGCCGACAAGCGCTATGTCGCCCTGCTCGAGCGGGCCAAGGGCAACAAGCACCTGTTCGCGCTGATCAACGTCTTCCTGCTGCAAGGCGTGCTGCTCTGGGTGGTGTCCCTGCCGGTCCAGCTCGGTCAGGTGCCGGCCACGCCGCCGGCGCTGGGCATCCTGGCCGTTGCCGGGGCCGTTCTGGCCATTGTCGGCATCTTCTTTGAAAGCATCGGCGATTTTCAGATGGCCCGCTTCAAGGCCGATCCGGCCAATGCGGGCAAGGTCATGGACAAAGGTCTGTGGCGCTATACCCGGCACCCGAACTATTTCGGCGATGCCTGCGTGTGGTGGGGCCTGTTTCTGATCGCGGCCGAAACCGGCATCGGGCTCGCCTCGGTCGTCGGTCCGCTCCTGCTGACCTTCCTGCTCGTCAAATGGAGCGGCGCGGCTCTTCTCGAACGCCGCCTGAAGCGGTCCCGGCCCGAGTACGAGGCCTATATCGCGCGGACCAGCGGATTCATCCCGATGCCGCCGCGCAAGACGGCCGGCGCGCCCGGCGACCCGGCCTAGGCAAGCAAGGACATCCATCATGACTGTGACCAGGGTGCACACCTTCCCCCATACCGAGCCCGATCCTCATCACCCCTACACGTCCGGGGCCTGGCGCCCGGTCTTCGACGAGTTCGATGCGGACGGGCTGGAGGTGATCGGGGAGATCCCGCGCGATATCGACGGGATCTATGTCCGCAACAGCGAGAATCCCGCCTTCGGATCGATCGGGCTCTACCACCCGTTCGACGGCGACGGGATGATCCACACGATGACGTTCCGGGACGGCAAGGCGAGCTATCACAATCGCTTCGTGCGCACCAAGGCGCTGATGGCCGAAGTCGAGGCGGGCCAGCCGCTCTGGGCCGGGATCGCAGAAGACCCGCGCCTGTCCAAGCGGCCGGGCTGGGGCGCGCATGGCGGCGTGAAAGACGCCTCGTCGACCGATGTCGTGGTGCATGCCGGCAAGATCCTGTCGACCTTCTACCAGTGCGGGGAAGGCTATCGCCTCGACCCCTACACGCTCGAACAGTTCGGCACGGAAGGCTGGGTCCCGCTCGACGGCATTTCCGCCCATCCCAAGCTGGATGAAGCGACCGGGGAGCTGCTCTTCTTCAACTACTCCACGCACGCGCCCTTCATGCATTACGGCGTGGTCGGACCGGACAACAAGCTGAAACACTACATCCCGATCGAGCTGCCCGGCCCGCGCCTGCCCCACGACATGGCGTTCACGCGCAACTACTCGATCATGGCCGACCTGCCGCTCTTCTGGGATGCCGACATCCTGGCCAAGGGCCGGCACGCGGCCCGCTTTCACCCGGACATGCCGACGCGTTTCGCCATCGTGCCGCGCTACGGCCAGCCCGGCGACATTCGCTGGTTCGAGGCCGAACCCACCTATGTCCTGCACTGGATGAACGCCTGGGAAGAGGGCGACGAAATCGTGCTGGACGGGTATTTCCAGGAGAATCCCAGCCCGAGCGCACTCCAGGCCGAGGGCGATCCGCGGCTTGGCCAGCTCATGGCTTATCTGGACGAACACTCCTTCCAGCCCAAGCTGCACCGCTGGCGGTTCAATCTTGCGACCGGCGAAACCCGGGAAGAGCGCCTCGACGACCGGGTGCTCGAATTTGGCAGCTTCAACCAGCAGGTGGCCGGCGAGAAGTCGCGCTACCTCTATTCCACCTTCACCCAGCCCGGCCGCTTCCTGTTCGAAGGCGTGGTCAAGCACGACATGGACACCGGCAAGTCTGAGACATTGCGATTTGGGGAGGGCCGGTTCGGGAGCGAGGCGCCGTTCGCACCGCGTGTCGGGGCCAGCAGCGAGGATGACGGCTATCTGGTCAGCTTCATCACCGACATGGTCGAGGACCGGTCGGAATGCGTGCTGGTGGATGCGCGCGACATCGAGGCCGGACCGGTCTGCCGCATCATCCTGCCTCACCGTATTTCCAGCGGCACTCATGCGACCTGGGCCGACGGCCCGACCGTGCGTGCCGCCAACGGCCTTTCCTGAGAGGATATTTCATGACCGCAAACACGCTCGAAACCCTGATCGCCAAGCAGGACATCTACGATGTGCTGACCAATTACGCGCGCGGGGTCGATCGCGCCGACGGCGAGCTTCTCAAGTCGTGCTACCACGCCGATGCGATCGAAGAGCATGGCAACACGTATAATGGCCCGGCCCACGCCTATGTGGACGGGGCGGTGGCGCGCATGGCCAAGCTGCGCCATCCGATGGCGCACTATCTGTGCAACGTGAACATCGACCTGCAGGACGACGCGAAGACCGCGTTCGTGGAGACCTATGTGCTCACCTTCGCGCGCTTCGACGACGCGGACGGCAAGGCCAATGACACGCTGACCGGGGGGCGTCTGGTCGACAAGTTCGAGCGTCGCGACGGCGCGTGGAAGATCGCCCATCGCAAGATGGCGCTCGACTGGAACCGGGATGCGCCGCAAGCCGAGGGCTGGTGCCTGGGCATGTTCGATCCCGGCCACCCCGACCTGAACATGGGCACGCGCGGTCGCGGCGACCTGTCCTACCAGCGCTTCTAGGCTTTCGGGGAGCGCGTCAGACGCGCTCCACCACAATCGCGGAACCGACCCCGGATCCGCCATGGACGACGGCGAGGCCGGTCTGGCCGCCCGACCGCTCCAGCCCGCCGATCAGCGTGGCCAGCAGGATTGCGCCGGACGCGCCCATCGGGTGGCCCATCGCCAGATGCCCGCCTTCGGGATTGACCTTGTCGAGATCCGGCTCGTAGTCGCGCTCGAACTTGGTCGGCGTGGCGGCAAAAGCCTCCATGAACTCGATGCGGTCGAGATCGCCGAGCGTCATGCCGGCGCCGTCGAGCGCCTTTTCCATCGCGGCGAAACCCGCGGTGAGCTGAAGGACCGGGTCGGCCGTCGCCTCGCCCAGCGCGCGGATGCGTGCCTTCGGCTTGAGCCCCGCCGCCTCTCCGGCAGCTTTCGTGCCGACCAGTGCCAGAGCCGCGCCGTCACAGGTCGGCGGGCAGTTGGCCACCGAGTGGAGGTGGTGGATTTCGGCCAGTTCCGGCCGCGATTTGAGCATCATGGCATCGAAGCCCTGCGCGCCCATTTCGGCAAAGGCCGGGGCCAGGGCGGCGAGCGAGTCCACCGTGGTGTCCGCGCGAATGCTTTCGTCGATGGCGAGGGCGACCGAGCCGTCCTCGGCCCGGATCGCGATCACCTCGTCGAGCCCCCCGGCCTCCCAGGCCTTGGCGGCGCGCTGATGGGACCGGGCGGTCACGCGGTCGAGGTCTTCCTTGGTGAAGCCTTCCATCGTCGCCATCAGGTCGGCCGACAGCGCGACCGGCACATAGTTGAGCGATTGCGCGGTCTTGGCATCTGCGTAGTAGAAGGCCTTGTCGCCCATGAAGGGCACACGCGACATCATCTCCACCCCGCCGGCGAGGCGCAGACGGTCATCGCCGCGCGCCTGGGCTTCCTCGGCGGACATGTTGATCGCCGTCAGACCGGAGACACAGAAATTATTGAGCGTCAGGGCGCGCAACGTGTCAGGCAGGCCGGCATGGAGCCGGCTGACCAGCGCGAGATGGCCGCCCTGCGCACCGACCTGGCCGACACACCCAAGCGTCAGCGATTCGGCGCGCGTCACCGAGTCCGGGCCATTGCGGTCCTTCAGGCTGGAGAGGAGCTGGCCGACCAGCTCGTGCGGCGTCAGGGCCGCAAGACCGCCGGTCTCTTTCGACTTGCCGCGCGGCGAACGCACGGCGTCATACACGTAGATATCCATTCTGGCTTAAACCCCGATAATAAAGCAGGCACTGGCGGTCGTGGAGCCGCCGACATTGTAGGTGGCGGCGGTCTTCGCCCCGCCGATCTGGCAATCGCCGGCCCGGCCGGTGGTCTGGCGCGCAGCATCGAGCGCCATGCGAACCCCGGTCGCGCCGACCGGATGGCCGAGACCGATCAGTCCGCCGGACGGGTTGAAGGGAAGCGCGCCGTCCGGCCGGATCGTGCCGGCCTCGATCGGCTTCCAAGCCTCGCCCGGTCCGGCGAGCCCGAAATGCTCGATGGCCATGTATTCGGTGATGGAGAAGCAATCGTGGGTCTCGACCAGGTCGAGATCGTCCGGCCCGGACAGGCCGGCGCGCGCATAGGCGTCGGTGATCGCCTTGCGCACCCAGGGAAAGGTGTAGCCATCCGAGCCTTCGCTCTCGGCCAGCTTGGCTTCGAACAGGAGAGGCGCGGTCGTATGGCCCCAGCCCTTCAGGCGCGGGATTTCGTCCAGGGAGAGCCCGCGGGCGTCGGCATATTTGCGCGCCTCGGCCTCGCTGGCCAGGAAGATAACGGCCGCCCCGTCGGTGACCTGGCCGCAATCGCTCTTGCGCATCCAGCCTTCGATGACGGGGTTGGCCTCGTCGTCGGCGGAGAAGCTGTCTTCGGTGAACTGCCAGTTGCGGGTCTGGGCGTTCGGATTACGGCGGCCATTGTCGAAATTGGTCTTCGAGATTTCCGCCAGATGCTCGCGCTTCAGCCCGTAACGCCGCTCATAGACCTCAGCCAGTCCGGAGAACATGGCCGGCCAGAGATAGCGCGCGCCTTCGGCCTCGCGCCCGGCCCAGGCCGCGGCCCCGAGATTGCGCGCAGCCTGCTCGCCCGGAACGTTGCGCATGAGCTCCACGCCGATCACACCGACCAGGCCGTAACGGCCGGCTTCGATATCGGCGGAGGCAGCGAGAATGGCCATCGAGCCGGAGGCGCAAGCCGCCTCGTGGCGGCTGGTCGGCAGACCGGAAAACGCCGGGTGGGCCATGACGGCCATGCCGCCCAGAAGACCCTGACCGGAAAACAGCTCGCCGGCGAAATTGCCGATATGCAGCGCTTCGATGTCCTCGGCATCCAGCCGGGCCTCGTCGAGGGCCGCAGCAGTGGTTTCCGAGATCATCTCGAAAAGCCCCTTATTGTCGCGCGTCCAGTTGCGAGCGAAGTCGCTTTGCGCGCCCCCGAGAATGAAGACTGGCGATGTCATGGGATGAGCGCCTCCGCGAGCTCCAAGAGATCGATATAGTGACTTTCGTACTGAAACTCACCTTATCGGCCTGTTGGGCGCTGGACAAGCGTTTCCCTAGCCCGCCTTCAGTGGCTGACCGAAAATTCGGTGCAAAATGGCAGCCAAGTCTCAGGACGCAAGCCGCTCGCAGACTTCCGCGCCGAAGGCCCGGCACCCGAGGGAGCCGCCAATATCGGCCGTCGTCCGGCCCGATTTGAGCTGAGCCTGCAGGGCGGCGTCGATCCGGTCGGCAGCGCGCGCCTCGCCCAGGCCGAACCGCAGCAACATGGCGGCGCTGGCGATGGCACCCGAAGGATTGGCCTTGTCCTGCCCGGCAATGTCGGGCGCACTGCCGTGAATGGGTTCGAACAGGCCGGGTCCGCCCTCGCCCAGACTGGCCGAGCCGAGCAGTCCGAGCGAGCCGGCAATCACCGCCGCCTCGTCGGAGAGAATGTCGCCGAACAGGTTTTCGGTCAGGATGACATCGAAGGCGGAGGGATGGGTCACGAGCTTCATGGCCGTCGCGTCCACATACATGTGGTCGAGCGTGACGTCCTGGTATTCCGGCGCAAGCTGGTTGACCGTGGAGCGCCACAGCCGTGAGGTCGCCAGCACATTCGCCTTGTCCACGCTGGTCAGCTTTCCCCTGCGCCCGCTGGCCGCCCGGAAGGCGACCCGGGCGATCCGGGCCACCTCGTCAGCAGAGTAGGTGCACAGGTCGGAAGCGGTCTCGCGCCCCTCGCGCTTTTCGCCGAAATACAATCCGCCGGTCAGTTCGCGCACGATCAGAAGATCAGCGCCCGCGACACGGTCGGCTTTCAGCGGGGAGAGGTCTTCCAGCCCGGCGAACACCTTGACCGGACGCAGATTGGCGAACAGGCCGAGCTCGGAGCGAAGCGCGAGAAGACCCTTTTCAGGACGTTCCGGCGCGTCATCCCATTTCGGCCCGCCCACAGCGCCCAGAAAGACCGCATCGGCAGAGCGGGCCTTGTCGAGTGCCTCTTCGGGCAGCGGCTTGCCGCAGGCATCGAGACCCGCCCCGCCAAACGGGGCTTCGTCGAAGGTCAGCGACACGCCTTCGGCGGAAGCGGCGGCCTTGAGGCAGTCGACCGCGATGCGCGCGACCTCGGGACCGATGCCGTCGCCAGGCAGAACCAGAATGTGTTTGCTCACGCCGCCCGCGCCTCTTCAAAGCGTGTGATCGCCTCGTCCTGCGCGAGGATATAGCCCATCGGATCGACCCCCTCGATCAGGCAGGTCCGGGCAAAGGGCTCGAGCTTGAACTCCGCGCGGATATTGCCTGCCGTGACGGTCTGGCCGATGACGTCGATCTCGACCTCCTCACCGGCCCGGTCGAGCAGGGCGGCATGGGAAGCCTCGTCGATCTCGCAGACCACAAGCCCGTTCTTGGCGGCGTTCGACTTGAAGATGTCGGCGGCGCGCGAGGTGATGACGGCCTGGAAGCCGAAATCCATCAGCGCCCAGGGCGCATGCTCGCGCGAGGAGCCGCAGCCGAAATTGTCCCCGGCCACCAGTATGCTTGCCGCGTCGGGGTCGACACCGTTGAGCGGATGGGCGGTCTTCGACCCGTCCTCGTTGAAGCGCCAGTCGCAGAAGCACGCTTCGCCCAGCTTGCCGCGTTCGGTGGTCGTGAGAAAACGCGCCGGGATGATCTGGTCGGTGTCGATATTGGCGTCGCGCAGGGTGAAGCTGCGCGAGGCGATGCGGGTAATGGGCTCATTGAGCATAGCTCGCCTCCAGGATACGGCGCGGGTCGGCAATGGCACCGCAGACAGCAGCGGCAGCGGCGGTGGCCGGGCTGGCGAGGACGGTACGCACGCCCTTGCCCTGACGGCCGGCGAAATTGCGGTTCGAGGTCGAGACGACGAGCTCGCCCGGCTTGCCGCTATCCCCGTTCATGGCGATGCACATGGAGCAGCCCGGCTCGCGCCATTCGGCTCCGGCCGTCTTGAAGATGGCGTCGAGCCCTTCCGCTTCGGCAGCGCGCTTGACCGCCTCCGAACCCGGGACGACCAGCATGCGCACGCCCGATTTGACGTGACGGCCGGCCATGATTTCGGCGGCTTCGCGCAGATCGGACAGGCGCGCATTGGTGCAGGAGCCGACAAAGACCGCGTCGACCGGCTCGCCCAGCAAGGTGTGACCGGGCCGGAAGCCCATATAGGCCAGCGCCTCGGCGGCCTTGCCCGGCGCTGCGGCCGGAGTGGTGGCCGAAACGGGTACGGCGGTGTCCGGACTGTCGCCCCACGTGACCATGGGAGCCATGCGCGACGCATCGAGGCGGACCTCGGTGTCGAAGACGGCGCCGGGATCGGACTTCAGTTTCGACCAGCGCTGCTTGGCTGCCTCGAACGCGGCGCCCTTGGGGGCGTATTTGCGTCCGCGCAGCCAGTCGAACGTGGTCGCGTCCGGGGCGACGAGACCGGCCCTTGCGCCGGCTTCAATGGACATGTTGCAGACCGTCATGCGCGCTTCCATCGACAGCGCCTCGATGGCCTCGCCGGCATACTCGATGACATGGCCGGCCGCGCCGCCTGCGCCGAGTTCGGCGATGATGGCCAGGATCATGTCTTTCGCGCCGACACCGCGGGGCAGCTTTCCGTCGACGGTGACGCGCATGGTCTTCGGCTTGCGCTGCAACAGGCACTGGGTCGCCAGGACATGGCCGACTTCGGTCGTGCCGATGCCGAAGGCGAGCGAACCGAATGCCCCATGGGTGGCGGTATGGCTGTCGCCGCACACGATGGTCATGCCCGGCTGGGTCAGTCCCAGCTCCGGCCCGATCACGTGGACGATGCCGCGATCCTCGCTGCTCCATCCGGCCAGGCGGATGTCGTGGCGGCGGCAGTTGTCCTCCAGGCGCTCGACCTGCTTCTTCGCGGCGTCATTGATGTAGATCGGCAGGCTTCCCGGCGCGCGCGGCGTGGTCGGCGTTGCATGGTCCAGCGTCGCAAAGGTGAGGTCGGGACGGCGCACTTTCAGTCCGCGTTTTTCCAGCTCGGAGAAGGCCTGGGGGCTGGTGACCTCATGAATGAGGTGAAGGTCGACATAGAGCAGGCCCGGCGCCTCGGTCTTTTCCGGCGCGGCGAGGTGGGTGTCCCAGATCTTGTCGAACAGGGTCCTAGACGGCGACGCCATGACGCGGGTCCTCCTCTGAATTGGCGGCCTGGCTCTGCATCGGCTCCAGCCAGCCCCACTGGTCTTTCGTGGTTCCGTCGAACAGGCCGAAGAAACGCTCCTGCAGAAGTTTCGTGACAGGACCGGCCCCGGCAGCCCGGGTCGGCTTGTCATCGACCGAGCGGATGGGGGTGACCTCGGCTGCGGTGCCGGTAAAGAAGGCCTCGTCGCACAGGTAGAGCATCTCGCGCGGCAGGGTCTGCTCGACGACTTCGATGCCTTCGGTGCGGGCGATCTCGATGATGGTGTCGCGGGTGATGCCCTGCAGGATGGAGCTCGAGGCCGGGGGCGTCAGCAGCTTGCCGTTCTTGACCAGGAACAGGTTCTCGCCCGCGCCTTCGGACAGCCGCCCGTCAACGTCCAGGCCGATCCCCTCGGCATAGCCGCGCGATTTGGCCTCGCGCGAGATCAGATAGCTCGACAGATAATTGCCGCCCGCCTTGGCGCCGGTCGGCGCGGTGTTGGGCGCCATCCGGTTCCAGCTGGACACGCATACATCCACGCCCTCGGTGCGCGCGGTCTCGCCGAGATACGCGCCCCATGCGAAGGCGGCGATGCAGACATCGATCGGGTTGTCCGCGGCCGGGACAACGCCGATGGAGCCATAGCCCATGAAGGCGATGGGCCGCAGATAGGCGGACACCAGCTTGTTCGCGGTGACTGCCTGCTTGCAGGCGGCGACCAGCTCAGCCTCGTCATAGGGCAGGTCGAAGGCATAGATGCGCGCGGAATCGTGCAGGCGGCGGATATGGTCGGTCAGGCGGAAGCCGACCGGACCGCTGGACGTCTCATAGACGCGAATACCCTCGAACACCGATGTTCCGTAGTGCAGAGCATGGGTCAGCACATGGACCTGGGCATCGGCCCATCGCACAAGCTCGCCGTTTCGCCAGATATATTCAGCTTCGTTGATAGCCATTTGAGTGTGTCTTTCTTCACGCTGCCGCAGTGGCACGCGCCGCGCGCCGGCGTTGAACGGCGAGGGCATTGTTGAGCGCGTCCACATAGGCGGACACGCAGGCGGGGATGATGTCTCGGGCCCGGGCACGCCCGGTGAAGATCTCGCCGAAGGCTTCTGCCTTCAGCTCGACCAGCACGTCGGCGCCCTGCCCGTCGGCGCCGGCCTCTTCGGCTTCGGCGGCGATGTACTGCATGTCGATGTCGGCCACGCGGGCCGGAGCATCCATGATCTGGCTCACAGCCTGGTAGGTGGCATCCAGCGCGCCGGGTGCAGCGGCCAGATCGCTGATGCGGCCGCGGGTGACGTGCTCCAGCTCGACCCGGGCGACCGGGTGCGCGTTGGCCGCCAGCGGGGTGCGGATTTCCAGCTTGGACAGACGCCAATCGGGATCGTGTGTGCCCGGAGCCTCCTCGCTCAGCAAGGCGGTCAGGCGCGCCGAGTCCACCAGACCGACCTCGTCGGCGATGGCCTTGAAACGCACAAAAGCCGCTTCCAGCGCCGGACCATCCAGCGTGTAGCCGAGCTCGGCCGCGCGCGCCTTCAAGGCGTGCTTGCCCGAATGCTTGCCCAGCACGATCTGGTTGGAGGCCAGACCCACATCCTCGGGCCGCATGATCTCGTAGGTCTCGCGATTGCGCAGCACGCCGTGCTGGTGGATGCCGCTTTCGTGCGCAAAGGCGTTCGCGCCCACGATCGCCTTGTTGCGCGGCGTATGGGTGTTGGTCACCTGGGACAGGGTACGGCTGGCCGCCATGATCTTCGTGGTGTCGATCCCGGTCGCGATGCCGAAAGCGTCGCGGCGGGTACGCAGGGCCATCACCGCGTCTTCCAGCGCGCAATTGCCCGCACGCTCACCGATACCGTTGACCGCGCACTCGATCTGGCGCGCACCGCCACGCACCGCGGCCAGCGAGTTGGCGACGGCCATGCCCAGATCGTCGTGGCAATGCGCGGAGAAGATGACGCCGGCCGGACGGCTGACCTTCTGGCTCAGCTGGCGGAAGAGCTGGTAGATCTCGTCCGGAGTCGCATAGCCGACCGTGTCCGGCACGTTCAGCGTGGTGGCCCCGGCCTTGGCCGCGGTCGACAGCGCCTCGATCAGGAAGCCCGGCTCGGTGCGGATCGCGTCTTCGGCGGAGAATTCCACGTCATCGGCGAATTCGCGCGCATAGGCGACCATGGAGCCGATCCGTTCCAGGATTTCGGCCGGGGTCATGTTCAGCTTGTGCTCGCGGTGCAGCGGGCTGGTGCCGAGGAAGACGTGGATGCGCCGGTTCTTCGCCGGCTTCAGCGCCTTGGCGGAGGCCTCGATATCGCCCTTGGCTGCGCGCGCCAGAGAGCAGATTGTCGGCCCCTCGACCTCGCTCGCGATGCGGTAGATAGCCTGGCTGTCGCCGGGGCTGGCCGCGGCAAAGCCGGCCTCGATCACGTCGACCTTCAGCGCGGCCAGGGCATGAGCCATTTTCAGCTTGCCGGCCTCAGTCATCGAGAAGCCGGGCGCCTGCTCCCCGTCGCGCAGGGTCGTGTCGAAGATTTTGACGGTCTGGGTCATGACGCTCGTTCCAAACAGGGTTCTCTGGTGGCTTCCGAACGCACGGCCGTGACGCCGTACATCTTGGCGACGTGGCGGCCCAGCACATCCATGCGCCGGGATGCATCGCGCGGCGCGACGCCCAGGGTCAGGCGCGCCGGGCCCGGGCCGGTCTCGGGCATGTCGACGGAGCAGACGTCAAAGCCCTTGCGCTCGACGAGACCGATGAGGCGAAGGACCGCGCCCTCGCTGCGGGTGAAGTCGATTTCGATGCGGTTGGACATGTCAGGCCTCCATCATGTCGGAATTGGATGCGCCTGGCGGCACCAGCGGCCAGACGTTCTCTCTCGGGTCGATGCGTACATGCGCCAGGATCGGGCCGGTCGCGCTCAGCAGGCGGTCGATCGCGCCGTCCACCTCCTCGCGCCGGTCCACCGTGAAGGCTTCCAGGCCGAAGGCCCGGGCGATCTCGGCAAAGTCGGGATTGTCGTAGAGGTCCACCTCGGAGAAGTTTTCCTCAAAGAAGAGCTCCTGCCACTGGCGCACCATGCCCAGCTGGGAGTTGTCCAGCAGCAGGATCTTCAACGGCAGGCGATAGCGCTTGATGGTCGCCAGCTCGTGGATGTTCATCATGATCGAGCCGTCCCCGGTGACCGTGATCACGGTCGCATCCGGCTCGGCGAACAGCGCGCCGATCCCGGCCGGAATTCCAAAGCCCATCGTGCCCAGTCCGGCACTGGTCAGGTGCGCCTGGGGACGCGAGAAGCGGCAATGCTGGGCCACCCACATCTGATGCTGGCCCACATCGCAGGTCATGATCAGCTCGTCGCCGGCGCGCCGGGACAGCTCGTTCAGCATTGCCGGCGCGAACACGCCCTTGCCCGGAGCGTCATAGCGCATGGCCCAGCGTGTCTTGTTCTGCGCGCAATGCTCGCGCCAGGGCGCGATGGAGAGCGGGCCGGGACGCAGCGCATCCAGCACCTTGGCCATGTCCCCGCCAATGGCGATATCGGCGTGGCGCAGCTTGGAGATTTCCGAGGCGTCCGCGTCGATGTGGATCACCTTGGCGTGCGGGGCGAAGCTGGCCAGGCGTCCGGTCGCCCTGTCGTCGAACCGCGCCCCGGCGCAGATCAGCAGATCGCTTTCATTGACCGCCAGATTGGCGGCGCGCGTACCGTGCATGCCCAGCATGCCGAGGAAGTCGGGCGTCTCGGTCGGCAGTCCGCCCAGCCCCTTCAGGGTTGCCACGGCCGGGATGCCGGTGCGCGAATGGAAGGCGCGCAGAGCCGCTTCGCTGCGCGAGATTGCGATACCGCCGCCGAAATACAGGACTGGACGCCGGGACGCCGCGATCAGGGCAGAGGCCTGCTCGATGAGCGCGGGATCGAGATCCGGCCAGGGGGTCGACCGGGCCCGGTGATCGTTCTGGGGGGAAACTGCGAAGGAGGCCTGCATGACATCCTTCGGCAGGTCGATCAGAACCGGGCCCGGCCGGCCTTGCGTTGCCACGGCGAAGGCCTCGGCAAACACGTTGAAGATTTCGGCCGGATCGCGCACCAGAAAGGAGTGCTTCACGATCGGCAGGGTGATGCCGAACGTGTCGATCTCCTGAAACGCATCGGTGCCCATCATTGCCGTCTGGGTCTGGCCGGTGATGGCGATGAGGGGGACCGAATCCATAAAGGCATTGGCAATGCCGGTGACCAGATTGGTCGCGCCCGGACCGGAGGTGGCCATGCAGACGCCGGCCTTGCCGGTCACCCGCGCATAGGCGTCGGCGGCCAGGGCCGCGGCCTGCTCGTGGCGCACCAGGATATGCTTGAGCTGCGAGCCCGGCAGGGCGTCGTAGACCGGCATGATGGCGCCGCCGGGATAGCCGAAGACGTATTCGGTCCCGGCCAGTTCCAGCGCGCGAACGACCGCCGCAGCGCCGGTCATCGACTCAGGCTGGGTCACAGGCTCAGACTTGATGGGCTGGGCGGTCATGGCGTGATGTCCTATTCGGCGCTTTGACCGGCATTCGCGCCGGGTTGGAGCCACGCCATGCGTTCGCGCAGGCGGGCTCCGGTTTTTTCGATGTTCTGGTTCAGGTCGGCGCGCAGCATGGCGTCGTATTTCGGCTTGCCTGCCTGGTTCTCCAGCACCCAGTCGCGAGCGAACGACCCGTCCTGAATGTCGGAGAGAACCTCGCGCATGCGCTGACGCGTCTCCGCGTTGATCACGCGGGGTCCCGAAACCAGGTCGCCGTACTTGGCGGTCTCGGAGATGAAGTCGTGCATGCGCGCAAGCCCGCCCTCATACATCAGGTCCACGATCAGCTTGAGCTCGTGCATGCACTCGAAATAGGCGATTTCGGGCTGGTAGCCCGCCTCGACCAGCGTCTCGTAGCCGGCGGTGACCAGCTCGCTCGCCCCGCCGCACAGCACGGCCTGCTCGCCGAACAGGTCGGTCTCGGTTTCCTCGGCAAAGCTGGTCTCGATCGCGCCGCCCGCCGTGCCGCCATTGGCCCGGCAATAGGCGAGCGCCTTGTCGCGCGCCTTGCCCGAATGGTCCTGCTGGACCGCGAACAGGCTAGGCACGCCGCGTCCGATTTCAAATTCGCGCCGGACCAGATCGCCCGGCCCCTTGGGCGCGACGAGCACGACGTCGAGATCGGCGCGCGGCTTGATCTGGCCGTAGTGGATCGAAAAGCCGTGCGCGACCATCAGCGTGTCGCCAGCGTCCATCTCCGGCTCGATCTCGGCATAGACCTCGCGATGGGTCATGTCCGGGGTCAGCAGCGCGGTGAAACGGGCGCGCTTTGCCGCCTCCCTGGTTTCCACGACCTCAAACCCGTCTTGCTCGGCCCGGGCCCAGGCCTTGCCGCCGCGCCGCGCGCCGACAATGACGTCATGACCGGAGTCGCGCAGGTTGCGGGCATGCGCCCGGCCCTGGCTGCCATAGCCGAGGATAGCGACCGTTCCGGTCAGGGCTTTCGGATCGGCGTCGTCGTCGGTGTAGATGCGGGTCATGGGTGAAAGTCCTTCGTGGGTTGATCTTCGGGCAAAGAAAAACCCCCGCTCCGGGCTGGAGCGGGGGTCCTGGGTGTCTGGTTTGAAACTACTTCGTTCAGACAGGGGCCGCCGCTCCGGATATGGAGGTAATAAGGACTACGACAAGAAGGACGAGCGAGGTCAGCGCGACCGGGAGAACCCGGTCACGGCTGGCAATCGCAATGGTCTTCGTGTCGCGCATTACGCTGGCTCCTGTACCCGCCTTTGGACCTGAATGGCCCGCGTGCGGAACGGGGACATGCTGCATTTGCGAGCACGCCCGATCTGTTGAAAACCGTAAGGCGGAAATCATCGCCACGGCAACCGGTAAAATGACGATTTTCCGAGAAAATTTTTTCCTTTAATAAATTCAATTATTTATCATGTGTTTATTGTTCTTCCGCCTCGCAGATGTGGTGTTTGAGACACAGGGGACCGGTTGACGGGATGTGGAAAAGGCCCGCACGTTTCGCAGGTGCAGCGCCCACGGTGCGCACCTTGTAAGGAGCTGGACATGCTGGCCACCCGGCATAACATCGGCAGCGAATTGGCGACCGCCCCGGCGGCCGGCCTTCGCACGTCCGCGTCCCTCACCACCACCATTACCGTGACCACTATTACCCTCCCGACGCGGGGGCGGTACGGCACGGGCTGAGTTCACACACCACGAACACAACCACCCGATCCGACCCGCTCCCGGCCCTCCGCGAGCGGGTTTTTTCATGCCCGGTTCACCCCGGTTACCACCGCCAAAAAGGACATTTCCCATGGCTTCCGCCCTTTCCTCCCTCGATCCGGCTCCGCGCCTCAGCGTGCTGAAGTTCGGCGGATCCGTGCTGACCCGCGAGAGCGACTATCGCGCGGCCGGCGCGGAGACCTACCGCCACGTTCGTGACGGGGAGAAGGTGATTGTCATCGTTTCCGCGCTGGCCGGCGAAACCGATGCCCTCGTCTCGCAGGCCCAGCGCATGGGCGGAGAGGCGAGCGCGGCAATGTCGGCCCGCCTCGTCCGGCTCGGCGAGTACCGCTCGGCGGCGATGATGGGTCTCGAGATGGCCCGGCTCGGCGTGCGCACCGAAGTGCTCGACCCCTACGAAATCGGTCTCAAGGCTGAAGGCGAGCCGCTCGACGCGGATCTGTGCGATCTCGACGCCAAGGCGCTAGCCGATGCGCTCGAGCGCGCCGACGTGCTGGTGATCCCGGGCTTCACCGCCGGCCACGACCAGTACGGCGCCGTCACGCTGGGACGCGGCGGCACCGACCTTACGGCCGTCTTCTTCGCGGCCCGCGCCGGGGCAGACCGGGTCCGGCTTATCAAGGATGTGGACGGGGTCTACAGCGAGGATCCGGCGGTCAATCCCGACGCAAAACGCTATGACTGCCTCGATTATGAAGCAGCGATGGCGGCCAGCCGCGGCCTGATCCAGCCCAAGGCGATCGAGGCGGCGCGCGACCATGATGTCGTCATCGAGGTGGCGTGTATGGGAGCCGGCGCGGCCACGCGCATCGCGCGCCTGCCCAAGCGCGCCGGACGTCTGCGCCACCGCGGCCCGATGAAGGTCGCGCTTCTGGGATGCGGATCGGTCGGCGCAGGGGTCCTGGACTATCTTCGTACCCACCCGGACCTGTTCGAGCTCAACCCGGTTCTGGTCCGCAACCCGGCCAAGCATGCCGCGAACAAGCAGGCGAGCTTCACCAGCGATATGGCTGAGAGTCTTGCCGGAGACCCGGACCTCGTGGTCGAGCTGATGGGCGGGGCGGACATGCCGGCCCGCGTGATGGAAGACGCACTGGCCAAGGGCGCGCGCGTGGTCACGGCCAACAAGGCTGCCGTCGCCAAGCATTACGACACGCTGGTCGGCGCCGCCCGGCCCGATCATCTCGCCTACTCGGCGGCTGTCGGCGGGGGCGTCACCGTGCTGGAGCGCATCGCCACCCTCTCCCATCTGGTGCAGATCGAGGGCGTCATGAACGGCACGGCCAATTTCATGCTCGACAAGCTGAGCCATGGCGAGGATTTCGAGGCGGTCCTGGCCGAAGCCCAGCGTCTGGGCTTCGCCGAGGCCGATCCCAGCGCCGACGTGGAAGGCCATGATGCGGCCGACAAGCTGTCCATCCTGATCCGCGAAGCCTTCGGCGTCGCCCGTCTGCCGGGCGATATTCCCAAGCAATCGCTGCGCGAGGTCACTGGCGAGATGGCGCAGGAGGCAGCGAAGAAGGGCCTGGTCTACAAGCAGATCGGCCGGTGCGTGCTGGCCGAGGGCGAGGTCCGCGCGGCCATCACCGTGGAGGCCGTGCCGCTCTCCCATCCCCTGGCAGGTGCGCGCAATGAAGAAAACCGCTTCCTCCTGACCGAAGCCTCAGGCACCGTCCATGGGGTCTACGGCAAGGGCGCGGGACGCTGGCCGACAGCGGCCGCTGTCTTTGCCGATATCATGGACACGCGCCGCGCATGGTGCGGAGATGAGCGCGGCAGCGCTGCCCTGCCGGGCTCGCACCCGGCCGCGCACGCCGAACCCGCACTTGCCCGCGCCTGAACGACGAAGACAGAACAAGGGGAGACGGCCATGATCCGCGCGAAAGCCAGCGCACCTGCCAGTATCGGCAATCTCGGCGTCGGGTTCGACGTTCTGGGACAAGCCTTCGATGCGGTCCGCGACACGGTAACCGTCGAGCGCGAATCGCGTCCCGGCGTCCGGCTGGGCGAGGTGACCGGCCTGGTCACGCGCCTGCCCGATGCGCCCTCGCGCAATACGGCGCTGGCCGCGGCGCGTGCCGTGCTGGATGCGGCCGGCCGCCCGTTCGGTGTGCGCGTGCATGTCCACAAGGCCATCCCCCTGAGCGCGGGAATGGGCGGATCGGCAGCCTCGGCCGTCGCGGCGGCCGCGGCGGTCAATGCGCTGTTGTCCCGCCCCTTTGCTACCGAAGACCTGCTCGAATTTGCGCTGGAAGGCGAGCGCGCCTCCGCTGATCCCCCGCCCTGGGACAATGTGATGGCTGCACTGCATGGCGGGATCGTCATGGCGGCGGCGACCGATCCCGCCCTGATCCGCCCGGTCCCGGCACCGGCCGGGCTGGTCTCCATCCTGCTCCATCCCGATGCGCAAACCGAAACCCAGCATGCGCGCAACGTTCTCAAACCCGAGGTCGCCATGGAGATCGCGGTCGAACATTCGCGCGCACTCGCCGGCTTCGTGCTGGGCTGCGTCAGCAATGACCGTGCACTCATAGCCGCCTGCCTGCGCGATCGCCTGGTCGAACCGCAGCGCCGTTTCCTGCTGCCCGAGTTCGAACAGGTCCAGGCCGCCGCGCTGCAGGCCGGTGCGCTCGGCTGTTCCTTCTCCGGGTCCGGACCGTCCCTGTTTGCCTGGGCTGACGAGAGCGATGCCGACTATGTCGAGCAGGCCATGAGCGCGGCGTTCGACGCCGCCGGCCGGAGCTTTACCGCCTACCGTTCCGCGATCGATGCGCCCGGTGTGAAACTCGAACCGGTCCGGGAGATCGCGTAATGAAAATGGTGTCTACGCGGGCCGATAGCCCGCCCGTCAGCCTGAGCGAGGCCATCCGCCAGGGTCAGGCGCCCGATGGCGGATTGTATATGCCGTGCGAACTGCCCTCGGCGGCCATGGGCGAGGCGCCCGAAACGCTGAGCCTTCCTAGAAGCGCGGCGCGTTTCCTGGCCCCGGTGTTTTCCGGCGATGCGCTGGCCAGCGAGCTGGCCGAGATTTGCGAGACCGCCTTCGATTTCGACGTGCCGCTGGTCCAGCCCGATCCCGCGCGGCCCGGCCTACATGTGCTTGAGCTGTTTCACGGGCCGACCGGCGCGTTCAAGGATTTCGGCGGGCGCTTCCTGATGGAATGCCTGGACCGTCTGTCCGATCCCCGCGCCCCGCTCACCGTGCTGGCCGCGACGTCGGGCGATACCGGCGGCGCGGTCGGATGCGCGGCGGAAGGCCGGGCCGGCGTGCGTGCCGTCATCCTGTTCGCCAAGGGCCGGGTCTCCGCCTTCCAGCGTCACCAGCTGACCTGCTGGGATGCGCCGGTGAGCGCGCTGGAAGTCGACGGCGATTTCGACGCATGCCAGGCCCTGGTCAAGGCGGCCTTCCGCGACCGGACCCTGCGCGAGCGCCACCATCTGACCAGTGCGAACTCGATCAATCTTGCCCGTCTCCTGCCCCAGGCGGCCTATCTGGCCTGGGCGGTGCGCCGGGTCGAAGCGAGCACCGGACGCAGGCCCGGCCTGATCCTGCCGACCGGCAATCTCGGCCATGGCGTCGCGGCGGCCATCGCGGCGGCGATGGGGGCGCCGGTCGGCCCGCTTGTGCTGGCCACCAATGCCAACGCGACCCTCAGCGACTGGGCCAAGACCGGCGAATACACGCCGCGCGCGTCCATCGCCACGATCGCCAATGCGATGGATGTCGGCGCGCCGAGCAATTTCGAGCGCCTCTCGGCCATGCGTGACGTGGCAGAAAGCGCGCGGGTCGAACGCGTCGATGACGAGCAGATCCGCGCCCGGATCCGCGCCGATTACGAGACCAGCGGCTATGTCTGGTGCCCCCACTCGGCCACCGCCGCGGAAGCCTATGCCCGCCTGGAGGCGAAAGAGCGCGAGGCCCGCCCCTGGATCGTCGCGGCGACCGCGCACCCCTACAAGTTCGCCGACATTGTCGAGCCCCTGATCGGACGCAGCGTCGTGCCGACCCCGGCCCTGCGCGCCGTGACCGACCGGGAAAGCCGGGCGCGCCCCCTCAAACCGGAACTCTCGGCCCTGGCCGACCATCTTGACCACCGACTGGAGACTGCCTGATGGCTGACACACGCCGCCCGTCCCACACACTCATCCAGGGACCGGCTCGCGCCCCGGCCCGCGCCATGCTGCGCGCGGCCGGTTTCGACGACGAGAAGATGGCGCGCCCCATGATCGCCATCGTCAACACCTGGACCGATATCACGCCGTGCAACATGCATCTGCGCGGCCTGGCCCAGCATGCGCGCGAAGGCATCGAGGCCGCCGGCGGCACGCCCGTGGAGTTCAACACGATCGTCGTCACGGACGGGATCTCGATGGGCACTGAAGGCATGCGCGCCTCGCTGATGAGCCGGGAGACGATCGCCGACTCTGCCGAGCTCGCCGTGCGCGGGCACAGCCTGGACGGCGTGCTCTTCCTGGCCGGGTGCGACAAGACGCTTCCGGCCGCAGCCATGGCCGCGGCGCGCATGAATCTGCCCAGCGTCGTGCTCTACGGTGGCTCCATCATGCCGGGACGCCTCGGCGACAAGGCGCTGACGGTCCAGGACGTGTTCGAGGCCGTCGGCGCCTGCGCGGCGGGCAAGATCACCGAAGACCAGCTTGGCGAGGTGGAAAAGGCCGCCTGCCCCGGCGCGGGCGCGTGCGGCGGTCAGTTCACCGCCAACACCATGGCTATGGCGCTCAGCGTTCTCGGCCTTTCGCCCATGGGGCTGAACGACATTCCCGCCGTCCATCCCGACAAGGCGGGGGCGGCCCATGCCGCCGGCGCAGCGGTCCTGCATGCGCTCGAACACAATCGGCGCCCGCGCGACCTGATCACACCGGCAAGCCTGAAGAATGCGGCTGCGGCCGTCACCGCTACAGCCGGTTCGACCAATGCGGTCCTGCACCTGCTCGCGATCGCACGTGAGGCCGGACTCTCGCAGACCGATTTCGACATCGACCAGTTCGACGCCATCTCGCGGGCGACGCCGGTCATCGCCGATCTCAAACCCGGCGGACGCTACATGGCCCCCGATATGAGCGCAGCCGGCGGCACGCGACTGCTGGTCCAGCGGATGCAGCAGGCTGGGCTGATAGTCGATGCGCCCACCGTCACGGGAAAATCCCTGTTCGAAGAAGCAGCCGACGCGAAGGAGACGCCGGGCCAGGATGTGATCCGCGCGCCGGACAACCCGGTCAAAAGCCGGGGCGGGTTCGGCGTGCTGTATGGCGATCTCGCACCGCAGGGCTGCGTGGCCAAGCTGGCCGGGCATGACCGCCTGCGGTTCGAGGGGCCTGCGCGGGTCTTCGACAGCGAGGAAGCGGCCTTCGAGGCGATCAACAAGCGCCAGATCAACAAGGGCGACGTGGTCGTCATCCGCTATGAAGGCCCGTCGGGCGGACCCGGCATGCGCGAGATGCTCGCCGTGACCGCCGCCATTCAGGGCGCCGGGCTGGGCGACGACGTGGCGCTGGTCACGGACGGACGCTTCTCCGGCGCCACCTACGGCTTCATGGTCGGCCATATCGCGCCCGAAGCGGCGCGCGGCGGCCCGATCGCCTTCCTGGAGGAGGGCGACAGGGTCAGCATCGATGTCGAGAACCGTCGCATCGACGTGGATGGCGATCTCGCTGCGCGCGCCCGGGCCGGATTCACGCCGCCGGAACCGCGCTACACCCATGGGGCCTATGCCAAATACGCCGCGCTGGTCGGTTCGGCCTCGCACGGGGCGGTCACCTCATTCCCGTTCGAGCCGCGCGGATGAAGACGCCGGCCGCCGCCTCGCGCTTCGAACACGCGCTGGGCCGCGCGCGGCGCATCGTCATCAAGATCGGGTCGAACCAGCTGACCGATCCGGAAACCGGGCGGGCCCGCGACAGCGTGTTCGAGGCGATCGCCGAGGACATCGCGGCCCTGCGCGAGACCGGCAAGGCGGTGGTGCTCGTCAGCTCCGGCGCAGTCGCGCTCGGACGCCTGCGCCTCGGCCTGCCGCTGTCGCGCACGCTGAGCCTGCCCGAAAAGCAGGCCGCGGCGGCCGTCGGGCAGATCCTGCTGACCGAGGCATGGTCGCGCGCCTTCGCGCGCAGCGGCGTCCTGACGGCGCAGACCCTGCTTTCGCCGGGTGACACCGAAACCGGCCAGCGCCGCGACAATGCCCGCAACACGCTCGCCTGCCTTCTGGACATGGGCGTCCTGCCCATCGTCAACGAGAACGACACCGTGGCGACCGAAGAATTACGCTACGGCGACAATGATCGTCTGGCCGCACGCATCGCCCCCCTCCTGCCCGCGTGCGGCCTTGTCCTGCTCTCCGATGTGGACGGGCTTTACAGCGCCGACCCGGTGCTGGATCCGGACGCGCAACCGATCGATCAGATTGAAGACATCTTCGCGCTCGACCCGGCGCTCGCCGGCGGGCCGCGGGCTGGCAGCCCGGGAACGGGCGGAATGGCGAGCAAGATTGCAGCAGCGCGACTGGCCGCCGCGCATGCGTGCTGGACGGTCATTGCCCGCGCGAGCGACCGGCCCTTGCGCGCGGGATCGGCGGCGCGGCTGACCTTTATCGGCGCGCGCCAGAACGAGACCGCGTCCTAGAGCAATTTCATTGATTTCAGAGTCGCGAGGGATTCACACGGGGCGCGAAGTATGATTCTTGGAGTGTCATCGT